>NZ_JALJRG010000004.1:0-157842 GCF_024519805.1 Microbacterium sp. Mcb102 | reverse complement strand
CGGCGGTCGACTGCCGCACGATCAGCTCGGGGCGGAACCGCACCCGGCGCTCATACTCGCCGTCGGGATCACTGATCGACCGCAGCAGCAGCTCGACCGCGGTGCGTCCGATGAGCTGGGCAGGCTGGCGCACCGACGTCAACGGCACGACGGTGGCCGTCGCGAAGTCGATGTCGTCATAGCCGACCAGTGCGATGTCATCCGGCACTCGCAGCGAGTGGAACATCGTCAGGGCCTGGAGCAGGCCCACAGCGAGCAGATCGTTCGCGGCGAAGATCGCGTCCGGTCGATCCACCTCCCGGCGCGCGGCGATCTCCTCGCCGGCCGCGCGCCCATGCAGCACTGTGAGCGCCGGCATCCGGAGCACTTCGAGCGTCGCGTCGGGCACCTCGTCGACGGCGCGCTGCGCACCCCGGAGGCGGTTCATCACCTGCGCGATCGACTCCGGTCCCCCCACGAATGCCAGACGTCGCCGTCCGATCCGCAGCAGATGCTGCGCGGCCAGGAAGCCACCCTCGTCGTCGTCGACCGACACCGAGCAGAACACCGCTCCAGGCGCCTCGTGGTCGACGAGCACCACGGGCGTGCCCGCCGCCTGCACGCGCAGCAGCTTGTCGATGTCGTCGGATGCCGGTGTGATGAGCACCCCGTTGACCCGCTGTTCGCGGAACAGATCGAGGTAGTTGTCCTCCCGCGAGGGGTTCTCATCGCTGTTGCCGAGCAGAACGGCGAGCGCGTCTTCGTCCGCGCGCGCCTCGGCGCCACGGGCGACGTCGGCGAAGAACGGGTTGCCCGCGTCGGGCACGACCAGGCCGATGCTCCGGCTGCGACCGGCACGGAGTTGACGGGCGGCGTCGTTGCGCACGAAGCCGAGTTCGGCGATCACTGCCTGCACCCGCTCGACCGTCATCGCCGCGACCTTGTCCGGCTGGTTCAGGACGTTCGACACCGTACCGACCGACACTCCTGCCGCCGCTGCGACGTCCCGCACACTCACTGCCACTGCTGCTCCTCGCCGCTTCGGATGCTGTGCGAGAGTGTACGGCAATCGTTCGAGCCACCCTCCGCTTGACGGGTGTCATCGGCTCGTCCTACGATGATGATTGAAACGATTCAGAAACTACGTCACTCGGCAGAGGAGCCCCATGACGCGCGTCGCCTTCCAGCTCCAGATCCGTGCCGAGCTGCTCGACGAGTACCTCGCACGGCATTCCCCGGTGTGGCCGGAGATGCTCGCCGAGATCGCCGCCGCCGGACGCCGCAACTACACGCTGTTCCTCGGCGACCACGGCACGCTCATCGGCTACTACGAGACCGATGACGATGCCGCCGCTCAGGCGTACCTCTCGGCTTCTCCGGTCGCTGCGCGTTGGGAGGCCGAGATGAGCCGGTTCTTCCACGGCCTCGACGGTCGGCCCGACCAGGCCGCCACTGCGCTCACCGAGGTCTTCCACCTCGAAGACCAGCTCGCCGCCGCCGGCGGGCACGCAGCATCCGACGACGACTCCAGATCCGGCAACGACTCAGAAAGCAGTGCATCGTGAGCATCCTCTCCCCCGACCACCTCGCAACCCTCGAGAAGCAGGGCATCGAGCTGCCCAGCTGGGCGTTCGGCAACTCCGGCACCCGGTTCAAGGTGTTCGGCACCCCCGGCACCCCACGCGACCCGTTCGAGAAGATCGCCGATGCGGCGCAGGTCCACAAGTACACCGCTCTCGCCCCCTCGGTCGCACTGCACATCCCGTGGGACCTCGTCGACTCGTACGACGATCTGCGCAAGCACGCCGAAGACCTGGGCGTCACGCTCGGCACCATCAACTCGAACACCTTCCAGGACGACGACTACAAGTTCGGCGCCCTCACGCACGAAGACGCAGGTGTCCGCCAGAAGGCCATCGACCACCACCTCGCCTGCATCGACGTGATGGACGCCACCGGCAGCCGTGACCTCAAGATCTGGCTGGCCGAGGGCTCGAACTACCCGGGCCAGGCAGACCTCCGCGGCCGGCAGGACCGGCTGCAGGAGTCGCTGCAGAAGATCTACGCGCGCCTCGGCGACGACCAGCGCCTCGTGCTCGAGTACAAGTTCTTCGAGCCGGCGTTCTACCACACCGACGTTCCCGACTGGGGCACGTCCTACGCCCAGGTCAGCGCCCTCGGCGAGAAGGCCATGGTCTGCCTCGACACCGGTCACCACGCCCCCGGAACCAACATCGAGTTCATCGTGATGCAGCTGCTGCGCCTCGGCAAGCTCGGCTCGTTCGACTTCAACTCGCGCTTCTACGCCGACGACGACCTGATCGTCGGCGCGGCCGATCCGTTCCAGCTGTTCCGCATCCTGTTCGAGGTGATCCGCGGTGGTGGCCTCAACAATCCCGACGTGGCATTCATGCTCGACCAGTGCCACAACGTCGAGGACAAGATCCCCGGCCAGATCCGCTCCGTGCTCAACGTGCAGGAGATGACCGCCCGCGCGCTGCTCGTCGACCACGATGCGCTCACCGCCGCGCAGAAGTCGGGCGACGTGCTCGCCGCGAACGCCGTCTTCATGGATGCGTTCTACACCGACGTGCGCCCGGCGCTGGCCGAATGGCGCGAGTCGCGCGGTCTGGCCGCCGACCCGATGGCCGCCTACGCCGCATCCGGCTACCAGCAGAAGATCGCTGCCGACCGCGTGGGTGGCGTGCAGGCCGGCTGGGGCGCCTGACCGCAACCCATCGACAGCGGGGGGCCCGGGGCGTACCTTCAAGACATGCCGGCCCTTCGCAGGTCACGCGTGCGTCGGTCGCTCCCCCTGGTGGGAGCGACCGCAGCGCTCGGCGTGATCATCGCGTCGGGCGCCTCGTCTGCTGCTGCCGCACCGGGGTCGCCTGGCGTCATGGCAGCGCCGACCGTGGTGCTGTACGAGGGATTCGAGGGCCCCGTTCCTCCGGCGACACCGGAGTTCGTGCAGACGATCGCGGACTACGACGACGGTGTCGCCCCACCGGTACCGGGATACGTCGGACGCGGCGGCGAGCGCTACAGCGCCGAGCCCGCATGGAACGGGCAGTTCTGCAACGGGCTCATCGTCGCCGGGGATGACGTCTCGACCGTTCCCACCGCCTCCCAGGCGGCGGACTGCCTGCAGGACGGCTGGAATCAGTCGCGCAGCCTCGCGAGGACCCTGGGATCCTGGGCCGCCGACCCCGACTACCCGTATCCGTCCGTGCCCCGCGCCGAGCCCACCGCGAATCACGCGGTGAGTTCCTACACCCAGGGAGACTCGCCCGCCGGAGTGATGGCCGCGACCGCGGTGCCGGTGATCGCCGGGCACTACTACACCGCGACGGTCGATGTGGCCCAGGCGAACTGCTGGACCACGAACCCCGTCGACCTGGCGGTGCAGCTCGACGACGGCGTTTCCCCTCCGGTCGCCGCCTTTCCCGGACCGATCGCCGCGTGCGACCTGCCCGTCCACCAGATCAACGGGAACAACGTGGGCACCTTCCGAGGATTCACGTCGCTGCTGGCGCAGTCGCCGAGCGTCGAGGTCGCGCTGCTCAACAACCTGGGTGGGGGCGGTGGCGACGACAACGCCTTCGACAATCTCGCCCTCATCGACACGACTCCGCAACTCGATGCGGTGATCGCGGCTCCCCCGAGCGGCGACTCCTACGCCTCCGACCAGCCGGCCCGATTCCTTCTCACCGTCACCAACACGCACCTCGCGGGATCGCCGGCGGTGCCCAGCGGCGCGAAGCCGGAATGGAGCTTCGACCTCGCTCTGCCCGCCGGTCTCGTTCCCGCCGAGAGCCCGGCCATCGAAACGGATTGCCCGAACGGCGCGCTCGACGTGACGTCGGCGGGCATCGTCGGTCGCGGGAGCCTCGGACCGACGGACGTCTCGTGCTCGCTCGCGCTGGACCTCGTCTCGTCCGGAGGCGAGTACGTCCTCGATCCGGCCGCATACGAACTCACCGGGCTCCTCGCGCCCGCAGCGACATCGGCTCGCTTCGCCTTCGCGCCCGGGCCGCCCGAACCGTCGCCGGGGAGCGGCCCGGTTCTGGCGGACAGCGGGTCCGACCCCCTCCCGGTGCTGCTCACCGGCGTGCTCGCGGTGGTGCTCGGAGGCGTCCTCATCCAGCTCTCCGTCGCGGCACGTCGACGACGCACCCGATAGCGTCGGACTCGGGCGATCAGCGCGACGACGCCGCCCAGACTCAGTCACCGGGCGGCGTCGTCATTCACGGAACAGCCGCTGTCACTCAGTCTGGCCGGTGAGGCCTTCGTAGGCGATGTTGCCGCTCTTGAGGTTCTTGTTCGTCATCTCGCTGAGGTTCTTCAGGAACGCCTGACGCTCGGTGACGACGTGGCCGATCGCCTCATCGACGTTCTCCGTCGTGATGGCCGGCATCAGGTAGATCGGGTTCTCCTTGACGTCCTCGCCGCGCACGATGGCGGCCGCGTAGGCCACGCCGGCCGACAGTTCGACCGTGCCGTTCTGCAGCGAGGTGCCGATGAACTCGCCGTTCTTCACCGCTTCGAGTCCGTCGGCGATACCGTCGATGCCGACGATCGGAACATCCGTCATGCCTGCTTCCTTGAGCGCCTGAAGTGCGCCGAGCCCCATGTCGTCGTTCTGCGCGATCACGCCGTCGATGTCGTCGCCGAACGCCGAGATCCAGTTGCTGACCTTGTTGACGGCCTCGTCCCGCTTCCAGTTCGCGGTGTCCTTGGCGAGGACCTTCACGTCGGGATTCTCGGCGAGCACGTTGTCGATGCCCTTACCCCGGTTGATCTCACCCGAGCCACCGAGCGGACCCTGAAGGATGATGACGTTGCCCTTGCCCCCCAGGGCGTCCATCATCATCTGCGCCTCCTGTTCCCCTGCTGCCACGTCATCCGGCTGCACGGACCCGGTGAGGTCGTCGCTGTTGAGAGATGCGTTGACATCGAAGAAGGGGATGTCCGCGGCCTTGGCCGCGGCGATCTGTGGCTGCAGCGAGTCGGCCTGCACCGGGATGACGACGATCGCGTCCACACCTGCGGTGACGTACTGGTCGACCTGGCTCGCCTGAGTGTTGACGTCGAGGCCCGCGGAGTTCCACAGGATCTCGATGTTGTTCTCATCGGCGTAGCGCTCGATGCCTTCCTTGCCCTCGGTCACGAACGACGACATGTCGTACACGCTCACGCCGATGGTGATGCGCTCCTGGCCGCTGTCGTCGCCGCCGGCGTTAGCGCTCGGGTCACCGGCGCCGCACCCGGCGAGCATCAGTGCTGCGACGGAGGTGGCGGCGAAAGCCGCAACGATGCGGCGCTTCTTGGTGAACATGGGATTCCTCTCGTTGGGTGGTGCGATGAAGCAGGGTCTTCGTCGGTCGCTAGCGGCTTCGTCGTCGGGTCGCCCACACGTCGACGGCGACGGCCGCGACGATGAGCACCCCCTTGATGACCTTCTGCCAGTACGCCGGGACGGTCAGGATGTCGAGGCCGTTGTTGAGCGTCTGGATGAGGAGCAGGCCCAATGCCGTCCCCCAGATCGATCCGCGCCCGCCGAGCAGGCTCGCCCCGCCGATCACGACCGCGGCGATGGCATCCAGCTCATAGCCGACGCCGAGGTTCGGGGCGCCGAGCGTGACACGGCTGGCCAGCATCACGCCGGAGATTCCGGCCAGCATGCCCGAGATGGCATAGACGCTGAAGATGGTACGGCCGACGTTGATGCCCGCGATGCCCGCGGCCACCGGATTGCCGCCGATCGCGTAGACGCGCATGCCCCATGTGGTGCGACGCATGATGATCGCGAGCCCCAGGATGCCGACGATCATGAGGATCACGGGCAGCGTGAGACCACCGAACTGCGCGTTGGCGATGCGGGAGAAGTCGGCGGGCAGCCCGGTGATCGGTGCGCCGTTGCCCGCGACGTACGCGACGCCCGAGGCGAGCGTCAGCATCCCGAGCGTCGCGATGAAGGGCGGCACTTTCATCACGGACACCACGAAGCCGTTGATGGATCCGGCGATGAGGCCGACGACCACCCCCGCGACGATCGCGAGCCAGATCTGGTCGGGGAACGCCTTGGCGGTGAGGCTGCCGAACACGGCGGCACCCGCGATCACGCTGCCCACCGACAGGTCGATACCGCCGGTGAGGATCACGAGCGTCTGCCCGAGCGCGATGAGCGCGAACGGTGCTGCCGCGACCAGGATCGTCTGGAGGTTGTCGACCGTGCCGAAGCGCGCGCTGCGGTACAGGAAGAACGCGATGATGAGCACCATCACGATCACCATCGCGTAGCGGATCGCGAGGTCCCCGAACCAGGTCGGGCTGAACCGCTTCACCTCGGATTCGGGCACGAAGGTCTGCGCGGCGGTGCGGGTGTCGCTCATTGGTCGTCCTTTACGGAGGGTGCTGCGATCGAAGGCGCGTCGGAGATGTCGAGTCCGCTCGCGAGTCGGAAGATACGGTCCTGCACGTCCGGTTGCTGGAGGGCGGCACGGTCGAGTTCGGCCACGACCCCACCGTCCTTGAGGACCAGGGCACGGTGTGACAGCGCGAGGATCTCCGGCATGTCGCTCGAGGCCATCACCACCGCCATGCCGGAAGCAGCCAGATCGGTGATGATCCGGTAGATCTCGCTGCGAGCGCCGATGTCAACACCACGCGTCGGCTCGTCGAGCAGCAGCACCTTGACCTCGCCGGTGAGCCACCGTGCGAGCACGACCTTCTGCTGGTTGCCGCCCGAGAGCGTCTCCATGAGCTGTCCGAGGCCTCTGCTGCGCAGCCGCACGGAGCCCATGACCTCGGAGATCGCATCCACCCGGCTCCGGCCCTTGAGCCATCCGGCGACGGAGAATGCGCTCACGCGCGGCAGCGTCGCGTTCGCGAGGATGTCCATGCTGAGCACGGCACCCGCACCCTTGCGGTCTTCGGGGACGAGTGCCATGCCGGCCGTGATCGCTTCGGCGGGTCGACCGCGGCGCACGCGGCTGCCTCCGACGGCGATCTCGCCCGCGGTCGAACGTCGTACTCCGAACAGCGCCTCGATGAGCTCGGTGCGCCCTGCGCCGACGAGGCCCGCGAGACCTACGATCTCTCCGCGGCGCACCTGGAGGTCGACCGGCTGCGGGGCCGGCGCGTACTCGAGTCCGCTGACCGAGAGCGCGATTTCGTCGGCCGCCGGTGGCAGATCAGGGAACAGGTCCTCGAGTTCCCGGCCGATCATCGCCGTCACGATGTCGTCGTCGCTGAGTTCGGCCAGCGGGGCATCGGTGACGAGCCTGCCGTCGCGCAGGACGACGACCCGATCGGCGATCGCTCTGATCTCCTCCATCTTGTGGGTCGTGAAGAGGATCGCGACCCCTCGGTTACGGAGCATCCGCATGTTCTCGATCAGGCGACCCACCTCGCGTTCGGCGATCGCACTGGTGGGCTCATCCAGGAGCAGAACGCGCGCGCCTGTGCTGGTCGCCTTTACGATCTCGACGATCTGGCGGAGACCCACCGGCAGCGAGCCCATGCGGGCCGCCGGGTCGACGTCGACGCCGAACTCTGCGAGCATCTCCTTCGCCTCCCTGGCCATGCGGCGGCGATCGACGAGACCGATCGGGCCGCGCAGCTCCCGTCCGACGAAGATGTTCTCGTACACGGCGGTGTCGAGGATGGACGCGAGTTCCTGAGGCACGATGGCGACGCCGCGCTGGTGGGCGTCGCGGGCCGACCCTGCAGCCAGTTCCTCGCCGCGGACGAGCACACTGCCGGCGTCCGCCTTCATCTGGCCGGACGCGATCTTCATCAGGGTCGATTTGCCGGCACCGTTCTCTCCGGCGAGCGCGGTCACGGTGCCGGGCACGAGATGCAGACTCACGCCCTTGAGTACCGGCACGCCGCCGAATGCCTTGTGGACGGCGACGCACGCCAGCATGTCGGGCTGCTCGCTCAGCGAGATGTTCCCGGTCCGCTCGATCTCGGTCATACGTCCCCCGCATACTCGCGGCCGGGGCGGACGACGCTCTTCAGGGTCGAGGGGTGCGAGGCGGAGTCGAGGGCTTCCCGCACCTCGGCAAGGCCGAAGGATCCGGTGACGAGCGCGTCCAGGTCGACCGCGCCCGAAGCCACCAGATCGATCGCGGTCGGCCAGGTGTTGGCGTAGCGGAAGATCCCGGTGACGATCAGCTCGCGGTTCTGGATCGTGGAGACCGGCAGGGCGACCTCGTCGGCACCCATCCCCACCAGGACAGCTGTGCCACCGGGCTTCAGCGCAGCGATGCCCTGCTTCACCGCCACGGGCGAGCCCGATGCGTCGACGAAGGCGTCGTAACCCGAACCCAGGGGACCGGCCGCCGGGTCGACCGCCACGGTCGCACCGAACCGCAAGGCCACCTCGCGGCGTTCGGCCATCGGGTCACTGATCACGATCTCCGTCGCGCCGAAGGCCCGCGCGGTCTGTGCGGTGACGATGCCGATCGGCCCCGCTCCGGTGATGAGCACGCAGCTGCCGGGGCGCACGCCGGCCTTCTGCACGGCGGCGATGGCGACCGAGAGCGGCTCCATCAGAGCTGCGGCGTCATCGCTGACCGTGGCCGGCACCGCGTAGGCGAAGTCCTGCTGGATCGCGACGTACTCCGCGAACGCACCGTCGATCGGCGGAGTGGCGTAGAACTCGATACGCGGGCAGAGGTTATAGCGGCCGCTCCGGCAGAACTCGCACACGCGGCACGGATGCTGCGGCTCGATAGAGACCCGTTCCCCCAACCGCGAGTCGTCGACGTCCAGACCGACCGCGACGATGGCGCCGCCGGCCTCGTGACCGAGCACGAGGGGGTGCTCGACGACGAAGTCGCCGATCCGTCCCTCGTGGAAATAGTGGACGTCGGAGCCGCAGATGCCGACGGATCCGACCTGGACGATCACCTGGTCCGCACGTGGTATCGGAACGGGGCGGGTCTCCACCGTGAGTTCGCCGGCTCGCACCAACACGCTCGCACGCATGGTCGTCGGCAGTTCTGTGCGCTTCATCGGGCTCCTCGGGTGCAGTCGTGATTGCTCGACCGACATTAGCCATGCTCGACGAATGAGACAACCATGCGCTCACATGAGCGCAGTCGTACGAATCCGGCTATGCTGATCGGGACCCGACCGACGACAGACGAAGAGGCGACATGGGACCCGATGAGCTGGTGCGGATCTCGCATGTCGCGCGCCTGCACTACCTGGACGGCCGGACCAAGGTCGAGATCGCCGAGGAGCTGGGTCTCTCCCGCTTCAAGATCGCCCGGATGCTGGAGGACGCGCTCGAGCAGGGACTCGTGAAGATCACCATCGAGGCGCCCGACTCCCTCGATCTTGACCTCTCGATGCAACTGCGCGCGCGGTTCGGCCTGACCCGCGCGCTCGCGGTGATCACGCCCGGCACGACACCCGAGCTCATCCAGGATCGACTGGGGCGCGCAGCAGCAGACCTGCTCAGCGAGATCGTCACCGAGGGCGATGTCCTCGGGCTGACGGCGGGGCGCACGCTGACCGCCATGGCCGGCTACCTCCGCTCACTCGCGACCTGCGAGGTGGTCCAGCTCGCCGGAGTCGCTGCCCCCACGCCGGAGAACGGCGTCGAGGTGATCCGCCAGGTGAGCCGCATCTCGGGTGGACGCTCGCGGGCGATCTTCGCGCCCCTTCTCGTGGAGACGGCGGCGACGGCATCCGCGCTCCGGCGCGAGCCGGGCATCATGGAGACGTTCCGACGGTTCGACTCGGTGACCAAGGCAGTGGTGGCCGTCGGATCGTGGAGCCCTCCCGACTCGCAGCTCTACGACAACGCCGGGCGAGCGGGCGCTCTCGATGAACTGCTCGCGGCCGGGGCGAAGGCCGAGATCTGCGCGACCCTCCTCGATGAGAACGGCGAGGTCGTGGGCTCCGTCGCCGAGCGCTCCCTTGCCGTATCGACGGAGCAGCTCCGCCGCATTCCCGAGGTGATCGCGGTCGCCGGCGGCCCTTCGAAGACCGGGGCCGTCGCCGCGGCGCTCCGCTCCGGGATCGTCGACTCGCTGGTGACGGACGCAGCACTGGCACGGCGTCTTCTGGAGACCTCGGCCTGAGCGGCTTATCGGGCTCTCAGCCGCGGGAGGGCTCGTAGCGGCGCAACTCGGTCGATGCGCGAACGATGCGGCGCAGGTCGCCGAGCCCTCCGCGTGCCGCGCCGTGGGCGCGCGCCTGCACCAGGATGTTCCCCATCGAGGTCGCCTCCGACGGTCCGGCCATAACGGTCCGTCCCGAAAGATCTGCGACAGCTTGGGCGAGAATCGGCGATTCGGACCCGCCGCCGACGAGGTGGACCACCCGCACCTCGACGCCTGACAGCGACGCAGCCTCTTCCACCTGTCGCGCCACGAAAGCACCCAGGCTCTCGAGCACGAGACGGACGATGGCGGCGCGATCCGTCGGCATGCGGCCACCGGACTCGACCAGGAGCTCCGCGAGGCGCGCCGTCATCTGCCCCGGTCGCAGGAGCCGCGGGTCACCGGTGTCGACCAGGACACCGACGGACGGAGCGACGTGCGCCCGCTCCAGCAGCTCCCGGCGAGCCGCAGTGCTACGTGCCCCCCAGCCGTCGAGGCCCCATTCCCGCATACACTCGTTCACGATCCACAGTCCGGCCGCGATCCGGAGGAAGCGCACGGTGCCGTCGAGGCCGAGCTCGTTGGTGAAGCCCGCCTCGCGGGCTCGATCGGTCGTGATGATGCGGTCAACCTCGACTCCGGTGAGGATCCACGTTCCGCAGGAGACGAACGCGAAGTTCTCGTCCAGTGCGGGCACGGCGATCACGGCACTGGCCGTGTCGTGGGATGCGACCGTCGTGATGTCGGTGATGTCGCCTGGGGCCAGGATCCCCTCCCGCGCTCGGCCGGTCACCGTGCCCGGCATGACGACCTCGGGGAAGATCCGTGTCGGTAGGCCCAGCGCGTCGATGCGGCTCGGATCCCAGGCTGCGCCGTACGGCAGCGCGAGACCCGTGCTCGAGACATTCGTGGCTTCGGCCACTTCGGCCGCACCGAGCCAGTGGGCAAGGAGATCCGGCATCAGCAGCATCCGCTGCACGGTGTCCAGACGTCCTGCGTCGCGATCCGCCATCAGCTGATAGATCGTCATTATGGGGAGCGCGGTGACGCCGGTCTCCCGGAACGCATCTTCGGCGGGCAGCACCGCGTCCACCAGGGGGAAGCTGCGGTCGGTGCGCGAGTCGCGCTGGTGGAACGGGGCGTCGAGGAGCCCATCGTAGGCGAGCAGGCCGTAGTCGCCCGACCATGCGTCCACACCGACGCTCGCGAACGCGGCCCCGTCGCGACGCAGCGCTCTCAAACCGGCGACCGCGTCCCGGTGCAGACGCTGCGCATCCCACCGCAGACCGAGCTCGTCGGTGAACGCACGGTTTCGGAACCGATGCACTCCGTCGATCTGCAGCATTCCGCCGTCGACGGTCGCACTCACGACGCGACCGCTGGCCCCGCCGAGGTCGACGGCGGCAGCTCGGAAGGTCGCCGAGCATAGAGGCTGTTCGGGCATGCCCCTCAGACTATGGTCCGACGCGCGATCACACGCTTGTGTAACCGCCGTCGATGAGAATGCTCTGCCCGACGACGTAGCTGGACCTCTCGCTCGCAAGATAGACGAGAAGGTCGCCCAGCTCATCGGGTTCGCCCATCCGCCCTACCGGAATGCGCCGCACCCACTCGGCCGCCATCTCCGGGTTATCGGCCACGAAGTCCCTCGTCATATCACTGGCGAAATACCCCGGGGCGATCGCGTTGACACGGATGCCGTGAGGCCACCACTCGATCGCGGCACTTTTGGTGAGCATCGACACTGCGGCCTTCGAGGTGTTGTACGCCGCCTGGGTCTGGGGGATGTTCACCGCGAAGGCCGACATCGAGGAGACGTTGACAACGCTCGCCGCGTTCCCCCGAGCAGCACGGATGTGTCGTCTCGCGAATTCGCGGCTCGTCACGAAGGTGCCGGTGACGTTGACGTCCAGAACGCGACGCCACTCCTCAGGAGCCGTCTCCAAGAGCGGGCTACCCATGGTGATGCCCGCGCTGTTCACCAGCACATCAGCCACCCCCAGCCCCTCGGCGACCAGGTCGAATGCTGACCCGATCGACGCTTCCGAAGTCACGTCGACATTGACGCCAAGGCAACGGCGCCCAGAGGTCGACGCCAAAGTGTCGGCGGCGACGCGGACGGTGTCGAGGCGGTCGAGCAGTGCGAGGTCCGCACCGGCGCCGGCGAGCGCCTCGGCCATCGCATAGCCCAACCCTCGGGCACCGCCGGTTACGACGGCGACACGGCCGAGAAGAGGTTCAGTGGTGGTTCCAGACATGAGCAGAGCCTAGCCGTGACGCTCACTTCGCGATACTCTGCGCTCATCTGAGCGCAGTAAGAGTGTTCCGCTCCCCGTATCACGTCGCGCACCGGATAGATTCCTCCCATGGCTCTTTCCGGCAATCTCGAAGCGCAGCGCCGCAGAGACGAACTCGTCGAACTCGCGAACGGCCCCCAGGGCGTCATGATCGAGGCGGCCGCCGACCTCTTCTCCGTGTCGTCGATGACGATCCGGCGCGACCTGCTCGAGCTCGAGGCCGAGGGGCGCGTGCGTCGCGTGCGCGGCGGGGCGACCGCGGCTCCGCGAGCCCGCCCGTTCGATGCGCGGCGGGCCATCCGGGCGAGCGCGAAGCGGACGATCGCCGAGAAGGCGCTCCGGCTCGTCCCAGAACAGGGCAGCATCGCGCTCGACGCCTCCTCGACGGTCAACATGCTGGCCTCGATCATCGGCCCGAGAACCGGACTCACCGTGTACACGAACTCGTTCGAGTCGTTCCAGCTCCTGCAACCACTCGACGGCGTCACGGCGGTGATCTCCGGTGGGACCGCCGAGCCGACCACGGGCAGCCTCGTCGGACCGATCGCGCGCCGGAGCATGCGGTCGGTGTACTTCGACATCTTCTTCTCGTCGGCGGATGCCCTCGACAGCGCGGACGGCACCTCGGAGGTGTCTGTCGACGAGGCGGAGCTGAAGCAGGCGATGGCCGCGAACGCCGGCACCACCGTGGTGTGCGTCGACTCCAGCAAGCTCGAGCGCCGCTCCGTGGCGCGGGCGCTGGAACGGGAGGAGATCTCGGTGCTCATCACGGAACTCGACCCGGGAGACGAGCGGTTGAGCCCCTTCCGGCAGACCACCGACATCCTCTGAGCGCTTCCGGTAAACGTGGTTTCATGTTATCTTTCACATGAAGTAACAGCATGAGTGCACATGGTCGTGTGCATCGCCCCTGTCTTGGAGAGTCATGACGAACCCCACCGCCGCCGCCCTGATAGCCCGGTCGAACCGCCTCGGCGCCGACCCGAAGAACACGAACTACGCCGGCGGGAACACCTCCGCCAAGGGCACCGAGACCGACCCCGTGACGGGGCAGCCGGTCGAGCTGATGTGGGTCAAGGGCTCCGGCGGCGACCTGGGCACTCTGAAGGAGAGCGGCCTCGCCGTGCTGCGCCTCGACCGCATGCGCGCGCTGGTCGACGTGTACCCCGGCCTCGATCGTGAAGACGAGATGGTCGCCGCGTTCGACTACTGCCTGCACGGCAAGGGCGGAGCGGCTCCCTCGATCGACACCGCCATGCACGGGCTCGTCGACGCCGCACACGTCGACCACCTCCACCCCGACTCCGGCATCGCGATCGCGACGGCCGCCGACGGCGAGGCGCTGACGGCGACCATCTTCGGCGACAAGGTCGTGTGGGTTCCCTGGCGTCGCCCCGGCTTCCAGCTCGGTCTCGACATCGCCGCGATCAAGGCCCAGAATCCGCAGGCGATCGGCACCATCCTCGGCGGCCACGGCATCACGGCGTGGGGCGACACCTCGGAAGAGGCCGAGGCGAACTCGCTGTGGATCATCGACACCGCCGCCGAGTACATCGCCGCGCATGGCAAGGACCAGCCGTTCGGCGGCGTCCGCGCCGGATTCGAGGCCCTGGCTGCGAACGAGCGCCGGGAGCGCGCAGCCGCCCTCGCCGGGACCGTCCGCGGCATCGCATCGACTGACAAGCCGATGGTCGGACACTTCACCGACGCCGACGTGGTCCTCGACTTCCTGGCATCCGAGAAGGCGCCCGAGCTGGCCGCCCTCGGCACCAGCTGCCCCGATCACTTCCTGCGCACCAAGGTCAAGCCGCTGATCCTCGACCTGCCGGCCACGGCTTCCGCAGAGGAGCAGATCGCCCGACTGCATGAGCTGCACGAGCAGTATCGCGCCGACTACCAGGCCTACTACGACGCGCACGCCACCCCCGAGTCGCCCGCGATCCGCGGAGCCGACCCGCTCATCGTGCTGATCCCCGGTGTGGGCATGTTCTCCTACGGCGCGAACAAGCAGACCGCCCGCGTCGCCGGCGAGTTCTACGTCAACGCGATCAACGTGATGCGCGGCGCCGAGGCGCTGTCGACCTATGCGCCGATCTCGGACGCCGAGAAGTTCCGCATCGAGTACTGGGCGCTGGAAGAGGCCAAGCTGCAGCGCCTGCCGAAGCCGAAGACGCACCAGGGCCGCATCGCATTCGTCACCGGTGCCGCCTCCGGCATCGGCAAGGCCATCGCCACCCGTCTCGCCGCCGAGGGCGCCTGCGTCGTGATCGCCGACCTCGACCTCGAGAAGGCCCAGGCCGCCGCCGCGGAACTCGGGAACACGGATGTCGCGATCGGTGTCGCCGCGAACGTCGCGGATGCCGATGCCGTGCAGGCCGCGCTGAACGAGGTGGTGCTCGCGTTCGGCGGCGTCGACCTCGTCGTGAACAACGCCGGGCTCTCGCTCTCGAAGCCGCTCCTGGAGACCACGGAGAAGGACTGGGATCTGCAGCACGACGTCATGGCCAAGGGCTCGTTCCTCGTGTCGAAGGCCGCCGCACGCGTGCTCATCGACCAGAAGCTCGGCGGCGACATCATCTACATCTCCTCGAAGAACTCGGTCTTCGCCGGCCCGAACAACATCGCCTACTCCGCAACCAAGGCCGACCAGGCCCACCAGGTGCGACTGCTCGCCGTCGAGCTCGGTGAGTTCGGCATCCGCGTGAACGGCATCAACCCCGACGGCGTCGTGCGCGGCTCCGGCATCTTCGCCTCGGGCTGGGGCGCCAACCGCGCAGCGACCTACGGTGTTGCGGAAGAGGACCTCGGCCAGTACTACGCCAACCGGACGATCCTCAAGCGCGAGGTCGTCCCCGAGAACGTCGCAGACGCGGTCTACGTGCTCACGGGCCCCGAGCTCAGCCGCACCACGGGCTTGCACATCCCCGTCGACTCCGGCGTCGCCGCGGCGTTCCTGCGATGACTCCCATCCGTCGAGTGCACGGCTTCGCGCCGAAGGCACGCCCTGTTCACGTCGACCGGCCGTGCACTCGGGCGGATGCCGTGCACTCGACGAACGGAGAACCCCGATGAGCGTCCGGGCCGTCGCGGCGGTCGACCTCGGCGCGACCAGCGGGCGCGTGATGATCGGGCGGATCGGCGACGGACAGCTCGACCTCGAGCTCGTGGCGCGGTTCCCGAACGGACCGGTCGAGCGCACAGACGGACTGCACTGGGACTTCGCCGCCCTGTACGAGCACGTCGTGGCAGGACTCGCCGAGGCCGTCCGCCGTGAACCGCGCATCGAGAGCATCGGCATCGACTCGTGGGCCGTCGACTATGGCCTGCTGAAAGACGGCGAGCTGCTCGCCGAGCCTTTCCACTACCGCGATGAGCGCTCCGCTCGTGGCGTCGACGAGGTGCACGCGATCGCGCCGTTCTCCGAGCTGTATCAGCGCAACGGCCTGCAGTTCCTGCCGTTCAACACGCTGTACCAGTACCGCGTCGACGAACGCCTCGCCGAGGCCGATACCGCGCTCCTGATCCCCGACCTCATCGCCTTCCTGCTCACCGGTGTCGCGGTGGCCGAGCGCACGAACGCCTCGACCACCGGGCTACTGGGCGTCGAATCCGGCGACTGGGACGACGAGCTGGCCGATCGCCTCGGCATCCCGTCGCGCATCCTGCCGCCGCTCGTCGATCCCGGCACGACCATCGGCCGCCTTCGGCCCGAGCTCGTGGCGACCATCGGCATCGACCTGCCCGTGATCGCGGTGGGCTCGCACGACACCGCATCTGCCGTCGTCGCCGCTCCCCTCTCCTCGCCGCGATCCGCGTACATCTCCTGCGGAACGTGGGGCCTGGTCGGCGTGGAACTCGCGCAACCGGTGCTGACGGATGCCGCTCGCACCGCGAACTTCACCCACGAACTCGGCGTGGATGGTCGCTATCGGTTCCTGCACAACGTCACGGGGCTCTGGCTCCTCAGCGAGACCGTGCGCGCCTGGGAGGCCGAAGACGGTGCCCGCATCGATCTGCCCGAGCTGCTCGCTGCGGCATCCGAGGTCACCGGCGAGGTGCCCGTGTTCGATGCGAACGACTCGTCGTTGAGCGCACCCGGCGACATGCCGGGACGGATCGCGGCGCTCCTCGGCGACCGTGCCCCGAGCTCCCGACCGGCATTCGCCCGTTCGATCGTGGAGTCGATCGCCGCGGCCTTCGCGGACGCCGTGCAAACGGCCGCGGATCTCTCCGGCCGCGAGCTCGACAGCATCCATCTCGTGGGCGGCGGATCGCTCAACCGGCTCCTGTGCCAGGCCACAGCCGACCGCACAGGGTTGCCGGTGCTCGCGGGTCCGGTCGAGGCGACGGCTCTCGGCAACGTGCTCGTCCAGGCCCGGGCCCTCGGCGCCGCGCCCGCAACACTCGAGGAGCTGCGCGCCGTGGTCGCCGCGACGCACGCTCCAACGCGCTTCGACCCGCGCTGATCCGCGCTGACCCGCGCTCGCGCGTCGCGGGGTCCACGCCTCAGGCGGAGTTCTCGCCGTCGGGCGGACGATCGCGGGACAGGCATCCGCCCATCGCCGAGAAACCCTCCCGACGCCGGGGCTCATGCGAAGCGGCCCCGAGGCGTATGCGAGAGGGCGCCGGAGCCGAAGCCCCGACGCCCTCGTGCGAGGCGACTCAGAAGTCGAAGTCGCCGATGTTGTCCGCGTTGAACACGAACGGGTCTCCCAGCAGGACCACGCCGTCGGCGCCGACCTCGTAATCGCCGAGGTCACCCGCCTCGAAGGTGTCGCCCTCCTTGCCGGTGATGTCGCCCTCGACGAGCGCCTTGGCCGCGAAGGCCGAGAGGTAGCCGAGGTCGGCCGGGTTCCACAGCGCGAACGAGGTGACGGTGCCGTCCTCCACGTATTCACGCATCTGGTTCGGCGTGCCGAGTCCGGTCAGCGCGACCTTGCCCTTGTAGTCCGACGTGGAGAGGTAGCGCGCCGCTGCCGCGATACCGACCGTGGTCGGCGAGACGATGCCCTTCAGCTCGGGGTGGCTCTGCAGCAGGGCCGCCGTCTTGTCGAACGAGGTCTGGTCTTCGTCGTCGCCGTAGACGGTCTCGACGATCGTGATGTCGGGGTAGTCGCTCGCGACGTACTCCTTCATCAGCTCGATCCAGGCGTTCTGGTTCGTGGCGTTGGCCGATGCCGACAGCACGGCGATCTCGCCCGCTCCGCCGATCTGCTCGGCGATCTGATCGATCTGCACCTTGGCGATTCCCTCGGAGTCGGCCTGGTTGATGAACAGGTCGCGGCACTCGGGGTTGGTGTCGGAGTCGAAGGTGACGACCTTCACACCGGCGTCCCGCGCCTCGTTGAGTGCGTCGCAGATGGCCTTCGGGTCGTTCGCCGAGACGACGAGCGCGCCGACCGCCTGCTGCGTGGCGGTGTTGATGTAGCTCACCTGGGCGTCGGGAGTGGCCTCGGCCGGTCCGACCTCGGCGAACGTGCCGCCGAACTCCTCGACGGCCTTCTTGCCGCCCTCGCTGGAGGTGTCGAAGTACGGGTTGCCGAGGTTCTTGGGCAGGAACGTGATCGACAGGTTGTCGGATCCGCCGCCCTCGCCGGAGCCTGCGTCGCCCGACCCGCTGCCGGTGTCGGCGCAGCCGGTCAGCACGAGCGCTGCGGCGACGGCCACGGCGGCGAACGCCGAGACCCTCTTGCGTGCAAACGTCATTGTTCTTCCTTTCGTGATGATCACCGCGGGCGGATGCCGACGGCGAGAGGCTGCCTCATGGTGCGGGAGAGGCTGCGACGCGGAGCGGTGGCCCGGCCTTGGCGCGGATGCGCTGCGCCCAGGCGAGGATGCTGGCTGCGACAACCGAGAAGATCAGCAGGCCACCGGTGATGATGTTGATGACGTCAGAGGTGACGCCGGCGAGACGGAGCCCGCTGCCGAGCACCCCGATCAGGAGCACGGCGGCGACGACGCCGTGCAGGTGCCCGCGCCCGCCGAACACCGACACCCCGCCGAGGACCACGGCCGCGATGACCTGGAGCTCGAGCCCGGTGGCGTTGTCGCCGCGGGCACTGCCGAAGCGGAGCGTGTAGAAGATGCCGGCGAACGCGGCGACCACCCCCGACAGCATGAAGAGGATGAACTTCGTCCGCTCGACGTTCACGCCCGAGAAACGGGCGGCGTCTTTCGAGAGCCCGATCGCGTAGATGCCGCGACCGAACGGGGTGAAATGCAGCACCACGACGAAGATCGCGAGCAGGATCAGGAACGGGATCACGATGTAGGGGATGGTGGTGCCGGCGATCTTCGCCTTCGCCAGTGCCGTCCACATCTCCGGGAAATCGGTCACCGCAGTGGTCCCGAGCAGGCCGACCGCGAGTCCGCGGAACAGCGCCAGCGTTCCGATCGTGACGGCGAGTGACGGCAGCCCGACGACCGTGACGAGGAAGCCGTTGAACGCTCCGCCGATGACACCGACCGCGAGGGCGGCCAGGGCGGCGACCTCGAACGGCGCACCCGACTCGGTGAGCACCCCCGTGACGACGCTCGCGAGACCCACCATCGAACCGACCGAGAGGTCGATCTCGCCGGTGATCATGACGAGGGTCATCGGCAGGGCGATCAGCAGGATCGGGGCGACGTCGAGCAGCAGGTAGTTGACGGTGATGGGCTGCGCGAACCCGCGGATCGACACGGCGGACACGATCACGACCAGCACGAGCAGGCCGATGATCGCGAACTCGCGGTTGATGAGGATGCGCCGCCACAGCGGCTGGTCGTAGTCCCGGATCACTCGGACCCCGGAGGTGGTGGTCGTGGTCATGATTCGTCCCTTGCCTCGATGAGCTGCCGTCTCTGTCGTACGGCGAGCAGCCGGTCGAGCACGATCGCGCCGATGATGAGCACACCGACCACGGCGCGCTGCCAGAAGTCCGGGATGCCGAGG
This sequence comes from Microbacterium sp. Mcb102, assembly GCF_024519805.1. Taxonomy (NCBI): domain Bacteria; kingdom Bacillati; phylum Actinomycetota; class Actinomycetes; order Micrococcales; family Microbacteriaceae; genus Microbacterium; species Microbacterium sp. Mcb102. The sequence continues at coordinate 138,511 of NZ_JALJRG010000004.1, read as the reverse complement.
ATGGGCAGGGCCCGGTTGATGGTCATCAGCAGCATCGCGCCGATGGCCGCGCCCCACACGGAGCCGACGCCGCCGGTGATCGCGATGCCGCCGATGACGGCCGCGCCCACGGCATCCAGCTCCCAGCCCGAGCCGACCTGCGAGCTCACGGACCCGTACCGCGTCACGTAGAACACACCGGCGAGGCCTGCCAGAGCGCCGGAGAGCACGAACGCGCTGAGCACCCGGCGGGTGGTCTTGAGGCCGTAGAGCTCGGCGGCTCCCGGGTCGGAGCCGATCGCGTAGTACTCGCGGCCGCCGCGGGTGTTGCGCATGTACCAGGCGGCGAGCGCCAGCACGATGATCGCGACGATGGAGAGCACCGGGATCGTGAGGATCTGCTGCGTGCCCAGGCGCAGGAAGTCCTTCGGCAAGTCGGACGGGTGCACCTGGTCACTGCCGGTCCAGAGCACGTTGATCCCGCGGTAGGCATACAGCGTGCCCAGCGTGATCACCATCGCCGGCACCTTGGCGAAGGCCACCAGCGCGCCGTTCACCAACCCCAGGAGAGCGCCGAAGATCACGGCGGCGATCACCACGATCGGGATCGGGATACCGGGGACGTCGATGAACAGCCGCCCCGTCAGGAACGCGGTGAGCCCCATGACCGAGCCGACCGAGAGGTCGACGTTACGGGTGATGATGACGATCGCCTGGCCGACGGCCACGAGCACGAGGATCGATGGCGTCAGCAGCAGGTCGCGCCACCCGTCGGCGCTGAACAGGAAGTTCGGGTTCTTCACGGTGGCCGCGACGACCACCAGGACGAGGGCGGCGAAGATGCCGAGTTCGCGCGCGCGTCCGATGCCGCCGGGCTTCTTCGCGAACGCGGGTGCCGGTGCGGCCAGTGCCGTGGTACTCATGCGTGCTGCTCCGATGCGTGCGTGGCGGCGAACATGACGTTCTCGCTGGTGGCGTCCTCCCGGTCGAGCTCGGCGGTGATCCGGCCCTCACGCATGACGAGCACGCGGTCGGCCATGCCGAGCACCTCGGGGAGCTCGGACGAGATCATCAGGATCCCCATCCCCTCGCCCGCCAGCTGCGAGAGCAGGCGGTGCACCTCGGACTTGGTGCCGACGTCGATCCCTCGGGTCGGCTCGTCGATGATGAGCACTCGCGGGTCGGTAGCCAGCCACTTGGCCAGCACGACCTTCTGCTGGTTGCCGCCGGAGAGGGTGGCCGCCACGGTGTCGAGCGCGTGCGTCTTGACCTCGAGGCGAGACGCCCAGATCTTTGCCGCACGGTTCTCCATGCCGGTGGTGATCAGGCCCCACTTGGCGAGATTGCGACGGATGGCGAGGGTGATGTTGCCGCCGACGCTCGCATCGATCACGAGGCCCTGCTTGCGCCGATCCTCCGGCACGAGGGCGAGGCCGTGGCGCATGGCGGCGGTGGGGTTGCGGCGCGGCACACCGGCGCCGAGCATCCGCACTTCGCCCTCGCGGTAGCCGTCCACACCGAACACGGCGCGGGCGACCTCACTGCGGCCGGCGCCGACGAGTCCGGCGAGTGCGACGATCTCGCCCGCGCGGACGGTGAAGGAGATGTCGTGGAAGACACCGGGGCTGGTGAGTCCGCGCACCTCGAGGAGCGGGTCGCCGATCTCGGCCGCCTGCTTCGGGAAGAGCTCGGTGACGTCACGGCCGACCATCTGCCGCACGAGGTCGTCGACCGTGGTCTCGGCGATGGGCGTCGTGTCGATGTAGGCACCGTCGCGCATCACGGTGACCGTGTCGCACAGGTCGAACACCTCGTCGAAGCGGTGCGAGATGAACAGGATCGCGCGACCCTCATCACGCAGGCTCCGTGCGACCGCGAAAAGCCGATCGACCTCGACGCCGCTGAGCGCCGCGGTCGGCTCGTCCATGATCAGCACACTGGCGTCGAGCGAGATGGCCTTGGCGATCTCGATGATCTGCTGGTCGGCGATCGAGAGGCCCTCGGTGATGCGGTCGGGATCGAGTGCGACCCCGAGGCGACGGAAGATCTGATCGACCTCGGTGCGCATGGCCTTGCGGTCGATGCGGCCGAGAGCACCCGTGGGCTGCCGACCCATGAAGATGTTCTCCGTGACCGAGAGGTCGGGGAAGAGCGTCGGCTCCTGGTAGATCACCGCGATGCCCGCGGCCTTCGACTGGGCGGTGCTCGTGAAGTCGACGTCTTCGCCGTGCAGACGGAAGTCGCCCGAGTCACGCCGGTAGAGCCCGGCCATGATCTTCACGAGCGTCGACTTGCCGGCGCCGTTCTCGCCGATGAGGGCGTGGATGGACCGCGACTGCAGCGTGAGGCTTCCGGAGCGCAGCGCGATGACGGGCCCGAAGGACTTCACGACACGGTGCAGCTCGAGCGCGGTGGGGGGAGCACTGCGGGCGGGTGCTTCATCGACCACGGGCTTTCCTCTCCGTTGAGGGGGATGATTGTGCGGAATGAATCTACCTGAATCGATTCAGGTGGGTTTCAGGCTAGTGTATGTGATGCGGGCCGCAGGTCAACCCCTGATGCCCGAACCGTGATCCGCCCGACGTCGAGAGGAGAGCCGTGCCGGTCAGCATCCGTGATGTCGCCCTCCGCGCCGGGGTGTCGGTCGGGACCGTCTCGAACGTCCTCAACCGTCCGGAAGAGGTCTCCAGCGATTCGGTGGCGCGAGTGAGCCGGGCCATCGAGGAACTCGGGTACGTGCGCAACGACGCCGCCCGCAAACTGCGCGCCGGCATCAGCACGACGGTCGGCTTCGTGGTCCTCGACGGGCAGAACCCGTTCTACAGCGATGTGGTGCGCGGCGCCGAAGACGAAGCCTCCAGTCACGGCATCGCGATCCTCTACGGCAACACCGACGACGACCCGTCCCGCGAGAAGGTGTATCTCGACCTCTTCCGCGAGCAGCAGGTGCGCGGCCTCCTGATCGCCCCGTACGGCGACGTCATGACGCAGCTCCGCCGATTCCGGGCCAGCGGCATCGCCACCGTGCTCGTCGACAGGTTCAGCGCCGACAGCGGATTCTCATCGGTCTCCGTCGACAGCGTCGCGGGCGGACGTCTCGCGGTCGAGCACCTCATCGAGGCGGGGCGACGACGCATCGCCTTCGTCGGCGGCCCGTTCGACATGCGCCAGGTCACCGATCGGCTCGCCGGTGCGCGCGCCGCCGCCGAGAACGCCTCGGTGCACGTCGACCTCGAAGTCGTCCCCACCTCGGCCATGACGGTGGAGGAGGGAGCCACCGCGGGCGCGAAGCTGCTCACCCGGCCGCGCCGAGAGTGGCCCGACGCCCTGTTCGCCGCGAACGACCTGCTGGCGCTCGGTCTGCTGCAGTCGCTCGTCGCCGGGGGACGGGTGCTCGTCCCGGACGAGATCGCGCTGATCGGGTTCGACGACATCCCCTTCGCCGCCGCCGCCGCGGTGCCGCTCTCATCGATCCGACAGCCCAGCCGGATGATCGGGCGCACGGCCCTGCGCATCGTGCTCGAAGAGGCCTCCGACCCCGAGAGCATCCCCCGGCAGACCGTGTTCCCGCCCGAACTGATCGTGCGGCGCTCGACCACCGGCTGAGCCGACTAGCCCTTCACGGCACCCCCGAGTCCGGCCGAGCGCAGGAACACCGACTGGAAGATCAGGAACATCGCGATCGGGATCAGCGTCGCGATCGCGAGGGCCGCGAGGAACACATCCAGCTCGGTCTGCGACTGCACAGCGGGAAGGCGCACCGACAGCGGCTGCACAGACGGATCCGGCAGCACGAGCATCGGCCAGAGGTAGTCCTTCCACGCGGCGATGATCGCGAACACCGAGACCACCCCGAGGATCGGCTTCGACATCGGCAGCACGATCGACCAGAACAGCCGGAAGGGACCGGCGCCGTCGGTGCGCGCCGCCTCGAACACCTCACGCGGCAGGCTGTCGAAGAACCGCTTGACCAGCAGGATGTTGAAGGCGTTCGCCCCCATCGGCAACCACACGGCGAGGTAGTTGTTGAGCAGGCTCACATCCCCCAGCAGCGGCGGGTGCACGATCGTCAGATACAGCGGCACGAGCAGCACGATGCCGGGGATGAACAGCGTCGCCAGCACGAGCGCGTTCAGGATCGGCGCGTACTTCGGCTGCAGCACCGAGAGCGCATAGCCTGCGGTGGTCGCGATGAACAGCTGCACGAACCAGGCGCCGAGCGCGATGATCACCGTGTTGAAGAAGTACTGGTCGATGTGGATGTCGTTCCACGCGGTCGACAGGTTCTCCCAGTCCATGCCGTTCGGCCACAGCGCGAACGGCTGCTGCAGGGTGTCCTGCGTCGGCGTGATGGCCGACTTCGCGAGCCACAGGATCGGGCCGAGGCCGGCGACGACCAGCCCGACGGTGAGGAACACGTGCGTGATCGACATTCCGACGCGGATGCCGGGGCGCCGGCGCTCCGAGTCGGAGATGACCGTGCGGTCCCCGACGCGATCGGCGGCCTTCTCCGCCGCCTTCTCCGCGGCACGGGTCGAGAGGCGGGTGGTGAGGCTCACGTCGTGCTCCAACGGTCGGTCAGCTTGAAGTACAGCCAGGAGAGCAGGGCGAGGACGATGGCGAGCAGCACCGAGACGGCCGTCGCCTCTCCGTAGTCACCGCCCAGGCTGTTGCGGAAGGCCTTGTCGTAGATGTACAGCAGCACGGTCTTGGTCGCTCCGGCGGGGCCACCGCCGGTGAACAGGAACGGTTCGAGGAAGACCTGGGCGGTCGCGATCACCTGCAGGATCAGCATGATGAAGAGGATGCCGCGCAGCTGCGGCAGCGTGACGTGCCAGATCTTCTTCCAGATGCCGGCGCCGTCGACCTCGGCTGCGTCGTACAGCTCGGGCGGCACGCCCAGGAGCGCGGCCAGGTAGATGATGATCGATCCTCCGGCTCCCGCCCATGTCGCCTCGAGCACGAGCGAGGGCATGGCCTGCACGGCGTCCTGGATCCACGGCTGCGGAGGGATGCCGACGAACCCGAGCACCGTGTTGAAGACACCGGACGGGTCGGCGCTGTAGAAGAACTTCCACAGCAGCACCGCCACCACGGGCGGGATCACGACGGGGAGATACGCGAGCGCCGAGTAGATGCCCTTGCCGCGGCGTACCTCGCTCATCAGCACGGCCATGAGCAGCGGCAGAGGGAAGCCGAAGAGCAGAGCGAGCACGGCGAACCACAGGGTGTTGATCACGGCCCGACCGAGTTCGGGGTCGCCGATCACGGCGAGGTAGTTGTCGATTCCGACCCACTCGGAGACGATCAGGTTCGTCTTCTGCAGGCTCATGATCACCGACTGCACGATCGGCGACCACGAGAAGAAGACGAACACGAACAGCATCGGGAGCACGAACAGGAGGTTCGCGAGCCCGCCGCCGCGGAACCACGTGAGCGGTGAGCGGCGGCGGGAACGGCGCACAGCGGGCGGCGGAGAGTCCTCCACCGCCGCCCGCTGCTCGGAGAGCGTCATCGTCATGGAGCGTTACTCGTCGAGCTTCGCCTGCGCATCGGCCTGCACCTGGGCGAGCAGCGCGTCGATGTCGGCGTTCTGATCGGTCAGGACGGTCTGCACCGCGGTGTCGAGAAGCGCGTAGACCTCCTGCGTCTTCACCTTCGGCTCACCGACCGGCGTCTGGTCCCAGATGCGGTCGCTGAACGGTGCCATCTGGTCGACCGGCACGTTGATGTAGTCGGCGATCCACTCCTGCGACTCGTCGTACAGCTCGCGGCTCAGCACCGGCAGCAGCGGCGTGCCGACGGCCTGACCGGACTCGTTCAGGGTCTTCGCGTCGAGGACAGCCGCGTCCTCGTCCATGAGCTTCTGCATGTAGTACCAGTCGATCCAGGTCACCGCTGCAGCCTTCGTCGTGTCGTCGACCGTGGGGCTGATCACGGCGATGTCGCCGCCGCCGAGAGTACCGGGGTCATCGCCCTCCATCGGCACGACCGTCATGCCGTAGATCGCCGAGTCCATGCCGAAGTCCCGCACGAGCGCGGTGTAGATGTCGGAACCCGAGGTGTACATGCCGATGTTGCCGGCCGCGAACTCCTGGTTGATGGTTCCCCAGTCGAGGTCGACCTTGGAACCGAAGGCCTGGTCCTCCCACTTCACGTCGTGCAGGAACTGCAGAGCCGCCTTGGTGGCGTCGTTGTCGATCGTCGACTCCGCCGTGCCGTCGCCGTTGTCGGTCTGCGTCCGACCGCCGCGCGCCACCGTCTGCGAGGTCAGCTGCCAGCCTCCGGTGTTGTTGATCGCCATCTGCGCGTAACCGGCCTTGCCCGTGGCATCCGTGATGGCCTTGGCGGCCTCGCGGATCTCGTCCCACGTCTCCGGCGGGTTGTCGGGGTCGAGCCCGGCCTGCGTGAACAGGTCGCGGTTGTAGTGCAGTGCGGCCGCATAGGCCTGGCGCGGGAAGCCGTAGATCTTGCCGTCGTCGCCCGTGACGCCGTCGAGGATGATCGGGTTGAACTTGTCGGTGTAGCCGAGCTCGTCGATGGCGTCGGTGACATCCATCAGCTGGCCGTTCTCGAGCAGCGTCTTGGAGTCGGTGAACGGCACGGTGAAGACGTCGGGCAGGCTTCCGCCGGCGAGCTGCACGGCGAAGGTCGGCCCCTCCCACTCGTACTCGACACCCACGATGTCGATGTCGGGATGTTCCTTCTCGAACTGCTTCTCCTGTTCGGCGAACGCCTCATAGGCGGCAGCATCCGCTCCCGGGGGGAACGTCGCGACCCGCAGCTCGGTCTTGCCGTCGGCACTGTCGTCGCCCCCGCTCGACGTGCAGCCGGCGAGCGCGCCGACCGTCGTGAGCACGGCGACGCCGGCGACGAGGGCTTTCATCGGTGACTTCATTGTCTGTGTCCTTCCATGTGGTGCTGATCGGGTGGTGCAGGGCTAATCGGTCGCTCGCGACGAGCGCCCGGGGACGGCTCGGAGCGCGAGCCAGGCGGTGGAATCCGGGGGCAGCTCACCGTCGAGCGGGGCGCTGGCGAGAAGCACCTCATGATGCGCGGGGAGAGGCACCGGCACGGCACCCAGGTTCGTGATGCTGACGGTGCCGTCGCCGCGGCGAAACGCGAGGATGTCTGCTCCGAGCTCCAACCACTCCAGGGCGCTGCCGGCGAGATCCGCGATCCGCTTCCGCAGGGCGATCGCCGCGCGGTACAGGTTCAGGGTCGAGGCGGGGTCGGCGTCCTGCGTCTCGACGGTGAGCGTCGCCCAGTCGTCCGGCTGCGGAAGCCACGGGGCGCCCCCGAAGCCGTAAGGAGTCGCCGTCCCCGCCCAGGGCAGCGGAACCCGGCATCCATCGCGTCCCGGATCGACACCCCCGGAACGGAAGTGCATGGGGTCCTCGATCGCGTCGAGCGGCAGCTCCACCTCGGGCAATCCGAGCTCGTCGCCCTGGTAGATGTAGAGGCTGCCGGGGAGCGCGGCGACGAGCAGCGATGCCGCGCGGGCCCGACGCGCGCCTCGAACCGCGTCCGTCGGGGTGCCGAACCTCTTGCGCTCGAACGCGAACGACGAATCGGCCTGCCCGTAGCGGGTGACCGGCCGCGTGACGTCGTGATTCGAGAGCACCCAGGTCGCGGGGGCACCGACGGGCGCGTGCTCGGCGAGGGTGCGCGTGATGGAGTCACGCATCGCCTGAGCGCTCCACGGCTGCGTCATGAACCCGAAGTTGAAGGCGGTGTGCATCTCGCCAGGGCGCAGGTAACGGGCGAAGCGCTCCGCGTCGTCGAGCCAGACCTCTCCGACGAGCACGCGCTCGCCGTCGTATTCGTCGGCGACGGCACGCCAGTCGCGGTAGATGTCGTGCAGTTCGTCGCGGTCGATGTGCGGATGCCCCGAGGCCGGTGCCGTGCCGGCGGGGAGGTCCGGCAGCGCCGGGTCCTTGACCGGGAGGGCCGCCGAGTCGATGCGCACCCCGGCGACACCACGGTCGAACCAGAAGCGCAGGACGTCTTCATGCTCGCGCCGCACATCGGGGTGGTTCCAGTTGAGGTCGGGCTGCTGCGGCGTGAACAGGTGCAGGTACCACTCCCCTGGGGTGCCGTCGGGGTTCCGCGTGCGCGTCCACGTCTCGCCTTGAAAGCTCGACACCCAGTTCGTCGGCATCTCCTCGCCGTCTGCGCCTCGACCGGGATGGAACCAGAAGCGCTCGCGCTCCGGGCTCCCCGGCTGCGCCGCCAGCGCCTGCTGAAACCACTCATGCCGGTCGGAGATGTGGTTCGGCACGATGTCGACGATGGTGCGGATGCCGTACTCGAGCGCTTCGGCGATCAGCTGCTCCGCCTCCTCGAGCGTGCCGAAGCGCGGATCGATGAGCCGGTAGTCCTGCACGTCGTAGCCGCCGTCGGCGAGCGGGCTCCGGTACCACGGCGTGAACCACAGGGCGTCGACGCCGAGGCTCTTCAGGTAGGGCAGCCGTGAGCGCACGCCGGCGAGGTCGCCGATCCCATCGCCGTTGCCGTCGGCGAAGCTGCGCACGTACACCTGGTAGATCACCGCAGTGCGCCACCATCCCTCGCCCGCGGGCATGGTCAGCGTGCGTGCGGGTGCGGCCGTGCGCAGAACGTCGGTGTCCACGGAACTCCTCGTCGTCGGTGGCGATGAGTCGAATGTAGCTTTCTCTAACGTTCCACGCAAGAACTAAACAGATTGTTGGAATTTTGCAATGCCTTGCAGGCGCACAGAAGACCGCACCTTCCGGGTGTCGGTCAGACCAGTGGCCCCGTCGAAGCGCGCAGCACCAGCTCGGGCTCGAACAGCAACTCGTCGCTCGGCTGGGAGGTGCCGGCGATCTGCGCGAGCAGCAGCGCGATGATCGCGCGCCCCATCGACTCGATCGGCTGCCGCACCGTGGTCAGCGGCGGTTCGGTGCAGCTCATCAGCGCCGAGTCGTCGAACCCGACGATGCTCACCTCTCCCGGCACCGACAGCCCCGCGCGACGTGCAGCACGCACCGCCCCGAGTGCCATCGGATCGCTCGCGCACACGATGGCCGTGGCGCCGGCGGCGAAGAGTCGCGCCGCCCCGGCCTGCCCCGACTCGAGCGAGTACATGCCGCGCACGATGAGGTCGTCCGAGAGCGGCGCTCCGAGCTTCTCGAGCAGACGGCGCGCGGAGTCGAGCTTGCGCTGCGACGGCACATGATCCTCCGGCCCCAGCAGCAACCCGATGCGGCGATGCCCCAGCTGGTGCACGTGCAGGACCGCCTGCTCGGCCGCAGCCGCATCGTCGGTGGAGACGGTCGCGAACTGCAGCTCGGGGACGCGGGCGTTGACGAGCACGGTCGGCAGGTTCACCTGGCGCAGCCGCTCGTAATGCTGGTGGGCGGCATCCGCCTGCGTGTAGTTACCACCGAGGAAGATCACCCCGGACACCTGCTGCGCGAGGAGCAGGTCGACGTAGTCCGATTCGGTCACCCCGCCGGCGTTCTGGGTGCACAGCAGCGGGGTGTACCCGTTCTGCGTGAGTGCGCCGCCGACGATCTCGGCGAAGGCGGGGAAGATCGGGTTCTGCAGTTCGGGCAGCACCAGGCCGACCAGACGCGCGCGCTCGCCGCGCAGCTTCGTCGGGCGCTCATAGCCGAGCACGTCGAGTGCCGTCAGCACCGCTTGGCGCGTGGCATCCGAGACGCCCGGCTTGTCGTTGAGCACACGGCTGACCGTGGCCTCGCTCACTCCGACCTTGCGCGCCACCTCGGCGAGTCGCTTCGACATGGGGTCAGTGTACGCAAGTTCTTGCAAGAACGCGCAAACGGATTGCGCTGATGCTGTCTCGACTCAGCGGACGTTGCCGTTGGAGCAGGTCTCCTGAGCCGCAGAGTTGCCCTTGATCGAGTCCGGCAGCGCCACGACGTTGTCCGGGGTCGCAGAGGGGTCCGGCGTGGCCTCTTCGACCGGCGCCGTCGGCTCCTGCACGACCACACCGTCGTTGCTGTTGTTCTGGTGGGTGATCTGCAGCTGCGCGTTCGCCTCGATCGCATCCCAGAGCGCCGCGGCCGCTTCCTCGTTGGGGACGACCTTGTTCGGGTCGGCGTAGTCGGCACCGGTCGGGTACTGCACGAACACGATGTCCTCGAACGGGACCGACTTCACGGCGAGCGCGATCTGGACGAGCGTCATCGGGTTGTTCGCCAACGACGTGCTGGCCTCGAGGTTGCTCAGCGCCGTGTTCGCCAGCTTGAGCATGACGGGCACGTTGCCCAGCACCTCGCCGCTGATCATCTTGCGGGCGAGGCTCGACATGTACTGCTGCTGGTTGCCGATGCGGCCGAGGTCGCTGCCATCACCGACACCGTGACGGGTGCGAAGGAACTGCAGCGCCTGAAGGCCCTCCACGGTGTGCGTTCCCGCGGCCATGTCCAGACCGGTGTAGCGGTCCTTGATCGGGTTCGCCAGGCACACGTCGACGCCGCCGATGGCGTTGGTGATCTCGATCACGCCACCGAAGGTGACGGATGCCGCGAACTGGACCTCTTGGTCGGTGAGTTGCGAAATCGTCTGGACGACGCAGTTCAGGCCGCCGTCCGTGTAGGCCGTGTTGAGAGGCTGCTTGCTCATCGCCGAGTGCACGTTGCCGTCTTCGTCCGTGCACTCCGGGATAGGCAGCATCAGGTCGCGCGGGAAGCTGACGACGGTGATCCGGCGGGGCTCCTGCGACACGTGCACCAGAAGGTTCACGTCGTTGAGTGTGCCCTCGGCGTCTCCCCCGGTGCACCGGTCACCGAACAGATCTTTGTACTTCTCTTCACAGGTGTCGACACCGGTGAGGACGAGATTGAAGCCGCTCTCGTACTCGCCGATGTCCGGCGGGATGACTTCCTGACCGTCCAGGTCGACGTCGTTCGCCGCGACGGTGCTCGAGAAGTCGTACGCAATGTAGAAGCCGACGCCGAGACCGCTGACGAGCACCACGGCCAGGCCGATCGCGATGAACCTCAGCAGCTGGCCGAGCGGGCTCGGGGTCTCGAGTTGACCGTGTCGCGCGATGGTACGGCGGCGTCGGGTGTTGTCGCTCACTCGGACCCTTTCGGATTCAGCGCCGGTGCGGGGTCACCGTGCTCACTGTGCGGAGGGTGTGGGATTCGAACCCACGAGACATCTCTGCCCACTGGTTTTCAAGACCAGCTCCATCGGCCGCTCGGACAACCCTCCTCGACAGACGCATCTGTCGACAAGGCGTGAGTCTAGCCGAGTTCTATTCTCCCGCGCTGACCTGGGCGGGCGCTGGAAGCGTGTCGAGCGCCTGCGCCAGCCCGCCGTCCTCGACGTCGGCGGTGACCTCGCTCGCGGCTTCCTTCACCTCGTCCGGAGCCTGCCCCATCGCCACGGCCCGTCCCTCGAGGGAGCGTGCCCAGCCGAACATGCCGATGTCGTTGCGCCCGTCGCCGGCCACCAGGATGCGTCCGCCGTCGAGACCGAGCTCGGTGCGCACCTGCTCCAGCGCAGTGCCCTTGTCCACGCCCTGCGGGGCGATGTCCAACCACGCGGTCCACCCGATCGCGTAGGAGACCTCGTTGAGGCCGGCATCCGCCACCAGGCGATGGAAATCGTCTTCGTCATGCCCGGGAGAGACGACCACGATGCGGGAGACCGGCAGCGCGCCGAGTTCGTCGAAGTCGACCTGTCGGCCGCCGTCGAGCGTCCAGTCGTCGAGCTGCTCGGTGAACAACCTCTGCCCCGAGGCGAGTTCGACCATGTACCGGGCGTCCGGAAGACGGTCGCGCAGCAGTCCGAGCACGGGAGTCGGGTCGAAGGTCTCGACGTTCCAACGCTCCCAGTCGTCACCGTCGCGGCGCATCGTCACGGCACCGTTGGAGCACACGACGTAGTCGGCGGTGAGACCGAGCTCCTCGACATAGCGTCGCGTGGCCATCCAGCTTCGTCCGGTCGCGATGGTCACCACGTGTCCGGCATCGCGCACGCGCGCGACCGCCTCGGGCACACCGGGGCTCATGGTCTCGTCCTGCAGCAGGATGGTGCCGTCGACGTCGAGTCCGACCAGCCAGTGCCCCGTCATCGAGCAGCCCGCCCGTCACCGAGCGGCAGCATCACTTCGAGCCCGCCGAGGTAGGGGCGCAGCACCTCGGGCACACGCACCGATCCGTCGGCCTGCTGATGCGTCTCGAGCAGGGCGACGATCCAGCGCGTGGTGGCGAGCGTGCCGTTGAGGGTGGCCACGTGCTGCGTCTTCGCCGCACCTGGAGCGGCAGTATCCGTCGCATCGACGACCGGACGGTGCCGGACGTCGAGTCGGCGTGCCTGGAAGGTCGTGCAGTTCGACGTCGACGTGAGCTCGCGGAACGCTCCCTGCGTCGGCACCCACGCCTCGATGTCGTACTTGCGCGCCGCGCTCGAACCGAGATCGCCCGCGGCGACATCGATCACACGGTAGGAGAGCCCGAGGGAGGTGAGCATCTCCTCCTGCAGCGCGACAAGGCGCAGGTGCTCCGCCTCGGACTCCTCCGCGGTCGTGTAGACGAACATCTCGAGCTTGTTGAACTGATGCACCCGGATGATGCCGCGGGTGTCCTTGCCGTGCGAACCCGCTTCGCGGCGGTAGCAGGTCGACCAGCCCGCATAGCGGAGGGCGCCGTCGGCGAGGTCGACGATCTCATCCTTGTGGTACCCGGCGAGCGCGACCTCGCTGGTGCCGACGAGGTACAGGTCGTCGTCCTTGTCGAGGTGGTAGACCTCGTCGGCGTGCTCGCCGAGGAACCCGGTGCCCTGCATGATCTCGGGGCGCACGAGGGTGGGCGTGATCAGCGGCACGAACCCGTTCTGCAGAGCCTTGTCGAGAGCGAGGTTCATGAGGGCGATCTCGAGGCGAGCCCCGATGCCGCGCAGGAAGTAGAAGCGCGCGCCGGAGACCTTCGCTCCGCGCTCCATGTCGATCGCGCCGAGGAGCTCGCCGAGCTCGAGGTGGTCGCGCGGCTCGAAGTCGAATGCGGGTACCTCGCCCACCCGACGCAGTTCGACGAAGTCGGCCTCGCCGCCGGCGGGGACGCCGTCGATGACGACGTTCTCGATCCGGGCGAGGGCTGCGGATGCCGCCTCCGCCGCCTCGTTCGCCGCATGCTGCGCCTGCTTCACTCGCTCGGCGAGGTCCTTCGCCTGCGCGACGAGGGCGGCCTTCTCGTCTTTGGGAGCCTTCGCGACCTGCTTGCCGAACGCGTTCTGCTCGGCGCGCAGCTCCTCGAAAGCGGAGAGTGCGGCCCGGCGCGATCGATCGGCCTCGAGTGCGACGTCGACGGTGCTCTGGTCGTTTCCACGGGCAGCCTGCGAACGGCGGACGATCTCCGGGTTTTCGCGGAGGAGTGCGAGGTCGATCATCTCCCAAGTCTACGGTGCCGTGCCGACGGCGAATCTGGATGTCACGCCCTCGCCGCTGCGTCGTCTTCCTCTGCAGAGGTCGGCATTCGGTCGACCCAGGAAAGGAACCCCATGACCATCCCCGTGACCTCCCTCGACCAGCTGAACCTGGCGTTCGCCGACCGGTTCAACGCCCGCGACCTCGACGGCCTGATGGCCTTGAACACGTCGGACGTCGTCTTCGTCCCTGCGCCGGGAACGGCCGTCACGGGCACGGCCGCCGTGCGCGGCGCTCTCGAGCAGTTCCTCGGGCTGAACCTGCCCATCTCGATGCGTGTCCGTCACGTCTTCGAGAGTGCCGGTACCGGACTCGCGATCGCGGACTGGACCATCACCGGCACCGGTCCCGACGGTTCCGAGATCGCCCTCGCGGGCACCACGGCCGATGTCGCGGTGCACGACGAGGTGCACGGCTGGCGGTACGCCGTCGACAGCCCCTTCGGCACGGCCTGAACCTTTCGGGGGAGGTCCGACGATCGGGCCTCCCTCAGCCGTCACCCATGCCTGTCGTGCGGCAGGCCCGCAGCGCCTTGCGTGCCCGCGAGATCCGTTGCCGCGCGGCTGCGGGCTCGATCCCGAGGCGTGCTGCCACCTCGTCCGCGGAGAGACCGTCGACGACGGCCAGCAGCAGGGGCTCACGGATGGTCTCCGGCAGCGAATGCAGAGCCTCGAGCGCGCCGTCGAGGAAAACGCGGATCTCCACCGCGGCATCCACGCCCGTCTGCTCGCCGGCGGTGTCGTCGTCGAGAACGGCCTCCGGCCGGCGCGCACGCTGCCGAGCCAGGTCGATGGCGACGTTCCGCGCGATGGCGTCGAGCCAGGAACATACGCGGCCGGGTTCCGGTGTCTCGAGATGCGCGACCGAGCGCCAGGCGCGCAGCAGGGAGGTCTGCGCAGCGTCTTCGGCATCCGCAGCGGGTACCCCCAACGAGATGCTGCGGCGACGGAGTCGGTCGGGTTCCGCCGTGATCAGTCCGGAGAGCACCGCGCGGGTCGCGTCGTCGGAACCATCGTGCATCCGGATGCTCCTCGTCCTCGCGACCGGAATGGCGCGGTCCGTTTGTGACCGACCCGGGCGCGTCCCGGATTAGAGTAGCGCCATGACCACCAGCGCCCCCGTTCAACGACAGGCGGCGCTCATCTACAACCCGATCAAGGTCGACGGCAAGCATCTGCGTGCGACGGTGCGTGATATGTCCCGCGAGGCCGGATGGGATCACCCCGCCTTCTACCCGACGACCATCGAGGATGCCGGGCAGGGTGCGACGGCTCATGCGCTCGCACGCAACGTGGATGTCGTGCTGGTCGCCGGCGGCGACGGCACCGTGCGCGCGGTCTCGGAGGCGATCGCGAACTCAGGAGTCGCCCTGGCGATCCTGCCGAGCGGCACGGGCAACCTGCTCGCGCGCAATCTCGGCCTGCCGCTCGCCGATCCGGCGGAGATGATCCGTGCGGCGCTCGGCGACTTCCGCCATCCGATCGACATCGGCCGGGCGCGACTGACCCGTGAGAACGGCGAGGAGGAGGAGCACGCGTTCGTGGTGCTGGCCGGCATGGGGCTGGACGCCGACATGATCGCCAACACCCGCTCGGATCTGAAGAAGTCCGTGGGGTGGATCGCCTACGTCGACGGAGCAGCCCGCTCCCTCCCCCGCGCGAAGCCCTTCCGCGCCGTGTACCAGGTCGATGAGGGGCGGCTGCATTCGCACCGTGCGTACAGTCTGCTCTTCGCCAACTGCGGCACGCTTCCGGCCGGCATCGCCCTCATCCCGGACGCGTCGATCACGGATGCCGCCCTCGACATCGCCGTCATCCAACCCACCGGAATGCTCGGCTGGTTCGCGGTGTGGCGCAAGATCTGGTGGGACAACTCCGTACTGCGGCGCTTCCGCGCGGGGCGCCGTGTGCTCGAACGTCGCGGCAAGAACGCGTCGGTGCACTTCTTCCACGGGGCCGCGGCCGAAGCCGCCGCTCCGACTCCGATTCCGATCGAGCTCGACGGCGACGAGTTCGGCGCCGCCGTGCGCATCACGTGCTGGGCCGACCCCGGTGCGCTGCTGCTCGCGCTGCCGCCCGGCCACCCGGTTCACATGCTCTGAGGCGGAGCGGCGCCCGTCAGCGCTTGCGTCGCTTGTTCACGATGATCACGCTGATCCCGGCCAAGAAGACGAGCGTGGCCCAGAAGATCTCCACGGTTACCCGTAGGGGTCAGCGGACCTCGACCGTGCCGTCGAGTCCACCGCCGACCAGCGTCAGCGTGAAGGTGCCGTCGTCGTCAACCGTGTCCTCCCCGAACGCGAGCAAGGTCGCTCGGGGTGCCATGTCCATGGTGCAGACCTGGTTCTCGTCGGTCACGAAGTACGCGGTTCCGGTGTTTCCCGCGCCCTCGAGAGACTCGATCTGCGGCAGGCAGCTCGACGATCCCCAGGTGAGCAGCACGAGGCCGTCGTCGTCGAGCCAAGCGGCGGACGGCTGGAACTCGGTCGTGCTTCCCGGTGTGCCGGTGGCGGCCGGGTCACCGTCGATGTCGACGTCGTCGGTGAGGTCACCGTAGGTCACGTTCAGGGTGATGTCCGACTTCGGGTCGACGCCCTCCGGCAGTGCGCCGAGGCTCGCCCGTGGAGCGAGATCCTTCGTGCACGGCTTCGGCGATTCGCCCTCGGGGTCGACGAGCGTCACGGTGACGGTCTGACCCTCGGCCGCGACCTGATCGACCTGCGGCACGCACGTCGATGAGCCCACCGTGATCACGGCGAACATGCGTCCATCGTCGAGCAGGGCGCCCTCGAAGTCGTTCTGGTCATCCACGTCTCCCGTGCCCGGAGCCGGCGAACTCGACGGGGCGTCGGAACCGGGGCCGGCGGTGCATCCCGCGACGAGGAGTGCTGCGGCGACGAGGCCGACGACAGAAGCGAGGGGACGAAGCGCAGAGGTCATGCTCACAGGGTAGCCCGCGGGCAGATCCCCCGGAAAGCCCGGATGGCCTGCGACGACTACTGCAGAGCGGAGGTCAGGCGGGCGAGGTTGTCGAGCACGGTCGAGCGCAGCGGCTGCTGCATCCACTCCTCGAGTGTCAGCTCACGGCTGAGGGAGCGGTACTTGTCCTCGACCTCGCGCATCTCCGTGACGAACTCCTCGCCGCGCACCAGCATCGAGACCTCGAGGTTCAGACCGAACGAGCGCATGTCCATGTTGCTGGAGCCGATGACGGCGACCTCGTCGTCGATGGTGAGCGTCTTGGTGTGCAGGATGTACGGCTTGCGGTACATCCAGATGCGGACACCGGCCTTGAGCAGCACCTCGTAGTAACTCCGCTGGGCGTGGTAGACCATCGCCTGGTCGCCCTCTTCCGAGACGAAGAGCTCGACGTGGACGCCACGATCGACGGCCGCGGTGACGGCGAGCAGCAGCGCCTCGTCGGGGACGAAGTAGGGGCTGACGATCATGATCTTCTTCTTCGCGGCATACAGCAGCCCGAGGAAGAGGCGCAGGTTGTTCTCGACCTCGAACCCGGGGCCTGACGGCACGACCTGGCAGTCGAGGTCGCCGGAGCCGATGTTCGCGTGGGCGATGTCGATCCCCTCGAGCACCGTGTCGGTCTCGCTGTACCAGTCGGCGACGAAGATCGCGTTCACGCTCAGCACCACCGGCCCGTCGAGGCGGACCATGAGATCGACCCAGTGCAGCCCGCGCTTGATGTTCTTCGGCAGGTTGTATGTCGAATCCGTGATGTTCTGCGACCCGAGGAACGCGATGTTGCCGTCGACGACGAGGAGCTTGCGGTGATTGCGCAGATCAGGGCGCTGCATCTTGCCCTTGAGTGGCTGCACCGGCAACATCAGGTGCCAGTCCGCCCCCATCGCGTTGAGTCGGGCGATCGTCTGCCGATACCGGGGCTTGCCCTGGTTGGCCCAGTGATCGAGAAGCACCCGCACCTCTACGCCACGGGCGCACACCTCTTCGAGTGCGCGGAAGAAGTTGTCCGTCGCCGTGTCCGACTGGAGGATGTAGAACTCGACATGCACGTATTCCTCTGCGGTGCGGATGGCCTCGGCCATCTCGTCGAGCGACTCCTGGTAATCGGAGATCAGGTGCGCGCCGTTGTCACCGGAGAGCGGCAGCGCTCCGAGCTTCTGATTCATCTGGACGATCGGACCGAACCACGCGGGAGCGTTCGGGCGCAGTGTTCCGAAGTGCAGGTGCTCGCTCGTCTCGGCGATGTACTCGTTGATCTGGTCCTGCTTGCGCCGACGTGCGCGCGGCAGGCGCGGGTTTCCGATCAGCAGGAAGAGGAAGACTCCGACGAACGGGATGAAGAACACCGCGAGGAGCCAGGCCATCGCGGCGGTCGGACGCCGATTGCGCGGGATGACGATGATCGCCGTGACACGGATCGCGATGTCGAGCACCAGCAGGAAGGCGGCGATCCACCAGCCCCAGGTCTCCGCGGTCATCGTGCACCTTCCCCACCGCGGTGACGATCACCTCGGGTGCGCGCCGAGGTCGGCACGCTGGCTTCACAGTAGCGGATGGGTGGGACTCAGACGCGCGGCGGAAGGCCCCGTGCCGCGCGCTCCTCCGCCTCGATCTGCGCGTGGACCTTGCGCTCCGTGCGGTCGAAGCGGAGGATGCCGCGGAGCACGAAGACGAACACGATGCTCACTCCGATGGTCGGCAGAAGCGACCATGCCGCGGCGAGCCAGAAGTTGTCCATCACCCCATGGTACGCGAGCCACTCCTCGTGCACACCGCCGCGCATTCAGGTTCCGCGTCCACAACTCGGCTTTTCCGCCCCCGAGGGATCGCTGCTCCGAAACACTCTCGACATGACAACACTGCTGCGCGCCACCGATTCGGCCGCCTTCCTCGGCATCGTCCCCACTCTCGCGGGCTTCACCCCTCGTCGAAGCATCGTGCTGCTGCCCTTCCGCGGCACACGCACCGACGGGGCCATGCGACTCGATCTGCCCTCTGACGGGACCGACCTCGCGTTGTACGCCGACGCTGCGGTCGGCCTCGTCGCCCGCGTCCAGGGGACCGATGCCGTCGCCGTGGTCGTGTACACGGACGAGCCTTCGCACGCTACCCGCGACGGCCTCGTCCTCCCCCATGCCGTGGCCGTCGACGAACTTCTCGGCTGCGCGGAGGACGCGGGACTCCGCGTCGTCGATGCGCTCTGCGTGACCCCCTCCGGGTGGTCGAGCTATGTGGAGAGCGACCCCGACCTCCACTCGCTGGCAGAGATCTGCAGTCCCACCGAGGGACCGACCGCGCCTGGCGTCTCGGAGGACCAGGCTGCGGGGGCTCGACTGCCCGAGGTGGATCTTGCCGAGAAAGAACGAGTGGGGAGAGCGGCACTCGAACTCGCGGCACTGCTCGATGGAGAGGGCAACGGAAAGGGCCGGCTGACCGGACGGGAGAATCCGCAGCTGATCGCCGCGCTCGTGCTGCTCGAAGACGTGCCGGCGTTCTTCGAATCGGTGCTCGCGGCCCCCGATGCTCTTCCGTCGTACGCGACCGCGACGCTGCTGTGGTGCCTGGAACGTCCGCTGCTCCGAGATGTCGCGATCGCGCAGTGGGCGAGCGACCTCGCGGGAGGCGTCCGCGCGCTCGACGCGCAGACCGCGTTCGCGAAGTCCGGCGAGATGGTCCCCGACGAGCTCGGACGGTTGTTCCTGGGGCAGGGGCCCGCCCCGGACCTCGATCGGCTCCGCCTCGCACTGTCCGTCGTACGCGAGGCAGCAGCGCGGGCACCCCGCGAGGCCCGACCAGCACCTCTCACCGCGGCGGCCTGGCTGTCGTGGGCGCTGGGGCGAGCCACCCACGCCGCCCGCTATCTGGAACTGGTCCGCGAGATCGACCCGCGATACTCGCTGGCCGCCCTGCTGGAGACCATGATCGCCGGCGCGATGCTTCCGGAATGGGCGTTCCGTCGACGCTCGGCGGCATGACCGCAGGCTTCGGAGACTACTTGACGAGCGGGAAGAGGATCGTCTCGCGGATGCCGAGGCCGGTGATCGCCATCAGCAGACGATCGATCCCCATTCCCATTCCGCCGGACGGCGGCATGCCGTGCTCGAGCGCCCGCAGGAACTCCTCATCGACCGGCATCGCCTCGACATCGCCGCGCGCGGCGAGCTTGGCCTGCGCTTCGAACCGTTCCCGCTGGATCACCGGGTCGACGAGCTCGGAGTATCCGGTCGCCAGCTCGAACCCCCGGATGTACAGGTCCCACTTCTCCACGACGCCGGCGATCGAGCGGTGCTCGCGCACGAGGGGCGACGTGTCGACGGGGAAGTCCATCACGAAGGTCGGGCGGACCAGGTCGCCCTTCACGAAGTGCTCCCACAGCTCTTCGACGAGCTTGCCGTGGGTGGCCTGCGGAGGAAGATCGACGTCGTTCGCCTCGGCGAAGGCGATGAGGTCCTCGACCGAGTCCTGCGGTGTGACCGTGCGACCGGATGCCGCCGAGAGCGACTCGTACATCGAGATGCGGTCCCAGTCCCCGCCGAGGTCGTACTCGGTGCCGTCGGCCCAGGTCACGGTCGTCGAACCGGCAACCGCGATCGCCGCCTTCTGCACGAGCTCCTGCGTGAGCGCGGCCATCTGGCTGTAGTCGCCGTACGCTTGGTAGGCCTCGAGCATCGCGAACTCGGGGCTGTGCGTGGAGTCGGCTCCCTCGTTGCGGAAGTTCCGGTTGATCTCGTACACACGCTCGATACCGCCGACGACCGCACGCTTCAGGTAGAGCTCGGGCGCGATGCGCAGGTACAGCTCGGTGTCGAACGCGTTCGAGTGCGTGATGAAGGGACGTGCGGAGGCGCCGCCGTGCTGCACCTGCAGCATGGGGGTCTCGACCTCGAGGTAGTCGTGGCTCGTGAACGTCGCGCGCAGGCTCGCATTCACCGCGGCACGGGCACGCACGGTCGTCCGTGCCTGCTCGCGGACGATGAGGTCGAGGTAGCGGCTGCGCACACGCCCTTCCTCGCTGAGCTCGGAGTACGCATTGGGGAGCGGGAGGATCGCCTTGGAAGCGATCGCCCAGCCATCGGCCATGACCGACAGCTCTCCACGGCGGCTGGAGATGACTTCGCCATGCACGAAGACGTGGTCGCCCAGGTCGACGTATTCCTTCCAGTCCGCGAGCGACTCCTCGCCGACGTTCGCGAGCGAGATCATCGCCTGGATGCGCGAGCCGTCGCCGGCCTGCAGGGTGGCGAAGCAGAGCTTGCCCGTGTTGCGGCTGAACACGACGCGACCCGCGACACCGACGACGACACCCGTCTCGGCGCCCGCCTCGAGCTCGCCGTACTCGGCGCGCAGCGCGGGAATCGTGTGCGTGACCGGCACGCCGACCGGGAACGCTCCCCCACCGGCATCCGTGCGCTTCTCGATCAGGCGCTCACGCTTGGCGAGGCGCACGGCCTTCTGCTCATGAACGTCCTCTTCGAGAGAAGGTTCGGTCGAGGCCGATTCGGGCGCGGCAGACGCGTCAGTCATGTGGGGGGCTCCTTGGAAGTCCCTCCCAGTTTACCGAGGCGGCGTGCCGGCTCAGGGCGCATGCTGGGTAGCCTCGAAGAATGGCCCTTCCACGGATCCTCCGCGCGTTCGCCGTCCTCTCGCTCGCGGTCGCCGCGATCGCCGCTCCCGCCGCAGCCACTGCCGCCGACGGACCTGGACTCGCACCGCAGGTACGCGCCGCGGAGCCAGGCGACGTGGGCGACTTCTCGTATGCATCGTGGGATGCCGTGTACGAGGTGGGGCTCGACGAGGAGGGCCGCGCGCGGATGCACGTGACCGAGACCTTGGTCGCCCGCTTCCCCGAGACGGACCAGAATCTCGGCATCGTCCGCGGGCTCGCGACCTCGTACGAGGGGGCGAGCACCGAGACGCGGGTGCTTTCCGTGACCGATGACGACGGTCAGGAGGTGCCGTACGAGACCGACGAGGAGGACGGGCTGCTGTACGTGCTCACCGGCGACGACGACACCTACGTGCACGGCCTCACCACATACGTGATCGAGTACGAGATGCGCGACACGGTTCTTGCGACGAAGCCGGCCGCAGGGTCTTCGACGCCGGCAGTGGACGAGTTCTACTGGAACCTCCTGCCGCTCGACAGCACGCAGCCCATCGAGCGGTTCCGCACCGACATCGTGCTCGATCCCGAGCTGGCGGCCGCGCTCACGGGATCCACGCGCTGCTACACGGGGCCACCGGGATCGACCGACGAGTGCGATCTGCAGGGGCCGACCACCGACGGTGACGCAGCGACGTTCCGTGTCGAGTCCGGAGAGCGGCCCGCCGGCGACGGGGTCACCGTGGCCATCGGGTTCGAGCCGGGCACGGTCGCGCAGCCCCTCGCACGCACACCTGACCCGGTGGGCGACGTCGCCCCCTTCGTCGCGGCCGCGGGCGCTGCGGGATTGTCGGTCGGCAGCTGGCTCGCCGTCTGGGCGTTCGCTCGCCGGCGACGGGTGGCCACCGGTATCGTCGTGGCCCAGTACGACGTGCCGGATTCCCTGCCCCCGCTCATCGCGGCGAAGGCCATCACCGGCGCGAAGGACGTGATCCCCGCAGAGATCGTGCACCTCGCCGTACGGGGAACTCTGCGCATCGAAGAAGGCGTGGAGGCGGAAGAGCCGCGCCTGCGCCGCCTCCCGGGGGTGGCGGCACCGGACGAGCTGGATGCGGAGGCACTGGACGCACTGTTCCTCGACGCCGACTCGGCCGGAGTGGTGGAGCTGCCCGCCGCCGATGAAGCATTCGCCGCCCGCATGACCGCGCTGCAGGAGAGTGGAACGACCGCAGCGGCATCCCGCGGCTTCACCGGGAGGGCGCGCAGCCGTGGCGCTGTGCTCCTGCAGTGGTGCGCGATCGGCGTGGCGCTGATCGGATTGGGCCTGGGGATCTGGGCAGCCACCAGCGGCCGCCTCTCCGCGATCCCCGCGCTCGTCGTGATGTCGTTCGTGGCCTTCCTCGTATTCCTGTCGAGCGTGTACGCGTTCTCGAAGCACACTGTCCTCACGGCCGAAGGAGCGCGCGCCTCCGAGTATCTGCAGGGGGTGAAAGAGTTCATCCGCGTCGCGGATGCCGACCGCCTCCGTATGCTGCAGTCCTACAGCGGTGCTGAGCGCCGACAGGACGGCACGGCGGACGTCATCCACGTGTACGAACGGCTCCTCCCCTACGCGATCCTCTTCGGCATGGAGGACGAGTGGGGCGACGTGCTCGAACGTGCCTACGCGCACGAGCAGCGAGGAGCGTCCTGGATCGGCGACCCGACCTCGTTCGCCCTTCGCATTCAGCTGGCGTCGTTCATGGCGTCCTCGCAATCTGCGGCGACTTACTCCGCACCATCAGCCGGCGGCTCGTCGAGTGCCGGCGGGTCGTTCGGCGGCGGGTTCTCCGGTGGTGGCGGAGGCGGAGGGTTCTCGGGCGGACGATGAGCCGCCGGCACCGTCAGATCAGTGGCGGGGCGTCGGATGCTTCGCGCAGCGCACGCTCGACCGTCGACTGCACCAGCGCCGACAGGTAGCCGCCCGGGTTCTCCACGCCGAGCTCGCGCAACCGGGCCGTCGACTGGCCGATGATCGATCGCGAGAACTCGGTGGCCGTCGCGATCGCATCCGCGTAGGCCGGTCGGTCTGCCTCCGCGATCACGACCGGCTCGCATCCGATCTCCACCGCGAGCGCCTGGGCGATCGGCAGCACCGCGGCGGGAGCCGTCACCGCGGCGAACCCCGCCTGCAGTTGACGCAGGTCGATCGAGGTCCCCGTGAACGTGATGGCGGGGTGCACGGCGAGCGGGATCGCGCCGCGCTCGGCGGCCGGCCGCAGCACGTCGATGCCGTACGCGGGATCGGTGTGCAGCACGAGCTGCCCGATCTGCCAGCCCCCGACCTCGGCGATGCCGGCGACCAGCGACGGCAGCTGCTCGGAGGGAACCGCGATGACCACGAGCTCGGCTCGACGCACGACCTCCAGCGCGTCGAGCACGGGCACATCCGGCAGCACGGCCGAAGCGCGCTCGTCATCGGACCCGCTCGTGATCCCGATCACCGCGTGCCCCGCTCCGCCGAGCGCCGCACCGATCACCGGACCGACACGTCCCGCGCCGATGATGCCGACGCCGAGACGCCCGTCCCGCGCCACCGTCACTCCTCCGGCTGATCCGACGGTGCGGGCGGCGGCGTCCTCCGCCGCCGCAACTGCGGCTCAGCCGGCGGCTCAGCCGGCGCTGCAGCAGGGTCGGGCTGTGCTGCCGCAGGAACCACAGGCGAAGGCGGAGCTGCGGGAGGTGCCGCAGGGGCGGGAGGTGCCGCAGGGGCGGGCGGTGCCGCCGGTGCCGCAGCAGGCGGCGTGAATGCCGGCGGCGCGTACGATGCCGGCGGGGCGTACGATGCCGGCGGGGCGAACGGCGCCGGTCGCGCCCCCGGCGCCGGGGGCGCGAGGTTCGGCACGAATGGCGGCGGCGGCGGAGTCACGGACGGCGGACCTGCGTACGCGGGCGGCCCCACGGGCTGCGTCTCGGATGCGGCGGCCGCATGCTCGCTCCAGCGGTGGGTCGTGTCGCGCGATGCGGCCTCGGCGGCCGCCCGGCTGACGTCGTCGAGCAGCGCCAGGGCATCGGCGCGCTCGAGGCCGGAGAGGTAGCCGGTGATGGGTCCCGGAACCGAATGCACCTGCGCGCCCGAGACCCGCTGCGACCGGTCGATCGGCCCCTGACTGAGCGAGACGCCCTGCAGGCGCGCGAGCGGGAACACGGCGAGCTTGCGCCAGACGATGCCCCGACGCAGCAGCAGGCCGAACTCCTCGACGAGGTAGCCGTGGCGCTTCCAGGAGAAGGGACGCCGCCACCATGCGCGCCGCGGCATCGTGCGGTACGTGTCGCCTTCGACCGGGCCGACGACGCCCTGCTCCCAGAGTGAGTGGATGCTCTCGGCGGGAACGTCCGGCAGCACCAGCGCGAGCACGCGCTCGACGTCGGCGCGCTTGCCGACCGGCAGCACCACGTTGAACTGCTGTCCACTGCCGGAGGACTGCTGAGCGGCGCTCTTGCCGCTCATCCGGTTGATCTTGATCGTCCACCAGCCGAACGGGCGCCACAGCAGCGACTGCGTCACCTCGACGGCGAAGATGCGCCCAGGCGGGAGCGTCTCGGTCACGGTCGTGAGGAGCCCGTACGTGATGCGCACGCCGTCGGGGGTGGGGGCGATCGAGTAGCGCAACGACTTCGAGATCTGCGCCCAGGTGATACCGACCACGGCGATCACCAGCGGCACTCCCATGCCGAAGCCCAGCCCGAGCAGCACGACGCCGCCGTCGGTGTCGCCGTCGATAAGCAGGCCGATCAGCGCGCTGCCGAACGCGATCGCGAAGATCGCGCCGAAGAACACGACCCACAGCAGACCCGAGATCAACTGCGATCCGACGAGGCGCCCGGTCGGGATCTTGACGACGCTCTCGGGGACGACGTCGGCGAGGTCGACGCCCGCGAGGAGGTCGTTGACTCCGGCGTTCACCGATCCGACCAGCTGCGCACGCGCGGATCCCGGCGCGGTCGCAGCCGGGGCCGAGACGGAACCCGGGTTCAGCGCGGCGTTGCGGGCCGCTCTGGCGCCCGATGCCAGGCGCAGGATGTCCGACCTCACGGACTCGGCGCGCGACGTCGCGAGGTACTCGAGTTCGACGTTCGCATCGTTTCCGGCGCCCACGACCTCCAGCTTCGCGAGTCCGATGATGCGCGCCGGGAACGGACGGGTCAGGTTGACGCCCTGCACGCGATCGAGCGGAGCCCGGCGGTGCGAGCGGAAGATGAACCCCTTGCGCACCTCGACGTGGTCGCCGGTGATCCGGAACTGATGGAAGCGCCAGACGAACCAGAAGATCAGCACGAGAACGATGACGAGTCCCAGCACACTGAGCAGCGCGACGAGGATCAGGTTGTTGGAGAGCACCCAGTCGACGGGATCGCCGCCGGAGTAGTCACCGACGTGCGCCTCTTCCGGCGCGAAGAGCGCGACGGCCCAGGTGATGAGACGATCGCGCATGTTCGTGATCACGATGCCGGCGACGATGATCAGCACCAGCCCGCCCTTGAAGAGCGGCGTGAGCGGATGCATGCGGTGCCACTCGCCGTTGGCGAGGGTGGTCGACGAGTCGACGCCGGTCGCCCGCGTACTCGGGGCGGGCGGGAGCTGCGGCTCGCTCACAGGCCGGTCCGGCGGGTCTCGGCGACGTGGATGAGGGTGTCGCGCAGCGCCTCCGCCGCCTCCTGGGTGAGGCCGGGGATCTGCACGCCGGTCGTCGCGGCGGCCGTCACCATCTTGAGCTGCGCGATGCCGAAGCCGCGGTCGAGCGGGCCCTGGGTGATGTCCACCAGCTGCATACGGCCGTAGGGCACGGCGATCATGCGCTGCCAGAGGATGCCCTTGCGGAACACGATGTCGTCAGCGCGCAGCATGTAGCCGATCGCCTTCGCCTGCCGCGGGAGGATGATGAGCGCGATCACCGTGATGAGGAGGACGACTCCGGCGGGGATCCACACCCACTGCTGGTCCAGCACGAGGCTGAGCACGAGCGCCGCGGCGGCGACGATCACGAGGAAGATCACGTTCTGCACGATCTGCGACACCACGTAGCGCGGCGAGATCTGGTGCCACGCACCGTCGAGTTCCAGCCGGGCCTCGTTCCGAGCCGTCCGCAGCTCGGAGTACGTACCCTGATCGAGGGCGTCGAGGTCAGTGCCCTCCGCCGGGTTCAGGGGCGCGGTCTCTGGGTTCTGAGTCATCAGGATCCTTCGGCAGGGTGCAGAACTGTTCGGCGACGAGCGCGGCGATCGTGAGGACGATCGCGCTACCGATGAGGGCCAGCATGGCCACAGTCGACCCTACCTGTGGATCGACCGGCCGCGAGAGGAGGAACACCAGCAGCCCCGCTCCGAAGCCCGCCATGATGGCGCCGAGCAGGCTCGAGGCACGGGCGAGCGTCGCCGCTCTCAGCGCGCGGAACGGATCGATACGCACGCCCGAGCGCACGCTGCGGCGCACCGGCCAGGCGACGCCCAGGGAGGCAGCGGCGATGAGCAGAAGCAGCACCGGGAGCAGCAGCGACGGCGTGAACGTGACCCGGCCGGACGCCGTGAGCAGATGATCGAGCAGGAAACCACCACCGGCCGCGAGCAGTGCGAGCAGAAGCAGGAGCCCCGCAGAGGTGCGCCTCATAGTTCGCCCCGGCCGCGCAGATCGGCCGCGAGGTCGGCCACGCGCCCTCGTCCGAGAAGCTCCGCATCCGGGTCGACGTCGAGCCAGGGGTCGAGCACGAAGAGGCGTTCCGCGGCGCGCGGATGCGGCAGCTGCAGACGCGGTTCGTCCGAGACGACGTCCCCGTACGCGATGAGGTCGAGGTCGAGCGTGCGGTCGCCCCACCGCTCGCGGCGCTCCCGACCGTTCTCGTCCTCGATGGCGTGCAGCATCCCGAGCAGGATCTCCGGGGCGAGACGCGTGGTGACCAGCGCGACCGCGTTCACGTACCCCGGCGCCTCGGGATCCGGTCCGTCGAGGCGGAGTGCGACGGTCTCGAACAGGTCGGAGAGTCGCACATCGCTCACGAGCGGCAGGCGGGCGATCCGTTGCGCCGCGGCGCGGATCGTCTCGTGCCGGTCACCGAGGTTCGCGCCGAGGGCGACGACGGCCACGGTCTCCGGGCGTGCCGGGCGGGGGCCGGGCAGCTCGGGCGCTTTCGCGAGGTCCCGGCTCATATCGTGATGTCCTCGAGCGCCTGCGGCGGGCGGCTGCGGTTCACAGTGACCGCCACATCGGCGAAGTTCAGCGGGATCGGGGCGTGCGGCTTGTGCACGGTCACCGTCACGTTCTGCACCCGCTCGTCCTCCAGCGCCGCCGACGCGATGCGTTCCGCGAGCGTCTCGATCAGGTTCACTGGCTCGCCCGCGACGATCGCCGCCACCTTCTCGGCGAGCTCGCCGTAGTGCACGGTGTCGGTCACGTCGTCGGAGGCCGCGGCCTGATCCAGCGACAAGCGCAGGCGGAGGTCGATCGTGAAGTCCTGGCCCTCTTCCCGCTCGTGCGTGTAGACGCCGTGGCGGCCGAAGACGGTCAGACCGGTGAGGACGATCTCATCGAGGAAATCCATGACTCTAGCGTACGGGGGACCCACCCCCTCGGCTGGGTGGGGGTTCAGCCTGCCCAGGCGTGCGTGATCGCGAGCGCATCGCGGGTGCCGGCCACGTCGTGCACGCGCACCGCCCACGCCCCGGCGCGGGCCGCCAGGGCGCTGGTGACGGCCGTCGCGAGATCGCGGCGTGACTCGGAGACCTCGTCGTCCGCGCCGGCTTGCTGACGCAGCGCCTCCGCCAGGAAGCGCTTGCGCGAGGTGCCGATGAGCACGCGAGGACCCAGAGCGACGATCTCGTCGAGTCCGCGCAGCACGTCCCAGTTCTGCGCGCCGGCTTTCGCGAACCCGATACCCGGATCGAGGATCAGTCGCGACGGTGCGATCCCGGATGCGGCGGCTTCGCCCATGCGCTCCTGCAGCTCTCCCGCCACCTCGCGCGCGACGCGACGGTACTCGGCGTTCGCATACATGTCGGAGGAGAATCCGCGCCAGTGGCCGATCGCGTAGTCTGCCCCGGATTCCGCGACGGCTGCCCGCATGTCGGGGTCTGCAAGCCCTCCGGAGACGTCGTTCACGATGCGCGCGCCTGCCCGCACGGCTGCGGCGGCGGTGGCCGCATTGAGTGTGTCGATGCTGACGGGCACGCCCGCCGCGGCGAGCTGTTCGATCACCGGGATCACGCGCTGCTGCTCGATATCGGCACCGATGCGGTCGGCGCCGGGCCGGGTCGACTCGCCGCCGACATCGAGCACCGCGGCGCCTTCGGCCCGCAGGCGCAGACCGTGGGCGACCGCCCGATCGACGTCGAGGTAACGACCGCCGTCGCTGAAGGAGTCGGGGGTCACATTGACGATGCCCCAGATGCTCGTCATCAGCGCGTTGCTCCGGATCCCGCCGACGCGCCGATCAGCGTGATGAGCTCGGTCCTGGCGACGGCATCCGTGTACTCCCCGCGCGCCGCGATCGTGAGGGTGGACGCCTCACTCTGGCGTCCGCCGCGCATCGTGACGCAGCCGTGCGAGGCGTCGAGCACGACGAGCACTCCCCGGGTGTCGAGGTGCTCCGCGATCGTGTCGGCGATCTGCTCGCCGAGGCGTTCCTGCACCTGCGGACGGGCGGCGAGGATCTCGACCACGCGAACGAGCGCCCCGAGACCGACGACCTGCTCGCCCGGGAGATACGCGATGTGAGCGTGCCCAGCAAAGGGCAGCAGGTGGTGCTCGCACACCGAACGGAAGCGGATGTCCCGCAGCAGCACGGCCCCGGAAGGCAGGGTGTCGGGAGCGGGTCCGCGCGAGACGCTGATGGTGCGTGCGAGCGGTTCGGCGGGATCCTCCCCGACCCCCGCGAAGAACTCGGAGTACAGCTCGGCCATGCGCGACGGCGTCTGCTTCAGCCCCGGTCGATCAGGATCTTCGCCGATGGCCTCGAGCAGCTCGCGGGTGAGTCGCTCGACACGGTGCCTGTCGACGGTCACGTCACGCCGTCGCGGGTCGCGGGTTCCCGGCTCCCGCCGAGCCCTGCTGCGCGCGGGGTGCGGTGGCGGGTGCCTCGACGGATGCCGCGAGCGAGACGTCCTTCTTGGGCACCTCGATCGGGGGCCGCTCCGACACCGGACGGTCTTCACTCGACAGCCACAGCGGACGCTCCGGAAGCTTCTTCACCTCGGTGAAGATCTCGGCGATCTGGTTGTGGTCGAGGGTCTCCTCCTCGAGGAGCGCCAGGGCGAGCTTGTCGAGGATGTCGCGGTTCGCGCTGATGACCTCGTACGCCTCGTTGTGCGCCTGCTCGATGAGCGCGCGCACTTCGGCATCCACCCGCTCGGCGACGCGCTCGGAGTATTCGCGGCCACGGCCCATGTCACGACCGGCGAAGGGTTCGCCGCCCTCGCTGCCGAGCTTGACCGGTCCGACCTGTGTGGTCATGCCGTACTCGAGCACCATCTTGCGGGCGATCGACGTCGCCTTCTCGATGTCGTTCGATGCACCGGTGGTCGGGTCGTGGAAGATGATCTCCTCAGCGACGCGACCGCCCATGGCGTAGGTCAGTTGGTCCTGGAGCTCGTTGCGGGTGACCGAGTACTTGTCGTCCAGCGGCAGCACCATCGTGTATCCGAGGGCCTTGCCGCGGGGCAGGATCGTGATCTTGGTGACCGGGTCGGTGTAGTTCATCGCCGCCGCCGCGAGTGCGTGTCCGCCCTCGTGGTAGGCGGTGATCAGCTTCTCCTTGTCGCGCATCACGCGGGTGCGGCGCTGCGGTCCGGCGATCACACGGTCGATGGCCTCGTCGAGGGCGCGGTTGTCGACCAGCTGCGCGTTCGAGCGGGCGGTGAGCAGCGCGGCCTCGTTGAGGACGTTGGCCAGGTCGGCACCGGTGAACCCGGGGGTCTTGCGGGCGACGACTTCGAGGTCGACGTTCTTCGAGAGCGGCTTGCCCTTGCTGTGCACCTCGAGGATCCGCTGGCGGCCCTTGAGGTCGGGGGCGTCGACGCCGATCTGGCGGTCGAAGCGGCCAGGGCGCAGCAGTGCCGGGTCGAGGATGTCGGGGCGGTTGGTCGCGGCGATCACGATGACGTTCGCGTTCGGGTCGAAGCCGTCCATCTCGACCAGCATCTGGTTGAGGGTCTGCTCGCGCTCGTCGTTTCCGCCGCCCATGCCGGCACCGCGGTGGCGGCCGACGGCGTCGATCTCGTCGATGAAGATGATGGCGGGGGCGTTCTCCTTGGCCTGGCCGAAGAGGTCGCGCACACGGGAGGCACCGACACCGACGAACATCTCGACGAAGTCCGATCCCGAGATCGAGTAGAACGGGGCGCCTGCCTCGCCGGCGACGGCGCGGGCGAGGAGCGTCTTGCCGGTTCCGGGAGGGCCGTACAGGAGCACGCCCTTCGGGATGCGGGCGCCGATGGCCTGGAACTTCGCGGGATCCTGCAGGAACTCCTTGATCTCGTGGAGCTCTTCGATGGCCTCGTCGGCACCGGCGACGTCGGCGAAGGTGACGGTCGGCGTCTCCTTGTTGACGAGCTTGGCCTTGGACTTGCCGAACTGCATGACCTTGCCGCCGCCGCCCTGCATCGACGACAGCAGCCACCAGAACAGGAGGCCCAGCAGCACGAGCGGGAGGAGGAGCGAGAGGAAGCCGTCGAACCAGGTCGCACGCGGCACGGCGTCGTTGAAGCCGTCCTTCGGAGCGGCTTCGTTGATCGCGCTGACAACCTCGTCGGCGCGGGCGTCGACGTAGTAGAACTGCACGTTCTTGGAGCCCTCGAACGCCTTGGACAGCGTCATGTCGACGCGCTGGTCGCCGTCGGTGTTGACGACCTCGGTGACCGTGGTGCCGGAGAGGAGCTTGAGCCCCTCCTGCGTCGTGATCTGCTTGGGCGCACCCAGATTCGAGATCAGCAGGAAGCCGCCGAACAGCAGCAGGCCGATCAGCGCGACGTAGATCAGCGGATTCCGGGTGAGCTTCTTCACATCCATGATCGGATCAGCGTATCGCGCGCGCCCTAGGGGGTCGCTGTACGTTCACCCACGGCGTAGCGTGCCGCGCGTCAGGAGTAGACGTGGGGGGCGAGCACCGCGACGTCGCGCAGGTTGCGGTAGCGCTCGTCGTAGTCGAGGCCGTATCCGACGACGAAGTCGGTGGGGATGTCGAAGCCGACGTACTTGCAGTCGATGTGGACCTTCGCGGCCTCGGGCTTGCGCAGCAGGGCGAGCACCTCGATCGACTCGGCGCCGCGGGATCCGAAGTTCTCGAGTAGCCAGCTGAGGGTCAGACCCGAGTCGATGATGTCCTCGACGATCAGGACGTGCTTGCCGTTGAGGTCGGTGTCGAGGTCTTTGCGGATCTGCACCACACCGCTCGACTTGGTGCTGGCGCCGTAGCTCGAGACCGCCATCCAGTCCATCGGGGCGTGGAACGGCAGAGCGCGGGCGAAGTCGGCCATGACCATGACGGCCCCCTTGAGCACGCCGACGAGGACCAGGTCCTTGCCCTCGTAGTCCTGGGCGACCTGCGTCGCCAGCTCATCGAGCTTGGCGAGGATCTCCTCCTCTGTGACGAGGATCTGAGCAAGGTCGTCCTGGATCTCCGCGGCGCGCATGGATCGATTTTAGGTGACGGAACCGGGTGCTCCGGTTCAGGGTTCTCCGTTGCGATCAGGAATGGATCTCGTCGTTGTCGCCGCGGGTGGTCTTCGGGCTGAGCACGCCGATCTCGATGGTCTCGTACTTGCCCTCCTCGGAGCGCACCCACGTTACCTCGACATACCAGTCGTCCTTACCGTAGGCGTCTGCGGTACGCCGCCCTTCCGAGGTCTCACGTGCATCAGTGTGCTCCCACCCATCTGCGAGCAGCTGGGTGGCGATCGCCTTCGCGGCCTCTTCAGAAGCCCCGTCGCGCTGAACCGGCTCAACATAGGTGTCAACCTGCCACCAGACAGAGTCCTCGGCAGACGGTTCGGCAGATACCGGGTTCTGGAGCATCCGCCCTCGGGACTCCACATCGGGCGTCGTCGACGGCGCAAGGTCCGCCGGGATCATCCCCACGATCTCCTCCGCCAGCACTTCCGCCTGCACCTGATACTCATCAAGGCGACTCTCGGCCGTCATCGCACACCCTCCCACGATGCATGCCGCAGCAAGCACCGCCAACGCACCCCAGAGACGCCTCATGCGTCAGGACGACAGCTCGTCGCTGTCGACGCGCACCATCTCCGGGCTCACCATGAGGACGCGCTGGCTCCCTGTTCGGCCTCGGTCAAGAGGAGATGTCATCATGGTCTCCGCGCACCGTCGTGGGGCTGACAACCGAGATGTCGAACCGTTCGACCCTGCCTGGTTCAGACTTCACCCACGCGATCTCCACGTACCAATCGTCCTGTCGGAAGCCGTCCGTGATCGTGCGGCCTTCGCCTGTCTCGCGGACGCGCTCCACCGTCCAACCATCCGACTTCATGGCCTCCGTGACGGCGGCAATCGCCTCAGCCGCTGCCCCCTCCCACTCCACAAGGCTGACGTAGGCCCGAGCCTGCCACCAGGCGGGATCGCCCGGACGTTTCTCGGCGGTGACACCGTTCTGCGGCGCCTGCCCCCGCGACTCCAGCTCAGTATCGAGCGCCGGCTCCAGGTGAACGGGGATGAGCTCGACGACACTCATCGCGAGCGTCTCACTCTCCGCCTTGTACTCGTCGAGTCGACTCTCCGGTGTCGGTGGCACCGCGCATCCTCCCAGAATCAGCACGCAGACGAGCGCGATCATCATTCCCGTCAGTCTTCGCACCATTCGGCTCAGGAATGGATCTCGTCGTGATCGCCACGGATCGTGTCAGGGCTCACCACGAGGACCCTCAAGCTCTCGATCGTTTTCGGAGTAGAGCGTACCCATGCGACACGCACATACCATCCGTCCCGTCGGTACTCATCCGTCTTGTAGACCGGATCCGGGGAGCCCGACTCTTCAGCCTTCTTCCATCCGTCGTCAACGAGCGCGGTTTCGATTGCTGTGGCCGCGGTCTCGGACGCCGCAGGCTCGTCGAGCATGACCACCGAGGTCTTCACTTCCCACCAGGCGGGCGTTTGAGGGGTGTCTCCCATGCTCTGCGCCAGCCGCCCGGCGGAGGCACTATCCGGGGCTTCATCCGCAATCACTGCTGCGGGAATGGACTCCACGACCTGCTGCGAGATCGCCTCGCCTTCAGCTCGAAACTCATCCAACCGACTGTCAGCCGACACGGCACACCCTCCGATCAAGCCCACCGACGCGAGCAGTGCAACGATTCCCCACCATCTCCGCATCAGTCGATCCTCACATAGTGCGGCTCATAGTCCGAAGCATCGATCCCATCGATCGCAATGCTGGAGTATCCACCCGTGACGTACTCATTCGGAGCCCAACTGATCGCCTCGCCGCCGGTGATGACCTCGACGATGTTGTGAAACGCGGTCGACCGCGGATTGAGCACGGAGCTGTGACTCTCAATCCCATTCGGGAAGCCGTAGTCCTCGAGGTCGGCGCTATCGGGATCTGCATGGTCGATCCATCCAGTCTCCAGACGCGTAACGTCGTCGGCCAACAACGGGGACTGGCCGTGGATCGCATACCAATCGTCGTGATCACCCTGAATCATCCCCACCACGGCGTCGTTCCTAGCCATCATCGAGTAGTGCGGAACGCCGGATGTGTACGGGAAATCTTCGACGCCGGCCACCCCAGCCCCCATGCCGGCCGCAGAGACGTAGAGAATACGGTCGGCCTTCAAACCGGCCTGCTCCGCCAACCCCACGGTCGCGCCGCCGTAGCTGTGTCCCATAACGGTGAGAGTGGAATAGGCCGGGCGTTCGATGCCCGCGACGAAATCGACCAGCTTCGGAGCGAGATCATGGGAGTACGAAGCATCCGTGGGGCCGGGGACTTCCAGCTGCGGAAAGCTACCGCCAGCCCATTGGAACACTGCGCTCCCCGGGCCGTTCGCATCGATAGCCGCGGAATAGAGACTTGCTCCGGTTCCGTGACCGAATTCACTGATTGTGGTCGTCGTTCCCGGCACGGAGACCGCCACGTTCTGCACCCAGACCGGGATGTCGCCGGTGACGGGGTCGATTGCTCCGTGATAGGTCGCAATGGCATTCGCATCAGCATTGAAGACGACGACCTGAGCTCCACTGTGCTTGTGTTCGCGGCCGGACTCGTCGTACCAGACTGGCTGCTCATCGAGCAGATTCTTCCACGCACCGATCGGCTCCCGCAGCTCGGCGATCTCGTCGCTCAGGCTCTTCCGTCGCTGGGCGCTCCAGTGGTTCCGCGCCGTCATCCCGTCGAGCTTCTCCTGGAGCCGGGCGATCTCCGCTTCCCGCCGCGCGATCTCGGCGCGCATGTTTGTGTGGTTCGCGGTGACCCGGTCACGGATCGGGATGCCGTTGAGGTTCCCGAGGATCATCGGTGATGCGGCAAGCAGCGCATCCCGCGTCGCCTGATCCATCGTGTTCCACGTCTCACGGATGATGTCCGGATCCCCGAGACCGGCCAGGGACTCGGCCGTGATCGCATTGACGTTCCCCGCCCACGCGAGACTGGCTGCCGCGAACCCCGCACCGCCGACCTTCCCGCCCTGCGTGACGGCGGAGATGAGCGGTACGGCGGCGATCGCGTTCACGGCACGCTGGTCGATCGCAGTGCGCTCCTCCGCCAGCGCGTTGTACGACGCCCGCGCCGTGTAATAGTCGTCGATCGCGTCCTGCCAGCGACGCAGGTAGCTCGGGTCGTCGACGTACATCCACGACGGCAGCACAGCGTCCCACGGCAGCGCCCACCCGGTGACGAACTCGCTCGCCGCGCTCAACGCCTCGGCCCGACGCACGAAGATGTGGTCGTACGCATTCTGCGCGCCCCGCAGCCGACGGGCAGCCTCGCTCTTCAGCCCCTCCAGGTCGGTCACATACGCCGACACCGCGGTCGAGATGCCGTCCAGTCCCTCAGCCGCCTCGCCCATGCGCTGCGACAGGAGCACGACTCGCGCACCGAGTGCATCCGCCGCGGACGCCGTCATCGACGTGATGCTCGCCAGCGCCGCATCCGCATCACCCTTGCGCTCTCGCGACGACGCCGCCCGCGTGGAGAACGTGGTCGCGTACCCGCTCACGGCGCCCGCATCTCCGCGAGCCGGATCGTCGATCAGGCCTGGCAGACTCATTGCGCCGCCTGCTGCGCGAGCGCCTCGTCGTTGGCGGTGAAGGTCGATGCAACGGATGCCGCATCGGTCGCAGAGTTGGTCGCCGTCTGCGCGAGGGCCGACAGGATCTGCGTTACCAGCGACTCGGCCTCGCCCAGCGCACCTTCGACCGAAGACGACCCGGTGCCTCCGAACGACAGGCACGACGTGATGATCGGCGCGGCCCCCGCAGTGAGCCGTGCCTGCACTGCATCGAGCGCTTCTTTCTGAACATCGAGATCGGTCACCGATGCCCCTTTCCCCCCGGACGCGTCTACCCTACGTCACGTGTCCGACGCTGCCGATGGGCAGATCTCCCCATGCCCACCGCATCCGCACTACTGTGAGCGGTGATGTGGGCGGACGCCCCGGACGGAAGGATTCACCATGGCTCTTGACGACATCCTCAAGCAGGTTCCGATCGACGACATCGCCGAGAAACTGGGTGTCTCGCGAGACGAGGCGAAGGTTGCTGTCGAGCAGGGCGGCGCCGTGCTGCTGGGCGGGCTCGCGAAGAACGCAGAGACCGACGAGGGCTCCGCGGCCATCCAGAACGCGCTGAAGAAGCACGAGGGCACGGCCGGCGCTTCGAAGGTCGACGACATCGATCAGGCCGACGGCGACAAGATCGTCGCGCACATCCTCGGCTCCAAGAAGACGGAGGTCACGAAGGAGCTCACCGAGTCGAAGGCTACTCCCGGCATCGACTTCGGCAAGCTCCTCCCGATCCTCGCCCCCATCGTGATGGGCCTCATCGCGAACGCGACGAAGGACAAGACCGCGAAGGCGGATGCCGGAGCCGAGAGCTCGGGCGGCATCGGCGACGTCATCGGCGGGATCCTCGGCGGCGGCAACAGTGGCGGTTCGGCCGGCGGAGGCGGAATCGGCGACGTGATCGGGGGACTGCTCGGCGGTGGCAAGAGCGGCGGCTCCGGCGGAGACATCGACCTCGGCGGCATCCTCGGCGGACTCTTCGGCGGCAAGAAGTAGTCACACCCGGCACTTCCGGTCGCGAGGCGAAGGCGCTTCGGCGGAGGGTCCTCAGCGACCGGATGCGGTGAAGACGATGCGGCCGCCCTGGCGCACAGCCGCGCACCCGGGCAGATCGATCGGCCCCTGACCGCGCCAATCGGTGACGAGCCGCGCGACCTCGATGGTCTGCGTCCTCGTGAGGCTCACCCCGAACTCGCTGTCGACGACCAGGCGGATGATGCGGTTGCGCAGTGCTGCGGGGTTGGCGGCGAGCGCGGCGACGCTCACCGAGATCCCCGCCTCCGCATGCTCGACGATGTCCTCGATCGTCTCGTGGATCATCTCGTCGAAGGCCTCGGCGTCCTCCCGCAGCTGCTCCGCGGTGCGGACGAGCGCCTCGGCGATGCCCGGACCGAGCTCGGCCTCGAGCACCGGCAGCACGCGCTCCCGCACCCGCACCCGCGCGTAACGGTCGTCGAAGTTGTGCGGGTCGTCCCACACCTCGAGATCGGATGCCACGCAGAACGCCCGCGTCGTCTCCCGCCGCACGCCGAGCAGCGGACGGACCCAGCGGAGCCCGTCGTCGTCTTCCCGCGAGGGCGCCATACCCTGCAGGCTGGTGGCGCCCGAGCCGCGGGCGAGTCCGAGGAGCACGGTCTCGGCCTGGTCGTCGAGGGTGTGGCCGAGCAGAACGGCAGCGGCGCGGACATCCGCCGCCGCGTCACGGAGCACACGGTACCGCGCGTCGCGCGCTGCGGCCTCAGGTCCGCCTTCGCCATCCACCTGCACGCGCACGATCAGCGGGTCGAGTCCGAGCGCCGCTGCCGCCTGTGCCGCCGTCGACGCGACCTCGGCGGAGTCATCCTGCAGGCCGTGGTCGACGGTCAGTGATGCCGCACGGAGACCCAGCTTCGACGCTTCGAAGGCCGTCGCCGCGGCGAGCGCGAGAGAATCGGCGCCCCCGGAGAGCGCGACGATCACGGTCGAACCTTCGGGAAGGTCGACGAGCGCGGTGCGCACGGCCAGGCGGATCTCGGCGATGGCGGGAGAGAGTGATGGCACGGTTCCACGGTAGGGCACGGTCGCACCCCATGCGGGCGGCACGACCACGGGTCTATCCTGACGCCGTGAACGATCACCCGCGCACTCAGCCTTTCCGGACCGAACGCTTCAAGGCGTTCGTCGATGCCGTGGTCGCGATCGCCATGACGCTGCTCATCCTTCCCCTCATGGAGTCGGTGTCCGAGGCCGCATCCGACCATAAGAGCACAGCCGAGTTCTTCGACGAGCACTCGGGTCAGCTGCTGAGCTTCGGGCTGAGTTTCCTCCTGATCGCGACGTTCTGGATGGGACACCACCGCCAGTACCGTGACGTGGAGTTCGTCACCGGTCCCCTGCTGTGGATCAACGTCGCGTGGATGGCGACGATCGTGTGGCTCCCGGTTCCGACCGCGATGATCGGGCAGATGGACACCGACCCGCTCCAGGCCGTGGTCTACATCGGCACGCTGATCATGACGCAGGTGACCACCCTCGCCGGATGGCTCTACCTGGCGCGCCATCGCGAGCTCGGCGCCGTGTCGACCGAGACCATCCGCCTGGGGGCCATCGGCGATGTCGCCGCGATCGTCCTGTTCGCCGCCGCACTCGCGATCGCCGTCGCGGCTTCGCCGAACGGATACACGGGGCTGTTCCTGCTGCTCCTGAGCGACCCGATGAGCCGTCTGCTGAATCGTCTCCTCCGAAAGCGCCGGAGCGAGCCGCAGGTAGGCTAGTCCGCGGCATCCAACCGAACTTTTCCTGAGGAGCACACGCATGGGCGCACACGACGCCGTCATCGAGATCCCGCGCGGCAGCCGCGTGAAGTACGAGGTCGACCACGAGACCGGACGAGTGCACCTCGACCGCGTGCTCTACACGACCTTCGGCTACCCCGCCGACTACGGCTACTTCGACAACACGCTCGGCGAGGACGGCGACCCGCTCGACGTGCTCGTGCTCCTCGACCACGCCATCTACCCGGGCGTCGTCGTCGAGGTGCGTCCCGTCGCCGTGCTGAAGATGAGCGATGAGGCCGGCGGGGACGACAAGCTCGTCGCCGTGCTGTCGAAGGACCCGCGCTGGGCACACATCCAGGACATCGACGACATCGCCGACTACACGAAGAAGGAGATCTCGCACTTCTTCGAGCACTACAAGGACCTCGAGCCCAACAAGTGGGTCAAGGTCGACGAGTGGGGGAACGCCGCCGAGGCGCAGCGCATCCTCGACGAGGCGATCGTCCGTTTCGGCGAGCAGGGTCACTGACTCGCTGAGTCGCCAGACACGAAAGACCCCCGGGCCGCAGAAGCGGCCCGGGGGTCTTTTCGGTTTCGGTGGGCCTGCGATCAGGCGGAGACGCCGTGCCGGGCCAGGAACTGCACCGGGTTGATGGCGTTGCCGCGATCGTAGACCTCGAAGTGCAGGTGGCATCCGAACGAGCGACCCGTGTTGCCGGCGTAGGCGATGACCTGCCCGGAGCGGACCCACTGGCCGGACCTGACGATGATGCCGCCGTTGCGGATGTGTGCGTAGCCGGTGCCGATCCCGCCGCCGTGCTGGATACGGATGTAGTTGCCGTAGCCGCCGTTGTAGCCCGCGTAGTCGACGGTGCCGGACTGCGCGGCGTAGATCGCGGCGCCACAGCCGTTCGCGAAGTCGGTGCCGTAGTGGAAGCTCGAGGAGCAGCCCTGCGGACCGCACTGCTGCGAACGCGGACCGTAGCCCGAGCTCTTGCCCCCACCGTGCGGACGGCACCAGCCGCCGCTGCCCTGGGATCCTCCACCGCCTCCGCCGCCACCGCCTCCGCCGCCGTTACCGGCGGCAGCCGCTGCGGCCTCGCGGGCCTCGCGTTCCTTGCGCTTCTTCTCCTCGAGGGCGACGCCGGCCTTGTAGCCTTCGACGGTCTTCGCCGTCGCGTCCTTCAGCGCTGCGAGCTGCGCCTGCATGGTGGCGAGGTTGGCGGACTGCTCGTCGAGCGCGGCCTGAGCGGCGTCGGCAGCCTGCTGTGCCACGACCATCTTCTCTTCGGCGATCTTCTGCAGCCGATCGCGCTCGTCGCGGGCGACCACGGCCTGGTCGCTCATCGACTGCGCGGAGTTCCGGGCGGCGACGGCATCGTCGTACACCGACTGGTTGTACTCGAAGAGCTTGTCCATCGTGCCGAGCCGCGCGAGCAACTCGTCTGCGTTGTCGGCAGAACCGGTGAAGAGGAGTTCGAGAGAGGTGTCGTCACCGCCGTTGCGGTACAGCTGCGCGGCGACCTGCCCGGCCTTCTTCGCGGACTCGTCGGCCTTCGCCGACTGCTCGTCGGCCTTCGCCTGCAGGGAATCGGCTTCGGTGGCTGCAGCGAAGTACTTCTGCTGCGCGTCGTAGAACTCGTCTGCGGTGGCCTTCGCGACTGCCTGCGTCTCGGCGACCTTCTGGGTCAGCGACTGGATGAGTCCCTCGATGCGGGTGACCTCGGCGGCCTTGGCGGCTTCGCTGTTCTTCGCGCGCTGCACGTCGTCCCAGCTCGGGTACGAGGCGGCATAGGCGGCGGAGACCCCGTTCGAGATGCCGAAGGCGCTGAGCGCCACGACGCTGAGCACGCCGAGACCGAGTGCACCACGGCGGCTGAGGCCGTCTTTGCTGAACGCACGGCGTTCGGTCGGGCTGGGCGCGCAGCCGCAATCATCTGAAGCCGCGGCAACCGCAGCGTCCAGAGTGTTCTGGTCGTCGTTCACACGGCCCCTTCCGCCGGTTTCACAAATGCCACACTAACAACAACCGTCACATCTGCACCAGGCCGAGCATGCGGTCGCCAGCGCACGCCTGACGGGTCCATCGTCCTCCTGAAACACGCCCGGGGGAAGGCGCCGCGCCCTCGATTCGCGATTTGCCCAGAACATCCCTTATGCTTGAGCGTCGGCAAGGAAGTCCCCCGGGACTGACTCGGCCCCATCGTTTAGCGGCCTAGGACGCCGCCCTTTCACGGCGGTAGCACGGGTTCGAATCCCGTTGGGGTCACACCTTCCGATACAATTGAAAACAAGTATGGCCCTGTAGCGCAGTTGGTTAGCGTGCCGCCCTGTCACGGCGGAGGTCGCGGGTTCAAGTCCCGTCAGGGTCGCTCCGTGCGTTGAGCTCTTTCTTCGGAGAGGGCTCTTCGTCTAGGACGCGACAGGTTCGCCGGTCGCGCGGCTCTGTAGCTCAGTTGGTAGAGCGTTCGACTGAAAATCGAGAGGTCACGGGATCGACGCCCGTCGGAGCCACACGAGTGATCATTACAATCACTCCAGAAACCCTCGCCTAGCTTCTACATGGCGGGGGTTTTGCCTTTCCCAGCTAGGCTTCGGTCATCATGGATGACTCCGCCCGACCTGCGCCCGAGCGACAGACCGGGATGAACAGCCGCCGGATCGAGCTCACGATGCGACGCCCGCGGTTCACGCTCTATGCGGGGATCAAGCCGACTCTCGTCATCGGCGAGCGTGGGCAGCCCACGCAGTGGGGTCGAGGTACGTGGCAGGTTCCGTCCGACCAGCCGGTCGCCATCGGCGTCTTCCTCTTCAACCGCGTGTGGCGCTTCGGCCGAGCGGAGGCCACCCTCGATCCGGAGGATGGCGCCGCGTGGGAGTACCGGGCGCCGATGCTGCCATTCCTGCCCGGGCGCCTCGGCCACAGCCGCGGCTGACCGGGCCGCCCGATCGCCCTACAGCTCCTCCAGCGCTTTCTGGGCGCGCGTGACGGCGCCCGCCGCAGCCTCCGACTGCTGCCTCGCATCGGACTGTCGGTCCTTCGCCTGCTGCAGGTCCTTATCCACGCGCTCCGCCTCCGCGCGGGTGCGCGCGAGCTGAGCCTCGAGCTCGGCCACGCCCTTGGCGAGCTCCGCCGCCCTGGTCTGCAGATCCTGCAGAGCCGCGTCTTGCTTGGCGAGCGCGCGCTCCGCAGCCTTGCGCTCCTTCTCCGCGCTCGCAAGCAGGCGCTGCGCGTCGCGGCGGAGGCGTCGCGCCTGCAGCTCATCCGGCGGC
The DNA here is from genome assembly GCF_024519805.1 of Microbacterium sp. Mcb102. Taxonomy (NCBI): domain Bacteria; kingdom Bacillati; phylum Actinomycetota; class Actinomycetes; order Micrococcales; family Microbacteriaceae; genus Microbacterium; species Microbacterium sp. Mcb102. The sequence goes on along the minus strand of NZ_JALJRG010000004.1, from coordinate 97,243 downwards.
CGCTGCGGCACCGACTCCAGCTCCGGGATCTCCCCCACCACGGCATCCCGGATGTCGTCGGATGACGCCGAGGCCTCGATCGCCCGCATCAGCCGCCCGGAGGCGACGGCGCCCGCCGCTGCGGGGTCGAAGAAGGCGGCCGAGATGCTGCCCTCCACTGCCTCCCGTGTCGCAGACGTGATCTTCTCACCACGGGATCCCGCCAACTCGGCCGCCATCTCCGCGAGGCGTCTCGTGAGCGCACGGCGCTCCCTGCCGAGCTTCGCCAGCGCCGGCGCATCCAGGTCCTCCTGCGCTTCGCGAAGCTCTGCGGCCAGTTGCAGCGCCTCCCCCAGCTGCCCGGCGCGCTCCTGGGCGAACAGGTTCACCACCCAGGCGGCGACCGACGGCTTTCGCAACGCGCGGATACGTGCCGCGAGCACGCGGTCCTCGACACTCTCCGCGTGGGTCTTTCGCGACGATACGAACGACTCCGGCGGACCGGCGTACAGGGCTGCGGCGATCTCTTCGAACGTCGGGCCAGCCATGCGCCCACGATACGCCGTGCGCCGTCCGGCGGGGCTGCGGGAGGGCCGCCGCTACTCGATGGCCAGGTGGTCCGCCCAATCGGCGCTGATCAGGGTGCGTCCGCCGAACGTGCCGTTTCCGAGGCCCGGATACAGGTAGAGCTGCCCGGACGCGGTGCGAGCGAGCAGGTCGGCATGACCGTCGCCGTTGTAGTCGACCCCTCCGGTCAGTGCGGTGAACTCACCCCATCCGGATCCGACCACGCGCATCGCGCGGAAACCTCCGGGCACTCCCGAATAGAAACGGAGGGCGCCGTCGGTGGCCACGGCGATGATGTCGCCGCTGCCGTCGTTGTCGAAGTCACCGCCGACGAGGAAGTGGAACCCCTGCCACCCTCCGCCGAGGGAGATCTGCGGTCCGCCGAAGGCACCGGCGCCGTTTCCCCGGTAGATCGTCAGAAGACCGGTCGCGGAGACGCCGATCACGTCCTGCTTGCCGTCCCCGGTGTAGTCGGCACCCGAGGTCACATGCAGCAGCCCGTACCAGTTTTTACCGATGCCGACGGCCCTCGCGAATCCCCCTGCGCCATTGCCGGCGTAGAACTCCAGATCACCATCGGATCTGGTCACGAGGATGTCGGCCTTGCCGTCGTTGTTGAAGTCCGCATGGGTGATGTGTCTGCGGGATCCGCCCCAACTGCTGAAGACGGTCTTAGCCGCCCCGAAGCCGCCGCTACCCGTGCCCGCACGCAGCCGCAGGTCACCGTTCCCCGAGACCGTCAGCAGATCGGCCTTCTTGTCGCCGGAGTAGTCGGCAGAAGCGACGCCCGGCGCCTGTCCGGAACCGAGCCCGGGGAAGTACAGCGGGAGAACGCCGCCGCGGGCGACGTTCGACAGGCAGGTGAACCCGTTGTTGATCGCGGTGTACACCGCACCGTTCAGCCGCACCTCGAAGTGCAGGTGGTACGCGGGAGAGTTCCCGGTGTTGCCGACGACACCGATCTGCTGCCCGCGGGCGACCCGGGTGCCAGGCGCGTACATGCCGGGCGAGGCCATGTGTGCATACCGCGTGACGTAACCGCCGGGATGCTCGACATCGGTGTAGTTGCCGTAGCCGCTGTTGGCGGTGCGGGACTTGATCACTCCGCCGTAGGAGGCCACAATCGGCGTGCCACCCCCGCCGCCGATGTCGATGCCGTCGTGCGCACGGTAGTTTCCTCGACAGCCGTCGCCGACCTTCGATTGGATGTTGCCCGAGGACGGATACACCATCTGATCGTTGACGGCAGCAGTCGCGGAGGTAGTCGCCGACAGGGACGGTGCCACTGCTCCGATCACGACCGCGAGCACGGTGGCGATCCCGATGCGGGCGAGGCGCACGCGGGACGGTCGCTTCATCTCGAAGTTCTCTCTTGCTCGGCGGCCCCAAGGACGTGATGCCCTCCGCCGTCACCGTACCAGGGCTGCGCGATCCTTCCGCGAACGCCGCCGAGGAACCGGCGGATCCGTCTTCACCCACGGTGCACCGTGCAGCTGCCCGCTGAAACCGCACACCCAACATTCGGCCTCCGCAACTAGGCTGGGAGGCACGCCCCGCCCTGCCGGACCTCCGCCGGGTCACGGTCGTGGCGTGAGCCCAGACGACCTCCTCCTCCGGTCGCACGATCCCGTCCATCGGGATGGAGCCGCAGCTCCGCCGTGTGGCCACGCCAGAAAGGCATGAACCTCATGAGCGAATCCTCCGGAACCGCCGACCGCGACGGCGAGCGCTCGCCGGACTTCTTCGACCAGCTGATCGAGACCCCGCCCCGTGACCAGCAGGGCGCGTTCACCGTGGGCTTCCGCGGCTACGACAAGGGAGAGGTCGACGCCGCGCTCGCGGCCCTTCGCAACCAGCTCAAGCAGGCCGCCGCCGACGTCGCCGAGGCGCAGGCCCGCGAAGAGGAAGCCGTCGAAGCGGTGCGCGAAGAGGAGCGCAAAGCCCGCGAAGCTCTCGAGAGCGAGCTGACGGCGGCGAACGCAAAGGCATCCGATGCCGAGCAGCAGGTCGCGACTCTCACCTCCGAACTCGTCGACGCACCGCAGCCCGACGGCGAAGAGGCTCCGTCGCGCCAGCAGTTCGAGGCGATCCTGCGAGTCGCCGAGGAGCAGGCGAACGTGCTCATCCAGAACGCCGCCGTGCAGGCCGACCGTCTGATGACCTCCGCCCGCGAGGAGGTGACCGCGCAGCGTGCCGAGGCCGAGGCCGACGCCGAGCGGATCACCGCCCAGGCGCAGCGCGACGCCGACCAGGTGCGCCTGAAGATGGACACCGAGTACACGGCACACGAGGCCCGCATCGAACGCGAAGCCGCCCATGCCGCAGAAAAGGTCAACCAGGCCGCTCAGGAGGCCACCGCGATCCGTACCGAGGCCGAGAAGGGCGCAGCAGCCCTGCGCTCCCTCGTCACCCGCGAGACCACTCAGCTGCGCGCCGACGCCGAGCGCGACGTCCGCGACATGAACGCCCGCGTGCTGGAGTTCGAGGAGACGCTCACCCGCCGCCAGGACGACGCGCAGCAGGAGTTCCTCGTGCTGCACAACCAGGCCGTGGCGCACGCCGAGCGGATCACCAACGACGCGAACGAGCAGGTCTCGGCATCGCTCGAGCACGCCCAGCGCATCTCCGCTCGGGCCGAGGACTACGAGCGCCTGACCCGCTCGCAGGCACAGGCCATCGAAGCCGAAGCCCAGGTCCGTGCCCGCGAGACCCTCGAACGTGCCCGCGCGAAGGCCCAGAAGATCGTCGACTCGGTCACCGGGCACACCACCGCGGTGTTGCACGACGCCGAGGACCGCACCCGTCAGCTCCGGTGGCAGCAGCAGCAGCTGTCGAGCTTCATGGCCGAGGTCAAGGAGCTCATCCGACCCGACGGCATCTTCTCCGACGACTCCCTGCCCACGGAGATCACCGGAGCGGATGCCCCTGCCGCCCCGACCCCCGCGGAGGCTGCCGCAGACGAGACGCCGGAGGATACCTTCCTCGGCGATGAGGTTCTCGAAGACGAACTCGACGACGACCGCCCGCTCGAGAAGATCACGATCGACGTCGTGGAGACCAAGAAGAAGTCTTCCAAGTAGACGCACGAACGACAGAGGCGCGAGCAGGATTCCTGCTCGCGCCTCTGTCGTTGCCGGACTGATCAGGCCCGGTGATGTCTGAGGGCTACGGCCGCCCGAACTGCGCCACTGCAGGGCAGTCGAAGGGGTCTGCGCCGGCGGAGAGTCCGACACGGTTCAGGTACTCGATCACGATCATGTACGAGCGGCCGAGGCTGGTCTCCGTGTACGGCACGTCGTTCGCCGCGCAGTAGTCACGCACGATCTCGCGCGCCTTCGCCAGGTGCGGTCGCGGCATGCTCGGGAAGAGGTGGTGCTCCACCTGGTAGTTGAGGCCGCCCATGAGCCAGGTCGTCCACCATCCACCGCTGATGTTGCGGGAGGTGCGGACCTGCTTGGTGAAGAAGTCGAGACGGGCACCGGGCTCGATGATCGGCATGCCCTTGTGGTTCGGTGCGAATGCGGCTCCCATGTAGACGCCGAAGACGGCCATCTGCACGCCCATGAAGGCGAATGCCATACCGAGCGGAAGCATCATGAACACGGGAACGAGGATGAGGGCGAATCGCAGCGTGATGATGCTGAGCTCGGTCCAGCGACCCTTCACGTTCTTCGTGGTGAGGAGGTACTTCAGGCCGAGGAAGTGGAGGTTCAGTCCCTCCAGCGTGAGCAGCGGGAAGAAGAGCCAGCCCTGCTTGCGGGTGATCAGCTTGATCAGGCCCTTCGCCTTCGCGGCGTCCTCTTCGAGGAACGAGATCGTGTCGACCTCGATGTCGGGGTCCTTGCCGACCTGGTTCGGGTTTCCGTGGTGCTTGGTGTGCTTCGAGTCCCACCACGAGTAGCTCATGCCGATGCTGGCGATGACGATGCGGGCGAGCTTGAAGTTCGCCGGCCCTGTGGTGAGGATCTGACGGTGCGCGGCCTCATGTCCGAGGAACGCGATCTGCGTCAGGACGATGCCGAGTCCCGCGGCGATGAGCAGCTGGAACCAGCTGTCGCCGAGCAGGATGAAGCCCGTGATGAGGCCACCGAGGGCGACGGCGAGCCCGGCGGCGACGAAGACATAGAACCACTGCGTGCGGCCGAGAAGTCCCGTCTCCTTGACGACCTGGGACACCTGCTTGTATGCCTTGGCCATCGGGGGGAAGTCCGCGTTGCCGGAGTACGTCTGACGAATCGGACCCAGCGTTGCCGCGGTCGGTTCGATCTGTGTGATGGAGATGATCTTCTCCTGACGATCGGAGCCCTTGAGCTGTGGAAGCCCAAGGCAGTTGCCTAACGCTTACCTCACAGTAGCCCTGCCCGCATGCGCCTTCGGGAATACATCCGCACCCCTTGACGGACCGCTTTCAGTGTGCGTGAAGCCCTTGATTTCAGGCGCGAGCGCGGCGCGTCTTGCGCCGCCATGCCCGCGGAAGGATCGGGGCGAAGGCGGATCCATTCCGCGTGGGCGCGTGCGCGTCCTCGAGTGCGCGGAACGCATCCTCGAGGGCCTCGAAGGCACCGAGATCGGCACCGTGGTTGTCGCGTACGAGGTGCGTGGTGCCGTCGAACTCGACGAAGCCGGCGAATTCGCCGGCACGCGTCGCGACGTGCACATCGGTGTCGGCCTGCTTCCAGGTCAACGGATCTGATGGGGGAAAGGTGGTCGTGCTCATGGTGATGCTCATTGCTGTGTGGCGGACACGCGTCGGCGCTCCGCAAGATGTGAGATCGAGGCGGATACCGCACGCATCGATGTGCGCGGTCCTTTACGGCCCTGATCAATGGTGACGTGGCGGCCGAGAGGGGCGAAGCACACACGTTGCACGATCAGCATAGCAGACCATCCTCCGGCCTCGAAACTGCCCGTGTCGCGGTCAATTCGCCGGGGGCTCCCCGCCGCCTCCCGGTCCTCCCTCGCCACCCCCGGGCGCGGCGCCGGCAGTGGGTGTCGTCGTCGTGTCGACGCCGACCACCAGGGAGGCGGCGTAGCCCGCCGAAACGCTCCCGCTGACCGTCGCGACCTGGAGGGCACCGGAGTCGTCACCGAACACGTCGTCGCTCGCGAGCGTGATCTGCGCGAGGTTCCGTGCAGATCCGTCGTACGCCGACTCGGCGTATACGGCCGAGCAGGCCGCCTGCGGAAGGGCCAGCTGCGACGTGGCGATCGCCGTCGTCGAGTCGGTGATCGACGCGACGTCCGGGTAGATCTCGAAGTGGATGTGCGGCCAGCGGCCGGAGTAACAGCCGGGGAAGACGGAGGTGAACGACACCGTGCCGTCGGCGTCGGCCACCTGCACACCACGCAGGTACGTGACGTCTTCCAGGCCGGAGGAGTACATCGAGTATTCGCCCTGAGCAGTGCAGTGCCACGCGTAGACCGCAACCCCGGCGAAGGGAACGCCCCCGTTCGCGAGATCGAGGATCTGCAGCTCGAAGACGAGCGGCACACCGTCGGCGGTCGCTGCTCCGTCGATCGAGGAGCGGATGTCCTGCCGGACGATACCCGAGTCCTCGAGCACGTCGGGGCCGTTCGACCCGTCGCCCGGATAGGGCCCCGCCGTCTCATCGGGGATCTCGGTCACGCTCGCCGAGCCCGCATCGGCGCCGGAGGAAGTGGTCGGAGTGGGCGTGCTCGACGCGCCGCCAGACGCCGCCGGTGCGCAGGCCGCGAGCACGACGGCCCCCAGGCCGACACCGGCGAGCCCCAGGACGCCGCGCCTGCTCATCAGCGTGCGGATGTCGAATGCGGCGCCCCGGTCGACGACCTCTTCATCGACGCGGTCGAGCAGTCGCCCCTCGTATGCGGGGCCGTCGGGGGTCTGGGTGGGTTCGGGAATGCTCATTATCTGGCTCCTCTCGGGCGGACCGGTGATGGTGCGTCACCATGGTCCCCGAGCACCTGATCAGAGCCCTTTGCTCGGCCTATGCCTTGTCTATGTGCTCCCGCACCACCGGCGGACGGACCACGAGCACCACGACGATGCCGACGAGGATCAGCGCGGTGAGCGTCACCGGGATCGGGAGCACGGGGTCGAGCAGCACCAGCAATGCGCCCAGAGGGACGACCGTGTTCACGACCCGGTCCGCGTTCTCTCGAATCGCGATCCACCAGATGCCGATGAGGAAGATCGCGATCGGGATCGTGACGGTGAAGGAGGCAGCGACATTGGACAGATGGCTCTCCCCCGTGAGCACATCGATCTCGACTTCGATCCCCGCGGAGAAGGCCGCGGCGGCCGCGAAGACGAAGTAGTGGGTGTAGCCGTAGCGGAGTGAACGACGGAAGGTCGTGATCGCGCGGTGATGCGGCGGCCAGAAGTAGATCCACCAGAGGCATGCAGTCACCACGAGGGTGAGTACCGCGATCGCGATCAGCGGGCCGAGGGATTCGACCTCGTCGAGCGCATCGATGATGGCGTTGGCCGACGCGAGCAGACTCTCGCCGAGAACGATCAGCGTGAACAGGCCGTACCTCTCGGTGATGTGATGCGGGTGCCACGGCGTCTGTCGGCGGTGTTCGGCGAACACCGGGACGCCGATCTCTACGAGCGCGAACATCACGAAGGCGGTCAGCTGCAGAGGTCCGGACGGGATGAGGAGGAAGAGGATCCACAGCACCTGCACCGCAGCGATGCCGAAGGCGTACCGTCGCGTCGCCGAACGCAGCGGCCCAGCAGAACGCGAGGCACGGAGCCACTGCGCGACCATCGCGACGCGCATCACGACGTAGCCGAGCACCGGGACCGTGAAGTCCCCCTCGACGAACGCGCCGGGGATACCGGCGGCGAGTACCAGGACTCCCCCCATCTGGACGAACGTCGTCACGCGGTAGAGCCAGTCATCGGTGTCGAACGAGGTGGCGAACCACGTGAAGTTCATCCACGCCCACCAGATAGCGAAGAACACCATTGCGTACGAGGTGACGCCGTGCAGGAAGTCCCCGTGACCGAGTGCGTGATGCAGCTGAGCGGAGGCGATGCTCACCGCCACGACGAACACCAGGTCGAAGAACAGCTCGAGGGTGCTCGCGGTGCGATGCGGCTGCGAGGGATCGCGGGGCGCCATCGTGCGCAGACGGAAGCGCGAGGCAGAGGAGTCGGCGTTCACCGCCACAGGATAGCGCTCGCACGACGCCCGTTCGGCGGCAGATTCGTCCATTCGTGAGAATTATCTTCCAGCGACGGGTCTGTTCCGCTACAGTGAAGAGGTCTGCAGTGCCTGCTGTCAGCGATCACCGTGTGGGACGGTGAAAACGCACTCCGTGATGTGGGAATCACAGAGGGTTTCAGCAGGACCCGAGGGGTCGGGATGTAGACGAATGCCGTGAACGTGGGGTTCATGGTCTGGGGAAATCTGGGGAATCAAATGACGCACTGGGGAATTCTGCGTACATTCACGGCTCAAGGGGCCTCGGCATGACTTCCGTCGAGGATGCCCTGAGCATCGCTCGTACGGGCTTCGTGCCGGTCGCGGCTCCGCGAGCCACCAAGTCGGTGACGCGCACGGTGGTCACACCGCGCACTTCGGCGACCTTGGAAAGGCGCCGGCAGTGGGAGCGCGGCTATCGGATGCGGCTGCGGATCACGGATGCGGCTGTCATCCTGTTCGCCGCCGGTCTGACGGCAGCAATCCAGCTGATCACCGACGTCTGGGCCGCCGAAGCGCTGCGTAACGCCGCGTTGCTCGGCCTCGCCTGGTATCTGATGCTGTCGGCCCTCAACACCCGGGCGGCCGCCATCTTCGGATCCGGGACGACCGAGTATCGGCGCGTCGCGCACGCAGGCGGTCTGGCCTTCGGCATCGCCGCGATCGCGGGCGTCCTCCTGGAGTGGGAAGGACTGCAGCCGCTGTTCTTCGTCGCACTCCCGGTGGGGATGCTCGGGCTTCTCGTCGCACGCTGGACCTGGCGCCGCTGGCTGCAGCGGCAGCGCCTTCGGGGACAGTACGCGTCGAGGACCCTGGTCGTCGGCGATACCGGGGACGTCGAGTATGTGATCGATTCTCTCCAGAAGGGTGCAGAGAACGGCTACCACGTCGTGGGGACGACGCTGCTGGATCGCAATGCCGGCACGCTCGCCATCGGGGAGAGTGTTTACCCGGTCGTGGGCAATCTTCATTCTGTCGCCGCAGCAGCGGCGCAGCTCGGGGCGGACACCATCATCGTGGCGAGCCGCCCCGAGGGGGACCCTGACTTCATCAAGCAGCTGAGCTGGCAGCTTGAAGGAACCGCAGCCGAGCTCGTGCTGTCCAGCCGTCTGACCGATGTCGCCGGCCCGCGCATCTCGCTCCGCCAGGTCGACGGCCTGCCGCTGATCCAGGTGAAGATCCCGACCTACGAGGGCGGCGTGCACGTTCTCAAGCGTGCACTCGACATCGCGGTGGCAATCGTCGCGCTTATCCCGATCGGCTTGATCACCCCGGTGCTGGCCATTCTGATCAAACTAGATTCGCCGGGTCCGACGTTCTTCTTCCAGGAGCGCGTCGGCCGCGACGGTCGCACCTTCAAGATGGTCAAGTTCCGCTCCATGAAAACCGACGCCGAGCAGCAGCTCGCCACACTCAAGGCACAGAACGAGGGCGCAGGTCTGCTGTTCAAGATGAAAGACGACCCGCGCGTCACCCGCGTGGGAAAGGTGCTGCGCAAGCTGTCACTCGACGAGCTGCCGCAGTTCTGGAACGTGCTCACCGGCGACATGAGCGTCGTCGGACCGCGCCCCCCGCTGCAGAGCGAGGTCACGGCGTACGACGGGACCGTGTTCCGCCGCCTCTACATCAAGCCGGGCATCACCGGCCTGTGGCAGGTGTCCGGGCGCAGCGACCTCTCGTGGGACGAGAGCGTGCGCCTCGACCTGCGCTACGTCGAGAACTGGTCCGTCATGAACGACCTGCAGATCATGTGGCGCACGGCGAAGGTCATGGTTCGACCGAGCGGCGCATACTGACCCGCCCCACGACGACTCGGGCGGCCCACCGAAGTTCAGTGGGCCGCCCGAGTCATTCGTCCGCATTGCCGGGCGGTCTCCACCCGGGCGACATGTGCGGGCGGCCGGTCGATCGACTGGTCGCCCCCACGCGGCTCACTTGCCGACGTTGACCCACGGATCGAGGCCGGCTTTCGCGAAGGCACCGGCCATTCCCGGGCCGTTCTCGATTCGCATGTCGCATGTCTGCGTGCCGGAGCTGGCATCGAAACGCACGAGTCCCTTGATGTTCGGGTACTTCTTCAGCACCGACGGGATGTCGTGGTAGAACTGCTGGGAGCGAGCCGGGTTGGCCTCATCGAACTCCGTGCCGTACTCCATCAGGATCTGCGGCTTGTCGTCCCATCCGTTCTTCACCAGGAAGTCGTGAGGGCCGGCGACCTCCTGCTCGAAGGACGTCCACCCGCTGCCGTTGCACGTGTAGAAGTTGTACGGATCGAACCCGACCCAGTCCACGTACGCATCACCGGGGTAGCCGGACGCGATCTTCTTGTCGTTCCCTGCCCCGAGATAGCCGGTCGACACCCACAGCCACGCGACGTTCGTCACGCCCTTCGCTTCGAAGCGATCATGCACGCGGGTGTATGCGGCGATGTATTCGGCCATGGTCCCCTTGTCGAACCTGTCGAACTCAGGGTCGAAGGCGATCATCACCGGATTGCCGAGCGCGTCGACTCGATCGGCTGCGGCATCGATGTACTCGTCCCACTCTCCGCGTGCGATCGACGCCCACCGGATATCGGTGTTCGTGCTCGCGACACGGGCCTGCCAGGCGAAGAGCAGAGTGCGCGACTGTCCGAGCGTCTGCTCGTGCGAGTCGGGGAAGAGGCCCTGGTGGGTGCTCTTGGAGAAGTCGTGGTAGCGAAGCGTGATGTCGAGATCACGCCCGATCTTCTGCTCGAGGTCGGTGACCGCCGTCGTGAGCGTGGAACCCTTGAGGGTGTACGCACCCCACAGCGCTCCGCATGCGGGCGCGAGGTATCCCTGAGCGCCGCACTGGTCGCCACCGGGCTGTGGCGCGGGAGCGGGCTCGGGTGCAGGAGCGGGCTCGGGTGCAGGAGCGGGCTCCGGTGCAGGAGCGGGCTCCGGTGCAGGAGCGGGCTCCGGTGCAGGAGCGGGCTCCGGTGCGGGAGCAGGTGCCGTGCTCGCCGTCGCCGTGATCTCGGCGTCGAAGCTGACATTCGGGGTCGCACGCCAGTTCAGGTGAGTCGATGCGGCGATGACGTTGGTTCCGTCGCGCAGCGCTGAGGCCGGGACCGTGACGGTGTGCAGCCGCGCTGCCAGTTTGGAGTTGGGCGCCTTCGTCGCATAGGTGGTCGCCGAGAGCGTCTTCGACGGCAGGTTCTGCCGTGTGATCTCCTTGCCATTGACGTACACGGCAGCCCCGTCGTCTGCACGGAACGAGAGAGTGACATCGGCGAGCGCGTCGACATCGGTCACGGGGAACTCCGTGCGGAACTGGATGCTCAACGGTTTACGGGCTGGGCTGCCCTCCGGCGACGTTCGGGTGCGGGCATCGGGGCCCCACCCGAGTGGAGCTGTGCCGTCTCGCCAGGACGAATCGTCGTAGTCCGGAGACTGCCAGCCGGCATCCCAGGCACTCGCTGAATAGTGCCAGCGCCAATCGGCGCCCTTTGCGAGGAGCGTGACGGGCTCGGACGCGGCGGCAGCCGGTGCGATCGGGGTGGACGCCGGTTCGGCGGCCGCCGCCGGTGCCGAACCAGCGAGGGCAGCGGCCAGCATCACTGCGGATGCGATGACCGCTGTCGAAGAGAGGGAGAGTTTTCTGAGCGTGCTTGATCGGGATCTGCGGTCTTTCAAAAGAGGGGTCCTCAGTGTTGTTTACACGGTCTGGTCGCCCCGCGGTCTGCGAGACGACAAGAACACCACGCCCCCCCTCCGGGCCTGACTGGGCGTTCGCTCCGGCGAGTTAACCACAGCCGTATCGATCGTGCAACTTTCTGATAACGGTCGAATCACGCACTCGGCGAGTCTGCGGGCTCCGGCTCCTGTGTCGGATCGAAGCCCACGACGAGAGGCTTCTCCGTGCTCTGCAGCAGCTCGAAGTCCGATTCGATATCAGACGATCGCGCATCGCTCGGCACGAGAAGCACGACGACATCCGCCCCGACGGCCAAGCGAGCCACGGCCCGCGCCGAGCCCATCCCGGATGCGTCGATGATCCGCGCATGAGCGCCGTCGTCCTCGGAGCGCAGCACCGACGACTCGCTGTCACCCTCGTCGATGTCGACGTCGACGGCCCACAGGTCCACGCCGTCCTTCGCAGCCCCCGCGTCCGACTCCGCGTCCGCCAGCGCATTCTCGAGATGATTCGCCCAGTCAGCGGCATCGGAGACCCCGACACCGCGAAGCAGCACACGCTGCACGACCCCCTCGGACTCCGTCGCGTCGGCGACGTGATCCGCCAAGGAAGCCCAGAAACCGTGCTGATGGTGCGACGACGAGATGAGGGGAACAGCACCCACGATCTTCTCAAGGCGATCGGCCGACCGCACGAGCGGATCGGTGCGCTCGCGAAGGAGCGCGGCCCCGATGCCCAGGACGATGCCGCCGACGATTCCGCCGGCGAGGGACACGATCAGGCCGGGCGTCGACGGACTCGAGGGAACCTCGGCTTCGCCGATGATCCGACCCGGCTCCGACGAGGACAGCAGCAGACTCAGCCGCTGCTGCTGCAACGTCGCGATCAGACTGTTCGTCGCGTCGTCTCGGGTACCCGCCTGCAGTTCAGCGAGCTGTCCGTCGATCTTCTCGAGATATCCATCGACGACCGTGTCGGCGCCTTCCCGACGGAACTCGAGGTAGGCCTCACTGAGCGCGTCTGCAGCCTTCGCCGCTTCCGACGGGGAGCTGGCGCTCACCGTCACCTGCAGCACCTGCGAACCGGAAGGCGCGGCGACGTCGACCTGCGAAAGCAGGAAGGAGCCCGGGACGAGGTCGACGCCCAGCGCCTCGGATGCACGCTCTGCCACCTGACGGGAACCCAGGATCTCCTGCTCGGTGCGGATGTTCACCTCTTCTTTGGTGCCGGTGAACGGATTGGAGACACCGGCGGACACGACGAGACTCGTCGTCGCGGAGTACTTCGTCGGCATGGCCGTCCAGAGCGCGATACCGCCCAATGCACCCAGCAACGCGAAGGCTGCAATCGTCTTCCAGCGGCGTCGCAGCACCGTCAGTATCAGCGAGAATGTCATCCGTTGTCCTCCCGTCGGACGCACTGAGCGCCGACTCCCTCTCTACAGTCTCATCTATCGTCAGCTTCGCGTCCCGTCACGCGTTCATCCAGCTTGTCGAGAAGGGTCGCGGACCGAGCCCGGTCGACCTTGCGGATGAAGTACGCGTCGGACGCGTCGATGCGCTCGAGGTCCTCGTCTGTGAGGACCTTCGGATGGCCGAAACCATCGCTTTCGAAGTCGATGTAGCGCGCGTTCGAATCGATGAAGTCGAACGTGCCCGCACTCAGGAGGATGCTCTGGAAGAAGACCTCGTCGACGGCGAGGCTCGTCCGCGCCCAGCGCAGGATGTCCGGTCGGGAATCCACGGTCGCGAGGACATGGCGGACCGCACGGCGCGAGATGGTGAACCACGCGGATCCGCCATGCACCGTCATTCCGTTCGGCAATCTTCCGCGGAGCGCTGCGAGCCGGAACGTCCCGTACGAGATGTTCACACGGAAGAACGGCTGCACGTAGTTGACACCGTGGAGCCAGTGCCAGCGCCGTCGCGACGCCGCGCTCAGCGGCCAGAGGATCCACCAGCGGTAGAGGTAACGCTGGCGCGCTTCGTGCATCGCCCAGTCGCTGCCCTGTGGATCGAGAGCAGGAAAATTGTGAAGGTAACCGTCCCCCGCGCTCGGGAGGGCGTCGAGGAAATCGGAGATGGGCCTCGCTGGGTAGTCCATCCCCGACAGCACGGTGACGTAGTCGGCGCCGCCGTCCGCTTCGACGAGCCGGAAGAGCGAGACGATGCGTTCGATCTGTGTGAAGTCGCCGCGCCCTCCCACCTCCCGGATGACGGTGCAGCGCGGCCCCGCAAGGTCTTCGACTCCGGGTTCCCCCGCGATGTCATGGCTGATGTACACACGCACGTCGGGCGATCCCGCGAGCAGCCGGTCCACCAGGCGACGCAACAGCGGGATGTCGGCGTGGCTCGTGATCACGAATGCGGCGCGGGTCGACGTGTCAGCCGACGGCTTTTCCAAAAGGGCCCCCTCGTCTTCGCAGCGTGTAAAGGAGAACGGCGCCGTAGAGGGCGAGCACCCCGAAGAGTCCGGCGAGACGCCAGAAGGTCGATGCGTCCTGAAGGACGTAGCTGACAATGAGCGTACCGCCGAGCACGACCACGATCGGGAGCGCGGCGGCGACCATGATCTCGCGGATGCCGGTTCGGAAGCGCAGTGACCGATAGACCTGGACGCCCGCCAGCAGGGTGTCGACGAGCACACCGAGCGCATAGGCCACCGCCGCACCGTTGATGCCCCACACCGGCACCAGCACGATCGTCATCACCACGAGGATGACGAGCTGAACGGCTTTGTTGCGAAGCTGGCTCATGCTGTGCCCCGCCATGAGCAGCACCGTCTGTAGGGCCCCTCCGGTGTTACGAAGCCCCATGGCCACGGCGAGGATGACGAGGGCGAAGGTACCGCTCTGGAACTCCGGGCCGAACAGGCCCAACAGATCACGCGCGAATACCGCGATCGCGATGTAGAACGGCCACGAGGAGATGATCAGAAGATTGGTGACCCTCTGGAACAGGGAGTGTGCCTCGTCATGCTTGCCCTGAGCGACCGCGGCGCTGAGGCGCGGGCCCATCACGATGCGCATCGCGGCCTCGAGCATCGATCCGGCCTGGACGATTCTCGTCACCACACCGTAGACACCGCCGGCAGCCGGCCCGAGCAACGCGATGACCAGGAGGACGTCGGCCCAGTCGAGCGCGCGCTCGAGGACGACCGCACCGCCCCGCGGAAGCGAGAAGGCCCAAAACGCACGCCGCTGTTCCTTGATCTCGCCTCGATCCACGACCTCCCGATGCGGGTCTTCCGCGGAGACCTGCCGCCACAGCGCGATACCGGCGATGGCTGCCGCGAAGACGAGCGGGAGCGCCCACCCCCAGACCGCCGCCCACGCTGTACCGATCCAGAGGACGACCGCCGCGACGGCTGCGAGGCGAGCGATCGGGATGAAGAGGTTCTGGACGACCGTGTACGTCGCGATATGGCCGAGGCCCCGCGAACCGCCGAGAAGCACACCGATCAGTGCTCCCGGAACCAGTGCGATCGCGAGGATGCGGAGCGTGTCCACGCCGGAGGCGTCGAGTCCCAGCCAGTCCCCCAGCAGCGGGGCCGCGAGGAGAACGGCGATGGATACGACGGCCCCGAACCCGATCACCGGCAGAACCGCGACCCGCACGGTGGGTCGGAGGTAGCGTTCGTCCCCGAGCGCGCGCTGGCGAGAGAGCGAGCGCACCAGTCCGGTGTCCGCTCCGAGCCCCACGACACTCGTGGCGATCATGAACCACGAGGTCAACTGGAAGAACTCACCTGTCGCCGTCGCGCCGAGCCCACGACCGACCATCCAGGTCACGACGAATGCGAGACCTGCATTCACCACGATGCCGCCGAAGGTCAGAAGCGATTCCCGTCCCAATCGCATTCCGTTACTCACGCACGAACACCTCTTCCTTGTCTGCGCTCGCGCGGCTGAGGATTGCCGCGGCGAGGAGCAGGATGAGGCACTGCGTCACCGCGAGCCCGTAGAACCAGATCGTGACCCCCACGGTGACCACGAGACCTTGCATCACGAACATGGCGCCTCCGCGAAGGTGCCAGCTCACTGTGATGATGCGCACCAGGAAGAGGAGGAACAAGACGAGCCCGACGAATCCGTAACAGAACATCAGGGTCCAGGCGTACCCCTGGGTCCCCAGGGAGATACCGATCGATGTATCCATCGCCGGCGTAGCCCACCCGACCAGGGGCGACTCGAGAACCTTCTCGATCGTCGCCTGATAGATGGTGCTCCGGCCGGTCGTCGTGTCGCTGTACTCCTGCCTCCCTGCGATCGCCGCGAACACACCCAGCCCGGCCAGCGCCGCGACACCGGCGGCGAGCGCTCCGAGAGTGAGGAGGCCCGCTCGAATCATCCCGCCCGCGAAGAACCGGAAGCACATGAAGACGACGAAGACCCCGAGCGCGATGAACATGCCCCTGTTGCTGGTCTGCGCCGCGGGATACAGGGAGCCGAGCATCGCAGCTCCGAGCCCGACACGGGCCCACCGAGAGCGCAGGCGCGACCAGATGAGCGCCATCACCGGGGTCAGCAGCGCATACGCCATCCCCCACGAGTTCGTGTACGGGAACGGCGCAGCCGGACGGACGAACGGCTCCTCCACACCCCAGGGTTGCTGAACCTCTGCGAGGCGCGGGTAGACGAGCTCACGCACCAGTTCGTTGTTCATCAGCGAGCCCGGAAGGACCTGCGCCAGCGGTGTCGCGATCCGGACATCGGGGAAGATCGTCGCGAGCGTGCCGAGCACGATCACCGTGAACCAGATCACGGCGAAACCGCCGAGGATCCGATCGACGCTCACCCGCTCCCTGGCATTGACGTAATAGAGGAACGCGACACCGACCGCGAAGAGATCTATGGTGCGCTGGAAGAATCCGATCGCCTGCATCACGCCGGTAAGCGAGACGGCGCAGACGAGCACCCATCCCAGAAACGCACCCCAGATCAAGACCCCGGGCGTCGCCCGCAGCCCTCCGCGAAGGACGAGGAAGGCGGCCATGAGCGAGCCGAAGACGATCGGCACGACGATGCTGAATCCGGTGACCCAATAGAGCGGAAAGCCGTAGAGCCACGCCAGCAGAGGCCATGCCGGCAACACCTGCGCCCCGGGCGTGATGGCCCAGGGCGCAGGTGCAGGATGCGGCCGGACGGTCGTGTCCGCGCTCACGTCCCGGCAGAGAGCCGGACACCCGTCATGTCGAAGCTCAGTCGCGACTGCCCTGCCGCCACCGAGTGCACCTCGACGGTGATCACATCGGCGCCGTCGGCGAGCACGGTCAGCGGGATGGCCACGGTCACGGGCTTCTGCGCCGCGTCGGCGGGGAGGGCGAGCGTGTCAGCCGTGATCGCACCCTCAGGCATGTTGACGCGACCGACCTCGGTTCCATTCACATACACCACGATGCCACCCGACGACTGAGGGGTCAACGTGACCGACTGTGTTCCGGCCGTCTCGTTGAGATCCACCTTCGCGCGGAAGTACGTGGTGATCGGGCTCGCCTCACCGGCGTCCTCCAGGACGGTTCCGGCGAAGTCCTGCGGCGCCTCGACGCCCCGCAGGAACGAACCGGTCCCGGTCGGCCACGACGAGTCGTCGTAGACGTTCGTCGTCCACTCCGGTGCCGGAGCCTCCGCCCCGACGTGATAGCTCCACACCGACTTTGCAGTGAGGACATCCGTCGAGGTCGGGGCCGGGGTCTCGTCGACGGGGGCCGGAGCCTCCTCGACGGGAGGCACGACCGGGGCAGGCGCCGAGGGCTCCTCGGTCGTGGCCTTCTTGTCGGCCTTGGGTGCGTCCACGGGCTTCTCGGTCGGGGCGACCTCGGGAGCCGGAGCGGTCTCTCCCCGCATGCGCTGCTGCGCATCGCCCGCACCTGCCGGCACCGCGGTCGCCACGAGCTCGAAGCTGTGGCTCGGCGTCGTCCGGTAGTTCGAGTGCACCTCGACGCTCACGTTGTTCGCACCGTCGCGGAGCAGGGTCAGCGGCACATCGACGACCACCGGGTTGGCGAGCGCCTGTGCGGCGCTGGGCACCGCCGTCGCGTAGGTCGTGTGTCCGACGGTCCCGGCCGGAAGGTTCACTCGACTCACTTCGGTCCCGTTCACCGAGACCCGGATCCCGTCGTCCGCTCGAGTCGTGATGACGAACGAACCGAGCGCCGACACGTCATCGACCGTGAAGTCCTTTCGGAAGTACGACGTGAGAGGTCTGGTTCCTTCGACGCTGAGCGTCGTACCGAGGTTCGTGTGCCCCCAGCCCAGAGGTGCGGTGCCGACGGCCCAACCCGATGCGTCGAAGACGTCAGTGGCCCAACCGGCAGCCGGAGCATCCGAGCCGAAGTAGTACGACCACTGCGACTGCGCACCGATGACATCCACCGGAACCGGTTCCGGTTCCGGCTGCTCGCCCAGCGTGAGCGCCCCGGTCAACTCGAAGCTCGCGCTGGGAGTGGTGCGGTAGTTGGAGTGCACCTCGGCCGTGATGGTGTTGGCACCGGTCTGCAGGAGCGAACCGGGGACCGTGAACGTCACGGGGTTGGCGACGGCACTCGCCGCGCTGGGCGCCGAGCTCGCGTAGGTCGTGAATCCCACTGCGCCTGCCGGCATATTCGCACGGCCGACCTCTGTTCCGTTGACGTAGACGATGATGCCGTCATCGGCCCGCGTGGTCAGAGTCAGGGACTCGACCCCCGCCGCATCCTGCACATCGAACGTGCGCTGGTAGTAAGAGGTGACCGGCTTCGTGCCGTCGATCGTCAGCGTCGTACCGAGGCCGGAGTGACCCCATCCGAGCGGAGCGGCTCCTGTCCGCCAGTTCGACACGTCGGCGCCCGGCAGCTGCCAGCCGGCGGCGGGTGCCGTCGCTGCGAACCAGTACGACCAGTTCGCACCGGCGGTCAGCACGTCGACCGGCTGCGCGAGCACGGCAGGCGTGATCACGGGTGTCGAAGCAGATCGGTTCCCCGCTGCGTCGATCGAGCGCACGAAGTAACGCGTACCCTGCCCGGCGGCCGGAAGCGAGTACCTCGTGTCGGTGGTCGTGGCGATCGTTCGATCGTTGCGCAGCACCTCATAGCTCGCGCCGTCCACCGCATCCCAGGTGAGGGTGTCGGTGCCGTCGGCACGCGCCGCGGTCAGACCGGTCGGGGTCGTCGGAGCGACGGCATCCCTCGGAGCGAATCGAGCGAATGCGCCGGTCCATCGGTTGGTCGCATCGGCTTGTCGCACGTGGGTGAGATCGCCGCCGAGCCACAGTGAGCCGTTGCTCGCCTGCTCGATGGCCCAGACGCCGTACCCGACGCGCATCGTGATCTGCGGGTTGAAGTCGGCGGAGAACGATCCGTCCGCCGTGTTCCAGAACCCGGCCTGATCGATGTGCTCCACCCGGTGGTAGTTCGTCGGAGTCGGCCACGTCGTGGCTCCCTGGTAGACGTTCTCCGAGCAGTGGCAGCCGGCGACGAGATAGTCGTTCCAGGTGTTGATGGCCTGGAAGTCGCCACCGTTCTGGGTGATGTTGGCCGTGTCCAGGGCCATGGTGTCGCGGGAGTAGCTGAACAGCGAGTGCTCAGAGCCCCCGAGCCAGACCTTGTCGCCGATCTCCCTGACCGCCTGCTGGTATCCGCTTCGACCGTTGTCGCGGTTCGAGAAGAGCACCGACCACGGGATGACGGAACCGTCGCTGACGTTGTACGCGCCACCGCGTTCGGTCACCGTCTCCCAGTTGCTGAGACCGAAGTACCCGGCGGCATACACGCGGTCGCCGCGAGCGGAGGCGTCGACCGACACGACGGTGCCGTCGAGCAGCGGGTTCCACGCGTCCGGCGCGAGTGTGGAGAGGTTCAGCCGCCCGAGGTTGCGCATGTAGACCTCGCGGGTCACGCCGCTTCCCGTCGCGTGAGTGAACCGACCTCCGATGTACAGATAGCCGTCCTGGACATCCATGGTGCGCAGCAGCGGCGGGGTGCCGCCGGTGTAGTTGATGATCTTGGTCGTGACGGCCGGGTCGACCGCGCCGGTGCTCGGGTTGAGGACGGCGAAGGCCGGCGCGCTCACACCGTTCACCGTGTTGAAGGCGCCGCCGATCGCGAGCCGCCCGTCCGGGAGCGCGGCGAGCGTCTTGACCTGATTGTTCAGCACCGGGCGGAAGGTGGAGATCCACTCACCCGTCGCCACGTCGAACGCCGCCAGGTAGCTCTGCTCGACCTGTCCTGTTCCGCCCGCGGTGCGCTGGACGTACTTGAAGTTGCCGCCGACGTACATGACACCGGCGATCTCGACGAAATCGGAGACCTCGGTGTTGAGTTCACCGGAACCGCCGGCGCCCAGGCCGGAGACTCCCCAGGAGTTCAGCTGCGCATAGCTGGAAGCCGTCGCGACGACGGTCTTCTGCGGCGTGCCCGCGTCGGGGATCGGCGTGGCGAAGATGTCGGCGCTCATCAGGCGCGGGCGCAGGAACACCTGCGTGAAGGGGCGCGGGTACGGGGACGAGGTGTCGGCCTGCCAGAGGTAGGAGTCGGCTGCGGGGTTTCCGCGCGCGCTCGACCCGTACTGGAAGCCTCTCGCCCAGCCGCGGGTGCCGCCGCCGACGTTCGTCTCGACTCGGCGGAACGTGTTGTCGCGTCCGAAGCTGCCGGTGTTGCCGCCCGAAGACGTCTCACCGTTGAAGGAGTAAGTTCCGACCTGCTGCACGCCGGCGAACTGCCACGACCACTTGGCGCGGGGCGTGGCGTACTTGAAGCGAACTTCCTGCCACGTGGTTCCGGCGACGTTCTGCGCGCGGCGCAGTCGCACACCCTCCTGCAGCGCGTCGACATTGCCACCGTTCAGCAGTCCGGTGACCGTGTCCGTC
Source organism: Microbacterium sp. Mcb102 (assembly GCF_024519805.1). Lineage (NCBI taxonomy): Bacteria > Bacillati > Actinomycetota > Actinomycetes > Micrococcales > Microbacteriaceae > Microbacterium > Microbacterium sp. Mcb102. Next base: position 77,007 of record NZ_JALJRG010000004.1, on the reverse strand, counting down.
GGGAGCTGGGCGGGCGAGAACGCGGCCGGACCGGTGGGGTTCTCCCACACGTCCTTCGGCGTCAGCCTGCCCACGTTGCCCTGCAGCCAGTTCTCGCGTCCGCGACCGATGAGCACCCATCCGCCGCCGTCGGTCACCTGGTCGCAGTAGAACTGCTGCGGTGCCCCGAGCTCCGGGGTGTTCAGCCAGTAGACGCCCGATCCTGCCGCGGGGGCAGTCTGCTTGATCTCCCAGCATGAGGCGGCCGCAGTCTCCTGCGTCTGGCCGATCGACGTCGCCGATACGGCGGCGGGCGCGAGGTCAGCGGTGACCGGCGACGCCGCCGACGCGGCGGTCGGAGTGAACAGCGCGCCCACGACTGCCAGCGCGGCGATGGCCGCCACGGACAGCCGAGACCGGCTTGATGACTTCTGCTGCGTATTCCCCAGCGACATGATGACTCCCCAGAATCATTGAAAAAGTGAACTGCTCAAGGTGAAAAGAACTGTTACTGCGTATTACTGGCGTCGCCGGGCGTTTAGCGTCAAGAACGTTTCGTATGTGAGTTGTCGGGCAACGAAGACGGGCGGAGCCGTCAACAAGCGGGATCGTCGGCGAATGTCTGCCCGATGATCTTCCATGCGCCGTCGACCTGCTCGATGGCGAATATCTTCCACGCCCGCGGCGACCCACCGGTGACGACATCACCGGCAGCATCGTGGATGACCACATCGGACGAGTCGATGCAGGCGCGTATGGTGGCCGTCGCGGGCGTCTTGGACGCGTCGTACTCCAGGGTCTCGACGCCGTCGACGGTCGCCTGGCCCGATCGAGTCCAGCCCTGATCCTCCAGCTCCATACGCTCCGCTTCCACCCCACTGAGGTAGATGGGCGCAGCGACTGCCTTCAGGCTGTCGAGGACGACGTCGATGTCTCCGGCGTTCACGGTGGTCGTGACGTCGAGGACGCTGGAGACCAGGTCTTCGAATGCATCTTCGACGGCGGCCGCCGGCGCGCTCGGCCCAGTGGTCGGCGGAACGACGGTCGGGATGGGAGTCGGCGTCGCCGTGGCTGACGCGTTCTGCGCGGAGGGCCCACCGGACTGCCCCATCGCGATGACGGCAACCGATGCCGCTGCGGCGAGGACGGCGGCGGCGGCCGACGCCCCCACGATCCACTTCATCCGGGCGTTCATATCCCACGTCCACGGTTGTTGAGGGCGGTGACGATCCGCTCGGGCGAGACGATACCTGAAAGTGCGATCCAGGTCAGTGCCACACGAGGCTCGCTCGCGCGATGTCTGCGGGCACGTCGCACCCAGTGCTTGGCCGACGCCTTCGAACCTGCCGCCGCGTAGGCGAACGCGACCTGACCGCACATGCGGGCGGCGTTGCTGTCGTCGAGAAGCAGGTCCTTGTGCTTCTCGAGCAGGAACCCGAGCCCTTCGGCCATGGGTGCCCAGCGGCCGGCGAAGTAGGATGTGCGGTCCCAGTGCACGATGACCAGCGGGTGCGGGACGCTCACGATGTCGCCGCGCTCTGTGAGCTGCAGGAGAAGATCGTAGTCCTCGCCGTACGAGTGCGGGATCGCCTCGTCCACCCCGACCGGCAGATCGAGAAGATCGCTGCGACGGAACAGGAAGGATGAGGGATGGATCTCACCGATGCGCGATGAGAGGAAGTCCTTCCGGGTGCTGACGGCGGGCGGAATGCGGACGATCGACTCGCTCTGCGTGACGATCTCGATACCGGCCGAGACACCGACGGCATCCGGCACCTGCGCCCACAGCGCGACCTGCTCGCGAAGCTTCACTGCCAGCCATTCGTCGTCGTCATCGCAGAAGGCGAGCAGCTCTCCCGTGGCGGCGGCGATGCCGGTGTTGCGACCGCCGGCGAGGCCGGGAGTGCGATCGTTCGCCATCGTGCGGAGGGTGACCGAGCCGAGCCCGGGCTTCACGTCGTCGAGGGCATCGATGTCGCACTGGTCGTACACGATCACGATCTCGATGTCGCCCGCGTACTCCTGGGCGGCGATCGATCGAACCGCTCGACGAAGCAGCTCTGCACGTCCTCGCGTCGCGATCACGACGGACACGGCGGGTTCGGTCACGACGCTCATCGCTGACCTCCTTCTGCGAGTTCACGCCAGCGGCGGCGCGCGGAGAAGATCATGTGCGCCACGTTGGCGATCATCAGCAGCAGGTAAGCCGCGACGAAGAGAGGGAGAACACCCCACAGCACGAACACCCAGCAAAGGATGCCGGGGTCGGTGGGCAACAGGATCCAGGACTGCATCCGCCGCACCTCCGTCCGCTCCACTCGAGCGTTGTCGCGCAGTAGGCCACCGACGTTCTGGCTCAGGAAGCTGGCCGATGCGAGAACCGAGAAGAGCGCGGCGGCCACGGCGAGCGTGGTCATGCCGGACATCAGGAAGGCTGCCGCGATCGCGAGGTGGACGGCCGGGAGACGAACGGCGTCGAGCGTGTGATCGAGCCACTCGCCCTGGAGGCTCGAGGTGCCCTGGAGTCGCGCCAACTGACCGTCGGCGGAATCCAGCGCATATCCGATCGCGAGGAGCAGCGCGGTAGCGAACCCCGCGAGCACCGGCGAGTACGCCTGCAGCAGCAGGAACGAGGCGAGTCCGGCGAAGGTGAACACGATGCTGACGACCGAAACGGCCGACGGCGTCGCTTTCACCGCGCCGAAGAAGGCCGCGAACACTCGCGCCACACGTCGGTTCACCCAGCGCGTGTACGCGGGTACTCCTACGCCAGGCTTCTGCGCGGAATCGAGGCGTCTGAGCGCCGAACGAAACGAAAGTGGCGCTTCAACGCCAAGGTCTACCCCAGTCATAAGACCGTTCTCCCCAAAAATCCCCAGTTGACGGAAATCCCTACATTCCCGCCGATCACCTCCCCCGAGGTGACCTCCCCGAAGCGTACCAGAATATCAAGCGCGCGCACGGACCAATTTCGCCACTCACGATGCCGACTCTCACGAGGGCGCCTCCCGCGCCATACTGGGACTCATCATGGGAAAGACAACCCCCGACCGTGATCGGTTGAAGATCCTTTTCGTCGCCTCCACCGGCGGGCACCTCACCCAGCTGCTCGCACTGCGCGACTGGTGGTCCACGCAGGAGCGCGCGTGGGTGAGCTTCGATCACCCGCATGCGCACGCTGCACTCGCCGATGAGCAGGTGACCTGGGCGTTCTCACCGACGACCAGGAACATCCCCAACGCGATCCGCAATCTGTTCCTGGCGCGCCGCGTCCTTCGGCGATACCGGCCCGACATCGTGGTGTCGACCGGAGCCGGTGTCGCCGTGCCCTTCTTCTGGACCGCACGAGCTCTCGGCATCCGCACCCTCTACATAGAGGTGATCGATCGCATCTCCACCCGGACGATGACCGGACGGATGGTGTATCCGACCGTGGATGCCTTCGCGGTCCAATGGCCCGAGCAACAGTTGCTCTATCCGGATTCGCGCGTGATCGGAGCCACACTGTGAGCACGCGGGTCTTCGTCTCCGTCGGGACGGACCATCACCCGTTCGACCGACTGATCACGTGGATCGATCAATGGGTCGCTGCGCATCCGGACGTCTCGCTGATCGTGCAGAACGGTTACTCTGCTGCCTCGACGACCGGCGAGAACCACATGATGATGACGGGCGAGGAGTTGCAGCGGCACTATCGGTCCGCCGACATCGTCGTGTCCCAGGTCGGCCCGGGCACCATCGCCGATGCGAACGCCGCCGGCGTCGTCCCGATCGTGGTCCCCCGTGACCCGAGGCTCGGCGAGGTGGTCGACGATCATCAATACGCGTTCGGCGAGTTCATGGCGGATCGCGGGCGCTGCACGGTCGTCACCACGGAGGCGGATCTGCGGTCGGCGCTGGACCACCTGATCTCGACCCCCGGCGCCCAACGCTTCCAACCGGATGCCGACGACGTCAGCGCGAGCGCCGCGGTCGCCGCACTCGTCGCCGAGCTGGTGGCCCAGCCCCGCCGCCGCTTCGCATGGCGACGTGTGACCGCGATGATCCGCCGCACGTCACCGCACCCCCCACGACGGACGCCGTGAGCTCCTAGAGCTCGCCCGGGCTTCATGGCCTCCACGTCGACGGCCCACAGGGCTGCAGTCTCGGTCGAACTTGGACCGCTCGAAAGCACCACGATCGACGTGGGCAGCTGGATGGCTCAAGCTTGGCAGCGCCTTGGCACGCATAGGCAAACCGCTAGAGTCGGACGTACGACTGTGGGGGTCGTCGGACGGCAGGGGATGGCCGTCCCTTCTGTGACGCCACCATGGACATCGACGTTTTCACGAGGGGGATCATGAAGGGCATCATTCTGGCGGGCGGTTCGGGCACGCGACTGCATCCGATCACACTGGGAGTCTCGAAGCAGCTCATCCCGGTCTACGACAAGCCGATGGTCTACTACCCGCTGTCGACGCTGATGCTCGCCGGGATCCGGGACATCCTCGTCATCACCACGCCCCACGACGCCGCCCACTTCGAACGACTCCTCGGAGACGGCTCGCAGTTCGGCATCTCGCTGACGTTCGCCCAGCAGGAGTCGCCGGACGGGCTCGCGCAGGCGTTCACGATCGGTGCGGACTTCATCGGCGACGACAGCGTCGCCCTCGTCCTCGGCGACAACCTGCTCTACGGCCCCGGCCTCGGCACCCAGCTCAAGCGCTTCGCCGACATCGACGGCGGCGCGGTCTTCGCCTACTGGGTCGCCGAGCCCGAGGCGTACGGCGTCGTCGCGTTCGACGACGCCGGCCAGGCGATCTCGCTCGAGGAGAAGCCGAAGAATCCGCAGAGCAACTACGCCGTGCCCGGTCTGTACTTCTACGACAACGACGTGATCGAGATCGCCCGCAACCTGGCTCCCAGCGCGCGCGGCGAGTACGAGATCACCGACGTCAACCGCGAATACCTCGAGCGCGGCAAGCTCCAGGTCGAGGTGCTGCCCCGCGGCACCGCCTGGCTCGACACCGGGACGTTCGACCAGATGACGGATGCCGCCGACTACGTGCGAACGATGGAGCGCCGCACCGGCATGAAGATCGGCGTGCCCGAAGAAGTGGCCTGGCGCCAGGGCTTCCTCGACGACGACGAACTGCGCGTGCGCGCCGAAGCCCTCGTGAAATCCGGGTACGGTTCCTACCTGCTCGAGCTCCTGGAACGAGGCAAGCGATGACCCGGCTGCTCGTGACCGGCGGCGCCGGTTTCATCGGATCGAACTTCGTGCACCATGTCGTGGCGCACACCGACGCGCACGTGACCGTGCTCGACAAGCTGACCTATGCCGGAAACCGGGCATCGCTCGCGGGCCTCCCCGCCGACCGCGTGGAGCTCGTCGAGGGGGACATCGCCGACGCCGAGCTCGTCGACGGGCTGTTCGCGAAAGCCGACGCGGTCGTGCACTATGCGGCGGAGTCGCACAACGACAACTCGCTGCACGACCCGCGGCCGTTCCTCGACACGAACATCATCGGCACCTACACGCTGCTCGAGGCCGCACGTCGGCACGAGCGGCGCTTCCACCACATCTCGACCGACGAGGTGTACGGCGACCTGGAGCTCGACGATCCGCAGCGGTTCACCGAGAACACCCCGTACAACCCCTCGTCGCCGTACTCGTCGACGAAGGCGGGCAGCGATCTGCTGGTGCGCGCGTGGGTGCGGTCGTTCGGAGTGCAGGCGACGATCTCGAACTGCTCGAACAACTACGGGCCGTACCAGCACGTCGAGAAGTTCATCCCGCGTCAGATCACCAACGTGCTGCGCGGCATCCGTCCGAAGCTGTATGGCGCCGGCCAGAACGTGCGCGACTGGATCCACGCCGACGATCATTCGTCGGCCGTCCTGACGATCCTCGACAAGGGCGAGATCGGTGAGACGTACCTGATCGGCGCCGACGGCGAGAAGGACAACAAGTCGGTGGTCGAGCTCATCCTCACGCAGATGGGACAGCCCGCGGACGCCTACGACCACGTGACCGATCGCGCGGGCCACGATCTGCGCTACGCGATCGACTCCACGAAACTCCGCACCGAGCTGGGCTGGGTGCCGCAGTTCTCCGACTTCGAGTCGGGGCTCGCCTCGACCATCGACTGGTACCGGGAGAACGAGGACTGGTGGGCACCGGCCAAGGATGCGACCGAGTCGTTCTACGCGGCGAAGGGCCAGTGATGACGGAGTTCGGCAAGGCGCTCACGGTCACCGAGACGCCGATCCCCGGCCTGCTCGTCGTCGACCTGCCGGTGCACGGGGATTCGCGTGGGTGGTTCAAGGAGAACTGGCAGCGCGAGAAGATGGTCGCCGCCGGTCTCCCCGACTTCGGCCCCGTGCAGAACAACATCTCTTTCAACGACGCGGTCGGCACCACGCGCGGCATCCACGCGGAGCCCTGGGACAAGTGGGTGTCGGTCGCCACCGGGAAGATCTTCGGCGCATGGGTCGACCTGCGTGCGGGCGACACGTTCGGCACGGTCTTCACGACGGAGATCGATCCGTCGCGCGCGATCCTGGTGCCCCGCGGCGTGGGCAACTCGTACCAGACGCTCGAGGCGGACACGGCCTACACGTACCTCGTCAACGATCACTGGTCGCCCGACGCCGAGTACTCGTTCCTCAACCTCGCCGATGAGACCGCGGCCATCGCGTGGCCGATCCCGCTCGCCGACGTCGAGGTGTCGGCCAAGGACCTCGCGCACCCGCGCCTCGCCGATGTGACGCCGATCGGGCCGAAGAAGATCCTCGTCCTCGGCGGCGCGGGCCAGCTCGGACTCGCCCTGCGCGCCGCGCTCGGCGACGCCGAGCACGTGGAGTACACGACGCGGGAGACCCTCGACCTGCGGGCCGACGACCTCGCCACGGCGCGGCGATGGCGCGACTATCGCGCGATCATCAACGCCGCCGCCTACACCGCGGTCGATCTCGCCGAGACCGACGACGGCCGCGGTGACGCCTGGTCGTCGAACGTCACCGGCGTGACCGCATTGGCACGCATCGCCGCCGAGAACGGCATCACGCTCGTGCACGTCTCCAGCGACTACGTGTTCGACGGCACGAAGGCGGGCCCGTACACGGAGTCCGACCCGGTGCGCCCGCTCGGCATCTACGGCCAGACGAAGGCCGCGGGCGACGCCGTCGTCGCGACGGTGCCGCGGCACTACATCGTCCGCACGTCGTGGGTCATCGGCGAGGGGCGCAACTTCGTGCGCACGATGGCCTCGCTCGCCGAGCGGGGTATCGCACCGCGGGTCGTCGGCGACCAGATCGGGCGCCTGACCTTCACCGAGGATCTGGCCTCGGCGATCCTGCACCTGCTGTCGACCGCCGCTCCTTACGGCGTCTACAACGTGACCGGCGCGGGAGAGCCGCGCTCGTGGGCCGACATCGCGCGCGCCGTGTACCGCCTGACCGGGCATGATCCCTCCGGCGTGACCGACGTGACCACCACGGAGTACTTCGCCGACCAGGCCGGCCCGATCGCCCCGCGTCCGCTCAACAGCGTGCTGGACCTCGGCCGCATCGAGGCGACGGGATGGACGCCGCGGGATGCGGATGCCGCCCTCGAGACGTACCTCGGCGCGAGCAGCTAGAGCTCGCCCGGCTTCATCGCCTCGGCATCGATCGCGCGGATGACCCGCAGAGCGGCGGTGTCCGTCGGCGGCTCGGCCCCCGCGGCATCGCCCTTGCGCCGCCGCTGCGGCGCGTAGACGACGAGCGAGTGGAACAGGAACCGGGCGAAGAACGCCACGATCAACGAGAGTGCCGTCGCGAGCACGCTCGAGATGTGCCAGGACTCGACCATCAGCGCCATCACCGGGATGCGCAGGGCGGCCTCGACGTTGTTGAACGCGAAGGAGCTGGCGAAGCGGATGCCGAGGGCGCGGGCATCCGTGCGCATGTCGGCGAACACGAACCGCTCCTGCAACAGGAAGTTGCCGATGATGGTGACCTCGGCGCCGATGATGGCCGCCCAGACGTAGGGCACGCCGGCGGCGGTGAGTGCCCACATGATCCCGAGGTTCGCGGCCGCGCCGATGACGCCGATGAGCGCGAACAGCGACATCTTCCCGAAGCGCAGGCGGGCGAGGTGCGCGATGAAGGTCGCCCCCTGACGCAGGCTCGCCTTCGAGGTGCCGTGCCGGCGCTCCGCGAACTCCATCGGCACCTCGGCGATGCGCAGATCGTTGCGCGCGAGGATCTCGAGAAGGATCTTGAAGCCCTGCGGCTGGAGCGCCGTGAGATCGAGCCGACGCCGGTCGACCAGGAAGAAGCCGGTCATCGGGTCGGTGCTGCGCGCGAGACGGATCGGGAACATCGCCCTCGTCAGCCAGGTCGCCACGCGGGAGACGCCGAAGCGCACCGCCGTGCCGAGGCCGCTGGTGTCGCCTCCGCCGATGTAGCGCGATGCCGCCACCACGTCGACATCCCCGGCGGCGTGACGCTCGAGCAGCACAGGGAGAAGTTCCGGCGGATGCTGCAGGTCGCCGTCCATCACGACGCACACATCGGATGCCGCGGCCTCGAGCCCGACCACCACGGCCCCGCCCAGCCCGTTCGTGTTCTCGGTGCGGTGGATGACGCGCACGGGGATCGGGGCGTCGACGGCGACCCGTTCGACCTCGGCGGCGGTGTCGTCGGTGCTGTCGTCGACGAACAGGATCTCGGCGTCCCACCCGGCGAGCGCGGCGGCGGTGCGGGCCACGAGCTCGGCGACGTTCTCGCGTTCGTTGAACGTCGGCACGATGACCGTCACCGGTGTCCCCACGTCAGCCCCCTGTTCCGCGCACGCACCGCGTGCGGCCTCCATCGTTCCATGGGTTGCTGTGGGGAACGAAACCCGGACCTGCTACACTGTCGAACTGCGGCTGTGGGAGTCGCAGAGCGGGTGGGGATCCGCTTTCTGGGGAATCACTGATCTGGGGAGATCATGGGGACGCGTATCGGCTATGCCGTTGGTGCTTTCGACCTGTTTCACGTCGGGCATCTGAATCTACTTCGTCACGCCAAGCAGCACTGCGACATTCTGATCGCAGGCGTCGTCAGCGACGAGATGCTGCGCCAGGTGAAGGGCATCGAGCCCGTCATCCCGACGGCGGAGCGTGCGGAGATCGTGAAGCACATCTCGTTCGTCGACGACGTCTACGTGGAGACCACGCCGTCGAAGATGGACTCGTGGCGCGACGTGCAGTTCACGCACTTCTTCAAGGGCGACGACTGGCGCGGCACCGACAAGGGGCTGCGCCTGGAGAGCGAGTTCGCCGAGGTCGGGGTCGAGGTCGTGTACTTCCCGTACACGGCGCACACGTCGAGCTCGTCGCTGCGCCGCGCCCTCGACGCGATCACCGCGGGCGCGAACGCTCCCGCGGTGGCCTCGGTGCGCTGAGCGCCTGAGCGCCTGAGCGCCTGAGCGCCTGAGCGCCTGAGCGCCTGAGCGGTCAGTTCGCGACGCCGAGCAGGCTGCGCGCCATCCGCGCGACGTGCGGCGGCGTGTGCGGCCCGAGCCAGACGGTCCACTGCGACGGCGGCTCGGAGCAGGTCCACTCCACGCACCAGGCATGCACGGCGTTGGCCAGCCGCTCGCCACGCGTGTGCGCACGGATGCCGTCACCGCGCACCAACCAGCGCACCGACACCCCCTCGGGCACGTCGATGTGACGGAACTGGATGCGCGCCGCGGCTTCGAGGATGATCACGCCCTGCGCGTCCCACGGCAGTCGCGCGGCGATGCTCGCGATGACGCCGGCATCGGCCGCATCACCGGCGATGAGCACGGCGCCTTCGATGTCGTCCCAGTCGGGATCCTGCAGGTGCTCGCATGCGCTGCTCATGGCTTTGAGTATAGGTAAGGGTACCCTTACCCACAAGAGACGGCGCCCGATCTGCGTGGCGCTAGCGCTCGGCAGTGCCACTCGTCAACGGCTTTGCAGGACGACGCCGCGCGGAGCACTCTCGGCGCGTGGACAGATCTGCGTTGCCGCAGCGACGGCGCATCCGGCGCCCGATCGCCTCCCTCGCCGTGCTCGCCGCCATCAGCCTTCTCGGCGGGTGCGGCCTGAGCATCCCCGCCGACCCCGACGGCACCCTGGACTCCGTCTCGGGAGGAGTGCTGCGCGTCGGCACGTCCCCGGATGGCGAGCTGGTGGAGGTGAGCCAGGGCGACCCCACCGGAACGATCGTCGACCTCGTGGACCGCTTCGCCGACAGCATCGATGCCGACACCGAGTGGACCGTCGCATCGGAGGAGACGCTGGTGACGGAGCTCGAGGCAGGCGACCTCGACCTCATCGCCGGCGGCATCACCCCCGACACCCCGTGGATCGACAAGGCGGGTGTCACCCGGGGCTATCGCGGGATCGAGGGCGCCGATGGGCGTGAGCTCGTGATGCTGGTGCCGCTCGGGGAGAACGCCTTCCTGTCGACACTGGAGACCTTCCTCGACGAGGAGGTCGGCGGATGACCGAGACCCGGCAGTTCGGCCGCACCACGCTGCCGGCGGAGCAGGCGCGGGCAGTTCGTCGCGCGGTGAAGTGGGAGATCTTCACGATCGTCTACACGTCGATCACGATCGCGGTGATCGCGCTCGTGGTGGGCGAGTCGCAGGCGATGCGGACGGCCTGGATCGAGGACATGCTCTCCTTGATCCCGCAGATAGCCTTCCTGACGGCATTGATCTTCGTACGCCGCCGACCCACGAAGAAGCACCCCTACGGACTGCACCGGGCGATGGGCGTGGGGCATCTCGTCGCCGGGGTGGCACTGCTCGCCGTGGGCCTGAACCTCGCCGTCGAGGCGGTCACGGGGCTGATCGCGGCGGAGCATCCCACGATCGGCACCGTGCAGCTGTTCGGGCAGACGATCTGGCTCGGCTGGCTCATGGTGGGCGTCATGGTGGTCGTGATCATCGGGCCGGTGTTCTTCTACGGCCCGGCGAAGTCGAAGCTCGCCCCTGTGCTGCACAACAAGCTGCTGTATGCCGACGCCGACATGGCGAAGGCCGACTGGCAGACCACGGTGGCCTCGGTGGTCGGCGTGCTCGGCATCGGCGTCGGCGCGTGGTGGCTGGACGGCGCGGCCGCCCTCTTCATATCGCTGGGCATCATCTGGGACGGCTTCCGCAACACGAAGACAGCCGTGGTCGACCTCATGGATCAGCGTGCCCGCACGTACGACAGCAAGCATCCGCACCCGCTGGCCGCCGACATCGTGTCGTACCTGCGGAGTCGACCCTGGGTGGCGCAGGCCGGCGTGCGGATGCGCGACCAGGGGCAGGTCTTCCACATCGAAGCGTTCGTCGTGCCGCATCGCCGCAAGGTGCCGCTCGACGATCTCAGCGCCGCCGCGGAGGGGATCGCCGACATCGACTGGAAGATGCAGGACGTGGTCGTGATCCCCGTCGAGCATCTGCCCGCCGAAGTCGACACCGGTCGCCGAGCACCCGACTGACACTCAGCGCCACCCCATCCGCGCGGCCGTAGGCTGGAAGCATGACTTCTGCTGCCTCCGACACCATCACGATGTTCGGCGCCGACTGGTGCCGCGACTGCATCCGCACCAAGAAGCAGCTCGATGCGCTCGGTGTCGAATACACCTACGTCGACCTCGTCGCGGAGCCCGCCGCCGCGGACGTCGCGAAGGAGATCTCGGGTCGCATGAACATCCCGGTCGTCGTGTACCCCGATTCCTCCCACCACGTCGAGCCGTCGAACGCCGACGTCGAGTCGAAGCTGCGCGAACTCGCGCTGATCTGAGTGGCCCTCATCGCGCCGCTACACTGGCGCGATGAGCACTGAGGCTCGGCCCGAACGAGCATCCGTCCGTCTCTCCCCGCGCACGATCGCGCTGTACGCGATCGGGTCGCTGGGGACCGGCGGCTACGCCACCCTGCCCGGGCTGGTGCTGACGTACTTCCTCACCGACAACCTCGGCGTCGCCGCGCTCGCGGCCGGACTCATCGTCACGGCCGCGAAGATCTGGGACGTCCTGATCGATCCGTTGATCGGCGCCGCGTCGGACCGCCAGCTCGCTCGCACCGGTTCCCGTCGCGGGTTCATGGTGACCGGTGCTCTGGCCCTCCCCCTGTTCTTCGCCCTCACGTTCGCCGTGCCGCCCTCCTGGGGGCCGGTCGCCGGGGCGATCAGCGTGCTGCTCGCTTTCCTCGCGACCGCCACGGCGTTCAGCCTCTTCCAGGTGCCGTACGTCGCCCTGCCCGCCGAGCTGACCGGCGACTACGACGAGCGCACCCGTCTGCTCGGCTGGCGCGTGGTCGTGCTCACCGCGGCGATCCTGCTGTTCGGCGCCGGGGGTCCCGCGCTGCGCAATGCCGGCGACGACCCCGTCCTGGGGTACCTCTTGATGGGCATCGCCTCTGGTGTCGTGATCGGGATCGGCATGCTGATCGCTTCCCGGACGGCGACGATCGCCGCCCGGCGCACCGTGGCAGCCCCGGCCGCCGCGATCGCCGACTCGACATGGCGCGATCAGTACATGTCGGGCTTCCGGGCCCTGAAGCGCAGCCAGCCGTTCCGCGCACTGCTGGGCACGTTCGTGTTGCAGGCCCTCGCCACGGGGACGATGCTCGCCGGGGCGCAGTACGTCGCGACGTGGGTGCTGCGCAGCGAGGATGCCGTGACATTCGTGTTCGTGGCCCTCGTCGGACCTGCACTCCTCGCGACTCCGGCGTGGACCGTCATCGCGAGGCGGGTCGGCAAGGAGCGGGCGTTCGCGATGGCCAGCGCTCTGTTCACCGCCGCCGGCGCGACGCTCGTCTTCGCGGTCTGGGCGCCCGGCGCCTGGATCTACGCCTCGGTCGCGGTCGCCGGCATCGCCTACGCCGGACTCCAGTCGTTGCCCATGGCGATGCTGCCCGATGTGATCTCGCACGATGAGCGCACGAGCGGGCCGGGACAGGCCGGCACCTTCACCGGCATCTGGACGGCGGGTGAGACCGTCGGCTTCGCGCTCGGCGCCACCGCGGTGTCGCTGACCCTCGCCGCGACCGGATACGTCTCCACCGTCGCCGGAGCCACGGTCGAGCAGCCGGAGGCCGCGATCACGGGCATCGTGCTCAGCTTCAGCATCCTCCCCGCCGTGCTGATGGCCGCGAGCCTGCTGGCGCTCCGGCGCTACCGCCTCCGTCGCGCCGACATCGAGGCCGTCGGAACCTCCGACGCCTAAGCTGGGATCCCGTCCGAAGGAGACGCCGATGACTTCTGCGAGCACAGCCCCCGCCCCCGTATCCGCCTCGAAGAGCACGTCGACAGCGGGGTCCGCGTCGCTGAGTGAGAGCGAACAGGAACGCCTCGACACCGCGATCGACGACCTGCAGGCCGGATCGCGCACCTGGTCCGCTCTCACCGTCGCCCAGCGGGTCACGCTGCTGCGCGCGGTGCGCACGAGCGTCGCCGCCACCGCCGAGGACTGGGCGAACACGGCCGCCGCCTCCAAGGGGCTCGACGGGAAGCACCCGCTGCGCGGCGAGGAATGGTTGAGCGGCCCCTACAGTGTGCTCGGCGCGCTCGACGCCTACATCGAGACGCTCTCCCGCCTGGCGAAGGGCGTGAATCCGCTCGACGGCCTCACGATCGACCGCGCCCCCGGCAGACGCACCCGCGTGCACGCCTTCCCCCTGACCGGCATCGACAAGTTCCTGCTGTCCGGCTTCACCGGCGAGGTGTGGCTCGAGCCCGGCATCACCCCGAACGCCGCGCGCGCGGGTGCCGGCCTCGCGCAGCGCACCCCCACCGAACCGGGCGGGGTCGGACTCGTGCTCGGCGCGGGCAACGTGACCTCGATCCCGGTGCTCGACGTGCTGTACGAACTGCTCGCCCACAACCGCACCGCCCTGTTGAAGGTCAACCCCACGCAGGATGCTCTGGTGCCGGTGTACAAGCGCGCGCTCGCGCCCCTCATCGAGCCGGGACTGCTGCGCATCGTGCGCGGCGGCCCCGCGGTCGGCGCGTATCTCACCGGCCACCCCGGACTCGTGCACGTGCACATCACCGGCTCCGCCGCGACGTTCGACACGATCGCCTGGGGGCCGTCGAAGGGCGAAGGGGCTGCCGCGACCAAGCGTCGTCGGCGCGAGAACCGCCCGCAGCTGAAGAAGCCGATCACCGCCGAACTCGGCGGAGTCTCCCCCATCATCGTGGTGCCCGGCGCGTGGACCGACGCCGATCTCACCTACCAGGCCGAGCACATCGCGACCATGCGCCTGCAGAACTCCGGCCACAACTGCATCGCCGGCCAGGTCGTCATCATGTCGTCCGACTGGGACCAGGCCGATGCATTCCGCGCCGCGCTGCGCCGTGCCTACGCCAACGCCCCGGAGCGCCCCATCTGGTACCCGGGCTCCCCCTCGCGGATGGACCTCGCCACCGACGCCTACCCCGACGCGCTCGTGCTGGGCGACCGGCTGCTCGTCGAGATCGACGCCGACGACGACGCGACGGCACTCGAGACCACCGAGTACTTCGCGCCGGTGCTGGGCGTCGTCACCGTCGCAGGCACCGGCCAGGAGTTCCTCGATGCCGCCGTGGCCCACGCGAACGACAAGCTCCAGGGCACCCTCGGCGCGAACCTGCTGATCGACCCGGCGACTGAGAAGGCGCTCGGCGCCGGTTTCGAGCGGGCCATCGCAGCGCTCCACTACGGCTCGATCGCGATCAACAGCTGGACCGCCTTCGCGTTCATCACCCCGACCCTCACCTGGGGCGCGTTCCCCGGCGGCACCATCGACGACGTGGGCAGCGGCATCGGCGTCGTGCACAACGCGCTGCTGCTCGACGGGGTGGAGCGCTCGGTGCTCCGCGGACCGTTCCGCCCGTTCCCCCGATCGCTGCCGATCGCGAACGGCGGCGGACGCCTCACGATCCTGCCGAAGCCGCCGTGGTTCGTGTCGGCGCGCACCGGGGCGGCCGTGAGCGAGGGGCTGACCCGCCACCGCGCGAACGGCGGCGTCGTGGGACTCCTGAAGACGCTGACGAAGGCGCTGCAGGCCTGAGGCTCAGCGGGCGGCGCGGGCGAAGCGGTCGGTCGCAGCGCGCAGCGCCTTCTGGGTACCCGGCTCGGTGGCCGCGTGCCCGGCATCGTCGACCACGACGAACTCGGCCTCGGGCCAGGCGCGGTGCAGGTCCCACGCGGTCATCATCGGTGTCACGACATCGTGCCGCCCCTGGACGATGACGGTCGGGATATGGCGGATGACGTCGACCCCGGCGATCAGCTGCCCCTCTTCCCACCAGCCGCGGTGGACGAAGAAGTGGTTCTCGATGCGGGCGAACGCGGTCGCCTTCTCGGGGTCGGACTTCGCGCCGATCTGCGCGGCATCCGGCGTCAGCGTCACGGTCGCCGCCTCCCACGTCGACCAGGCGATCGCGGCAGGCACGTGCACGGCGGGGTCCGGATCGAACAGCCGCCGGTGGTAGGCCTCGATCATGTGCGAGCGCTCGAGCACGGGGATCGGCGCGAGGAAGCTCTCCCAGAGGTCGGGGAACAGCGCGGCGGCGCCGCCCTCGTAGAACCATTCGAGCTCGACGCGACGCAGCGTGAAGATCCCGCGGAGGACGAGCTCGGTCACGGCATCCGGATGCGCCTGCGCGTACGCCAGCGCGAGGGCGCTCCCCCACGACCCGCCGAACACCTGCCACTTCTCGATGCCGAGGTTCTTGCGCAGCAGCTCGATGTCGGCGATCAGGTGCGCGGTCGTGATGTACCGGAAGTCGGCATCCGGCGCACTCGCGTGCGGCGTGCTGCGTCCGCAGCCGCGCTGGTCGAACAGCACGATGCGATAGACCTTCGGGTCGAAGAACCGGCGCTGCCAGGGCGAGGTGCCGCTGCCGGGTCCGCCGTGCAGGAACACCACCGGCTTGCCCTCGGGGTTGCCGCTGACCTCCCAGTAGACGCGGTGGCCGTCGCCGACGAGCAGTTCCCCCGTCTCGTGCGGCTCGATCGGTGGATACAGCGCATCCGTCTTCTTCATCTTCGGTCCCCCGGCCGGTCGTGCAGACTTCATCGTCAACGCTAGCGGGTCACGCTGCGGCTATGGATCCAGCTGGTCGGTCGGCAGCGTCAGCGCCTGTTCGCAGACGCCGAGGCCGTTCTGATACCCCTCGGCGAACCAGCGCTGCCGCTGCTCGCTGGAGCCGTGCGTCCAGCTCTCCGGGTTCGAGAAGCCGGACTGCTCCTGGATGTGGTCGTCACCGACTGCGAACGCCGCGTTCAGGGCATCGATGCGCTGCTTCTCGGTGGTCGGCTGAAGGTACGGAACGCCCTTGCTGTCGGTCTCCTCCGAGATCCGACCGATCCAGGCACCCGCGTAGCAGTCGGCCTGCAGTTCCGTGCGGACGCCGTTGCTTCCGGGACCGGTGCCGTTGTTCGGGTACTCGTCCATGACCCCGGTGATCCATTGGATGTGGTGACCCCACTCGTGCCCGACGATGTACAGCTGGGCGAGTTCGCCCGCGGATGCACCGAACTGCTCCTGCATCAGCTGGAAGAAGGTCGGGTCGATGTAGACCGTCTCGTCGCCGGGGCAGAAGAACGGCCCGACGGCGTTGGATGCCGTGCCGCAGGCCGTGTTCGTCGCCCCGTCGACGACGATGAATCCGGGCTTGCGGTAGCCCTCGACCTCGTCGGCCCAGAACTCGTCGAGCACGAGCTGCGCTCCCGCCATGCGGCAGTCGACATCGGCGTTCGCCTGCGCACCGGTCTCGCAGTTCTCGATGACCGATCCCCCGGCGGGTTCGCTGCCGCCGCCGGGCGCGCCACCGCCGATCAATCCGGTCAGATCGATGCCGAGCAGCGGTCCGGCGATGAGCGCGATGATGCCGAGCACACCCACGCCCACGCCACCTGCGATGGCTCCGTTGCGGCCGCGTCGACGCGTGGTGTTGCCCGAGATGTCGGCGTCGGGATTGAAGGTCATGCGTCGAGGGTACTCCGCGCGGAGATCGGCCGAACGGTCGTAGGCTCGGGGCATGACGACCACGATCACCATCACCGGCGCGGGCGGACAGATCGGCTACGCACTGCTGTTCCGCATCGCGGCGGGCGACCTGCTCGGACCCGATGAGAAGGTGCGGCTCCGGCTGCTGGAGATCCCGCAGGGACTCGGCGCCGCGGAGGGTGCGGCGCTCGAACTGCAGGACGGCGCGTTCGGCCTGCTCGAGCACGTCGAGGTGACGGATGACGCCGCCGTCGGCTTCGACGGCACCGATCTGGCACTGCTCGTGGGCGCCCGCCCGCGCGGACCCGGCATGGAACGCGCAGACCTGCTCGCGGCCAACGCCGGCATCTTCGGCCCGCAGGGTGCGGCGATCGCGGCGAATGCGGCACCGGGCGTGCGCGTCACGGTCGTGGGAAACCCCGCCAACACCAACGCCCTGATCGCGGCCGCGGCAGCCGACGGCGTGCCCTCCGAGCGGTTCACCGCTCTGACCCGGCTCGATGAGAACCGGGCGCGCGCTCAGCTGGCGCGGACGCTCGGCGTCCCCGTGCACACCGTGCGCCGGGTGCCGATCTGGGGCAACCACTCGGCCACGCAGTTCCCCGACATCTCGCACGCGACCGTCGGCGGGAAGCCCGTCGGCGAAGCACTCGAGCAGATCGTCGGCGACGTGCCCGCGTGGCTCGAGCAGACCTTCATCCCGCGCGTCGCGAAGCGCGGCGCGGAGATCATCGAGGTGCGCGGATCGTCGTCCGTGGCATCCGCGGCGAGCGCGACGATCGACCACGTGCGCGACTGGGTGCAGGGCACCGACGACTGGACCTCGGCCGGCGTCGTCTCGCACGGCGAGTACGGGGTTCCTGCGGGTCTGATCTCGTCGTTCCCCGTGCGCTCCGTCGACGGCGAGTGGCGAATCGTCGAAGGCCTCGAGTTGAGCGACTGGGCCCGCGCCCGCGTCGACGCCTCGGTGGCCGAGCTGGTCGACGAACGCGAAGCCGTGCGCGCCCTCGGCATGCTGTGATCGCCTGACCGCGCACGAGCGGCCAGGCGCATGGGGAGTTCTGCCCATCGCCGGTCTTCGTCACCCCCGCTAGATTTGCTGGGGGACGGGAACACCGTCGAGGAGGGGCGCACGACATGACTCAGTGGGACGAACTGCATCCAGGCCGGGGGAACACCGGGGCGGTCAACGATGCCGCGACACGCGTCAGCAACCGGAACACCGGCACCGAGACGGTGCGCACGGCTCTGTCGAACGCCGCCACCGGCACGACCGAGGAGATCTGGGCCGGAGACGCGGGCGCCGCGTTCCGCACGTCGCTGGCGAAGCCGCAGACCCTGTGCGATGAGCTCAAGACGGAGTTCGCCGCCGTGCAGTCCGCCCTCTCCGCCTACGCCACCGAGGTCGACCGCATCCGCGTCGCCACCACGGCGGCGCACCAGGCGTACGCCACCGGCTACGCCACGTGGAAGGCCGCGGAGCAGGAGGACAGCCCGTTCCTGCCGTCGGCCTTCACCCCCAACGCGCCGAATGCCACCCTGGGGTCGAACCTCTGGGTGCCGAGCGGGAACAAGCCCGGCCTGTACGACATGCGGATGGCCGCACAGCAGCTGCGCACCCTCGCCGACCAGCGCGAGACCGCCGACAGCACGCTCACGACGGCGCTCCAGCCGCCGGCATCGGCGCGGTGGGACCAGATGCAGTCGGCGCTGAGCGCCGCGGGCATCGACGACATCGACGACCTCACCTTCGAGAACCTCGGAGACGCGTTCGCGAACCTCGCCGACGAGATCGCCGAGGGCGACGTCACCGACGAGAACGTGCAGGCCCTGCAGGACTTCTTCTCGGTCTGGGGCGAAGACACGTTCGTGATGTCGCAGTTCTTCCTCGAGGTCGGCGGCGAGAGCACCGTCTCGATGATCGACAACCTGGGTGACGCGGCCATCACCGAGGGCTTCGACCCCGCAGCGGCACTCGCGCTCGCGACCATGATCCGCGGGGGCCTGTCGACCGGCTCCCAGATCTGGATGCCGTCGACCTCGAGCGACTTCGCCGACAGCATGCTCGAAGGCGCCTCCTCGACCGTGGGCGGCGCGGTCGCGGCGATCGGCTTCCTCTTCTCGGACGAGAAGAACAACCCGCTGGGTGTGAACCTCACGGTGGCCATGGCCGACGAGATCGACCGCATCGAACGCGACCCGATGAGCATGCAGAACGGCGGCTGGTACGACACCTCGCCGAACGCGGGCGGTCGCTTCCTCGCGCAGCTCGAGGGCGAGACGACCGGGCTCAACGGCAACCGCGTCGACGACCTCGCCGGCCGCGTCTTCTCGACGCTCGGCACCTACCCCGACGCGGCACTGGACTGGCTCACGGCGACCGGAGAAGACCCGTACGGCGACGGCGACCTGGGCCCCGGACGTGTCGAGTACTGGTACGGCGACCGCGACTGGAGTGCCGACGGCAGCGGCGACGGCTTCGAGGGTCCGGGCGCGCTCTGGGCCGGTGCGCAGCAGGCCGCGGGCGGCCCTGCCGACGCGACGCACACGTACAACCCGGAGACCTGGGACCGCGTGGCGGAGCTCACCACCCAGATCGTGCGGGAACTCACCACCAACGAGAGCTTCCTGCCGGAGAACCTCACGAGCATCGGACAGGTGCGCATCGCGGAGGGCATCTCCGTCGCGATGCCGTACTTCTCGGAGAACCTCAGCGAGAGCGACCCCCGCACCGCGAGTGCGCTGTCGATCCAGGACGCACTCATCGGGACGACCGACCCGCGCTCGATCCCCAACGTCACGCAGGCGCAGCTGTCCCAGCTTCTCGGCACCGCGACCTGGAGCGATGGCGATTCGCCATCAGCCGGTGCGGATGTCATCTCCCAGTCGGTGCGGCAGTACCAGGATGCGCTCATCGCGCTCGCCGACATCGCTCCTCCCGGCAGCGCCTTCGCCGCGGACGCCCTCGAGCGCGTCGTCGAGCTGCAGGGTTGGCTCGACGGATCGGGGGAGGGCGCCGCGCTCGGAGAGGCCGGACGCCACGATGCGGCCGTCCAGGAGGCCATCGACGGCGTGAGCACGGTCGTCGGGCTGATCCCGATCCCGGCCGTCGGCGACGTCCTCGTCGAGGGCGGCAGCGTCGCGATCGATGTCGTCCAGGATGCCGTCATCGGCGGCGTCTCCGACTGGGGCTTCGGCAATGCCGAGGCGGCGTGGGGCAATTCGCACGAAGTACTGTTGGAGGAGCAGCAGAACAGCGCCTCCGGCCGCGAGATCGCGATGATCAACACGATCGAGCAGATGCTCGCCGATCTCGGCATGACGGAGGGGCTCTCCCCGGCGGAGGCGACAGATCTGGCCGAGGAGATGCTGGCGGACTATCAGCGAGGCGTCGAGGCCAGCTCGTCGTGGGCAGAGGGGCATTGAGAATGCAGTACAGGCGTCGACTCATGGGTCTGACAGTGGTCGGGATCGCGGCGATCGGTCTCGCGCTGACGGGGTGCACCCCCGCAGCGGTCGAGCCGCCGTCGGTCAGCTGGCAGTCGGGTGAGCCCACGGGTGAGCTCGAGTCGAGCCCCTGGGTACAGGCCGTCCGCGCATCGGACACCGCCCTCAGCATCGCCGCGTTCACCCGCGACTACACTTCCGACGAGCTGCAGGACACCACGACCGCAGCGGCGATCGACGCTGCGGCCCAGTGGCAGCGCGACGAGGCGAAGGCCGACCGGTTCTTCACCTACCCCGGCCCGGTTCCGATGATCCCGCTCTCGGTCGACGAGGAGGGTGACGAGGCGCTCGTGACCGTCTGCCAGGCGCAGGACTGGTACCTGGACGCCGACCGCACCTCCGCGCCGGAGCCCACCTCGGGCCGCGAGGTGGTCTATCGCGTGATCCGCGACGACGACACCCACCTCGTCGAGACCGACTCCGTCACCACGAAGGACTGCGACATCGCAGACGCGAGCGTCGCTCTCTTCGACCCGCAGCCCGACCCGACCGAGACCTATTCTCCCGACGATGTGAAGGTGCCGTGATGACCGATCTCCAGTTCGACTCCGACGCCGTCGGCGCCACCGGCAGCACGCTCCAGAGCACGGCATGGGGCATGAGCCTCGACGTCGACCTCTCCCTCGCCGGCTGCGGCAGCTCCACGGTCTCGGCCGCCGCCGACACCTGGGCCATGTGGGCCAAGGCCTCGCTCCTGCAGCTGCAGAGCATGACCGCCGGCGCCGGCGTGGTCGCCCGCGACTCCGCCACCGCATTCGAGACGCAGGAAGCCGAGATCACGGACTCGGCGAACAACGGCACCCCCTGACAACGGTCTGCATCCGCACCCGCGACAGGGCAGAATGGAACGCGGAGGTGCGCGATGAGCGAGACGATCGAACCCACGGAGGCGGCATCCGTTGATGCTGCCCTGACGAGCCCGCTGCACCTTCCGCATGACGCGGCGGTGTGCCCGAAGTGCTTCACGGAACTGCAGGAGAACCGGAACTTCTGGCTCGCCCGCCCCGACGGCTCACGCCTGGTCGGACTCGTGGTCTCCCGCGACGACATGCCGTCGGTCGTGGAGCAGCGCGCCGATCTCACACGGTTCGGCGTGCCCATCGAGGGCTTCCGTCACCCCGCCCCCGACATCCTGGAGAGCTGGAGCGACCGCCTCTCCCGCCTCATCGGCACCCTGCGTCCCGGTGATGTGCTGGTCGTCGTGTCGATCGCCGCTCTCGGGCGCGACAGCGACGAGGGCGCCAGGACGGTCGCGGAACTCCGCCGCCACGGCATCATCGTCAAGGTGCTCAGCCACAACGCGCGGCACCTCGCCGACGCCGCGGCCGCCACGCGCTGACCGCGCTGGGACCAGGGCGGCTCAGGCTTCGGCGGACGCCCCCGACGGTGCAGCCGGCAGTTCGAAGTACGACGCCTCGACGATGCTGTCGAAGAACCCGAGCAGCACGTGCGGGATGTCGCCGACCGGCGTCGAGAGGTTCACGAGCAGCACCTGCTTCGAGCCGGGGACCGTGTACCAGTAGTCGGCGGACAGCCGACGGATCGAGACCGCCCCCGCCTCAGCCGCCAATTCCTCCGGAGCCTCACGCAGGTCTTCCTCGTCGGCCAGCTTCTGCTCCTCGATGCTGTGCAGTCGGAGGATCGCGGAGCCGGGGATCTGCAGTCGGTGGGCGGTGTCGAGGTGGGGACGCTGCAGCTCGGTGAACACCTTCTCGAGCGTCGCGACGACCGCCTGCGGCGAGACCCCGATCGCCGGGGACATCCGCAGATCGGGCTGCTCGAAGACCGTGAGGGTCACCGGCAGCGGCGTGCCGGGGCGCAGCTCGGTCATCAGGAACATCGCCTTGGCGTGCAGCGCGCGAGCACTCGCGACCGCCTCGGTGAGGTCACGGCGGGTCAGCGCCCGCAGCGTCGAATCCTCGTCGCGACGGCCGAAGACCTCGTCGACGAAGTCGGAGACCAGCGGACCGCTGTCGAGGTCGTTCAGCAGCACCGGGTGCCAGGCGCCGAGAAGTCGGAAGCGCAGCTCGGGCGTCGCCGCCTCGACGGCGACCTCACTCACCGGCGAGCTTCTCGATCTCGTAGTCCGGCACGTTCACGCCCACGGAGAAGCTCGGGCTCCAGTCGATGCCGAGCTCGTCGGCCGCCCGCTGGGCCTCGATCGCACCCTCTTTGCCCTCGAACGTCGACCACGGGTTGAACGCGACGAACGCCGGCTTCGGCTCCGAGGCGGTCCAGGCGGCGACCAGTACCGACTGCAGCGCATCGCCCGTGACGACGTAGCCCAGTGGTACCTCGGCGTGGATCAGCCATCCGCCGGTGAGGCCGTCCCTGATGGGTTCGACCTCGACCTGCAGCGCCTCGGGGAGCGCGGACTTCACCGATTCGACGACGGGTGCGGGATCGGTCATTTCAGCCTCCTGGGTGGATGCGGGCGGAGTCTTCTCCGGCGCGGGCGCACCGGTCGGGAAGCACCCGGTCAACAGCAACCCGGCGACGCCGATTCCTGCGGCGGTCAGTGTCAGACGTCGGGACATCACTCACTCCATGCATATTCTTCGGTCACGACCGTCGCACCGTCGTGCGCGTAGAACTGCTCCAGTCTCGCACGCTCGTCGGCAGGCAGATTCGCGAGCTGCTCCTGCCAGCTGATGTTGTAGAGAGCCGCGTTGTGCGCGCCGGCGTCGATCGCGGCCGGCTGGTGACCGGGGGCGACAGGCGTGAATGTGCGCCAGTTCTCCTCCTGCCGAGGATTCACCGCGCCGTTGGTGAGCGTGTCGAGCATGGGCACCGGATCACCCTGATGCTGCATCGAGATGACCTGCGTCGTCGGCGGGATGCGCATGGCATCGATGGGAGAACCGCAGGCCATCACGGCCTCGAAGTTGTAGGCACTCGACCGGTTCGCCGCGAGATGCCCCGCCATGATGCCGCCCTGGCTGAACCCGACGAGCATCACGGGGTCGCCGTTCGGGCCCGGATCGATGCCGGCATCCTGCATCGCCTGCATCACGGCACGCTCGTACTGCGTCTGCAGCTCGGGCGTGAGCATGAGCGCGAGGTTGCTGTCGAGGTCGTTGGTCGCCCCTGCGTCGTTGATCCCGTCGAGGCTCATGACCCAGTCCTGTGTGGAGGGAAGCACCACGCGCCAGCGGGTGACTCCGTCTGCCCCGACGACCTGCTCGACGCGGATGACGCCCTGCTCATCGGCGGGCGAGGTGCCACCGAGCCAGTCCACCAGGCCGGCCTCTGCGAAGGCGTTCTCGAGGGAGGGATCGCCGATCGTCGAGGTCTGGTCCTTCCATGCCTCGAGGGCCGCCTGGTATTCGGCGTCGCTCGCGTAGTCCGCGCGCGACGGCATCGGGTTGTCCCGCTCATTGATCTCGAAGGGGGTGACCTCGGGGTCGGGTGCGAGCACGTCGGTGAGGATGCGGGTGATCAGCACCCCGCCGATCGTCAGCGCGACAGCACCGCCGAGGAGGGCGAGCACGGCGCCGAGCAGCGGTCCGCCGAGGAGGAGTCCCGCCAGCCCGAGGACGATCGGGATCAGTGCGAGCAACAGCACCGTCATGATCTTCGGCAGCAGCGCGTTCCAGATGTCGGAGAGGGTGTCGAGGACCCCCTTGATGACATCCGTGACCCAGCGCCCGATGCTGGCGAGCAGATCTCCCACGCCCTCGAAGAACTGGGCGATGTTGTCGAGGACCGAGTCCTTGCCCTGGCTGATGACGCTCTCGATCGCGCGGATGGCGGCCTGGGCCGCATCCTCCTTGCTCTGTGCTCCGGCGCGGAGACGAGCGACGATCGCGTTGATGTCGGACTGGGCGGCGGTCGCCTGGCGCTCGGCGCGGGAGAGGTCGTCGGCGGTGTCCTGACGCACGTCCTGTGGCGAGTTGCTCAGCCCTTCGAACCACTGCCGCCGCTGCGCATCGCCGGCCGCGTGCTCGGCCGTACCCAATCGCCCCTGCGCGGCCTCGAGGGCGGGGATGTCCCTGGCCGCCTGCTCTTTGATGGGCGCGAGCGTCACGGCATACGTGCGCAGCGCTGTGGCGGTCTCGTCGTAGCGCAGATACGCCTGCGACATCGAGGTCTGCAGCTCGGCGGCGGTCGACCGCAGCGCCGTCGTCGACTTGCTCAGCTGACCCGAGACGATGTCCTGCAGCGCCTGGGCGGCGTCGTTGATCGCGGTGGCCTGACGGGACAGGGCACCGGAGCGGGTCTCGAGCGTGCCGGGGTCACCCTCGAGCAACTGCGACCAGTCGTTCTGGTTCCAGAGACCGTTCATCGGAGAGCCTCGCCTTCGCTGCGCATGTCGATGAGGGAGTCGAGATCCGAGAGGACCGTGTCGATGCGCTCGGCCGGCGCGGAGAACGCGATGAGGTTCTCGGGAGGCAGCACGGCTTCGGCGGGGAGGGTCACGAACTCGGGAGCGGCCGGGAGATCGGCGACCGGGAACGGCATGGGCAGCGCCTCGATCGTCGGGAGACCGATGCCCGGGGCGGGCGCGATCGGCGCGCCGGGAAGGGAGGGCACATCCACCCGCGGGGGATCCGCGATCAGGTCGGGGAAGTCGGGGCCGGCGACCCCACCCGGCAGCGACGGCAACGGCCCGGGAATCGGATCCGGAAGCGACGGCAGCACCGGCGCAGGACCGCCACCAATGCCGGGCTCGGGAAGCGACGGCAACGGCCCGGGAATCGGATCCGGAAGCGACGGCAGCACCGGCGCAGGACCGCCACCGATACCGGGGTCGGGAAGAGACGGCAACGGCGCAGGAATCGGTTCGGGCGCAGGGCCGGGGGCCGGCGCAGGAGCCGGCGAGGGGCCGGGAGCAGGTCCGGGAGTCGGCTCAGTGGCCCCATCCGGACCGCCGCCGACGGTGGGAGGCGTCTCAGCCGGGCCGCCCTGTGGCCGCTCGACGTGCTTCATCCCGTCGGTGACGCTCTGGGCCATGTTGCGATCGAGGTCACCGAAGGTGTCGGCGATCGCCTGCAGGGTGTCGCGGATGCCTTCCAGGCTCTTCTGCAGCTGGCCGCGCTTGCGATCCCAGTTGCCGGCGAAGTCCTGCACCTTGCCGGAGAGCCCGCTGTGGCCCGTGAGCCCGGCGACGTCATCGCCGAACCGGTCGGCGTTCGCGAACGTCTGGATGGCGGCGCTGATCGATGAACGCGACGCGTCCAGCAGACTGCTCTCGAGCGTGAGGTCGCTCATCGTTCCCCCCGGAGTGGATGAAGGTCGTGCAGGCGCACACGAGGGGATGCCGAGGTCGGCATCCCCTCGTGTGGTGTGCGGCGATTACTGGCGGATCTGCGCGGCCAGCTGCTCGTCGGTCGACTGCAGCGACTGGGCTGCGACGTCGAGGAAGCGCGCCATGCCCTCGATACCGGCGATGGTCGCGGTCGCGCCCTGGTTGAACTGCGCGTAGGACGCGTCGAACGCACCAGAGGCGGACGTGGTCACGAAGCCGCCCGAGACGAGCTGCGAGACGTATGCGCGGAGGTTCTTCAGCTGCGTTTCGATGTCCTGCTGGCCCGTGCGGAGACGGCCAGCAGCATCCTTCATGTCGGCGTAGCTGACTTTGAGGTTCGTCATGGTGTTACCTTCCGGTCGCCCCGGCGGGTGCCGGAGAGTTCTTGTGCTTCGAGACTAACGAAGCGGTTCTGGTCTGCAAATGGGGAGAAGTCCCCATCGGGTCTCGGATGTGCGCTCAGACGGTCTCGGGGATGACGAGCGGGAACTGCACGCGCACCACCTTTCCGCGCTGCGCGAGCACCGCACGACCCACCGGGAACTCGCCCCGACCGATCCGCGGCAGTGGGGCCTTGAGCACGAGCTCGCCGTCGATCGTCTCGGGCTGGAGCACCACGCCGCGGCGCGACTGTTTGATCTCGCCGAGCAGACCGAAGTTGCTCGTCCACTCGCTCGTGTCGCCCGTGAACAGCAGCAGCAGCTCGCCGCGACCGGCCCGCTTGACCAGGTCGGACAGCGGCATCTCCAGCAGCGAAGACGCGAACTCCGCCACGCCCTCGACGGCCACGACCGGCTTGAGACCGGCTTCGGCCTTCTCGACGATCTCGGCGACGGCCGCCGTGCCGCTGATGCCGTCGGCCGCCGAAGCCGTCCACGCCACCGCGTTCTTCACCGGCGAGCGCGACGACCCGAGGTACAGCGTGGGTGTGCCCGGCCGCGCCCGCAGCATCTGCTGGGTGATCGCCGCGAGCGCATTGCTCTTCCCGCTCGCGGGAGGGCCGGCGATCACGAACGTACCGGTCGGCTCGATCCCGAACGGGCCGAGGTCGGCGTCGGAGAGCCCGACCACGAGCTGGTCGCCGAGGAGAGCGGGGACCTCGTCGATGCGGTAGCTCAGCGGGAGCGCCCGCACCGGCGGAGCATCCGGCACACCACGGCGCGACATGGATGCGGCCATCCGCTCGATCGCGAGGGACTGCTCCTTCATGC
This sequence comes from Microbacterium sp. Mcb102, assembly GCF_024519805.1. Classification (NCBI taxonomy): domain Bacteria; kingdom Bacillati; phylum Actinomycetota; class Actinomycetes; order Micrococcales; family Microbacteriaceae; genus Microbacterium; species Microbacterium sp. Mcb102. Next base: position 50,087 of record NZ_JALJRG010000004.1, on the reverse strand, counting down.
TGCGCGTGCCTCCGACGATCGCGATCTGCGCCTCGTTCTCGCCGACGATCGCGCGTCCGGGCACCGACTCCGGGTTCAGCACGTCCTTGGGGACGTTGAGGATGTTGTACGCGTCGGTGTCGGACATGCGCAGCACCACGCGGCGCTGGATCATCGCGTTCAGCGCGCTCGGGATGCTCTGGAACCGGTCGGCCGACAGCACCACATGGATGCCGACCGCTCGTCCGTCGGAGAGCACCTCCTGCAGGGCGTTGTAGGTGTCGGAGCGACCGATCACGGCCTCGTAGTCGTTGCGGAACGCCGCGAAGCCGTCGATGAGCACCACGATGCGCGGCTCGTCGGACTTGCCGGACAGCGCGCGGTACTCGGTCAGGGTCGCCGCGCCCACCGCGGAGTAGGCATCACCACGACGATCGAGCTCACTGCGCAGCGTCGCGAACAGCCGGGCCACACGCTCGGCGTCATCGCCTGAGATGACCGAGCCCACGTGCGGCAGCGGTTCCAGCATCCGCAGCGCGCCGGAGCCGAAGTCGAGCCCGTACACGTGCACGGGGCCGCCGCGCGGCGTGATGCCGGCCGACACCGCGAGGGTGCGCAGCGCGGCGCTCTTACCGGCGCCGCTGGTGCCGTAGATCACCATGTGGCCCTCGGTGTCGGGCAGGAAATGGAACGGCACCTGCTCCTGGCGCTCCGGCTGGTCGACGACGCCGAGCAGCAGGGCAGCGTCGGTGCGCTGCGGCAGCTTGAGCTGGTCGAACGTGGGCGCCAGCTCGTCGAGCCACGGCCGACGCGGCTTCTCGACCTGGGCCGCCTGAGCGGCGAGCACCATGGTGCTGACGAGCCGCTGCTGATCGTTCGGACCGAGGTCCTCATCGACCACGACCGCGTTCTCGTCGATGGGCAGCTCCCACGGCCCCTGGTCGGTGGTGCCGAATGCGGCGATCGCCACATCGACGCCGTCGCTCTCGCCGAGGCTCCAGCCACCGGCGTACGCCGACTGGAACAGGGTCATGCGGCCGGGGCCGGTCTTCGCGATGCCTCGACCCGGCGTGCCCGGATCGAACAGCGAGGCGTCCTTCGTGCCGATCACGTCGTTGCTGTCGGTCTCATCCGCCATGCGCAGGGCGACACGGAGGTTCGTGTTCGCCCGCAGGTTGTCTTTGATGACACCGGCCGGACGCTGCGTGGCCATGATCAGGTGGATGCCCAGCGAACGACCGCGCTGCGCGATGTCGATCACGCCGTCGACGAACTCCGGGACCTCCTTGGCGAGAGCGGCGAACTCATCGATCACCAGCACCAGCGCGGGCGGGGCCTGCGGGTCGCCGGCGCGCTCGAGCTCGAGGATGTCCTTGGCCTTCTTGCGGTTGAACAGGTGCTCGCGGTAGTGCAGCTCGGCCCGGAGGCTCACGAGCACGCGGCGCACGAGGTGCTCGTTCAGGTCGGTCACGATGCCGACGCAGTGCGGCAGGCTCGTGCAGTCGGCGAACGCCGAGCCGCCCTTGTAGTCGACGAACAGGAACGTCAGGCGCTCCGGGCTGTACTCGGTCGCCATGCCGAGCACCCATGCCTGCAGGAACTCGCTCTTGCCGGAGCCCGTCGTCCCACCCACCAGGGCGTGCGGTCCCTGCTGGCGCAGATCGAGCTGCAACGCACCCTCTGCGCCGGCGCCGACCAGGGCGCGCAGCTTCGGCTGGTAGCGCCGCGCCGAACCCGACTTGCGCCGGGAATGGAGCGAGTCGTTCTGGGTCCAGCGGTCGACGACGCTCTCGGGCTGGGTGGCCATGTCGCGCCCGAGGAGGTGCAGCATCGAGATGGTCCGCGGCACGTCGCTGCGGTCGAGGGCCACCTCGCCGGCGTCGGTCAGGCGGGCCAGGGCGCGGGCGAAGACGGCGAACTGCTCGCGCGTGAGCTCGTCGACGGAGAGGTTGTCCACCGTCTCACCGAGTCGCACGAAGTGCGCACTGTCGGTCTGACCGAGCTCCACGAACGTGCGGCACGATGCCGGGAGTGCGGCCGCATCCTCGGTGAGCCACACCGGGAAGATCCCGCGCATGGCGGCGCGCTCGGAGAGCTGGATGAGGCGGCCGCGGTCGATCGGCGCATCCGGCGCGATCAGCACCACGATCGCCGGCTTCGGCACCGAGTCGTTCCGGTTGCGCGAGGAATCCTCGCCGACCTTCGAGCCGCTGTTCGTCGCGGCCTTCTCGGCCTGGAGCGCACCGAGCTCGACGGCTTCACCGCCACGGCTGGAGCGCGTGTCGATCAGCTCTTCGAGACGGGCGACGATCTGCCCCGCCGACGACGGACCGTCGCCGATCGGCTGCACACCGAGCGCGGCCTGCGCCGACCAGGCGTGCGGCAGCCACTTCGCGTCGGCGAGCTGCGCACCCCAGCGCGGGCCCCACAGGCCCACGACGCCGACGTCACCGGGCGCGTGCAGGCCGGTGATCTGGGCGAGGAGCGCTCGGGCGTATCCCGTGGAACGACCGCCGAGGCCGGCGATGCCGAGCGCGCCGACGTCTTTGAGGTCTTCCAGGATCGGCACCTGCGGCACGATCCTGGTGGAATCGATCACCGCGTCGAGCTTCTCCACGTACTCGGGGATCGCACGATCCCGGCCGTTGGAATCCTTCACGGAGCTGCGGGAGCCGGTGTCGCCGATACCGAGTCGCACGTGCAGGAACGACCAGTGCTCGGCTCGACGCGTCCAGATGGTGGGTCCGGCCGCGAGCGCGGCGTCGCTGACCTCGCGCAGCAGCGGAACCTCGCGCCGTCGCACGTCGATCTCGCGTTCGCGCTCGCTCTGCAGGCGGGCGTCCAGACGCTCCAGCTGCTCCTCGAACCGCTTCTTGTCCTCTTCGAGCTCCTGCTTGTTCTGGTTCCTGGTCGTGACCCAGGTGCCGATCATGAGCAGCGGCGACAGGGCCACGAACATCAGCGACATGGGGCTCTGGGTGAAGGCGAACATCGCGCCGCCCATGAGCACCGGGGCGACGAGCGCGAGCATCGGGAACGGCTGCTTGCGGGCGGGGACGGGCAGATCCGTGCCGTCGAGCTCCTCGCCGAGGTAGCGCTCCTCGACGCGCGGCGATCGCACGAACTCGACCTGGCGGATCGAGGCGACGGCCGGCGAGGGCGCTGCGGCATCGGGCTCGACCTTGACCGTGATCGGGGTGTCGCCGATCACGACGGCGAGCTCCCCCTCGGCGGCGACCAGACGCACGACAGAGGCCCCGTCGATCAGGATGCCGTTCGCGGAGTTCAGGTCGATCATCTCGACGCGATCGCCGATCTCGAGCCGCGCATGGCGCTTGGACACCAGCGGATCGTCGATCACGACATCACAGGTGTCGTCTCGGCCGAGCACGATCGTGCCGCGGGTGAGCGCGATCGATCGCGCTCCCGGCCCCGTGCCGACCTCCATGCGACCGATCACCGGGCGCTGCTGATACGTGGCGGGCACCACCCGGACGGTCGCTCCGTGCGCGAGACCGACGTGCGCGAAGGTCGACTCCGGCGCGAGCAGGTCACCCGAGCCGGCGACCACCGAGCTGTACGCCTCCAGCGTCACCGCGGTCGGATCGGCGGTGGCGAAGGATCCGAGCGGGTCCGCCCGGACGATCATCGCGGCGATCTCGCCGATCGTCGCCGTGTTCTCAGCGGTGACCTCGATGTCGCTGGATGCCGCGCCCTGACGGAGCAGGGTCAGCCGTACCTTCACTCGTTCTCTCCCTCTGCCTCACTCGGCTGCGGGGCATCCAGCAGCGGGAGGTCGTCTTTGCTCACCAGCCGTGAGGCGATGACGTGCTCGACCAGTCGTGCGCGGCGGTTGGTCGCGAAGCTGCGCTGACCGCCCCGCATACCCGGCACGCCGATGCGGTCGAACTTGTCGCACACGTTGTCGAGTTTGCGGTTGAAGCGCGTGACCGTCCAGCCCAGACGCTCGGCGGCGGCCGCCGATGAAGGGATCTCGCTCATGCCGGTGCCGTCGCGACGAAGCTGCGGTTCGGCCAGCGCGAGGATCAGCAGCTTCTGACTCTGCGTGAGGGGAACGTCGCCGATGGTCGACGCACCCCCGTCGTCGTGCTCGCGCTTGGTGGCGCGGAACGTCGGCTCGGCGGCGTGCAGCACCAGCTCGTACGTGGTGGGACCGGCGCTGAACACGATCGTCGTGGTCTCGAACACCAGGGGCAGCCGCGCACCGGGGGCGAGCCACGCCTGCACACCGCCCGCCGAATCGGTCACGGTCGCGGTGAGGCGCGTGCCGACGTTCGCGAGCCACCAGAGCCCCTCGCCGTCGCTGATCTCGAGGAAGTGGCGGTGCAGGAAGAGGTTGTCGTCGAGTTCGAGGTCTCCCTCGCGCCCGACGATGAAGCGGCTCCCCGGTTCGATCGGGAAGTACTCCCCCGCGAACTCGACGGTGACCGCCGCCGGCGCGGTCATCCGACGCACCCCGTGGCGGGTTCGGAGGCGCGTCCGTCGCCGCGACGCAGCATCACCTCGATGCACACCTCGCCCGTCGACGCGGGCGTGAACGTGACCGTCTCGTCGGGCGCCTGCCGGACGGCGCCGTCTGCCGCACCACCCGTCTCGGACCAGATGAAGCTATCGTCCTCGACCGGATCGGGGTTCGTCCACGTGAAGGTCACCTGGTCGCCCTGCCGCGTTCCGGTGAGCTCGGTGACCTTGGGCACCGCATCGGAGACCGGGTCCTGCGGGTCGACCTCCTGCGCGGTGGCCTCGGGCTGCGGCTCGGTGCCGAGGTTCGCGACCAGGGCGTTCAGGCCGAAGATCCCGCCGACGACCACGACGACGACCGCCACGGCAGCCAGAGTGATCCACAGTCCCCTGCGGCTGCGCTGCGGGTGGTCGGCCGCCTCGGCGACCGGGGCGGGCGCGGCGGCCGATGCGGCGGGCGCCGCCGGCTCGATCCGGGGCGCCGCGACCGGCGCCTGCGGCTGCACGACCTGCGGCGGCCGCACGATGGTGCGGTCATCGCGATCGGGCACCACCGGGGCGGCGGGAGACGGAGTCGCGCCCGGGACGGACGCCTCCACATCCCGGCGACGCTGCGTCTGCTCGACGGCCGGTTCGGGACGCGGCGGCATCTCGAAGCGCGGAGCGTCGGGCACGACGACCGACGGCCCCTTCGGCTGCGTCATCGCCGACGGCCGGGTCGCGCTCTGCATCCCCGGGTCGATGCTGACGATCTCCCGCACGCGGGTGAGGCCGTCGCCGTCGTCCTCCAGGTCCTCCGCCGGCGGGTGATCGTCGACGATGTCGATCGGCGTCACCGAGTGCGAGAGCTCGATCTGCACCTTCTGCAGCGCGCGGGCGAAGGCGACGGCGCTCGGGAAGCGGTCGTCGGGGTTCTTCGCCATCGAACGGTCGAGGAGGCGCTGCAGGCTGTCGGGCGAATCGGGGCGGGCCAGGTTCGGCAGGGCGGCGCGTTCGATGCGCTCGATCAGGTCGGCGCTGGAGTTGCGCTCGCCCGGCCGCTCGAACGGCGAGCGTCCGGCCAGCAGCGTGTACAGCGTGGCACCGAGCGCCCAGACGTCGGTGCGAGGACCGCTCTGCGGCGGCTCGGCGAACGACTCCGGCGGCGACCACGGGATCGACATCCCGGAGGACTCGCCCGTAGCACCGGTCGTCGACGCGATCCCGAAGTCGGTCAGCGCCGGACGGTTGTACTCGGTGACGAGGATGTTCGCCGGCTTGATGTCGCGGTGCAGCACCCCGGCACGGTGGGCGGTCTCCACCGCTCCGGCCACCTGGATGCCGACGCGCAGCGCCTCGGCCACCGAGAACGGCTCCTTGCGGGAGCGGATCTGGAGGTTCGGCCGCGGGCAGTACTCCATCACCAGGTACGGACGACCGTCGCCGGCGACGCCCGCCTGGTAGATCGTGACGATCGCCGGATGCGTCGACAGCATCGCCATGACGTTCGCCTCGTCGGCGAACTCCTGCGCCGCACCGCTGGAGATGCGGTCGGCGAGCAGCACCTTCACCGCGACGCGACGTCGCGGCATCTCCTGCTCGTACAGGAACACGTCGGCGAACCCACCCGTGCCCAGCGGCTCCACATAGGTGAAGCCGGGCAGCGAGGGCGGCGGCGAGGGGCGTCGGTTCACGGCAGGTCCTCGAACGCGACGGTCACCCCGTCGCCGAGGTCCACCACATCCCCGGACAGGACGAGAGTCTGCTCACCGGGGTGCAGTCGCATGGGGTCGGCGCCGGGACGCAGCAGCGTCGAGCCGTTCGTGGTGTGCAGGTCGATGACCACGACCGTGTCGCCCTCCGGCCGGATCTCGAGGTGGCTGCGCGAGATGTCCTGCTGCGGGCTGTCCACCGCGATCAGATGCGGCAGGTTCGCCCCGCTCGCGCGGGTGGAGCGCGGTCGGCGTCCGATGATGACCGTCCGGTCGAGGGTCACCACCTGCCCCGACGACACCCGGATGCGCCCCGAGGACGCCGGGGCCGCAGCGGCCACCGGGATGACCTCGGTGGGAGCCTCGGGTGCCGCGGGCGCGCTCTGTCGCAGACTGCGGAGCTCTTCGGCGGAGATCGTCGCACCGTCGTGATCGCCGGTCGCGGCACCGGCGTCGACGGCGGGCGTCTCCGGCTCCTCGCTCGGGCGGACCGCGGCGGCCTCGATCGGGGTGTGCACGGTCGCGCCCCACAGGTGGTCGAACTCATCGACCGGCGGAGCGAAGGTCGCCTCCCCCGGCACCAGCGTCGACTCGATCATGTCGGCGTCGGCCACATCTGCCGCGGCTTCGGCATCGGCGCCGGCATCGGAGTCGGCATCCGGTGTCTCGTCGGCGACGTCGCTCGGGGGCACGGCGGGCAGGTCGGATGCCGCGTCGGGCGCGGGCACCGACACCACGGGCACGGCCCCGACCCCGGGTGGCGGCGGCAGCGGAACCGAGGTGCCGGCCACCGGAGCCGGGGGCGCAGCGACGACGGAGGGCGCGGACGCCGGTGCGGATGCCGGATCGAGCACGGGCACCGGGCCCGCGGCGACCGCGATCGCCTCGGCGTCGGCCGGCTCGATGTCAGCGCTCACGGCGGCCGCGAGCACGATGCCGCTCTGCACGGGGAGCGCGGATCCGGAGCCGCCCTCGTCGACCGTGATCTCCACCTTCGAGACCCCCGGAACGAAGCGCTCGCTCCACGTGGTGACGTCGGCGCCGGAGAACGTCTGGGCCTCGGCATCCGCGCCGGTGACCCGCACGGCGAGCGAGCCGCGCACGGCCACCCTGGCGTCGGTGCCCTCCAGCACGGCTGCGACGAACGGCGGCATGTCGGCGAACGAACCGCCCGCCTGCGTCGTGAGCACGTCGATGACCGTGGCGAGGCTCCGCTCGCGCGGCAGCCGATCCCACAGCGCGGCGACCGTCTCGCCCGTCGCGTCGGGTGGCAGCGCCACCAGGGCCCCCGGAATCACGATCAGGTACCACTGTCCCGGTCGGTAGATCGTCTGCATCAGCGAACCCCTCCTGCTGCGGCTTCTCGTGGACGCGTGTCGGCATCGACGTCGTCGGCTTGGAGCAGCGCCCCCCGGCGCGCCGCCACCGACACGGCATCGACGATGACCACGGTGATGTTGTCGCGACCGCCCGCCTGCACGGCCTCGTCGACCAGAATGTCGGCCGCCCGCTGCGGGTCGGGCTCGGCGGCCAGGATCTGCGTGATCCGCTCGTCGGAGACCTCGGTGGTCAGACCGTCGGAGCAGATGAGCATCCGATCGCCGAGCTCTGCCGGGAACAGCCAGTAGTCGGCGTCGCCGGTGCTGCTGGCGCCGATCGCCCGCGTGATGATGTTGCGGCGACGATCCGTGGCAGCCTCCGCGGCGGTGAGCTCACCCGATTCGATGAGTTCCTGCACGACCGAGTGGTCGACGCTGATCTGCTCGAGCTCGCCGTCGGCGAGGCGGTAGGTACGCGAGTCGCCGATGTTCACGGTGAGCCAGTAGCCCATCCCCTCGACCGAGGCGACGACGACGCCGCTCAGAGTGGTGCCCGCCCGGCCGCTGCCGTCGGTGGACAGGGCCTCGACGGCCGACCGGGCCCGGGCCAGCGCCTCGAGCAGATCCTCCAGCTCGAGGTCGACCCGGCCGATGTAGCGCGCGAACTCGTCGATGACGGTCGCGCTCGCGCGCTCGCCCGCCTCGTGCCCGCCCATGCCGTCGGCGACGAGGAACAGTGGCGGGCTCGCCATGTACGAGTCCTCGTTGAGCGGGCGGCGCAGGCCCGAATGGGTCGCGGCGCCCGTGGCGACGATGAGCGGACGGGTCATGCGTATCCTCCGACCATGACGACGCGGTCGCCGATCTCGATCACGTCGCCGAGCTTGATCGGCACGCGCTGGCCTGCGGGGCAGGAGATGCGCTGGCCCTCGCGCACGAGGGTCAGCCCGTTGGTGGAGTGACGGTCGAGGATCCAGCCGCCCGAGGTCTCGGCTGCGGCCTCGAAATGCGTCTTCGACAGCGAGAGGGTCTCGTCGCGCACGGGCACGACCACGACGCCCTCCTCGGGGGCGGGGTTGCGCCCGAACACCGTGCGACGCGAGACGGGGATGCGCGTCCCGTCGTCCCACGTGAACACCAGCCGGTGCCCCGGGATGCTGATGCGGGTCTCTTCGAGATCGTCGTCGGCCGTCGCGGGTGTCGGCGCCGCGGCAGCGGGTGCGGTCGCGGCCGGTGCTGCGGCGGCGGGTGCGGTCGGAGGGGCCGGCGGTGCCGGCGGTGCTGCCGGCGTCACCGGCGCGGGTGGCACGGGCGGAGCCGCGGGTGCGGGTGCGGGGGGAATCGGAGGGGCGGCGACGGGCGCCGGCGGTGCGGGCGGAGCCGCGACCGATGCGGGAGCAGCGCTCGCGACGGCAGGAGCTGCCGGAGCGACCGGGGCTGCCGGCGCGGGAGTCTTCGCGGGCGACGACGGCTGGGTGACACCGGGGACGTAGGCGATCATGCCCGAGTCCTGCACCGGAGCCGTGTAGCTCCGGGCGACCGGCGCCGGGGCAGCGGGCGGGGCCGGCTCCGCGGCCTGTGCGGGTGCCGGTGCGGGATGCGCCGCCGGAGCGAATCCCGGCATCGGCGCCGGAGGAAGGCGCTCGAACGACGGTGCCGGCAGCAGCGGCGGCGCCTCGGGCACCGGTGCCTCCTCGACGACGGGTTCCGGTGCGGGCACCCGGGCGTCGAGCATCAGCGACGACGCGACCTTGTCATGCCATCCCTGGAAGCGGCCCGAGCCGTCGAACAGCGGGCTGAAGTAGCCGACGACGATGGCTCCGGCGAGGCCGAAGATGATGTTGCGGAGCAGCGCGCGCCCGAACCCGAGCGGCTCTCCGTCGGCGGCGGAGACCAGGCGCAGACCCTTCGCCCGCATCCCGATCGAGCCCTTACCCGCCTGCATGACGGTGTACACGATGAACCAGGCGAGCAGCACCAGGCTCACGACCGGGCCGCCGATGAGGAGCACGGTGATCGAGGCCTCGAGTCCACCCGAGAGCATCGAGGCGAGCAGCAGGCCACCGCCGAGAACGAGGCCGAGTCCGCCGGCGATCAGGGCGTCGATGACGTAGGCGACCGCGCGACGGGAGATCGGCGCGATCTGATCGAGCGCTGGCTGCGTCATGGGGTCTCACTCTCGGAGGACGAAGTCGTCGTGCTGTTCTTGATGGTGCCAGGTTCGCGACGAACGCGCGCGGCCGCCGCTTCCTTCAGGTTCTGCAGTCCGTTCGAGACCGCCGTGCCGCCGACCAGGGACCGCACGCTCAGTCGCGCCTTGACGCGCTTCCAGAAGCCGGCCTCCTTGCCGAGTCCGCCGACGATCTCATCGACCTCGTGCCAGAACGACTCCACGTCCTGCGGGCTCGGTTCGGCGGGACCGAACACCTCGGCGTCGGCGCGCTCGGCCAGCGCGGTGACCTGCGGGACCGTCAGCGCGGACGCCACGACGGCGGCCTCTTCGATCCGGGTGCCGCCGGGGGCCAGGCGCGCTCCGTAATCGACGGCGCGGTCGGTCAGCTCGTCCCAGCCACCGCTGATGCGGTCGGAGGTGCGGGCGGCGGCGCGACGGGAGCGACGCTTCGCGGCCTTCCACGCGCCGATCACGATGAACGGCGAGGCGAGCACGGCGATCACCGCGAGCGAGATCCCGCCGATCAGCAGGATCGCGCCGATGATGCCGGCGAGGTTCAGGCTCTCGTCCTCCGACTCGCGGTCGTCGGGCAGCGTCGGCGGCAGGTCGACCGGCTCCTGCGGCGGGGGCGGCGGCTGCAGCACCTGCGGCTTCGGGTCGACGCGGGGCTTGGTGTTCTGATCGTTGGGGACCTGGTCCTCGGGCGGGGTCGGGTTGAAGGTCATCCATCCGACGCCCTCGAAGTTGACCTCGACCCACGCGTGCACGTTGTCGCCGGTGGCGGTGAAGACCGCTTCTCCCGCCTGCTCGTCGTCGGGGTAGTACCCCATGACGACGCGGGCGGGGATGTCGAGCTGCCCGGCCAGCAGCGCCATCGCCACGGCGTACTGCTCATCGTCGCCGATCATCTGGTCGGCGCCGACGAGCGTCGAGATGCGCTCGGCGGTGTGGCCGGCACGCGACAGCACCTCACCCTCGAGGCCGTGGCTGAAGAAGCCGCCCTCGGAGAGGAAGGTCTCCAGCGCCCGCACCTGCTCGATCGGCGTCTCGGCACCCGCCACGGTCTCGGCGGCCAGCGAGGTCAGCTCTTCCGGCACGTTGCTGGGCTTCGGCATCGACACCTTGCCGAACGCCACCTCGGCCAGCTGCTCGTCGTCGGGCTCGCTCGGCATCACCGCGTCGACCGCGTACTCGTCGCCGGCAGTCAGCTTCGGCGTGGCCACGGCCGTGCCGGTCACCGTGTTGACGAAGGTGCCGCGGCGCAGGTCCTCCGCGCGGTCGCCGTCGAACCGGATCTCGGACAGTTCGCCGGCCGTCGGCATCCACACGCCCCGGTACTCGTCGATCTCGAACTTCAGCGTGACGGGGACGCCCTCGGCCTCCGGCGCCATGTTCGACCGCAGCGGAGCGAACGCACTCGACGACGTCGGACCGCCGTCGGTGACGTTGTAGACCATGCCGTCGAACTGGTCCATCACAGCCGTGCGGATGCGGGCGCCCTTGGGCAGACCCTGCACGGTGAAGAGGGTCTCCTCGGCCTCATCGCGCACGTTCTTGCGGAAGGCCTGCAGCGGGCTCGGGTAGTCGCGGATGTCGAACGGCGGGATGATGACGTCGCGGAACACGTGACGCGGCTGTGCGGGGGTCGCGACCGCGGCCGTGGCGACACCCGCCCCGCCCGCGACGGCCAGCACGGCCACTCCGGCCAGCAGGCGCCGAGTGCGCATGTGCGCCGCCCGGGACGGATCGACCTCGCTCACCGACACGGCCATGTTCTGCGGCGCCCAGAGCTGACGCAGTGCCAGCCACGACATGCTCACCACGGCGAACACGAGCCCCTGCACGAGGGGGAAGGCCGGCTCCGGCGTGCCCAGCGCGATCACGAGCATGAGCAGCACACCGGCCGGCAGCAGCGCCCACGCGACCTGCGACAGGCGCAGTGCGAGCGAGGCGGTCAGCGTGGTCACCACGAGCGCCAGCAGGAACGGGACGATCAGGTGCCCGTCGGCCGCTGCCACCGGGGCGACCGTGGTGAGCATCTGCTTCCACGCGGTGACCGTGCCCAGCGCGAGCTTCTGCAGCGTCTCGAGCGTGGGGATGAATCCGAGGATCGCGGTCTGCGGCAGCGCGAACGCCGAGCCGAACACGAAGTACGCGGCCACGGTGAGCCCCGCGACGATCAGGATGCCCCAGCGCCGCCAGGTCGCGACGGCCGCGATCGCGAGGCCGAGCAGGATGCCGCCGATGACGGCGGGGAGGAAGGAGGGCCCGGCGAAGGTCGGCCAGAATCCGACCATCGACGTCGCGACCAGGAGAGCCGTCGCCCCGAGGTCGAGGATCCAACGCCGCGGGGTCAGCGTGGCGGACGCGGTGGCGGGCGCGGTCATGCGAGCACCTTCTGCAGAGCGAGGGGAATCTGTTCGAGCGCACCGACCGTGACGACGTCGGCATCGCCGATACGCCGCAGCGTCGGTGCGGTCGCGGTCGTGTCGGTCACGACGGCGAGCACCTTGGCGCCGAAGGGCAGCCGCGAGCAGGCGAGGCGGAGGTCGTCGGAGGGCACGCGGGAGCCGCACACGAGCACCACCACGCTGGCGAGCGGCATCGTGGCCGAGACGATGCCGGCGAGGTCGGCGATCCCGCCCTCCTTCGCCTTGCTGTTCTCGACGGCGGCGAGGGAGTCGAGCAGCTGCTTGCCGGTGCCGGCGGGCAGCTCCCGGCCCTGCACGCGCACGTCGACGCGCTGCGAGTCGCGGAGGGCACGGAGGCCGATCGAGCCCGCGGCGGAGATGCCGAGCTCGAAGTCGTCGGCCGTGGCGTATTCGTTGAGGGAGCGGGACAGGCCGATCACGAAGTGCGAGCGACGGGTCTCCTCGTACTGACGGACCATCATCGTGCCCGTCCGGGCGGTGGACTTCCAGTGCACGTGACGCAGGTCGTCTCCGGGCTGGTACTCCAGGAGCGCGTGGAAGGAGACGTCGTCGCGGGAGAGGTCCGCGGCCGGAAGCCCCTCGAGGTCGCGCAGGTAGCCGAGCGACTGGCCGTCGAACAGCACGGTGCGCGGGTGCACGAACAGGTCGACCGGATCGTCACGGCGGTGCGCGCGCTCGAAGAGTCCGAGCGGGTCGCCGCGGACGACGCTCACGGGCCCGACCTTGACCACGCCGCGGCGCTGGGTGGGGATGGCGAAGAGCTCCTCCGCCTCCTCTCCCGGTGCGAGCCGCTGGATGCCGAACTCGCCGCGGCCGGAGCCGACGGGGAGCACCACGCGCGAGGGCAGGATGGCCCGGCTGCCGCGGTTGGCCAGGGTGAGGGCGCCGACCGCGCGCTCCCCCACGACCACACGGGTGCGGGCGAGGTCGAGCGAGACGTCGTAGGCGGTGCGGCCGATGAGGAACAGCGCGCACACGCCCACGGCGATCGCGATGACTGCGGCGGCGATCGTGAACTCCGACCAGCCGGCGATCTGCCCGATCACCCAGAAGCCGACGGCGATGGCCATCAGCACCCAGGCCAGCGGGCGGATCGCCGCGGTGATCTTCCGGAGGCGCGTCAGCACACGCGCGCCGATGACGGCCGCGATGTCACGCCATCCGGCGTCGCGTTCCGTCTGCGGCGGCGCCGACTGAAGAGCCTCCGCGGTCATCAGGCCGCTGCTCGGGCCTGAGGTGCCGCGACGCCGTCGAGGACGCGGGCGATGACGGTGTCGCTGCTCGTACCGGCGAACTCCGCCTCGGCGTCGAGCAGCAGACGGTGCTGCCACACGGGCCGCGCGAGGGCCTTGATGTCGTCGGGCAGCACGAAGTGGCGGCCCTGCGCAGCGGCCCACACCTTGGCGATGCGGATCATCGCGATCGCACCACGCACCGAGACGCCCAGGCGGATCGCCCCGTCCTCACGGGTCGCCTCGGCAAGCTCCGCCACATAGCGCAGCACGGCCGGCTCGACGTGCACGGTCGCGGCGAGGTCGGCCATGTCGGCGACGGCGCTCGTCGTGATGATCGCCGAGAGGCCGGCCGACGGGTTGCGGTCGGATGCTCCGGCGAGGATGCTCTCGGTGACCGCGAGGTCGGGGTACCCGATCGACGTCTTGATCAGGAAGCGGTCGAGCTGGGCCTCGGGGAGCTTGTAGGTTCCCGCCTGTTCGATCGGGTTCTGCGTGGCGATGACGAGGAACGGGCGACCGGCCTCGTGCGTGACGCCGTCGACCGTGACCCGCGACTCCTCCATGACCTCGAGCAGCGCCGACTGCGTCTTCGGCGAGGCGCGGTTGATCTCGTCGGCCAGCACGATCGACGCGAAGATCGGGCCCTTGTGGAACTCGAACCGGTGCGACTGCTGGTCGTAGATCGTCACACCCGTGACGTCGGACGGCAGCAGGTCGGGCGTGAACTGGATGCGCGCGCTGGTGCCCTGCACGGTCGCGGCGAGCGCCTTGGCGAGGCTCGTCTTGCCGGTGCCGGGGGCATCCTCGAGGAGCACGTGGCCCTCGGCGAGCATCGACGCCATCACGAGACCGACGATCTCCTTCTTGCCCTGCACCGCCTTGTCGACGTTCTCGACCAGTCGCTGGAAGGTGCCCTGGAACCAGGCGGCCTGCTCGGGGGTCATTGTCATGAGTGTGGGGTTCCTTGTCGTAGGGGAATTCGTGTGGCGGGAGCGATGGCCTATGGCCAGCTGGTGCCCTCGGATGCGCCGATGCCCTGGATGTCGGCCTGCAGCGTCCTGCCCATGCCGCCGTGCCAGCAGGAGAGCTGGATCGTGCCGTTGGCCGGCACGTTGTACCGGTTGTAGGACGAGACCTGCCCGTTGGCCGAGCGGTACGGCTGGCCGTTGTCGAGGCAGCGGATCATGTATTGGCCCGGAGGGACGTTCGCCGTGTTCAGGTTCAGGTAGTAGCACGTGTCGGGACTGCAGTTGCGGGAGTCGACTCCCTGCGAGGCCCACCAGCGCGGCTGCGGTTTCGCCTGCGCGGTGTTGCCGGCGACAGCGCTCTCATCCGACCACGCGCCGGTGTTGTCCATCGCCCGGGCTTTGATGCTGTGGTACTCGCTGTACGAGCCGACGTTGACCGAGCCGACCATCCCCTGGTTTTGCCACCCGCCACCGTCGATGCTGATCTGCACGACCTGGATGTCGCGCCCATTCGGCGAGCCGTTCGCGTTCCAGTTCAGGCGCACCTGGCTCTCGAGCGACTCCGCGCTCACCGCCGGCGGGCTCGGCTTCCCGTGGGGGTTGCCGGCAGCAGAGTTGGAGACGGCACCGGCATAGGTCGACCCGTCGAAGTCCGTTGTGGCGAGGCGCGTGACGCCCCGCACCTCGACGGTGTAGTCGCGACCGTTCGTGAGTCCGCCGATGGTCTTGTTGCCCGGCATCGTGTTCCAGTCGCCGCCGTTCAGCCGGTACTGGTAGGTGATCTCGCCAGGAGACGCGCCACCGCTCGACCCCGGACGGTAGTCGATGACCAGTGCCCGATCGGCTTCCTTGGTGACCTTCAGACTCGTCGGCGCGCCCGGTGCGATCACGCCGCGGCGCGGTGCGGACGGGGCGCTCATATCGCCCCAGCCCGCCTTGTTGTAGGCCTGGATGCGGTAGGTGTACGCCGTCTCCGAGGTGTCGACGACGACCGCCTGGCTCCTCGCCTCGGGGCCGGGGGTGATGGTGCGCACGACCTGGCCGCCGCGCAGCACTTCGAGCTTGTAGCCGCGGATCGCGTCGCCGTTCTTGTCCGGCGGGGTCCAGTTCACCTGCATCTGCGCCTGGTTGCCGACGGGCGAGAGCTCGACCGTCGTCGGGGCAGCCGGAGCCAGCGGAGGTCCGGCCGGAATCTCGGACGCCGACCAGCCGCTCCAGCTGGAGGGGTCGGGCGCCTTGTTGTGCGCCTGCACCTTCACCTGGTAGTCCGAGCCGTTCTCCAGCCCCTCCCACGTGATCGAGTTGCCCGTGACCTCCTTCTGCGTCACGCCGGAAGGCGGCGCGGGCGAGATCTCGAGCGTGTACCGATCGACGGGCGAGCCCGGCGTGGTGGGGGTCACCCACGACACCTGGAGCGACTTGTCGCCGAACTTCAGGGTCGGCGGGTTGGGGGTGTCAGGACGTGCGTCGGGGCGTGCGGGCGCCGACAGGGCGGACGGATCGGACTCGCCGACGCGGTTGGTCGCGGTCACCTGGAACGTGTACTCGACGTTGTTGGTGAGACCGTCGAGCGTGCAGGTGGTGGACTGGCACTCCTTCGTGTACGCGCTGCCGCCGACCGACTTCACGGTGTACTTCGTGATCTCGGCGCCGTTGTTCGATGGTGCCGAGAACGACACCACGACAGTGCGGTCCTGCACGCTCGCGATCACCGGGACTCCTGGCGCATCCGGCACATCCTGCACGGTGACCACGATCTGGCCGTTGACCTCGCGGTCGGCATCCTCGGTCGCATCCTGGATGCGGTAGCGGACGACGAGCGTTCCCACGAACGACTCGTTCGGGGTGACGGTGACCTCGCTGTCGGTGAACGTGACCTCGCCGGAGCCCGACTCCGCGACCGCGGTCACGATCTTCAGCGGTGTCTCGGGGAACGGGTTGTAGTCGTTCGCGAGAGCGGGCACCGTGATGGTCTTGCCCGCATCCGCCTCGGCGACCGTGTCGGTGTTCGCCGCCGGCATCGGCCTCGTCGACGCCGTGACCATGACCTGGACCGTGCCCTCGACCGGTTCGGTCGTGCCGTCGGAGATGCGGATCTTGAGTGCGACGGCGGTGCCCTTCTTGGCATTCGACGCGGCCTCGACGACGAGCTTGTCGTCACCGTCGATGCGGGCGGAGACGCCCTTCTCCTCGCCGCCGACGAGGGAGTAGTCGTGCTTGCCCTCGTCTTCGGGGTCGGGGTCGTCGGTGAGTGCGGCCAGGTCGAGCGAGGTCGCCGGCTCGCCGGGGGCGACGTTGACCTGCCCCTGGATGAAGGTGGGCTGCTGGTTCTCGGGCGGCAGCACGTTGATCGGGATGCTGAGCGTGGCCTTGCGTCCCTCGGGGTCGTCCGGCCCATCGCCATCGGTCACCTCGAAGGTGAGGGAATCCGGTCCGAAGAAGCCCTTGGCCGAGGTGTAGACGAGGGTATTCGCATCCTTGAGCAGGTCGGAGCCGTCGGCGTGGTTCGCGCTGATCTTCGCCTTCTCGGTGATCACCACGTCACCACCGCCGGCGACGGTGACGTACTTCGACAGCGGAACCTCTTCGGTTTCGCCGCTGACGACCTCGAGCGGCTTCGTCGAGGTGAGTGTCGGGCGGAGATCGGCGCGCGACGGCACGAAGATGAATGCCGAAGCCCGCTGGTCATCGCGGTCGACGAGCGTGTAGCGGATCAGCTGCAGCTCGTCGGTGACGGTGACGCGCACCTTGCCGTTCTCGAGCTGCGTTCCCCCTTCACCGACCTCGACAGTGAGGCTGTCGGTGGTGCCGTCGGGGTCCTCGTCGTTGGCGAGGATCTCGAGGTCGGCGCTCAGGCCACCATCCTTGAGGTCCACCGGCTGCAGCCGGTCGTCGCGGGCGACCGGTGCCTGCAGCGGAACATCCTCGTCGACCGTGATCTGCAGGGTCGCCGTGGCTTCGGCACCACGCGCGTCGACCGCGGTGTACTGCAGCGAGGTCTCGGTCGGGCCGTTCGGCGCCTGCACGAGCACCCGGTCACCGGAGACGCGCGCCTCCAGCCCGTCGGGAAGCTCGAGGCCGTCCTTGAGGAGCGACACCTTGTCACCCTCGGGGTCGGAGTCGTTCGCGAGCACCGGCACGGCGATCTCGCGGCCCGGTCGCACGACCACCGCGTCCTTCACCGCGTACGGAGGCTGATTGATCTGCTCGGTGGGGGCGATGCCGACGCGGATGGTCGCGATGCCCTCTGCTCCGAGCCGATCGCGCACGCGGTACTTGAACACGTCGACACCGGACGCCCCGTCGGACGCCTCGTACGTGAAGTAGTTCGGGCCGTTCGTGATGCGTCCCTTGGCGGGGCTCGACTCGATGCCCACGAGTTCCACGGAGTCGCCGTCGGTGTCGATGCCGTCGAGGGGCACCGCGATGTTCACCTCGGTCCCGGCGAGGGCGCGGGCGACGAGATCCTGAGGACGGGGAGCTGCGTTGTTCTCCTCGTCGATGGGCAGGATCTGGATCGTGACGTAGCCGGCAGCCTTCTGCTGGCGCGAGTCGGAGACCTCGTACGTGAGGTACACGGTCTTCGCCTCGGGGCCCGCCTTGAAGCGCACCGCGTCCTGCGAGACGAAGGCCTCGCCGTCTTCCGGATCGATGAACGGCTCGATGAGCTCGGGCTCGACGTGCATGACGTCGTCGCTGGGGTGGGTGTCGTTGTCGAGCACCGGGATGGTCACGACGTCGCCGACGCGGACGGTCGCCGTGTCGGGATTCGCGATCGGCTGCAGGAGCTCGTCCGGCGCGGGGATCGGAATGACCACGACCTCGCCCTCGGCCGACTTGGAGCCGTTCGAGATGCGGTACTTGACGCGCACCTGCTCTTCGAGCGCACCCTGATCCGTGATCCGCAACGTCTCGTGGTTGAGCACCGACACCGAGATGCCGCTGTTCGGTTCCAGAGACACCGACTGCACGACGAGGATGCCGCCGGCGGGGTCGGTGTCGTTGTTGAGCACGCCGAGCAGCACATCGCCGCCGGTGGGCAGCAGCGCGACGTCGCGGACGGCCACGGGCGGGAGGTCGGTCTCCGACTCGGGCATCACGTCGACGCGGACGATACCCTCGCCGTTCTTCGGGCCTGTGGTGACCTGGTACTGCACGTAGTAGACGCCGGGCTTCTCGGCCATGAACGAGAAGGTCTTGTTCGCCGTGTTCGGGACGATCGTCGCCCCGGCCGTGTCGAGCACCCGGCTCAGACGCAGCTGCTCGCGGGAGGTGCTCGTGTCGTTCGCGGTCGGGGCGACGGTGACCTGCTCGCCGGCCCGCGTGATCACGTGGTCGGCGTTGGTCTTGGGGTTCGTCGAGCCCTGCGGGCGCACGTCGAGCGCGATGGTCGCGGTGCCGAGCTTGCCGAAGGCGTCGGCGACGGTGACCTGCACGTCTTTACGCCCCTGCAGGCTCGCGGTCGCCTTGTAGGTGATCTGACCGTCCTTGCTGAAGTCGACCTCGTCGCCGGGGGCGGCGAGCACCTCCTTGAGGTAGATGTCGTCGCCGTCGGGGTCGATCCAGTCCGGCAGGATGTTGTACGAGATCGTGCCGCCGGTCTCGACCGCGAGCGAGGTCTTCCGTTTCGACGTGGGACCGGCGTTCTCGTTCCAGTCGTGCACCGCGAGGGTCACGACCGCGGTGTCCTTGCCCTTGCGTCCGTCATCGACCTCGTAGGTGAAGCTGGCGGTGCCGGAGGCCTTCTCGCCGACGGTGATCTGCAGCGAGCCGCCGTTGTTGATCGGCTGCACGGTCCCGATGGACGGCTGCGCTTCGGCGAGTGCTGCGACGAGCACGTCGCCGTCGGGGTCGTTGTCGTTGTCGAGCACGGGGAGCAGCGTCGTGGCGCCGGGGCGCACGCCGTACGAGTCGTCTTCGGCGATGGGAGGCGTGTTCTCCTCGCTGCGCTCCGGGAGCGTGGTCTCGACCGTCTCCTCGGTCGAGTCCTCCTGGTTCTCCGTCTCGCCCTCGGGCGGCGTCAGGTCGTTCCAGTTGTCGACGCGCTGCAGGCTCTCGTTGGCCATCCAGGCGGCGCCGCCGACGGCGTCGTTGAGGATGATGACGTCGCGGTTGACGCGGAACGTCAGGCTGGCGGATTCCTCGGCGCCGTCGATCGGGGCGTTCACGTCATTGTTCTCGCCGGGGCACTCGCGGATGAAGGTCGCCGATCCCGCCCAGGCCCCGTAGGTGCAGCCGCGGAGCCACACCGGTGCCGCAGCCGTGCCCTCGCCGCCCGCGGAGGTCTGCTCCGGTTCGCCGCCGTCGAGCGGCACGCGCACGAGCGCGGTCGGGGTGGCGATCGCGACGGCGTCGGTCTCGGCCGACGCCTGCTGCAGCACGGCATCCGCCGCGCCCGCGACCTCGGTGCGGAGGCCTCCGGGCGTCGTGACGACTCCGGCCGCCTCGTCGAACACCACAGGGGTGCGTCCGACGGCGGTGATGGTGGGGCGCACCGACAGGTCAAGTTCGCCGACCGACGCGGCCGATGTCTCGCCCGGCGCACCTTCGTTGTCGACCGGGACCGTGACGACCTCGCCACGTTCTCCGGAGAGGGCGAAGACGGTGCCGTCGTCGGCCACCGTGACGTCGGAGTTCTCGCCGAGCTCGGCGATGGGCTCCGCCGCCTCGATCTCGAAGGAGGCTATGCCCTTGACCGGCACGACCCACAGGTCACCGGACTTCTCATCGAGGATGGCCGCGGTGTTCGCCCCCATGGCGACCTTGGCCGACGAGGGGATGATCGTGGAGTCGCCGAGCGAGACCCGGGCCGGATCGATCGCGGTCACGGTGGACGCGCTCTGGTCGACGACGAGCACGTTGGCGGCGGCCTGGAGGATGTCGTAGTTCTCGCTGGTGGTGCGCAGACCGCCGTCGAGGATCGTGGACTCGTGGTTGAAGTGGCCGACGAGCAGGCTCGAGGTCTTGGTGATCCAGACGCCGCCGTCGTTCAGGTCGACCTTGGTGGTCGGGAAGCCCTCATAGGTGAAGGCCATGGTCGTGATGGCGATGACGCCGACGGTGACGCCGGCGGCGGACGCCAGCGTCTTGGGTCGCGCGCGCATCCATGACAAGGCCTTCATGCCCGGTTCCCCCCCAGGGTCACACTCTCCGATTACTCATGCGCAGGCCCGACTGGCCGCTGAGCACTCGTACATCCTAACCGCGTCGCGGAATATCACTCGATGGGCAGATATCCCCATCACCCTCCGTTACGCGCGCCAGCATCCTGCCATGTGATCGTCGACCATCCCGGCCGATTGCATGAGGGCATACATGGTGGTCGGCCCGACGAAACGGAACCCGCGTCGACGCAGCTCTTTACTCATCGCCGTCGACTCCGGCGTGACCGCCGGAACCTCGGCGAACGACGCCGGACGGGTGTCGGATGCCGGCGGTGCGAACGACCACATCAGCTCGTCGAGCTCGCCCTCCGCCATCGCGCGCACCAGGCGGGCGTTGCCGATGGTGGCCAGGATCTTGGCGCGGTTGCGGATGATGCCGGCATCCGCCATGAGCCGCTCGACATCGGCCTCGTCGAACGCCGACACCGCCTCGGGCTCGAAACCGGCGAACACCTCGCGGAACCGCGGGCGCTTGCGCAGGATCGTGATCCACGAGAGTCCGGCCTGGAAGCCCTCGAGCGCCATCTTCTCGAACAGGGCACGGTCGCCGTGCAGGGGCACACCCCATTCCTCGTCGTGGTAGCGGCGGTACTCGAC
Source organism: Microbacterium sp. Mcb102 (assembly GCF_024519805.1). Classification (NCBI taxonomy): domain Bacteria; kingdom Bacillati; phylum Actinomycetota; class Actinomycetes; order Micrococcales; family Microbacteriaceae; genus Microbacterium; species Microbacterium sp. Mcb102. Next base: position 29,047 of record NZ_JALJRG010000004.1, on the reverse strand, counting down.
GTCGTCGCCCACCCAGGCGCAGCGGTCGCGGGCGTCCGGGCCCGTGAGAAGAGAGGTCATCCGCCCAGGCTATCCGCGGCGGCGGACATGACATGCGCCGAGGGCTATGCCACCCCCACGAGGCTGCTCCGGCACTCTTTGAACTTGTCCCAGTCCGTCGCCCCTGTGGACGTCGCGAAGATCTCGAACGCCTTCCCCTGCACATCGAAGAGCGATTTCGACGGATCCACGAAGCGCACGGGCTCCTCCTGGCTGAGGGCGTCGAAGTACACCGCCATGAAGGCGATCTTCCGGCCCCACTCCCGCAGATAGCCGTCGTTCTCGAGGCGCTGGAACGTCGCTGTCATCTCATCCCTGGTCTGCTTCGCGACGTTCGGGAGACTGATCGCGCCGGCGATGAGCCCGATGATCGCCGCCGCGAGCGTGAGTCCGAGCGCGACGAAGTTGAGCGAGGATGCCGTGAACAAGGACATGGCGATCCCCACTCCGATTCCTGACGCCACGACGGCGATGCCGTCCGAGACGAGCCACAGCCAGGTCGAAGCCCCGACCATGCCGCCCCCGGCGACGATCGCGGCGATATCCGAGCTGACGAACAGCAGATCCGCGATGAGCCCCGCCCCCGCGAGCGACGCAGTGAAGACCTTCGACGCCAGGGAGGCGGACGATTTCGCAAGGATGGCTCCCTGCTCGATGGACGCCTGCTCCACGATGCGCGTGCTCGCGGCCTCGACTGCGCTGCTGAGAGCCTGCGTGGCGACGGCACGCTGAGCGGAAGGCACCTTGGCGCCGGCCTCCGCCGAGGCCTGTGTGAAGAACACCGTCACCGTGTCCTCGGCGGTATCGACGAATTTGCCGGAGGTGCCGGACATCGCCTCGGCGAAGCTCGTCGACGCCGCCTGCGCCTCCGTCGGGATGTCTGCAGCGGGCCTCGCCGCGCTCCACATCGCTCCCGTCGTCATCTCATACATCTCGGGAGAGACAGTGTTCCAACTGAGGATCCGAGCCGCCGTGCGCGCCGCTGTCGGAGCCGCCGTCAGGAACGACATCGTCAGGTTCCTGAGCGCTCCGAACGACGAGTACACAGCGACGATGCGCGCGGTGAAGCCGATGGCCTGAGCCGGAGAGACCTCGCCTTTGCCGATGGCATCGTGGAGCAGCAGGGACTCGAGCACGAGTCGCGTGACTCCGATCACCGCCGAGATGCTGCCGAGGATCCCGCTGCTGTTGAACGCGAGCAACGCAGTGCTCAACTTCGCCTTGACGGTCGTGTTGTCGGTGATCAGCTTGCCTCCGGCACCGAGGGCCTCATTGATCTGATCGTCCGTGAAGATCCCGCTCGACTTGCCGAGATACTCGAACGAGGTCAGCCGCATGAAGACGTTCCTGATCGCCACGCTCTGCTCGAGTCCGGGAACATCCTCGGGCTTCTCGGTGAACAGGGTGAGGAGGGCATCGAAGGATGCGAGGACGCTCTTCACGCTCGAGGACGAAGACCCGGCGACGGTCGCCCGGGCCTTCGCGAGAATGTAGTGCTGGATGGCCTGATCGTAGGCAGCGACCGGCTCCGGGTATTTGCCGGCGAGCATGTCGTCGAAGGGTGTGGCCAAGTACGCGCTCGCCTGGACTGCTCCCACACGAAGCGAGAGTCCCTCGTTGAGGATGTTCAGTGTCTCGGACTCTTTGGCATGCCAGTACTTCTCGGCGTCTCGGAGGGAGTCGTCGACGTTCACCTCGCGAAGGTAGTTCTGGTATCCGGTGGTCGAGCGCGCGTCGAAGAGCGTCTGCGCCCACTGCTGCGATGGCGGCGTCTTCCCCCCGGACGTCGACGCCAGCGAGTTGGTCGCCCCGATGCAGAAGTTGCTGTAGTCGCACACGACCGCGCGGTTCGACAGCGCGCTGCTCAGGACTCGCAGCGCCTCGGCCTGACCGGAGCCAGGTGTATTGGTCGTGCCGTTGACGATGTATGTCATATCCGACGGGTACACAGGGAAGCTGTACCCTCCGCCCGCTACTCCGCTGATCGTGTTAGGGGTGGTGTACTGCGCATTCCCCAGAATCCCCGTCGCGCACAGCTTCAGGCAGTTCGACGCGTTCGCGAAGAGTGCGCGATTCAGGACGGCCGCCTTGCCACTGTCCGAGCCTGCGTCGGGGTCGGTGTCGGCGGCGTTGTGAGCATTCGCGTCAACACTGAACTGCAGCGCCTTGCTCCACGACACATTCGTGTCCTTGGCGTAGGCCGCCGCGAGATCCATGACCGCGACCGCGCCGATCGGGGTCTTCCCGTCGGCAGAGATGGTCCCGGCCACATCCGAAAGCTCCGTCGTCGGCACCTTGAATTTCGTGCGGAGCGCATTCAACTTCTGGGTGGTCTCGTCGGTGGGCTTCGCGACGGTGGGCGCCGGTGCAGCCCCGTCGACCGCAGCCTGCAGCGGGCCCCCACCGAGAGCGCGACGAGCTGTCGGATCAGTTGCCGGAAGCCTCAACTGCACGGCGGCAGATGCCGCCGACACGACCGCGAAGCCGATGAACTCTCGCCGACCAAAACCAGGGCACATGCAATCTCCGATCTCCGATTCGTCGACACACCTCGAGGCGGTGTCCGTGTGTAATGTTACACAACGGAGATCGGAGCTGACCCCTATACCGAGATTAAGGCGTATAATGCCGAAATTCAGGCGAAGGTGGCCGCGTCGATCACGAACCGGTACCGCACGTCGGACGCGAGAACGCGCTCGTAGGCGGCGTTGATCTCGGAGGCCGGGATCACCTCGATCTCGGCGGCGAGACCGTGCTCGGCGCAGAAGTCGAGCATCTCCTGCGTCTCGCGGATGCCGCCGATGTTGCTGCCGGCGAGCGAGCGTCGGCCGCCGATCAGCGACATGACTCCGACCGACAGCGGTTCGGCAGGCGCGCCGACGCACACGAGCGCACCCCCGACGTCGAGCAGGCTCAGGTACGAGCGCACATCGATCACGGCGCTCACGGTGTTGAGGATCACGTCGAACGAGGAGCGCAGCTCGCGGAAGGTGTCCCGGTCACTCGTGGCGCGATAGTGGTCGGCGCCGAGCCGCAGACCGTCGTCCTTCTTGTTCAGGGTCTGCGAGAGCACGGTCACCTCGGCGCCCAGTGCGTGCGCGATCTGCACACCCATGTGCCCGAGGCCGCCGAGGCCGACGACCGCGACGCGGGTGCCGGGACCGACGTTCCAGTGCCGCAGCGGCGAGTAGGTCGTGATGCCGGCGCACAGCAGGGGCGCGGCGACATCCAGCGGCAGGGCATCCGGGATGCGCAGGACGAACTTCTCGGTCACCACGACCTGCTCGGAGTAGCCGCCTTGCGTGACAGTGCCGTCGCGGTCCGTGCTGCCGTAGGTCTGCACCGCGCCCTCGGTGCAGTACTGCTCCTCGCCGCGCAGGCAGTTGCGGCACTCGCCGCACGAGTTCACCAGGCATCCGACGCCGACGCGGTCGCCGACCGCGTGCCGGGTGACGGCCTCTCCCACGGCAGCGACCGTCCCGGTGATCTCGTGCCCCGGAGCGAGCGGGTACCTCTGCGGACCCCAGTCGCCGCGCACGGTGTGGATGTCGGAGTGGCAGATGCCGGCGAACGCGATGTCGATGAGCACGTCGAGCGGGCCGAGGTCACGTCGTTCGATGACGGTCTTCTCCAGCGGGGCGGCTTCGCGGGGTGCGGCGTAGGCGTTGACGCGGGTCACGGGGACTCCTTCTTCTGGGGTTCGATCCACCCTACGCACCCGCTGCCGTCAAGGCCCCTGACGGTCGATGCGAACGGTCCGTACCCTCGACATCATGAGCATCCACACCGACCGGATCGAACAGTACCTCGCGCGCTATGCGGCATCCCTGACGGAGTTCGACGCCGAAGCCGCCGTCGAGCTGTGGTCGACCCCCGGCATGATCGCCGACGATCGGGTCTCCGGCGTCTTGGACACCCGGGAGGAGATGGTCGCAGGGCTGAAGCAGTCCTATCCCCTTTACCGGGAGCTCGGCCTCGCCTCCGTCGGGCACGAGCTCCTCGACGCGAACGAATTGTCCGATCGGCTCGTGCTGGTGAAGGTGCGTTGGCTGTTCCGCGACGCCGAGGGAGAGCTGCTGACCGACGCGACCAGCTACTACCTGCTGCGCGACGACGACGCCGCGGGGCTGCAGGCGTGCGTCTGCGTAGAGACGGATTCCGCCGAGCACCTCCAGGCGCTGGCGGAGGAACGCGGCATCGACCTCACGAAATGGTCATCCTGACCGGCGCCCCTCCGTCGACAGATCAGCGCTGCTTCTTCTTGAGCGCCTTCTCCTGGATCGGGGCCTTGCCGGTGGCGGCGAGGTCGGCGTAGTAGGCACGGGCCTCGTCCTGACGCTGCTTCTCGATGCCGCTGGCGATCGGCGCCCGCACGTGCTCGGGCTCGTAGCCGAACGCGTTCACCAGGTCGAGGGCATGGGGGCGCAGCCGCGCGCACAGCCGGTCGATGTAGCTCGACACGGCGGCGGCGCGCTGGGTCGACAGGCGTCCGTTGATCAGGTGCCAGGCGAGGTGCTTCTCGATGAGCTGCAGACCGAACAGATCGCGCAGCCAGGTGAGCACCTTCTTGGTGTCGGCGTCGTCGATCTGGTGCACGGCGTCGGTGAACGCCTCCCACTGCAGCAGCTCTCCGTGCGCACGAGCGGCTTCGATCAGCTCGGCCTGATTCTCGTTGAACAGGCGGGCGCCGAGGGCCTTGTCCTTCGCCCCAGGGCGAAGGCGGGAGGCGATGTCGGCCACCATCTGCTGCACGCGTCCGGCGAGGAGATCGTGCTGCTGCTCCTCGCGGAGGCCCCGCTCGACCGACCGGCTGACCTGACCGAAGTCGGAGACCGCCTGGCCGAGCTGACGGAGCCCGGCGCCGTGGAACAGCTTGCCCGCGGTCATCCCGACGGCGAACTTGGCGAGAGCCGCGGCATCCTTGCCCTGGAACTGCTTGGCGTAGTCGGTCAGCAGACGCTTGCCCACCAGCTGCAGCAGGACGTTGTTGTCGCCCTCGAATGTGACGTAGATGTCGAGGTCGGCGCGCAGGCCCACCAGACGGTTCTCGAACATGAAGCCGGCACCGCCGGTGGCCTCGCGGGCCTCCTGCAGCGTGTCGAGAGCGTGCCAGGTCGACAGCGGCTTGAGCGCTGCGGCCAGCGTCTCGAGGTCTTCGCGGTCGGCCGGGGTGTCGGAACGCCCCGAGAACACGCCGTCGAACTTCTGCAGGAACTCGTCGTGCGCGAAGATCTGCGCGTACGTGGTCGCCAGGCGCGGCAGCAGACGGCGCTGGTGCTTGCCGTAGTCCATGAGCACGACCTCCTGCCCGTCCGCGCCGTCGAACTGCCGACGCTGGGTGGCGTAGGTGATCGCGATGTGCAGGCCGAGTGCGGAGGCCCAGGATGCCGCACCGTCGAGCGACACACGTCCCTGCACGAGCGTGCCGAGCATCGTGAAGAAGCGACGTCCGGGGCTGTCGATCGCGCTGGAGTACGTGCCGTCGACCGCGACGTCGCCGTACCGGTTGAGCAGGTTCGTGCGCGGGATGCGCACGTGGTCGAACGAGAGTCGCCCGTTGTCGATGCCGTTGAGGCCACCCTTGAGACCGTCGTCCTCGCGACCGATGCCGGGGAGGTCGACGCCGTCCTCACCGCGCAGCGGCACGTAGAAGCAGTGCACGCCGTGGTTCACGCCGTTGGTGATCAGCTGCGCGAACACGGTCGCCGCGACACCGTGCAGCGCGGCGTTGCCGAGGTACTCCTTGGTGGCCGCCCGGAACGGGGTGTTGATGACGAACTCCTCGGTCGCCGCGTCGTAGGTCGCGGTCGTCCCGACGGCGGCGACATCCGAGCCGTGGCCGATCTCGGTCATCGCGAAGGCGCCGGGGATCGAGAGGTCCATGATTCCGGGGAGCCACTTCTCGTGGTGCTCCGCGGTGCCGAGCTGCAGCACGGCCGAACCGAAGAGCCCCCACTGCACGCCCGACTTGATCTGCAGGCTGGGGTCGGCGACCACGAGCTCTTCGAAGCCGGCAATGTTGGCGCCGTTGTTCTCCTCGCCGCCGAGCGACTTGGGGAACGCCCGGTGCACGGCCTTGTTCTCGACCAGCAGGTGCAGCTGGCTGAGCACACGCTCGCGGTGCTCGTCCTTACCGAGCTCGTCCTTGCGCCAGAACGCCGAATCCTTGATCATCTCGCGCGCCTGACGGCGCACGTCGCCCCAGGTGCCCATCAGGGCCTCGTTGACTCGGGCGACGTCGAGCTGCGGGGCGAGCGCGGTCGCGGGCGATTCATCGGGTGTCGTCGAAGGACGGACGGCAGCGTCGACCATGGCATTCCTCCAGGGAAGTAGGGGTGCCTCCATGGTAGGTCTGCGACAAACCCGGGCGAACTCCGCTGTGAGCATCCTCCAACCGCGTGCGGGCATATCCCGGCGTTCCGTTGTCGCCTCGCGACAGGGCGACCGCGACAAAGGCTCAACGAGTGCGGAGATGTTCCCGCAGTCCGGGGATCGCGAAGTCGACGCGACCGTGGCCCGCTGGTTGGATCAGGCCCGCAGCGATGAGCCGCGCGCGGTAGTTGCCGACCGTGTTCTTCTTATCACCGAGGCGACGGCCAATGTCTGCCGCGGTCGCAGGGATATCGTCTTCGGCCATCGCTCTGAGGAAGTCGAGGTCCTTCGGGGAGACAGCGGACAGTGCAGCCTCGATGACCACACGGGCATTTCTGCGGTGTGCGGCAGACAGCGCCAGGTCGACGTCTTCGGCGCCGAGCGGTCGATCCGTCGATTCGGCCACCTGCCACAGGTGATAACCGATCAGCTGGATCAGAAACGGATAGCCGCCCGTCGACTCTGCCGCGGCCCTGATCAGCACAGGATCGAGTGGCGTGTCCCAGACGGCGAAGATGTCTGCGAATGAGTTCTCGACTTCGTCGATGGCTGCAGCGTGCAGATCGATCCGATCCGCCCGCCGCAGGAAGGTCGCGACCCCCTCGTTGAGGAGATCGGACACCGCCGCGGGGAGGCCCGCGAAGAGGAGCGCGATCGGGAGACCATCGCGGATGTAATGCTGGACCGAGGCTGCGAGCTGAGCGAGTTCATCCCGGTCTGCCCCGTGGATCTCATCCAGGGTGATAACCAGCCCGGTTCCGTTCTCGTCGAGCTGTCGGAGAAGTTTCTCGCCGACCTGTCGCCATCCTGCTTGCTGTTCGGGAGGGAGCTGCGTCGTGATGGAGAAGCCTGCGGCGCCGATACCGGTGATCCGCCTTCCGGCCGGACCCTGCCCCTGTTCTTCTGCGGCGGCGCGCATCGCCTCGCCGATGCGACCCAGGAAGCCACGGGTCGCGGTCTCCGAGACAACCATCCAGCCGTGAGTGAGCGCCGCGTCCTCGGCTTCACCGAGCATGACGGTCTTGCCGATGCCTCGCGCGCCGGTGAAGATGGTCAGCAGCCCCGGCGCCCCGGAGCGGATGCGGAGCCCGTAGCGGAACTCATCGAGGATCCCGGCACGACCGATCAACTGCGGAGGCTCGGCTCCGGCTGTCGGGCGGAAGGGATTCACGCCGATCATCGCTGCCCTTCTGTGAACTCTTGTGTACCCAGTGTACTTAGGTGTTCTTGCCGATCTCCCGACCGCACGCTATGGGTCTATGCGATTGGGCCGCGGCGGTCAGGCGGCGGCGATGACCGCCAGCACGCCCTCGCCGTAGGCCTCGCGCTTCTTGGCGCCGATGCCCGTGATGCCGTCGAGATCCTTGAGAGACGCCGGCCGATGTTCGGCGAGCGCGCGCAGGGTCGCGTCGCCGAACACGATGTACGCCGGCACACCCTGCTCCCGAGCGGTCTCGGCCCGCCAGGCGCGCAGCGCCTCGAACAGGCCGCGGTCCCCGGCATCCAGCGCGTCGGCGGCACTGGCCTTGCGCGCCCGCGACGAAGAGGTCGGACGCCCGATCGTGTCTTTGCGCAACGGCACCGCGGTCTCGCCGCGCAGCACACCCGCGGCCTGCTCCCCGGGGGCGAGGGTGCCGTAGTCGCCCTGGGCCACCAGGATGCCGCGGGCCAGCAGCTGCCGAACGACGCTGCGCCAGTCCTGGTCGGAGAGGTCGTGGCCGATGCCGTACGTCGCGAGCTTTTCGTGCCCCTGCTGCCGGATGCGCTCGGTCGAGGCGCCGCGGAGGATGTCGATGAGGTGCCCCGCGCCGAACGACTGGTTGCGCTCGCGCTTGAGCCGAACGATCGTCGAGAGCAGCTTCTGTGCCGGCACGAGGCCGTCGAACGTCTCGGTGTCGTCGAGGCAGGTGTCGCAGTTGCCGCAGGGCTGCGACTCCTGGCCGAAGTACCCGAGCAGGTTCTGTCGGCGGCACTCGACCGTCTCGCACAGCGCGAGCATGGCGTCGAGGTGCTGCCCCATCCGCATCTTGAAGGTGCGGTCGCCGGGGCTCTGGTCGATGAGCCGGCGCTGCTGCACGACGTCGCCGAGTCCGTACGCCATCCACGCCACCGCGGGCTCGCCGTCGCGGCCGGCACGACCCGTCTCCTGGTAGTACCCCTCGACCGACTTCGGCAGGTCGATGTGCGCGACGAAGCGCACATCGGGCTTGTCGATACCCATGCCGAATGCGATGGTCGCGACCATGACCACACCGTCTTCCCGGAGGAAGCGCGCCTGGTTGGCGGCCCGCACCTCGGCGGGAAGACCCGCGTGATACGGCAGTGCGTCGAGCCCCTGCGCGGCGAGATAGGTCGCCGTCTGCTCGACCGACTTGCGGCTGAGCGCGTAGACGATGCCCGCGGGCTGCGCGCCGTCGTCGCTCGCCGGGATCTGCGCCTTGATGAAGGCGACCAGCTGCTTTCGCGGGTCGACCTTGGGCACGATCCGGTACTGGATGTTCGGGCGGTCGAAGCTCGCAACGAAGTGCTTTGCCCCGTCGAGGCGCAGCCGCTCGGTGATCTCCTTGTGCGTCGCGGCGGTCGCGGTGGCCGTGAGCGCCATGCGCGGCACCCCGGGGAATCGCTCGCCCAGGTCGCCGAGGGTGAGGTAGTCGGGGCGGAAGTCGTGGCCCCACTGCGACACGCAGTGCGCCTCGTCGATCGCGATCACGCTGAGCGTTCCGCGCTGGAGGAGCGCCGTGGTCTGCGCGTTCGACAGACGCTCGGGGGCGACGTAGATGAGGTCGAGCTCGCCGGCGACGTAGGCCCGCTCGACCTCGCGACGCTCGTCGATCGCCTGGGTGGAGTTGAGGTATGCCGCGTTGACGCCGTTGGCCCGCAGCGCGTCGACCTGGTCGTGCATGAGTGCGATGAGGGGGCTGATGACGAGGCCGGTGCCCTCGCGCACGAGTGCAGGCACCTGGTACGTGATGCTCTTTCCGCCACCGGTCGGCATCAGGACGACGGCGTCGCCGCCCGAGATGACCTGCTCGACGATGTCGGCCTGGTCTCCGCGGAACGCGTCGTAGCCGAAGACCGTGTGCAGCGCCTCGCGCGCAGTCGGATAGCGGCTCGGAGTGGCCTGACGCACGGCGGGCGCACGGCCGGCGGAGGGAGCCGAGGCCACCGGAGTGACCGGCCCCTGTCCCCAATCGAGCGGCGGTTCATAGCCCGAGCCCTGCGGCTCCCAGTCCATGGGCTCCGGCGGGGCGGACGACTCCCAGCCGTCGTCGTAGGGCTCGTCGGCGTACGGCAGATCCGCGTACGGGTCACGGGGAGTCTGCGGCATCCCTCCAGCGTAACGACCCCCGCCGACGCGGGCGGCGCCTCATCCACAGGAGCCCACCCCGCGCGGCGGGCGTAGGTTGGAGGCACCCCGTTCGAAGGAGCATCCGATGACCGACATCACCGTGACTCGCAACGACAAAGAGTCGCGCTACGAGATCCGCTCCGACGACGTGCTCGCGGGCTTCGCGGCATTCGATCTGCGCCCCGGATCCATCCGCTTCCTCCACACCGAGGTCGACCCCGCGTTCCAGGGTCAGGGGTTGGCGGGCACGCTCGCAGCGGCCGCGCTGGCGGATGCCGCGGAGCGCGGTGAGGCGATCGTCCCGCTCTGCCCCTACATCGCGAAGTACCTCGAGACGCATGAGGTGCCGGGCGCCGAGATCCGCTGGCCGAAGACCCCCGCGGGACCTGCCGGATCCGCGGGTGAGGACCCGACGGGCCGAGCGGAATGATCGGGCAGCGCCGCCTCATCCTCGAGCCGCGCGAAGTGCCGCTCGGCGGGGTACGCGGCATGAACGTGCTGCGGGCACTGCCGCACCGCAACCTGCCGACGATCGGCGCCTGGTGCTTCCTCGACCGGTTCGGGCCCGCCGATACCAAGATGCGGGTCGAGCCGCATCCGCACATCGGGCTGCAGACGGTGACCTGGCCGCTGGTCGGCGAGATCCGCCACCGCGACTCGCTCGGCAGCGATGCCGACCTGCGCCGCGGTCAGCTGAACCTGATGACGGCCGGGAACGGCATCTCGCACTCCGAGTACTCGATCGGCGAGGGTCCGGTGCCCCTCGACGCCCTGCAGTTCTGGGTCGTGCTGCCGGATTCCGCCCGCCACGGCGCGGCCGGGTTCGAGCGCCACACCGAGCTGCCCTCCGTCGCACTCCCGGCAGACGATGGAGCGGATGCCGAGGCCACGGTCGTGCTCGGCGAGTTCGCGGGCGTGCGCTCACCCGCCACGGTGCACACCCCGATCGTCGGCGCGGAGATCGTGCTCGCCCCGGGTTCCCGCGTGCGACTGCCGCTGGGCTCCGACTGGGAGCACGCCCTCATGCTCGTCGAGGGCGATGCCGTGGTGGCCGAGCATCCGCTCGACCGAAACGGACTGCTCTACCTGGGCGACTCCCGCGACGAGGTCGAGGTGGCCAGCCGCGAGGGCGCCCTGCTGTTCGTGCTCGGCGGCGAGCCCTTCGAGGACGACATCGTGATGTGGTGGAACTTCGCCGGCCGCTCGCATGACGAGATCGTCGCCGCGCGCGAGGAGTGGGAGGCGGAGTCCGCGACGGGAGCGGCATCGCCCCGCTTCGGCGCGGTCGAGGGTCACGACGTGCGCATCCCGGCCCCGCCGCTCCCCGACGTGCGACTCATGCCGCGCAGCCGGAAGCTCTAGCCCGATGTCAACGTCGAACACCTTCCCGGGCGCGCTCGCGCCGATGCCGGACGCCATGTCCGCCATGCTGATCTGGCCGAGCCCCGAGCCGGTCGCGCCCCCGCGATTCGTCGAAGGCTTCGAGCTTTTCGAGGCCTTCGCGCGTGAGGCCGGCACCGACCCCGCCGTCCTCGCCGCCGACCTCGGCGCACTGTGGGACTTCGTTGCCGCGCACCCCGAACTCCTCGATGCTCCCGAGACGGCGGAGGCGGCGGCACGGTTCCTGGGGAACGCGATCGCTGTGGCGCATCCGGCGGCGAGGTGGCGCTTCACGAGCGAACCCGAGGTGGGCACCTCGACGATCTCGGTCCCGGTCGCCGGCCTGCTGAGGGGGATCATCGAGCACCCGGAGCAGCGCGAGCCGTTCCGGGAGATGCTCGCGTCCTGGCCGCAGGCCGACCGCGACGCCGAGGAGTTCGACGCCCTGCGGCGCGAAGAGGTCGACATCGACTTCGTGGTCGCCCCGGTTCCGTTCACGCGCCCGGCGCTCGCGGTCCCGGAGTTCGTCGACGAGTCCGGCAAGGTCATCCACTACGGATCCCGCTGGGCCGGCGGCTCGCCTCCGGAAGACGCCTACTCCCGGGTGACCCATCCGGAGCGGTTCGCCCCCGTGATGTCGGTCGTCGACGCACTCGTCGACCACCTCGAGACCTGGTACGACGTCGATGTCGACCGACGGTCCGACGAGTCGGGGGCACGCATCTGGCACCTGCGGCCCACGACAGGGGCGCAGATCACCCTCACCGGGACGGCCGAATCCGTCGTCATCCGGTCCGGAGCCCTGACCCGGGAATACGCGCCCAGTTGCACCTGCGATGCCTGCGACGAGACCGCCGAGAGTGTCGCCGACCAGCTCGAGGAGACCCTGCTCGCGATCGCCGCCGGAGGGCTGCGGGAGGTCTTCCCCGTCGGGCAGCGACGCTGGCTGCATACCGAGCTGCGCACCCCTGACGGGGGCGGACGGTCGGGCGGCGGCGAACCCGACCCGTCGTTCCCGGCCGAGGAGCTGGACGATGCCGAAGACCTCCTCGCGCGTCTCCCCGACGGCTGGTGGCCGGCCTGGACGCTGCGCACTCCCCGGTCCTGACTCAGCCCGCTGACTCAGGCGCGTTCCAGCCCTGACTCAGCCACGTTCCGGGGTGTGCACCCGCGCGAGGAAGCGGTCCGTGCGCGGCGACGGCCCCCGCGGGTCGAGGAGCGAGACCACGACAGTCACGGCCGTGGCGAGTGGGATGGTCCATGCGGCGGGCTGCGCGAGGTACGGCGCGGCGACGCCGACTCCCCCGACCGCCGCGTGCACGAGCAGCGCGAGACCTGCGGCCAATCCGCCCGACACCATCCCGGCCACGGCCCCTCGAGCGGTGAGCCCGCGCCACCACACGCCGAGCAGCACCACCGGCGACAGCGTCGAGGCCGCCACCACGAACACCACACCGACGCTCGATCCGAGCCCCGCCGGCGCCGTGAGCAGCGCGATCACGAGCGGCACCAGGGCGCAGAGCACCGCCGACAGGCGGAACGAGCGCACCGAGCCCGAGAACACGTCCTGGCTGATCACCCCCGCGAGCGACACGACGAGTCCGGCCGAGGTCGCCAGGAACGCGGCGAACGCTCCGGCGACGATCAGCGCGGTCAGCAGCTCCCCGAGCATTCCGGGGAAGACCCGCGAGGGCAGCAGCAGCACCACCGTGTCCGCCACACCCGGCACGGCGAGGTCGGGAGCGGCGATGCGGGCCAGCAGGCCCATCGTGCTCGACACCGCATAGAACGCGCTCACCATGCCGATCACGATCACCGTCGTGCGACGAGCGGACACCCCGGTCGGGCTCGTGTAGAACCGCACCAGCACGTGCGGCAGGCCCATCGTGCCCAGCAGCAGTGCCAGCAGGAGGGAGGCCGTCTCGTACACATCGAAGCCGGAGGGTCCGGCCTCGACGGGGAACACGAGCGCCGGGTCGAAGTCGTGCGGCCCCCCGCTCAGGGCGAAGGCGATGAAGACCACGGGCACGAGGAGAGCGGTGAGCTTGAGCCAGTACTGGAACGCCTGCACGTAGGTGATCGCCCGCATACCGCCCGCCGCGACTGCGGCCGCCACGAGCACCGCGACGGTCACCGCCCCCACCCACTCCGGCAGACCGGCGACGACGAGCAGGGTGAGCCCGGCGCCGTGCAGCTGCGGCACGATGTACAGCCAGCCGATGACGAGCACCGCGATGCTGGTCACCCGCCGTGCAGAAGTCGATTCCAGCCGCGCCTCGATGAAGTCGGGGATCGTGTACGCGCCGCTGCGCCGGAGCGGGGCGGCGACGAATGCGAGCACCAGCAGGTAGCCGGCGGCATAGCCGATCGGGAACCAGAAGCCGCGGGCACCGTCGAGCAGCACCAGGCCCGACAGCCCGAGGAACGTGCCGGCGGACAGATACTCGCCGCTGATCGCCGACGCGTTCCACACCGGTCGCACCGTGCGCGAGGCGACGAAGAAGTCGCCCGTCGTGCGCGAGATGCGCAGTCCGTAGACGCCGATCAGCAGCGTCGCGACGATGACCAGCGCGACCCCGATGAGGTCGAGCACCGCGTTCATTCGCGATCCCGCAGCGCCCGGTACCGGCGCTCGTTGCGGCCGGCGGTGCGCACGTACAGCGCCGCGAAGACGACGATGATCGGGTAGAACGCGTACGCCTGCAGCAGCCAGGACAGCGGCAGGCCCCACACCAGGATCCGCCCGATCTCGGGGATGAGCGCGATCGCCAGGGTCAGTGCGACGACCACGACCACGAACCCGGCGACCGTCCCCAGCGCGAGGCGGAGCTGGCTGCGCATCAGGGCCCGCGCGTAGACGGCATCCGCCTCGTCCACGGGGGCACCGGGCAGTGCGATGCCGCGGGTCAGGGGCACCGGGCGCCGGTCGGGGAGGTCGGCGGTGACGCGGACCCGCTTCGGTTTCTCGGTCATCCCGCGCCCTCGCCGCGCACCAACGCCTCGCGCACGGCCGGCACCATCCTCCGACTCACCGGAAGCGAGAGTCCACCGATCGAGACGGCAGCCTCCGTGCCGGACAGACGGGCCTCGGTCACGGCGGAGATGCGCACGAGCGACGAGCGGTGGATGCGCAGGAACCCGGCATCCGTCCACCGCGTCTCCAGCTCGGAGATGGGGATGCGCACGAGATGCCCCGCGCCGTCGCCGGTGTGCAGCCGCGAGTAGTCGCCCTGCGCCTGCACCCAGGTCACGTCGCTGCGCCGCACGAACCGCACCGCGGAGCCCACCGTGACCGGCAGCATCTCGTCGTCTCCCGGCGCTGCGGTATCGCCGAGCTCGACCACCCGGTCGACCGCCTGGCGCAGCCGCTCGGCGCGCACGGGCTTGAGCAGGTAGTCCGCGGCTCGCAGCTCGAACGCCTCCACCGCCTTGGCGTCGTCGGCCGTGACGAACACGACCGCCGGTGGCGCGGCGAGAGTCATCAGCGCCCGCGCGAGGTCGGTGCCGCTGAGACCCGGCATGTGGATGTCGAGGAACGCGATCCGCACCGCGCGCTCGGACATCAGCCGCAGCGCCTCGGCACCCGACGACGCCGTGAGGATCTCGCCGATGCGCGGATCGGTGCGCAGCAGGTGCACGAGCTCGTCGAGCGCAGGGTTCTCATCGTCTGCGACGAGGACGTCGACCGGGGGTGCGCTGTTCGTCGGCATCGTCGTCACTCGGTGTCCGGATCGTGCTGCGGCTGAGATTTCGGGACCCGCATGCGCACCAGGGTACCCGCGCCGGTGTTCGTCTCCACCACCAGACCGCCGTCCGCACCGTAGAGCTGGCGCAGCCGGGTGTCGACGTTACGGAGGCCGACGTGCACGCCGTCGTCGCTCGCGGTGAGCGTGGCGCGCAGGGCCTCGGGGTCCATTCCCACACCGTCGTCCTCGACGGTGATCTCGGTGTGCGTGCCGTCGTCGCGTGAGGCGATGCGGATCTCGCCGCCGCCCTCACCCGGCTCGAGCCCGTGCCGCACCGCGTTCTCGACGAGCGGCTGCACAGAGAGGAAGGGGATGACCGTCGCGAGGGTCTCCGGCGCGATCTGCAGCGTCACGCGCAGCCGGTCGCCGAAGCGGGCGCGCTCCAGTTCGAGGTAGGAGTGGATGCTGCCCAGTTCCTCGGCGAGCGTGGTGAACTCCCCCTGTCGCCGGAACGAGTAGCGCGTGAAATCTGCGAACTCGAGCACCAGCTCGCGGGCACGCTCGGGGTCGGTGAGGATGAACGAGGCGATCGCCGTGAGGGCGTTGTAGATGAAGTGCGGGGAGATCTGCGCTCGCAGCGATCGCAGCTCCGCCTCGGCGAGCTGGGTCCGCGACGAGTCGAGCACCCCGAGTTCGACCTGCGCGGCGCACCAGTCGGCGACCTCTTCGGCGGCCCGCACGAGCGCTGCCCCGACGGGTGCCGCGAACGCGACGACGACGCCGACCACACGGCCGTCGACGCGGATCGGCGCCCCGACGGCCTCGAGGTCGTCGTCGCGCCCCGACGCGGGGAACACCTGTCGACGCCCGGAGGCCCGGACCTGCGCCGCGATACGGACCGCCGCCGACTCCAGCCCGTCGGACGAGCCGTCGAACGAGACGGTGTCGTCGGAGCTGACGATCGCCACGGCGGCACTGCCGAGCAGCACCCGCAGGTGGCGCGCGGCCTTGACCACGTCTGGGGCCGCCAGACCCGCGCGCAGGTGCGGAGCGGCAAGGCTCGCCTGGTGCAGCGCGGTGAGCGCCGCCTGCTCCGCGTCGCTGCCGAGGTCGGCCGCGCCGCGCGCGAGACGCCGCGCGAACAGCAGCAGCAGCGTCAGGACGACGCCGCCGAGCACGCCGAGCACTGCGGCGAGAACGACGTCGGTCATGGGATCAGCTACTTTCGACCGGCCGCGGCCACGAGGTCCAGCCTCGGTGCGATCGATTCGCCCATGCGTGAGATCTCCTTCTCGGGGAGGCGATTTCGGCGCGCGCGATCCGGCCACGACGAGAGCGCCTCGGAGATGCTCGCCATGCGCTCTCGAGCCCGGCTCTGCGTCAGGTCGCAGTCGTCCGCGAGCGCGAGCAGACCCTCGATCTCCGTGTCGTGCGTGTCGGCTCCGGCGATCGAGGTCGATCGGCTCCGGGCGAGATCAGGATTCGGATTGACGTCGAAGGCGGGGCTGAGCGTCCAGGCGTTGCCATCGCTGAGGAAACCATGATTGCGCAGGTGATCATCCGTGTTGCCGAGAGCGACATTGACGATCGCTCGGTCAAAGAGATCAGAGAGCGCGGCGCGAGGGGAGCGCGCGATGTCGCGGATGGCGTCGGCGATCTCGACGTAGTCGTGGTGCTCGCCGTCGGCGGCTCCGATCGCGGTCATCGCGCTGATGTACCCGATCCGCTGCTGCTTCGCGTCCCGATCGAAGCGGCGCAGGATGAGGACGCAGCGCTCCCCCAGGCGCGTGAGACGGAAGTCTGGCACGGCGATTCCGCAGTCCGACAACAGACCGAGAGTGGTCGCCTCCCACGCCATGACATCCCACCCGTCGCTGGAATGCGGGAACTTCGCGAACCCGAGGGATCCGTCCTCGAGACGCACGGATGCCTTCGGCCGCGCGCCACCGAGGCCTGTGGTTCCGGTGTCGAGCAGCTGCTTGACCGCCTCGGTGTAGTCGTCGTCGCCGGCGAGTTGATCGCTGCGGCGCAGGAGGTTCGGAAGTTCGACGATCGCAGGGACATGAGCTTCTGCACCGAGGAAGTCCTCGGTGCCCACGGCACGGAAGCGCAGCGCGCCCTGGCGAGTGTCATCGCTGACGCCCAAGAGGTAGCTGACGTCGTCGAGGCTCCTCGGAGCGCGACCGGCCTCGCGGGCGGCTATCCGCTCGGCCTTGTCGATGAGGTTGCGGCCCCAACGGTCCGGCGAGCTGTCGGAGAACGCCCGCAGCATCCCGGACTGGTACTGCGGTCCGGGAACGAGCTGCAGCGACGGATCGATGTTCGCGCCGCCGCGGGCGAGGTACGCCGCGTCATAGAGGAAGGTGGTGGCAAGCGACCTTCCGCTGGTGAAATGCGCCTGACCCACCAGCTGCAGGTCGCCACGGTCGTCACCATAGACCTCGTAGTCGCTCATCGAGCGCGCGTCTTCTCGAGGCTCGAGGCGCGGAGCCTGCCGATGTCGGTGCTCAACGGATCGACGGCGTTCACGACCGCCTCGAGAATGCCGAGTGCCCGCAGCACCTGGGCGACATTCTCGAACGTCACTGTGGCATTGCCGTTCTCGATCTTGCGCAACGTGTCGCGCGAGATGTTCGCTCGCTCGGCGACTTGCTGGGCGGTCAGCCCCAGCACCATGCGCCATCCGCGGATGTGCTCGCCGAACGTCTCCATGTCCCGAGCGATCCGATATCCAGCCATGCGCGCCACCTCCGCCATTCTGTTATGACGAGCATACTAGTCATAACCTGCAGTTATGGCGAGCCTGCTGGTCATAGGCTGCCTCGGATCGGCCGCTCCTCGCTCAACAGCAGCGGGCACCGGGATTGCGGTCCTGGTCATCCATCCGCTCCCGCCAGAACTGCCGCTCGGTCATCGGCTCCTCGTCCGGGTGCACGCGCCGCTGATGGGCGACATAGGTCGCGTAGGCGCTGTCGCCCATCAAGTTCGTCATGTACCAGCGGATGCCGCGGCCCACCCGTCCCACGGCGCCCAGCAGAGCGCGCAGGAGAGTGGTCGCGGCATCCGTCCGACTCATGGTGTCGGCCATCTCAGTGGGACGATGCCTTGCGCTCGTCGGCGAGGATCGGCTCCCACTGCTTCTCGAGCTCGCGCTCCGCGGTGCTCGGCAGGAACCCCGCGGGGGCGAAGCGGCGCGAGGCGACCGGCTCGTCTTCGGTGTTCTCGCCGCCGCCGTTGCGGATCGCCTTGACCGTGACGATCACGGCCATGACCATCACGATGATCGCGAGGGTGACGAAGATGATCGACAGGGTGCCCTGCACGGCCGTGTTGCGGATGACCGCGTCGAGCACCTCGGGCCCACCCAGTGAAGTGTCGCCGGAGTCGCGCGCTGCCACGTACTTGAAGTGGTTCGCCCAGTAGCCGATCGCGGGGACCGGGGAGAGGATCTTGTAGAACGACGCCGTGATGGTGACGACTGCGGTGAACGCGAGCGGCAGGGCGATGATCCACAGCCACTTGAAGTAGCTGCGGCCGCGCTTGGCGACGATGGCCAGCACCACGGCGAGCGCGATCGCGGCGAGCAGCTGGTTCGCGATGCCGAACAGCGGGAAGAAGGTGTTGATGCCGCCGAGCGGATCGGTCACACCGAGGATGAGGATCGCACCCCAGCCGGCCACCATGATCGCCGTGCAGATCCAGACGCCGGGACGCCACGAGACGTCGCGGAACTTGGGGAACCAGGCGCCGATCGAGTCCTGCAGCATGAAGCGGGCGACGCGGGTGCCGGCATCCACCGCGGTGAGGATGAACAGCGCCTCGAACATGATCGCGAAGTGGTACCAGAACGCCATGAGCGCCTGACCGCCGAGGGCCTGCTGCATGATGTGCGCGAGGCCGAGGGCGAGCGTCGGAGCCCCACCGGTGCGCGAGACGATCGACTCCTCGCCGACCGCCGCTGCCGTGCCGGTGAGCATCTCGGGTGTGAGGTTCACCCCCGTCAGGCCCAGAGAGTTCACGAAGGCGACGGCCCCTTCGACCGTGCCGCCCGTCGCCGAGGCCGGCGCGTTCATCGCGAAGTAGATGCCCTGGTCGATCGAGATCGCGGCGACGAGGGCCATGATCGCGACGAACGACTCCATGAGCATGCCGCCGTAGCCGATGAAGCGAGTCTGGCGCTCCTTCTCGATGAGCTTCGGTGTGGTTCCGGACGCGATCAGCGCATGGAACCCCGAAAGCGCACCGCAGGCGATCGTGACGAACAGGAATGGGAAGAGCGGACCGGCGAACACCGGACCCATGCCGTTCTCGCCGAAGATGCTGACCGCGGGGACGGTGATCTCGGGGCGCACCAGGACGATGGCTCCGGCGAGCATGACGATCACGCCGATCTTCATGAAGGTCGACAGGTAGTCGCGGGGAGCGAGCAGCAGCCAGACCGGGAGCACGGCGGCGATGAAGCCGTAGATGATGATGCCCCACGCGATGGTGGTGCGGTCGAGGTGGAAGATCGCCTGACCCCACTCGGTGCCGGCGACCCAGCCGCCGCCGATGATCGCCGCCATCAGCAGAGCGAAGCCGATGATCGAGACCTCGGTGACCTTGCCCGGCCGCAGGTAGCGCAGATAGACGCCCATGAAGAGCGCGATCGGGATGGTCATGGCGACCGAGAAGACGCCCCACGGGCTCTCGCCGAGCGCGTTGACGACGACGAGGGCGAGGATCGCGACGATGATCAGCATGATCAGCAGCGAGGCGATGATCGCGGCGGTGCCGCCGATCTTGCCGAGCTCCTGACGAGCCATCTGGCCGATCGTGCGACCGCCGCGGCGCATCGAGAAGAAGAGGACCGTGTAGTCCTGCACGGCGCCGGCGAGCACGACGCCGACGATGATCCAGATGGTGCCGGGGAGGTAGCCCATCTGCGCGGCGAGGACCGGACCCACGAGAGGCCCGGCGCCGGCGATGGCCGCGAAGTGGTGGCCGTAGAGCACGCGACGGTCGGTGGGGACGTAGTCCTTGCCGTCCTGGCGGACCTCGGCGGGAGTGGCGCGGCGGTCGTCGGGGCGGGTGATGTACTTCTCGATCACCTTCGAGTAGAACCGGTAGCCGATCAGGTACGTGCAGACCGCCGCGAACACGAACCAGATCGCGTTGACGGTCTCGCCCCGGACGATCGCGAGCATGGTCCAGGCGACGGCGCCCAGCAGGGCGATCGCGGCCCAGAGGATGATCTTCGGCAGGGTCCAGCGGTTCGCCTTCTCGTGATGCTCCTCGGT
The DNA here is from genome assembly GCF_024519805.1 of Microbacterium sp. Mcb102. Lineage (NCBI taxonomy): Bacteria > Bacillati > Actinomycetota > Actinomycetes > Micrococcales > Microbacteriaceae > Microbacterium > Microbacterium sp. Mcb102. The sequence continues at coordinate 8,942 of NZ_JALJRG010000004.1, read as the reverse complement.
GAGGGCGACGGAGGGGAGTTTCGGGTCGGTGACGATGACGGGTTCGGTGCCCGGTGCGGTCATGGGAGTCTCCTCGGGATACGCGACATTGCGTTCCCCCACGTTAGGAAGACGCGGAGACCGGAGGCCGGGGTCGGAGCGGATGCTGCGACGAGCGGCGCCGATCACGCGATGAACGGATGCCCGTGCGCGCACACAGCGCCCCGCGGAAGGGAGACCGCGGGGCGCTGTGCTGTGGGGGCTACTCCGGCTTCGGCGTCTCCGGGGCATCCGCCTCCGGCGCGGGACTCTCCGGCGCCGGGGTCTCCGGAGCCTCGGTCTTCGGGGCATCCGACTCCGGGGCATCCGTCTCCGGGGCATCCCTCTCCGGAGCATCCGTCGGCGGCGCATCCGTCGGCGGCGCATCCGTCGGCGGCGCCTGCTTCGCGGCGTCCGGCGTCGTCACCGTGACGACGGTGCGGACGGCCGAGTCGCCGTACTGGACGAGTCCGAGATAGCGGGCGCCGGCGGTCAGGCCGGTCCAGCTGAGGTCGTAGCTCGTCTTCTCACCGCGGACCGCGGCGATCGGATTCGGCGTCGCGGTGAACGCACCGTCGCCGGCGGGCTGCACGTTGGCGTAGGACATGTCCCACGTCATCGGCCCCGTCGTCGCATACACGTTCGCCACCACCAGATAGGTGCCGGCGGTCGGTGCCGGCACCGTGACCTGCTCGTCCGCCGAGCCGGTCGCCGACTGCCAGTTCTCGTAATACCGCAGGTCGTCCGGGCTCACCACGCGGTACACGGTGAGGTCGAGGTCGCTGCCGTCGTCGTCCGACGAGTCGAGGTCGAACCGGGAGAGCGTCGTGCCCTCCGGGACGTCCACTATCCAGGCGACGTCCTTGTTCGCGTCACCCGAGTTCTCGTCGCCCGAGTGCCCCTCGACCGGGTTGTCCGGGTCGGTCAGGAGCTCGTAGGCGGTGAGGCCCGAGAGGTTCAGCGCCAGATCGCCGTCGAGACCGGGGGTGATCTCCACGGACGTGCTGCCGTCGACGCCGGTGCCGGTGACCTCGGCCGGAGCATCCGCCGTGACCGGGAACACCGCGATCGGCGAACGCACCGAGTTCTTCGCGCTCTTCCAGGTGAGCGAACCGGTCGCCCACTCCTCGACCGGCGCGCTCTTGTTGTCGAACGTGACGGTGAAGGTCTTGGTCTGACCCGGCTTGTCGAACTTCAACTGCTGCGGGGTGACCTTGACGTTCACGCCCGGAACGGAGGCCTTCGCGGTGAAGGTGCCCTTCTCGGTCGAGGTGACCGTGCGGGTGACGGTCTGCGCGCTGGCCAGCGAGCCGATCGAGATCGACGCCTGGTTCAGGTCGCTGCCGTCGATGGGCTCGATCCCCGGGAAGTCCGACAGGCCCTTCCCGTCGAGGAACGCCGCCCAGTCCTTGACCCCGTTGAGGTACAGCAGACCGGGGTTCAGGTAGCGCTTCGGGTCGACCTGACCGGCACCCTGCTCGAACGGGTCGGTGTTCTTCGAACCATCGGGCAGCACGGTGTCGTAGGCGGTGGTCATCATCGCCGAGCGGATCTCGGCCGGCGTCGCCTTCGGGTGCTCACCGAGGTACAGCGCTCCGAGGCCGGCCACGTGCGGCGAGGCCATCGACGTGCCGGAGAGGATGCCGAAGGTCGGCTCCTCGTCGGGTCCGTTGTTCGTCGCCGCGAGGATCGCGACGCCGGGGGCCGCGACATCCGGCTTCAGCACATCACTGCCGTCGGCCAGCATCGGCCCGCGGCTCGAGAAGCCCGCGATCTGCGGCGTCGGGGTGGTCACGCCCGTGGTGTTCTCGCCGACGAGGGTGATCGGGCGGTCGACGCCGCCCTGCACGTAGGCGAGGACGGCGGCGCGGTGCACGGCGTTGAGGTGCACCGTCGGCACAGCGTGGAAGTCGTTGTCGAGCGAGTCGGCACCACCGGGCACGTTCACGAGGACCATGCCGATGCCCCCGGCATCCTTCACGACCTGCGACTTCTCGGCGCGCGCGTTGCCGCCGCGATCGCAGACCACGATGTGTCCGGCTACCTTCGCGGGGTCGAGGGTCGCCGGCAGGCAGAGCTGCGGGTCGACCGCTCCTGCCGCAGCGGCATCCACCGCGGCGATCGACGGGCCGGTGACGCTCTCGCCGAACGGCACGCTCACCGAGGCTCCGGCCTGCTCGAACCCGTCGAATTGCACGGTGCCCTCCCAGGTCGGGATGGTCGATGCGGCGACGGTCGTGTACCAGGGCGAGGCGTGGTCGGCCGTGACCGGGTCGGGGCCGTCGTTGCCGGCGCTCGTCGCGACGAAGACACCCGCGGCCGCGGCGTTGAAGAACGCGAGGTCCTCCGGCGACAGCACGGTGCTCGCCGCCCCTCCGCCGATGGAGTAGTTGATCACGTCGACGCCGTCGGCGACCGCCTGATCGATCGCGGCGACGAGGTCGCTCAGCGCGCAGATGTCGTCGGTGGTGACGGTCGTGTCCGGCCCGACGTAGCAGGCCTTGTAGGCCGCGACCTTCGCACCGGGTGCGACGCCCGAGACCGTCCCGAAGTCGACGCCCTCGATGGCGGCGTCGACCTTGAAGTTACCCGCCGCGGTGCTCGCGGTGTGCGAGCCGTGGCCGTCGCCGTCACGCGGCGAGAGGTAGTCGTACTGGAAGTCGAATCCGGCGGCCTCGGCCCCGGCGTAGAAGTACTGTCCGCCGATGAGCTTCGAGGAGTAGTCGCTCGTGTCCCAGTCCTGGCCTTCGACCATCGCGGCCTGGAACTGCCCGCCGTCGGACTTGTCGAAGTACACGTTGGTGCCGTCGGTGTAGGGCTGGTTGCCCTTGTGTCGGCTCTGCTGCTTCTTCTGCTTCTTGATCTTCTTGCCCTCGAAGGACGGATGCTCTGGCGCGATGCCGGTGTCGATCACGCCGACCACGACGCCCTCGCCGGCCTTCTCGACGCCGCCGGTCTGCTGCCACACTCCGCCTCGCCCCTTGCGGTCGTCGCCGAGGCCGAGGAAGTCGGTGGACGTCTGCGCGTCGGGGTGCCGGACCTCGTCCGGGTACACGCCGAGGACATCCTTCGACGCACGCAGCGCATCGACCTGCTCACCGGAGAGGTCGGCGCTGAAACCGTTGAGCGCGACCTGATAGGTGTTGTCGGGCGTGACTCCGATGTCGCCGACCAGGTCGGTCTGCTGCGTCTGCAGGTGCTTGACGTACCGCTGCGAGTCCTGCGATTGCGTCTCGAGCTGCTCGCCCTCGGCGGGCTTCGTCGCCTTCAGGCCTTTGACGTCGCCCTCATAACTCGCGAGCGGATCGGACTTCATGACCACGATGTAGTGGCCGGGCGTGCCTGCGACCGGGACGGGATGCGTCACCTCCCCGGTCGCCGCGTAGCCGGTGGTTGCCGTCGATGCGATGAACAGAGTCGCCAGGGTGGTGGCTGCTGCCATCCGGAGGGGTGTTCGACCCATGTGGTGCTCCCGATGATCACGGTGCAACCGCGTTGCTGCACCGCGGCCAACATAGTCCCGCTCTTCGCCGCCGGAGAGAGAACTGGCCGATCGGCCAACCGGCCTTCGCCGATCGGCCAGGGTTATCCACGGCCTCCCTCCCGATAGGTCGACAGTAAGCTGGAGAGGTGGCCCGCACCCCCCTCCTGTCGACTCGAGTACTGCTCGTCTGCGCAGCGATCGGAGTGGCCACGGGCATCCTCGCGGGCATCGCCGGATGGGTGACTCCCGTGCTGCTGGCGAGCCCCCTCCTCTTCCTCTACGGACTCGTGCTCGGCTCGCACGTGCTGCCGGGGATCATCGCCCAGGAGGTGCTGCGACTGCCGCTCGTCGCCCTGATCACGCACGTGTTCGCGGCGCTGATCGCGAGTGCCTTCAACCCGGCGTGGGCGCTGCGGTTCATCGGCACCGCCCTGCTGTTCGGCCTCATCCAGGAGGGCGTCGCCGCCCTCACCCGCTACCGCGCCTGGGGGCCGTGGCGCTTCTTCATCTCGGCCGCCGTGATCGGGGTCATCGTCGCGGTCGTCGTGTTCTTCGCCGCGCACCTGTCGGTCATGGCGCCGTGGGCGCAGATCCTGTACCTGGCGATCTCGGTGCTCGGCCCGATCGCGTGGACCGCGGTGGGGCTCGCGATCGGCTCGGCGCTGCGCCGGGCCGGAGTCGCTCGGCGCTGATCTCGTCGGCACCGGTCGCCCCAGTGTCTGTCGCCCGTGCCGATCGATGGCGGATCAGGTAAGGCTCAGCTAAGTTAGACGGGTACGATCCGTCGACCCGGGACTCCGCCGTGCGCCCATCTGCGCCCCTGCTGAGCGTGCGTGAGCTCTCGCTCACCCACGCCGATGCCGCGCACCCCTCGCCGCGCGACGTGACGTTCGACATCGGCCCCGGCGAGGTCGTCCTCCTGCTCGGACCCTCCGGATCCGGCAAGTCGACCCTCACGCTCGCCCTCAACGGCCTGATCCCGCACGCGCTTCCGGCGACCATGGTCGGCACCGTCGAGGCCGGCGGAATCGACACCGCCGCCGCGCAGCCCGCTGCCCTGAGCACGCACGTCGCGATGGTCTTCCAGGACCCGGATTCGCAGATCGTCACCGGCACCGTCTACGACGAGGTGGCGTTCGGCCCGGAGAATCTCCTGCTCGCACTCGACGTCGTGCGGGGTCGCGTCGAAGCGGCGCTGCGCCGGGTCGGGCTCTGGGATCGGCGGGACGAGAACCCGGACCACCTGTCCGGCGGCGGACGGCAGCGGCTCGCGATCGCCTGCGCCCTCGCGATGGATTCGCCGCTGATCGTGCTCGACGAGCCGACCGCCAACCTCGATCCGCAGGGCATCGACGACGTCTATGCGGCGCTGGCGGATGTGGTCGCCGCCGGAGACCGCGCGATCCTCCTCGTCGAGCACAACCTCGACGCGGCGATGGACTTCGTGACGCGCACGATCGTGCTCGACCGCGACGGCAGGGTCGTGTTCGACGGCCCCGCGGCCGAGATCATCCGCGCGCACGCCGACGAGCTCGTGGCGATGGGTGTCTGGCTGCCGGCGGCAACGCTGACCGCGCTCCGGCTACGGGATCAGGGGTTCGCGCTCGATCCGTTGCCGCTGACACCGCAGGCGCTCGCGGTTGTGCTGGAGCGGGAGGGCGTTTCGTCTCGCTCCGCTCGCTCGGCTGGCTCGGCTGGCTCGGCTGGCTCGGCTGGCTCGGCTGGCTCGGCTGGCTCGACTGGCTCGGCGACCGACGAGGGCAGCGACGCGAAACGCGCGGACGCCAGCCGGCCCGAGCCGATCATCCGCGCTCGCGGGCTGACCGTGCGCCGCCGACGGACCGAGATCCTGCATGGGATCGACCTCGACCTCGAGCCGGGAAGCCTCACCGCGATCGTCGGCGCGAACGGTGCCGGCAAGACGACACTGATCCAGGCTCTCGCGGGTGTCGTGCCACCCCCGCGGGGTCAGGTGTCGGTCGACGGCATCGATCCGGGCACGGCCTCCCCTCGCGGCCTCGCCGCGCGCATCGGATTCGTGTTCCAGAACCCCGAGCACCAGTTCATCGCGCACACGGTCTTCGACGAGCTGGCGCATGGGTTGCGGCTGCGGCACGTGCCGGACGCGGAGATCGCCGCCCGCGTCGAAGAGATGCTCGCGCGGTTCGGCCTCGAGCACAAGGCGAACGTGCACCCGTTCCTCCTGTCAGGAGGCGAGAAGCGACGGCTCTCGGTGGGGACGGCTCTGATCACGCGGCCGCGCGTCCTCGCGCTGGACGAGCCGACCTTCGGGCAGGACCGCGCACGGGCGGCCGAGCTCCTCGATCTCCTGCAGAACCTTCGCGCCGAGGGCACGACGATCGTGATCGTCACGCACGACCTGCAGCTCGTCGCAGAGCACAGCACGCACGTCGTGCTCCTCGCCGGCGGGCGGGTGCGGGCGGCGGGCGCCACCGCAGCGCTGTTCCGCGACCAGCAGCTGTTCGCCGATGCCGGGCTCCGCATACCCGCGCTGCAGCGCGTGCTGGTATCCGCGGGGCTCGAGGTGATCCGATGAGCGCCGATGCCGCGGGCAGCACCGTCCGCAACACCGGCGCCGCCGGCGGAGATCGCGCTTTCGACCCGTACGCCCGGATGACGGCGACCTCGCCCCGGCAGTTCCTGTACGTCCTGAATCCGCTCGCCAAGGTCGCGGGTTTCGCCCCGGCGATGGTGCTGCTCGTGTTCGTCCGCGACCTCGCCACCCCGGCCGCGTTCCTCGTGCTCGCATACGCGCTGATCCTGGTCGGCGCCCGCCTCACCCGACGTCTGCTCGCTCTGCTGCTCCTCGGACTCCCGGCCGGGATGCTGCTGGTCGCGGTCGGATTCTCGTTGTGGGTGGATGCCGGGCTCGTCGACGGCAGCACGCCGGTGGTGCGGATCGGTGACTGGACGCTGTACAGCGGCGCTCTGGTGATCGGCGCGGCGACCGCGCTGCGGCTCGGCTCGATCATGGCGCTCGCCCTCGTCGGCGGACTCACCACCAGCGGCCCCGACCTCGTACGGGCGAGCGTGCAGCAGCTCCGGGTGCCCTACCGCGTCGGCTACACGGCGCTCGCGGCGTTCCGGTTCGTGCCGCGATTCGGACATGAGCTGGCCGTGATCCGCGCGGCGCATCGGGTGCGCGGGTACCACGGCGGGCGCGGACCGTTCGCCCGTATCGCGCGCGGTTGGGGCTACATCGTGCCGCTGCTCGCCGGGGCCATCCGCCATGCCGAGCGCGTCGCCCTGGCGATGGATTCCCGGGCGTTCGGCGCTCATCCCACCCGCACCGAGCGGCATCTCGTGCCGTTCCGCACGCGGGACACGGTCTTCACTCTCGTGACACTGCTGGCGTCCGCCGCCATCTTCGTCGCCTTCTTCCCCTGGCAGCTTCCCTGAAAGGCGCCCCATGGCATACAGCAAGATGGTCAAGCCCGAGACGACCGAGCTCATCCATCTGACGGTCCTGCGCTCGGAGCGCCTCTCGGCGCACTGGATCCGCGTGACTCTCGGCGGCGGCGAGATCGAGAAGTTCCGCCCGATGGGCTTCGACCAGTGGTTCCGCCTGTTCCTGCCGATCGGCGGCGACGCCGGCCTCGAGCGGGTGCCCGCCAAGGCGAACAAGATGTTCGGGTATCTGAAGTTCCTGCGCATCCCCGACGGCGAACGCCCCGTGATGCGCAACTACAGCGTGCGCGCCTATCGTGCGGCGACGGCGGAGGCCGGCGCCGAGATCGACGTGGACTTCGTGCTGCACGGCTCGGCGGCCGACGGCACGGCCGGCCCGGCGTCGCGCTGGGCGGAGACCTGCCAGCCGGGCGAGCACGTGCTGATCATCGACGAGGGGCTCACCTTCAACCCGCAGCGCGGCACGGACCGCGTGGTGCTGGTCGGCGATGAGACGGCACTGCCGGCGATCGCCTCGATCAGTGCCTCGCTGCCCGCGGATGCCACCGGCACGGCGATCATCGAGGTGCCGAGCGCGGAGGATGCGCTGGAATTCCCGCATCCGTCCGGTCTCGAGGTCGTCTGGATCGTGCGGCCTCACGATGTCGCCCCCGGTGCGCTGGCGCTGCAGTCGCTGGGCCGCACCGCGCTGCCGGATGCCCCGTTCCACGCGTATGCGGCCGGTGAGCAGGCGCTCGCCTCGGGCGCTCGCAAGCACCTGGTGGGCGAGCGCGGTGTCGACAAGAACGCGGTCAGCTTCTGCGGGTACTGGAAGATCGGTGCGGCCTCACCCGCTTCGAAGGCCGCTCGCGAGGCGGCAGCGGAGCCGCTGGCATGAGCGGGGTGGATGCGGCGGGCGCGGACGCGGCGGTTCCCCGGCGAGGATCGGGCGGTACCGCGCGAAAGCCGGGTGGGCGGTTCCGCTTTCCCACCGCGATCCTGCTGACCTGCGCGGCGCTCGGTGTGGCGGGCGGCCTGCTGCTGGCACCGGCGAACTGGTTGTCGACGCTGCTCTTCCCCGTGGCGCCGTTCGCGAGCGTGGCGCTGGCCGGGCTCTGGATGCTGCCGTCGGTCATCGCGCTGCGTCTGCTGCGACGCCCGCTGGTCGGACTCCTGGTGGGTCTGCTCGCCGGCCTCGTGATCGTGCCGTTCTCCGGCTACGGGTTCGGCAGCGTGGCGACGAATCTGTGGTGGGCGGCGTTCACCGAGCTGCCGTTCCTCTTCGTGATCTGGCGATACTGGGGCACGTGGATGCACTATGTCGGCGCGGTCGTGGTCAGTTTCGTGTATCCGCTGCTGGCGTGGGCATCGTTCGATCTGGGCAGCTTCCCGCTCGCGGTGCAGGCCCTGTTCTTCTCGATCACCCTTGCGAGCTGCGTCGGTACCACCGCGCTCGGCATCGTCATCGCCGATCAGCTCCGGAAGGCCGGCGTCGGCGGGCGTCGTTCGCAATGATCCTGAGGTGACGCCGACCGCGACTCCTGCCGGGGCTTCTCCGCGCAGGCGGACCGTCAGGCGGCGATGTCGAAGCGGGCGCGGCCGCCGAGTCGTGGGGTGCGGGTGGGGTCGACGTAGGCGGGTGGGAGGAACCACACTCGTCCCCCGGTCCCGGTCCTGTTCGCGGTCCCGTGTCGGGGCCGGTCGACGCGGATGTCCCACCCGTTGTCGTGGATACGGTGGTGGCAGGTCTCACACAGCAACACCCCATTGGCCAGATCCGTGGGCCCGTGGTCGCGTTTCCACCAGCGGATGTGGTGCGCTTTGGTCATCTCGGGTGGGAGCCCGCACATCGCACACCCGCCATCACGTTCCACGAGGGCGAGTCGTTGCGCGCGGGTGAACAGGCGTTTCTCCCGCCCCCAGTCGAGCACTTCACTGTCCCCACCGAGGACGCAGGGGATGATCCCTCCGCCTGCAGCCATCCGCCTCGCCGCCCCGACACTGACCGGCTGGTCCAAACCGTCCACGGCCG
>NZ_JALJRG010000003.1:33588-526760 GCF_024519805.1 Microbacterium sp. Mcb102 | reverse complement strand
ATACTCAGTGCTGCTCAACCGCAATAACAGTGCTGCTCAGCCCCTCGAATACTCACGACCACGGCGTCGTCTTCCCACGAGCCCTCCCAGAGCTTGTAGAGCACCTCGACGTACTCGTCCGCGTGGTCATAGCGGTCGTCGTGCGCGAGCTGATCCTCCTGGCCCATGTTGCGGGCGGCGCTGGGCAGGTATCCGGTCACGACGTTCCAGCCGATCCGGCCCTGGGTGAGGTGGTCGAGGGTGCTCAGCCGGCGCGCGAAGGGGTAGGGGTGCTCGAATGCGGTGCCCGCGGTGATGCCGAAGCCGAGGTTCTCGGTGACCGCGGCCATCGCGCTCACCAGCAGGATCGGGTCGTTCACGGGCACCTGGGCGCCGTTGCGGATCGCGGCCTCGTTCGTGCCGCCGTAGACGTCGTAGGTGCCGAGCACGTCGGCGATGAAGATGCCGTCGAAGGTCGCGCTCTCCAGCAGCTTCGCCAGATCCGTCCAGTACGAGATCGTGTTGTACTGCCGCGACCGGTCGTCGGGGTGCCGCCACAGGCCGGACGACTGGTGGGCGACGCAGTTCATGTCGAACGCGTTGAAGCGGATCTGACGGGTCATGCCCCCATGAAAGGCGAACGGCGCGGGGTGGTCCAGGGCCGCCGAAATGCGCGGACACATTCCGGGGGATGCTGGTCGATGGGTCTAGCTCGATCCGCTGGTTTTCCAGAGGCCTTGCTGAGCCCACCCGTCGGGGAAGCCCATGCTGTCGATCCTCACGTGGGGGACACTCGGAAAGGTGGCTACCAATTCCTTGAGGCACCGCGTCCAATCGGCGTAACCACCGATGCTGCGCAGCAGATACGCGATTACGGCCAACGAGTTGTAGAGGCCGAAGTCCTGCTTCGGCGCTGTGTCTTCACGCAGGTGCGCCAACACGGGAATCGCATTGTTCTTTGGTCTGGTGGGCGCATCGACGAGCTTTCTGTTGAACAAGCGCGCCTGGTGTGCCGCGACGTTCCGTACATAGTTGGTGCTCGCGATCCAGCTGGCCAGGACAGTCTTGCTGGGTACTGAGTAATGAAGGGCGATCCGAGTGGCGAGATCGTTCTGCAGCCCGCGGTAGAGCTTGGCGAGGTGGCCGAGTTCAAGAATCTCGGTCAGTGCCCAAATCGGCATTCGATCGTCGCATTTCCGTCGAAAGTGCTCGACGAAGGCTTCCTTCGAGCTGGCTCGCATTTCGTCCACGCGGCTGATCCACTCGGCATGTTTGCTCGTCATCACGCCAGCGCCCGTATCGATGGATGGCGCGGTGAAGGCCGGAGTGAAGCATCGTTGATCGAGGTGCGCGAAGGCCGAAGTCTGGCCGAGGATGTAGCCGACTTGAGTACGAAGCGAAACCTCGATGCGTTCGACGGCCTCGAGAACGAGCAGGCGTAGCGCGCGATCGAATGCGATCAGCGCCGCAGCATGCTCCAGACGGGTGTCCTTCCGATACGAACTCAGAATACGAGTCGACTGGCGACCGCGGTCATCAATGAACTTCTCCGACTCGCGAGATGGATAGAGATACCCCGTGAGGCGGTAGTAGCCAACCTCTTCGAGCAACTGTTCAGCGGCCGATTCGTCGTCGACGATCAGACCTCTGCCCTGGAGTTGCGCAATCTGCTGCTTTATAGACATCCAAGGCTTGGTGTACTCGACCACGTGTCTCCCCAAAAGAAAATCAGCCCGAGCCGTGAGGCGAGCGGGCTGATCGTGATGTTCCAAGACTAGCATCCTCGAGCCCATGCGAGGAGGGCCCTAAGCCCGATTCGGCGTGTAACATGTTACCGTGAAGGAACCCCTTGCGCCGCCAGTGAGCCGCGGAAGGAACAGTGAGGACCGACGTGATCCAGAGGCCTGGAAGCACCCGACGAAGCCACACCGGGCTGCGTTCCCTGACCGATCTCCTGATTGTCGTTGGTGTGGGTGTCCTTGCGTTCTTCGTGAACGGCTACGTCTCCGCGGCAATCATGGTCCTTACTGTCGGCGGGGTCCTCGGCGGGGCGAGGGTGCGTCGCCGGCGCCGGGCGGAACCGGCACGACACGAAGGGTCGTCTCACGCATGACTTCCGGTATCGCACCCCTGCACCTCGTCATCACGGTGATCGTGCTCATCGTCGTCGTCGCACTCGTCGGTTACCTGGTCCTTCGTGTCAAGCGGGGTGGCAAACGGCGCGACTGATCCGTCCGCTGCTATGGGTGAGGTTCACCAACGTCCGGTGCCCCTCATCCGTGACGCCGCCGCAGCCCGTGAACCGATCGGGCTTACGTTGTGTTGTCGATGCCCCCGCAAGCATCGGATCGGCTTCGCTTTAGGCGGCGACGTCCAGCACTCCGGCTTCGCTACTGCTCGTAGACGTCCCGCCGATGACCCAGCGTCACGACCGCGACGATGAGCACGTCGTCGTCGATCGTGTAGATGATGCGGTAGTTCCCGACGCGGACGCGGAGTCCGTCGCGTCCCTGCAGCGCCTTCGCTCCCGGCGGGCGGGGGTTCTCGCCGAGCAGGGCGATGGCACCGCGGATCCGGTCGCGATCCTGATGGTCGACCTTCTTCAATGCTCGAACCGCAGCGGGGCGCAGTTCGATCCGATAACTCACGTCCAGCCCAGGTCGGCCTTCACCTGATCCCAGGGGATGTCCGGGCCTTCTTCGGCCATCGCCTCGTCGAACGCGGCCACGTCTTCGGCATCTTCAAGTGCCTCGATCATCCGTTCGTACTGCTCCGGGCTGACCACGACGGCGGCACGCTGACCGCGTCGCTCGATGAACACGGCCTCCTCCTGGGAGCGGGCGATGACCGTCGAGAGGTTGTTGCGCGCGTCGGCGACGCTGATCGTGGACATGGGCAAATTGTACATCTTGAAGTCTGAGATGTACATGACGTGCTCATCTTCCACCCCCGCGGGCTCTACCCTTGACAGGTGACCGACGAGACCGTGACCGCCCAGCGTCTGGTGCGCCGCTTCGCCCGCGAGACCAACCTGCTCGTGTCGGGTCGGGACTTCTCGGTCGTCGGGACGGATGCCGTGGCCGAGGCGCTGCGTCAGCTGCTGCCGGCGCTCGGTGCGCACCTCGGCGACGGCGGCGTGACGTTCGTGACGGGCGAGGCGCCCGAGATCCTGCTCGACGGCCACCCGCTTCCCGTGCGGAAGACGGCCGAGGACCGCGTGGATGCGGCCGGACGTCACATGCCCGTCTCTTCCGACCTCGCCCGGCGCCTCGGCGAGAAGGGGACGGTGCGCGGGGTCCGCATCGGCATCGCGATGGTGCTCGAACCCAAGACCGCCCAACTCGCCCTGCTGCTGCGGGATGCCGGCGCCACGGTCGCCGTCTACGCGCACCCCGATGAGATCGACGTCGAGGTCGCGGCGGTGCTGCGTGCTCGGGGCATCCCCGTCGACGGCGACCCGACCCTCTCGGGTGCTGCCGAACGCACTGCCGCCGTGTCGTTCCTGCGCCGCGGGTTCGACCTGCTGCTCGACGACGGTTCGCACCTGATCCGCCTCGCGCATGAGGAGGGGATCGCCACAGAACTGAAGGGTGCGGCCGAGGAGACCACGAGCGGGCTCACTCCGCTTCGGCTCATGCAGCGTGAAGGCGTGCTCGAGATCCCCGTCATCGCCGTGAACGACGCCCTCACCAAGACCTCCTTCGACAACCGCTACGGCACCGGCCAGTCGTGCGTGTTCGCGATCGCCGATGCGCTGGATGCCGCGGGCATTGACCTCCGCGACCAGCCCGCGGTCGTGGTCGGCTACGGCCCCGTCGGCGAGGGCGTCGCCGCGCACCTGCGGGCACTCGGCGTGCAGGTCGCGGTCACCGAGACCGACTCCGTCCGCGCACTGCGGGCCGCCCACGACGGCCACCGCATCGGCCGACTGCATGACCTCGCTCCCGGCGCACTCGTCGTCTCGGGCACGGGCGCTCCGCACACGGTCGACGCCGAGGTGCTGCGTACGGCGGCGGTCGTCGCGGTCGCGGGCGGCATTCCGCACGAGATCGACCTCGATCCCTCGACGCTGCGACCGTATGCAGGCGAGAACGGCGAAGCCCCTCCGTTCGTCGAACGCGCCGGAGACGGTGCCCTCGTGATCGCCCGCGGCGGCTGCGTAAACCTGTCGGCTGGCGAGGGCAACCCGATCGAGATCATGGACCTGTCGTTCGCGGTGCAGCTCTTCGCCGTCGAGCATCTGCTCACGCACGACCTGCCCGCCGGAGTGCATCCGCTCCCGCCCGAGGCCGACACCACGATCGGCACGGCCGCACTCGCCGCCCGCGGAGAGCGCATCGACGAGCGCAGCCCCGCGCAGGTCGATGCACTGCGCGAGTGGCGCTCGCCGCGATTCCGGGGAGCATCCGCATGACCGCCGTCACCGTCTACTCCGCCGGGCTCGTGGTGCCGATCACCGCGCCACCGATCGTCGACGGCGCGGTCGCCGTGCGCGACGGCCGCATCATGCACGTGGGCGAGCGCGAGTGGGTGCTGCGGTCGCTGTCCGAACGCGGGATCGAGGCCGACGAGGTGCACTGGCCCGGCGTGCTGACCCCGGGCCTCGTGAACGCGCACACCCATCTGCAGTACACCGGCATGGCCTCGGTCGGCCGCGGACAGTACGACGGGTTCGACGACTGGGTGCGAGCGTTCGACCCGGTCTACGAGGGCGGGCGCGACTGGGCCGCGGATGCCGCCGACGGCGCGGCACAGGCGCTGCGCTCGGGCACGACCGCGGTGGCCGACGTGGTCACCGACCGCGCCGCGGCGACCGCCCTGCACGATGCCCGACTGCACGGCATCACCTATTGGGAGGTGATGAGCTGGACCAACGACGACTGGGCGCGCACCGGACGCGCGCAGGTCGAGCAGGCCCTCGACGCATTGCCCACCCCGCCCGGAACCGGCCTCTCGCCGCACGCCCCCTACTCGCTCGACATCGAGCCGCTGCTCGAGATCCCTGACATCGTGCGCGAGCGCGGCGGACGCATCCACATCCACCTCGGCGAGGCCGCGTTCGAGAGCGAGTTCGCGCACGAGCATCCGCAGGCCTGGCACACCGCCGGTCTCGCCAGCTTCCAGGAGCTGCGCAAGGCCGGATTCGGCACCAGCGCCACCGAGTTCGTCGACCAGCTCGGCGTGCTCGGGCCCGACTGTCACATCGCGCACGGCGTGTACATGAGCGCCCGAGACCGTGCCATCCTGCGCGAGCGCCGCACCACCGTGGCACTGTGCCCGCGCTCGAACGCCGTCATCGGACTCGAGGAGCCGCCGATCGCCGCGTACCTGCGTGAAGGTAGCCCGATCGCCGTCGGCACCGACTCCCTGTCGTCCAGCCCCTCGCTCGACGTGCTCGCCGATGTGGCGGAGCTCGCCCGCATCGCCCGTTCGCAGGGCTACACCGACCGCGACCTGCACGCGCGACTGCTCGGCGCCGCGACCCTCGGTGGCGCGCACGCCATGGGGATCGACGTCGGCCCCGAACGCACCGGATACCTCGCCGTCGGCGCACTCGCGGACCTCACCTTCTTCGATATCCCGGCCGGCCCGGATGCCGTCGCCGAACTCGTCGAGCACGGGGCCGGCCGCGCCGCCGCGACAGTCGTCTCCGGCGAGGTGCGCTTCGCGATCGAGTCCTTCGGGCGCGCCGCCGTCGAATCCACACCCGCCCCATCCCGACCCGTCGAACCCGCATCCGGAGGTTCCGCATGACACAGCGCCCCGCGACCGCCGAGCGGCTCGACCTCGCCGCCCACCCCGAGGGCGGCTGGTTCCGCCGTACGTGGACGAGCCCGCTGCCCGTCGAGACGCCGAACGGCCCGCGACCGGCGGCCACCTGCATCCACTACCTGCTGCTGCCCTCTGAGCGCAGCGAATGGCACGTCGTGACCAGCGATGAGCTCTGGCTCTGGCATGGTCCGGGCCGACTCGAACTCCGCCTCGGCGGCGACGGTGCGGAACCGGGCGCGGCGACCACGGTCGTGCTCGGCCCCGACGATGCCGCCCAGGTGCTGGTTCCCGCCGGTGTCTGGCAGGCCGCCCGCCCGCTCGATGCCGACGAGGTCCTGGTCTCGTGCTTCGTGTCTCCAGGTTTCGATTTCGCCGATTGGCGTCTCGCCGAATCGCCTACTCTGTAGAGGCAGACCGTCTCTGCAGAAGCAGACCCGCCTGCCTCGCCGTCTCCTCCACACCCTTCCTCGCACTGGAGTCATCGTGCCCTTCGCTCCCTCCCTCCGCCGCGCGGCAGCCGCTGCCGCTGCCGCCGCCCTCGCCATCACCCTCGCCGCCTGCAGCGCTCCCGCTGCCGAGACCGGATCCGGCAGCGGTGACGACTCGGGCCTGCAGACCGTGACCGAGGGCAAGCTCACGATCGCGACCGGCGAGCCCAACTACGAGCCGTGGTTCGTCGACGACGACCCCTCCAACGGCGAGGGCTTCGAGGGCGCGGTCGCGAACGCGGTCGCCGAGCAGCTCGGCTACAAGGCCGACGACATCGTCTGGGTGCGCACGACCTTCGACGGCGCCATCGCGCCGGGCCCGAAGGACTGGGACATCAACCTGCAGCAGTTCTCCATCACCGACGACCGCAAGAAGGCTGTCGACTTCTCGTCGCCGTACTACACGACCACGCAGGCCGTGGTCGCGGTCGGCGACTCGCCCGCGGCATCGGCCACGACCATCGACGAGCTCAAGGCCACCAAGGTCGGCGTCGCCAGCGGCACCACCAGCTACACGGTCGCCAAGGCCGAGCTCGGTGAGGCGAACCTCAGCGTGTTCAACTCGGTCGACGACGTCGTGCTCGCCCTCAAGGGTGGCCAGATCGACGCCATGATCACTGACCTCCCCGGTGCGTTCTACGTCGTCGGCGCACAGCTCGACGACGGCGTGGTCACCGGACAGTTCGCCGGGGCCGACGGCGGCGACGAGTTCGGCATCGTGCTGCCCAAGGGCTCGGCGCTCACCTCGGACGTGACCGATGCGGTCGACGCCCTGCGTGAAGACGGAACGCTCGACGAGCTGCAGCAGAAGTGGCTCAGCGACGCGGTCGACGTCCCCGTCTTCAAATGACCTCACAGCCCGTCGACACGGCGTGGCAGCCGAGCGAGCTCGAGCTGTCGCGCCGCGTCCTGCGGCGCCGGGCGACCACCCGGTCCGTCCTGATCGCGCTGATCAGCAGCCTCGTCGTCGCCGCGGTGCTGGTGATCGTCGTCGTCAACACCCCCGGCTGGGCAGTCGTCAGCCAGACGTTCTTCGACCCGCAGGTCGCGCTCGACAGCATCGGTCCGATCTTCCAGGGGCTGCTCGTCAATCTCCTGGTGCTGGTGATCGCCGCGGTCTGCGTCGCGATCTTCGGAACCACCCTGGCCACCATGCGCTCGCTGCGCGGTCCGGTGTTCTTCCCGCTGCGCGCGCTCGCCGCGGCCTACACCGACTTCTTCCGCGGCATCCCCCTGCTGATCGTGCTGTATCTGATCGGCTTCGGCATCCCCGCGCTGATGATCTTCCCGCGCATGCCCGCGATGTTCTGGGGCACGATCGCCCTCGTCCTCACGTACTCCGCGTACGTCGCCGAGGTGCTCCGCGCCGGCATGGAGGCCGTGCACCCATCGCAGCGCATCGCCGCACGGTCGCTCGGACTGACCCATGGCCAGACGCTCCGCATCGTCGTGATCCCGCAGGGTGTGCGCAAGGTCGTGCCCGCGCTCATGAACGACTTCGTGTCGATGCAGAAAGACGTCGGCCTGATCTCGGTGCTCGGCGTGGTCGATGCCGTCCGCGCCGCTCAGCTGATGGTCGCCGACACCTACAACTACACGCCGTACATCGTCGCCGGGCTCATGTTCATCATCCTCAGCTGGCCGATGATCCGCCTGACCGACGTCGTCACCGCGCGGATGAACAAGCGCGAGCAGGCCGGAGGGGTCGTATGAGCGTTCCGGTGATCGAGGCCAGGGGAGTGCGCAAGCGCTTCGGCGACCACGACGTGCTGCGCGGCATCGACCTCGCCGTCGGCACCCATGAGGTGGTCGTGCTCATCGGCGCCTCCGGCTCGGGCAAGTCGACGTTGCTGAAGACGATGAACCTCATCGAGGGCGTCGAGGACGGCCAGATCTTCCTGTCGGGTGAGGACATCACCGATCCGCGGGTGGATGCCGACGCCGTGCGCGCCCGCATCGGGGTCGTGTTCCAGCACTTCAACCTGTTCCCGCACCTCACTGTGCTCGACAACGTCACGCTCGCGGCGGTCCGCGTGCACGGCATGCGCAAGACCGAGGCGCGGGCCAAGGCGCGCGAGCTGCTCGAGACGCTCGGGCTCGGTGCCAAGGCCGACGAGTACCCCGACCGGCTCTCCGGTGGTCAGCAGCAGCGCGTGGCGATCGTGCGCGCGATCCTCACGCAGCCCGAGGTGCTGCTGCTCGACGAGATCACCAGTGCGCTCGACCCGCAGCTGGTCGGCGAGGTGCTCGACCTGGTGCGTCAGCTCAAGCAGCAGGGTGCGACCATCGTGATGGCGACGCACGAGATGTCGTTCGCCCGCGAGGTCGCCGACCGCATCGTGTTCCTCGAGCACGGCGTGGTCGTCGAGCAGGGGCCGCCGTCGCAGGTGTTCGATGCGCCGCAGCAGGCCGCGACCGCGGAGTTCCTCGCGCGCGTGCGGCACTGAGCTCGGCCGACGGCGGATCCGGCTGCGGCGCGCTCAGGCGAGCTCGTCGTCCTCGGGGCGCCTCGGATTGGGGTCCGGCGGCAGGATCACGACCGGCTGCGCGGCGGTGCGCTGCGCCCGCCACCAGATGACGAATCCGACCGCGGTGAAGATGCCGTAGAAGACGTACATGAAGCCCGTCGCGTAGTAGCCGGAGCTGAAGAGCAGGGGCACGCCGACCACGTCGACCGCGATCCAGATCAGCCAGAACTCGGTCCAGCCCTTGGCCATGCCGTAGGTGGCGAGCAGGGAGCCGACGAAGGTCCAGGCGTCGGCCCACACCGGCTCCCACGAGCCCAGCGCGCGGAACAGTGGGGTCAGCGCGACGGTGCCGACGACCATCACGATCACCAGGCCGATGCGGGCCCCCGTCGGCGCCCACTTCGGCACGATCTGTCCACCCTCGGCGTTGCGCCAACGCATCCATCCGTAGATCGCGACGGCGATGAACATGATCTGCCGGCCGGCCTGGCCGAGCAGGTGCGGCAGCGAGGGGTCGGGGCTGAGCGCGGATCCGAGGAAGACGGTGAGCAGCAGCAGGTTGCCGATGATGCCGACCGGCCACGCCCAGATCTTCCGGCGCATGCCGCCGAGCGCGCTCGCCAGGCCGAATGCGTTGCCGACGACCTCACGGACGAGGAGCGTCTGCCCGCCGGGCAGCGTCCAGTTCGAGTTGAAGGCGTCGACGAACCACTGCAGCAGGTCCATGGTCAGGATGCGGCGCCGGGTTCGGCGCGGTCGTCGAGCACGAGCTGGAGCATGCTCAGGTCCAGCCAGCGCCCGAACTTGGCCCCGACCTGCGGCATCCGCCCGACCTCGGTGAAGCCGAGGCGCTCGTGCAGGGCGATGGAAGCGGCGTTCCCGCTCTCGATTCCGGCGATCATGACGTGCATCCCCGCGGCGCGGGCGCGCTCGACGAGTGCGGCCATCAGCGCGGTGCCGATCCCGCGGCCGTGCTGACCGCCGAGGACGTAGACGGAGTGCTCGACCGTGTGCCGGTAGCCGCTGTGTGGACGCCACTGCGCGTACGACGCATAGCCCAGCACGCCGGAGTCGTCGACCGCGACGATCACCGGATAGCCGTGCGAGGTGCGATCGGCGAGCCAGGCGATGCGGTCGGCGAGGTCGACCGCATCCTCGTTCCAGATCGCGGTGGTGTGCAGCACCGCATGGTTGTGGATCGCGGTGATCGTCTCGAGGTCTGCGGTCTCCGCATCCCTGATTCGGACGTCTGTCATCGGCGGGTGGTCTCTCTTCTGCTGCGCTCGGGTGCGCATCCTGCTGCCGCGCTTCGGGTGCGCATCGCCGACGCTAGCAGGATGCCGCGCCTTCGAGCGCACGGGGAGCGCACACGGTGTCGACGCGGCGATATGCGAGCCCGTCGACTTATC
This sequence comes from Microbacterium sp. Mcb102, assembly GCF_024519805.1. Classification (NCBI taxonomy): domain Bacteria; kingdom Bacillati; phylum Actinomycetota; class Actinomycetes; order Micrococcales; family Microbacteriaceae; genus Microbacterium; species Microbacterium sp. Mcb102. The sequence continues at coordinate 516,644 of NZ_JALJRG010000003.1, read as the reverse complement.
CACAGCCTCTCCTATATATCGAAGATATCTTCTAAACTCGAAGCATGGCAAACCCCCATCTGACCCCCTTGATCGAGGCCGTGGAGTGCCTCGAAGAGGTGTGGGCCGATGCGGAAAACGCCTCGGAACTGTCTCGGGTGCAACTGCTCGAGGCCCACCGGGCGATGGGACTGGTGCAGCGCCGACTCGATGGCATTCACGCCGAGCTCGCGGCGAGCATCGCGCGGGAGTCCCGGCCCGAGCTGGGGGCGGCGAGCCTGGCGAAGGAACAGGGCTTCCGCAGCCCGGCCACCATGATCGCCGCGACGACGGGCGGATCCACGGGCGATGCGGCGCGGTTGGTCAAGGTGGGCGAGGCGACGGCGCCGCGGGCGAACCTCATCGGCGAGGCGCTGCCGCCGCGGTATCCCGAGGTGCAGCAGGCGATCGGTGCCGGCACCCTCAGCGCGGCAGCGGCGGCGTTGATCGTGACGCTGCTCGATCGGGCGCGGCTGAAAGCCGGTCTGGAGCGCACCACCGACGCCGAGCGTCTCCTGGTCGAGCGGGCGGCGGGGCTGTCACTCGACGACGTGCGAAAGCTGGTCGTGCACGCAGAGGCCTGGCTCGACCCCGACGGTGTGGCTCCACGCGAAGACGAGGCGCGGTCGCGGCGTTCTCTGACGATGTTCGAGCGCGACGGCTCGCTGCACCTGACGTTGCAGACCGATGTCGCCTCCGGCGCTCCGGTCAAGGCGGCGATCCAGGCGTACGTCACCGCGACGTTCCAGGCGCGAGCGCACGTGCTCGATCCCGAGGCGCCGGATGCCGATCGGCGCACCGTCGCGATGCTGCAGGCCGATGCGCTCGCCGAGATCTGCGCGCACGCGAGCGGATGCGACAACGGCGGCCTCCCCGTCTCGGGGGCGACGGTCATCGTGCGCGTCGGGCTCGATGAGCTGAACGCCGGAACCGGCTTCGCCTCCGTCGACGGCCTCGACCAGCCGGTCAGCATCTCCGCATGTCGTCGGATGGCGGCCGGCGGGGGAATCATCCCCGTCGTCCTCGGCGGTGGCGGTGAGATCCTCGACTGGGGGCGTGAGAAGCGGCTGTTCACCCGTGCCCAGAGACTCGCGCTCGTGGAACGCGACGGGGGTTGCGTGATGTGCGGGCTGCCGCCGCAGATGACCAGAGCGCACCACCTGCGCTGGTGGCAGCGGGATGCCGGACCGACCGATCTCGACAACGGAGTGCTGCTCTGCGAGAGCTGTCATCATCGCATCCACGACAACGACTGGGAGATCAGGATCGAGGGACGCGGGTTCGCCGCGCGGGTGTGGCTCGTCCCGCCGCCGAACGTCGATCCGCACCGCAGGCCGAGGCTCGGGGGCAGAGCGCGCTACGACATCGCGGCGTGAGCGCGAGTTCCCTCACGCAGCCGGGCGGTGATGGCGGCGAATCCCGCTGACCAGGCTGCGCCCAGCCCCGCGGCGGTCGCGCTGGCGGCGGTGAGTTGAGCACCTGATCCGGCGATGGCGGCGAAGACGAACCAGACCACGGCCGCACCGATGCCCACGATGGCGATGGCGGAGATCAGGCGCAGGGTCCGACGCAACTGTGTGGCGCGATCAGTGTCGGCGTGATCAGTGCTCATGCTCCGATCAAACCGAAGTGGACGGCAGGCCGCATCCCCCGCGCGGCGGATAGCGGCGGCGGAAGGCGCGAGACGGTGACGTCGGACTCAGACGTGCACGTCGGCGGGGGATTCCTCGCCCTCGTGGAAGTTCGGCGTCTTGCCGAACAGCTTCGCGATGCCCAGCACGATCCCGACGATGAGCAGCCCCAGGATGAGACCGGCGATCGCGGAGATGATGGTGTCGACGATCCAGACGACGACGGCGCCCGCGGGCTCCAGGGCGTGCTCGACCGCGTGCAGCACATCGACCGGGAAGTGCCAGCCGACCTCGCCGAGGTTCACGAGCACCAGGTGTCCACCGACCCAGAGCATCGCGACCGTGCCCAGGATGCTGATGAAGCGGAACACCGCGGGCATCGATCGCACGATCCGGGTTCCGGTGTGACGCACGCGCCGCACCGGGTTCTTCGCCATCTTCAGACCGATGTCGTCGATCTTCACCAGCAGGGCGACGGCGCCGTACACGACGCCCGTCATCAGGAGTGCGATCACGGCGAGGATCGCGAGCGTCGCCCAGATGTCGAGCCCCTTCTCCAGGCTCGCCAGCGAGATGAGCATGATCTCGGTCGAGAGGATCAGGTCGGTGCGCACCGCGCCCAGGACCAGCTTCTTCTCGTCGCGAGCGCCCTCGTCGGCATGGCCGTGCTGCACGCCGAACCACTCGAGCACCTTCTCGGCCCCCTCGAAGCACAGGTACGCGCCACCCAGGATCAGCAGATACGGCAGCACCCACGGCGCGAAAGCGGTGAGGAGCAGTGCCGCCGGGATGATGATGAGGAACTTGTTCGCGAGCGAACCGAGCGCGATCTTGCCGACCACGGGCAGCTCGCGCGCGGGCGTGATGCCCTGCACGTACTGCGGGGTGACCGCGGCGTCGTCGATCACGACACCCGCTGCCTTGGCCGAGGCCTTCATCGCGGCGCTCAGGATGTCGTCGACGACGGCGAGCAGTCCTACGGACATGGGCGGTTCCCCTCGGGCGGTGTGCAGTGCGGAGGCAACTCTATCGAGTTCGCAGAAACTCACAGCGCGCTCCCAGCCCCGAGGGACCAAAAAGGCGCAGTCCACGGTTCTTCCCTATGACGCCGCAGCCAGCGACGTCGGACTAAGGAGTCAGATCATGTCGAACGACTACGGCAAGACCCCCGAGGCCGTCAGCGGCCTCACGAACCTGCAGTACGAGGTGACGCAGCAGGACGCGACCGAACCGCCGTTCCGCAACGCGTACTGGAACAACCACGACGACGGCATCTACGTCGACGTCGTCTCGGGCGAGCCGCTGTTCTCGTCGACCGACAAGTTCGACAGCGGAACCGGATGGCCCAGCTTCACCAAGCCCATCGAGGCGGATGCCGTCACCACGCGCACCGACCGCTCGTTGTTCATGAAGCGCACCGAAGCGCGCTCCGCGAACGCCGACAGCCACCTCGGCCACGTCTTCGACGACGGCCCCCGCGATGAGGGCGGGCTCCGCTACTGCATGAACTCGGCGGCCCTCCGCTTCGTCCCGGCTGACAGGCTGGAGGAGGAGGGGTACGGTCGCTACAGTCCCCTCTTCGCGAAGACGCCGAACACCCCCACCACCGACACCTCTGAGGAGCAGTCATGACCGACACCGGAACCATCACGCGCACGCCCGGGACCGAGACGGCCGTTCTCGCCGGCGGTTGTTTCTGGGGCATGGAAGACCTGATCCGCCGCCAGCCCGGCGTGATCGGCACGCGCGTCGGCTACACCGGCGGATCGAACGACCACGCGACCTACCGCAATCACCCCGGCCACGCCGAGGCCGTGGAGATCGTTTTCGACCCGACCAAGACGACGTACCGCGACATCCTTGCGTTCTTCTTCCAGATCCACGACCCGTCCACGAAGGACCGTCAGGGCAACGACATCGGCTCGAGCTACCGCTCGGCGATCTTCCCGCTCTCTCCCGAGCAGGAGACGGTCGCACGCGACACGATCGCCGACGTCGACGCCTCGGGCCTGTGGCCGGGCAAGGCCGTCACCACGATCGAGGCCGCGGGCCCGTTCTGGGAGGCCGAGGAAGAGCACCAGGACTACCTGATCAAGTACCCCAACGGCTACACCTGCCACTTCCCGCGCGCGGGATGGGTGCTGCCCCAGCGCGCGGAGAGCTCCGCCGTCTAGGCCGGGGGCCCGCGCCCCTCACCTCGCTCGCACGGAACGAAGGAGTTCTCACGGATTGAAGGACCGGATGCGGAATCCGGTCCTTCAATCCGTGAGAACTCCTTCGCAATGGGCGGGTGGGCGGGTGGGCGGGTGGGCGAGCGAGTGGGCGAGCGGGCGAGCGGCTACGCCTCGGAGAGGAACGCCAGCGCCGCCTCTTTGAAGTCCCGCGATCCCGGAGCGTTGAAGTGGTTCCGGTTCGGGATCTCGAAGAAGCGACCGTCGGGGGCCGCGGACGCCAGTGCCCGTGAACCCTCGATGATGGCATCCTTCGAACCCGTGGCGAACAGGATCGGGCGCGTCGGCGCATCCGATGGATCGGGGTCGATCATCCCTGACGACCGCATCCCTTCCGCGAGCGCGACCAGTGCCTGCAGGTCGTTGCCGGGTACCCGCTCCGTCAGCGCGATGTAGTTCTGCGTCGTGGGGTCGGCGACCGGGGTGCCGTCGGCGATGTACGCCCGCACCTGGTCCAGGTCGAGGCGGGCCAGGGGGATGCCGTCCGGCACTCCGCCGAGCACCGCCCGGCCGATGCGGTGAGGCAGCTCGCGCACCACTTCCCAGCCCACGCGGGCTCCGAGCGAGTAGCCGACGTAGAACGCGTCGTCCACGAGGTATGTGTCCATCACGGTCTCGACATCGGTCACCAGCGTCCGGATGCGGTACCCCTCCGGATCGTGCGGCTTCTCGCTGCGCCCATGCCCCCGCTGATCGAGCGCGAGCACCCGGTAGCCGGCGCGGTCGAGCTCGCGCACCCAGCCGGTCAGGACCCAGTTGTCGCGGGCGCTCGACGCGAATCCGTGCACGATCACGACGACCGGAGCATCCGGATCGCCCCAGGTGTACGTCGCCAGGCGTGTGCCGTCGGCGGCATACACGTGCTGCGGGTCGGGCATGCTGGTCAGGTCGGAGAGGGGGGTGGCCACCCTTCCATCTTGGCCCTGTTCCGCGTCAGCGGCGCTGCTCCCACGGCCCTGTGCCGAGACCCCGCCTCCAACCCCGAGACCCGGCCTCCAACCCCGAGACCCGGCCTCCAACCCCGAGACCCCGCCGTAACGCCGAGACCCCCTCCTGTCGACGTGGGCAGGAGGGGGTCTCGGCGCGAGGACGGGGGCTCAGCGGATGGCGCGGATCAGACCCGATCCCGCAGGGCTGCACCGAGCTCGGCATCCACGTTCGTCCAGTACTGGAAGAACCGCTCGCGGATGTCGTCGATGGTGATGGAGCGGCCCTGCCCGGTGAGGGTCTCGAGGAACCGCGCCCGCTGCTCGCCGTCGAAGACCTCACGGTAGAGCGTGCCCGCCTGGCCGAAGTCGTCGTCCTCGGCGTGCAGCGTGGCCGCCGAGCGCACGAGCTGGCCGTCGGCCTCCCAGTTCGCTTCGAGCGCCACGGTCGGATCCGCCTCGGGGCCCCCGGCCGCGCCGAACGAGTTCGGGTGGTAGGTGCGGTGTGCGGCGTCGTTGTGCTGGTACCGCATCGAACCTTCGTGCTGGTAGTTGCGCGCCTCGGCCGCGTGCGGCTGGTTCACGGGCAGCTGGTTGTAGTTCGGACCGATGCGGTGACGCTGGGCATCGGGGTACGCGAAGATGCGGCCCAACAGCATCTTGTCCGGCGAGAGCCCGGTGCCGGGCACCAGGTTGCTGGGCGAGAAGCCGGCCTGCTCGATCTGCGTGAAGAAGTTCTCCGGATTCCGGTTCAGGGTCAGCGTGCCGACCTTGATGCGCGGGTAGTCCTTGAGCGAGATGGTCTTGGTGAGGTCGAACGGGTTGAACCGGTAGTCCTTCGCCTCGCCGTACGGCATGATCTGCACGTACAGATCCCAGGAGGGGTGGTCGCCGCGGGCGATCGAGTCGAACAGGTCGCGGCGGTAGAAGTCGGCGTCGGATCCGGCGAGCTGCTGCGCCTCCTCGGCGCCCATCGCCTCGACGCCCTGGTTCGAGACGAAGTGGTAGCGCATCCAGAAGAGCTCACCGGCTTCGTTCACCCACGAGAAGGTGTGCGAGCCGTAACCGTTCATGTGCCGCCAGCTGCGCGGGAGGCCGCGGTCGCCCATGAGGTAGGTGACCTGGTGCGCGGTCTCGGGAGAGAGCGTCCAGAAGTCCCACTGCATGTCGGGGTCGCGCAGACCCGAGTCGCCGAGGCGCTTCTGGGAGTGGATGAAGTCCGGGAACTTGATCGCGTCGCGCAGGAAGAACGTCGGGGTGTTGTTGCCGACGATGTCGAGGTTGCCCTCTTCCGTGTACAGGCGCAGCGAGAACCCGCGCACGTCGCGCCAGGTGTCGGGCGAGCCCTGCTCGCCGGCGACCGTCGAGAAGCGGATGAGCGCCTCGGTCTTCGCGCCCGGCTGGAACACCGCAGCGCGGGTGTACTTCGACACGTCTTCGGTGACGACGAACTCACCGAAGGCGCCGCCGCCCTTCGCGTGCGGGTTGCGCTCCGGCACGCGCTCGCGGTTGAACGCCGCGATCTTCTCGACCAGGTAGTGATCGTGCAGGACCGTGGGGCCGTCAGGGCCGACCGTCAGCGAATGCTCGTCGCTCACGATCGGGGCTCCGGCCTGCGTGGTGGTGGACGGACGGTACGAATCGGCAGGTTTCGTCATGGTTCTCTCCTTCTCCGCGCAGGCGCGACGAATACCCCCATCCGTGGATGGGCGTTCGTCGGTCGGCTATTGCGCGGCGTTCTGGCAGCTGGGGCAGAGGCCCCAGAAGGTGACCTCGGCGGTCTGGACGGTGAATCCACCCGTCGAGGACGGGGTGAGACACGGCGCTTCGCCGACGACGCAGTCCACATCGCCGACCGCACCGCAGGAGGTGCAGACGACGTGGTGGTGGTTGTCGTCGATGCGCCGCTCATAGAGCGCCGCGGAACCTGCCGGTTCGATCCGGCGGATGAGACCCGCCGTCGTCAGGTCCGCGAGGATGTTGTGCACCGACTGGATCGACGTGGTCGGCAGCACTTCGGACACGGCGCGGTAGACCCGCTCCGCATCGGTATGGGCCATGGAGTCGAGAGCCTCGAGAACGGCGACGCGGCCCGCGGTCGCACGCAGCCCGGCAACGCGAAGCGCCGAGTCGAGTTCTGTCTCCATGTCTCGAGTGTACCCCGTTATTTGAATAACTCAAAAGAACGCATATCGGGATGCTGCGCCGAGGCGGTGGATTCTCGGCTCAGGCGCGTCCGGCCCAGCGACGTGTTGCCGGCGAGCCGCTCATAGGCGAGCGCCCCCAGCAGGTCGTCCTACTCCCGGACCGTTCTGTGCCAGTCCACTGGCCGGCCGTCGTCCTGCTGGGCGAGGAGGGCGACCGTGCTGTCGCCACCCGGTCGCGCGAGGCCTGCCTCGCCTGCTCGGCTGCCGTAGCAGGTCGCGCTCCACCCGCCAGCGCAGGGCGGGATCGCCGTCGAGCAGCAGCACATCGCCCTCCGCCCGATCGCCAGGCGGGCACCCGTGTGTGTGGCCATTCGTGCAGTCAGCGTGGACGTATGTCTACGCTTCTTGCGATGCAAACTGCGCTTTCTTGTCGCTCCACCCCCGCCGACGTAGCTTTCCCAAGACCTCAATGGATGAGGCTTAGCAAAGGAGTTGACATGACGCTGACAGAAGCGGCAGTAAGAGCAACGAACGGCGTGGAGAGCATGCTGTACGCCACCGGGCCGAAACTGGAACGCGCGCGCGACGCCGGTGCGTCTCGCGCCGATCAGGGGGCATTCCTCATTCTCATCCCCATCGCGATCATCATCGCGATGGGCCTGATGGCTGCGTGGTTCCTGTACTGCCAGCAGCGGGGCGCTTGGCCGGCCATGGACATGCCGAGCTTCAATGCTGGCGGCACCTGGAAGGTCTACTGCGCCAAATAGGCGCGGGTGACGATGTGGGGGGGGGCGGGGGTGACGATGATCGCGCCGACGCTGACAGCAACCACGATCCGGAAGAACTACGGAAAGAGCACACCGGTTAACTCGGTCTCATTCGAAGTGTCCAGCGGGAGCGTTCATGGATTGCTCGGGCCAAACGGATCCGGCAAGACAACCACCCTCCACATCGTCACTGGTCTTCTGGACTCGGATGGCGGCGAGGTGACTATTTCCGGGCGCGGCATCGCCGACAAGGCAAGCCGCGCAAGCTTTGGCTTCGCACCGGACGACCTCGCCCTCCCGACTGCACTTACCGGTCGGGAGTTCCTGACCTTTCACGATACGTTGCGCGCGCGAGATGATCGAGAGAGGGCGAAACTCTTGGCAGATGCCCTCGGCATTGCGGCTGATCTTGACAAGCTGGTTATGGAGTATTCCCATGGCATGCAGCGCAAACTACAGCTCATCGCTGCAGTGATGCATAACCCTCGGCTTCTGGTTCTCGATGAACCGTTCCGCGGGCTGGACCCGGAAGCGTCCGTAACAGTGCGGACGCTTCTTTCCTCATTCGTGGCGGGGGGGGGCGCTGTACTTGTTGCCACGCATGACATGCTGCGCGCAGAGCGAGAGTGTGACACCGTCACAATCTTGAGCGACGGCAGAACGGTCGCGCAAGGATCGCCCGCATCGTTGCGGCTCGCCAATGAGGGATGTTCGAGCCTTGAAGACGTATTCATGCGTGTCACGGGTCGAGATTCTGATATGGCGCGGAGGGCCGACGCTGTCGCCACGGCGTTCACTACCAACACATTTTCACCACGACAAAGAGGGACATAGTGATGAATTTCACGCTTCGAATCATTCTCAATGCGATCAGCGGTCTGGCTCTAGGAGCGGCCGTCGTGTTCATCACTACGCTGCTGAGCCTGGCGTTTGCGTTCATCACTGATGGGGGCGCGGGTATTCCAGGCATTATCAACATCTGGACCACATCGGAGAATGACGCGATCGCGCTGAACTTCGACCCGAACTTCGCCGGCATGGGCATCGCAGTCCTCGCCATCGGTGTGGTCTATACGGTTCTGACCACTGGGATCTGGCATCGCCGCAACGCACGCAAGCTTCAGTCCACCTGACATGGCAAAGACCGCTCGAGTACTCGCAGTCTCCTCCACGATTGTAAAGCTGTGGGTCAGAGAGGTAGCCTCGGCGACCGGCACGAGTATACGCACCGTCAAGGTTGGTGCGGGAGTCTCGCTCGTGCTTGCCTCATTCCTCGGTGCGCTGCTCGCGCTTGTCGCGGCTTCGCATTTAGAGGGCGATATCCCATCGGAGCTACGGGCTGCGGCGCTTCGTACATCCTTCTCTGGTGCTGCACTCACTGGTGGAGCCATCGGAGTCGTGCTCTGCATGTCGGTGCCGTCTCGTACAGCGCTTCAGAACCTCATCGATCTGCTCCCGATCGATCGAGTCACGGCGCGGCTCGGCCAGATCGTGCCGTTATTCACGGCAGGTCTCGTTTATAGTCTTGCGCTTTCCATGAGCGGAATCGCGATAGTCGTCAGAACAACGACGAGTGTGTGGATCGCAGTGGGAGGGGTGGCCGCATACATCGCGCTGGTCATCGTCGCTCTCGCATTCTCGATTGGCGTGTTCTCGGTAGCGCAGTACGCATCGGCGCGACTGCTCAGGTTGCCCCCGCAGTATGCAGCAACGCTCGGGGGCGCGGCGGCCCTCGTCATCACTCTCGCAGCGACAGTGCCCGATATTCTCTCGTCCCAACCGGTGCTCGAATTCACCTGGGGCATAGGCGAGGTTTTGCCAGCCAGAGTATTTGCCTGGGTAGCCTACGGACAGCCCGGGGCCATCATTGGCGCAACCCTCTGGGGGGCTGTCGCAGCTTCTCTCGTGTGGTTCGGAGCGAAGTTGAGAACACCGAGCTCTCGCAATCGGCAGCCGCGCTGGCTTCACGGCATGAAGCCGCTGGGTCGTTCCGCGGGGTGGGGTCACGTTTGGTTCGAGATGTTGATCGCCGTGCGTAACCCGCAGTTCACCATGACTGTGCTGCTCGTGCCAGCCACTCTTGGGGGAGTATACGCGCTGACCTTAGTGCCGGCGGTCAGCGCACTGGCGGGGCAGCTCGGCCTTTCGGTTGCAGTGTTCCCGATGATGCTCGCCCTGTATTCCGGGGGACGCACTTTGCCGTCAGCATGGGTTGGACGAGTTGTCGGGTCAACCACCGCCGTTCGAGTGATCGCAAAGTCAATCGCAATTGTCATGACCAGCGGTTTGCTTTCATGCTGCATTGCGACTGTGCTGCTGGCATCACGCCTGGTTCAGCCTGCAGATCTCGGTGATCTGGTCGCGCGCTGCGTGTTAGCACTCGGTCTCGCGCTGGCTGTCGGAACATTGATCCCTTACAGCGAGCAGCAACCGCTGTCGATTGTCGCGGGAGGTTTTGTGCTCGCGGTAGGGTACCTTCTCATCACGCTCAGCGTCGGCATGGGAACACAAGGTTTGGCACCGGGGACGTCGACGGCCATTCTGCTGGCGGCAGCTCTTGCCGCTCTTGGCGCATATGCGCTCCTCAGTGCACGGGCTCTCCGCGCAGGGCCTGTGCGTGCTTGACCACCGGACGCGCCTGACAGAGGGGACCGTGATCGATTGCGGCCGCATCCTCTGTGAAGATCTGAAGCTAGATTTGGACCCCGGCAGAGCGAGATGGAGCGGGCTTCTCAGTACTGATGTCGGCTTGCGGTTCGGCCGCCGAGCTGTTTGGCTGCCAGCGTGGTTCACCACAGCAGGACGGCGGATCCCGCATGGTGTTGCACTCGGCGCGATCGGTGCGCTGCTGCACTTTGCTGCGGGGATGAGCCTGTTCTTCGTGATTCTCGTGGCGACGGCGTCTATCGGGAGCTTCCTGGGGCTGCCGCTACTATCAGCAGCTGCCGCTCTGGTTGCCATCGTCTTGCTGTCGATTCTTGTTCATGAAGCCGGACATGTCGTGGCGTACCGGATACTCATGGGTGCAGAGGCCCCGGCGATTGCCGTAGTAAAGGGCGCCAGCTGCCGGGTCATTCGGCTGAGGGGGCGACCGAATGCAGATGCACTTGTGGCGCTAGCTGGCCCGATCGCACCGATCATGGCCTCCGCTGTCTTCTTGCCGTTCTGGAACCTCGCCCCGCCCCCAATCGGTTTCGCTGTGTTGGTAGGAATCGGTCACGTAGTGTCGGTTGCGCTACCGTTTGGTGACGGCGCCACGGTTCGAGAGATCATGCGCGCGTGAGAGCGCTCGTCCGCAGTGGTTGGTGCTTGCTTGCAGGCGACGTGACGGGGATCATTCCGTAGCGCCGTGCCGGGCGGAGCGAGCGATGCGCTCCGCATCATCGATGTGTTCCGCTAACGCAGCGAGGATGGTTTCATCGGCGCCGACTGAGACAAGGACTCGCATCAGCGTGCTTAGTTTCGGGTCAGGGGAACGCCTACTCCGCGAGGTCCGCTCGAGAGCACGATAGGTAGGAATTGAACAACCAATTGAGTGTGCAGCTTGTTCTTGCGTAAGACCCTGCGTGTCGCGGAATCTCCTCAGATGTTCAGCAACGAGGTCAAGTAGGCGATCTGGCATCGTCCCTCCTCCTCTCGTATAGGCGACCGTCAACCTCCCCCCCCCGATGTCAGTGGTCTGTCCAGAAGGCTCAGTTGGTGTGCTGTGTGCCCGGTCTCCGAGAGACGCCAGAGCCCCCCGGCGAGGCCGGCGAGATAACGCGGATGGGCGACGTGGGAGCTTTACCGATCCGCGCCTGGGCCACCGAGGCCGATGCGTAACACGTTACACATATTGAGTGGCTCATGATTTCCGCGGTACGCGTCAGCCCTGCTGAGGTACGTTCCGGCGCGGGAGGCGTGCATCGCGTTGGAGGCTTTCGCGCTGGGGCGGATTGCTGCGGAGCTGTGGAGGCTCACCGGCGATCTTGGGTATCGCCGGCCGGCCGGCCGGTCGGGTCTCGGCTCAGGCGCGTCCGGCCCAGTCGAGCACGCGGGTGCCGAGGAGTGTCAGCCAGCGGGAGGGATGACCCTCCCCGGCATCGACCGGGAACCAGGTGCGCCCGGCGAGCGGAGTGGTCTGCGTCCACGTGCCGTCCGCCCGTCGCGCGGCGCGGACCAGCTCGACGGCATCCGCGATCCGGTCGTCGGGTGCGCCGCCCTCGACGAGTGACACCTCGCGGAAGTGGTCCAGGGCCGTCAGCGCGCTGTACCGGTGACGACTCGGATACACGAAGCGCCCCACGAACGGGCCGACCTGCTCGCCGGTCGAGTCGCGGTACAGCAGCCGACGCCGCAGCAGATACTCCTCGCCCGAGTGCCGCGCCTCGCGCAACGACGTGTCGCCGGTGAGTCGCTCGTAGGCGAGCATCCCGCGCAGGGCGTTGAGCGTGGAGTGGAACGACGACCGCACCGAGTCGCCCTCCTCCGCCTCGCAGTTCCACCCGCCGTCGTCGAGGCGGTGAGCGGGGAACCATCGGGCGAGGGCGGCCACGTCCGCCCCCAGCCAGGCGCCGTTCGCCAGCGTGTAGGCGTTGATGCACACGTCGACCTCGCCGCCCCAATAGGGCAGGTCGTCGTACTCCCACCGGCTGTTCCGCGCCAGTCGCTCCGCGGTGTCGCCGAGCACGGCGGCATCCACGCCCCACTCGCGCAGATCGTTCAGCGACCAGGTCGTGGCCGTCCACGGCTGCCCCGGCTCCTCGGCCTCCGGGCTGCCGAAGAAGCCCGCCGGGAAGAAGGCGCCGCCGGCCCACTGGCCGTCGTCGTCCTGTCGAGCGAGGAGAGCGGCGCCGAATCCTTCGGTCGCCACCCGGGCGCGCGTCGCCTGCCACACCTGCTCGGGCTCCCGCAGCAGGTCGCGCTCCACCTGCCAGCGCAGCGCAGGGTCACCGTCGAGCAGCCACTGCATCGTCTCCGTCGTGATCGCCATGCGGGCACGCTACTCCTCGGTGCGGCGCGCGCATACCCGTCGCGTCAGGATTCGGCGGGTGCCGAAGGCAGCTCCGGGCCGTAGTTCCACGACAGGATGGCGGGCTGCTCGCGCGCGAAGCCGAGCACCGAAACCGACCCGGCATCCAGGCTGATCTGGGCGCCGAAGCGCGGAGCGAGCCGCAGGTACACCGCCGTCAGGATGCGCAGGAAGTGGCCGTGCGCGACCAGCGCGACGTCTCCCTGCGACATCGCCGGCAGCACCCGCGTGAGCACCCGCGACGCCCGCGCGGCGACCTCTTCCACGGTCTCGCCGGGGGTGCGCCCGGGGATCACGCCGTGGGTGAAGGTGCTCCAGCCGTAGCCGAGCTCCGCACGGATGTCCTTCGTGGTGCGACCCTCGTATCCGCCGTAGTCCCACTCGACGAGCAGCGGATCGATCTCGGCGTGCAGGCCCGCGAGCTCCGCGGTGCGCTGCGCCCGCACGAGCGGAGACGTCAGAACGAGCGAGAAGTCGTAGTCCGCCACGAGCGCACCCGCGCGACGGGCCAGATCCTCGCCGCGCCCCGTGAGGGGGATGTCGGTGAGCCCCGTGTGCCTGCCGGTCCGCGACCATTCGGTCTCGCCGTGGCGCAGGAGCACCAGCTTTCCGGTCGGTGCTTCGGGGGCGGGGTGTTCGAGTATCGGTTCGCGTGCAGGCACAACGACACCGTAACCCCCGCCGGCCCTCGGATGATTCGCCGATGGGGTGACGATTCGCCGAGGAATCCCCTCGGACCTCTCGGCGGATCGTCCTGGACTCGGCGAATCGTCGGGGCTGGACGGGTCGGGGCGGGGCCGGCCACCGGGTCAGACGAAACGGACGGTCTGCTGCAGCCGGGTGCGCACGTCGAACAGCTCGTTGCCGCCGATGGCCCGCGCCTGTGGAACGCCCTGACGCAGCACCATCGCGAGCGCGCTGCGCCGCACCACCACGACCGGGACGCCGCGGGTCGTGCCGAGCGGGGTGACCGCCTGGGAGAGGTCGTCGTCGGGGAGCACGATGATCGCACCGCCGAACTTCACGCGGGCGGCCTTGGCCACCGTGCGCATCCGCCCGAGCGCGGCGGTCACGGGCGCGCGGGTGCCGAGGCTCGGTCCCGTGATCTCGCCGCGACGGAAGCCGACCACCCCGCCGAAGTCCTCCGACATCACGCCGTACAGGCCCGAGGGGCCCAGCACCACGTGGTCGAGCTTGTCGTCGGCATCGGCTCCGGCGGCGACGTCGTGCCACACCGTGTAGCCCATGCCCAGGTCGGACACCGTGCGTGCGGTGGCCTCCTCCGCCAGGGCGTCGGCGAGGAGCCGGCGCAGGTCACGCGGCGCCGAGCGCACGAGCGCGGGGTCGTAGGGATCGGGCACCTCGACGCCGCGCCCCGCCCATTCGCGGATGAGGTCGAGATAGCGCTCACGGCGCCAGCCGCCGGGGTGGCCGTACGACCGGGCCCGCGGCCGGGTGTCGGTGCGGGTCGGCGGCGGCCGCCATCCACTCCACTCGGAGCCCGCCTCGTGGGTCACACCGGTCCGGCGGTCGTAGGCGGCGCGACCCTCGGCGGTGCCGATCAGCTCCCAGGCGCGCTGCACCTGGATGAAGATCGCCGCGTCGCCACCGGTGTCGGGGTGGGTCTGACGCAGGCGCAGACGGTAGGCGCGGCGCAGCTCGACGTCGTCGACGCCGGGGTCGACCTCGAGGATCTCGTAGGCCGAAGCCGAGAGCGGACTGTCGAACATCGCTCTCCCTCCGCGACCGCGGCATCCAGGATATCCGCCGTATCTTGTGGTTTCGCCGTTCCCGCCGGGTTCAGTCGGGGACGTCGACGATGCGCTCGACGCCCAGCACGGGGATGACCGCTCCCGCGGATGCTGCGGCCAGGTCGTCGGCGAGCCGGGGGAGCTCGGCGTCGGGCGCCCACAGCTCGAGCGTGGCGGTCGCCGTGTAGGTCGGTTCGCCGAGCGTCGCACCGTGATGCACCGCCCACTCGCGCAGCAGGTTGTCGTAGCGTCCGGCATCCGCGTGGGGCACCTCGAGTGTCACCTGCCGGAGCGCCTCCCTCCGCACCAGGGTCGCCAGGTCGAGCGTCTCGGACACCGCCGAGGAGTAAGCGCGCACGAGACCGCCCGCTCCGAGCTTCACACCGCCGAAGTACCGTGTCACCACCGCGACCACGTCGGTCAGCTCCCGGCGCCGCAGCACCTCCAGCATCGGGATGCCCGCGGTGCCCGAGGGCTCTCCGTCATCCGACGATCGCGCCTGATCACCGAGCAGACCGGTGATCATCGCGGTGCAGTTGTGGTTCGCGTCCCAGGCCCGCTTGCGGATGCCGGCGATCACCGCTTCGGCCTGCTCGACCGACGAGACGGGTTCGACGCGGGTGAGGAAGCGCGACTTGCGGATGACCGTCTCGTGCTCGACCGCGGCCGCGATGGTCGCGGGGTAGCTGCGGGCGGAGGTCACCCGCCTCACGATACCGAGGCCGTCGGCGGCTCACCGGTCGACGAACGCCATCTGCTGCGGGTTGTAGCGGTCGCCGGCCACACCGATGCGCGCGGCCAGGGTCGACAGGTCGGCGACCTCGTCGGCGGAGAGCGCGACGGCGGTGCTGCCCGCGTTCTCGGCGATGCGCGCGGTGCGCCGGGTGCCGGGGATGGGCACGATCCACGGCTGCTGGGCGAGCAGCCAGGCGAGGGCGATCTGGCCGGGGGTGGCGTCCTTGGACGCGGCGAGTTCGGCGACGTGCGCCACGAGCGCCTGGTTCGCCGCCCGGTTCTCGGCTGTGAAGCGCGGGATGGTGGCGCGGATGTCACCGGCTGCGAAGTCCGCCGCGGTGTCGACCGTGCCGGTCAGGAATCCCTTGCCGAGCGGGCTGAAGGGCACGAACCCGATGCCGAGCTCGGCGAGCACCGGTAGGACCTCCGCCTCCGGCTCGCGGGTCCACAGCGAGTATTCGCTCTGCAGCGCGGTCACCGGATGCGCGGCATGGGCGCGGCGGATGGTGTCGGCCGAAGCCTCGGAGAGCCCGAAGTGGCGCACCTTGCCCTCGGCGATCAGCTCGCCCACGGTGCCGGCCACGTCTTCGATCGGCACGTCGGGGTCGACGCGATGCTGGTAGAAGAGGTCGATCACATCGGTCCGCAGACTCCGCAGCGATGCCTCGGCCACCCGGCGGATCTGCTCGGGGCGGCTGTTCAGCCCGACACTCTTTCCGTCTTCGATGGCCCACCCGAACTTGGTCGCGATGACGACCCTGTCGCGGATCGGCTCGAGCGCCTCGCCGACGAGCTCCTCGTTCACGTACGGGCCGTACACCTCGGCGGTGTCGTAGAAGTCCACGCCGTGGTCGACCGCCGACCGGAGCACGGCGATCATGTCTTCGCGGCTGCCGGGGTTCGGGCCGTAGCTCTGCGACATCCCCATGCAGCCGAGTCCGACCGCCGAGACCTGGAGGCCCTGTCCGAGAGTGCGTGTGTGCATGAGTCGTCCTTTCGTCTTCGCCGCGGGTGCGATCCGCGACTGTGGAACCGACGCTACGCCCGGTGGTCGCGACGAGGGAGGGCCTGACGGAACCCCTCTGACCGCGACCCTCCGGCGGCGCGGGCATCCATCGAACGATGGAGACGCGTCTCACCCTCCTGCCCGATCCTCCTCGGCGCCGTCGCGGCTGGACTGGATCCATGCTCCGCACCCTCCGCTCCCTCCCTCTGTGGCTCACCTCTCGACGCGGCGGGTGGATCTCCCTGCTGATCGCGGTGGTGGCGTTCACCGCCCTCCTCGGTGCCCTTGGTCGCGCGTCTCTGCCCGCCGGCAGCGACGTCGCCCCTCCGGACTCGGAGTCCGCTCGAGCGGCGGCCCTCGCCGAGCAGTTCCCCGACGCGGACGAGCACACCGTGCTGCTGGTCGCGGCTCGAGACGACGGCGGACAGCTCGGCGACGCAGACCTCGCGGCACTCGGCTCCCTCGCGGCCGACGTCGGAGCAGAGACCGGGCACGATCCACACGGTCCGATCGTCAGCGACGACGGGGAGGCCGCGGTCGTCCAGGCGACGCTGACGCTGGACGAGAACAAGGACGATGCCGCCGCGGACGCCGTGCACGGCCTGCGCGACACGGTGGCGCAGCATCCGATCGACGGTGTGACGGTGCAGGTCACCGGTGGCCCCGCGTTCGGGGTGGACGTCGCCTCCGCGTTCGATGGTGCCGACTTCACGCTGCTGATGGTGACGCTCGGGATCGTCGCGCTCCTGCTCATCGTCACCTACCGCTCGCCCGTGCTCTGGATGATCCCGCTCGTGGTGGTCGCGCTCGCCGACCAGCTGGCGAACAAGGCGACGGCGGCTATCGGGGCGGGGCTCGGCCTGCAGTTCGACTCCGGGATCGTGAGCGTCCTCGTCTTCGGCGCCGGGACGAACTATGCCCTGCTCCTCATCTCGCGCTACCGCGAAGAGCTCGCGCTCGACACCGACCACCGGCGCGCACTGGTCGCCGCCTGGCGTGCGACCGTGCCCGCGATCGTCGCCTCGAACGTCACCGTGGTCCTCGCCCTCTCGACGCTCGCCCTCGCGGTGATTCCCGGCACCCGCGGACTCGGGATCGCTTCGGCGGTGGGCCTGCTGATCGCGCTCGCCGCGGTGCTGCTGGTGCTTCCGCCGGCTCTCGCCGTGTGTGGCCGCCGCCTCTTCTGGCCGTTCGCCCCGCACGTGGGCGGTGGCGCCGCGACCGGTCGAGTGTGGGGCGCCGTCGCCGAACGCGTCTCCCGGCGCCCCTGGGTGCCGCTGGTCGGTGGGCTCGCGCTGCTCGGCGTCCTCGCCGGAGGCCTCGCCGGCGTGTCCGTCGGTCTCACGCAGGTCGAGAAGTTCCGCGTCGAGTCCGAGTCGGCGGCAGGGCTCACCGTGCTCGGCGAGCACTTCCCCGCGGGCGAGGCGCAGCCGATGATCGTGATCGGCGACACGGCTGAGACCGAGGCGCTGACCGAGGCCGTCGAAGACGTGCCGGGTGTGCTCCGGGTGTCCGCGACGGGGGAGAGCGCCGACGGAGCCCTCACGCGACTGCTCGTCGTCGGTGAACCGGCTCCGGGAACCACCGAGAGCCTCGATCTGGTGAGCGCCGTGCGCGAGGCCGCGGTCACGGTGCCGGATGCCGACGCCGTGGTGGGTGGCCCGGTCGCGGCGGATCTCGACGCCCGCGAGGGCAATCAACGCGACCTGCTGTTGATCGTCCCGCTCGTGCTCGCGGTCAGTCTGCTCGTGCTCATCGTGCTGTTGCGTTCCCTGGTGGCGCCCGTGCTGCTGCTCGCGGTGAACATCCTCAGCGCGGTCGCGGCGATCGGCGCAGGCACCTGGCTGAGCCGGGTCGTGTTCGGATGGGACGCGCTCGACCTGCAGGTCCCGCTGCTGTCGTTCCTGTTCCTGGTGGCGCTCGGCATCGACTACACGATCTTCCTGGTCCATCGGGCGCGCGTCGAGGCGCAGACGGTCGGCACGCGGCAGGGGATGGTGCGTGCGCTCACGGCGACGGGCGGCGTGATCACCAGCGCCGGCGTCGTGCTCGCGGCCGTGTTCGCCGCGCTCGGGCTGCTGCCCCTGGTCACGCTCGGACAGATCGGACTCATCGTCGGGATCGGGGTGCTCGTCGACACCTTCGTCGTGCGCACCCTGGTGGTCCCTGCGCTGTTCGCGATCGTCGGGGAGCGGATGTGGTGGCCGGGGAAGGTCGGGCGCGACGGATCCCGCGCCGATCGGGGTGCAGATCGACCGCACGGGGGAGAATACGAGGATGCCGCAGTCGCCACCTCTCCCGACGCGAGCTGAGCGCACCGCCCGTAACGAGCGGGCGGACGGATTCCGCACCCCGCGCACGTGGGCGAGCCTGGTCGGATCCATCCGCATCGGCCAGGCCGTCATCACGGTCGTGCTGCTCGTGATCGGCGCCTGGCGCGCGGCAGTCGATGGGGTTCCGCTGCCGTGGGTGCTCGCCGTGTCGCTCGTGTTCCTCGGCTGGTACGGCGGCGGCCTGCTGCTCAGCGAGCGCACGTCCGACCGCCGTCTGGCGACCTGGTGGCTGCTCGGGCTGACGCTCATCTGGCTCGGAGCGGTCGTCGTCTCGCCCGAGTTCGTGTGGCTCGCCTTCCCGCTGTGGCTGCTGGCCGGATTCGTGATGCGACTGCGGTGGGCACTGCTGCTGAGCGCGGCGATCCTCGCGGTCGTGGTGACCGCCCCGCTGCTGCACACCGGCACCACGACCTATGCGAACGTGATCGGGCCCCTCGTGGGCGGCGTCTTCGCGCTGGGGATCTCGCGCGGGTACCTCGAGCTCGTCCGCGACGGACGGGAGCGCCGTCGACTGATCGCCTCGCTCGTCGCGACCCAGGAGGAGATGTCGGCGCTCCAGGACGAGCTCGCCCGCACCCAGCGCGAGTCCGGCGCGAGTGAGGAGCGCACCCGGGTGTCGCGCGACATCCACGACACGATCGCGCAGAGCGTGTCGTCGATCGGGATGCTGGCGCGCTCGGCGTTGGAGTCCGGCGATCCCGCGCAGAGTACCCGCGCGCTCGAGCAGATCGACGCGCTCTCCGTCGAAGGGCTGGCCGATGCGCGACGCATCGTGAACGCGCTGATGCCGGCCGAACTCGAATCCACGGCCCTCGGCGACGCGCTCGCCCGGATGCTGGAGCGCCTGATCGACGAGACCGGGATCGAGGCGACCCTGCACGCCGACGACGACCTGCCGGCGCTCGGCATCGACGTCGAGGTCGCTCTGCTGCGGACGGCGCAGTCGGCCCTCGCGAACGTCCGCTCGCACGCATCCGCGTCGCGCGTCGTGGTGACCCTGGCCGATGCCGGCGACGCGGTGCGGCTCGACATCGTCGATGACGGGAAGGGATTCGACGCGACACGGTGGGATGCGCAGGGCGGCGTCGGCGGCCAGGGCGGCGGCTACGGGCTGCGCTCGATGCGCGCGCGGCTGCGAGAACTCGGCGGCGGGCTCGACGTCGAGAGTGCTCCGGGCGACGGCACCGCGCTCTCGGCGCACGTCCCGCTCGGCGGCACGGTGCAGGCGCGACGGAGCGGGGGCGAAGGATGACCGCGGTGCGCGTACTGCTCGTCGACGATCACCCCATCGTCCGGGCCGGGGTGCGCTCGCTGTTCGACCGCCGCGACGACGTCGAGGTGGTCGGCGAGGCGGCGTCCGGAGAGGAAGCCGTGGTTCTCGCCCGGCACCTGCATCCTGACGTCGTGCTCTGCGACCTGCGGCTCGGCGCGGGCATGGACGGCGTGCAGACGACCGCCGCGCTTCGTGCCCAGCATCCGGCACCCGCCGTGCTGATCCTGACGACGTTCGACCGCGACGCCGAGATCCTCGGTGCGATCGAGGCGGGAGCGGCCGGCTACCTGCTCAAGGATGTCGCACCGGACGACATCGTGCGGGCGATCCGCCAGGCCGCTTCCGGAGGGCTCGTGCTCACGCCCGAGCTCAGCGCGCGCGTCGTGCAGGTCATGCGCGCGCCGCGGGTGCGCCTGACCGACCGGGAGCTCGACGTGCTCCGGCTGCTCGACACCGGCGCATCGAACCGCGAGATCGCGAAGACCCTGTTCGTGACCGAGGCCACCGTGAAGACCCACCTCGTGCACGTGTTCGAGAAGCTCGGCGCCGACAGTCGCGCCCGCGCCATCGCGATCGCCCGCGACACCGGGCTCCTCTGAGCCGTCGTCCTCAGTCCTAGGACCGCCGCAGCGGGCGGAGATACCCCATCGTGGTGCTATCGAGCACGGCGGAATCTGCCTGGGGGAATAGAATGTGTCATGTTACTGCGGACGCCACCTTCAACTACAGGGGCGGGTCGTTCCAAATTCACTCGTAGGAGCTGAGCAGATGGTCGTCGGATTTTCCATCCCCGCCCTTCTCGGATCTGTGGTGATCGTCGCAGCGCTGCTGTGGTTTGTCGGTGCCGCCCTCCGGCGGCTGGTTGGCTCTCGCAGTCAGCAGGATGACCGATTCAAGTAAGGGAATCGTTTGCTCTGAGGGCCGGCGCTGATAGCAGTGTCGGCCCTCTGCGCGCCTGGTGGTCACGTCGAGCGCCGCGCATCTCAACCGTTCGATGGATCCCTGCCGAGGCCACTGCGCCGAGGCTGGAATCAGACCGAAAGGAACCCGATGCGCCGCCTCTTCTCCGCCGCGTTCGCCTACATGATCGTGGGCGTCGCCTCCGGACTCTTCTACCGGGAGTTCACCAAGATCAACGACTTCCCCGAGGGCGGAGCCACGCAGTTGGGACTCGCGCACACGCACCTGCTGGTGCTGGGCTTCGTCGTGCTGCTGATCGTCCTGCTGCTGGAGAAGGCGTTCGCGCTCTCCGAGAGCCGCCTGTTCAGCTGGTTCTTCTGGCTGTACAACGCGGGCCTCGTGCTGACGTCGGCCATGATGGTCTGGCACGGCTGCCTCACGGTCCTCGGCCTGGAGTCCTCCGCGATGATCGCCGGCATCGCCGGCCTGGGCCACATCCTCCTCAGCGCCGGGATGGTGCTGCTGTTCCTGGCTCTGCGCAAGCGTCTGTTCGCTGCGAAGCCCGCCGCGTCCGCCGTAGCCGTCGGTTCCGCCGTCGCCGCCTGAGGGCGTTCACAACTCCTCAAGAACATGGGCTGACGATCCGGAATCGGCCGATTCCCGAGTCACGAAGCCGGTTCTTGAGGAGTTGTGAACCGAGGCGGCCGGAGCTCAGTCCGTGTCCGCCTCGACCGAGTCGTCGCGCAGGTGCGCGATGTGCGCGGCGTGCCGGGCCAGGTGGTGCGGCGACCTCCGCACGAACAGCCACGCCACGAACAGCAGCACGAACCAGATCGGCGTGACCAACAGCGCGGTCAGCGTGTCGGGCTGCGTGGTCAGCGCCCACAGGACGAAGACGAAGAACGCGAGCACCACGTAGACCATGAACGCCCCGCCCGGCATCCTGAACGTCGACGCCGCGACCTTGTCCTTGCGGGTGCGCCGGTACACGAGGTAGCTGCACAGGAAGATCGTCCACACGAACATGAAGCACAGCGCCGAGACCGTGGTCACCATGTCGAAGGCCGTGCCGATGTCCTTGCCCGCGTAGAGCAGCACGACGCCGGAGAGCAGCAGGATGCAGGAGAGGAACAGGGCGTTCTGCGGCACGCGGCGGCGCGAGAGTCGGCCGAAGATCCGCGGGGCGTCGCCGTCCTGCGCGAGGCCGAACACCATGCGCGAGGTCGAGTAGATGCCGGAGTTGGCGCTCGACATCGCCGACGTCAGCACGACCAGGTTCACGACCGTCGCCGCGATGCCGAGCCCGGCGAGGGCGAACATCGCGATGAACGGGCTCTCCCCGGCGACGTACTCCGTCCACGGGGTCACCGCCATCAGCACGATGAGTGCGCCCACGTAGAACAGCAGGATGCGGATCGGGATCGCGTTGATCGCCTTCGGCAGGTTGCGCTTCGGGTCCTTGGTCTCGGCGGCCGCGGTGCCGACCAGCTCGACGCCGACGAACGCGAACACCGCGATCTGGAATCCCGCGACGAAGCCCATGAAGCCGTGCGGGAACATGCCGCCGTGATCCCACAGGTTCGAGAAGCTGGCGGTCCCCGCGTCGTGCTGGAAGCCGGTGAAGATCATCACCAGGCCGGTGACGATGAGGGCGACGATCGCGACGATCTTGATCAGCGCGAACCAGAACTCCATCTCGCCGAACGCGGCGACGGTCGGCAGGTTCAGGGCGAGCAGGATCACGATCACGAGGACGCCCGGGATCCACAGCGGGACGCCGGGGATGAGCGCATCCGTGTAGCCCGCGATCGCGATCACGTCGGCGACGCCGGTGACCACCCAGCAGAACCAGTAGGTCCACCCGGTGAAGAATCCGGCCCACGGCCCGAGCAGATCGCTCGCGAAGTCGCTGAACGACTTGTACTTGAGGTTCGACAGCAGCAGTTCGCCCATCGCCCGCATGACGAAGAACAGCATGAAGCCGATGATCATGTAGACGAAGATCACCGATGGTCCCGCCACCGAGATCGTCTTGCCGCTGCCCATGAACAGGCCGGTTCCGATCGCGCCGCCGATCGCGAGCAGCTGGATGTGGCGGTTGCTCAGCGCGCGCCGCAGGTGCTGCTCCTCCCCATCGGCATCGACATCGGGCGTGCTTCCGGTTCCCCCCGGGTGCTGCTTCGTCACTCTCGTCCTCCGGTCTCCGTCGACGGTTTGGGTCCGACGGTACCTTTCGCCTCCCCGACCGACAGAATCGAGATCGGGGATACCGCTGCGCCGAATCGATTCGATAGGCTTGTTCGAGCCCCGATCCGTCCCCCAGTTCTGCGAGCCGCCCCTTCATGGCCACCTCCCTCACCACGGGCCGCCCGTGGCGCGTCATCCTCGCCTTCTCCATCCCGCTGCTCCTCGGCAACGTGGTGCAGCAGCTGTACCAGTTCGCCGATGCGATCGTCGTCGGACGGCACCTCGGCGTCACCTCCCTCGCGGCGGTGGGCGCCACCGGCAGCCTGCTGTTCCTCCTGCTCGGTTTCGCCTGGGGTCTGACGAGTGGATTCGCGATCCCCATCGCGCAGGCCTTCGGTGCGCGCGACGATGCGGCCGTGCGCCGTTCGGTGGCCACGGGTGTGTTCCTCAGTGCCATCACGAGCGTGATCCTGACGGTCGCAGCCCCCCTCCTCGCCGGCCCGATCCTCACCCTGCTGCAGACACCTCCGGAGCTGATGGCCGAAGCCACGATCTTCACGCAGATCAGCTTCCTCGGTGCCAGCGCGACGATGTTCTTCAACTACCTCTCCGCGATCATCCGCGCGATCGGCGACTCCAAGACGCCGCTGGTGTTCCTCACCGTCTCGTGCGCGCTGAACGTCGGGCTCGTCGTGCTGATGGTCGGTCCTCTCGAATGGGGCGTGGGCGGTGCCGCTCTCGCGACCGTGGTCGCACAGGCCGTCTCGGTGGCGCTCTGCCTCGAGTTCGTCCGCCGGCGCCTGCCGATGCTGCACCTGCGTCGTGCCGACTGGCGGATCACCGGGGACGACATCGCCGAGCACCTGCGCCTCGGCCTGCCCATGGGCTTCCAGGCGTCGATCATCGCGATCGGCACACTCACGGTGCAGGTCGCGCTGAACACTCTCGGGGCCGACGCCGTCGCCGCTTACACGACCGGTTCCCGGGTCGACAGCCTCGCGGTCGCGCTGCTGTCGTCGCTGGGCCTCGCGGTCTCGATGTACGCCGCGCAGAACCACGGTGGCCGCCGCCCCGACCGCATCCGTCGCGGAGTCGCCGAGGCGACCTGGATGGCGGTCGCCGCCGGTGTGGTGCTCGGTGGCCTGCTGATCGCGTTCGGCGCCCCGATGGTGCGGCTGTTCATCGGTGCGGGGTCGGACGACGTCGTCGACATGGCTCACCGGATGCTCATCATCAACGGCTGCGGCTACTGGGCGCTGGGCATGCTGTTCGTGCTGCGCGGCGCGCTGCAGGGACTCGGCCACACACTCGTGCCCACCGTGACCGGGGTGATCGAGCTGGTGATGCGTGTGGGCGCGGCCATCGTGCTGGGTGCGTGGATCGGGTTCGACGGCGTCGCGCTGAGCAACCCGCTCGCCTGGGTGGGCGCGAT
The DNA here is from genome assembly GCF_024519805.1 of Microbacterium sp. Mcb102. Classification (NCBI taxonomy): domain Bacteria; kingdom Bacillati; phylum Actinomycetota; class Actinomycetes; order Micrococcales; family Microbacteriaceae; genus Microbacterium; species Microbacterium sp. Mcb102. The sequence continues at coordinate 492,296 of NZ_JALJRG010000003.1, read as the reverse complement.
CGTGCTGCTGGTCCCGGCCTACGTGCGGGCACACCGCGAGCTCGGACGGCTTCCGGTCGCACCGGCCGAGGCCACCGAGACCTCGGCGATCGCGATCGTCGGACCGACCGACGGCTCGATGGTCGTGGATGCCGTCGTCACCCAGCCGTTGCGCGTCGTCCGCCCCCGTCGTCTGCGGTGGCCGAGCCGCCGCTGAACTCTCGTCCCGTCCGAATCGGCGCCGCGAGATCTCCGTCTGCAGGATGATGCGGATGGGACTTGAGACGGATGGCCTTTCCGCGACACACTTCTAGTGTCGAGGTAGCGGAGTTTCCGCTGGACCGGGGGGTCGTCATGACGACAATGAGAGTGGCCAACGATTTGGCCGAGGTGATGGTGCCGATCGGCTACGTGGGTGCGGCCATCGCCGGTGCCTGTGCGATCGTCGCTGCGGTCGCGGTCATCCGCGGTTCCGGTGGTCTGACCGGGGGCGCGGTGGGCGTGTGGATCGTGGGCGCGCTGATGAGTTTCACCGCGTCGTTCGCACAGCAGTGGTTGCCGCTGATACTGGCGTGCTCCTCGCTTGTGGCGATGCTCGTCATCGGCGGAGTCGTGCGGGCCATCGTGAATGCGGCCGGAGCCGGGCGGACCGACGAGGCGGCGGCTGATGCACTGCCGCGCGCCGCGTCTACGGTCAAGCCCGCCACGGTGTCGAAGCCGACGCTCGCGACGAAGTCCGCCGCGACGGCGTCGATCCCCGTCGTGTCCTGAGTGCTCAGCGGTAATCGCGGTCGCGGTGCTGTCCGGTCTCGTCGCCGGACTCGACCCGCGCCGCCTCCCGCGCACGCAGCTCGACGCGGCGGATCTTGCCGGAGATCGTCTTCGGCAGCTCGGGGACGAACTCGATGATCCGCACCCACAGGTGCGACGACAGGCGGTCGTGCGCGTAGGCGAAGATCGCGCGAGCCGCGTCTTCCGCGCCGTCGGTGGCATCCGGGGTCAGGCAGACGTACGCCTTCGGCACGGCCAGACGCGTGGGGTCGGGGCTCGGGATCACGGCCGCCTCGATCACCAGGTCGTGCTCGAGCAGCACCGACTCGAGTTCGAACGGGGAGATCTTGTAGTCGGAGGCCTTGAACACGTCGTCCGAGCGACCTATGTACGTGAGGTAGCCGTCGTCGTCGCGCACCGCGATGTCGCCGGTGTGGTGGAAGCCGCCCGCCCGGGACTCGGCCGTCTTCGCCTGGTCTTCGTAGTACCCGGCCATGAGTCCGAGCGGCGGCTGCGACAGATCGAGCGCGATCTCGCCCTCGCCCTCGACGATCTCTCCGGTGACCGGATCGAGCAGTACGACGGGGTAGCCGGGCAGCGGGCGTCCCATCGACCCGACCTTGACGGGCTGGCCGGGGGAGTTGCCGATGCAGGCCGTCATCTCGGTCTGTCCGAACCCGTCGCGGATCGTGCCGCCCCAGGCCTCGCGCACGCGGTCGATGACCTCGGGGTTCAACGGCTCGCCCGCTCCGACGAGTTCGCGCGGCGGGTGGGTGAGACGCGCGAGGTCGGCCTGGATCAGCATCCGCCACACGGTCGGCGGCGCGCAGAAGGTGGACACGTGGTGGGTGTCCATGACCTGCATGAGGGTGTTCGCGTCGAAGCGGTCGTAGTTGTAGACGAACACGGTCGCCTCGGCCAGGAAGGGGGAGTAGAAGCTCGACCACGCGTGCTTCGCCCAGCCGGGGGACGAGATGTTGAGGTGCACGTCGTCGGGGCGCACGCCGAGCCACCACATGGTCGAAAGGTGCCCGACCGGGTAGGAGACGTGGGTGTGCTGCACGAGCTTCGGCCGGTTCGTGGTGCCCGAGGTGAAGTAGAGCAGGGCGGTGTCGGTCGCGGGGGTCGGGCCATCGGGCTCGAAGACGGTCGGTCCGGTGGTCGAGTCGGTGAAGCGTGCCCACTCGGAGGGGATGCCGTCGCCGACGCCGATGCGGAGGATGCCGGGGTCGATGTCCGCGAGCCGATCGGCGAGCGGGCCGAGGGTGACGACTGCGCCGGCACGACCGTGTTCGACGCGGTACGCGAGATCGGAGGCGGAGAGCAGCGTAGAGGTCGGGATCGACACGGCGCCGATCTTCGTGATCGCCAGCATCACCTCCCACAGCTCGATCGTGTTGTTGAGCATCACGATCACGTGGTTGCCGCGGCGGATGCCGAGACCGGTGAGCCAGGCCGCGACCTGATCGGAGCGCGTCGAAAGCTCGCCGTAGGTCCAGGTGCGCAGGCTCAGGTCGGCCTCGACGATCTGCACGGCCGGCCGGTCGGGGTTCTCGCCGGCGATCACGTCGAACCACTCGAGTGCGAAGTTGAACTCGTCGACCTCAGGCCAGGCGAACCCCGCACGGGCCGCGGCGTAGTCGGTGGCGTTCGCGAAGAGGAAGTCGCGCATCTCGCGAATGGTGTGCGTGGCGGCGGTGGCGCTGCGGCTCATGGTGCTCCCTTGCTCCGGTGCGGACGTGCATTCCATCTTCGCGCAGGTCACCCGGATCCCGGGGTCACCGCGGCAGGACGCCCGGACCGTCGCGCAGCTCGAACACGAGCTGGGTCTCGGTGCCGCGCACGACCGGGTGCACCGTGATGTGCTCCAGCACGATGTCGCGGAGGGCCGTCGCGTCTTCGACCGCCACGTGCAACAGGAAGTCGTCGACTCCTGCCACATGGAAGACCTGCAGCACCCGCGGGACGCTCGCGAGTGCGTCGAACAGCGCCGTCACCTTGGCGCCGGTGTGGTTCGCGAGGCGCACCTTGATGATCGCCTGCAGCGGGAACCCGAGGGCTGTGCCGTCGACGCGGATGCGGGTGTCGCGGATCACGCCCCGTTCACGCAGCGCCCGCACGCGGTGTGCGCAGGTCGATTCGGCGAGGCCGAGCCGATGCGCGAGGGCCTTGTTGGTCGTCTCGGCGTCACGGGTGAGGATCGCCAGCAGCTCGAGGTCGATCTCGTCGAGTTGTGATTTCGCCAATGTGCGCGCCTTTCGGATGCCGGATGCTGCACAGAATAGCGTTCAACGCCGAAATGACTGCATGTTCTGTCGAGCACCTGCGCGGATTCTGTGATTCCGGCAACGTAGAGGCATGACTGCACCGCTGCATCCCGACACCGTCGCCGTCCACAGCGGGCGCTCCGATCTCGAGGGTCTCGGGGTCCACGCGCTGCCGATCGACCTGTCGACCACGAACCCGCTGCCCGACATCGAGCGCGGTGGCGACTCCTACGAGGCGATGGCCACCGGAGGCCGCCCGCCCGCCGACGGCAGCATGGTCTACGCGCGACTGTGGAACCCGACGGTCGCCCGCTTCGAAGAGGCGCTCGCCGAGCTCGAGCATGCCGAGGCTGCGGTGGCCTTCGCCTCGGGCATGGCGGCGATGACGGCCGTGATCCTCGCGCATACGGGGGCGACCGGCGCACGCCACGTCGTCGCGGTGCGTCCGCTCTACGGTGGAACCGACCACCTGCTCGGTTCCGGGCTGCTCGGCGTCGAGACGACGTACTGCCACCCCGACGAGGTGGCCGCGTCCATGCGGTCCGACACCGGGCTCGTGGTCGTCGAGACCCCCGCGAACCCCACGCTCGACATCGCCGACATCGCCGACGTGGTGCGCCAGGCGGGTTCCGTGCCGGTGGTGGTCGACAACACGTTCGCGACCCCGATCCTGCAGAACCCGATCGACCTGGGCGCCGCGATGTCACTGCACAGCGCGACCAAATACCTCGGCGGCCACGGCGATGTCATCGCCGGCGTCGTCGCCTGCAGCGAAGAGACCGCGGAGGCGCTGCGCCGCGTGCGGGCGGTGACCGGGGGGCTCCTGCATCCGCTCGGGGCGTACCTGCTGCACCGCGGTCTCACCACCCTGCCGGTGCGGGTGCGGCACCAGCAGGAGAGTGCGCGGCGGGTGGTGCAGTGGTTGATCGATCGTCCCGAGGTCGCCGAGGTCTTCTATCCGGGGCTCGACGGAGACCCGCGCGGCATCCTCGAGCGGCAGATGCGCGGCACGGGCGCGATGATCGCGATGCGGATGCGGGGCGGGTTCGCCGCGGCCTCCGCCGTCACGACGGCGACGACGCTGTTCACGCATGCGGTCTCGCTCGGCGGGGTCGACTCGCTGATCCAGCATCCGGCCGCGCTCACGCACCGCCCGGTGCCGCCCGAGGCACGTCCTGCCGCCGATGTGCTGCGTCTGTCGATCGGCCTCGAAGACGTCGACGATCTGATCGCCGATCTGTCTCAGGCGTTCGCGGCCGTCGCCGCTCAGGACGAGGGAAGCCGGATCGTCCCGGTCGCGATGCGCTCGGTGGGCATCCGGTCGCGGTCGTAGGTGATCTCGCGGTAGCCGTGCGGCGTCGGCACCCCGTCGTCGTCGAGGCTGACGAACACGATCTTCTCGATCGTGAGGATGCGCCTGCGCGTGATCATGTTGCGGGCGACCGCGCGCATGGTCAATGACGTCGTGCCGAAATGCGTGGCCTGCAGGCCGATCTCGATCAGGTCGCCCTGCACCGCCGACGCCTCGAAGTTGATCTCCGAGATGTGCTTGGTGACCGCGCGGTAGTTGCCCAGCTGCACGATCGCGTAGATCGCCGCCTCCTCGTCGATCCACTTCAGCAGGCTCCCGCCGAACAGCGAGCCGTTCGCGTTGAGATCTTCGGGGCGCACCCACTTGCGGGTGCGGAAGTTGAGTCCGTCTTCCGACCACGCCGGTGTCTTCTCGTTCGCGGGTGTCTTCTGCTTCGCCATGGTCCCGAGGCTAGGTGCGTCGTGAGTCCGCGATGTTACGGCTGGTTTTCCTGGAGAGCACGGGCGTCGATCTGCCGTTTACTCCATGCAAACCTTCGGTTTCGTACGGTGACCATCCCGGTGGGTGATCCGCCGGGAATGAAAGGAAGGCTCGAACATGTTCGGCAACGGAATCGTGCGACTCGTCGCGGTGGGCGCGCTCGCCGCCTCATTCGCGACGCCCACGGCAGCAGCATCCCCTCAGGAAGAGGCGCGGGGGCCAGATCTCCGGTCCGCCGTGCAGAAGTCGCTCACGGACGCTCCCGGTGCGGATGCGGAAGCACCGATCGTGGAGCCCCGCGGCTACACCGCGGGGGACACCTGGGCGTTCGGCTCCGGCACCACTTTCGCAGAAGAGGATCCGCACATGACGCTGTTCGTCGCGCAGCAGGTCGATGGCGACTGGAAGGTCGCGCTCGAAGGGTCGGCGGCGTTCGGCGCCCTCGCCCGGAAGGCGCCGGATGACGTCGTCCCTCGTAGCGAAGGCAATGCCCTCGCCAAGGCTCAGGAGCACGCCGCAGGCGGCATCGAAGGCGCCGTCGACCCCGGGCTGAGTCTCCCGTGGCGCACAGGGGACAGCTGGTATCTCGGGGGTGGCCCCCACACGGACACCGGAAGCGGTGATGGTGCGCGCAACTCGGTCGACTTCAGCGGTGAGGGCAGCGTGGTCGCCCCGCGCGACGGCATCGTCTACAAGAGCTGCGTCAGCGCGACCAGCGCTCTCGTGAAGATCGTCCACGACAACGGCTACAGCACGACGTACTACCACATGGTCGATGTCACGCAGATGGCCGACGGCTCGCCGATCACGGCGGGAACTCCGATCGGACGCATCGGGAACGAGCTGCCGTGCGACGGGCACACCACCGGTGCCCACGTGCACTTCTCGCTGTTGAAGGGCGACGAGCCCGTCTCGCTGGAGGGCGTCGAGCTCGGTGGATGGGTGTTCCACGCCGGCGCGGACAACTACCAGGGCTGGGCGGAACGAGACGGTCAGCGGGTCGATGTCGGCGGACAGCTTCTGAACGATGGTCGCACCGCGCCTGCTACGGGGGAGAACCCGCCTGCCGGTGAGGAGAACCCATCCGCGGAAGGGGAGAACCCGCCGGCGGAAGAGGGGAACCCGCCTGCGGAAGGGGAGAACCCGCCGGCTGCGGACGAGAACCCGCCGGCTGCGGGGGAGAACCCCGCACTGTCGTCGGGCACTGTCCGGGCCCCGAACGCGAGTGTGAACCTTCGCGGCGCTCCTCGACTCGATGCGCCCGTCGTCGGCACCGTCGAGGTCGGCGAGACGGTGCAGATCACGTGCACGGCGCGCGGTGACGAACTGGTCGGGTACTGGGGTCAGTCGACGGATCTCTGGGATCAGCTCCCGACCGGCGAGTGGATCAGCGATGGCTTCCTCGATACCGGAACAACGGAGCCGACGGCCCCCGCCTGCGACTAAGCTGTCGCAGATCTAAAATGTTAGCCGCTGACATGTGCGGGTGACGGTCGAGCGCGACATGAAGTGGAGGCCAGATGCGAGTTCTCATAGCCGAGCCCAACGTGCAGACGGCGAATCGGATGCAGAGCACTCTCATCCGCAACTGCATGGCTGTGGACACGGTGTCCGACAGCCGGTCGGCCGAACTCCTTCTGGCCTCCACGACGTACGACGTGCTGATCCTCGAGAGGGCTCTTCCGCCGCTGCCTGGCGAGAGATCGTGCACCACTCTGATCACCGGCGCGCCGGAGGTGCGGACCCTCATGATCAGTCAGCGCGGCAGTTCCCAGGCCAAGGTCGAAGGCCTCGTCCTCGGAGCGGACGACTACCTCGCCAAACCCTTCAACCATGAGGAGCTGCTCGCACGGGTCAGGGCGCTCGGCAGGCGCCCGGCGATCAGGATCCCGCCGACACTCGTATACGGCGAGCTTCGATTCGACCTGTTCGCCCAGGAGGTGACGCGTTCTGGGCGTGCGATCGAACTCACGTCGAAGGAACGGGCGGTGCTCGAGACGATCATGGGCGCCGGCGGGGGGATCGTCAGCTCGGAGGAGCTGCTCGAGAAGGCGTGGGATATCCACACCGACCCGTTCAGCCAGGTGGTGAAGGTCACGATCTGCTCGCTGCGTCGCAAGCTCGGCGGCCCTCCGGTCATCGACACCATCCGCCGCCAGGGGTACCGGCTCAGGGGCGCGGGCGACGAGGTCGGCGGAGAAGGCGGAGTTCGCAGGCCGAGGTGTTGAAGGTCGTCCACCCGGCATCCGCTCAGGGCAGAGCCGCTCACGGCAGAATCCGTCCCGTAGCGCGAAACGGCGACGGATGCTGGGGGCATGAGCGAAGACAACCCCTCCATCCCGCAGTTCGGCCCTGAGGCCCGGCGCGCACTGTTCCACGAGCGCGTGCTCGTGCTCGACGGTGCGCTCGACGACGACAACGGCACGCTGTTGATGACGCAGCTGCTCGCCCTGTCGGCCGAGGATCCCGTCGCCGACATCGCCCTCTGGATCCACTCACCCGGGGGCTCGGTGCCGTCGATGCTCGCGATCCGCGACATCATGCGGCTCATCCCCAATGACGTGGCGACCCTCGCCCTCGGGCTGGCCTGCAGCGCGGGGCAGTTCCTGCTCTCCGCGGGCACCCCGGGCAAGCGGCGGGCGCTGCCGCACGCGCGCATCCTCATGCATCAGGGCTCGGCCGGCATCGGGGGCTCCGCGGGCGAGATCGAGACGCAGGCCGACGACCTGCGGCACATGCGCGACACGGTGCTGGGCCTCATCTCGGCCGACACCGGCCAGCCGCTCGAGCGCATCTTCGAGGACTCGCTGCACGACCGCTGGTACACCGCGACCCAGGCGCAGGACTACGGCTTCATCGACGGGATCGTGGCCTCGATCGCCGAGGTGATGCCGCGACAACGCGCGCGCGTCGGACTGGGGGTGAACGCATGAGCACGTACTCGATCCCCAACGTCATCGCGCAGCATCCGCGGGGCGAGCGCATCATGGACGTCTACTCCCACCTGCTCGCCGAGCGCGTTATCTATCTCGGTACCGGCATCGACGCGGGTGTGGCGAACGCGCTCATCGCGCAGCTGCTGCACCTCGACGCGGACAGTCCGGAGAGCGGCATCCAGTTCTACATCAACAGCGAGGGCGGTGACCCCGGAGCGGCCCTGGCGATCTACGACACCATGCAGCACATCCGTCCGGCGATCGCGACGACCTGCGTCGGACAGGCGATCGGTCCCGCTGCGCTGCTCGTCGCGGCGGGTGCGGAGGGCCAGCGCGCCGCGCTCGCGCACGCCCGCATCGTCCTGCATCAGCCGGCCGGCCAGTCGCGCGGTGCGATCCCCGATCTGATCCTCGCGGCCGACGAGGTGGTGCGGGTGCGGTCCGACATGGAGGAGATCCTCGCGAGGCACAGCGGGCGCACGGTTGCGGAGCTCCGCGCCGACACCGACCGCGACCGGGTGTTCACGGCATCCGCTGCCCTGGACTACGGACTGATCGACACGGTGCTCGGACCGCGGGGGCTGTGAGTCAGGCGGCGAGGGCGAAGGAGCCGCGCGACACCGACACCGCAGCGGACACCGACACCGCAGCGGATGCCGGCACCGCGGCCGAGCGCAGGTCATCGGCCACGGCGCTCGTGAGCTCGATCAGGCTCGTGTCGAGTGCGCCGGCGATGGCCGCGATCATCTCGCTCGACGGCTCCTTCAGCCCCCGCTCGACCTCGGAGAGGTACTGGGGCGAGACGCCCGCCTTCTCCGCGGTCTCGGTGAGGGTCTCCTCGCGCTCGTGTCGGCGGCGACGCAGCTGGTCGCCCAGCATCTGACGCCACAGCGGCTCGGGGCCGCCCGACTTCGGGCGATCGGGGCGAGGGGTGCGCGGGAACGAGATCAGGTCGGCCATGCCTCACGATAAACCGCGGCATCCGGCGGGTTCGAGCTGTTCTGCTCAGAGCAGAACAGCTGCCTGTTCAGGAGAGGAACTCGCGCACCTCGCCGCGGGTGATCGGGCTACAGCGCCGCGGTCACGCCGGGCAGGAGCTTGCCGAGGATCGCCTCGAGCTGCTCGCGTTCCTCCGCCGTGAGTGGATCGAGCACCAGTTCCCGCACCTGCTCGACGTGCACCGGAGCGGCCGTGCGCAGCATCTCGCGGCCTTCGGCGGTCAGGGTGGCCGAGAGCGTGCGCTTGTCGGACCTGCACGAGGTGCGCTCCACCCAGCCGCGCTCCTCGAGCGAGTCGAGGGCGTGGCTCAGGCGTGAGCGGCTGAGGCCGGCGATGCGCGCGAGCTCCGTCATCGTGACGGTGCCTTCGCCCTGCCCGGCCAGCGTGACGAGGATGGCGTAGCGGGCGTGATTGAGCCCGACCTCTTCCTTCAAGGTGCGATCGAGCACCTGCGGCAGCAGCTGGACGAACCGGATGACGGGAAGCCATGTCGCCATCTCTCCGTCGTCGAGTCGACGCGGATGCTGTCCTGCCGCGGTCATGGTGCCCTCCTCGAGTGTCACGTCGGTGTCACGCCGCCGACAGGTCGAGCGTGTGCGCGGTGTGGTCGCGCTTGGCCTGCAGGTAACGGGAGTTCGCCTCCGACAGGTGCACCTCGGTGGGCACGCGCTCGGTGACGCGGATGCCGAGGGCCCCGAGCTGCACGGCCTTGTCGGGGTTGTTGCTCAGCAGGCGGATGCCGTCGACGCCGACCGCGTTCAGCATCTGCGCGGCGACGGTGTAGTCGCGCTCGTCTTCGCCGTGGCCCAGGGCGACGTTCGCCTCATACGTGTCGAGTCCGGCGTCCTGCAGCGCGTAGGCGTCGAGCTTGGCGTACAGGCCGATTCCTCGACCCTCCTGGCGCAGGTAGAGCAGGAATCCGCCCTCGTCGGCGATGCGCTCCACGGCCTCGCGCAGCTGGGGGCCGCAGTCGCAGCGCTCCGAGCCGAAGACGTCACCGGTCAGGCACTCGCTGTGCGGGCGCACGAGGGGTGCGGCGCCTCCGTCGGCCGCGCGCTCGAGTGCCGCGCGCCAGTCGCCGAGGCCGAGCAGCAGGTGCTCGCGGCCGTCGATCAGGCCGTCGAAGGTGACGACGTCGGCGGTGGTGGAGAAGCCGTCGCCGAAGCGCAGCGGCACGCGGACGCGGGTGCGCTCCGTGGCGACCGGAGCGACGGTTGAAGTTTCAATCATGTCGGGTGCAACGCGCGGCCCGTCGAACTATTCCCGTCCGCCGTGATCCCAGGGGTGCCATGAGAGAGCCTCCCACGCGTGGCGGAATCGGCGTTGACTGGATTCACACGACAGAAGGAGCAGTAAGAATGCGTGGAGTAGTCATGTACGCCCCCGGCGACGTCCGGGTCGAGGAGCGCGAGAAGCCGACGATCACCCGGCCGACGGATGCCGTCATCCGGCTCGCCGCGACCTGCATCTGCGGGTCGGACCTGTGGCCGTACCGCGGCGACGACGACGTCGATCACACCCCGATGGGGCACGAGTACGTCGGCGTCGTCGAGGAGATCGGCGCCGAGGTGCAGACCCTGAAGGTCGGCGACTTCGTGGTCGGCTCGTTCATGGCCTCGGACAACACCTGCGAGATCTGCCAGGCGGGATACCAGTCCCGCTGCGTGCACGTCGTCCCGATGGGGAAGTACGGCACGCAGGCCGAGTACTCGCTCATCCCGCACGCCGACGGCACGCTCGTCGTCACGCCGGGGCAGCCCGACGCCGACCTGATCCCCTCGCTGCTCGCGGCATCCGACGTGCTCGGCACGGGGTGGTTCGCGGCGGTCGCCGCCGAGGCCGGACCCGGCAAGACGGTCGCCGTCGTCGGTGACGGAGCGGTGGGCCTGCTGGGCATCCTCGCCGCCCGCGAACTCGGGGCCGAGCGCATCATCGCGATGAGCCGGCACGCCGACCGGCAGGCACTGGCGCGCGAGTTCGGCGCCACCGACATCGTCGAAGAGCGCGGGGACGAGGGCGTGGCGCGCATCAGGGAGCTCACGAACGGGCTCGGCGCGCACTCGGTGATCGAGGCGGTCGGCACGCAGGAGTCGATGATGCAGGCGATCCGTTCGACGCGTCCCGGCGGACATGTCGGCTACGTCGGCGTCTCGCACGACGTGGCACTGCCCGGCGAGGAGCTGTTCTTCTCCGGCGTGCATCTGCACGGTGGCCCCGCGCCGGTGAGGCGCTTCCTGCCCCAGCTGATCCAGCTCATCTGGGACCGCAAGATCGACCCCGGCAAGGTGTTCGACCTCACCCTCCCACTCGAGGATGCCGCCGAGGGATATCGCGCGATGGACGAGCGTCGCGCCACCAAGGTGCTGCTCACGGTCTGAAAGCCCGACTTCCGCGCATCCGCACATCCGAACATCCGAACATCCGAAGGAGATCTCATGCACATCGAACCTCGCACCCCGACGGTGAAGAATCCGCCGGAGCAGTTCACCGGAGACGTCTGGCTCGACGTCATCGCCGCGCCGAAGGAGGGCGATCAGCGGATGTTCGCCGGTCTGGTGCGCTTCGCCCCCGGTGCGCGCACCGCCTGGCACTCGCACGCGCGCGGACAGTTCCTGCGCGTCACCGAGGGGACGGCGCTGTGCGGCACCCGCGACGGCGCGGTCGTCGAGGCGCGGCCCGGCGACACCATCTACACGCCGCCGGGGGAGGAGCACTGGCACGGCGCCACCGCGGACTGCTTCATGTCGCACATCGCGATGATCGAGAACGCCGATGACCCCGCGACGTCGACGACGTGGCTCGAGCACGTGACTGACGCGGAGCACTCCCGCCGCTGACCTTGCGTCGGCACCCTCACTCTGCGCACCGCCCCGCGCTTCGTGCGGTGAAATCCATCTCTGACGGCCGGATCGACCAGATCCGGCCGTCAGAGATGCGATTGGCCGTCGGAAGGTGCCGGGGCTTCGGGGGCTCCCGGCCCCGGCCCCGGCTCCTGCGCCTGCGCTCGCCGCCGCCGCCGCACGAGCTTCAGCTCGCTCGCGAGGATCCCGAGCACGACGAGCGCTCCGCCGATGAGCGCGGTCGCGGGCAGTCGCTCACCCGCGATGCGCCCGATGACCCCTGCCCACACCGGCTCTCCGGCGTAGATGATGGTCGCGCGGGTGGGGGAGACCGACTTCTGCGCCCAGTTCATGGTCAGCTGGATCAGGCAGCTCGCCGCACCCAGCCCCACCGCGCAGCCGACCCAGATCCATGAGAACTCCGGCACGCCCTCACCCACCACCGGCATCGTGAGCAGCCCCAGCACTCCGGCGGTCAGCAGCTGGATGACGGTGATGCGGCCGAGGTCGATCTTCCCGGCGAACAGGCTGATCAGGATGATCTCGGCCGCGATGGGCAGAGTGCTGATCATGGTCGCGATCTCGCCCATGCCGAGGGTGAGCGCGAAGGCGTCGGGCCCGGCGATCAGCAGCAGCCCCACGAACGCCAGCCCGGCACCCGCGAAGGCCGTGGCCGGCGGTCGCTTTCGGAACACGGCCCACTGCGCGAACGGAACCAGCGGCACGTACATCGCGGTGATGAAGGCCGAGGTGCTGCTGTCGATGGTCTGCAGCCCGAGCGTCTGCAGCCCGTAGCCGAGGTAGATCATGACGCCGATCGCGACGCCGGCGCCGACATCACGCCAGCGGATGCCGCGCAGCACGCGGCGGAAGATCACGACGCTGATCAGTCCCGCGATCAGGAACCGGATGCCGACGAAGAACCAGGGCCCCGAGTGCTCCATCGCCCAGTGCACGAGCAGGAACGTGCCGCCCCACACCGCGGTGATCGCGATGAGTGCGGCCTCCTGCGGGCGGAGCCGCATCCACCGAAGACGAGAGGGCATCGCTGCCCCTTCCTCGACGTTGCCGGATCGAGCATAGTCGCGCGGATCGTGACGGGATAAGACGGCCCCGAACCGGATGCTGCCGCAGACTCGGTAGCCTCGCAGGATGAGCGACTTCGTGAGTGCATCCGAGCTGAATGACCTGCTGAGCCGAGGCGCGCCGGTGCGTGTGATCGACGTGCGGTGGCGGCTCGATCGGCCCGACGCCGGGCATGACGACTACCTGACGGGCCACATCCCCGGTGCCGTTTTCGCCGCGCTCGACACGGAGCTCGCCACCCACGGCGAACCGTCGGAGGGGCGGCATCCGCTGCCGTCGACGGCCACCCTCCAGGCCGCGGCTCGTCGCTGGGGCGTCCGTGCGGGCGACACCGTCGTGGCCTACGACGACTTCACGGGCATCTCGGCGGCACGCGCCTGGTGGCTGCTGCGCCAGGGCGGTGTCGATGTGCGTGTGCTCGACGGCGGCATCCGGGGCTGGCAGGCCGAAGGCTTCGAGGTCGCGACCGATGATGTGGTGCCCGAGCCCGGCGATGTCGTGCTCGACGAGATCGGCGGCGACGCGCTGTCGATCGACGAGACGGCCGCATTCCCGCAGTCTGGCGTGCTGATCGACGCGCGAGCGGCCGACCGGTACCGCGGCGAGTCGGAGCCGTACGACCCGGTCGCCGGACACATCCCCGGCGCGCGGAACCTCCCCGAATCCGTGCACTTCGATGCGGCGGGCCGGATCCTCGACCGCGAGACGATCCTGGCGTCCTTCGCCGAGATCGGGGTGACACCCGGCACGCCGGTCGCCGCCTACTGCGGGTCCGGCGTCACGGCCGCCCACACCGCACTCGTCCTGCACGAGGTCGGCATCGACGCCCGGGTCTTCCCCGGCTCGTGGAGCCAGTGGTCCAACACTCCGGGCCGGCCGGTCGCCACGGGAGATCAGCCCGGCTGATCCTCCCGTGTGCCGTACCCCCAGTGCAGCCCGAGCGCGCCGGGACCGAACGCGCGCCGCACCAGGTGCACCGACGTCCCGCGGGTGAGCGGCACCGCGGTCACGGTGACGCCCTCCGGGGTCTCGACCCGCTCCTCGCACCAGTCCGGCACGGCATCCGGGTGGAACCGCGTCCACACCAGCAGCTCTCTGGCCTTCTGTGCCAGGGCGTGACCGGTGTCCCGCATCGGCGGGTAGTCGGGCGGATACGTCACCGACCACTCGACCATCGCCGTGTCCGGTGCGGTCAGGGGCACGTCGAGCTCGAAGAGCACCCCGTGCACCTCGCCGTCGGGGTGCGAGTACCGGGCGGTGATGCGTCCGCCGGACACCGCGCTCAGGATCGGTGCCGGCGTGCTGACTCCCGGCGAGATCTCGAGGAACGGGATGGCCGTGATGGTGCCGATCGTGGACTGCACGATGCTGCGGGTGATGCTGAACGCGACGTTGCCGTCGGCGTCGACGTCGGTCACGGAGTGGGTCGTCAGCTCGCGTGAGGTGTCGGGGTACGAGGCGCCCAGCGCGTCGAAGGCGACCATGACAGCACGTTCCAGTTCCTCCTCGTCGAGGGGGAACCGGTTCGGTCCGAGGGGACCTGTCCGGTTCGTGGGGCCGAGGTGTCGACGCAGCGCCCCGGCGTCGAGGCAGAGGAGGTCTTCGATGTCGACCAGCGCGGCGAGCGACTGCGCACCTTCCGGGCGTCGCGCGCCCGAGCGCCAATAGCTCAGCGTGGCCATCGACACGCGGTTCCCGCGCATGTTGAGCTGCTGATGCAGCCAGGACAGGGTCACGTGCCTCGCGTTGATCGCGTCGCGCAGGGCCGCCGCGAAGGCATCGGATACGGACCTGCGTTCGTCATACTCGTAACTCATCACAGCCCCCGTCCGGTATGTGAAGACCACCGCCCTAAAGTGAGCATACGACCGCACGCGCGCACCTCAGGGGACCGGGTGGGCATGTGGGGTCACTTGGCCGTCATCGCAGGCAGGGTGCCCGACCCTGCGAAGGCCGGCCTGACGCAGTGATGCCCCCCTTGCTGCGTACGTCGTGAAGCCCGGCAATCGATCTGGGGAGATCAGCCGGGCTTCACGAATCCTCCTCCGCACGCCCGCGGGCGCTGCGGCTCCGCGCCCCCGCGTAGACTGGGAGGAACACCCCGGAGGACTCTGGACCGTCATGTCTGCCCCTGTTCGCGCATTCACCATGCGCCACGTGCAATTGCTGCGCGCGCTGTTCGCCGCCGTCGCCGCATTGATGATCACGTTCTCATCGGACCACTCCGCTCCTGTCGGCCTCTCGGTCTTCAGCGGCTTCGTCTTCACCACCGCGCTCGTGCAGCTGCTCGCGGCCTGGCTGGTGCTCCCGGCGGGCTCGCGCTGGTCGTACATCCTGCTCGCCGCGCTCGGCGTCGTCGCCGGTGGCGTGAGCGGCATCCCGGCCTGGCGATCCGACGACCTGTTCTTCATCGTCGTGTCCTCCTGGGCGATCGTGAGCGGCGGCATCGAGATCCTCGCCGGCATCCGCTCGCGTCGTACCGCTGATCCGCTCTCGCGCGACGCGATCACCGTCGGCGCGCTGGGCGTGCTGCTGGGCGTCGTCCTGCTGCTGATCCCGGCCGGATTCCTGCAGGAGTACACGATCGAGAAGGCCGGCACGTTCGTCCTGTCCGGCATCATCCTCGGTGTCGGCATGTTCGGCGGCTACGCGGCGATCGTCGCGGTCTTCCTCGGCATCGCCGGACTCACCCCGAAGCGGGTGGATGCCGCCGCCGCGGCCACCGAATCGAACGACAGCACCGCCCCTGCGGAGCACGGAGGAGAGCGATGAGCGACGAGAAGCCCACCCGTCGGGACATCCTGCGCCCGCTGCACCTCCTGCTGATCGCGCTGGGCTGCGGCGTGTTCGCCATGGTTGTCACGCTCGTCTCCACCGGCGCTTTCACCACGCGTGTGAACACGGCGATCGCGAACGGCACCTACGACGGGCTCACGCCGATCGCGCTCGGGCTCGTCGTCGGCGGAGGGGCGTTCATCGTCACTCTGCTGATCCTGGCGATGCTGATCCTCGCGGTCGACCCCGCCGACGTCACCAAGACCATCGACCGTCCGGTGCTGTACGACCCGGAGCCCGAGGGCGAGGCGGAGGGCGACGAGCCCGGCCGCACGTCGTCCTCGTGACGGGCGAGGGAGCCGCGCCTTTCGCGGCACTCGTCGGAATAGTCCCGGCGCCACGGGGCTTGTCCCTGAAGTGACTGCCTCCGTCGACCGCGCCTCCATCGGACTCCGGTCGCCGAGAGGCCCCATCCTCGGCGCGTTGATGCTCGCGACCGGGCTCATCGCGATCGATGCCACGATCCTCGCCACCGCGGTGCCCAGCATCGTCCGCGATCTCGGCAGCTATCAGCAGTTCCCGTGGTTGTTCTCGGTGTATCTGCTGGCGCAGGCCGTGAGCGTCCCCATCTACTCCCGGTTCGCCGACACGGTCGGCCGCAAGCCGATCATCCTGCTCGGCATCGCCCTGTTCCTCCTCGGCTCGATCCTCTGCGGCTTCGCGTGGAGCATGCCCGCGCTGATCGTCTTCCGCATCATCCAGGGGCTCGGCGCGGGGGCGGTCGCGCCGATGGCCATGACGATCGTCGGAGACATCTACACCGTCGCCGAGCGCGCCAAGGTGCAGGGGTACATCGCGAGTGTGTGGGCGATCTCCTCCGTCGTCGGCCCGGCGCTCGGCGGCGTCTTCGCCCAGCTCGACGCGTGGCGCTGGATCTTCTGGGTCAACATCCCGCTGTGTCTGATCGCGGCCTGGATGCTGCAGCTCAAGTACAAGGAGCAGAAGCAGACCGAGCGGCACCGGATCGACTACGCCGGAGCCGTGCTGCTCACGGTCGGGTTGACGGGCTTGATCCTCGGGATGCTCGAGGGGGGCAACGCCTGGGCGTGGATCTCCGTCCAGAGCGCCCTGTGTTTCGGGATCGGCATCGTGGCTCTCGTGCTCTTCGCGATGGTCGAACGCCGCGTCGCGGAGCCCATCGTCGACCTCCGCCTCGCGGCGAGGCCGCTGATCCTGACCACCACCCTCGTCTCGCTCGGGGTGGGCGCGCTCATGATCGGCGTCACCAGCTTCGCCCCCGCCTACCTCGAGGGCTCGTTGGGCATCGCGCCACTGCTGTCGGGTCTGGCGGTCGCCGCGTTGACGCTCGGGTGGCCGATCGCCGCAGCGAACGTGGGGCGTCTGTATCTGCGCATCGGGTTCCGTCGCACCACACTCATCGGGATGAGCATCGCCTCGGTCGCGGCGATCGTCCTCGCCTCGGTGTCGGCTTGGCCGAACCCCTGGGTGCTGTCGCTGATCGCGTTCGTCCTCGGGTTCGGGCTCGGGTGGAGCGCCGCGCCGACCCTCATCGCCGCCCAGTCCTCCGTGGGGTGGGGCGAGCGCGGAGCCGTGACGGGCATGAATGCGTTCGCGCGCTCAGCGGGCAGCGCCGTGGGAGTTGCGGTGTTCGGGGCGATCTCGAACGCGGCCATCGCGCAGGGCGCCGGCCCCGATGACCCCGACACGATCATCCACGCATCGGTCTGGGTGTTCGTCGCGGTCGCCGTAACCGCCCTGCTCACGCTGCTCGCCGCCGCGTTCATGCCGAAGGACAAGGTCGAGGACCACTCCGGGGAACCCGCCTCCTAGCCCGCTGCGCGTCCGTTCCCGCTCCCCCGCGCCCGCTCCCCCGCTCCCGCCATCCGTCGCCGAGTGCACGGGATCGTGTCGACTGCACGGGAACCCTGCGTGAATCGGCGGTGTACTCGGCAACAAGCCGTGCACTCGGCGATCCTGCGTGGCGGGACCGGGACCGGGACCGGGACCGGGACCGGGTGCGGGTGCGCGTGTTAGCGGGCGAGGCGCTCGGCGATGCCGGTGTACGTGGCCGGAGTCAGCGCGAGGAGGCGCTGCTTCGCGGCATCGCCGATCTCGAGCCCCTGCACGAACTCGGCGAGGTCGGCGGCGCCCACCCGGTGGCCGCGCGTCAGCTCCTTGAGCAGGGCGTACGGGTCGGTGATCGTGGACCGACCGGCGACGACCTCGGCACGGATGACGGTCTGGATGGCCTCGGCGAGCACCTCCCAGTTCACGTCGAGGTCGGCCAGCAGCACGTCGCGCGAGAGCGAGATCGCATTGAGGCCGCGGCGCAGGTTGTCGAGGGCGAGCAGCGAGTGCCCGAACGCGACGCCGATGTTGCGCTGCGTGGTGGAGTCGGTGAGGTCGCGCTGCAGGCGGCTGGTGACCAGGGTCTGACCGAGCGAGGCGAGCAGGGCACCCGAGATCTCGAGGTTCGCCTCGGCGTTCTCGAAGCGGATCGGGTTGATCTTGTGCGGCATCGTCGACGAGCCGGTGGCCCCGGCGACCGGGATCTGCGCGAAGTAGCCGAGCGAGATGTAGGTCCAGATGTCGGTGGCGAGGTTGTGCAGGATGCCGCCGGCGTGGCGCACGCGGTCGTAGAGCTCGACCTGCCAGTCGTGCGACTCGATCTGGGTGGTGAGGATGTTGAAGCCGAGTCCGAGGCCCTCGATGTACTCGCGGGCGATGGTCGGCCAGTCGGCGTCGGGGTCGGCCGCCAGGTGCGCCGACCAGGTGCCGGTCGCGCCCGAGAACTTGGCCAGGTAGTCGGATGCGGCGATCTGGCCGCGCACGCGCTCGAGGCGCCATGCGAAGACCGCGATCTCCTTGCCCATGGTCGAGGGCGTCGCGGGCTGGCCGTGCGTGCGGGAGAGCATCGCGGCGTCGGCGTGCTCGACCGCGAGTTCGCGGAGCTTCGCGATCACGGTGTCCAGGGCCGGCAGCCAGACCTCCTCCACGGCGCGCTTCACGGTGAGCGCGTAGGAGGCGGAGTTGATGTCCTCGCTGGTGGCGGCGAAGTGCGTGAGCTCGGCGATGGCGTCGAGTCCGAGCGTCGAGAGGCGGTCGCGCACGAGGTACTCGATGGCCTTCACGTCGTGCTGGGTGACGGCTTCCTTCTCGGCGAGCCAGTCGATCTCGGCCTGCCCGAAGTCGCGGTACAGCGCACGCAGGCGTTCCTTGTCGGCATCCGACAGCGGGGTCGTCTCGAACAGCGAGCGGTCGGTGAGGGCGATCAGCCACTCCACCTCGACCTCGACCCGTGCGCGGTTGAGCCCCGCCTCGGAGAGGAAGTCGGCGAGACCGGTGACGGCGCCGCGGTAGCGACCGTCGAGAGGGCTCAGGGGCTGCGGCGGGAGCGAAGGCTGGAAAGTCAGGGGAGTCCTCCTGATGAGGCCCCGAAGGTTCGGGGCGAGCGGGGGAGACGGAGAGCGGGTTCGAGCTGGCGGAACAGGCCCCGAGTCGCCGCCTCAATCATACCGAGCACCGAATCGAACATCGCCGCCCCCGCGTAGTACGGGTCGGGGACGTCATGGGTGGAGGCGTCCGGGTCGAACGCGAGGAGCAGCGTGACCTTGCCCTCCTCGTCCTCGTCGTGCGCCCACTCCCGCAGGATGCGCTCGTGGGTGCGGTCGAGCGCTACCACGAGGTCGTTGTCGGCGAAAGCCGCGGCGGTGAACTGGCGCGCCCGATGCCGAGAGCCGTCGTATCCGCGCCGGGCGAGGGAGTCGATCGTGCGGTCGTCGGCGCGCTCGCCCAGATGCCAGTCGCCGGTGCCGGCGCTGCGCGAGACGATACGCGAGCCGAGTCCCTGCCGCTCGGCGAGGTCGCGGAAGACGACCTCGGCCATGGGAGAGCGGCAGATGTTCCCCGTGCAGACGAAGATCACGCGGAAGGGATCCGGGGATGTCACAGATACATTCTGCCCGCCTCCGACGATCCTGCACAGCGCGGGGTGCTCAGGCGCGCCCTCTCTGCACACCCAGATCCGGGTTTCCTCTCTCCACTGACCGCGAGAATCCGGTCGGGCCCGGACCCGTCGAACGCAGAGGCTGAGGGCCATGTACTCCCTCGCGCAGAATCATGCCATCGCCTCCGAGGCCAGCTGGGTCTGGATGCTGACCAGTCGCGAGATCGGTTCGGCGATCTCGCTGATCGAAGACGCGGGAGCCGTGCTGGTGTCGCTCGTCGATGCGTCGGATTGGGAGTCCGAGGGGTTCCGCGCCCTGCATGAGCGGCTGGCACGACTGCGTGAAGACTGCGGCGCCGAGATCGGGCATCTCCACGTGCGTCAGTGGGAGCTGAACGCCGGAGGAGCGGAATGAGCGGCCTGGAGATCGGGCACGGCGGGGTGATCGCCGTCGACACCCAGCAGCTGCGCGATGTCGGTTCCCGGATGCAGACGGTGGCGACGCAGTGCGAGGAGGCTCGGGCCGCGATCGCCCGCGCCGGTGCGCTCCTGGCCTCTGCGCCGGAGGCCGCCCCGCAGGTCGATATCGGTGCGCTGCATCGCAGCGGGGAGCGTGTCGGAGAGCTGCGTGCCGAACTCGAGGATGCCTGCGCGGGCACCCTCCTGATGGCGGACGCGTTCGAGGTGGTGGAGCTTCGGGCGGAGGCCGAAGCTCTCGCCCTGGGGGATCGCGCGGGCGCGAGTGCCCTTCGGGCGCGTATCCATCGACTCCTCGACGGCGACGCGCGCGTCGGAGTGATGGCCGACTGGCTCGTTGCCGACTGGGCGGGGCGACGTCACGGAGGCGTGCCCGAACCGATGGGCGTCTTCGGACTGCTGCCGTCACTGCTCCTGGCCGGGGCGTTCGCCGGCCTCACGTCCACGCTCGGGAAGGTGCCGTCGGGAGCCCGGCTCACGGGGGCCGCAGATCCCGTGCGGGTGACTCCGACCGCCACATCGACCCCGGCCGGTGCGCCGAAGGGCGTGGCCGGTGCACTGAAGCGCATGCCGTCGTCGAGTGCGCAGGTGGCGGTCGAGAAGTACACCATGGCCGACGGCGCGACCCGCTACGTGACCTACGTCAAAGGGACGCAGAACTCCGTGCCCTGGGAGGGTGGCGAAGAGGATCCGTGGGACATGAAGTCGAACCTGGAGCTCTATCAGGGGCAGCGGTCGGCGTCGTATCAGGCGACCGTCGACGCGCTGGCCGCCGCGGGCGCGGAGCCCGGAGACCGGGTGGACATCGTGGGCTACTCGCAGGGCGGGATGATCGCGGCGCACCTCGCGATGGAGAGCGACTACGACGTCGCGATGCAGCTGACGGCGGGAAGCCCGCAGGAGTCGTCGCTCGGTGACGGCCAGACTCTCATCCAGCTCTCGCACTCCGACGACGTCGTCGCGAAGCTCGCTGCGGGAGGATCGGCCACGGGCACCGGTTCTCCCGACAGCTTCACCGCGACACGCGAAGTCGACCCGCAGGACGGCCTGTACGACCTGTCGCTGCAGCCGCACGCGCTCGAGGCTTACATCGAGACCGCACAGATGGTGGACGACTCGTCCGATCCGCGTGCCGAGGCGCTCGACGCGTACTGGCGGGAGCTCGGCGATGCCGTCGAGATCGAACGCACCGAGTTCCATGCCGAGCGGGTGAAGCAGTGACCGCGATGAGCCTCGGCGGCCAACGGCCACCCGATCCGCAGCATGATCGACTGCCTGATCGCCGCCGTCGCGATTCGCCGTGACATCCCGCTCCTGCACGGCGACCGCGACTTCGGATTCCTCGCCGAGATCAGTCCGCTTCGCCTCGACGTTCCGGCGTGATCGCCGGGCTCAGTCGCCGGGCTCAGTCGCCGGGTTCAGTCGCGGCGGGCGGCCTTCTTCTGCGGGCGCAGGATGAAGCCGAAGATGCCGTTGATCACCGAGATGATGAGCGCGGCGAGCACGCCCCACCAGAAGTCGCCGACCGTCAGGCCCCAGCCGAAGCCGCTCGTGATCCACGCGGTCAGCCACAGCAGGAATCCGTTGATCAGGAAACCGATCAGGCCGAACGTGATGATGTAGAGCGGGAACGCGACGATCTTCACGACCGTGCCGATGATCGTGTTGACGATGGCGAAGATCGCGGCCACCGCCAGCAGCGTCAGCACCACCTGCAGGGTCTCGCCGGGCGGGAACGCCCTGATCGTGACCTGGAGGGCGGGGATCAGCGTGACGACCCAGATGGCGAAGGCGTTGACGACGACGCGGATGATGAAGCGCATAGTCCGACCAGTGTCGCACGGACGCCGGCGAGAGTCAGCCTGCGGTGTCGTTACCCACTGCTGTTTTCAGCGACGATGGTCGCGGAGTAGGGCGGCGATCTCATCGAGGCTGGCTTTGCTCTGTGCCGTCCGAAGGATCAAGTCGAAAGCAAGCTCCGTGTCCATATCGATGAGGACACCGTTCATCTCGAGGAACGTCAGGGTGAGAACCCAGGAGAAGCGCTTGTTCCCATCGAACAGCGGGTGATTCTGGCTCAGGGATGACAGCAGAGATGCGGCCTTGACCTCAAGATCCGGATAGGCCTCGACGCCGAACATAGAACTCGACGGCCTGGCTAGCGCCGAGGAGAGCAACCCGATGTCTCGGATGTGGAGGCCCAGTTCCTCGGCGACTCCCACGGCGTGCGGAAGCTCCACGTACCGCGTCACGCGTCTTCGAGCTTCTTGAGGAGATCGGCGTACCGGTCGGCCACGCCTCGGGCGATCGTCACCGCTTGTTCTGTCGTCACCTCTTCGCGGAGAAATCGATCTGCGGCCTCGATCAGGAGTGCATGCTTGGACGTGTGTCGTCGCGATGCCAGCTCACTCAGCTGTACATCGAGTTCTTCGGGAAGTCGCACTGTCATCGCCATACCAAAATGGTACCACCGCAGATGTCGCGTGAACAGGGCCATCCCGGGCCATCCCCGCCTCCGTCACCCTCGTAGACTCGACCCGTGACCGAGCCGATCCTGCCCCGCATCCGCCCCGCCATCGCTGCCCTTGCGCCGTATCGACAGGGCAAGCAGGCAGGACCCGATGCGTTCAAGCTCTCCAGCAACGAGAACCCGTTCGATCCGCTGCCGTCGGTGCTCGAAGCGCTGCAGCGCACGACCCCGATCAACCGCTACCCGGACGCCACCGCCGGTCGTCTGCGTGAGCGCCTGGGTGCGCGCTACGGCGTCGACCCCGAGCAGGTGCACGTCGCCTCCGGCAGCGTCTCGATCCTGCACCAGCTGATCCTCGCGACCGCCTCCGTCGGCGACGAGGTCATCTACGCCTGGCGCTCCTTCGAGGCATACCCGAGCCTTCCGCTCGTCGCCGGTGCGACAGGAATCCAGGTGCCGCTCACCGCCGACTCCCGCCACGACCT
This sequence comes from Microbacterium sp. Mcb102, assembly GCF_024519805.1. Lineage (NCBI taxonomy): Bacteria > Bacillati > Actinomycetota > Actinomycetes > Micrococcales > Microbacteriaceae > Microbacterium > Microbacterium sp. Mcb102. The sequence goes on along the minus strand of NZ_JALJRG010000003.1, from coordinate 469,452 downwards.
CGACGCGATGGCGGATGCCGTCACCGAGCGCACGCGCGCGATCATCCTGTGCACCCCGAACAACCCGACCGGACCGATCATCACCTCGGCCGAGTTCGCGGCCTTCGTCGAGCGTGTCCCGAGCGACATCCTGATCATCCTCGACGAGGCGTACGCCGAGTTCGTGACCGCACCGGATGCCGTCGACGGTCTCGCCGAGCGCGTGTTCGACCAGCACCCGAATGTCGTGGTGCTGCGCACCTTCTCGAAGGCCTACGGTCTCGCCGGCCTCCGCATCGGGTACGCGATCGGCCACGAGAAGGTGCTGGACGCCGCACGCACCACCGGCATCCCGCTCTCGGTCACCTCCGCTGCCGAGAACGCCGCCATCGCGAGCCTCGACGCCGAGGGCGAGCTGCTCGAGCGCGTCGCCGTCATCGTCGAGCGGCGCACCCGTCTCGTGGCAGGACTCCGCGCGCAGGGCTGGGACGTCCCCGACTCCCAGTCCAACTTCGTGTGGCTGCCGGCCGGCGAGCGCACCGACGAGGTGGCTGCCGCGTTCGTCGAGAACGACCTCATCGTGCGTCCCTTCTCGGGCGACGGCATCCGCATCTCCGTCGGCGAGGAAGCCTCCCTCGACCGCGTGCTCGAGGTCGCCGCCGCGGTTCGCTGATCCGCGCTCGCCGCGGCTTTCCGCGGTTTTCTCCGGCTTCCGGGCAGTTACGAGGGTGTCCTAGGTATGCGTGACCGGGCATGCCGACGCGGGTAGCGTGAGAGCGTGACCACCCCCGAGACCCCCCTTGTGAGCGTTCTGGACGAGACCGGACGGTTCGCGCCGTCCGCCGCCGCCGAGCGGTATCTCCCCCTGATCGAGGCGATCAGCGATGCGGAGCTCGAGCAGTTCTACCGTGACATGGTCGTCATCCGCGCGATCGACACCCAGGCGACGAACCTGCAGCGGCAGGGCCAGCTCGCCCTGTGGCCGCCGAGTCGCGGGCAGGAGGCGGCGCAGGTCGGATCCGGTCGTGCGGCCCGTGCGCAGGACACGATCTTCCCCTCGTACCGCGAGCACGCCGTCACCCGCATCCGCGGCGTCGACCCGGTCGACATCATCAAGCTGATGCGCGGCGTCTCCCACGGCGGGTGGGACCCGACCGACCCGAAGAACGGCAACACGCGGCTCTACACGCTCGTGCTCGGCTCGCAGGTGCTGCACGCCGCCGGCTACGGGATGGGGCTCGTCTTCGACGGGCGCACCGGCACGGGTGAGATCGACCGCGACGAAGCCGTCATCACCTACTACGGCGACGGGGCCTCCAGCCAGGGCGACGTGCACGAGGCGATGGTCTTCGCCGCGAGCTACCAGGCGCCGACCGTCTTCTTCCTGCAGAACAACCACTGGGCGATCTCCGTGCCGGTGTCGACGCAGTCGCGCGTCCCGCTCGTGCAGCGCAGCGCCGGATACGGCATCCCGAGCGTCCGCGTCGACGGCAACGACGTGCTCGCCAGCTACGCCGTCTCGCGGGTGGCACTCGACGAGGCCCGCAGCGGCAAGGGCCCGCAGGCGATCGAGGCCGTCACCTACCGCCTCGGCGCGCACACCACGAGCGACGACCCGACGAAATACCGCGGCAGCGACGAGGAGCAGTACTGGGCCGGTCGTGACCCGATCGTCCGGATGCGCGCGTTCCTCGAGAACCGCGGTGCATCCGCGCAGCTGTTCGCCGATGTCGAGGCCGAGGCGGCGGATGCCGCGGAAGACCTTCGCGCCCGCAGCGTCGAGCTCGGACCCCCCAGCGTCGGCAAGATGTTCGACCACGTGTACAGCGAACCGCATCCGCTGATCGATCAGCAGAAGGCCTGGCACGCGCAGTACGAGGCGTCGTTCGAAGGAGAAGCCCGATGACCCTCGAGACGATGCCGCTCAGCAAGGCGCTGAACGCGGGGATGCGCAAGGCGATGGAGAACGACCCGAAGGTCCTGCTCATGGGCGAGGACATCGGCAAGCTCGGCGGAGTGTTCCGTGTGACCGAGCACCTGCAGCGCGACTTCGGCGACCGTCGGGTGCTCGACACCCCGCTCGCCGAGTCCGGGATCGTCGGCACCGCGATCGGCATGGCGATGGTCGGCTACCGCCCGGTCATCGAGATCCAGTTCGACGGATTCGTGTTCCCGGCGTTCGACCAGATCACCACGCAGCTCGCGAAGCTCACCAACCGGCACGAGGGCGCGCTCAGCATGCCGATCGTGATCCGCATCCCCTACGGCGGGCACATCGGCGCGGTCGAGCACCACCAGGAGAGTCCGGAGGCGTACTTCGCCCACACTCCCGGCCTGCGCGTGGTGTCGCCGTCGACGCCCAACGACGCGTATTGGATGATCCAGGAGGCGATCGCCTCGAACGACCCCGTGATCTTCATGGAGCCGAAGAGCCGGTACTGGCAGAAGGGCGAGGTCGACCTCGACGCCTCCGCCGTTCCGCTGCACTCCTCGCGCGTCGTGCGGACCGGCAGTGACGTGACGCTCGTCGGCCACGGCGCCATGGTCACCACGCTGTTGCAGGCCGCCGCGCTCGCCGAAGCCGAGGGCACGAGCTGTGAGGTCGTCGACGTGCGCTCGCTCTCTCCGGTCGACTACGAGCCCATCCTGGACTCGATCCGCAAGACCGGGCGCATGGTCTACGCGCAGGAGGCCCAGGGCTTCGCCAGCATCGGCGGTGAGATCGCGGCCACCGTCATGGAGCGCGCCTTCTACGCGCTCGAGGCGCCGGTGCTTCGCGTCTCCGGCTACGACACCCCGTTCCCGCCGGCGAAGCTCGAGGGCGTGTACCTCCCGGATGCCGACCGCATCCTCGAAGCCGTCGACCGTTCCCTGGCCTACTGACCGACGTTCCATGTTCACAACTCCTCAGAAATCCAGCGAGCGGGGCTCCGATGCGCCTGAGTCAGGGCGATTCGCCTCGCTTTTGAGGAGTTGTGCACACGGTCCACGAGAGGATCAATCATGAGCACGCAGAACTTCAACCTCCCCGACGTCGGGGAGGGCCTGACCGAGGCGGAGATCGTCGCCTGGAAGGTCGCCCCGGGCGACACGGTCGCGATCAACGACGTCATCTGCGAGATCGAGACGGCCAAGTCGCTCGTCGAGCTGCCGTCTCCGCACGCGGGCGTCGTTGGCGAGCTGCTCGTCGCCGAGGGGGCGACGGTCGAGGTCGGTGCGCCGATCATCACCTTCGTGACGGATGCCCGTGACGATGCCGGCCCCGGCGTCGTCGCGACGGCCGAGGCCCCCGCGCCGGAGGAGGGCGGCGGCTCGGTGCTCGTCGGCTACGGCACGGGCGGCGGTGCGACCTCGCGCCGCAAGCGCCCGGCCGAGCGTCCGGTGCGCTCCTCGGTGGGCGTGATCGCCAAGCCGCCGATCCGCAAGCTCGCGCGCGATCTCGGCGTCGACCTCACCGCGGTCGCCGCGACCGGTGCCGACGGCGAGGTCACCCGGGACGACGTGGTCAAACACGCCTCGCAGGCGAGTGTCTTCCGCAACATCGAGACGCCGGAGTGGGGCGACGTCCGTGAAGAGACCGTGCCCGCGCCCCAGGCCGCTCCGGCCGGACTCGCGCGGGGCCTCACCGCGACCCGTCCCTCCGCCGCCGGCGACGACCGCACCGAGTCGATCCCGGTCAAGGGTGTGCGCAAGGCCACCTCCTCTGCCATGGTGCAGAGCGCGTACTCGGCTCCGCACGTGACGGTGTGGAAAGAGGTCGACGCGAGCCGCACGATGGAACTCGTGAAGCGGCTCAAGGCCTCGCCCGACTACGCCGACATCAAGGTCTCGCCGCTGCTCATCGTCGCCCGCGCCGTGATCTGGGCGGCTCGTCGCACGCCGATGGTGAACGCCGCCTGGATCGAGACGGATGCCGGTGCCGAGATCGCCGTGCGCCACTACGTGAACCTCGGTATCGCCGCCGCCACCCCGCGCGGCCTGCTCGTGCCGAACATCAAAGACGCGCAGGACCTGAGCATGAAGGACCTGGCGCGGGCGCTGAACCGCCTGACGATCACGGCCCGCGAGGGCAAGACGCCGCCGGCCGATCAGCAGGGCGGCACGATCACGATCACCAACATCGGTGTGTTCGGGATGGATGCCGGCACCCCGATCATCAACCCCGGCGAGGCCGGCATCGTGGCGATGGGCACCATCAGCCAGAAGCCGTGGGTCGTCGACGGCGAGGTGCGCCCGCGCTGGGTGACCACGGTCGCCGGGTCTTTCGACCACCGCGTGATCGACGGCGACGGCATGAGCCGCTTCATCGCCGACGTCGCCTCCGTGCTCGAGGAGCCCGCGCTGCTGGTCGAGTGATATTGGCCGTCACTGAAGGTGCTTTCTCTCCAATCGAAGTTGAACCACTCAGACGAAGGTGATCCAAGACGACGTAGTTGATCCCGGCAAACACTGGGATCGCAGGTTCGGAGGCTGTGAGATGGCACGTAAGGAAGCACGGGAGACACCAGCCATGCTCTCTTCGCGGTGGCCGGACGCGCCGTCGACTGATCCCGTCGGAGAGGCAGCACGTCGGTTTGCTCTGAACCTGAAAGCAGCCATTGGAGAGCGTTCAGTGCGAGAGGTCGCGCGCGCCGCGGGCATCGATGAGGGGACCATTCGAAAGATCTTGCTGGGTGAGTCATGGCCCGACCTCCGCACTATCTGGAAGCTGGAGTCGTCGCTCGACGCAGAGCTCTACGCGCGCTGACCCTTGCCACGCAGTCGTTCGACGCGGCGCCGATGACGTTGTCCGTTTCCGCGGTCCGTGAAGATGCGTGGCTCGACCGTGAAGGTCGACTGCTTGCTTCGAATCGCCTGCTTGACGTCACGGACCTCGTAGGCGACTGATTCGATGTACTTGCCGGCCTGGATGAGCGGGTCCGCTTCGGCGATGGATCGACGCCATGGCTCGACATCGAGGTGGAAGGTCTCTCGAAACGCTCGGCCCTCAGCGTCTTCGTACGATACCTGCACGCTCCAACGCGGAGCGGCTTCGTCACTCACTCCGAATAGGGCTTCGTCGTCGATGTAGTACTTCAGCGGGCGGGCCGCGGTGAGGGAGCGGATCACCGATTCGCCATTCATCATTCGGTTCAGATCCTCCAGGCTCTTTCGCCATCCCTCCCCGTCGGGCTTGGATACGGGAGTGAACGGGCGGTCGACCTTCATCGTGATGTTGTGCGCGGGGGTGCGTCCGTCGTTGCGGATGACGACGAACACTGAGCTACCTGTGGTCCCGCCTCGCCGACTTACCGACGGCCGGAACTGATAGTCAACTATGACGTAAGGGCGGGTGACCGCAATGTTTGATTCGACCATCGCGTCGTTCGACTCGGCGAGAAGCCGGTTTGATGCGATGAGCTGGCGGAGCTGGCTTCCCGCGATGATGAGGGCGATGATGGCGGCGACGGCCGCGATAACGGTGCCGATGCCTTGAACGGCGGACCAGAAGACTGCTTCAGTCATGGGTCCGTTATATCGAGAATCACCGACACCGTCGGTGATGTCGGCGCTCTCCTCTATGCTCGACGAGTCCGGCCGGAGGAAGGATCACCGGCCATGGGGACCAGCAAGCGCCTTGCGCCGCTATACGACATGCAGATGCAGCACCGTTCCATCATTCAGGCGTCGCGGGCAGGCCCACTGCAGTCGTTGAGTGACCGAGAGCTCGCGCTCCGTGAGCACCCGGTGACGATTTACCCGCGGCCCTACACAAAGGTGCAGGCTTGGGTGAGGTTCGGGCCGGAAGCGATCCGTGTCGATGCGGTGTTGATGCGCTCGACCCCGCTTGCGGCCGGAATCGCGTTCCGTGCAGAGGGCGAGACGTTCCGATGCTGGGTGTGGGGGAATGCGGTGACAGTAGCGGAAACGCGTGAGCTATCCTCGCCCTTGCACAAGGACGTTGAACCGGTCGGCAGACGACCGTGAGAGGTCCGCCGTCACGCGTTCGTGGCGGCGGTACTCGGAAAGGCGTCAAACTCAGGGGTAACGACACGTGTGCATCCGGCGGTGTAGACCCAGGAGAGGAGTGCGTGGACACTCGCTTCCGCGCGCGGGCCTCACGAGGGCAACCGACCACTCAGCGCTGGCGGCGGCGGGGTTTCGTTCGGAAGCACTCCGGGCACCCGCTCCCGCGGACGCGGTCGTTACCGCGGGCAGGCCATCGGTGACTGCAGGTGGCGCACTTCCAGGCGATGCGCTTGCCAGTGCCAGCCATGACCGTGGTGGGGTCGAGCTCCCCATTCATGTCCCAGTCCCAGTCCGCCGCGAGGTCGGGCCGCGTCGTGGCCATGTCATTCCACCCGGTCCAGCAGGAGAAGTTGGCACAGAACGGGCAACCCGTGCCCTTGGCTCGGTTCAGGCCGGTCGCCGACCAGTCATGGCCGTGCTCGCACACCCAGATGATTTTCTTGTACGTGGACGCGTAAGTGTTGTCCGGAGTCAACGAACCGTTCGCGGTCGGATGGAATTCACGGGCGAGGTCAGGGCGCAGAGTCCGCATGCAGTTCTGCTCGTCGACGACGCGGCCGGTGCAGATGTTGCAACCACCGCCGCGCGACTGGGTGATGACCGGTGCTTCGTAGTGGTGACCTTCCTCCTCGCACAGGAACCAGTACTTCTTCTTCGTCCCGAAGAGGACGTCGGAGGCGAGCACCGTGCCGTTCTTCGTCGGATGCCAGCGCGAAGCCGCCCGCGGGTGGGTGGCAGCGAAGGAAGTCGTGGGATGCGCCCTCTTTCGGGTGCAGACCTGACACTTGTCGCCGCGGCACCGATAGTAAATGGTCATCGGGAAGTCATGCCCTTCCTCCTCGCACCGCCACCACATCTCACGGGACGAACCCGAGGTGAAGTCGTTCGGGGTGAGGTCACCGTTGCGGTCAGGGTGCCAGGTGGCGGCGGCTGCTGGGTGAGTGACCGAGAACGCGTTAACCCGAGGGTCCACCCGGTGGTTCGAACAGACGGAGCACCCTGCGTTCCTCTTGGCCTTATCGAGAATCACCATCGGGTACTCGTGTCCTTCGTCGCACGTCCACATCACCTCAGTGTCCGACCCGGCGACGACCGTTTCAGGACGCAGGTCGCCATTCGCGGAGGGGTGCCAGAAGCGACTTAGGTGGGGGTGCGTGTCGGCGAGCGAGTTGAATCCTTGGAGAGCCTCCTTGTTTGCACACACACGGCAACCCACCGCCTTCTTGACCCTTCGCAGTTGCTGCAGAGTCTGGTTGAATCGGTGCCCGCGAGAGCACACGTAGTTGTTCGAGATGCCTTTCTTTGCACGTGACTGCCGTGTGCCGGCGACGTCTGTGGATACGAACTGCGACATGTGCAGATGGAGTCCCCGCGGGTAAAAGGAGCTGCGGAGCTGTTCGAGCTCTGCCCGCTCGTCGACGTTCTCGGGTTTCGGCGTGCAGACGAACGCGTGCGGCTCGTCCTGGTCGTGGTGGCCCGCCGCACGGACCAGCAGCCACAGTGCGTCGATGAGTACGATGCAGTCGTCGGTTCCGACAATTCGCTCGGCATCCGACGCAAGGCGCGAGTAGCGGATGGCCGCGTCGCTGTCGTGTGAAGCGAGGGCGTCAATGGCGTGAGGGTGAAGAGCAATCTTCGCCAGCCGCACAGCGAGGGTGAATCGCGAGACCGAGGTCAGCGTCACGTCGGACGAGGCCTCCCACACCTCGAGACACCCGACGACTTCTGCAAGGCGTTGCGCATCAAGGAGGCCCTGCCGTCGGAGGCGCCGATACATGCGGTCGGCGCGGAGCGCGTCCACACCGACGACATGCTGCTGCTCGGGCGCCGTGCCGGGGCCGACCCACATCATGTGCTTGGCGCACACCCGCGGGCCGTCGTGCGAACCCTGTGCGACGCGCTGTCCCGGGTGGCAACGCACACAGGCGAACCTTTCGTCGAGCCCGGTGGCGCAGTTCCCGCAGCGGGTTCCGTCTGGGTGATGCGGCAGGGCAGCGTGGTCGCGTTCGAAGTGCCCGGGGCGCAGTCCGGCGACGGCTTCGACGATGAGGGGGAGAGCCGCGGGCTTGGTGAGGCCGGTGGCGCGCACTACGGGCGCGACCCACGCGCCCCACGCAGCGTCGCTCACGAGGTTTGCGACGCGCAGACGCTGCAGATAACTCGCCACGGTCTCGAACGCACCCGGGCGGACGCGGAACGGCCAGGAGCGCTCAGGCAGCATGGGAAGCCTCCTCGTGCTCGCGGCTCGCGGCGGACAGCAAGCGCTGGGAGGTTAGGTCCAGAGGGATGGAATCCAGCAGCTCCTTCGTGATGAGTTCGCTGTCTGGGTCTCCTGCTTCGATGAGGTCGAGAGCCGCGGTCGTCAGGAGACGGGAAAGAGCCGCGATGGAGCCGCGCGTGCGGTTCCAGAGGTACATCGCATCCTTCAGCAGCGTCTGGGGCGGGTGCGCCAGCAAGGCGAGTTGTTCCTCGAACTTGACGATGACGCCTCCCCACAGCTGGCGGCCCTTGGGCGTCGTGATGTCCAGCTTGTCTAGGCGAACCGGTACGCAACGCGAGGCGAACTGTGCGCCCAACTCTTCGTTGGTGAAAGCGGAGGATTCCAGGTCGAAGCCGACGTACATTGGGACGGCTTTGACGTGGTTCATCAGGTTCTTGATGGCCTGCGCGCTCTCGAAGCGGCCAGTCGAATTTGACTGAGAGAGGTTCTGAATCTCGTCGAATATGACCAGCGACGTGTGCGCCCTGGCGAACAGCTTGGTCGCCAGGGTTGTGCGCTCCTCCAGCGTCATGCGTGGGACGACGGGCTCTCCGAAAAAATTGATGATGCGGCCCATCACGGTCTTGCCGGTGCAGTTCGGCGGGATTTCCAGATATACCGCCGGCACGTGCCCGTCCTCCTTCCACCTCGGATGGCGGTCGACGTGGCGGCGGAACGCTTCCCCTGCGAGTCTGATAGCGGCGGTCGTCTTCCCGGTCGTCGGTTCCCCGTCCAGGATGATGCCCGTCCTCCCGACCGGGCGGTGGGCGACGCGGGCGGCGCGCTTGTACGCCAGGCTGAGCTGCTCCAACGCTGGGGTGATGATGACGATGGAGTCCGCGATGCGGTCGCTGCGCTCGATGTCGAACGCGCGCTTCTTGGCGCGGGTCCAGCTCTTGTACTCGTCGGCGGTGACGTGCTCGGTGTTCAGAGCCACCTCCTCCTCGAGGAGCTGCTGGAGTGCCTCTCGCTGGTCGAAGTGGCCGAGGGGTTCGATGTTGCTGTTCATTGTTCTGCTCTTCCTGAGGGGCTAGCGGGCTGCGGCGTCCAACGCCGCGAAGTTGGCGAAGTCGTTGCTGCTGTCGGTGTCGGGAGTGAGGATGGCGGCGAGTGTGTTCGCCGCTTTCCGCTCTTTCTCTTCCTTCTTCTTGTCGAGCGCGGCCTGCGCGACCGCGTCGATGGATTCAGTGACGGCCTGGTTGCGGAAGCGGACCATCATCACGTCCGCCTCCGCGTCGTTGAACGAGGTGTTGTCGAGCGCGGTCCGGTGCGCTTCCAGCGCGATGGCCTCGTCGAGCGGGCGCGCCATCCCCCGCTCCTTCGACCAGTGGCAGGTAATCCAGCCGCCATCGTTGGGGGAGCGAAGCCAGATTCGATACTCGTCACTCGGGTCGTAGTGGATGACGACCTTCGGGGTGGCGTTGTCGCGGCCGCGCTTGCGGTTGCGCATCGGCGCGAGGTGCGGGCTGTCGTACTTGCGGCCGTTGAACTCGATGCCACCGGCCTGCACGGTGCGCTCCTCGGTCGGTAGGAGAGCGATGAAGTCTTCTTCCTCGAACGCAAGAACGAAGTGACCGGTGAGGTCGATGCACGCGGCGTACATGCTGTTCGGCGAGTGGTCCAGACCCTCCTCGTAGTCATCCTCGAGACCCCCGTGACGACGGTTCTGCCAAACCACACACGTCCATTTCTCGAGGAGCTCGCTGAGCTCGGCGAGGGTGAGGAGTGCGCCCTTGACCGTGTCCGCGCCCTTGTTCGCGACATTGCCGCCGGAGAAGCCGGGAACGAACTGGCAGAATTTGGTCTTCACGGTGCCGAAGAAGCGCTCGACGACCGCCTTCGCCGTGGGGTCATGAATGGGTGCCTCTGTCAGGGAGATGCCGTATCTGTCGCATGCCATTCCGAAGACGGTGCCTTTGAAGTCCTGCCCGTTGTCGATGAGGATGCGGCTCGGGAAGATGTAGGGGCAGTACGAGTCGAAGGTCTGCATCTGCTTCTTGGTCAGGTGCTTCGTCCACGGCATACGTGGCAGCCCGAACGAGTCGTAGTCCTTCGCCCACGGGCGGAGCCGACGGGGTACGAGCGCCTTCGCGAGGAGTAGCGCATGGTCGATGCTCGTTGGCGCGGATTCGGTGAGGTTGAGCCCGACGACCGAGCGGGTGCGCTTGTCGACGAGCGCCGTGAGGTGGGGGCGGTCCACCTTGCCGCTGGGCATGCGAACGAAGATGTCGAGGGTGGTCGCGTCCATCTGGCACTCGTCTCCCGGGCCGAACACCAGACGGGGGCGGTGCATCCCGCTCGGGGAGAGCGCCGCCGTCTGTCGGCGCTTCGCCTGCGTGGTCGGGTTCTGGTTTCCGCTCATCTGCTTCACGTGACGTTCGAGCGTCGACAGTGACGGGGTCTTCGGCCGGTCCTCCGGGTTCGGGAACCGGTCCATCAGCAGAACTTCGAGCTCGGCGCGGATGGCGGTGTAGGTGACCGTGGACTTGTTCTTGTAGCCGACGAGGACTTCGGATAGCGCCGCGCGAACATCGCGGTGGAGGCGCGCGAACGGGGCCTCCTTCCGGCCGACCCGGCGGTCTACGAGGCCTGCAGCGCCCTTCTTCTCGAAGTTGCTGAGACGACGCTTCAGCGTGCCGAGGGGCATCTCGATACCGACCTTGCTGAGAGCCGAGATGGTCGAGTCGAGACGCTTGGTCTTGGAGATGTCGAGCGCGAAGGCCGGGTTCGGCTCTCCGCCATCGACGGGGCTGCCGTCGACGAGCTGCTGGAGGTAGGGGAGAAGAGTGCGGTTCGCCTCGTCAAGACCATCCACGACGTCCTGGAGCGGCCAGCTGTCGACGGGGTCGGCCTTCTCCAGCGACTCGCCGGGCGGGAGCTGCTCGGCGAGTTCCGTGTGGTGGACGACCTGGTACTCGCCGGTCAGCTCGTCTCGGAGGCGGAAGCTGCCGTTCGCGTAGCTGACGATGGTGAAGTCGCCGACTTCGAGGTGGACGGTCTGTCCGAGGGCGATGGTGCGTGCTGCAATCATGGGTTTCTCCTTGTTGGCGGTTTAGGCCGCGGTGAGCGGCGTGTGTTCGGTGAAGCGGTCGGTGAGGTCGAAGTTAAGTTCGCCCTTCCACATGAGGTGAAAGAGGAACGGCATGAGCTCGCCAGGCTTGTCGGTGGCGAGTGCGCGGCGAAGTTCGCCGAAGGTCTCGTGCTTCTTCGCGGTGCCGAGAATGTGGTCTGCGATGTCGGGGGCCGGCGTGTACCGGTGGTGGCGGTAGCGGCTCATCATCTCCACGTTCATGCGGACGATGTCGCTGAGCTGGTCGATGAGCGTGTATCGCCATCCCAAGACCTCGCACACACGCGCGGTGTGGGCGAACTTTTCGGGGTCACCAGGCTTCGTGAGCGCTTTCGGGTGAACGTCGACGACGTGTCGAGTTCCGTCGGCTTCGATGACGAGAAAGTCGGGGTAGTGGTAGAGGCCGTCGAAGAACGTCATCAACATGGGCTGTGCGTAGACCTTGACAATGTCGTACAGGTGGTCGATGAGCATCATGCCGGCGTACTCGGTCATCGACTCGTGGAAGACGCTCGCTCGGGCTCCGGCGCACCAGTAGTGCCCCTGGTAGGGCTTCTGGCCCTTCCACTTGCCGGGCTTCCGCGTCCGTTCCTCGGGAGCGACCGTGCGTGCGGTGACGGGGTCGTCTGCTCTGATGGTGTGCGTGTTCAGCTTCGCGTCGTACCACTGGATACGGTCGTAGCCATCGCCTCGGGTTTTCTTCAGAGTTGTGTACTTGCTCATGTCGTCTTCCATGCGCCTGAAAATCGTCGAAAAGCCGAGGATCCGCGCTTCTTAGGGCTTTTCGATCCACTTAGGTCTTTTCGATACACTTCCGAGGTGTCTGACCCTCGATATGTGCCTAGGAACTTCCTTGTTGAGCCACGAGACTTCGGGCGGACTCCGTTCCCGCAGTGGCACCAGGCCGCAGGCGACTGGTCGCTGGAGATGCGAGCCCGGTTGGACGCGTCGATCTCTCAGCACCAGGTCACGTATGGCGTCCGTGACATCTATATGCAGAAGCCGCGGGCGACGAAAATCACGCATCTTGCCGTGGAACTGGAGATTGAGTACTACCGACTGCAGAAGATGTTCAGTGGGCAGATCGTCATGCAGATGGTCGACTTGGCTCGATTGCGACTGCTTGTTGGTCCCCGGCTCGACTACTGGATGATGCGGGGGGAAAACGCGCAGTACATCCGAGAGAAGGAGCGGGTTCTTGAGCGCGAGCGCGAGAGGATGCGCCAGGCGCAGCGGTGGTCCGCTGGCTGAACACCCGTCCGCGCCGTCCTCGAACACGCCAAGATGATTCATGTGCGGAATCCTTTCCGCACTTCGGCTAAGATGCAACCACTTCTTCGAAGGAGGGTTCATGAAAGCGCTCGATTACGCGTCCGACATCACGCTGCCGGACGAACGCGTCGCGGTGTGCGGAGACTGGCACGGCAATGTTGGATGGGCGCGAATCATTGCGCGGGCGTTGCCTGCGCTGGCGCCCGAGGTCACCACGATGCTGCATCTCGGCGACTGGCAGATGCCGCCGATAGAGACTGACGAGGTCTTCGCCGAGACCAACATCAACAAGATCTACGTAACTCTCGGCAACCACGACAACTGGGGCGAGATCACACCGCTCCTCAACACGCGACCCGGCGCCGCTGTACGTGTCTCCGACATCACCTGGTTGCTCCCGCGTCCTGCGCGCTTGACCATTGGTGGGCGACTCGTGTTATCGCTCGGCGGCGCAGCATCGGTTGACCGTCAGTCCCGAATCGAGGGGCTGACTTGGTGGCCAGATGAGGCCATTACGGACGAGCAAGTTGCCGCGGCCATCGCCGGGGGGCCCGCCGACCTCATGCTCACACACGAGACTCCAGCGCGAACTCCCGTTCGACGCGTTCGCGACATCCTCCGCACAAATCCCCATCGGTTCCCGACAACTGCACTTGCGGAATCTGCGGCCTCCCGCATGCGCGTGACGGAAGTATGGAACGCCGTGCGTCCGGAACTGCTCATACACGGGCATATGCATGCACCTGGTGGCGGCAAGATTGAAGACGGTCGCCGGGTAGCAAGCCTCGGGCGGGATGTTCAGGTTGGGAACCTCGGCATCCTCGACATGGACACCCTGAGGATGGCGACGCCCCACCCCAGCATCCTTCGTGGGCTCGCGGAGCAGTGGGAAGACGACTACGTCGAGAGAGAGAAACGGGCAGCAAGCGCGGCGAAGTCGCTGGACTCCATGGCCGTGGACGGGCGTGCTCCGAGTCCGGATGCTCTCCGTGACGCGCAGGACTATGTCGACGGGCGGCGTTCTCTTGACGAGCTCATCGAGGGCGTTCGTCGTCGGCACACGCGTCCGGCCGAGGAGGAGGGCGAAGAGGATGGACTTGACGCACGATGAGCAACCGAACCCCTGGGCCGAGATTGTTGGTCCGTGCTATACCACCGCCTCCATTAGGCGCACCCTCCGTTGGACGTCAGCGCAGGTGGCGGCGGCGGTCGAATCGCTCTCTCTCCTCGAGCTTGAGGCAGACGACGGCGTGCGCCTCTACCCCGCGTTCCAGATCGCGGAGGGTCGCGTCATCGACGGCGTCGGAGACGTCCTCCGCGTGCTGAGCACGGGAACCTCGTCTGCATGGACATGGGCCCAGTGGCTCAACACCCCTGTCGACGACGAGACCGGCGAAGAAGCGCCCAGCTCTATCGAACAGCTTCGCACCGGACAGATCGAAGACGTACTCCGCGACGCTCGCCACGCGGCTGCGGCGTGGAGCAGTTGAGGAACCGACGGGCACCCGTTCGACAGGATCATCGGCGAGCAGGAACCCGATCCTCGTTGACCTCCCCGACTGAAGGACGGGGTGGAGGAGGGCGTGATCTCGACACCCTCCTCCACTGCGGTCGAGACGGATACTCGTACGACTTATCCACACGTGACATGCCATGACACCGCGGAACTGTGAGCCCCTGTGGAGAAGAGAGCCTCGGCGTGTCGCGCCGGGACTCGATGGCGGTGGGTGCGTCTAGAGATAGTCGCGCCGGAGGTCGTCTTCGGTGAGGAAGGCCGATGCGGCGACGCTCGTGATGCTCTCGCCCGCACCCACGCGCGTCTTCACAGAGTCGCTGACGCGAGACGAGCAGGGAAGAGGATTTCGATAGAAAGGGGGAACAGGCAGGGTCCGTAGTCGGCGGTAATCGGTCGCCGTGATGAGGCGAACGCGACGGGCGTGTACCGCGAACTTGGCCGGCGGTACCGCGAAGGAGCCGGGGAGGTCATCGGCGTCGACACCTGCGTCGAGCAACTTCCGGAGCTCGGATCGGGGGGGCGAGGAATTCGCCGGCGAACTCCTCGGCCCGATCCTCCTGGTCGCCGTCCATGGCCTCTTGCAGCGCAAGATGACCGAGTTCATGGGCGACGGCCCACGACGCATCCTCTGCGTCTGCTCTCGGGTCGATGAACATGAGCGCCCGCCATCGCCCTGACTTCGCAGCCAATGCGTTCACCCTCGTGCCGCTAAGGTCCCGCCGCAAGCAGATGACGCCGTGCGACTCCAGCATGGTCACGATATCGAGAACTCCGCCGGGCGCCGCCGCCCACTGGAGGCGAAGGCGCTCGGCCTGAGCTGAGGCGGGTTCGTCTTCGATGTCTGGAGTGCCGATGGTATGACGCGTGACAGGCAGGAGACGCTCGATCCGAAGAAAGGCGAGAGTGAACTCGGCCGTTATGCGCTTAGTGACCCTCGCCGGGACGGATTCCTTCATGGTGTGCAGCAGCTGCACCGGCGGGGCGGGGGGGATCAGCAAGGCCGCCGGAACGTCGAGCTCCGCAGCTATGGCGTCGAGTGAGGCCGTCGATGCCGTCGAGTGTCCAGATTCGAGGAGCGAGATCGTCGTCTGCGACACGCTGGCCGCTCTCGCCAGCATGATTTGAGTGAGGCCGCGCGAGATACGAACTGCCTCGAGGGTGGACATCATCTGCTCACCGTACGACGCGTGCACCGAACGCGCCAAAATATTTCACCGAATTCGGTGTGTGAGCGTCCGACCCAGGGCCATGCCCGGAGCTAATACTTTGGAGCATTTCGCGTCGACGGACGCCGGAACCCCTGATTCTGCCAAGCCGGGCAAGCGCTGCCAAGGAGACCTTGGCTGGAGGTAGCCCTACTCTCCACTGGGATCGGAGGGCCCTGCCAAGGCTGCCAAGTAGTAAGTGTTATTCATGAGAGATCAAAAAGAAGAAGTAAGAGATAGGGGCCAGCTTCTCTTCTCAAACTCTCTACTATGCACTCCCCGCACTTGGTCACCTTGGCAGGAGGACTGCCAGGCCTACTCTCGACAGGGATATCGGCTCATCGGGACCTTGGTAGGGACCTTGGCAGGAGCTTGGATCGTACTCATCTGAAGAATTTCCGCGAACCGTGCGCTGAATCCCCGTTTCCGCCGCAGGGTAGAGAGCGAGAGAGAGTCGCGGAGAACTCATCCCCGGTTGAAGCAAGTCATAGAACTGCCGAGCGGCCGCGACCGATGCAGGAGGGGAAGCCCTTGCGCCGGGGCCAGAGTTCACACAACAACTACACAGCGCACACGGGAACCAGCTGCACGTAGCCCGAGCCGATGTCGGGCCGCCTGATGCCCGCCTCGCTCGATGACGCGGTCGCCGCGTACATGGAGATCACGGGTAACACTAGGCTGGCCGCGACCGAAAGCGTAGGACTCATGGAACAGATCCGGCTGGATGCGGCCACCACGCGCCACGATCTCCTGGCCACCCACCGACTCCTCGCCGCCGTGGACGGAGGACCGGTCGCGTTGACCCTCGGCGATGATCTCCATCCGACGAGTCCCGGTCAGTTCAGCGCGTGGCTCCAGTTGGTCTTCACGTGGGGGCAGGACACTCTGAATCGGGTCCTCGTCCTTCCTTCCATGACGGTGGCTCGAGTTCGGCACCGACACCCCTTGTCGGACGTGGAGCTCGTCGCCGTCCTGCTCGCCGACACCATCATCAGCGACAACATCGTTGTCACGGCGGAACTGCAGCCGC
The DNA here is from genome assembly GCF_024519805.1 of Microbacterium sp. Mcb102. Lineage (NCBI taxonomy): Bacteria > Bacillati > Actinomycetota > Actinomycetes > Micrococcales > Microbacteriaceae > Microbacterium > Microbacterium sp. Mcb102. The sequence goes on along the minus strand of NZ_JALJRG010000003.1, from coordinate 453,111 downwards.
TGGCGAAAGCAGCACTGACCGAGAGACGAGTCCTGACGTCCCACAGTGGTGATGGAGACGGCGCCACCCAGTCCTTGCTGCTCGCTGCCCACACCTTCACCAACCGTTCCAGCCCCGAGCTGCATGCACCTGCAGACGGCCGTCTAGGGATCGAGGAAACGGCTCGGACGCTCTACCACGACCTATGGCCGTCACCGGCACCGGTGCGCAAACCGCTACTCGAGTTCGGCGAGCAGGCACGACGTGTCGGCGATGACGTCTACGTCACACGTACGCTTCCGACATCCGATGTTCCAGGCACACCGTTCCGAAACCTGGGGTCGCGAGCGCCGCAGGTGCGTGGACTCGCACTGGAGCTCGCGTCGAAGGTGAGGGTGCGACAGAAGCCGTTGCACGACGAGGTCGGGGAAATCCTCTTCGAGCTCGTACAGAACACGGAATGGCACGCGTCGCAAAGGGCCGGAGGCCGAACCGGCGCCAACTATCGGAGTCTGACATTCCGCGAGTACACCTACACACCGCAAACGCTCAACCGTGCAGGCGAGTTCGACCGGAACTTCGCCGCGTACCTCCGGGACGTCGCCAGAGACGCCCAGACCGAGTCGGGGCGGTCCATCACGCGGATGACATTCGGCAGCATCACGGTCGTCGACAGTGGCGTTGGCCTCGCGCGATCTGTAGCCCGCAGTCTGGGGGAAGAGCACCTCTTGAACGAGGGTACAGAGGTCAAGTACCTCACTCGCGCCCTCGCCAAGCATCTCAAGCGCCGTCGGGTTGATCTGGGGAACATCGGCCTAGCGCGAGTCCAACAAAGCCTCACCACACTTCGCGGCTACATGTCGGTGCGCACCGGCAGCGTGGAGATCCTTCGCAACTTTGTCGACCGTCCCTTCGACCCCGTCATGCCCGATGTCGTCAACCATGCACAACCGCCTCTGATGCTCGACTGGATTCCCTTAGATCCGGACGACTTCGTCGTGGGCCCACGTCTGGGTACAGCGGTCACCATCACGTACCCGGTCGACTTCGAGGTGAATCCGTGACAGTGCAGCGAACGTTCGTCAGCGAGGACGCGTTCAGTTTCGTCACAGAGATCGACCGCCGCGACGTCCCGCTGTTCGTTGCCGTTCACTGGACCGGAGTCCGGTTCACGCCGGGCGACGACTTCACTCAGGGCCTCCGAAAGTTCTTGACGACCCGCCCAGAGGTGTCCGAGGTGTGGTTCGTCTTCCCCTCGGACATGGTGGACGTCTACGAACAACTGCGTACTTCTGACCGCTTCACCTTTGGCGGAACGGGCATCCCCCAGGAGTACCGCTTCTTCGCCGTGGGCCACAACGGTCGGCTTACCGAAAAGTTTCGACCCCGCACCTCGCCCCTCCCGAGAGTAGTGAAGAGCGTGGAGTCCGACGTTCTGGCCGAGGGGCTTAGGCAGATCTTCCGAGATACGGATTCACTCGCGGCCGCCGCCGCTGGCTTTCACTTCACTCATCCGAGCGGCAAGCACTCGAAATACTTCATCCGCGCTTCCCAGGCGGTCTCCCGAGTCCAGCACGCGTACTACGTCGCCTGGGCAATGCTCCGCACCTTCCCCGAGTGCACGGACGAGTCCACCTTGTGGATCGATACGGCCGCCATCTCCGCGGCCGCGTACGCATACATGGACCTGCAACGACGTCTTGGCGCCGTCAGCATTCGGCGAGTGGAAACGTTCGGCGGCTACTCCGGAATGGCGGCGGGTCTCCACCCTGCGGTAGAGGACCTCGTCCTGATCTCTGGCTCCACATCCGGCTCGCTCTCTCGTCACGTTGTTGGCGCGAAGAACGTTCCCTCCGACCGAGTCGCCACACTGTTCTACCTCGCCGAACCGGTCTGGCCCAACGGCGCCGGGAAGCTCATCTGCGACATGAGCGACCGCGACCCCGAAGCCTTCCCGACCATCCGTCAGTCGCGGATTCGTCCGTACGACGCGCACGACGCCGAGGAGTGCGAAATCTGTGACCGCGGTAGCGGAACCATCGCGTTGGCGGGCGACTCGTTCTTCCCCGCAGGCGGTGAGCTGGATCTCCGGATGCCGAGCTTCATTGATAGGCCACTAGGAGCTCTAGAGGGTCGCGAGCGACTCGCGCGGATGACAGAGTTCGACGGCTCCACGTACTTCAGCGACCTTCTCGGATCCGGTGTCATCGCGTTCCCCGACACCCCGTCGCCCCACGGCGTCACGACACTGTTCGGCGATGTGCTCACAGCTGGCACCCACCCTCATATCGTCGAGCGCATCATCGAGGCAGCCGAGGCAGCCGTTGCCGAGGACGAACCGGTCGCCGCCGTCATCTCTCTCGTCGACCCCGACTCCACCGCCCTCGGCCAACTTCTTGCCGACCATTTCATCGGCGCAAGCACGGATAACAACCTCGGTGAGACCGAAGCTCTACGCCGTGAATGGCGGACCGCGGGCGCCGCGACCCTGGCGGAGATCGGAGAGCGGACGGTTCTCGTCGTAGCCGCCGTGGTTGGGTCCGGTCGAGCGCTCACCGCCATCAGCCGGGAGCTGCGCAAAGAAGCAGGCGACTTCCACCCCGAATACTTTGTGGCCGCGGCACATCCAGAGTCGTCCACGGCGTGGACGATTCTCACGCGCACCCTCGAACGCCAGAGCAGCGACAAGACCACCAACCTCGCTCACATCTGGAGACTGCCCCGTGAGCCTCGATTCCCGGGCGCTCTCACGCCCTGGGCCCGCGAGGCGGATGTGCTCGACCAGGTCGGCGGCTGGCTCGCGGCGCACCCCCCGTTCAGCGCATTGGCACCGGCGCTCGAGCCGCGGCTGCACGAACTCAACCGCTTAGACAGCAACACTCTCTTCGTTGGAGCGCTGCACGGTTCGTCCATCGAGCAGCTGAACGCCGACTTCGCGCTCTGGCCGTTCGACTGGACAGATCACGACAGCGGCGCGGTGCCAAGCCACGCGGAGATCTACGCGACGGTCGCGCACCTGCTCTACGAGTCCCGTCGCCGGAACTCCCGCATGGACGGTCGCGTTCTCACTTCTAGGCGCCATGGCTATGCGCTCAACCCCGCCCTGTTCGACCGCTTCAACGATCCAGTGATCCAGGCTGCGGTCATTCGCGCGGCCGAGCCCGGCGAATTGAACTATGAGGCCGACGATGACGCCAGCCACGCAGTGGCAGATGTGCTGTGGTTCGTGCTGGACAACATCGGAACCGAAGCGGGTGGGGCTGCATACGAGTTCCTGTTGGCGTTATGCGAAGGTCGCCAGGAGACTCGAGCCGCGGGGATCCGCATCTCGGATCGGTGGCGTCGCGTGGTGCTCGACGAAGTAGCCAAACGGTATGGCAGCGACTTTGTCGACCTCGCAACTCCCGCGCCTCACCTGCGCGCGCTACTCATCTACCTGCGAGACGCCTGAGGCGAATGCCCAGCCGCGGGGACTGGCGCCTGCTCCTACTGCGTGGGCACCTCGTGGTGAATTCCGGAGGACGCCGTCGGGCGGGGAACGCCGTCGGGCGGGGAAGCTCTTCGGATCTGCTTCATGCCTTCCACGAGGTCGGTGGAGTTCGCTGACGTTCTCCGACGGACATGACTCGGCTTCGCGGTCCAATCATGTCAACGACACAGTGTCACAGAAAGCGGCGGTCAAGAGGGTGACCAAGGCGGCCTCAACTCTGACTTCGAGAATGCAGTTCGGCGTACCGTCCACCCCGAGCCACGAGCTCTTCGTGTCCGCCCGACTCGACGATCTGCCCGCGCTCCATCACGAGGATCCGATTTGCCTGCCGGATCGTAGACAGACGGTGCGCGACGACTAGCGTCGTGCGTCCTTCCATCAGCCGGCTGAGGGCGTCTTTGACAGATGCCTCGGACTCGGGGTCGAGGGCGCTCGTTGCCTCATCGAGGAGCAAGATCCGGGGGTCACGAACAAGAGCTCGGGCAATCGCCAAGCGCTGGCGCTGGCCCCCTGAAAGTCGCGCCCCGTGCTGTCCCACTCGGGTGTCCCACCCGCTGGGAAGGGCGCGGACGAAGTCGAGGGCGTTAGCCGCGGCCAACGCCCTGGTCACTGCCGTGTCCTCGACACGTGACAGTCCATAGGTAACGTTCTCCCAGATGGTGCCCTCGAAGAGGACTGATTCTTGCGGGACGACGGAAATGTGCCGGCGGGCGGTGCGGAGGTCGAGCTGCTGCATATCGACTCCGTCGAGAAAGATCTGACCGGACGTCGGGCGGACAAAACCGAGGACGAGGTTCAGCAGCGTGGACTTGCCGGAGCCGGATGAGCCGACGAGGGCGACTGTTTCACCCGGCGCAATGTCGAGGTCGAGGTTGTGCAATGCATCCACCCCCGCGTCGGCGTAGCGGAACGTCGCGCCTCGGAGTGCGAGGCGGCCTTCAACCCTCTCGACTGCTTGCTTGCCTTCGTTGAGCTCAAGATCGGGTTCTTGCATGACCTCGGCGATGGAGCGTACCGACTCCATACCTCGCGCTGTCACCGGGATAAGCATCAGAAGCTGCGTGAGGCCCTGAGTCAGTAAGGCGAAGTACGTCGAAAGCAGCACCACCTCTCCTGGGGTGATCTCGACAAAACCAGTGAGCGCGAAGATTGCAGCGAGGACGAGGCAGGCGACGCCGAGGAGCTGCATCGTGATCCAGGAGATCGTCGAGACCCGCGCGTTGAGTATGTCCAAGCGCAGGCCCGCTCGCCGTACGCCATCGGCGCCCCTAGCGACGCGAGTGACCGCGGTTTCTTCGAGCCCGTGTGCGCGGGTCACGGGGATCAGGGAAGCCATCTCGCCCACGCGGCTGGCAAGTCCCTCCATCTCCCGCCTGAAGTCCGCGTTGGGCGCGAGAGTGAGCTTTCGGAGAGCAGCTCGAAGGACAATCGCGATGGGCACCGTGAGAGCGTAGATCGGAAGGAACGCGGGCACCGTGAGGGCAGTCATCCCCAGCGCGCCCGCCAACACGATGGCCGACGAGAGTGCGGGCGGGGTGACCTGCTGCAGCATCAACTCGATGTTCTCGACGTCGCGGACCAGCTTTGTCTGTACCACGGCTGCGCTCACTCGGCCGTGGTAGCCAATGGACAAGCTTTGCAGTCGTGCGGCGAGGCCGTTCCTCAGAGTCGCGCCTATGTCGCGAACCACAGTCATGAAGCTGCGTGTGTACAGAAGCGTGTTCGGATAGTTCTGAATCAGGAGGACCGCGGCGACACCCAGCCATCCGAGCACCTCCCACACCTCGCCGGGCCCGGCCACGATGTCGATGATGGCCGCCGTGACAACGGGAAGGAACCACACGGGAATCTCTTTCACCGCGAAGGCCGTCACCGCGACAGTGATGCGCCCGCGGCGACGTCCCAGCAATTTGAACAGTGAGCGCACGGGGTGAGCACCGTCGATTTCCAGTGCGTGAGCGTCGAGAGGCGTGTGGTCTCTCATCTGATTGTCACAGCAGCACGTCGTGAAGCGCTTGCCGGGCGCTGGCCCGTCGGCATCTCGCGAGTCATGACCGTGCCGCCTCCGTTGTCGTTCGGGTCCCAGACCCGATTCGCATCGTCGCTCGCCGGATCTCTGACAAAATGTAGCAGGTGCACCATTTTCACGGAATGATGGAGTTGCGGCCTTCTTCACACCGTCGGACCGCCCAGCGGTACGACCAGCGTGAGTGTTACGCTTGCTCCATTTCCGGCGATTGACGCGCGACAATGGACGGCTAGCGCCGTTTTCTCAGCCAAAGCAGAACGGACGATGATGACCACCCACGGCGATCCCCAGACCCCACCCGTCGACGACGAGGCGCGTTATCGAGACGGCGCGCTCCCGGTCGGTGACCGTGTGGCAGATTTGCTGTCGCGGATGACAGTTGAAGAGAAGGCGGCTCAGATCGCGGCACCCTTCGGTACTGCCGTCAACGTGCACCAGCCACCCGCCGAAGGGTGGGGGGCGACCGTCGCCGGTCTTGCCGCACTCGGAGTGGTACCTCGCGAGGCCGCCGCTGCCGGGAACGAGCTGCAGCGTAAGCACGTGGAAGAGACGCGGCTCGGCATCCCGGTGCTCATCTCCGAAGAGGCTCTCGTCGGGTTGAAGGTCCGGGGCGCCACCACGTTCCCAGATGCCATCGCCCAAGCTGCGACGTGGGACCCTGAACTCATCGAGGCAATGGGGCGCGTAATCGGCACGCACATGGCACGCATGGGGGTTCGTCAGGCACTGTCGCCCCTGGCCGACGTCGCACGCGACCCCCGTTGGGGCCGCGTCGAGGAAACGTACGGCGAAGAGCCTTACCTTGTCGGTTCGATGGCGACGGCATTCATCCGTGGTCTGCAGAACGCCGACCCCGAAGCGCCTCTTGTCGCTGCGATGAAACACTTCATTGGCTATGGCGCAAGCGATGGCGGACGCAACACGGATGCCGCGCACATCGGCCCGAATGAACTACGCGAAGTTCACGCCACTCCCTTCGAGATGGCGATCCGCGTCGGCGGCGCCCGGGGCATCATGCCGTCGTATAACAGCATCGACGGGGTCCCCGTGACAGGGTCCCGCAGGATGCTACGAGATCTCCTCCGAGACGAGCTAGGCTTCGACGGCATCATCATCTCGGACCTGGAAGCCGTCTCCCAGCTCCATTCCAAGCACGGCACTGCTCCTGATGTCGTGCATGCCTTCGCGCAGGCGATCCAGGCGGGCGTCGACCTCGACCTCGACAACCACGTGTCCACCGAGGTCATCCTCGAAGCCGTGCGCGAAGGGATCCTGGCCGAGGCGGAACTCGACCGCGCGGTCAGCAGTGTTCTGCGAACGAAGTTCGAGCTCGGCCTGTTCGAGAATCCGTACGTCGACCTGGATGCAGTTCCGGAGTCTCTCGATTCGGATTCCGAGCGCGCTCTGGCACGGACCATCGCTGAAAAGTCGACGATCCTTCTCAAGAACGACCCGGTCAGCGGCACGCCGCTCCTGCCGCTGACCGATGAGCCGCGAAATATCGCCGTCATCGGTCCAAACGCCGACCGACCGATGGGTCAGCTCGGCAATTACAGCTACCAGGTGCTCGACAGCATGACGAAGAAATTCGCGCTTGCTGCGAACCCCCAGGCGCGCATGGAGACGAATGAGGATACGGGTGCGGACAGCGCCGAGTTGCTAGTCGAGACGGTTCCGCTGACAACGTTCCTCGACGGGATCCGCAATCGTGCCGCTGATGGCACCACCGTCACCTACGCGCAGGGAAGCCCCGTGGCTCGTGAGGACCGCTCCGGCTTCGACGAGGCCGTTCAGGTTGCGAGCTCGGCCGACATCGCTGTGCTCGTCGTCGGTGACCAGTCCGGAATCGGCAACTATGCGACCGTCGGGGAGGGCATCGACAGTGTTGACGCGGCGCTGCCCGGCGTTCAGCGCGAACTCATCGAAGCTGTCGTCGCGACCGGAACCCCGACGATCCTCGTCCTCAGCCACGGGCGCCCCTACGTGCTCGGCGACCTCGCCGAGAAGGTGCCCGCCATCGTCTCCTCCTTCTTCGCGGGAGAAGAAGCCGGATCCGCGGTGGCAGCTGTCCTGTTCGGTGATGTGAACCCCGCTGGACGCCTGCCCATCGCCATGCTGGAGGATGTGGGCGCCGCTCCCATCCCGTACTGGCGGACTCTGCAGCCGGCAACGTATGTCAACGGGTCGACGGCGGCGACGTTCGGATTCGGACACGGGCTGAGCTACACCACCTTCGAGTACCGAGATTTGGCGGTATCCGACCGCGAGGTGCGGACCGACGGCTCCCTTGATGTGAGCTTCACCGTCGTCAACACCGGCGAGCGCACCGGAGACGAGGTCGTTCAGGTCTACGGTCGCGACACCGTCGCACGAACTGTCCGCCGCGGCCGTGTGCTCGTAGGGTTCCAGCGAGTCACGCTCGAACCCGGCGCTGCCGCTCGCGTGACTGTGACGGTGCCTACCTCGATGTTCGCGGTCTGGGACGCCCGCGACGGATGGGAGATCGAACCGGGCGAGCTTCGCTTCTACGTCGGTGGATCGTCAGTCGACACACCGCTGCAGACGTCGGTGCAAGTTACCGGTCCGGCGCAGTCGCTCCAGGCGGCAGATAGAGCGTTGTTCAGCACAGTGGCGGTTGAGCCGACCTCGCCGGACGCTTGGACTGTCGCAGGAGGCGGCTTCGATCTTCAGGGCATCGTTCCGGTGACCGCTGGAAGCACGGTGAAGGAGTGGCTCGCGCATCCGGTCGGAGGAGCGCTGCTGCGCGAACTCCTCGGTGGCGTCAGCGAGGATGCGCTCGCCCCCGCTTTCGGAGTGAGCCTCACGCAGATGGCGCAGTACAGCCAAGGGCAGATCACCGAAGAGACGGTGCGGTCGCTCGCGCAGCACGTCGAGGCCGCGCACGTGGCTGCGGAGAACGTGACAGCTTAGACCCCGCAGGGCTCGCGAAGGAGGGCAGGGATCCGAGGGATTCCTGCCCTCCTTCGTCAGCGCTCAGCGGCGGGTGGTGTCGCCTTGGATGACGCGCAAGCGATCTCGAATCATCTCGACCGGGTCGTCCACGTCGGCCACGCTGGAATCGCGCATCAGAAGGGCCACGATGCCGTGTGCGCTGAAGTCGATGTCGTAGTCGATGGTGGTTATCGTCGGAGTCATTGCGGCTGCGACGGGTGAGTTGTCGATTCCGATGATGCCCAGGTCGTTCGGCACGGTCCGGCCGAAGAACAGCGCGGCCGAAAGCACGGACATCGCGACTTCGTCGTTATACGCGGCTAGACCGATAGGTGTCGATGGCAGCCCGTGTACGGCGTTATGGGAACCGCCACGTTCCAGCGACACGTGACGCGTCGGCAGAACGGTCAGCCCGTGCTCTGTTGCCCATTCATGCACGCCAGCTTCGCGAGCGCTCGCGAACCCTTGCTCGCGAGCGGCCTCCGGGACGACAACAGCGACTGTGTCGAACCCGCACTCGGCCAGGTGCTGTGCCTGCAAGCGGCCGATGGCATTGTCGATGCCGATCTGGATGTCCTCGCTCTGGCTGACCAAGCGCACGCCTTGCCCGAGCAGACGCTCGTTCTGCGCTTCGCTGAGAGACGCCAAACTGATGACACCGTAGGGCTTCAACCCAAGCACGGCGTCTTCCAATAGCCCGTCGGAGCCCATGAACCGGACGAGATTTGTCAGCCCGGCGATGGCGAGTTCAGCGGTCATCGTGTCTACCAGCTCGCGTAACCGAGGGTTGAAGGTGACATCCGACAGGAGAGTGATGACGATGTCGCTACGTCCCCGTGCCAGCGTCCTGCCCGCGAGCGACGGGCGGTAGCCCAGCTCGGAGGCGGACGCTCGCACGCGAGCGATGGTGTCTTCGCTGAAGAGGTGCTCTCGGCCGTTGAAGATCTGGCTGACCGTCGAGCGGGACAGGCCGGCGTGACTGGCGACATCCGCGCTAGTAGTCATGCTGTGCCTTCCCGAGAATCGCGTTGAGCGATATCCCAACTTCACCTGGCGACTCGGCTCAGCGCACCCCGCGGATGCGCCAGGTGGTGATGCCTGTCCCGATGGCAAGGATAGCGCCGGCGACGAACAGCGCGGCGTAGTTCCCGCCGCCACCGATGGCGATGATGAGCGGCGCGATGATGGGAGCGACGACTCCGGGGATGCCGGACGACAGGTAGTAGATGCTCATGTACTTGCCGGCCTTGTCCTTTTCTGGAAGGAGGTCGGTGGCCATTGCCAGGTCGACGGAGTTGAACGCGCCGGTTCCGGCGGCGAGCAGGGTTCCGCCCACGATGAACACGAGCAGGCTCGTCGCACTCGCAGTGGTAACGAGCCCTGCGGCAATGAGGCCAGCAGCCAGCCAGATGAAGGGCTTCCGGCGGCGTAGCTTGTCAGAGAGGAACCCGCCGAGAACGGCGAAGCCCATCAGTGCCAGCAGGCTGATCCCGCCTGCAGCGGCGAGGCTCTGCGCAGCCTGTTCCGGAGTGAAACCGAGGCGCTCGAGGAGGAAGTACAGCTGGTAGGTGCTGAAGAACGTGAACCCGAATTGCAGGAGGAACTTACCGAGGAAAACCATGGCGAAGTCCGCGTAGCGCACCGGGTTGAACCAGAAGCCCTTGAACACTGCGGTGACGGACGGCGTCGCCGTGTCGGCAGCTGCGGGGCGGTCCTTGAGGATCAGCACGAGAACGATAGCGCCGAGCGCGAACACAGCCGGTGGCAGGAGGAACAGCAGGAAGATGTTGCCGGTGAGGAAGCTGCCGATGAGGCTGGCGCCGACGCCAGCGAATGCTGCGGAGACGCCCCCGAGCGAGCCGACCTTTCCACGCTGGGAGGACGGAACCTGTTCTGCAAGAATCGGATTGAAGCCGGCGCTGATAGTGGCTACGGCGAACTGGCAGATCGCCCACCCGAGAATCATCAGCGGAATGTTGGGTGCCAGCGCGAGGACGAATGCGCCGAGCGCGGAGATCAACAGCCCCCCGATGATCCACGGGCGACGGCGACCCCAGCGCAGACGAGTGGCGTCGCTGAGCACACCAGCGACCGGCCCGAAGACGAGTCCGAGTATGCTCCCCAAGCCGATGACCAAGCCAAGGCTCGTGTCCTTGCCCTCAGGGTCAATGACCTGCACCTTGTAGGCCAGGCTGAACAGCGCTGGCATCAGCATCACCAAGTTCAGGCCGAAGTAGGCGAACATGTATGCGGCGATGAAGCCGCCACCTACCTTCGCCGGCTCTGAGCCCGATTGGACAGGGGACTGGTCGTGGTCAAGGGCGAGATCCGCCGCGGACTCCGAGACATTCTCGTAAGTCTGCGCGGGGGTGATGTCCGGCGAATGGGACGACTGATTGTTCACGATGGCTCCGTTGGCATCCGATAGAGGTCGGGTTCGGCAGTCGGGTCGGCTGCACGTCTGAAGGGAACTGTAACCCCCTCTTTGACGCGCGTCAATTGTTTCATCAGTTCGCGTTGACGCGCGTCAAAAGATGTGGTTCTCTGAGGTGGCACGTCAGCCGCGAGCAACGAAGCGCGAGAGAAGGACAACGATGACCACGGCACCGCCCATGCCCACATCCCGACACGAGCTGGGTTCCTGGAGCTTGTCCTCGTCCACGTCGCCCAACCCTGCAACGGTGCGCTTGCCGCACGATGCGATGCTCGCCGAAAAGCGCAGCCCTGAAGCCGCGGGCGGGTCCGATACCGCCTATTTCCCGGGAGGGTCATACACCTATACGACCCAGTGGACGGCGCCACACACGGCATCTCCCTATGTCGCACTGAACTTCGAAGGAGTGCAGGGGGAAGCCACCGTGCTCGTCAATGACGCTCTCGTCGGTGAAGTGCGCAGCGGCTACTCCGAGTGCGACATCGAGATCACCGAGCATGTGCGCTGGGGTGAGGTGAACGACATCCGAGTTGTCGTGGACAACCGGCAGCAACCGTCCAACCGCTGGTATCCGGGCTCGGGACTCTATCGCGCCGTTTCGGTCATCCTCCGTCCGGACGTTCGCTTCAAACCCGACGGTGTCAGACTGCGTACTCGCTCGATGAGCTCCTCCGTTGCGCACGTCGACGTGGCATTCCAGCTCGAGCACACCCCCCAACTGCGCAGAGCATTGTCCGAGACCCATGTGTCCGTGACGCTGTGGGACGACGACCGCCGCGTCGCATACGGTGAGGGATTCGGCATCGACGGGCTCGTATCGTTGCGAGTGCCCGAGCCTCGCGGGTGGTCGGCCACTACGCCCCACCTCTACGAACTCGTGGCGCAGGTCGAACGAGACGGCGTCGTGCTAGACGAGTGTCGAGAGCGCGTCGGACTGCGTACCATCTCGGTTGATGCGCACCAGGGCCTGCGGATCAACGGAGAGTCCGTTCTGCTGCGCGGGGCATGCATCCACCATGACAATGGACCAATAGGCGCCGCCACGTTCCGAGCCGCGGAGTACCGCCGCATCCGTCTTCTCAAAGAGGCGGGGTTCAACGCCATCCGTAGCGCGCACAATCCGATGTCACGTCACCTGCTCGATGCATGCGACGAGATCGGCATGTATGTCCTCGACGAGCTCGCCGACTACTGGGTTGTGTCCAAGACGGCGCACGATTTCGCCTGGCGCTTCCGAGACACATGGCGAGAAGACGCGGACCGTATGGTCCAGAAAGACCGCAACCGGCCGAGCGTCATCATGTACGCATCCGGCAACGAGATCCCCGAGACGGCTACCGCGGAGGGAATTGGTCTGACCCGCGAGATCACCGAGTACCTGCACGAGATCGACCCGGAGCGACCAGTCACCGTTGCCATCAACTTGTTCCTGAACACGCTGGTCTCCCTGAACCAATCTCCGTACAAGGAGCGGCCGGACGATGCGCCGTCGATGGCCGGAAGCACCGAGGCGAACGTGATGATAAATCAGATCGGTCGCATGATGGACGTCGTTTCGCGCCTGCCGCGCGCGGACAAAGCTTCGCGGGCCGCATTCGCGAATGTCGACATCGCGGGCTACAACTACGGCCTCGGCCGCTACCGGCGAGATGTCCGCGCCTACCCAGAGCGTGTCATCCTCGGATCCGAGACGCTACCGGGTGATGTCGCGCGGGCCTGGCGGCTCGTGAACAAGTACCCCGCCGTCATCGGTGATTTCGTGTGGGCAGGATGGGAGTACCTCGGCGAGGCAGGTGTCTCGGTCTGGGTGGAAGGGAAGAAGGCCGGGCTCTCCAAGCCATACCCTTACCTGATCTCCGGGCCCGGAATGTTCGATCTGACGGGCCGCCCCGACATCACCCTTCGTCTCGCCCAAGCCGCATGGGGAAACCTGAATGCCCCAGCGATAGGTGTTCGACCCGTCAATCTCAGTGGCGTCCCCATGGTGCGCTCTGCATGGCGCAAGACCGACGCGGTGGAGAGCTGGTCCTGGAGAGACTGCGAAGGAAAACTGGCCCAGATCGAGGTCTATAGCGCGGACGACCGCGTCACCCTGCTTCTCAACGGTCGACGCATCGGCTCACGACGTACAGGACGCCGCCGAGGCTACGTTGCTAAATTCGTCACGCCGTACGAGCCAGGGACGCTGACGGCTATCGCCTTCCGAAACGGCATCGAAGTCTCTCGGACGACGCTTCGCAGCGCACGCGGCCCGCTTCACGTCACCCTCGACACAGAGGCAGACAGCATTGCCGCAGATGGCGATGACCTTGTCTTCGCGCACATCGCACTCCAGGACGAGATCGGCACCGTCGAGATGCTCGCGGACGAAGAGGTGGAGATCGAAGTCAGCGGGCCCGGCGAACTCATCGGTTACGGCACCGCGGCGCCGGCAACAGAGGAAGAGTTCATTGCCACCACCCGCACCACCTTTCGTGGGCGAGCCCTCGCGGTTGTCCGCTCCACCGGCGAACCCGGGACCATCACCATCACAGCACGTTCGAAGACAGCCGGCGATGCCATCGCCCGCGTCGATGCCGTCGCGTCTGCTGCCCCAGACCACGACACGACGACCCTCAGCAAAGCCATCAACTGACCCATCCAACGAAAGCCCTCTCATGACCGACCAGACAACTTCCGCGGCGTCGCGCGACGTGACGTCCCTCCCCGCGGAGCGCAAGGCGCAGCTCCTGTCCGGACAGAACTTCTGGGAGACCGAACCGATACCCGAACTGCAGCTCCCCGCTGTCAAACTCGCAGACGGCACTTACGGACTCCGCCATCAGTCCGGACGGCACGACCACCTCGCCGTCTTCGAAAGCGATCCCGCCACCTGCTTCCCCCCGGGGGTCGCTATCGGCTCGAGTTGGAACCCCACGGTCGCCGCACGCCTGGGCGCCGCCCTCGGCAAAGAAGCGCTCGCGCAGGGAGTGCACATCGTGCTCGGCCCGGGTATCAACATCAAACGTTCACCGCTGTGCGGTCGCAACTTCGAGTACTACTCCGAAGACCCTCACCTGACTGGCGTGCTGGGCGCGGCGTTCACGAAGGCTCTGCAAGCGGAGGGACCCGGAGTGTCGGTGAAGCACTTCGCCGCCAACAACCAGGAGACGAACCGTCAAACCATCAGCTCCGATGTCGACGAGCGCACGCTTCGGGAAATCTACCTTCCAGCTTTCGAGCAGGTCGTGAAGGAGGCGCAGCCCGCGACCGTCATGGCGTCATACAACAAGATCAACGGTATCTTCGCGTCCGCCAATCCATGGCTTCTCACACGGGTTCTGCGCGAGGAGTGGGGCTTCGACGGAGCCGTCATCTCCGACTGGAACGCCGTCACCGACCGGGTCGCGTCTCTCATCGCGGGGATGGACTTGGAGATGCCTGGCGGCACAGCAGCACACGATGACGACATCCGCGGAGCGCTCGCATCAGGATTGCTGGCGTCCGCCGACTTGGACACCAGCGTGCAACGCATCGCCGCCCTCACAACGCACGTCCCGTCAGAGCAAGGGGTCGCTGACTACGACGCGCACCATTTCATCGCTCGGGAACTTGCTGCTGAGTGCGCGGTCCTTCTACGCAACGAGCACCAGGTCCTCCCCATACCGGACGGTGTGCGCGTAGCCATCATCGGCGAGTTCGCCGAGGCTCTCCGCTACCAGGGCGGCGGTAGCGCGCACGTCAACGCGACTCGGATCGACCAGCCGCTGGATGCAATCCGCGATCTTGCCATCGAGAAGGGCGTGTCCGTCACGTACGCTCGCGGGTTCTCCATCAACGATGACGCAGACGAGGCGGCACTTTCGCTTGAAGCTCTCGAGGCGGCGCGGCGGTCCGACGTCGCTGTCGTCTTCGCCGGCCTCAGCGAGATCGTCGAGTCGGAGGGCATCGACCGTTCAGATATCGATCTGCCGACTGCCCAAGTGGCCCTCATCCGCGCGGTCGCCGACGTCGCGCACCGCACCGTCGTCGTTCTCGCCAACGGGGGCATCGTCTCGCTGGAAGGATGGCATGACGACGTCGATGCAATCCTCGAAGGATTCCTTCTCGGACAGGGCGGCGGCCACGCCATCGCGGACATCCTTTTCGGGCGTGCGAATCCCTCCGGAAAGCTTGCCGAGAGCATCCCGCTTCGCCTCAATGACCACCCCAGCGCCCTGAACTTCCCCGGAGAGCAAGGGCACGTTCGCTATGGCGAAGGCGTCATGGTTGGTTACCGATACTTCTCCACCTTCGACCAGCCTGTGCGCT
Organism: Microbacterium sp. Mcb102; assembly: GCF_024519805.1. Lineage (NCBI taxonomy): Bacteria > Bacillati > Actinomycetota > Actinomycetes > Micrococcales > Microbacteriaceae > Microbacterium > Microbacterium sp. Mcb102. The sequence goes on along the minus strand of NZ_JALJRG010000003.1, from coordinate 437,937 downwards.
ACCCGTTCGGTCATGGCCTGACCTACACGCAGTTCTCCACGAGCAACCTCCGCGTGGAGTTGACCGCAGACGACACCGCCCGGGTAAGTGTCGACGTCACCAATACAGGCAAGCGTGCCGGCCAACACGTCGTGCAGGTCTACATCGCTACTGAAGCGGGTCCCGTGCAGCGTCCCGCCCGCGAGCTTCGCGGATTTGACAAGGTCGCCTTGGACCCGGGGGAGACGTCAACAGTGCACCTCGACCTTCCGCGTCGAGCATTCACGTACTGGGATATTCAGCACGAGCGCTGGGTGGTCGCGGCCGGCGACTATCGCGTCCAGGTTGCCGCGGACGCGAACACCGTCCTGCTCGAGAACGTTATCCGCCTCGCGGGAGACCGTATCGTGACCGAACTGACGATGGACACTCCGATGGGTGAGTGGTTTGACCACCCCAGTGTGGGCGGAAAGGTCAAGGAAACGCTCGGTTTCACCGCCGTAGAAGTGTCGCCAGAGCACCTCGCGATGATGGCGTCGATGACGATGCGGCAGTTCGTCAATATCTCTGGCCTCGACATTCCAGCCAGCGCTCTTGATGAGCTCATAGTCGCTAGCCGACCCAACTGACCACGTTTCTCCACCTTTGCGAATCATCGCTTTCAGCCGATAGGAACAACATGACCCGACACTTCCCGGACAGCTTCCTCTGGGGAGCTGCCACCGCTGCCCACCAGGTCGAAGGCAACAACCTCAACAACGACTGGTGGCAGCTAGAACAGCTGGCGGTCGGATACATCGACGCCAGCGGCGACGCTCTGGACAGTTACCACCGGTACCGCGAAGACATGCAACTGCTCGCTGACTCAGGCCTCAACACCTATCGGTTCAGCATCGAGTGGGCTCGCATCGAACCGCTCCCCGGACAGTTCTCTCGCGCCGAGCTCGGCCACTACCGACGAATGATTGAAACGGCCTTCGAGCTCGGCCTGACCCCGGTCGTCACCCTTCACCACTTCACGCACCCGATCTGGTTTGGGGAGCGAGGCGGCTGGCTGGCCGAGGACGCAGCGGAGCTCTTCGTCCGTTACGTGCAGCAGGCCTGCACCATCCTCGACGACGTCAAGTGGGTGTGCACCATCAATGAGCCGAATGTGGTGGCGATGAACCATGGAGCCGCTCGCATCATGGCTGCTGGCCACCCGTATCCCTCCACACCCTGGCCGGATCCAGAGATTGGCAGAGCTCTCATCGCCGCTCACAAGGCGGCTGCTCCCGTCGTACGCGAGCTCACGGACGCGAGGGTTGGTTGGACTGTTGCCAATCAAGCGTTCACAGTCACGCCCGGAGCAGAAGATAAATTCGCGGAGGTAGTCGAGGAATGGGAGGACATGTACCTCGTTGCTGCCCGAGAAGACGACTTCGTGGGCGTCCAGTCCTACACCAGCCAGCCCATCGATAAGGACGGCGTCGTCCCGCACCCCGAGAACCCAAACAACACGTTGATGGGGTGGGCTTACCGACCCGACGCACTGGAAACTGCCATCCGCCACACCAGAGCAATCGTCGGCGACGTTCCCATCGTCGTCACCGAGAACGGCATCGCCACAAATGACGACGAGCGTCGCATCGAGTACACCGCTGAGGCCCTCGCCGGCGTACTCGACGCTCTCGAGGACGGCATCGACATCCGCGGCTATATCCACTGGAGTCTTCTCGACAACTTCGAATGGGGCCGCTGGCATCCGACCTTCGGGCTTGTCGCGGTTGACCGCGAAACGTTCGAGCGCACGCCGAAGCCGAGCCTGGCGTGGCTCGGCGAGATCGCTCGCGATAACCGGATGTAGTTCACGACGCCCGTCCGCGCGACTTTCCGCGTGGACGGGCGTCCACGTCCAGCGTCGATGACGCTGGCGGCCCGCGGCGCGACCGCTGCTGGCGCCCTCCCGACCCCCTGCAATCACAATCAAGGAAGACCAATGAACAGACTGACAGACCGCGTTGCAATCGTCACTGGTGCAGCGTCCGGTATTGGCCGCGGAACTACACTGCGCCTCCTTGCAGAAGGCGCAACAGTCTTTGCCGTTGACGTCAACGGGCAGGCGCTGGAGGCACTCCACGCGGATGACGTGGTGGATGCGGAGGCGAAGGCGCGCCTTCACTCTCAGGTCATCGATATCAGCGACGAACGGTCGGTGAAGGAGGGAGTCGCTCGTATCGTCGAGTCTGCGGGCCGCCTCGATATTCTCGTCAACGCAGCCGGCATCCTGACCGCTGGACATACGCATGAGTTCACCCTGGATGCGTGGAACCGCATCATTCAGATCAACCTCACGGGGACCTTCCTCATGGTGCGAGAGACTCTTCCTCTTCTGCTGGAGTCGGCACACGGGGGACGAGTCGTCAACTTCAGCTCGACCTCGGCGTTCTTCGCCCACCCGTATATGGCGGCATACTCCGCGACCAAGGGCGCGATCACGTCGTTCACACACAGCATTGCTCTGGAATACGCGGGACGTGGCTTGCGCGCCGTCAACATCGTTCCGGGCGGCATCGAGAGCGGCATCACCGCAGCCACGCCGGGCCTCCTGCCCGCTGACGCCGACTACTCGCTGCTCGCGAAGCTGTCCGCGGCTTTGAAAACTGACGGTGGGCTCGGTGCGCCGAGCGATGTGGCAGCAGTCATCGCCACGCTGGTTTCCGATGACGGGGCGTTCATTACTGGTACTGAGATTCGCATCGACGGCGGCGCCCACATGTGACTGGCTCTTGGCCCCGACTTCACTGACGAGGAGACGAAGATGAGAACGACAACCCACACTCAGGAGTACGACCTGATAGTCGTCGGTTTCGGGGCCGCGGGAGTTTCCGCCGCCATCGAAGCCGCTGACGGGGGCGCACGGGTGCTCGCACTGGACCGTGGCTTCGGCGGCGGCGCTTCAGCCCTGTCTGGCGGCATCGTGTATGCGGGGGGAGGCACGCCCTACCAGCGTGCCGCGGGTGTCGACGATGACCCAGACAACATGTTCCGGTATCTCAAGCAGGAAGTTCGCGGTGCTGTCAGCGACGAGACCCTTCGACGGTTCTGTGAACAGAGCCCCGGCATGATTGCATGGCTGGAGAAGCAGGGCGCGTCGTTTCAGGCGTCCCTCGCTCCCTACAAAACCTCCTACCCGACAGACCGGCATTACCTCTATTACTCCGGAAACGAGAAGGCCCACCCGTTTAAGGAGCAGGCGAAACCGGCAGCACGCGGCCACCGGCAGGTAGCGAAAGGTCTTGACTCCGGGAAGGTGCTGTACGCCGAGCTGAAAGCCAGCGCGCTCCGCAAAGGCGTAACCTTCCTTCCGCACTCGAGGGTAGATGAGCTTCTCGTCGAGGACGGCGTCGTCGCCGGCGTTCGATTCCGCACTGCGGATCCTTCGTCGCTGCCCTCGACCTATGCCCGCCGCAGCCTCGTGGCAGCGAAACTGGGAAACTGGGCTCCGGCCGTCGGCGCACGGATGGCGGCCACTCTGGATGCCGAGTGGCAAGAAGTGGCTGAGGTGAAGGAAGCTCGCGCGCGCGGAGTTCTCCTCGCCGGTGGTGGTTTTGTGCGAAACCGCGCATGGATGGCGACCTGGGCGGGACCGTACCGTGATATCTCCCCGCTGGGTACGGCCGGCGACGATGGCAGTGCCATCGCCCTTGGCCTATCCGCGGGTGGTGTCACCGACCACATGGACAGAATGACGGCATGGCGTTTCATCAATCCGCCGAGCGCTATGACGGAAGGGGTCGCGGTCGATGGGCGAGGTCAACGCATGGTCAACGAAGACCTCTACGGAGCGACGTTCGCGGATCACATGGTCCGGTCGCACGATGCGCGCGGATATCTGATCCTGGACGCCAAACAGTGGCGAAAAGCGCGTCGGCAGATCTTCACACAGACAAACACGTTCCAGCTCGCGCAACTGCTATACCTCTACACAATCGGGCACCGCAGGGCACACGATCTCGCGGCCCTCGCCCTCAAATTGGGGCTCCCAGTAGCGGAACTTGAATCGACCGTCACCGCGTACAACGCCGGCCTCCTGTCCGGAGCGGGTGACCCCGCCGGGAAGGCTCCGGAGTTGTCGTCCACGATTCTCTCCGGGCCCTACTTCGCCGTGGATATCTCCGTCAAGAACACATCGTTTTACCCGGCGCCTGGCCTCACCTTGGGGGGACTCAAGGTCGATGAGACGACGGGTCACGTTCTCGATGGCGCAGGCCAGCGGATCGAAGGATTGTTCGCTGCTGGTCGTAGCGCTGTCGGGGTCTGCTCCATCGGCTATATCAGCGGCCTCTCCCTCGCCGACTGTCTCTTCTCCGGGCGACGCGTGGGTCGGGAGATCGCCGTTTCCACCCGGCCCGCCGAAGAGAGCGGTCAAGAGTAAGGATCGTGTCTCGGCCGGCGGCGCGGGCTTATAGTCACCCGCACCGCCGGCCGAGAGGCATAACTGCTCCTATCGCCGGACAACACGTCAGCCGGCGGCCTGGGTCACGCCGCAGCGGGCGGATGCGCGAGCGTGAATCGAAGGACTCCGCTGCGGCGTCGGATCGTCGGAATGTGATAGTCGTCTGACGCCGGGCGCGTCTGCAGGGAAGGGAGCACGATGAAACTACCGCTCTCGGTCTCGTCGCCGTTCAATTCACGATAGACCTCGACCCCATCGCCGGCGGCCTTGAGCTCCTCGACCTTCACCAACTCAGCTCGTCCTTGCGGGCTCTCGAAGGACAACAGTGCTCCTCGTCCGACAACGAGGAAGGTGTCCTCTGACTCCTGGACCACGAGGCCGTATCCCCAGTCGTAGAAGCCGCCGACGCGGTTGGGTTCGCGTCTCACGGTCGCGGAGAACTCGCCGAGCGTAATGGTCTGCTCGGTTGTCGCCTCGTCAAGCCGGAATCCGGCGACGGGCGGAGAGGTGGTTGCCCGCATCAGGACGTCCAGACACCCGTATGCGTCGATGAGGGCGTCACCCTCAGGGGCCTCGGTCGTGTCGATGCCGAACGGGGACAGGCCAATTGCGGAGAACGACCCGAGCGCCACGAACCCGTCAGCGACGCCCGCGATATCCCGACGCATCTCTGGAATGAGCAGTCCGCCGCTGAGGGCTTGGTAGTCCTTACAGATCTGGGGGAAATCGCCGAAGTAAATGTCCGGAGTGAAGAGGTCGAGAGAAGGAGCAAGGGATGCCCAAATGCTGCCGACGTGGGGGAGCGGGCCGCCGCTCGGGTAGACGCCGGGCTGCTGGCCGCCCGCTGGATTGCCTTCCGCCACCTCGTCGTAGAGTTCGGTGTACAGCCACGCGTTGGCGAAAAGCGGAAGCGAATACTCGGCCTTTCCTGCCGCAGCGACCTTCTCGAGGTGCCGGGCGTATGCGGCAGCCATGAAGGCTTCGTCCGTGTCCGGACCGTCGCCGAACAGCTCCGCCCAAGATCCCGCCGTCTGTTTTCCTCTTGCTGCCCACGCATCGCGGATCCGCAGTTCGTGCGGCGCTGTCAAGGCGCTGATTACGTCGGCCGGCACGTCCTGTGTGTAGGCCGCTTCGGCGAGTGCGCTGCGGTCGCGCGTGTCACCGAGGATTCCGACCTCGTTCTCGACCTGCACCATGATGACGGTGCCCGCATGCTCATCAATCTCCCGGATGTGAGACATGAGCGCAGCGAAGGCGGTCGCATCCGCGTCCCCGATCTCATCCGAGAAAGGCGATACGCACTCCCGGTGCTCTCCACTGCGCATCTCTGCTCGAGGGAAGCGCTCAGCGTCTCCGCGCACCCAGGAAGGGACGTAGGTTGAGCGGCCGTTCTTCCAGGAGCCGAACCAGAGAGGGATGAGCTTGACGTCGTGCTGTCGCGCTGTGGCGATGAGCTGGTCGATGAGCGCGAAGTCGTAGTGTCCTTCCCTGGGTTCGAACTGCCCCCAGGCAACAGGTGCCAGCACGGTGTTGAGGTTCATGCCTCTGATGCGCTCGAACGCATCTCGGATGGAGGCGCCGCTACTGCTGGACGAGTTATGAAGTTCGCCCCCAAGAACAAGGAATCTCCGTTGATCTACGAACAGGTGCGTGATGCCGTCTTGTTCGACGAGCTGAGCGCGTGGGGATGCGGTGGTGGAGTGTGCCATCAGTTCCTTTTCGGGATGCGAGCGTTGCGGAGTGCGCGTCCGCGACCGCTCTGCGGGCTTGTTATCTGGCGGGCGGGTCGTCAATGGGAGATGGTGCCGGCCCCAGGGTCGCCAGGTCAGCCCACAGCTCCACGGGGATCTCGACTTTGGTGAGTTCGACCAGGCTCGCCAGGCGGGACGAGGATGAGACTCCTACCACGGTGGAGTCAACCAAGGCAGAGCGAAGAGAGTAGTGCAGTGCGACTGCGGGAAGCGTGACGTCGTATTCACGACAGATCGCCTCCACGGCACGGACCCAGGCGAGTAGGGAATCCGACGCGGGCATGTAGGCATAGTGGGCGCCGGGGTGGGCTCCAGTCGAGAGCAGTCCCGCACCGAACGGCGCGGCGTTGAACACCGTCATTCCCTGTCGCTTCGCCTCTTCAAAGAGCGACGATGCGCTCTGGTCCACGAGGGTGAACCTGTTGTGGCAGAGGACGGCGTCGAACACCTCCGTGTCGACGTAGGCCCGCATCATGGGCAACGACCCGGCGGCGACGCCAATGGCATCAACCACGCCGGAGGATCGAAGCTCCAGCATGCCCTCGACCGCCCCACCCGGCCCGAGCGACTCCGCCATCGTCAACATGTCCGGATCGTGCAAGTGGACCAGCGGCAAACGGTCCACGCCCAGGCGCATGCAACTTTCTTCGAACGAGCGAAGAACGCGCTCGCGGTCGAATCGGGCGGTCACAGGATCGATGTCAACTTTGCTGATGATTTTCGTGGTCCGGCTGGGACCGACCCGCCGCGCCGCGACACCTAAGACCGCTTCAGAGCGACCCTCCGCGTAGTTGTTTGAGGTATCGACATACGCGATGTCAGCGGTGAGGAGCTCTTCAGCGAAGTCCACCGCGCTGGCCTCTTCGCGAGAACCCGGCAACGTCCCCCGACCGAGCGACGACAAGCCGACGGTGATACGGCTGGGCACGGCGAAGCGAGGGGTGGCCATCATCGGGAACCTTCGGTACGGTCGCGGCTGCCCGGAGGAGTCTCAGGGCAGTAAGCGACACCCTACGACGAAATTAGTACAGTTGCCACTTTTTCGTGAGGACGTTCGATTCAACTGCTCGAAGCGGACGCTGAGTCGAGGGCTTCCGGTACGGCGGATTCGAAGAACAGGCGCATGGCTGAATCCATGTCGAACGACGGGTCAATCAACCATTGCAGCTGAACGCCGTCCCATGTCGCGATGAGCAGACGTCCCAGCAGCGGCGCATCGCGGTCCGGCGCGATACGCCCGACCTGCTGGTCGTATGCGAATGCATCACCGAGTTCTCGAGACTTGCGGTGATAGCGGGTGACGAACCACTCGTGTGCGGGGTGTGCCGGAGCGGATGACTCGGCGGCGAGGATCGCGAAGAGTCGAAGAAGTTCCGGTCGTTCGACGCTTGAGTGCACGCGTTCGAGCGTTGCCGCAACGATGCCTCGCTCGACGCATGCTGCGTCGAAGTCGAACGCCTCGTTGCCGGAGGTGGTTCCGTCGGACCGTTCGAGCACGGCCTCGAGAAGTTCGTACTTGCTGCCGAAGTGGTGAACGATGCTGGTCAAGCTCACGTCGAGCTGGCGTGCGATGTCACGGAGTGACCCGCCGTGGTAGCCGTGCGTGCCGAACACCGTTGTAGCGGCATCGAGGATGTCGCTCGAGCGCTGCGCGGACTTCGCATACGGTCCGCGGGTGCCGGCGGTCTTCGGTCCAGTCATGAACGTGACCCTACTCACTTCCTGCGCCGACGTCACGCTGGGGGCGGTGGAGAAGGCCGGCGAATGAAAATGTAGCAGTTGTTCCCATTTCGATGTATGGTGACTTCACCAAGGGTGGCCCGCGTCCGGGCCTGCCATGTTCACAAGGAGGTTGACATGACCACACGCACGTCCCGTGTCCGGCGCAGCGCCGTCGTTCTCGGCTCGTTCGTCACCGCATCGGCTCTGCTCGCCGGATGCACCGGTGGCGGCGCCGGAGGAAGCAGCTCGGGCGAAACGACGCTCGACATCATGGTCGGGGCGGGAGATATCTCGGAGGAGCAGATCGCCGCCTTCGAGGAAGCGAACCCCGACATCAAGATCAAGATCGTTCTGTACGACCTCACCCGTCTGAACACGATGCTCACCTCGGGCAACACACCTGACGTCGCTTTCGGCAACGCTGTCGGCAGCGCCAACTTCAACGCCCGGGGTCTGGCAACCGACCTTACGCCATACCTCGAGAAGAGCGAGGTGCTGAAGGAAGACGACCTCCAGCCCGTGAACGACGCTTTCCGTTGGGACGGCACCAAGAGCGGCGAAGGGCCCATCTACGGCATCGTGAAGGACTGGAGTCACGACAACGCGCTCTGGTACAACACCGCACTGTTCGACGCAGCAGGCGTCCCGTACCTCAGCGACACGGAGCCCATCAGTTACGACGAGCTGCTCGAGATCTCGAAGAAGCTCTCCAAGTTCGAGGATGGCACCACCACGGTGTACGGCCTCGGCATGGAGTGGCAGTGGAGCCTCTACGGGCCCATCGCCGCGATGGTCGAGCAGCAGGGCGAGAGCCTGTTCAACGACGACCTCTCGGAGATCGACTTCACTTCGGACGCCGCGCAGAAGGCCCTGCAGTGGTTCGTCGATTACGGCCAGTCCGGTGTCGGACCCACGTCTCTGAACCCGCTCCCGGACGGTTCCGACTACTCGACCTTCGCCGCGGAGCGCATGGCGATTAGCCAGGACGGTTACTGGTTCGGCGGGAACTTCGCCGCGGAGGACGCGCTGAAGACCGTGCGTTTCGCACCCGCCCCCACCATGGGAGACGAGCCGGCGGCCATGAGCTTCGGCGGTGCCGGACTGTGGATCCCGGAGCAGGCCAAGGACAAGGACGCTGCCTGGAAGTTCATGGAGTGGTACATGGCCGGTGAGCCGGCGGAATCTCGTGCCTCCAGCGGCTGGGGACTGCCGTCGCTGAAGTCGCTCTCCGACAAGCTGCCGCAGGAACAGCCGTTCCAGCAGCAGGCCTACACGGTCGTGCAGTCGCAGTTGGAGAACACCGTTCCGCTGCCTGACTCGCCCTACGTCTCGGCTGGGCTGCTGCAGGACACCATCGACAAGTACCTGCAGCTCGCCATCAAGGGAGACCTCAGCGTCGAGGAGGCCGGCGCGCAGCTTACCGATGAGTTGAACGACGCGCTCGCCAAGGGCGTGGATCAGATCAAGGAGTAGTTCGATGGCTCGCAAGTGGACCCGGTACCCGAAGGGGGCGTTCTACGCCTTCGTGGCACCGTGGGCAATTGGTTTCCTGCTGCTGACCGCAGCGCCCATGGTGTACGGGTTCGTTGTGAGCCTGACCAACTTCGATGGAAGTTCGCCCCGCTTCAAGTGGGTCGGACTGGAAAACTACATCGAGCTGTTCTCCGACAGCGACGTGTGGGCGGCACTTCTGAGAACACTGGGCTTCGCAGCCCTCGTGGTGCCGCTCACCGTCGGCGGGTCCTTGGGCCTCGCCGTGCTCATCAACCGCCGACTGAGGGCAGTGGGGCTCTGGCGCACCGTCTTCTTCCTACCCTCAGTCGTTCCGGTTGTTGCGATGGCAATCATGTGGAAGCTCGTCTTCAACAAAGACTCAGGCATCCTCAACGCGATTCTCGGAACCGTCGGCATCGACCGCATCGCCTGGCTCATCGACCCGATGGTGTTCTACTCCCTCATCGTCCTGATGCTCTGGGGCCTCGGTGGCGGCATGATTATCATGCTTGCTGCGCTGCAGGGAGTGCCCGCAGAACTTGAGGAAGCAGCCATCGTAGATGGCGCGGGAAGATGGACGGTTTTCCGCCACGTTACAGTCCCGATGATCTCCCCGATTCTGTTCTTCCAGCTCGTCACGGGCGTCATCACCGCTCTTCAGGTGTTCGTCCAGCCGTTGCTGCTGACGAACTCCTCAGGGATCTCCGCCGCGGGCGGCGTTCCGGACAGCACCACGCTGTACATGGTGCAGGTCTACCAGGAGTTCTTCCTCAGCAACCGGTTCGGCTACGGGTCGGCGATGCTGTGGATCTTCTTCATCATCATCCTCGGCCTCACCTTGGTGCTTCTGCGCTCCAGTAGGTCGTGGGTGTACTACGAGGTCGATACCGAAGCCGAAAGCGAAGGGGCGAAGCGATGACCATGGAAGACACCTCTACCCGGGCCATGGTCGCGCCTGCGGTTCGTCGTCCCACGCGTAAGCGGAACGTGCTCACTAACGCGAAGAAGCGACCGACGGCGTGGACGTACATCCTCATCCTTGCGCTGACCGGTTTCTTCATCGGGCCCTTCATCTGGCTGGTGCTCGCCGCCTTGAAGACACCTGCCGAGTGGGCGTCGCTGCCGATCTCGATTCTTCCGAAGGAAGCGCAGTGGAATAACTTCGTTGACGCGCTCACGGACATGAACTTCATCGGGTATGCAGGCAACTCGCTGTTCGTCGCGACGACATACTCGGTCCTCATCACCCTGTCGAGTGCCGCCGTGGGCTTCGGATTCGCTCGTCTTCGCGCTCCCGGCAAGAAGGCGCTCTTCATGGTCGTTCTCGCGACAATGATGATCCCCCAGATCCTCACGCTGTTGCCCACTTACGTCATGTTTGCGCGGATCGGACTGCTGAACACCTACTGGCCGTGGGTGTTGTGGGGCCTGGCTGCGTCCCCATACATGGTGTTCCTCTTCCGCCAGTTCTTCTCATCGCTGCCGAAGGAGCTGGAAGATGCGGCCATCATTGATGGTGCGGGATGGTTCCGAATCTTCGCGACCATCTTCCTTCCCCTGTCGCGACCGATTCTCATTACGTCGTTCCTGCTGTCGTTCACGTGGACGTGGGGCGACTACATCGCGCCGGCGCTGTTGCTGGACCTCGACCGCACAACACTCGCGGTAGCCATCACCGCCTGGTATCAGGACCCGAACGGCAACGTGATTCCGACCATCCAGGCCGCCGCCGCGGTGATGTACATCATCCCCGTGCTGCTCATCTTCTTCTTTGCACAGCGGTACTTCGTGCAGTCAAACGTTTCCTCCGGCATCAAGGGCTGACTCACCTCCCGGCCGGGCATCACACCAAGCCCGGCCGGGGCACCAACATCTGCGCGAACGGTCACCAGCCGTGCGTTCAGACTCGTTTCACATCGACAGGATCTTCCTCCATGCTTGACCACTTCATCGAAACGGGAACGCTCTCCTTCCCGCCGTCCTTTGTCTTGGGCGCGTCCACGGCCGCGTATCAGATCGAGGGCGGAGCCCGAGAAGGCGGTCGGGGTGCATCCATTTGGGACACGTTCAGCCACACTCCCGGGAAGACCGAGGGGGGAGCCACCGGAGACGTCGCAGCGGACCACTACCACCATGTCGAGGAAGATCTGGAGCTCATGGCGTCGCTCGGGCTCGACGCCTATCGGTTCTCCATCTCCTGGCCGCGCGTCATGCCGACCGGTGAGGACGAGGTCAACCCGGAAGGGCTCGCGTTCTACTCGAACCTCATCGACGGACTCCTTCAGCGCGGGATACAGCCGGTGGTCACACTCAATCATTGGGACCTGCCGCAGGCGCTCGAAGACAAGTACGGGGGATGGCGAGGTCGGGAAACCGCGTTCGCGTTCGAGAAGTACGCGGAAGTCGTAGGCGCGGCACTGGGAGACCGGGTGGCCATCTGGTCCACCCACAACGAGCCGTGGAACAACTCCTTCTCCGGTTATGGAAGTGGCGCCTTCGCGCCCGGCGGCACGAACCACGAGGACGCGCTGAAAGCCGCCCATCATCTGAACCTTTCCCACGGCCTTGCCGTGCAGGCTCTTCGCCGCACCATCTCGAGAGCTGACGCTCAGGTGTCCGTGGCCCTCAACATCTTCCGCGTGGAAGCGGAGACCCCCGCTGACGCGGACGCCGCACGTCGTTTCGACGCTGTCGCCAACCGCGTGTTCACCGGTCCGATGCTGCGCGGCGTATACGACCAAGACCTCTTTGAAGACACCAAACTTTTCACCGACTGGGGCTTCGTTCTTCCCGGTGACCTCGAGATCGCGCACCAGCCGCTCGATCTCATCGGCGTGAACTATTACGAAGTCATGCACATCCGTCAGGCGCCCGGCTTTGTGCCGGGCACTGAGGAGCTCGGCGGTTCTGCGTTCCCCGGCTCCGAGCAGGTTGAGTTCGTGCGCCGCGGCGAGCTGGAGCGCACAGGCATGGACTGGGGCATCGAGCCCCGCGGCCTCGAGGATCACCTCGTCGCGTTGTCTGAGGAGTACCCGCACCTGCCCATCATGGTGATGGAGAATGGCGCTGCGTTTCCTGACGAGGTCACTGAGGTCGACGGCGTGCGAACCGTCATCGACTTGGATCGCACTGCCTATCTCGTCTCCCACGCTGCCGCTGTGCATCGGGCGCTCGCACGCGGAGCCAACGTCGTCGGCTACATCGTGTGGTCTTTGCTGGACAACTTCGAATGGGCAGCCGGATATGGCCCTCGCTTCGGCATCATCCACGTGGACTACGACACGCTGGAACGAACCCCGAAGGTAAGCGCGAGCTGGGTGCGGGAGCTCTGCGACAGCCGCGCTGTCCCGGAGCTTGCCGTCGGCGCACTTGCCCCAACCCAGCAACAGTAGAAGGACGACGACTTTATGAACCCCACGCGCTCGACGAGCGACGAAGGTGTGCAGTACCGGGACCTCAACGGGAACGGCGTCATGGACCCATACGAGGACCCCCGCCTGACGCCCGAAGCACGAGTCGCTGATCTGATTCCCAGACTCTCACTGGAGGAGAAGGTCGGCTTGCTCTTTCAAACTGTCATCGAGGTGGGGCCCGACGGCGCACTCCTCGAGACTCCTGGGAACATCAGCAAGTCTCCTACGAGCACGGTCGTGCTCGCGAAGCGCATGAATCACTTCAACGTGCATCGCCTGGAGTCGGCACGCGTCGCCGCATCCTGGAACAACGCTTTGCAGGCTCTCGCCGAGCAGACACCGCACGGTATCCCGGTCACGATCTCCACTGACCCGCGACACTCTTTCACTGAGAACAGCGGAGTTGCCTTTTCCGCCGGTCCGTTCTCGCAGTGGCCAGATGCTCTGGGGCTCGCCGCTCTCGACGACGTCGACACCATCCGCGACTTCGCCAGGCGTGCGGGAGAGGAGTACCGCGCCGTCGGAATCCGCGCGGCATTGCACCCCCAGATCGACTTGGCGACGGAGCCGCGGTGGGCGCGTCAGCTGCAGACCTTCGGCGCCGATGCGGAACGCGTCTCCCGCTATACCCAGGCGTACCTATCCGGATTCCAGGGCGACGAGATTGGGCCTGACAGCGTCGCATGCGTGACCAAGCACTTCCCCGGGGGTGGACCGCAAAAAGACGGGGAAGACGCCCACTTCCCTTACGGCCGCGAGCAGGTCTATGCGGAAGGCGCGTTCGAGTACCATCTGCGCCCGTTCGTCGCCGCGATTGAAGTGGGGACCGCCGCGGTCATGCCGTACTACGGAATGCCGGTCGGACTGGTAGTCGACGGCGAGCCCATCGAAGAGGTCGGCTTTGGGTATAACCGCCAGATCCTCACCGGATTGCTCCGTGAGAAGCTCGGATACGAGGGAGTCATCCTCACCGACTGGGAACTCGTGAACGATAACTTCGTCGGGGACCAGGTTCTCCCTGCACGCGCATGGGGTGTCGAACACTTGGATGCCAGAGGCCGGATGCTGAAGATCCTCGACGCCGGCGCAGATCAGTTCGGCGGTGAGGAGTGCACAGACATCCTCCTCGACCTGGTCGGCGAAGGGCTCGTTTCCGAGACGCGCATCGACGAGTCCGTGCGCCGTCTCCTTCTGGTCAAGTTCCAGCTTGGTTTGTTTGACGATCCGTATGTCGATGTGGAGCGTGCCGAGGCCATTGTCGGCTCGGCTGCGAACGATGCAGCTGCGTTGAATGCACAGGCCCGGTCGCTCACGATTCTGGAGAACCGGGACGACCTGCTTCCGCTGTCGGGGCATCTGCGCATCTATGTCGAAGGCATGCAGACGCACGCGCTCGAGGGGCGCGCCACCGTCGTCGATGACCCCGCTGACGCCGATCTGGCAATCGTCCGTGTCAGCGCCCCATACCAGCCCCGGGACGACCTGTTCCTCGAGGACTACTTCCACCAGGGAGACCTCGCGTTCGCCCCGGGGCTGATCTACCGCCTGAACCAGATCGCGAAGATGACTCGTCTTCACATCGACGTCGCTCTGGACCGCCCAGCGATCTTGACCCCGTTCAGCGAGTTCGCTTCCGGCTTGAGCGCCAGCTTCGGCGTCAGCGACGAGGCTCTCATGCTCGCGCTTACGGGAGTAGTCCCACCGCTTGGGGCGCTACCCGTCGAAGCCCCGCGGTCCATGGACGCGGTTCGTTCGTCGCACGAAAGCGTTCTCGGAACGCCTGACCCGTTGTACCCGGTGGGACACGGGCTGCGGCTCACGCCGCGAGACTGAGCGGCTTCGTCCTGAGCTCCCGGTCAACGACGATGGCGCCCGCACCAGATTGAAAGGAACCATCATGCAGATTGAGGGCAAAGTATTCGCGGTCACCGGCGCCGGCAACGGAATGGGGCGAGAGGTCGCTTTGCGGATCGCGAGTAAAGGTGGCCGCGTCGCTGCCATCGACCGCGACGAACAGGCTCTCGCCCGCACCGTGGAACTCTCTGGCGCTCCACACCTGGTCAGCACCCACCTGGGTGACGTCACGGATGCGGAAGGCGTGTCCACGCTGCCTGACGTCATTGTCAAAGCACATGGCCAGGTGGACGGCCTCATCAACATCGCCGGCATCATCCACCGCTTCACCCCGTCGTACGAGCTGTCAGAGGAGGAACAACGGCGAGTGATGACCGTGAACTTCTGGGGCACGGTGAACATGTGTCAAGCGTTTCTGCCGGTTCTGCGTAGCCGACCGGAAGCGCTGGTGACCAACATGTCCAGCCTTTCCGCGTTGGTGGCGTTCGCTGGCCAAACCGCATATGGAGCGAGCAAGGGAGCGGTGAAGCAGTACACCGAGGGTCTCTATCAAGAGCTTCGCGGATCGTCTGTGCATGTAAATGCAATCTATCCAGGGAACATTTCCACCGAGATCAGCAAGAACTCTGGTGTCGAGATGATTGGCAGCGGTGGCAAGAAGGTCCGCGCAACCACGCCGCATGACGCGGCTCGAGAGATTGTCACGGGTATCGAGCGTGGACGTTTCCGAATCCTGGTCGGGCAGGATGCGCGTCTTCTCGACCGCTTGGTTCGAATCGCACCACGGTGGACCACGGACCTGATTGCGAAGCAGATGGCCTCGGTGCTGTGAGAGGGCTGGTCACGTCCGCTGATGGGGGAATCCGGACGTGACCAGCGGTCATCGTTGGCCGGCGGGAAGAGATCCAGCGTGACCTCTCCCCGCCGAGCCAGACGGATCAGTTGACCGTCACGGCGACCGGGTCCGAGGTTGTAGACCCATTGGCGTTCGTGAACGTCACTGTCAGGCTGTGCTTACCGGGGGCGACCCCCTGGAGCACCGCCGTCGCCGTCTGTGCCTGCGGGGTGTTCGCGGTGAGTTCGCCCTCCGCTACTTCTGTGCCATCGAGGTAGAAGGCGTACGACGTTGCGTTTGTACCCCACCACAGATTGGCGGTAGCGGTGAAGTTGCCGTCCTTGTCCCAGTTGTCGGTGCTGACCACGGGCTTCGCGGGCGCTGCATCCGTAACTGTGACGGTGGCGGTGCTCGTCTGCGTGACGCCCTCGGAGTTGATGAGTTCCGCTCGGTACGTGTACGTCCCGTTCGGCTTGTTGGTGAAAGCTGTCGTCGCCGTCTGCGAGGTCACGTCGACCGCATTCAACTGCTTGCCGTCGACCAGTACGTCGTTCTCATACAGGCGGTAGTAGCTTCCAGGCGTCCCGTGCCAGAGGTTCATCTTGACCTCGTAGTTACCGTCCTTGAGCCCGTTGGCCCAGCCGCTGGTGGTGGACAGGACCGCAGCGCTGGGAGCGGTGTCGTTGTGCACCCACGACTTGAGTGCGTCGCGGACAGCGACGTACGCGGGCTTGGGGTTGAACTCCTCGTCGAACATGGTCGGCTTGGCGCCAGGCAGCCAGGTGTAAAGGTGCTTGTCGGTGAAGCCCCAGACGCTGATGTCGGTGATACCGGCAGCGAGCCCCTCCGCGACCACATCGCTGTAGATCTGAGCCTGCGAGATCGGGTCGTAGGTGTGGACGTCGAGCTCCGCGATGGTCACTTCGAGTCCGAGGGCTTCATACTCGTTCACGATCTCGGTGAGCACTCCGGGGGGCGGGCCCTGGAACGTTTCGTGCATCTGGAGTGCGACTCCGTCAATGGGAACACCATCCGCGACCATCCCGGACACCAGGTCGTACAGCTCTTGGCGCTTGGCGGGGTAGAACTCGACCATGTTCTCGTTGATGAAGAGCTTTGCGCTCGGGTCTGCATCGTGGGCGATGCGGAAGGCTTCCGCTACGTATCCAGGACCCAGTCGGTCATAGAACAAGTTGTGTTCCAGCCCCTCGCCGCCGAACGTGGTGAACGCCTCTGTGACGACGTCCCAGCGGTCCATCTTTCCGGTGTACCTCTGCATGATGGTCTCGAAATGAGTCACCATCGCGGCCCGGAACTCGGCGGGATCCGTCTTGGCGACGAGGTAGTCGGGGTTGAATGCGCGAGAGATGCCGCTGTGAGCTTTCACCTCCATGTCGTGTTCTTCGGCGAACGCGACGAGGCGGTCCAGGCCTTCGAAGTCGAACACGCCTTCCTCGGGCTGCACCATGTTCCACTTGAACTCGTTCTCTGGCGACAAGCTGTTGAACTGCGCCGCAAGCGTCGCCCCGTAGCGGGGGTCGGTGAAATAGTTCGCAGGCCGGTCGTCCGCCGTGGATTCAGATGCTTTGACTGAGCCCGAGCCGAACAAAATACCGGCCTCGGCGGCGAGCTCGCGGATCGTAGGTTCGTTGTCGGTGTCTGCCATGGCGGGTGCGGCGAAGATGAGTGGTGCTCCGAGGATGAGTGTAGAGGCAAGGGCGATCTTGCTGAGCTTTCGCATGAATCTCTTTTTCTGGTCTTCCGCCTCGAGCCTGATGCTCGCGGCGGGCGTTGAGACTGCAGTGTCTGAACTTCGACGTGTATTGCATGAAGTCTGGTCTGGACCTCCTGACTCGTCGTTGAGCGGATGATGGCCGACAACAGCCGGGTAGGCAAAATGTAGCAGGTGTACTCAATTCACGATACCCAGGCCTCAGGCCCGCCGGGCACGACACTGCTTCTGTGCCCGGACGGCGCGCTTAAGCGGGCTCCAGCGACGGGCTGGGCGGGCGCCCTGCCTACGGGCGCAGGTGCTGCGCCGGCAGCAACTCGCGGAATCAATCAGTTGTGAGCGACGCCGCTGCGGTACGCGAGAGCCACGAGTTGTCCGCGGTCTCTCGCGTCAAGCTTCGTCATCGCCCGGTTGAGGTGTGTCTTCACCGTGAACGGCGAGATGTGCAGTTCCTTCGCGATCTGCTGGTTGTCCAGACCTCGCGCGGCCGCCGCCACCATGTCCCTCTCCCGAGCGGTCAACAAGTCGACGCGAGCTCTCAGCCCGGGATCTAGGGGAGGAGGGGCCAGGGCGGTGACCTTCCGCATGAGCGCGCGCGTCGCATCGCTCGACAGTGCGGCGGCGCCTCCGGCTATGGCAATGACGGCGGCGACGATGTCATCGGGTACCGCTGTCTTGCTGATGAAGCCGCGGGCGCCCGCTTGCACTGCGGCCAGCACGTCATCGTCCCCATCGAACGTCGTGAGGACGAGGACAGGTATCGAAGCCAGCGCCGAGTTGTCACGCAACACTCTCACCGCGACGACGCCATCCATGACAGGCATCCGCAGATCCATGAGAACGACGTCTGGAGCGGTTCGAGCGATGACAGATAGCGACTCGCGGCCGTCCCCGGCTTCTCCCACCACCGCGATACCGGCATCTTCGAGGAGGTCGCGGAGGCCATTGCGGATAAGCGGTTGGTCGTCGACGAGCACAACACGGACATCGGTCATGTGGACTCCTCGCTCCTGGGGACCTCGACTCGGACAGTGAAGGCACCGAGCTCCTGAGCCACCATCAAAGACCCGCCTGCAAGCTCGGCGCGTTCGCGCATCCCCACCAGCCCGAAGCCGCGACCGCTCGGGGGAGTGTTGAGATCGACACGATTGTGAACTTCGAGCCACGCGCTACGGGGTGTCGCCCCAGTGCGGAGCGACACCGGCGGTCTGCCGTGGCGCTGGGCGTTTGTGAGAGCCTCCTGAGTGACGCGATACAGAGCGGCGCTCGACGCAGCCGGCAGACCGGCGGTCGGCAGTTCGCTCAGATCAGCATCGAGCATGTCCGTCGCTGAGAAGAGCTCGACGAGGTGGGGGATGTTCGCCGCCGACGGCAAGCTATGGTCGTCCAGCTGCGTGTCATCTCGGAGAACTGTGAGCAGTCCCGCCAGTTCGACGACGGTTCTGCGGCTGACTTCCCGAATGACGTCGATGGCTTCCTCAGAACGGGGGTTCGGGCTGCCGAGGTGTCGTTGGGCCGTTGAGGCCTGCAGATTGATGACCGTTAGCGAGTTGGCGACCGAGTCATGCAAGTCACGCGCGATGCGCAAACGCTCCTCGCTCACGCGGCGCTTCACGTCTGCCTCTCGAGTGGCTGCCGCCTCTCGCATGCGTTCCTCGACCGCAGCGACGTAGTCATGTTGCGAACGAAGGGCCAAAGCGAAAGCGACGACCGCTGCCGTCCACAGCGGGAGTACCAGCGCGAGCGGATCGTACGGGGGCACCTGGAACACGACGAGTGCTCCCAAGTACAGCAACAAGGCGTGCGCACAAGTGATGAACAGTGTCCACCGTCGATGAGCTCGAAGAGCAACAGAGAACAGCACGATCTCCGCGAGAACCCAGACAGGCAAAGCGCCGCCAGCGGTGAGCAGCACCAATCCACTGATGGCGACGGCACCGATGCCGGAGAGGATCGGCGCACGCCGGCGCACCAGGACGAGGCAGGTCGCAGCTGCCAGTAGCGCCGCTGCTCCGAACTCCGCCGCTGTGTCCCATGTGCTCTTCGAGATCGAGGTGAAGACGGTTACGACGACCGTGACAGCGGCGACGACATCGAAGAACCGCTCCCAGCGAGAGGTCCACGATGTCGTCACCGCTCGCCTCACTTCTGTACCGGGCTCATGTCATGCGTTGCCTGCATCTTGTCCGGTTCAGGGACAAGAGAAGGTTCCTTCAGATTATGTCCCTCCACGTCGATCTCGGGGAGGATCCGGTTGAGCCAGGCGGGATTCCACCATGCGGCCTTTCCGAGAATCGTCAGCATCGCGGGCATCAGGACCATGCGGACCAGCAACGCGTCTGCAATAACTCCTACGGCGAGTGCAAGGGCGATAGAGCCGACTAGCGACGAATGACTGAGTGCGAATCCGCTGAACACGGCGGTCATGATGAGTGCCGCCGCGACCACGACCGGCGCCGACTGCGCAAAGCCTGTCCGGATGGCTGCTACCGGGTCTTCGCCGTTGCGGTGCGCCTCGTGGATGCGCGAGACGAGGAACACCTCGTAGTCCATGGCCAGGCCGAAGAGGATGCCGGTGACGATGATGGGTAGCAGCGACAGGAGCGGATTTCCTTGCGGCGCGGAGATGAGGCCGTCGAGCCATCCCCACTGGAAGACGGCGATGGTCGCTCCCAATCCGGCTCCGAGCGACAGTAGGAATCCGAGCGTTGCGATGAGCGGTACGAGTAGGGACCGGAACAGGATGATGAGCAGAAAGAGTGCTAGGCCCACGATGAGGATGATGTAGGTCAGCAGAGCGTTGCGGAGCTGTTCGTCGGAGTCCAGAGCAATCGCCGTCGAACCCGTGACGCCGAGCGTCGCATCGTCGACGTCCAGCCCGCGGATGTCCTGCACGAGGTCTTTCGTCTCCTCGTCGAGGGCCCCTGAATCGGCGAGCACTGTCAACAGTCCGGAGCGGCCATTGTTGGAGACGCCGGACGGAATCACGGTGGCGACGCCGTCGAGGTCGCCGATCTCCCGGTTGGCGTCTTCCATGGCTGCAGCGACGTCGTTCTTCGCCGACACGAGAACGACAAGGGGATCCTGCGCTCCGTCGCCGAACTTGTCGGCAATAAGGTCGTAGGCCTCGCGCTGCGAGGATTCGGGGTCCTCCCCTCCAGGAGTGATGAGAGAGGTCTGCATGCTCATCACGGGAGCTGCGACCACGAGGAGCGCGGCAGTGGCTACCACAACCGCCACCCATGGGCGGCGCACGACGGAGTCGGCCCACGAGGTCACCCACTTCGGCGAAGTGGCCGGGAAGTTAGTCCGGACGCGCAGCTTCTTGGGCAGCGCGTTTCGTCCCATCGCCCCCATGAAAGCCGGGAGGAGCGTGAGGGACATGAGGACCGCGACCGCCACGGCGAACGCGGCAGCCAATCCCATCTCTCCAAGGAAGGGGATACCCACAACGGTGAGCCCGACCAGAGCGATGATGACGGTAGCGCCAGCGAAGACGACCGAGGAGCCGGCCGTGCCGGTCGCCCGGCCGATAGCGGTTGATGTATCGGTGCCGCTCCGCAGTTCGGATCGGAATCGGGAAAGGATAAAAAGGGCGTAGTCGATGCCGACGGCGAGTCCCAGCATCACGGCGAGGATCGGCGTCACAGAGCCGATGGGGGAGAACGCGGAGAACGCGAGGACGCCGAGGACACCGACGCCCACGCCCAGCAACGCGCCGAGCATGTTCGCACCCGCTGCAACCAACGAACCGAAGGTGATGAGGAGAACCAAGAAGGCGACTGCCGCCCCGACGATCTCGCTCGGCCCGAGGATGTCCGGCACCCCGCCGGAGAGCGACCCGCCGATTTCGGCGCTCATCCCCGACTTGTCATCGAGTCCCTGCGCGATGTCCGCAACGCGAGTGGCCGCCAGCTCGGCCTGCTCCTCATCCATCTCAGCGAACGTGATGGTCGCGACAGCCGTGGACTGGTCTGCCGAGATGTACGGCCGGGTGGGGTTGAACGGTTCGGAGACTTCGTCCACGAATGGGAGCGAATCGAGGCGCTGAAGGGCCGTCCGAACCTCTTCCGCGTCATCGGAGACCGGTCCGTTCGACGACTCGACTACAAGCTGGAGCGAGGGGGCCTGTTCCTGCGTGCCGAACGCATCCTCCATCGACTCCATCGTTCGACTCGAGTTGGTTCCGGGGACGTCGAACGCGCCCTCGCCGAACTTCATGCCGGTGAGAGCGATGAGACCCGCAGTAAGGAGAACGGCTAGCCATAGCGGGATCACTATCCATCGATGGCGGGCCGAGAATCGGCCGAGACGAGCGAGAAATGAGGCCATGAAGACGGATCCCTTCGAGTCTTTCGGGTACGTCTTCAAGCCTCCAGAATCAAAGTCCGGAGCGCGTCGTCTCGTTGCTTGCTTCTCTATACTGCATCGGCAGTAGATGTATGGGACTGTCCGACGATGCGGCTCGAGGAGGGGGCCGAGTAGGTGAGCGACACAGCGAGGACGGTGGCACTAGAGTCTGGGGTTGGATGCAGCAAGGTCGCCGTGCAAGCGGTTCAAGAACGAAGAAGTTCGACAGAGAGGCAGAGTCATGGCAAAGAATGACGAGGATCGTTATGTCGTCCCCAACAAGGAGCGCGGAGGCTGGGACGTCGTGAAGGAAAACCATGAGAGGTCTTCCGGACACTTCGACACCCAGCGCGAAGCAATCGACCGGGCGCGCGAGATCGTGGACAAGTCGGGCGGAGGTCGCGGTGACGTCCGAATCCAGGGAAGAAACGGCCAATTCCGGGACTCGGACTCGGGTCGACGCAACGAGAGTACGAAGAAGGACACGAAGTAGTGCAGCTCAGCGCTTCGAGGTGTGTCGCACCGCGGCCGCGGAAGCTAACTTCGCCGACGGGCTGGGACCCGGCGAACGACTCGCTGCGGTAATAAGTCAGCCTGCGGCGGAAACCTTCCGAGGCCACCAGTTGGCGCCTGCGGCGGGCTAGAGCTTCCTGCGGCCGGGGCTCGTTCTGGCTGCTGCAGAGAACTCGTCGGACAGTAAGCCCCTTGACCGGATCCGTGCGCAACGCCGCCGTTGTCATCGCGAGCAAGGATCTCGCAGATGCCTTCGGGGAAACAGGGGTCACGGTCAACGTCGTGAGTCCCGGCATCGTCGCCGACGAACCGGCCGACGCAATACCAAGCGGAGATTCGGGCCAGATGTCGCCGTCAGAGATCGCCGACATCGTGGCGTTCCTGGCGTCATCCCGCTCGCGGGAATCTCAGGGAGTCCATCGCCGTCGGTCACAAGCTGTCGGGCGTCTCGGGACTCTGCTCTCCGACGTCGACCGTCAGCCCACAGGCTCAAGCTAAAGCTATTCGCTCACTCACGGAACTCTGTGCCGATATCCTCGCGTTCCGAAGTGACGCATCGACGCCTGGAGTAGCAGCCGGGACCGCCGCGTCCGAGCGGCGGCCCCGGCAGCTGACTCCGCGGACGCCTTATACGGAGCAGAAGACATGCTGCGCTGAGACTGCAGCCCAAATGACCGTTCCGGGACTATCAACTGGAACCTAAGGCCGAGATCGGACTTCTCCTGCAACCGAGGTTCACTGAGCCTCTGCGGCCAATCAGAGACTTACCCTTTGTACCGAGGCCGGATCCAGGACCAAAGCTGGTTCATGACCGGTGGTCGGATCCGCCGATTCCAGACAGTTCTCGTGAGGGATGTCGATGACCACCGACCTGCCGCCGGCGCGAACAGCGCTCGCGTACGCGAGGCCCGTGATGGTCGCACCGCTCGCGGGCTGGAGCACCCGGAGAAAGAACTCTGTCACGACCTGAGTTGGCACGTACTCGATCCCCTCATCGCCTGGTGCCACGGGGGCGCTCATCTCCTTCACGAACTTGTGGAGAAACGCAATTTCGCGACGAAGATATCCCAGGGTCGGATGAAAGATCGTCGGCTCCTCGGGTAGACGGTCGAAGTCGACGACTGTGATGGGCGAAGACAACGCGAAAGCCCCCAGCGTCGCGTACGGCTCATGGGCCAGGTTGTGCCGGACGACCTCGTCTAGGGCGGTCTGCTTGTCCAGGGCGCCGTAGAACATGGGGATGCCCGCCGGGCTCATCCGGTTCGGCTGCTTTGCATACTCCCGAGGGGAGGTCCCGAGCCGTGAGGCGTTCGGCATTGGCTCTAGTGAGTCCGTGGAATGGATCTGCGCGCGCCAGAGGGAAGACCCGGCCGGAATGACGGTCAGCATGGCGAGTTCGTCGAGGAGGCGACCGATGTCGTGCAAGACGTCGCCGACAGGAATCTCGCCGGTGTAGCGCGTCTCGCGTCGGGAGGCGTCATCCTCAATTAGCCAGATCACGTACCTCGTCCGGTACTTCACCTGGTCACTAAATGCGGCCCAAGCATCGTTCAGCACGACATCACGGTCGCGCCATGCCCAGTCGCGTGATGCCCAGGCGACGTCTGCGAGGGAGTCCGCTACGGCCTCCGCGAGGCCATCCGCGGCGAACGCGTCGACGAAAAGGTCGACGAGCTCCCAGCGGTCATAGGTTCGCGCTTGATAGCCGCCCTCGCGTCCGTCCCAGGGGACGAGCGCAGAGTCTGCGTCGGTGTACTCCCAGGACACGCCCCGGACGAACGCATCGAGGAGCACATCAAGGGCCGCTGCGCCCTTCTTTCCGCAGAAATCGCACACTTCTTCGGCGTCTGCACCCGTGGCGACGGCATCTGCGAGGCTCGGGTCTGCGACGCAGCGCTCACACACCTGCTTCTCGGAGTACGACCACCCCTGCTCTTCTTCAGCCATCTGCATATCCTTCGCCATGCCCATCGCACCATCTTGTCGTGTCGGGCCGGCGAGTGGTTATCCTCGACGTCATGACGTTCAACAGGCTCGAGCACTTCCTGCGCGGGGAGATCCTTCTCGCCCTCGCTCCTGCTGACGGGTCATCGGCTCCAGGGCCGTCTGGGGTGTTGCTGACGTTGCAGGAGCGACACCCGACCTTGACGGAAAATGACTTCCATCTGCATGTGGACCTGCTGGAGAGCCGTGGCCTGGTGCGCGCGCAGCGGGCGGCCAACAACATCCCGTACGTGCTAAACACCACCGCCGAGGGCCGTGAAGCTGCTGCGGACTTTGCACGCAAGCGCGAGGACCGTGTCGCACGCGTGCGTCAGCTGCAGGACGAGTACCTCCAGTGGCTGTACGTGGAGATCGAGCATGAGGACCGCTCTCCGACTCCGGATGACTATCTCGCAACCACACCGTCGTTCTACGGGCTCCCGTATACGGATAGGGAGCTCCTCAAAGCCGGGGCGCGGCTCCGGGACGCCGGTTTCATCACAGGCCCGGAAACCGACCAGTACGACGCGCCTCTGCGACCCGCGTTGACGGTGAAGGGCAGGCGCACCATCGAGTTGAAGCATTCCGTTCATGATGAAGCGCCCAGTGCTCCCTCCATCCACAACTACGTTGGGGCGAACGCGAACGTCAACTTCGGCGACAACGTCACCCAGAACATGACGGTGAGCGCCCCGTGGGCGGACGAGGCGCGGGCGTTCCTCGACGCGGTCGCACAGGCCGCGCCGACCCTGCCGGAGGACCTGCGGGCAGACATCGAACTACGTGTGGAGGACGCACGTCGGGGCATCGCCGAACAGCAGCCGTCGAAGGTGAAGGCGGCCATCGAAGGCATGCAGAGCTTTCTGAGCGCGGCCACGTCTGGCGCCCTCGGGAGCATCCTGGCTGCCCAGGTCCCCGCTCTGCTTTCGCTCCTTGGCTAGGTGTTCGAGATGAACCGGAGGCACAGTCCAGCGCGACTCTCGCTCTGATGCGCGGGAGGACCTGATTGCGCCGGCCTGCCGCAGCCGTCAACGAGGCGATGTGTCGCGCTCGTAGGCGCGGACACGCTACATTTTCCGCATGCATACAGCGCCGCCGGGGTCGACGCCGCTGTCGCGCACCGTCACGGAACCCTGGGTCCAGGTGGCGCTCAGCGCTCGAGTCATGCAGCAGACGTTGCGCTCCGTCCCGGAGGTGCGTTCTGGCGCCTATCTCGACGTGCTCCGTCGCTTCCTTCCGCAGGAACCCGTAGACGTGTGGTGTCGAGGATTCTTGGAAGCTTCGCTTGAGCACCTGGTCATGTGGGCCGACTACGCAACGCCGCTCAAGTACCACCCAGAAGCCAGTGTGGAATTCACTCTCCGGCCGGCCCAGACGTTAGCGCGGGCAGCGTTGGAATCCGCTGCTCAGGCCGTCTGGATCTTGTCGGCGGCGGACTTCCGAGACGCCGCACGACGCCATGCCGCCCTGGTTCTCGCCGACTGGGACGAGCAACGCAAAGCTGCACTCGACGATGCAACCAAGGCAGGGTTGAAGCGGCGGTCAGAGTCCTTGAGGGAAGGGCTCGGCTTTACCGACAACGAGACCCGACCTCCCACCTACTTGACGTTGGTCCGCGACGCATCGGCCCACGTGCGAGAGCAGCTGCCCGCCGCTCTACTTGGATCCGACGATGCGGTGGAGAGGCTATGGCGAGCGTCCGCGGGATCTGCCCATGGTAAGCAATGGCCGGCATCAGAGCTGGTCGTTGTCAACCCATCGACCGGGTCCACGATGCCCGATCCGGCAGCTATTACGGCGATATTGAAGCTCGCGGACGCGGTTGTCACGTACGGAGTCATGCGTTTCGCTGACCGCTCGGGGTACGCCGCAGAGCTGTCCTCGATCCAGCAGTCTGCGCTAGCCCAGGTGTACGCCAAGATTCCCTTGCTCCCGGGGGCGCCTTCGAGTCCGCCGTCTCGGTGAAGCCAGGGCCCGCGAAGATCATCTCTTCGCTTGCGGGAGGTGCGAGTCGTGCTATCTCGACCCTGCCGGGCATAGCACGCAATCGAAGTCGGCCTCCGTATGGCGTCGCTCACATCGCTCCTTCCTCGGGAGAGGGGCTTGAGACCGTCGACGCCCACCTCCCGCCCCTCGTGCGGCCCAGTTCCTGCAGAGGGGTTCAACCTCGTCGTCGGCTGCCCCTTCCCGAAGACTTCTCCTTCTGGCGTCCTCGCGAAGAGTTTGACTTCGCCGTCCAGCGGTCACCGACTGCCCGCTTGTTCATCAGATAGTCGTATAAGAAGACACACTTAATCCACTTCGTTGAGGCATCAACCGTGCCTTCTGAGTACAGGCGTTGATGCTCGAGGAGATACGACCGTAGCTTCGATGGATCTACTGAGTCCGGGGTGAGGAATGGGATGGCCAGCAAGGCGTCGCCCGGCGGAAGGTTCGCCACCAGAGAGTCGAAGTCGGGGTGCTCTTCAAGCAAGCGATGAGCTCGCTTTCCGAAGTACCCGTTGGGTCGGAGCATTTGGATGCTAAGCCGGAGGCGAGCACGGATGCCTGGGGCGACGTCGGCATCGGATACGAGGTCGCCGTTCTCATCGAGCAGTCCCGCTCCGCGAAGCCATTGATGGATAGGGGTGTGTGTGCGCTGATGTGCGAGCGACGGTAGGACGTCCGTCACGATCTGCGGGTAGTTGCGAAGTTCGATCTTTGGATCGAGGACGTCAAGTATCAAGTCGCGACGGGTGAGTCCGGTGACGCCCTTGTCTTGGAGTCTCTTCGATACTCCGACCCCGATGACGACGTCCACTTGGTCGAGGTTGGTGTCGGACTCGAGGTCGGACACCACAACGGTCTTCGAAGGCTCGCTCGTTCGGGCGAGCTCGTACACCTCGTGCTTCAGGTGCCGGAGGATCTTGGCGGGGAAGCGACGATGAAGCTGGCCGAGGACGTGGAACGTCGATAGGAAGTCTGGTGCGGTTATCAGGCGGATGGGGATGCTTGTGTCGTCCAGAGCAAAAGTAGACGGTGCTACTGTCGGCGCCGACGCATCCGGGTCCCAGTTGAGGAAGATCAAACGATTCTCAAGCTGATGGATGTTGTCGTTGGTGAGAACCGAGGCGATGCTGGTGATGATGGAGCGGACATTGGGGTCGCTCAGGGAGTAACCCACGAAGATGACCGGATGCTCGACGAAGATGGTGAGCAGCTTCGCTGCAAGGTAGGGATTACGGGGTCGGAACCGCTCGAAGTCGGACGACGTAATCACAAGGGACTCTGGCTGAGCGGCGCTTCCGTGGATCTTGTAGATCTCCGCCACGCCCTTGGGGTCTTTGAAGAGAAGCTCGTCTTGGCCGACGTAGGGCACGAAGTCTGGGAAGACGTACTCGAGAATTTCGTCGAAGTTGGTGGTGATGATGCCTTCGACAGTTGCTACACGAAGCGCTTCCAGCTCATCGTTCAGAGGACCGACGTCCGGCAGCCTTGACGCGATGCCCTCAAGAGACTTAGCCACCTCGTATTTGAACGGAGACTCGCGACCAGAGGGATGAGGGAAGGCCTCGCGGCTTTCGGCAAACTCGGGTGCGGACCACCAGTGTTCCCGGAGGTCTTCGGCTATGAGAGTTGCAGTCTGTAACGGATCGCCGTTCGCGCTCGAGGAGTAATAGGCGTAGGGCTTGCCCGCGAGTCCTGCCATTCGTTCGAGGAGTTGCGTCCAGTTGTCAGATTCGGCGTAGCGGAGGGAGAACCCGCTTCCGACGAAGAGGAATGGTGCACTTGTGAACTGATTCAGGTGTGCTAGAAGTTCATTTTCGAAGGCGTCGGTGGCCTCGGTCATCGGCGGATCCTTCCTGCTGTTCAATGAAGCGTATGGGGAGCATGAGTGAGCTCTGCGGATCCGGTGCGTAACCGTCTTAAGAGGGCATCACAGAACCAGGGACAAATTGGGTCGGAGGTCTGCTTCTCCGAGCATCGACCTTAGGTGAGACGGCGTCCACGCTAGCTCGTGGGCCAGGGTGGGGACGTTGATGCCGATCTGCTCTGCAAGACCTATTGCCTTCTTCAGCAAGAGGGGCTGCTCCCCAGGGAACTTCGCGACGGGCTCAATCGTGACGTTCATCTGCTGGAGGCGAATGTATCCACGTCGCGCCGACGCTTCCGAGACCTTCCCCAGCTCACGGCTGCGACGAATGATGGAGGAAGCCTCGACCCCCCAGCGGTTGCTCATCTTCAATACGTGAGCCATGTCGAGACGGGAAGGGAGTTCCGCGTCCATCATCTGAACGGGCGTCAAGAACTCGGCGGCGAACCTGTTAGCTTCTCGCTCCAGATCAATGGTCCCCGAGGCCCTCCCGCCATGGAGGATCAGGTGCCCGAGCTCGTGGGCGACGCTGAAGCGGTGACGATAGACATCATCGGCACGGTCAGGAGACAAGACCATGATGGGGCGTCCGAGGGCGGACGTTGAAAACGCGTCGATTCGCGCCACCTCCGCTTCCACCATCGGCACCAACACGGTGACGATGCCCTTGGACTCCACAAGCCGCAGCATCTGCGGGATAGGGCCGTCGCCCAGGTCCCATGCCAGGCGCAACTCCTGTGCGGCGGTCACCGGGTCCGATGCGAATGTGTCCGGGGCGATCTCGCCTCCCGCAAAACCGGGAATGCTGACAGGGGGGAAGCGAACGTGAGTCTCAAGCATGTTCGCCAGCTCCCAGACCTGCTCGGTATAGGCGACGGCTTTGTTCCTCTGCTTCGCCGCGGTGGCCCTCAAGCTGCGGAAGAACACGCTTCCTGACTCGAGTCGCGCCTGGGGTCGCCCTGCCGCGAAGTAGCTGATAGGCACGCGGAGGAACCGTGCGAGGCTCTCAATTAGCTCGGCTCGAGGAGCGAAGACCCCGGACTCGTACTGACCGACGGCCGCGGGAGACACCCCGATGGCCGCGGCGACGTCCTGCTTCGTCTTCAACGCCAACTGGCGCGCTTGGCGGAGCCGGTCGGGGTCGAATGCCATTGCCACCTCGTCGGCGGAAGGCGAAGGCAAAGCGGAGGGAGTCAATGGCTTCATGAATCCTCCGTGTCTTCCTTTTCTTGTGCAAGGCCCATGTCGAGGTTGAAATCGCCCGGGGCAGAGTCGAACCGGTCGGAGGGCACGGTCAGGGTGTTGTCGAGTTCGACGAACTCGAGGCGAATGGGAATCTCTTCGACATGCACCCAATGGACGTTGTCATTGCGGTCGATGTAGCCGTCTCCGATGTAAATCCTCTCGAGACCTCCGCTCGCGGAGGCGACGAAGGCAGCGAGGACGACGGCGTCTTCTTCGGATGACGGAGCCTCCGCGAGGTGGTCGCTGCCGGCATCCGCCAACCACTCCTCAAGCGGCAGAACCTCATCACTGAGGCGTTCGACGTGTGCCAGGGAGTCGTCGCGTGCTTGAGACCAGTTGAGCTTCAAGCGGTCGGAGCGAGAGCCGGAGCGCGACGAGCACTTCAGCGCGTGAACGGTCGTGCCGTTGATGACCGGAATCTCGTAACGGAACCCTTTGGGCTTTGCCGTGCCGATGCCCTGAACTTCCGAGAGGTGCTCCAGGAAGCCGATGGCCAACACCTGCCAGAAGGTCGCGCCATAGGGCTCATCGGTATTCAGACCGCTTGCGGTCTTCGTGTCGCTGGAACGATTGTGGGCCCCGTGGCCCGCCCGGATGAGGGCACGTGCGGTCGCTGGTCCAGCGTCGCCGAATCGTTTGCGAAACCAGGAGCTGTCCCCGAGTCCTGCATCCATGTGATGTTCCTTCCCCAAGAAACCGTCGTTGAACCTACGCTCTTAGTTTAGAACCGCGCACGAATTCGTCAACATGCGCGTCGGCGTGTCGCCCGGGGTTCCGCACCGTGAGGCGCGGCGCAGGGGTGAATAAGTCGGAATGGTCTCGATGGTCGCGTGAGTTCAGGTCCCGGGATGCGGGCTGTTTCGGCCGCCTCTGTCGGATCTGGCGCCCGGCGAGTCCGGCATGGGAGGCGGCGCACCGTCCGGAGACATATCGAGTGGCGATGCGTTCGGCGAAGGCTGGCATGCATCCTCAAGTGGCGCTGGACGACAAAAAGACCCTCTGCAGATTCAGGCCGATGCGCAACGCGCAGTCCGAGAGGCTCGGGAGATGGGAGTACACGTCCCGGGCGTTGTCTTCACGGAGTCGGACTTCGACCTTCCTCCGACGACGCCCGGTGAGCTCGCCGTTCAGCTTGGCTACTCGGACGGTGGCGGCGCGGTACGACGTGTGCTTCGCACCGGGTTCCTGAGCGTGAGAAGAATGCACGATGGGATCCAGTGACTGAGCATCAGATCAACTATGTGTGGGAGCACCTCCGCTCCCGTCGTTAAGTGCCAGTCTCGTGGAGAAGGATCCTAAAGGTGGGATGACCTCTTCCATGGACCCCAGGCACACTGCTTACGGGGGCGCTACACCGGATCACATAGTTTGACGATCCCGGTCGGACGGGCTTCTCAGTGACTCCAGTGTTTGCCTGAATCAGATATGACAGATCTGGATCATGATGAAGGACGACCCATAAGTGAGCCCGCGGCGTCGAGCCCGAGGCGCGGCATCCGGCTCAACTTGATAATGGTTCTCATTAGCGTTTAGAGTGAAGGCATGAAGAAGCCCGTCGTCGCCCTCGCCCTCGCATCCGTCGCCGCCCTCGCGCTGGCCGGATGCTCCACCACCCCGGCAGCGGGAGAGGGCGACGACGGCACCATCACGGTCGTCGCGAGCACCAACGTCTACGGCGACATCGCCGCGCAGATCGGCGGCGACCGCGTCGAGGTCGAGTCGCTCATCACCTCGGCCTCGCAGGACCCGCACTCCTACGAGGCGACCGCGCGCGATCGCCTCACGGTGCAGAAGGCCGACCTGGTGATCGAGAACGGCGGCGGCTACGACGCCTTCGTCGACACCCTGCTGCAGGACGCGAAGGACCCGCACGTCGTCACGGCGGTCGAGTTCTCGCACGATTTCCCCGGCAACGAGGGGCACGACGAGGCCGAGCACGACCACGCCGACGAAGAGTCCCACGACCACGATCACGCCGAGGGCGAAGAGGGTCACGAGGGGCACAACCACATCGAGGGCTTCAACGAGCACGTCTGGTTCGACCCGCACACGATGATCCATGTCGTCGAGGCGATCTCCGACGAGCTGGCCGAGCTCGACCCCGACGGCGCGAAGGAGTTCGCGGCCAACGCCGACGAGATCGTCGCCGACCTGGAGGGCTTCGAGGCCGACCTCGAGACCATCAAGACGGATGCCGCAGGGGCCACGGTCTTCATGACCGAGCCGCTGCCCGGCTACCTCGCCGCCGCGGCCGGCCTGACCGACGTCACCCCCGAGGGGTTCGCCGAGTCGGTCGAGGAGGGCACCGATGTGGCTCCCGCCGTGCTGCTCGAGGCGCTGAAGGTGATCGAAGACGGACAGGCCACGGCCTTGCTGACCAACGCGCAGACCGGAGGAGCGGAGACCGAGCGGGTGGAGGCGGCCGCGAAGGATGCCGGCATCCCCGTCGTCGCCTTCACGGAGCTGCTCGAGGACGGATCGTCGTACTCTGAGTGGATGAGTGACGCGATCAAGAGCCTCGCCGCCGCCGTCCAGCCGTGAGTGGGGGCGCTCCGGTCCTCGAGATCACCGACGCCGCACTCCAGCGCGGGGATCGCGAACTCTGGTCAGGGCTCGACCTGACGGTGCAGCCCGGTGAGTTCATCGCGGTGCTCGGCCCGTCCGGGTCGGGCAAGACCACCCTGCTGCGCAGCATCCTCGGCCTGCAGCCGCTGTCTTCGGGATCGATCCGTGTCGCGGGGGAGCCCGTGCACCGTGGCAACCCCCGCATCGGCTACATCCCGCAGCAGCGCAACCTCGCCCCCGACACCAGCATGCGGGCCCGCGACCTGGTCGGGCTCGGCGTCAGCGGCAGCCGGTTCGGGTTCCCGATCCCGCACCGCGGCGACCGCGCCAAGGTCGACCGGCTGCTCGAATCCGTCGGAGCCTCGCATTTCGCGGATCGGCGGGTCGGCCTGCTCTCGGGCGGCGAGCAGCAGCGACTCCGGGTCGGGCAAGCCCTCGCCGACGAGCCGGCGCTGCTCCTCTGCGACGAGCCGCTGTCGAACCTCGACCTGGCCAACCAGCTGGCCGTGACCGACATCATCGACCGTCAGCGCCGTGACCGCCAGGCCGCGGTGCTGTTCGTCACGCACGACATCAACCCGATCCTCGGCCGTGTCGACCGCATCCTCTACATCGCGGGCGGCCGGTTCCTCCTGGGCACTCCCGACGAGGTGCTGCAGACCCGCGTGCTCAGCGACCTCTACGGCACCCCGGTGTTCGTGCTCCGCGCGGGCGACCGGCTGGTCGTCGTCGGTGTTCCGGATGCCGAGCCGCACCACGACCACGGCGACCACGAGCACGGAGGAGCGGCATGAGGCCCCTGGTCGACTGGAGCGACGTCTTCTCGTTCCAGGACTACGGCGAGCTTGTCGCCCTGCTGTCGAACTCGATCATCGCGGGTGCCGTCCTCGGCATCGTCGGCGGACTGATCGGCGTCTTCGTGATGCAGCGCGACCTCGCGTTCGCGGTGCACGGCGTGAGCGAGTTGTCGTTCGCGGGTGCCGCCGCCGCCCTGCTGTTCGGCGGCAGTGTGGTGTTCGGGTCGTTGGCCGGCGCCCTGATCGCGGCGATCCTGATCGGCATCCTCGGCGCCAAGGCCAGGGACCGCAACTCGATCGTCGGGGTGCTGATGCCGTTCGGCCTGGGCCTCGGCATCCTGTTCCTCTCCCTCTACGACGGCCGCAGCGCCAACCGGTTCAGCCTGCTCACCGGCCAGATCGTGTCGGTGTCGAGCCCCGACCTCGGCTGGCTCATCGGCATCAGCATGGTCGTGCTGCTGGGGCTGCTCGTGATGTGGAACCCGCTGCGCTTCGACTCGCTCGACCCGGAATCGGCTGCTGCGCGCGGAGTGCCGACCCGTGCCGTGAGCCTGCTGTTCATGGTGCTGCTCGGCCTCATCGTCGCGGTGAGCGTGCACATCATCGGTGCGCTGCTGGTGATGGCGCTGCTGGTCACACCCGCCGCCGCCGCGATGCGGGTCACGGCCGGCCCCATCGCGGTGCCACTGCTGTCCGCCCTGTTCGGATTCGTCTCGGCCGTCGGCGGCATCCTGCTCGCCCTCGCCGGCACGCTGCCCGTGAGCCCGTACATCACGACCCTGTCGTTCACCATCTACGTCGTGTGCTGGATCGTGCAGAAGACACGGGCCCGGGTGAAGCGCGTCCGGGCCTGAGCCATGCACGGGCGCGTCCACTCCCAGCCCTCGCCAACCCCTGCGGCCTAGACTCGTCTCATGGCTCAGCGGAACACCTGGCAGCGCGAACGCGTGCGCGAAGCACTCGCCGACGCGCGCGGTTTCGTGAGTGCGCAGAATCTCCACGCCTCGCTGCGTGACGACAACACCGGCATCGGCCTCGCCACCGTGTACCGCGCGCTCGCCGGCCTCGCCGCTTCCGGTGACGCCGATTCGCTGCAGAGCCCCGAGGGCGAGGCGCTGTACCGCGCCTGCACGACGCAGGGTCACCACCACCACCTCATCTGCCGGTCCTGCGGCCTGACGGTCGAGATCGAGGCCAAGGACGTCGAGCAGTGGGCGCACCGCACCGCGGCGCTGCACGGATTCACGGATGCCGCACACGTGGTCGACATCTTCGGGCTGTGCACGCCGTGCACGAACAAGCGAGACGCCGAAAGGGCTGCGAACGCGTGAGCCCCTCGGCAGGTACGGCGACCCGTCACGGTCACACGCATCGCCCGGCGCCGTCCGCGCGCTCGGCCTGGATCGGAGTCGGTCTCGGCGTCGTCATCATCGCGGCGCTGTTCCTGATCGACGCCTTCGTGCCCACGCTCTTCCCCGCAGCCCTCCCCACCCGCGCGCAGGACGGCCTCACCCTCGCGCTGAGCGTGCTCATCGAGGCGCTGCCGTTCGTGATCCTCGGCGTGCTGCTGTCGATCGTGGTGCAGGTGTGGCTGCCGCCCGACGTCATCCACCGCTGGCTGCCTCGGCGCGCCTGGGCCCGTCGAGCCGTGCTGTCGCTGCTCGGCATGTTGATCCCGGTGTGCGAGTGCGGCAACGTGCCCTTCGCCCGCGGGTTGATGATGCGCGGGCTCGCTCCGGCCGAGGCGATGACCTTCCTCATCGCGGCGCCGATCGTGAACCCGATCGTGATCCTCACCACGCACGCGGCATTCGGCTGGGACGGCGGCATCCTGGTCGCCCGCCTCGTCGGCGGCTACCTGATCGCGAACCTGATCGGCTGGATCTACAGCCGCCATCCCGACCCGGACGGCATGCTCACGCAGCGCTTCGTCGACACGTGCGACCGCGTGACGCACGAACCGGGCACGCCGGTGCGCCGCAGCCTGACGCAGTTCCTCGTCGAGCTGCGCGCCGTGATGCCCGCGCTGGTGATCGGCTCGGCGCTCGCCGGAGCCGTGCAGGTGCTCATCCCGCGGGAATGGCTGCTGGCCATCGGGTCGAACCCGGTGCTGTCGATCGTCGCGATGATGATCCTCGCGATGACCGTCGCCATCTGCTCGAACGTCGACGCCTTCTTCGCGCTGTCGTTCGCGTCGACGTTCTCGTCCGGTGCCATCGTCGCCTTCCTCCTGGTCGGCCCGCTCGTCGACGTCAAGATGCTCGCGCTCATGCGCACCACGTTCACGACGCGCACCCTCGTCGGCATCGTGGGCATCGTGCTCGCCTCGGCGTTCGCCATCGGGATCGGGGTGAACGTCCTTGTCTGAGCAGACCGCCATCCGCGCCCGCGCGCTCGGCACCCGCTGGCTGGGTGTGGGGCTCGCCGCCGTGATCTCGGTCGTCACGCTCGGCCTCGGCCTCACCGGGCGTCTCAACCTCTACATCAGCCCCGAGTCGGTGTGGTTCGCGTGCACCGCCGCGGTCGTGACCCTGGCCGGTGCGATCTGGTCGTGCACGCTCCCGCTCGGCGAGGAGGGCGATCACGGGCACGATCACGGGCCTGCCCCGGTGGTCGCAGAGGGCTCGGATGATGCCGATCACGGCTCGCACCCCGCGTCGCCTCGACGTTCGCTCGCGGGTGTCGGTGCTGTCGCGGGCGGAGTGATCGCCACGGGCGTCGTCGCGGCTGCCCTCGTGCTGCCGCCGGCCTCGCTGTCGGTCGAGCTGGCGATGTCGCGCGCGGGCGAGCAGAGCGCACTGTTCGCGGGGTCGGACACTGTCGCGCTCGGCGTCGCCGACACCTCCACGTTCGGCGTGGGGGACTGGGCGAGCGTCTTCGCCGCGGCCACGAACACCGCCGCCTATGACGGCGCACCGGTGACCCTCACGGGCTTCGTGACACCCGATTCCTCGGGCGATGACGGCGTGAACCTCACCCGACTGGTCATCACGCACTGCGTGATCGACGCACAGACCGCCGCACTCCCGGTCGACGTCGACCCGGATGACTACGCGACCGGACAGTGGGTCGAGATCACCGGGACCGTGCGCGCGGATGCCGACGGAAAGCTCCGTATCGAGCCGACCGATGTCGTCGCGATCGACGAGCCGGGGGATCCGTATGAGTACTGACGACGATCGCCCCGAGGTGCCCGCCGTTCCGCAGACTCGTGCGGAGATGCGCGCGGCCAGAGAGGCAGCCGAGGCGGCCGAGGCGGAACGGATCGAGCGCGCGCTCGCGACGCACCATGAGCCCGAGCCGAGCGCCGAGGAGCCGCGTGCCGATGCGGGCGAGACTTCTGCTCGCGAGGCCGCTGCCCGTGAAGCCGCTGCTCGCGAAGCCGCCGCCCGTGAGGCCGCTGCCCGCGAGGCCGCGGTTCGAGAGGCAGGCGATCGCGAGGTCGCGGAGCAGGAAGCCGCCGCCCGCAAGATGGCCGCCTTCGAGGCCGCTGCGCGGGAAGATGCCGAGGCGACGGCGCTTCCGTCCGTTCCTCTCCCCACGGAGCCCGTCGTCGTGGGTGCGGCCCCTTTCGTCGCGTCCCCTGACGCTCCCGATGCCGAGGCCGGCGCCGAGGCCGAAACTGATGCCGAGACTGAGCCGCGCGATGCGGCGTTCGATCCGGCCGATTCCCGCGAGCCGTCCGCACGCGAATCTGCCCGCACCCCCGCGACGTCGCGCCGCTTCCTCCTTACGATCGGCGCGGTCCTCGGCATCCTGGTGCTCGTCGGCACCGCGTTCGGGATCGTGAGCCTCCTGCAGGGGCCACGGATCAGCGAGGTGCAGGTCGACACCGCGCAGGCGATCGAATCGTCCGGGAGCCGGGTCATCCTCACGGCGAACCAGGCGCTCGCGGACATCGATCCCGAGCAGGTCACCGTCGAACCGGCCGTGCCGTTCACGGTCGATGCATCGGGTCGGGGCGTCGGTGTGCGCTTCACGGTCCCGCTCGACGACTCCACGAAGTACACCGTGCGTGTCGCCGATGTCACCGGTGCCGGTGGGGGTCCCTCGACGACCCTGACGACGAGCTTCGAAACCCCGGCATCCCACATCTTCATCCTGCGCCGCGATGTCGACGGCAAGGACAAGATCTTCCTCACCGACCTCAAGGGCGATGGGGTGGCGGTCTACGAGCACGACAAGATCAACGACTTCCGGGCGACCTCGAACCAGCTCGTCGTCGCGGTCGAGGAGGGCGAAGGGTCCCGGCTGCTCGTGATGGACCGCGACGGGGCGAACCAGCGCGAGCTGAAACTGCCCGGTGACGGCTACGTCGGCGCGATCCAGGTCTCCGAGCGCGGCGGCCTCGTCGGCTACAGCTACTCCGACCGCGAGCTCAGCGACGACGAAGGGCGAGCGAGCGTGCTGGTCACGCAGTCGCTGAACGGCAAGGACGACCCTCAGGTCATCGAGGTCGCGGGCGAGGAGGCGAGCGTCTTCGTCTGGCAGTTCGTGCCCGACAGCGCCGCCGTGCTGTTCATCGACTTCGACGGAGCGCTCTCGCTCGTCGACCGCTCGAGCGATGCGGGCGTGCAGTCCCTGGGGCTCGCCGCGACCATCCAGGGCATCTCCCGAGGTACCTACACCGCGATCGTCGAGCGGCTCGACGCCACCGTGGTCGAGCTCGACCTCGCCGACGGATCCGAGAAGCCGCTCGCGGCATCCGATCCCGACTACGGCACGGCCTCCTCGATCACGCCGTACCCCGGTGGCACGCTGCGGCACGTGGTCTCGCGCGACGATGCCGGACTGCCGGTGGGGCAGGCGGTGATCCGCGTCGACGACGACGGCACGGCGACCCCGCTGGTCGAGGTCAGCTCGGCGGATTCGATCCTGCAGGCGTGCGCATCCCCGAGCGGCCAATATGCAGCAGTCGTCGTCGCGCCGGAACTGGCGAGCAACCCCTACGACGGGATGCTGCTCCCGCTGCCCGAGAACGTCGAGACGCATCTGATCGACATGGAGTCGGGCAAGGAGATGGTCGCCCTCACCGGCTTCGACGTCTCCTGGTGCCAGACGGCACCGCGGTTCTGACATGTCGCCGCGCGATGCCCTGCGCCGTGCCGCGCGTGCCGATCTGGGCGGCTCCGCGGTCGACGTCGCGCCGCGACTGCTCGGGGCGGAACTGCGCACGTTCGTCGTCGGGTCCGAAGCCACAGACCCGGTCGAGGTGCGGCTGCGCATCACCGAGGTCGAGGCGTACCACGGGCGGGGCACCGGCGAGATCGCGGACCCCGGATCGCATGCGCGAATGGGGCCGACCGCCCGCAACGCCACGATGTGGGGTGAGCCGGGGCACCTCTACGTCTACCTGAGTCACGGCATCCACTCGTGCGTCAACGTCGTGTGCGGGCCGGAGGGACAGGGCGACGGCGTGCTGCTGCGGGCCGGCGAGATCGTGGCCGGAGCGGATGCCGCGGCTCGGCGGCGCGGCGCGGTGCTGCCTCTCGGTCGGATCGCCTTTCGCGACCTCGCCCGAGGACCGGGGCGTCTCGGTCAGGCCGTCGGGTTGCGGCATCCGCTGCACGACGGGATCGACGCCGTCACGGGGGAGGAGCAGCACGGGGCGCGCGCCGAGCTGTGGTTGGGCGTGCCGCGGGATGACGTGGTGCGCGGCCCGCGGGTCGGCGTCGCCGGAGTCGCCGGCACGCACGCGTTCCCCTGGCGCTTCTGGATCGATGGCGACCCCACCGTGTCGCCCTTCCGCTGGGGGCGGGGCGCGGCCGAGGCCGCGGCGCTCGACGGCACTCCGCCCGTGCTAAACTGACTCTTTGTCTGCGCACACTCCTGTGCGCAGTTCGCGTGCTTCCCCTTCTGCGGCCGAGAGATCGGCGGGTCGAGGTTGCGTGCAGACAAGGGATCTTGGGTGAGGCCGTCCGGTCTCACGGTATAGAAGGAGTCACATCATGGCAGCAGTGTGCCAGGTGACCGGAGCTGTTCCCGGCTTCGGACACAATGTCTCGCACTCGCACCGCCGGACGAAGCGCCGCTTCGACCCGAACGTGCAGAAGAAGACGTATTTCGTTCCGTCGCTCGGTCGTAAGATCACGCTCAACGTGTCCGCCAAGGGCATCAAGGTGATCGACGTCCGCGGCATCGAGAACGTGGTCAAGGACCTCCAGGCGAAGGGTGTGAAGCTCTAATGGCCAAGAAGGCTCAGGACGTTCGTCCGATCATCAAGCTGCGTTCGACGGCAGGTACGGGTTACACGTACGTGACGAAGAAGAACCGCCGCAACACCCCCGACCGCCTCGTGCTCAAGAAGTACGACCCGGTCATCCGTCAGCACGTCGAATTCCGAGAGGAGCGTTGATCAATGGCTAAGAAGAGCAAGATCGCTCGCAACGAGCAGCGCAAGGTCATCGTCGAGCGTTACGCCGAGCGTCGCGCCGAGCTGAAGAAGACCCTGGTCGACCCGAACGCCACCGACGAGGCCCGCGAGGCTGCACGCGTCGGCCTGCAGAAGCTGCCGCGCAACGCGTCGCCGGCTCGCGTGCGTTCGCGCGACGTCATCGACGGCCGCCCCCGCGGTGTCCTCACGAAGTTCGGCATCTCGCGTGTCCGCTTCCGTGACATGGCACACCGTGGCGAGCTGCCCGGTGTCACCAAGTCGAGCTGGTAAGTCTCAGCTGACAAGGGGCGAGGATCTTCGGATCCTCGCCCCTTCTGCGTGCCCCGCGCTTCGTCTTGCGTTGTGGTGCCCCTGCGTTGTGGTGCCCCTGCGTGGTGATGCCTCGCGTGGGGTGCCCTCGCGTGGGGTGCCCTCGCGTTGTGAAGGACTTCTCGCGCTTTGAAGGACGCGAGGCAGTATCCACTCCTTCATTCCGCGTCTTCTCCTTTATTCGGTGCGCGGGCGCGGGCCGCGCGGGTGCTCTGAAGGAGTTCTCACGCTCTGAAGGCCTGCCGACGGCGTCCACTCCTTCGCTCCGTGTTTTCTCCTTCAGATCGTGAGATCAGACGTGCCCGGCGGGAGAGCGGGCGCGTTCGTGGGGGCTGGATGCTCCGCAGGGAGCTGTCCTGCACAGTAACCGCTCGCTGAAGAACAGTGCCCGCTTGCCGGGATGGCGGTCACCCCTGCGCCAGGCGGGCGGGCACGATCGTTCGATGGATCCCGTGGATGAGCTGAGCCGTCGTGGAGGAGTCGCACGAGTGCGCACGCTTCGAGAAGCCGGTGTGAGCGAGTACGCGCTGCGGCGGTCGAAGGAGCAGGGCGAGATCACGACCGTGCGCCAGGGGTGGGTGGCGCTGCCCGACGCCGATCCGCAGACGGTCGGAGCGGTGTCCCGCGGAGTCGTGCTGAGCTGCGTGACGGCGGCGGAGCGGTACGGGCTCTGGGTTCCCGCGAAGGCGGCGCTCCACGTCGCCGCCCGCCCGAACTCTGCGCGCATTCGGGTGCCGTCGCAGGTCGTCGTGCACTGGTCGAAGCCTGTGGTCCTGCGTCCTCCGGACGCCGCGGTCGACGAACTCGTGAACGCCCTCGCTCTGATCGCGCAGTGCCAGCCGTTCGAGACCGCCCTCGTCATCTGGGAGTCGGCGATGAACAAGGGGCTCATAGACGACGCGAGGCTCCGAGGCCTCGAGCTTCCGCCGCCCGCCCGAACGCTTCTCGCGAGGGCGCGCCCCTTCGCGGACTCCGGGCTGGAGACCATCGTCTTCCATCGGCTCCGGTGGATGGGGCTCCGGATGCTGCCGCAGGCGTGGGTCGTGGATCGCCGGGTCGATCTCCTCATCGGTGACCGGCTGGTGATCCAGCTCGACGGCGCGACCCACACAGGGGCGCAACGGACCAGGGACATCGCGCATGACGCGCAGCTGCTGATCCGGGGTTACCGGGTGCTGCGTTTCAGCTACGAGCAGGTGATGGAGCGCTGGCCCGAGGTGCAGTCGGTGATCATGGAGGCCGTTGCGCAAGGAGCGCACGTTGCATGACGGCGTACCACCCGCGCAACGCGAAGGAGATCTCGCGGCATGAAGGAGCGGATGCCGTATCCACTCCTTCATGCCGCGAGATCTCCTCCATTCCGTGTCTTCGAGTCTGCCCGGCGCAAGCCGGCGTCACGCGACGGGTGCGGTGGTGTGCGCGACGGCCCAGGTGAGGGCCTCATCGGCGATCTCTTCCCAGCCGTCCTGGCTGACCAGGCGGTGGGTGCGCCCGGGGTACTCCTTGTACTCGACGACGGCGGGGCTGCCGGTGGAGCGGTACTTCTGCACGATCGCACGACCGATCGCCGGCGGCACGACGTGGTCGATCTCACCCGTGATCACATACAGCGGGGCCCGGTCGGTGCGCGCGTAGTCGACGTGCGTGACGCCGCCCTTCTCGTTGAACGCGGATGCGACGCCCTCGAAGAAGACCCGGTTGTAGGAGTTCACGGCCGATTCCTCCCAGAGGCGGTCGGACTCGGCGCGGCTCAGGTCGTTGCCGAACGTGAAGTGGAAGTGGCGCTTCGACAGCGGTTTGGCGCCGTTGCGGCCGAAGGGGTTCGCGAGGATCGGGGTGCCGGTCCAGAGCGTCGACAACGGCAGGGTGGTGATGCCGGCGGTCTGTCCCGGGGCGACGCCCACGTATGCCGCGCCGACGCCGCGGTCGGCCAGCATCTGCGTGATGACCCCGCCGAAGGAGTGGCCCATGACGATCGGCTTCACGGGCAGCGAGCGGATGATGCGCTCGTAGTGGTCGACGATCTGCTTCAGTCCGATGCCCTTCAGGGCGGACGGGTCGCGGCGGATGTCCTCGACCGAGCGGTCGTCGATGCCGGGCCATCCCGGGACGATGACCTCGTGGCCCTTCGCGCGGAAGCGCTCGGCCCAGGTGTTCCAGCTGGTCGGGGTCATCCACAGCCCGTGGATGAGGACGATGGGGGTCTTGTCGGTGGTGTTCATGATCTTCTTCTCTCTGTTCGGCTCCCGCTGATCGGAAGTGCGTTACGCTGATAGTAGACCGAACGTTCTATCTACCACAACCTATTCCCAAAACCGGGAAAACGGATTCGGATGCCGGGGTTCGGATGACACGATGAGAGGAAGATCATGGACACCACGACGAAGCGCCCCAGCCCCGCCCGCGCACGGCTGATCGATGCCGCCACCCGCCTCTTCTACGAACAGGGCATCCACGCGGTCGGCGTCGACCGTGTGATCGAGGAGGCCGGGGTCACTCGCGCGACCCTCTACAAGCAGTTCGGCGGCAAGGAGAACCTCGTGCTCGCCTATCTCGGCCACGAGGACGAGATGCTCCGCGCGATGTTCACGGAGGCGGGAACGACCGTCTCCGATCCTGACGCGCTGCTGGATGCGGTCGTCCAGGGCATCGCCGCCGACATCCGCGAACACCATACGCGGGGCTGCCCCTTCATCAACGCGGCCGCGGAGTATCCGGATGCCGGTGGGGCCGTGCGGCAGCTCATCGACGAGCACCGGGAGTGGTTCCGCTCGACGCTGCAGCAGGTCGCCGAGGCGGCCGATCTCGAGCGTCCCGAGGAGGTCGCAGCCTCCCTCGTGCTGCTGCGCGATGCCGCGCTCGTCGGCGGATATCTCGACGGCGAAGGCCGCGTCAGCCCGGCGTTCGAGCGCACCGCCCGGGCCGTGATCGACGCGCACCGCGCTCGCTGACGACCCTCGAATCTGTGACTGGAGTGGCCAAAGTGGTGCGACACGCCCAGTAATTGCCCAAAACCCGCGAAATGACGCGGAAATGCGGGTGGTGGTTGATACATTCGAGGCGGTCACTAGACCAGGAGCATCCGCTCCGATACCCACAACGATGCGACGGGATCTCGTCGCTGGAGGATGACATGGCTGACAAGTCCATCACCAAGACCGAGCTCGTCGCGAGCATCGCAAGCGCCACGGGCCAGAGCCAGGCCACCGTCTCCGGTGTCCTCGACTCGCTGTTCGCCACGGTCTCCGACGCTGTTGCCAAGGGCAGCAAGGTCTCCATCCCGGGCTGGATCTCCTTCGAGCAGGTCGACACCGCTGCTCGCACGGGCCGCAACCCGCAGACCGGCGCCGAGATCAAGATCCCGGCCGGCAAGCGCGTCAAGGTGACCGCTGGCTCCAAGCTCAAGGCTGCCGTCAAGTAATCTGACCGCACCTCATCGAAGGCCGCTCCCGTTCCGACGGGGGCGGCCTTCGTGCTTTCCCCCCTCCGGGCGCGCCTAGGCTGGAGGGGTGAGTTCCCGCAGCGAGTCGACGAGTCGGATCTCGGCGTATCGCGTCGCCGGGATCGTCATCCTCCTCATCGCGGCGCTGGTCGCCCTGACGCTCGCGCTCCTCGTCGGCGGAGGCGCGAAGCCTCCGCTCCTGCAGGACCCCGGCCCGTTCGTGCTCTGGGGCACGCCGATCGCCAAGCTCGTGATGAACATGTCCGGCGCCGTGATGCTCGGCTCGCTCGTGCTGGCGCTGTTCGGGCTGCGCGCGGGGGATCGCTCGTTCGACGCCGCGCTGAACATCGCCTCGGTCGGCGCCGCCGTGTTCACGATCTCGGCTGGCCTCGCCGGGTTCCTCGCCTTCATGGCCGCGTTCAACCCGAAGCTCAGCATCGAGCGCGAGTTCGGCACACAGCTGGGCCGCTTCCTGCTGGAGCTGCCGCTCGGCCAGTCCTGGCTCATCACGACGCTCTTCGGTGCGATCATCACGGTGCTCGCGTTCGCCTGGCGTTCATGGACGCCCACGCTCATCACGGCGCTGCTGGCCGCGGCATCCTTCCTCCCGCTCGCCACGCAGGGCCACGCGGGCGATCTCGCCGGGCACAACATGGCGGTCAACTCGATCCTGCTGCACACGATCGGCGCCGCCGTCTGGCTCGGCGGACTTCTGCTGCTGATCCTGCTGCGCGGACGTGCCGACGTCGACACCGCGAGGCTCGTCGGGCGCTACTCGTCGCTCGCGATCGCCGCCTTCGCCGTGGTCGCCGTGTCGGGAGTCACGCGATCGATCGTCG
The DNA here is from genome assembly GCF_024519805.1 of Microbacterium sp. Mcb102. Taxonomy (NCBI): domain Bacteria; kingdom Bacillati; phylum Actinomycetota; class Actinomycetes; order Micrococcales; family Microbacteriaceae; genus Microbacterium; species Microbacterium sp. Mcb102. The sequence goes on along the minus strand of NZ_JALJRG010000003.1, from coordinate 394,429 downwards.
CCGTCGGCGACTGGAACGCGCTGTGGACCACGCCCTACGGCTGGATCGTGCTCGCCAAGGTCGCACTGCTGGGTGGCATGGGCCTGCTCGGCGCCTGGTACCGCGCGCGCCTCATCCCGAAGCTCGCCGGAGCCCGTGCCGCCGGCTGGTTCTGGCTGCTCGTGCTGTGCGAGGTCGCGCTGATGGGCCTCGCCTCCGGCGCCGCGGCCGCGCTGGCCCGCACACCCCCTCCCACCGGCGAGACCGCCGCCTTCCTGCAGACGCCCGCCCAGATCCTGACCGGAGCGACGCTGCCGCCGGAGCTCACCCTCGAGCGCTGGTTCACGGCATGGGACATCGACGTGCTCTGGCTCATCGCCGCGGGCCTCGGACTGTTCTTCTACCTGGCCGGCGTGTGGCGCCTGCACCGGCGTGGTGACCGCTGGCCGATCCATCGCACGGTCTTCTGGGTGCTGGGGGCGCTGCTGCTCGTCTGGGTCACCGGCGGGCCGATCAACGCCTACCAGGAGTACCTGTTCAGCATCCACATGATGGGCCACATGATGCTGTCGATGGCGATCCCGCTGTTGCTCGTCTCCGGGGCCCCGATCACCCTCGCGCTGCGTGCCATCCACAAGCGAGACGACGGCACCCGTGGCGGCCGCGAGTGGATCATGTGGGCCGTGCACTCGCCGTTCGCCCGCGTGGTCACGCATCCGTTCGTCGCGGCGGCGATCTTCATCCTGTCGCTGTGGGCCTTCTACTTCACCGATCTCGTGCGCTGGTCGATGTTCGAGCACCTCGGTCACGAGTGGATGGTCATCCACTTCCTGATCTCGGGCTACCTGTTCGTCATGAGCCTCATCGGCGCGGACCCGGTTCCCTACCGTCTGCCGTATCCCGGACGCCTGATCACGCTGATCGCCGTCATGGCGATGCACGCCTTCTTCGGCATCGCGATCATGATGCAGGAGGGGCTGATGGTCGCCGACTGGTTCGGGGCGATGGGTCGCGACTGGGGTGTGGACCCGCTGCAGGACCAGTACGTCGGCGGCGGCATCGCGTGGTCGATCGGGGAGATCCCGACGCTGATCCTCGCGATCACGGTCGCCATCCAGTGGAGCCGCAGCGACACCAAGCTGCAGCGTCGGGCGGACCGGCACGCGGATCGCACGGGCGACGCGGAGCTCGAGGAGTACAACGCCAAGCTCGCCGCGCTCGCCGAACGTGACCGACGTGAGGCCGAACGCACGTCTTAGATGCCGACAGGGTATCGCGTAATGCAATAACGATACTTTACAAGTATCACTGCGTCTTCTTACGGTGGAGGTTCACACGACTTGCCACGACGAAAGAGGTCTCCACAGTGAGCCAGTACAGCCCCGCAGAATTGGCCCAGCAGCTGGGCGGCGGGCTCCTCTCATTCCCGGTGACCACCTTCGACAGCGCTCTGGAGTTCGACGAGAAGGCGTACCGCGACCACCTCGCGTGGCTGAGTGGGCACCCGGTGGCCGGGCTCTTCGCCGCCGGCGGCACGGGGGAGTTCTTCTCGCTCTCGACCGCCGAGGTCGCCCGGGTCGTGAAGACGGCTGTCGAAGCATCCGCCGGAGCCGTGCCGATCCTCGCCCCCGCCGGTCGCTCGACCCGCGAGGCGATCGAACTGTGCGCCATCGCCGAAGAGGCCGGAGCCGCCGGCATCCTGCTGTTCCCGCCCTACCTGACCGAGGTCTCCGACGCCGGAGCATACGAGCACATCGCCGCGGTGCTCTCGGCGACGCGCCTTCCCGTCATCGTCTACGCCCGCGCGAACATGATCCCGGCGCCCGAGACGGTCGCTCGCCTGGCCGAGAACTTCCCCAACTTCATCGGCTACAAAGACGGCATCGGCGACCTCGAAGCGCTCGCGCGCGTGATCGACGCCGCCGGCGACCGCCTGCTGTACATCGGGGGGCTTCCCACCGCCGAGACCTTCGCGCTGCCGCTGCTCGAGCTGGGTGTCACGACGTACTCATCGGCGATGTTCAACTTCGTGCCCGAGTTCGCCCTGGGCTTCTACGCCGATGTGCGCGCCCGCGACCACTCCGCCGTGCGCGCCAAACTGCGCGACGTCGTGCTCCCCTACACTCGCATCCGCGACCGCGGCAAGGGCTACGCCGTCTCGATCGTCAAGGCGGGGCTCGACGCCGTCGGCCGCCAGGGCGGCCCCGTGCGTCCCCCGCTCAGCAACCTCACCGACGCGGAGCGCGCCGACCTCGCCGAGATCGTGCTGCGGGCCAACGCATGACCACAGTGCAGGCGACCGCCGGATCGTTCATCGCCGGTGACGAGGTCGTGCAGGGCGCCGGGCAGATCCAGTCGGTCGACCCCGCCACGGGCCGGGCTCTGGAGCCCATCTTCGCCCTCGCCACGGCCGAGCAGGTGCAGGATGCCGTGGATCGCGCTCGCGAGGCGGGCGAGGTCTACCGGGCCACGACCGCTGCCGAGCGTCGCGCGCTGCTCGAGTGCATCGCCGCGCAGCTCGAGGCCGTGGGCGATGAGCTCGTCGAGCGAGCCCACCTCGAATCCGGTCTGCCGCTCGGTCGCCTGCGCAGCGAGCTGGGGCGCACCACCGGGCAGCTCCGCTTCCTCGGCTCGACTCTCACCGACGACACGCTGCACGTCGACGACGCGCTACCCGAGCGCACGCCGCCGCGGCCCGAGTTGGTGCTCCGGTCGGTGCCGATCGGCACGGTCGTGGTGTTCGGATCGAGCAACTTCCCCCTGGCGTTCTCGAACGCGGGTGGCGACACGGCATCCGCTCTGGCCGCCGGATGCCCCGTCATCGTCAAGAACCACGAGGCGCACCTCGGTACGACTCGCCTCGTCTCTCGGGCCATCAGCGCCGCGGTCAAGGAAGCTGGCCTCCCCGGTGGCGTCTACTCGGCGCTCACGATCGACCGTGAGCTGGCGGGCGCGCTCGTCGCGAATCCCCTCGTCGATGCGGTTGGGTTCACCGGTTCGCGCCGCGCCGGGCTGGCGCTGCGCGCCATCGCCGACCGGCGCCCCGTGCCGATCCCGGTGTACGCCGAGATGAGCAGCATCAACCCCGTCGTTGTGCTTCCGGGAGCGGCGACCGCAGAGACCGCCGACGGCTTCGTCGACTCGCTGACCCTCGGTTCCGGCCAGTTCTGCACGCAGCCGGGTGTGCTCTTCGTGCCGAACGACGCCGACCGTTTCCTCGGCCGTGTCGCCGAGCGCATCGATGATGCGGCCGGTCAGACGATGCTGACCTCGGGCATCGCTGCGGCATTCGCCGACGGCATCCGTCGCCAGGCCGAGAGCGCGACCCTGCTCGCGGAAGGCCGCACGGGTGAGGGGGCGAACGCGCCCGCACCGGTCGTCTACGACGTCGCCCTCGACGCCTTCGACCACGAGGGTCCGCTCAGCGAAGAGGTCTTCGGGGCGAGCTCGGTCATCGTGCGCTACGACTCCGTCGACGATGTGCTCGCCGCACTCCGCCGACTCGACGGACAGCTCACGGGCACGGTGCATGCGACCGACGCGGAGATCACCGACGCGGGTCGCGTCGTCTCGGCCCTCGAGCGCATCGTCGGACGCATCGTCTTCAACGGGTGGCCGACGGGAGTCGAAGTCGCCGGGGCGATGGTGCACGGCGGACCGTACCCCGCGACATCCGAACCGCGAACGACGAGTGTCGGCGCGCTCGCGATCGAGCGCTTCCGGCGCCCGGTCTCGTACCAGAACGTACCGGCGGGCCTGCTGCAGCGGGTCGGACGCCGGGACTGAACAGACCGCCCGGGCCGACGGCTGGGGCGATGGAACCATGAGAAGGGAAATGCAATGACGCACAGAGCTACCCGAAGGAAGGCGCGCGCGACGACCGCGCTCGCCACCCTCGTGATCGCAGGGCTCGCCCTCGCCGGATGCTCCTCCGGCGGAGGCGCGAGCGACCAGAGCCTCACTCCGGAAGACCTCGACGCCGCTCTCGAAGCGGGCGGCGAGATCACGTACTGGGGCTGGAGCCCCTCTGCGCCCGCACAGGTCGAGGCCTTCGAGGCCGCGTACCCGAACGTGACCGTCAAGTACGTCGACACCGGTGGCGGCGGGGCGCACAACCTCAAGCTGCAGAACGCGGTGACGGCCGGTCGAGGCGCCCCCGACGTCTCGCAGCTGGAGTACCACATCCTCCCGCAGTTCGTGCTGGGCGAGTCGGTGCAGGACCTCACGTCGCTCGGCTTCGACGAGCTCGAAGACGACTTCACCGAGTCGACGTGGGATTCCGTCGCGCTGTACGACGGCATCTGGGGCCTTCCGCAGGATGCCGGCCCCATGGCGCTCTTCTACAACAAGGACGTGTACGACCAGTACGGGCTGACCGTGCCGACCACGTGGGACGAGTTCCACGAGCAGGCGGCGAAGCTGCAGGCGGCCGACCCGTCGAAGTACCTCGCCGGAGACTTCGGCGAGCCCTCGTTCACGACCTCGATGATCCGCCAGGCCGGCGGCCACCCGTTCACCGTCGACGAGACCGACGTGACGATCGCGCTCGACGACGAGGGGGCGCAGCGCTGGACCTCGGCGTGGAACCCGCTCCTCGAGGAGAACCTGCTCGACACAAAGACCGCGACGTGGAGCGACGAATGGTACGTCGCCCTGGGCGACGGCTCGATCGCGAGCATCGTGTCGGGTGCATGGATGGCCGGTGTTCTCACGAACAGCGTCGCCGAAGGCTCCGGCTCGTGGCGGGTCGCCCCGATGCCGACGTACGGGGATGACCCGACCACCTCGGAGATGGGCGGAAGCTCGCACGTGGTGATGAACCAGAGCGAGAACAAGGCGCTGGCCGCCGCGTTCGTGCGCTGGCTGAGCCACGACCCCGAGAGCGTCGCGATCTTCATGGAGTCCGGCGGATTCCCCAGCACCGTCGCCGACCTCGAGTCGGATGCCTTCCTCGGCGCGACCCCGGACTACTTCGGTGGCCAGCAGATCAACGAGGTGCTTCTCGACTCGTCGAAGAACGTCGCAGAGGGCTGGCAGTTCCTCCCGTGGCAGTCGTACGCGAGCAGCATCTTCTCCGACACCGTCGGCCCGGCGTACGTCAACCACACCGACATCAACGCCGGACTGGAGGCGTGGCAAGCCGCCAACGTCAAGTACGGCAACGAGCAGGGATACACGGTCAACGCAGACTGACCGCCGGCAGGGCCATCCACCACCCCGGGGGATGGCCCTGCCATCGTCGTGAAAGGCATCACCATCGTGCAGCAGGTCGCAACTCTCCGCCTTCGCTCCGACGAGACCGTCGCCCCGGTCTCGCGTCGTTTGTTCGGCACCTTCGTCGAGCACATGGGGCGCTCGGTCTATACGGGCATCCATGAGCCGGGGCATCCGACGGCCGATGCGGCCGGGTTCCGCGGCGATGTCGGCGCGCTCGTGCGCGAGCTCGGTGCCACGTGCGTGCGCTATCCGGGCGGCAACTTTGTCTCGGGGTACCGCTGGGAAGACGGCGTCGGGCCGGTGGAGGATCGCCCGGTGCGGGTGGATGCCGCGTGGCGGAGCCTCGAATCGAACGCCGTGGGTCTGCACGAGTTCACCGGGTGGGCAACCGAAATGGGCCTCGAGGTCATGATGGCGGTCAACCTCGGGACGCGCGGCGCCGCCGAAGCCGCCGAGCTGTTGGAGTACTGCAACCTCGATGAACCGACGGCGCGCGTCGCCGAACGGCGGAGGAACGGTGCGGATGCCGCGTTCGGCTTCGACGTGTGGTGCCTCGGCAACGAGATGGACGGCGAGTGGCAGATCGGCCACAAGACCGCCGACGAGTACGGCCGCCTCGCCGCCGAGACCGCCCGCCTGATGCGCTTCATCGATCCCAGTGTCGAGCTCGTCGCCGCGGGCAGTTCGTCGGCCGAGATGGCGACGTTCGGCGAGTGGGAGCGCACGGTGCTGCGTCACACCGGCGATCTCGTCGACCACATCTCTCTGCACGCGTACTACGAAGAACTCGACGACGTGTCGGACTTCCTCGCGTCGAGCGCCCGACTCGACCGCTTCATCGACGAGGTCGCGACGATCGTCGCCGACGTCGAGCAGGAGCTGGGTCTGACCAAGCGCATCGGCATCAGCGTCGACGAGTGGAACGTGTGGAACACCACGCGCTTCAACCAGGTCGACAAGGAACCGCTGCTCACGGGGCCGTGGCGCTTCCACCCGCGCATCATCGAAGACGAGTACACGGTGACCGACGCGGTCGTCGTGGGATCGCTGTTGAACTCGCTGCTGCGTCACGCCGACCGGGTCTCGATCGCCAACCAGGCCCAGCTCGTCAACGTGATCGCGCCCATCCGCAGCGAGCCGGGCGGTGCCGCCTGGCGGCAGACGATCTTCTACCCGTTCGCGATCACCGCCGCCCACGCGCACGGGTCGGTGCTGACGGTGGGAGTGGAGGCGGCGACGCTGACCACGCCCACCTACGGAGACGTGCTGCAGCTCGACGCCACCGCCACGTTCGACGACGACCGCATCGAGGTGTTCGTCGTGAACCGTTCGCAGACCGATGCCGTCGACGTCGCGCTCGACACCGATGGGTTCGTCGTGGAGTCGGCGACCACCCTGACCGCTCCCGACGACGGTGACCGTCGCACGACGAACACGGCGGATGCGCAGCCGGTGGCGCCGCGCGCGCTCGCCGTCGAGCCGGGCAGTGCGACCGTGCAGCTGCCGCCCCTCTCGTGGAACCACCTCCGTCTCGTGCGCGCCATCGAAGCCGGTGCCCGCACCGAAACCCAGGAAGAGAACGCATGACCGTCCCCGTCATCACCGACGTCCGCATCACCCCGGTCGCGTTCGCCGACCCGCCCCTGCTCAACGCCGCGGGCGTGCACGAGCCGCTCGTGCTGCGCTCGATCGTCGAGGTGCGCACCGACACCGGGCTGACCGGTCTCGGCGAGACCTATGGCGATGCCGACATCCTCGCGCTGCTTCGCCGCGCGGGCGAGGCCGTCATCGGCGCCACGCCCTACCAGGTCGGCCGCCTCTTCCCGGTGTTGGCCGCGGCGCTCGGGGCCGGCGATCCGGATGCTCCGACCGGGATGACCCGCAAGCTGCTGGCCACGATCGTCGCTCCGTTCGACACGGCCTTCCATGACCTGCAGGGGCAGATCGCGGGTGTGCCGGTGTGGGCGCTGCTCGGCGGCAGGCAGCGCGACGCTGTCGACTACAGCGGCTATCTCTTCTACAAGTGGGACCGGCATCCGGGTGCGCAGCCCGACGCGTGGGGCGCCGCCCTCGACGCCGAGGCGATCGTCGCGCAGGCGCAGCGCATGATCGGCACATGGGGCTTCCGTTCGCTGAAGCTCAAAGGCGGGGTGTTCCCGCCCGACCAGGAGGCGGAGGCCATCGAACGCCTGCACGAGGCGTTCCCCGAGGTGCCGCTGCGCATCGACCCGAACGGCACGTGGGATGTGCGCACGGCGGTGCGCATCGCCTCCCGCCTCGAGCGCGCGCTGGAGTACTACGAAGACCCGACCCCGGGTATCACCGCGATGGCCGAGGTCGCGCAGAAGACGTCGCTCCCGCTGGCCACGAACATGTGCGTGGTCGAGCAGGGGCACATCAACGAGGGCTTCCGTCGCGACGCCGTGCAGGTCGTGCTGATCGACCACCACTACTGGGGCGGCTTCCGGCCGTCGATGCAGCTCGCGGCGACGTGCGCGGCGATGAACGTGGGCATCTCGATGCATTCGAACAGCCACCTCGGCATCAGTCTCGCCGCGATGCTGCACCTGGGCGCCTCGGTCGAGAAGCTCGACTACGCGCTCGACACGCACTGGCCGTGGAAGCGCGCCGAAGACGATGTCGTCGCCGACACCTCGCACCTCACGATCCGGAAAGGCGCGATCACGGTGCCCGATCGGCCGGGGCTGGGCGTCGAGATCGACGAGTCCCGCCTGCAGCGACTGCACGAGGCGTACACCGAGACGACGATCCGTCGCCGCGACGACACTGGATACATCCGGCAGTTCCAGCCCGACTTCGACAGTCGGTTGCCGCGCTGGTTCGAGGAGGACGCCCGATGACGTTCGTGCACGACATCGAGACCGCGGCTTTCGTCGCCGCGGTCGAGCCCGGTGAGGGTCGTCGGGTCGCCGCCCAGATCGCCCCGACGGATGCACCGGTGCTCTCCCTCGACGGCCCGTGGCGCTTCCGCCTGGGCGAGGGGCTGCATGATCTGACGCCGTCGTTCGGGGCGGAAGCGCTCGACGACGCGAACTGGGACGAGATCGCGGTTCCGTCGAGCTGGCAGATCGCCGGTCTGCGCGACGCCGACGGCGCGCTGCTGCCGCGCGGCGAGTGGCGCTACGGGGCTCCTGCGTACACGAACATCCGCTATCCGTTCCCCGTCGATCCGCCCGCCGTGCCGAACGAGAACCCGGTTGGTGAGTATCGGCGTCGATTCGAGCATCCGGGTCTCGCCGAGGGCGAGCATGCCGTGCTGCGCTTCGAGGGTGTCGACTCCTCGTTCTCGGTCTGGGTCAACGGCGTCGCCGTCGGCTGGGGCACCGGCAGCCGACTGGCGACCGAGTTCGATGTGACCGCACTGATCCGGGCCGGCGAGAACACCGTCGCGGTGCGGGTGCTGCAGTGGTCGGCGGCCACCTACCTCGAAGACCAGGACATGTGGTGGGTGTCAGGCATCTTCCGTTCGGTGTCGCTGCGCACGCGCCCGGTCGGGGGCATCGACGAGCACCGCATCCGCGCCGACTACGACGCGACGACGGGAGAGGCCCGCCTGCTCGTCGAAACCGACGTGCCTGCCACGGTGCGCATCCCCGAACTCGCCGTGAGCGGTACGGCCGGCGAACCCATCGTGATCTCGTCGGTCGAGCCGTGGACGGCCGAGACGCCGCGCCTGTACGACGCCGAGATCGCGAGCCCGGGCGAGACGCTGCGGGTGCGCATCGGATTCCGCACGCTCAAGATCGTCGACGGCGAACTGCTGGTCAACGGCAGCCCCATCCGCCTGCGCGGTGTGAACCGGCACGAGTGGCACCCCGACACCGGGCGCACGCTCGACGTCGCCACGATGCTGCGCGACATCGAGCTGCTCAAGACGCACAACATCAACGCGGTGCGCACGAGCCACTATCCGCCCGACCCGCGGTTCCTCGATCTGTGCGACGAGCACGGTCTCTACGTGATCGACGAGTGCGATGTCGAGACGCACGGCTTCGTGCATGCCGGATGGGTGCAGAATCCGCCCGCCGATCCCCGCTGGCGTGCGGCGATGCTCGATCGCGCCGAGCGCATGCTGGCGCGTGACCGCAACCACCCGAGCGTGATCATGTGGTCGCTGGGCAACGAGGCCGGTGCCGGCGACAACCTGCAGGCCATGGCCGATCTGCTGCATGCGGGCGATGACCGCCCTGTGCACTACGAGGGCGACCAGAACAGCAGCTATGTCGACGTTTACAGCCGCATGTACGCCGCGCCCGACGAGGTGGCGCTGATCGGTGCAGGAGTCGAACCCGGGACCCCGGACGTGGCGGCGGATGCTCGCCGCCGCCGACAGCCCTTCCTGCTCTGCGAGTACGCCCACGCGATGGGCAACGGCCCGGGCGCGCTCATCGACTACGAGCGGCTGTTCGATCGGTACCCGCGATTGCTCGGCGGTTTCGTGTGGGAGTGGATGGACCAGGGCATCACGCAGGTCGATGCCCGCGGTCGCGAGTTCGTCGCGTACGGCGGCGACTTCGATGAGGCCCTGCACGACAGCACGTACATCATCGACGGGTTGGTCTTCGCCGATCGCACTCCTTCGCCGGGACTCACGGAGTACGCCGCGGTGATCTCGCCCGTGCGTCTGACGGTGGGTTCCGACGCGGTGCGCGTCGAGAACCGTCACGACCACGTCTCGCTCGACGGGTTCGAGCTCGCCTGGCGGGTCGAGGTCGACGGAGATCAGGTCGCATCGGGCATGCTGGCGCTGCCCGAGATCGGGCCGAGGGCGGATGCCGACATCGCGCTCCCGATCCTCGACGCACCGGCGCTCGCCGACGGCCAGCAGGCGTGGCTCACGATCGACGTCGTGCGCCGGGCCGATGCCGACGTCGTGCCCGCCGGTCATGTCGTCGGAACCGGGCAGCGCCTGCTCGCCGAGCGCACGCGCACTCTGCGCAGCGCGACCCCTGCGGTCGCCGCAGGCGACGGATGGCGCCTCGGCCCGGCCGAGATCGATGACCGGGGCCGACTGGTCTCCCTCGGCGGGCGCGCGGTCACGACGCCGGTGCTCGACATCTGGCGGGCACTGACCGACAACGACAGCCATGTCGAGGGTCAGGGTGCTCGATGGCTCGAACTCGGCTTCGATCGGATGCTGCATCGCACCGTCGAGGTCGTAGAAGACGATGGAGCGATCCGCGTGGAGACGGTCACGGGCGCGGCGGGCGTCGATTCCGGATTCGCCACCACCTGGGTGTGGACGGCGGTGGGCGACGCGGTGCATCTGCGGGTGCGCATCCGCCCCCACGGGCAGTTCCGTGCGGGGATCGAACCGACGACCCTCGGAGTCGCAGCTCCCGGGCCTGTGGTGACCCTGCCGCGACTGGGCATCACGTTCGCGCTCGACGGCCTCGACGACCGCGTCCGCTGGTTCGGACTCGGACCGGGGGAGTCGTATCCCGACTCCCGTCAGGCCGTGCGCGTGGGTGCGCATGAGACGTCCGTCGCGGCGTTCCAGACGCCGTACGCGCATCCCCAGGAGAACGGTGCACGACAGGATGTGCGCTGGGCGGAGATCAGCGGGTCGGAGATCACCGGTCGCAGTCCGCGCCTGCGCATCGAGGCCGACGAGTCCCTCGGGTTCACCGTCCGGCCCTGGCGCACCGCCGACCTCGAGCGGGCGACGCATGCCGTGCAACTGGAGCCTTCGGACCGCACCTGGATCACGCTCGATGTCGCGCAGGCCGGGCTGGGCACGGCATCCTGCGGTCCCGACACCCTGCCGCCCTACTGGCTGCATCCGCAGGAGCGCGAGCTGGGTGTCACGTTCATCGTGGATTGATACCTCTGGGGCATTGTTCAATGCCAAATAGATGCTTTACAGATATCAGTCGGTCTTTCTAGGCTGACTGAGCCAGGACCCGACGAAGGGATGCGGATGTCCACGACGATGACGCCGAGCGTGACGCGACGAAGAAGAGGATCCGGGACGGAGCGTGCCCAGATCCGGGCGGGATACGGCTTCCTCACCCCGTTCCTCATCGTCTTCGCGCTGGTCATGCTGGCTCCGGTGGTCTACTCGATCATCCTCAGCATGTTCCAGACGAAGCTGGTGGGTGGCACGATCTTCGTGGGTGTCGACAACTTCGTCGCCGCGTTCACCGACCCGCAGTTCCTCGAGGGCGTCGGTCGCGTGCTGCTGTTCCTCGTGGTGCAGGTGCCGGTGATGCTGATCCTGGCGCTCGTCGCCGCCCTCGCGATCGACAGTGCGCGTCTGCACGGTGCGAGCTTCTTCCGCCTGGCGATCTTCCTCCCGTACGCGGTGCCCGCGGTCGTGGCGGTGCTGATGTGGGGCTTCATGTACGGCGAGCGCTTCGGCCTCGTCGGCAACATCAACAACGCCGTCGGGTTCGACCTGATTACCCCGTTCGCCCCCGAATGGATGCTCCTGTCGATCGGCAACATCGTCACCTGGCAGTTCATCGGCTACAACATGCTTATCTTCTTCGCCGCGCTCAAGGCGATCCCGCACGAGCTGTTCGAGGCCGCGGAGATCGACGGAGCAGGACAGTTCAGCATCGTCACGGCCATCAAGCTCCCCGCCATCCGCGGGTCGCTCGTCATCGCCACGATTTTCTCGATCATCGGCAGCTTCCAGCTGTTCAACGAGCCGAACATCCTCAAAACGATCGTGCCGAACCTGATCCCCACCTTCTACACACCCAACATGTACGCCTACAACCTCGCCTTCCTCGGTCAGCAGCAGAACTACGCGGCCACGATCGCGATCATCATGGGCCTGCTCACCGCCGTGATCGCCTACATCGTGCAGCTGCGCGGAAGCCGGAAGGACGTCTGATGCCCGCCTCCTCTCTCCGATCCCGGTCGCCCCGCGCGTCGCTCAGTCGCAAGCCGCGTCGTTCGGTCGCGCTGACGATCGCTATGTCGCTCTTCGCCCTCTACGCGCTGCTGCCGCTCGTCTGGCTGCTCATCAACGCCACGAAGACGCAGTCCGAACTGTTCTCGTCGTTCGGCCTCTGGTTCTCGGGCCCGTTCGCGCTCTTCGACAACATCGCGCAGGTGCTCACCTACGACGACGGCATCTACGTGCAGTGGCTGCGCAACACGCTGCTCTACGTCGTGGTCGGCGCCGGTGGTGCCACACTGCTCAGCGCCATGGGCGGGTACGGCCTGGCGAAGTACCGGTTCCCGGGCAAGAAGGGCATCTTCGCGGTCATCCTCGGTGCGGTCGCCATCCCGGGCACCGCGCTCGCCGTGCCGACGTTCCTCATGTTCAGCGAGCTGGGGTTGACGAACACCGTCTGGGCGATCATCATCCCGTCCCTCGCCTCGCCGTTCGGGCTCTACCTGATCTGGGTGTACACGCAGGAGGCGATCCCGACCGAGCTGCTCGAGGCCGCCCGCATGGACGGTTCGAGCGAGGCCCGCACCTTCTTCACGATCTCGCTGCGCATCCTCGCGCCGGGTGTCGTCACGGTGCTGCTGTTCTCGGTCGTGTCGACCTGGAACAACTACTTCCTCCCGCTGATCATGCTCAGCGATCCCGAGCTGTTCCCACTGCCGATCGGTCTGCAGCAGTGGAACGCGCAGGCGGTCGGTGTGGGCGCGAGCCCCATCTTCAACCTCGTCATCACCGGGTCGCTGCTGGCACTCATCCCGATCATGATCGTGTTCCTCGCCCTGCAGCGGTACTGGCGGGGTGGGCTGAGCGCCGGAAGCGTCAAGCAGTAGCGCGCGCCGGGATAGGATCGGGCGATGTTCAGCTTCGAGCAATTGCGCGCCTTCGTCGCCGTCGCCGAGCATCTGCATTTCGGCAATGCCGCGCGGGAGCTGCGCATGACGCAGCCCCCGCTGAGCCGCCAGATCCAGAACCTCGAGACCGATCTGGGCGTGCAGCTGTTCGTCCGCACCAATCGCAAGGTGTCTCTGACCGTCGAGGGCGAGGCCTTCGTCGAGCGGGCCAAGCAGCTCCTCGATCTCGCCGACAGCAGCCGCTCGCTGATGCAGGGCGTGGCGCGCGGAGATCGCGGTCGGCTGGTCGTCGGGTTCACGTCGGGGGCGTCGCTCGCGGTGCTCGGCGACATCCTGACCGTCTGGCAGGAGCGCCTGCCGGACGTCGACGTGGTGCTGCACGAGCACGTCAGTCGTGACCAGCTCGCCGAGCTCGCGGCCTACCGGTACGACATCGGACTAATCCGTCCGCTCGCCGACCCCGACATCTTCGAGACGCTCCGCATCCACGAGGAATCGATGGTGGTGGCGATTCCCGAGGGGCATCCGCTGGCCGATGGTGCCGGCGAGATCTCGGTCGACGAGGTCGCCCGCGAGTCGATCATCGGGTACGCCCGCCCGGACTCGGAGTACTTCGTCCGAAAGCTGGAGGGCATCTTCGCCGACCGCAGCGTGCGGGTGGTGCAGCGAGCCGCGCAGATCCACAGTGTTATCGCGCTCGTCGCCGCCGGCTTCGGACTGGCGATCGTGCCGCGTTCGGCTGCGCGCATGGAGTACGCCGGGGTCGTCTACCGCGATCTGGCGGCGGCCGAGGGCCAGCCCGCCGCCTACACCGCGGCGGTGGATGCCGTCTGGCGCCGTGACTCGAGCAACCCCGGGCTCGCGCGGGCGATCTCGGCCATGCGCGACGCACTGGGAACCGGCTGAGCCAAAGCCTCAGTCGGCGGCGGTGTCTTCGGGAGAACCGACCCGGATCGACGCCGAGCCGTTCGGCAGGATCACGATCGTGCCGTTGAGCTGGAACGGCACGTCTTCGGAGAGCGGTGCGATCGACCCGTCGAACAGCGACTGGATCTCGACGTCGATGTGCGCCACGGCCTCGGTGGTCGGGATCTGCCAGTGGCCCTCGTCGGGGATCACCGTGACCTGAGGCTGGCTCGCGATGGACCACTTCGGCGGGGCGGTGATCCGGTTCGTGACCCGCAGTCCGAACGGGCAGGCGGTCGGCTGCAGCACCTCCTGCGTCGTGCACTCGGTGAGGAACTGCTCGACCTGCTGCTGCACGACTTTGACGAACTCCTCGGTCGGTTCGGTCTGCACGTCGAGCGGCGTGACGGCCAGGGGCGTGTCGGCCAGCACGCCGTGTCCGGATGCGGTCGCGATCGGGGTGTCGACCGTGACCGAGTAGAGCCCGGGGGTGAACACCAGAAGCGGCAGGGGATCGAGCGCGCCCGCCTCGGGCCCGAGGGCCGACACCTGGCGACGGTCGACCTCGAAGCCGTTCACCGCGAACTGGTCGGCGCCCCGCACGGTGAGGTCGATCACGGCGAGTGGGCTGGTGGTGAAGCGCCAGTTGGGGGTCACGCCCGCCCAGCCGTCCTGCTCGATCAGGAACGTGCTCGTGCCGGAGTGGCCGCTCGCCTGGTAGCTCACGGTGACCGCGGTACCGCCGTCTGCGGGCTTCTCCGACTCGACCTTCACATCGGTCAGCGGTGCGAGTGCCGACCGACGGAGCATCGCCTCCGAGGCTGCCGGGTCGATGCCCGCCTTCTCGAGGGTCTCGCGGTCGATCGCGACGCCGGGAATGCGGAGCGCATCGGCGGCCCGACCGGCGGAGAGCAGGTCGAGATAGCGGACCACGAAGGCGGACGGACCGTAGAACTGCTGGTACAGAGTCGCGCCGCCGGCACCGAGTGCGGCGACCAGCATGAGCCCGACGACGGCCAGCATCGCCAGATCGACGCCCAGGCGCGATCGCCGGGGCGCGCGCGTGCAGGCCCGTCCCATGGCGTCAGTCTAGGAGGGCGTCCTGGGGGGACGCCGAGCGTCGGCGGCCCCGGGCGGATGCCGGGACGTAGCATGGGTGGCGCCCCGTTTCCGTCTGCTTCCCCTGTGAGTGCCGTGTCCCTTCCCGCCCTGTCCGAGGAGCAGCAAGAGCTGTTCCGGCTCATCGAGGACACCGGCGAGCACGTCTTCATCACCGGGCGTGCCGGCACCGGCAAGTCGACGCTGTTGCAGCACTTCGCCTGGAACACCAAGAAGCAGATCGCCATCTGCGCGCCGACGGGTGTTGCGGCGCTCAACGTCGAGGGCCAGACCATCCATTCGCTCTTCCGGTTGCCGATCGGCCTGATCGGTGATGCCGACATCGATCAGAACGATGCGACGCGGCGCATCCTCAACGCCATCGAGACGCTCGTGATCGACGAGATCTCGATGGTCAACGCCGACCTGATGGATGCGATCGACCGCTCCCTGCGCCAGGCCAGAGGCCGCAGGGGCGAACCGTTCGGCGGCGTGCAGGTCGTCATGTTCGGCGACCCGTACCAGCTGGCGCCCGTCCCCCCTCGTGGTGACGAGGCGCGCTACGTGCAGGACCACTACCGCTCGTTCTGGTTCTTCGACGCCAAGGTGTGGGCCGGCGGGTCCGGGATCTCCGATCAGGGCGGCCTGTTCGAGGTCGACACCCGCGCCGAGCTGCACGTGCGCGAGCTGGTGCAGATCCACCGCCAGTCCGACGACGGGTTCAAGGCGATGCTGAACGCCGTGCGCTACGGGCGGGTGACCGCCGAGATCGCCGGCGTTCTGAATACGCAGGGGGCGCGGACGCCGCCGGATCCGGAGCCGGGCGAGGTGCCGATGATCACCCTCGCCACGCGCAACGACATCGTGAACAGCATCAACAGCAGGCATCTTGCTGCGCTGCCCGGCAAGGAGCAGACCGCGCGCGCCGAGGTCAGCGGCGACTTCGGACGCGGCGAGGCGTCGCTGCCGGCCGAGAGCGAGCTGAAGCTCAAGGTCGGCGCGCAGGTGATGTTCCTGCGCAACGACACGGCGATGTCCGGGGAGCCGCCCCGCTGGGTCAACGGCACCATCGGGACGGTCGTGCGCATCATCGGCAGCGCGGTGCGCGTGGACATCGACGGCGAGGAGGTCGACGTAGAGCCTGCCGTCTGGGAACGGTTCCGCTACGCGTACGACCAGAACACCAAGAAGCTGTCGCGCGACGTGGTGGCCGAGTTCACCCAGTTCCCGTTGCGGCTCGCCTGGGCGGTCACGATCCACAAGTCGCAGGGCAAGACCTACGAGCGCGCGATCATCGACCTCGGCTCCGGGGCGTTCGCGCCGGGGCAGACGTACGTGGCGCTGAGCCGGCTGACCTCGCTCGAGGGGCTCTATCTCTCGCGCCCGCTGCGACCCCGCGACATCCGGGTGGACGAGGATGTGCGTCGGTTCATGCGCGACGCCTGGCTCGCGGCGTCGACACCGGAGCTGCCGAAGAGCTGACGCCGGCGCCTCAGGCCGCGGCGCGCGCCCGGTCGAGGTCTTCGAAGAGCTCGGTGTTGAAGCGGTAGGCGAGGAGCACCTCGTCGATCACCCGCTCGCGCTCGGCGTCGTCCCACGGTGCCGCATCCAGCTGCTCGCGGTACACGTCCTTGAAGGCCGACGGGTCGGCGATGTCGTCGAACAGGTAGAAGCCGATGCCGTTGGTCTCGAAGCCGAAGCGACGGGCCATCACGCGGCCGATGAAGATCCCGCCGGAGAGGTCGCCGAGGTACCGCGTGTAGTGATGTGCCACGAAGCCGCCGGCCCAGGTCGCCCCGACCTGACGGATGCGGTCGACGTAGCGCTGCGTGGTCGGCAGCGGCACGATCTGCTCGCGCCAGTCGGCCCCGAGGAGGAACTCCAGGTCGGCCTCGAGCGCGGGAAGGCGGGTGAGCTTGTCGCTGATGAAGACCGAGGCGATCGGGTCCTGGCGCATGCGGTCGCCGGCGCTCTCGAGTGCTTCGTAGATGAAGTAGTGCTGAGCGACGAGCGAGATGTAGTCCTCGCGGGAGCCCTCGCCCTTCAGGAGGTCGGACATGAAGCCGGCGGTCTCGCTGCGGGAGTGGGATCCGGACGAGCGCTCGCGCAGGGCGGCGGAGAAGGAGAGGATCTCGGGCATGACCTCAGTGTAAGGGGAGCCTTACCTCAGAGGAAAGCCCGGAGTTGTGGGAAGTCGTCCGGAGACCCGCCTCCGCGGCGATCAGGCGTGCGGGCGAGGCTCGACACCGAGGCGGGCGCAGGCCTCGTCGTAGAGCGCCACGACCTCGCGACGCACAGACGGGCGGTCGGCGATCGGTCCTCCGGGCCACGGCACGCGCAGCTCGGACGCGGCGCCGCCGGCGGTGATCTCCCACACTCCACCATCGCCGTCGAAGCCCGTCATGACGGATCCGGTGATCTCGGCGTCGGTCTCGGCGAAGGCGCGGGCGATGAGCAGATTGTCGTCGGTGTGGTCGCCGTTCATGTGGCGGAGAACGGCGATGATCACGTCGGCATCGAAGAGGTGGGGCACGATTCTCACCTTACGCGCGCGCACGATCGCCCGGCTCGATGCCGTCTTTCAGGATCCGCGTTCTAGACTCGGGAGACACATCTTCGGGGGTTCTACATGCAGCTTCTC
This sequence comes from Microbacterium sp. Mcb102, assembly GCF_024519805.1. NCBI lineage: Bacteria > Bacillati > Actinomycetota > Actinomycetes > Micrococcales > Microbacteriaceae > Microbacterium > Microbacterium sp. Mcb102. The sequence goes on along the minus strand of NZ_JALJRG010000003.1, from coordinate 376,812 downwards.
TCGTCGCGCCGTTGGCGCGCCGCAGCGGCCAGTGCGGCCGTGCTCGCTCTCGTCCTCACCGGATGCTCCTCCGAAGGCTCCTTCACGTACACACCACCGGCTCAGGTCGACGGCGCTCTGCCCGATGCGACGGTCGACGCGATGCAGGCGGCGGTCGACAACGCGCTGACCGCGTCCGGCGCCTCCGGGGCGATCGTGGGCGTCTGGGTCCCGTGGAGCGGCAGCTGGGTCACCGCATCGGGCACACAGGGCCGCGACGGCGGTGAACTGTCCACCGACATGACGTTCCGCGTCGCGGACGTGACCCGCCTCATGACGTGCGATGTGCTCTACGCCCTCGCCGACGAGGGGACCGTCAAACTCGACGCCAAGGTGCCCAAGTACGTCTCGGGCGTCGCCGACATGAAGGACGTCACGCTCCTCGACCTGTGCAACGGCACGAGCGGCGCCGGATCGTCCGAGCCGACGATCAAGGGTGCGCTGATGAACACCCCGGAGCGGATCTGGTCTCCGCTGGAGCTCGCGGGCTACGGGCTGGGCCGCGAGCGGCTGGCACCGGCGACGGCCTTCCGCGACTCCGATGCGGGGTACCTGCTGCTCGGCGTCGCGCTCGAGCGCGCCACGGGCATGTCGGCATCCGAGCTGATCGCGGAGTACGTCACCGAGCCGCTCGAGCTCTCCGCCACCTCGCTCCCCGGCTCGACGCCGGCCGCGCCGGGCGACACCCCGATGAACGGGCACTACCTGTCGGCCGTCGAGGGCGGCTTCAACTGCGCCGCCCCGGTCGACATCACCACGCTCTCGGCGAGCTCCGGCTACACCGACTCCGGCGTGGTCTCGAACATCACTGATCTCGGCCGCTACGTCCAGGCGGAGGCGCAGCAGGCGCTGCGCACGAAGGAGAAGCCCGATCGCTTCGGAGCCCCACTCCCGGTCAGCGAGAAGGGCCCTTCCTGGTACCAGGCCGCCGGGGGCGCCTATCTCGCTGGGTCGATGGTCGGCCAGCACGGCTGGGTTCCCGGCTATGCGACTTCGGCCTACTCGGATCCCGCAACCGGCTTCACCGTCGCGGTCGTGCTGAACGACTCGACCGGAGGCTCGCGGTTCGCCCAGCAGCTGTCCTGGGAGCTCGCGGCGATCGCGTCGAAGGCCGCACCGGCCTCCGGTCAGACAGCGCCGGAGTTCGGGCTTCCCTTCACGGCGGAGACCTACCACGAGTCGATCTCGAAGTCCGCGCTCGCCTGCGTGCCGCCGCCTGCGGAGTGATCACCGGCCCGACCTCGGTGCGGAAGGGAAGGGCGACGATGGCGATCATCGACAACGCGATCTACGTGGACGGTGTGCGCACCGAGAATCCACAGAGCCTGAGCGAGACGTTCGAGCGCATGCGGGAACGCGGCGGGATGAGCTGGATCGGGCTGTACCGGCCCAGCGAGGAAGAGATCCGCGAAGTCGCCGACGAATTCGGTATCCACGCCCTCGTCGTCGAGGACGCGCTGTCGGGACACCAGCGCGCCAAGCTGGAGCAGTACGGCGATGTGCTGTTCATGGTGCTGCGCCCGGCTCGCTACCTCGACGAGGCCGAGGAGGTCGAGTTCGGCGAGGTGCATGTGCTGGTCGGCCCTGATTTCGTCGTGACGATTCGGCATGCCGAATCTCCGGACCTCGGACGCGTGCGGCACCGGCTGGAGAACGACCCGGCGCTGCTCGCCCATGGTCCCGAAGCCGTGCTGTACGCCATCCTCGACGAGGTGGTCGACGAGTACGCGCCGGTCCTCGCAGGGCTCGAGAACGACATCGACGAGATCGAGAGCCAGCTCTTCGAGGCAGACGTGGATGCCACGCAGCGCATCTACGAGCTCGGCAGGGAGGTCATCGATTTCCAGCGCGCGACGCAGCCGCTCTCCGGGATGCTCGAGGCGCTGCTGCGCGGCTCGGACAAGTACCTCGTGGGGGAGGAACTGCGCAGCTACCTGCGCGACGTGCTCGATCACACGCTCCGGGTGAGCGACCGTGCGACGACCTTCCGCACCGTGCTCGACAACGCCCTCACCGTCGAGTCGACGATCGTGGCCCGTCGGCAGAACGAGGAGATGCGGCGGATGACGGAGCTCAGCATCCGTCAGAACGACGAGGTCAAGAAGATCTCGGGCTGGGCGGCGATCCTCTTCGCGCCGACGCTGGTCGGCACGATCTACGGCATGAACTTCGATCACATGCCCGAGCTGCACTGGCTGCTCGGCTATCCGATGGCCATCGGCATGATGGTCGTGCTGGGCTTCGCCCTGTACGCGGTGTTCAAGCGCAAGGGCTGGCTCTGACGCTGTCCGGAACCGTGCGGTCGTTGGCCGGATCGGATCTTGCCCGGCGCCTCGGCGGCGATCACGATGAGTCCATGACGACTTCTCCCGACACCGCCCTGCTGGTCATCGATGCGCAGGAGTCGTTCCGCCAGCGCGCCGACGACTGGGCGGCGACCGCGAACCCGGCAGCGCTCGACAACATCGCACTCCTCGTCGCGCACGCCCGCGAAGTCGGCGACCCGGTCGTGTGGGTCACCCACTCCGAACCGGGCACCGGGGGCGTGTTCGATCCCGCCAACGGGTTCGTGCGGGTGATCGAGGAGCTCGAGCCTCGGGAGTCCGAGGACGCCGTCACCAAGACGACCGTCAACGCGTTCGGCTCCACCGATCTCGAGGAGAGACTGCGGCGCGCCGGCATCGGCCGCGTGGTGGTCTGCGGCATCCGCACGGAGCAGTGCTGCGAGACGACCACCCGTATCGCCGCCGACCTGGGCTTCGAGGTCGAGTTCGTGACGGATGCGACGACCACCTCCGCCATCCCGGCGCACGGTGCGCTCGCCGCCGTGTCGGGGGAGGACCTCATGCGCCGCACCGAGAGCATCCTCTCGGCCCGCGGGTTCGCGACCGTCACGAGCACACAGGAGCGGATCGGCGCGACCGCCGGGGTCTGAACCGCGGCTCAGTCCTCGTCGGCCTCGACCCCCGGACCAGGGCCCGGACGCACCGGAGCGTCGGGGGCGATGTCGATCCGGGTGTTGCCGTCGTGCTCGCTGACCTCGATGCGCGGGGCGGCATCGGCCTCGGTGGCGTCCGGCGCGGCGGTGAGCTGATCGTGTCGCTTCTCGGCGCTCGTCATCTCATCGGCGTTGTTCTCAGGCGTGCTCATGGTTCTCCTTCGGGTCGGTTGCGGTGTCAGGTTTCGGGCCGGTCCCGAGCGGTGCGCCGCCGGTGCGCTTCCGGTTCCAACGGGCCAGCAGGTACAGGACGCCGCCGACGACGAGCAGGATCGCGCCGAAGAGCCAGACGACCGGGCGCTGCTGGGTGAGCAGCAGGATGCACGAGGCGATGCCGAGCACGGGGACGAACGTCCAGACCCGGAAGTGATCGTGCTCGACGTGATCGCGCCGGAGGACCAGCACCGAGATGTTCACGCTGAGGAAGACGACCAAGAGCAGCAGGACCACGGTCTCGGCGAGCGTCGCCAGATCGCCGACGAGGGTCAGCCCCATCGCGACGAGCGTGGTGGTGAGGATCGCGACCCACGGCGTCTTCCGCTTCGGCAGCACGCGGCCGAGCACCGGCGGCAGCAGGCCCTGCTCGGCCATGCCGTAGGTCAGGCGGCTGACCATGATCATGGTCAGCAGGGCGCCGTTCGCGACGGCGACGAGGGCGATGAGGCTGAACAGCCAGGAGGGGATGCTGACGCCGGTGGCCTCGACCACCGCGAGCAGCGGGCCGCTGGACTCCTGCAGCTCGGCGGGCGGGAGGGCGATCGAGCTCGCGAGGCCGACGAGGACGTAGACCGCGCCGGCGGTGATGAGTGCTCCGAACAGGGCACGCGGGTAGGTGCGCCGCGGATCCTTCACCTCCTCGATCATGTTGGCGGAGGTCTCGAAGCCGACGAACGAGTAGTACGCGATGACGGCTCCCGAGAGCACAGCCATGGCGACGCTCGTGCCCTCGGGCGCCTGGGTCACGCGCGACACGTCGCCGCCTCCGCCGCCGAGGAAGATCGCGACCACGGCGATGACGATCACGAGTCCACTGAGCTCGATCGCCGTCATCACGAGGTTGGCCCCCAGGGACTCGCGGATGCCGCGGGCGTTCAGCAGTCCGACCAGGGCGAGGAAGGCGATGGCGACCGGGATGGTCGGTAGGTCGAGGAAGGTGCCCAGGTAATCACCCGCGAACGCGATGGCGAGCCCCGCCGCGCTGGTCACACCCGCCGCGAGCATGCTGAAGCCCACGAGGAACGAGACGAGCGGGCTGTGGAACGCGCGCTCGGCGAAGACCGCGGCCCCGCCCGCGCGTGGGTACTTGGTGACCAGTTCGGCGTAGGAGCCGGCGGTGAGCATGGCGAGCAGCAGCGCCAGGAGCAGCGGCGCCCACAGCATGCCGCCCACCTTCTCGGAGAGCACGCCCATCAGCGCGTAGATGCCCGCACCGAGCACATCTCCGAGGATGAAGGCGAACAGCAGCGGGCCGGTGATCGCTCGTCTCAGCCGCGTGGGGGCCTCGGCGCCGGAGGCAGTCTCGGTGGTCATCCTCGCACGCTACGGGGAAGGGGGGAGCGCGGGCCACGGGGTTGACATCACCGGCGTGATTCCGGCATCCGGACGCTGTGGATGTCGCCGCGATCGGGGCACGCACCTGAGTTCAGGGAATTCACAGCAATACCGCGCGGCTTCCCGATATTCCGGTGCGCGCAGCGATAGCGTCGGTGCCGCACGAGGGGTGCGTCGGCCAGGGTGCGCGGGCAAACGGGTGACTTCCCCTCTCCTGAATTCCCAAGCAAAGGGCTCTCTCATGACCGGTACGGCACGCAAGGCGCTCGCAGAAGCGGTCGCCACCTTCCTCTTCGTTCTCGCGATCATCGCGGCGGTGAACAGCGACAGTCCGCTGACGCCACTCGCGATCGGCTTCACCCTGATGGTGCTCGTGTTCTCCACGGGTCACATCTCGGGCGCCCACCTCAACCCGGCCGTCTCGGTCGGTGTGTTCCTGCGCGGCGGCCTCAGCGTCGCCGACTTCATCGCCTACCTCATCGCACAGTTCGTCGGTGGCGCGGTGGCCGCACTCGTCAGCATGTCGGTCTGGCCGGCCGGTGAAGAGGCCATGGTCATCGAGGTCGGCCCGGCGTTCCTCGTCGAGGCGCTGTTCACGCTGATCCTCGTGTGGGTCGTGCTCAACACGGCCACGTCGAAGGACACCGCGGGCAACTCGTTCTACGGTCTCGCGATCGGTGCGACCGTGTTCGTCGGTGCGGCCACGGTCGGCTCGATCTCGGGCGGCGGTTTCAACCCGGCCGTCGCGCTCGGCCTCTCGGTCAGCGGTCACTTCGCGTGGAGCTCGCTGTGGCTCTACATCGCCGCCCCGGTCGTGGGGGCCGTGATCGCCGCGATCCTGTTCCGCGTGCTCAACACGGACGACGCCAAGAAGATCGCCGTCGCGGAGTAACTCCCGTTGCTCGGTCGAAGCGCCGCATCCTCTTCGGAGGGTGCGGCGCTTCTTACGTGTGTGGGACCTGTGGGAGCCTGGAACCGATGGACATCACCCCGGCGCCGCGGCGCACACTCCTGGTCGGATTCGGCAAGCTCGGCGCGCGCCTGGCGCCACGGCTTCTCAACGACGGCGGTGAGGTCTTCGCTCTGCGGCGGAGTGACGGGGAGCTGCCCGCCGGCGTGGTCGGCATCCGCGCTGATCTCTCGCAGCCGCTCACGGCCCCGCTGCCCGCGGTCGATGCGGTCGTGATCACACTGCCGCCGGGCGCCGCGGAACACTCCTATCGCACGGCACTCGGACACCTTCGGGATGCCCTGCCGGCGCTGCCCGCCCGCACCGTGTTCGTGTCGTCCACCGGTGTCTTCGAAGGGAGTGCCTTCACGGCCGACCGTCCTCTCACCGAGCAGGACGAGCCCGCGGCCGAGACCGAGCGCTCGCGGGGGCTCCGTGACGGCGAGCGGGCGGCGGCCGAACTGTTCGACGCCGTGGTCGTGCGACCGGCGGGGATCTACGGTCCCGGTCGCGAGTTCCTGCTGCGCAAGGTCCGCGAGGGCGCGGCGGTCGACCACTCCCGGCTCACGAACCGCATCCACGAGACCGACCTCGTGCGCACGCTCGACCTGCTGCTGCGTACCGACGACCCGCCGCGGCTGGTGCACGCGGTCGACGAACGACCGGCACCTCTCGGCGACGTCGTCCGCTTCCTCGCCGGGGAGCTGGGCGTCGCTGTTCCACCCGACGAGGCATCCGACGGCCCGCGCGGGTTCGTGTACGACGGGTCGCTGCTCCACTCGCTGCTCGGGCGTCTCGACTACCCCACCTACGAAGAGGGGTACGCCGAGATGATCGCCGGATCCGCCTCGCACCCGCTGCTCGGCCCGTAGCCTGGACGCATGACGAGCACCAGCACGAGCGCCCGCACCGCCCTCGAGGTCGCCGACTGGCGCCGACGGGTCTTCGCCCTGTACGACGCCGTGCGTCTCGCCGACTCGCCCGAAGACGCCCACGAGCTGTGGCGGATGGAGCGCGACGAGCTGATGCTCCATCACCCCGCGACGCCGCTGCTGCCGGAGGACCGGCCGCTGTTCGAGGGTCTGCCCCTCGCCTCGTACGATCCCGACTGGCGCTTCGAGCTGCCGATCCTGCCCGCCGACCCCGGCGGTTTCGACTTCGCGACCGGAACCGACGGCGTCGTGCCGTTCGAGCGCATCGGCCGGGTCGAGATCCCCGATGCCGGATCGCTCGACGTCTGGCGACTCACCACCTACGGCGGCGGTCTGTTCATCCCGGTGCGCGACGCGCTCGCCGGACGCGAGGGTGGAACGTACGGCGGCGGTCGCTACCTGATCGACACCATCAAGGGCGCCGACCTGGGATCGGATGCCGCAGGCGGCACGATCGTGCTCGACTTCAACTTCGCCTACAACCCGTCCTGCGCCTACGACCCGGCGTGGGCGTGCCCGCTCGCGCAGCCGGGCAACGTGCTCGCCGTTCCAGTTCCCGTCGGAGAGATGTACTGAGAGCTCTCAGCCGACGATCTCGATCGCGGTCGAAGTCTCCTCGTCGTCACAGGCGCCCCCGACCCACAGCCGGATCCGCCCCGGTTCCACCCTCCGGATTCCGTCGACGCCCGTGAACGCGAGGCGCCCCGTGGGAACCGTGAATTCCACGCGCTGCTCCGCGCCCGCTTCCAGCGAGACCCGCTGGAACCCGATCAGCTGCGCGACCGGGCGGGCCACGCTCGCGACCTCGTCGTGCGCATACAGCTGCACGACGTCGGTGCCCGCGCGGGAGCCGGAGTTACGGACGAGCACAGACACTCGGAACTCCGCGCCCGCGCGGACCGTCGTGTCGGCCGTCAGCTGCTCGTGGACGAAGGTCGTGTAGCCGAGTCCGAACCCGAACGGCCGCGCCGGGGACGGATCGACGCTCGACACATCCGTGCGTCCACCGAGCGCGGGATGCAGGTACGAGTACGGCTGCACGCCCGCCGACCGCGGCAGCGACACCGGGAGCCGTCCCGAGGGGGAGACCGCTCCGCTCAGCACGGCCGCGACGGCCGGTCCGCCCTCTTCGCCGGGGAAGAACGCCTGCAGCACCGCAGCCGGGAGCGAGCGCTTTTTGGTGGCGGCAGTGCCGGACGGAGCAGGCGAGTTCACCGACCCCAGGCCGGCGGTCAGTCCGGCGCCCGACTCCCGATGCGGCAGTGCCCAGTCCAGGGCATACGGGCGACCGGTGAGCGCGACGACGACCACCGGGGTGCCGGTCGCGACGACGGCCTCGACCAGGGCGCGCTGCACGCCGGGGAGTTCCAGCGAGTCGACGTCGTTGCCTTCGCCGACCGTGCCGCGTCCGAAGAGTCCGGCCCGGTCGCCGACCACGACGATCGCCACGTCGGCTTCGCCAGCGGCGGTGACCGCGGCCGGGAATCCACTGCGGTCCTCGCCCTCGACCTCGCCGCCGACGACATGGGTGATGGTGGCTGCGGGGAGCTCGGCACGGAGTCCGTCGAGCACGCTCGGCAGGGCGATGCCGGCGGGCACCTCGGGGTGGTGCGCGAGCACGTGGTTCACGAACGAATAGCAGCCCATGAGAGCCTCCGCGCTGTCGGCGTTCGGTCCGATGACCGCGATCCGTGGCGCACCGGAGGCATCCAGCGGCAGTACGCCGTCGTTGCTCAGCAGCACGATCGACTCCTCCGCGAGTCGGCGGGCGAGTGCGCGGTGCTCGGGGGAATCCAGGTCGATCGCGGCGGGCGCGACCGTGAAGTCGGCATCCAGCAGTCCCAGCTCCTCCTTCTGCGTCAGGACGCGTCCGACCGCCCGGTCCAGGATGCTCTGCTCCAGCGACCCGTCGCGCACCTGCGTGGCGAGGGTCGTGTACGCGTCGGGGGAGGGCAGCTCCACGTCGATCCCCGCGGTGATCGCCAGCGCGGCGGCCTGTGCCGAGTCGGCCGCGACGTGATGCATGCTCTGCAGGAAGTCCACGGCGAAGTAGTCCGACACGACCACCCCGTCGAACCCCCAGCGTCCGCGCAGCACCTCGTCGAGGTAGTACGGATCGGCGGCCACCGGCACCCCGTCGATGTCGGTGTACGAGTTCATGACGCTGCGCACCCCGCCTTCGCGAACCGCCATCGCGAACGGCGGGAGCAGCACGTCCTCGATCTCGCGCCGCCCGGCGTGCACCGGCGCGTGATTGCGGCCCGCGGTGGACGCCGAGTATCCGACGAAGTGCTTGAGGGTGGCGTGCACGCCCTCCGACTGCAGGCCGCGGACGTAGGCGGTGCCGACGGTTCCCACGAGCAGCGGGTCCTCGGCGATGCACTCGTCGACGCGCCCCCACCGCGGATCGCGGACGACGTCGAGCACGGGAGCGAGTCCCTGATGGATGCCGAGTGTCCGCATCGACGACCCGATCGCCCGCCCCACCTCCTCGACCAGCTCGGGATCGAAGGATGCGCCCCACGCCAGCGGGGTCGGGAAGGTCGCCGCCTGCCAGGCGGCCAGGCCGGTCAGGCACTCCTCGTGTACCAGGGCCGGGATGCCCAGCCGGGTCTCGCGCTGCAGCCGTGCCTGCTCGCCCCACAGCCACTGCGCGCGCTCGATCGGGTCGACCGGGCGCGTGCCGTACACGCGGGTCAGGTGGCCGATGCCGTGCGCCGTCGCATCCTCGTACCGGGTCGAGGTCTTCTTCTCGCCGGCCATCGGGGCGACGAGTTCGTCTCCCTGATCCACCCAGAAGCCGACGAGCTGCGCCTGCTTCTCCTCGAGCGTCATCTGCTCGAGGAGGCCCTCGACGCGCGGGGAGAATCGGGGGCGGGATGTGGGAGCGAGCACGTGCGTCTCTTTCTGTGGGGTCTGCGTCGACATCGTCAGCCCTTGACCGCGCCGGTCAGTCCGCCGACGATGCGGCGCTCGAAGAGGCTGAAGAAGATCAGGGCGGGGATCATCGACAGCGAGGTGAAGGCGAGGACCTTCGCGGTGTCGACCGAGTACTGCGACGCGAACGACTGCACGCCCAGCGGGAGGGTGAAAGCCGCCGCATCGTTGAGCACGAACAGCGGGAGGAGGTATCCGTTCCAGCTGCCGATGAACGCGAGGATGCCGGTGGTGATCACACCGGGGATCGAGAGGGGCAGCACCATGCGCCAGAAGAACCCGATCCGGCTGCATCCGTCGATGAATGCCGCCTCCTGGATCTCGTCGGGGATCGCGCGCAGGAACGGGACCAGGATGATGATCGTCGTCGGCAGGGCGAAGGCGATCTGCGGCAGGATGACCCCGCCGAGCGAGTTCATCAGCCCGAGGCTGCGCACCACGATGTATAGCGGGGTGATCGCGACCGTCAGCGGGAACATGAGCCCTGCGGCGAAGAACGCGTAGAGCACTCCGCGGCCGGCGAACCGGTAGCGGGCGAGCACGTACGCGGCCATCAGCCCCAGCGCGACGACGCCGATCGTGGTGGCGAGGGCGACGATGGTGGAGTTGAGCACCTGCCGCCAGAACACGCCACCGGTGATGACGTCGAAGTAGTTGGAGAACACCCACGGCTGCGGCATCCCCGACGGGTCGGTCGTGATCTGCGCGTTCGTGCGGAATCCGCCGATGATGATGTACGCGATCGGGGCGAGCATGAGCCCGACGACGATCAGCGCGACGAAGTAGACGGTCGGGTTGGCCCAGGGCGGCCGCGGACGCGGAGTGCGTTCGGGGTGCCCGGCGCGTCCGGGTCGCTGGGTGACGAGTACCGAGGTGGCGGTCATCGCGTCGTCCTCTTCTTCCGTGCAGGGGCGCCGGTGAGGGCGCCGTCCGTGTCGCGACGCAGCACCGCGCGCTGGTAGATCAGTGCGACGACGAGCGAGATCAGGAACAGGACGACCGCGACCGCGTTGCCGTACCCGAAGTTGCCGGCGTTGCGCCCCTCGGAGACCATGTAGGTCGCCATGGTCGAGGTGCCGGCGGTGGAGGCGATGTACTGCCCCCAGATGATGTAGACCAGGTCGAACAGCTGCAGCGAGCCGATGATCGACAGGAACGCCCAGATGCGCAGGGTCGGCGCGAGCAGCGGCAGCGTGATGCGCCACTGGATCTGCCAGTAGGAGGCGCCGTCGATCGAGGCCGCCTCGTGCAGCTCCTCCGGAATGCCCTGCAGCCCCGCGAGGAACAGGATCACCGCGAACCCGACGTACTTCCAGGTGATGATCACCATCAGCGTCCAGATCGCGATGTCCGGGTTCGAGAGCCAGTCGTTCGCGAGGAACCCGAGGCCCATCTTCTCCAGCAGGTCGTTGAACGCGCCGCTGGTCTGCAGCATCAGGCTCCAGCCCGTGCCCACCACGACCTCGGAGATCACGTAGGGGATGAAGATCAGCACGCGGATCAGCGACTGGCCGCGCATCCGCCGGTTGAGCAGGAGCGCGAGGAGGATCGCCGCCGGTCCCTGCAGGATGAGCGAGAACACGAGGATGAACCCGTTGTGGGCCAGCGCATCGTGGAACAGCGGATCCTGCAGGATCGTCAGATAGTTCTTCAGCCCGACGAAGTCGGTGGGCGGGCCGTAGCCCTGCCAGCTGAAGAAGCCGTAGTAGCCCGCCATCAGCACCGGGAAGATGACGAAGGCGAGGAAGACCAGGAGGGCGGGCCCGGCCAGAAGGATCACTTCCAGCCGGGCGGCCGCCTTATGCCTTGGCTGCGGCATCCTGGACGGCCTTGACGATGTCCTCCGGGGTTCCTTGACCGGCGAGCATGTTGACCACGGCGACGTTGAGCGCGTTGCCCACGTTCTGTCCGTAGACCGTGTCGAGCCACTGCGTCGCGTACGGCGCCGCGTTGTAGGCCGCGAGGATGTCCTTGAGGTACTGCTCGGTCACGGCCTCCTGCGCCACGGTGTTGACCGGCGGGGCGTTGAACGCCTTGTAGTAGGCGGTCTGCACGTCGGACGTGCCGAGGTAGTTGAGGAAGTCGACGCAGGCGTCGGGCGCATCCACCGAGCACGAGTATCCGTCGACGCCGCCCATCATCGAGCCTGCCTCACCGTCGCCGCCCTCGACCTCGGGGAACGGGAACCACGACAGGTCGGGCAGCGGCTTCTGGTCGGGCGTGAGCGATCCGATGACGCCGGGGTTCCACGCGCCCATGAGCTCCATGCCGGCCTGGTGGTTGGCGATGAGACCGGCCGAGCTGCCCGCGCCCTGCTGGGCGGTGGTGGTGAGGAAGCCGGAGTTGAACGGCTCGGTGGCCGCGAACGCCTGAAGGTCTTCGCCCGCACGCACCCAGCAGTCGTCGTCGAAGTTCATCTCGTCGGCGGCCTTCGCGAGCGTCTCGGCACTGCACTCGCGCAGCGCCAGCCAGTAGTACCAGTGGGCGGCGGGCCAGGCGTCCTTCGCGCCGAGGGCGACCGGGTCGATGCCGGCGGCCTTGAGCTTCTCGGTCGCGGCCTCGAGCTCGTCCATCGTGGTGGGGTTCTCGGTGATGCCGGCCTCGTCGAACAGGTCCTGGCTGTAGAAGAGTCCGCCGGGGAGCACGGCCACCGGCATCGCGTAGATCTTGTCGTCCAGGCTGCTGGCCGAGTAGGCGGCGTCGGAGATCTCCTCCGCAGCACCACCGGTGATCGAGTCGGTCAGGTCCTTGAGCTGGCCGGCCTTGACCATCGCCGCCATCTTGCCGCCGCCGCGCTGCAGGAAGATGTCGGGAGCATCGCCGGAGTTGAGCGCGGTCTGGAGCTTGCCGTCGAGGTCTTCGTTCTGGATCGACTGGATCTCGATCGTGACCCCGGGGTTCTCCTTCTCGAAGTCGGCGACGGTCTGCTCCCAGAACTCGACGCCGGGTCCGGTGGTGGAGTTGTGCCAGAGCGTCATGGCGGCGTCGCCACCACCTCCGCCGTCGGGGGTGCTGGCCGTGCACCCGCTGAGTGCGAGAGTTCCGACGGCGGCTATCGCGGCCGCGGAGATCAAGGAACGCCGTGTGCTGTTCATGTGATGGTTCTCCTCATCGAGAGTTGCGCCGCGTCTCTGCAGGCGCCGCGGCATCAGGGGGTGTGACCGCGTCGCGTTGCAGTCTGCTGTCGTTCGTGAGGACCGTCAAACGTTTTCGAAAACAGTTTCCATCCGGGCGGCTTCCCCGGATACGCTGGGCGACCATGAGCGGGAGAACCACGATCCACGACGTCGCGAAGGCCGCCGGCGTCTCGGTGTCGACCGTGTCGAAGGCGGTGAACGGACGCTACGGGATAGCGGATGCGACGGTCCGGCGCGTGCTCGATGTGGTGCAGGAACTGGGCTACGAATCGAGCCTGGTGGCGAGCAGCATGCGGGCTAGACGCACGGGCGTGATCGGGGTGCTCCTGGCCGACTTCGAGCCGTTCAGCGCCGAGATCCTCAAGGGCGTCGGCGCGGCCGTGCACGACACCGCCTTCGACCTGCTGGCGTACAGCGGTTCGCGGCACGGGCAGGGCGAAGGGTGGGAGCGGCGGTCACTCAGCCGGCTCTCCGGCACCCTCATCGACGCCGCGATCATGGTCACCCCCACGGTCGTCGGAGCGTCGACCGAGATCCCCGTCGTCGCGATCGACCCGCACACCGGCCGCGCCGACCTGCCGACCGTCGAGTCGGACAGCTTCGGCGGCGCGCTGACGGCGACCCGGCACCTGCTCGACCTCGGGCACCGCCGCATCAGCTTCCTGGGCGGGCGCCCCGATCTGCGATCCGCGGGTCTGCGCGATGCCGGGTATCGACGCGCGCTGAGCGACGCCGGCATCCCGGTCGATCCCGATCTGATCCGCTCCGGTCGCTACGAGCTCGAGGCCACGCGGGATTCGGCGCGGATCCTGCTAGCCGGGCCTTCGCGGCCCACGGCCGTGTTCGCCGCGAACGACCTCTCGGCCATCGCCGTGATCGAGGTCGCGCACGAGCTCGGGCTCCGGGTGCCGGAAGACCTCTCGGTGGTGGGGTTCGACGACGTGCCGGAGGCCTCCCGCCGCGCCCTGCCTCTCACCACGATCCAGCAGCCGATGCGACGCCTGGGGTCGGTGGCGGCCGAGATGGTCTTCGCCCTCCTCGCCGGGCAGCCCGTCGAGGAGATGCACGTCACGCTGCCCACCAGACTGGTCGTGCGGGCGACCACCGCCGCGATCGGAAACGAGTAAGAGAAGACCCGTCAGCGAAGACGAGTACGAGAAGGGGTACGGACACATGACCACTGCGAGAACAGCTGTCGCACTGGCCCTGCACGAGGCCGCCGAAGCCAATGGATTCAGCGGGGTGATCCGCGTCGACCGTCCCGGCGAAGAACCGTTCGCCCGCGGGTACGGGCTCGCGGACCGCGCCCACGGCCTGCCGATGGCGGCGGAGAGCCGGTGCGGCGTCGCCAGCATCGCGAAGGGTTTCACCGCGGTCACGATCGGAGCGCTCGTCGATGACGGGACGCTCGCGCTCGACGACCTGGTGAGGCCCTTCCTCGGCGACGATCTCCCGCTCGTCGACGACGCCGTCACGGTCGAGCACCTGCTGTCCCACACGTCGGGCATCGGCGACTACATCGACGAGTCGAGCGGTTCGATCACCGACTACGTGATCGACCGCCCCCTGCATGAGCTCGACAACACCGAGGCGTTCGTGCCGGTGCTCGACGGCCGGCCGCAGGTGAGCGCGCCGGGCTCGCGATTCGCCTACTGCAACAGCGGTTTCGTGCTGCTGGCGCTGGTGGCGGAGCGCGCGTCGAAGACGCCGTTCCACGAGCTCGTCCAGGAGCGCGTCTTCGCTCCCGCCGGGATGGCGTCGAGCGGATATCCCCGCACCGACGACATGCCGGGGGATCTCGCTCTCGGGTACCTGGGCGACACCGACGACCGCACGAACGTGCTCCACCTGCCGGTGCGCGGGAGCGGAGACGGCGGCGCGGCCACGACGGCCGCCGATCTGCACGCGTTCTGGACGGCGCTGTTCGATCACCGGATCGTGAGCGCGCAGATGCTGGCCGTGCTCACCGAACCGCTGAACGAGGTCGAGGACGAGAACATGCGCTACGCGCGGGGCTTCTGGCGCGGATGGGAATCGGGCACCGTGATCCTCGAGGGGTACGACGCCGGAGTCTCGGCGCGCACCTGGCACGACCCCGAATCGAGCGTGACGGGGACCGTCATCGCGAACGCCTCGGACGGCGCCTGGCCGGTCCTGGAGGCCGTCGACTGGCCCTGAGAGTGGTTGCCCTGAGCGCCGTGATCGCGTGCGTCCCGGCGGGCTCGGCGACCGCGAGGTCGCCGAGCCCGCCGGACGTCTCAGGCCCGAGCGACGTCGAGCTCGATCACCGACCACGACAGCGGCGGCAGTGTCGCACGAACGGCGCCGTCGACGACCTCGGCAGCCCCGAGCGGCACCATGTGCACGCTGTCGGGGGCGGTCTCGAGGTTCGAAGTGTGGCGATCGCCACCCTCCGGGATCGTCAGGGTCTCGGCGTTCACGACGCGCAGGTCGCCGAGCCCGTGCAGGTCGATCGTCAGATCGCTCGACTCGTCGAGGGAGCGGTTCGCGACGAACACGGCCACCCGACCGGTCGCCTCGTCCCAGGTCGCCGCCGCGTCGACAGCGTCGACCCCGCCGTAGCGCTTCGTCTCGATCTGCGGAGCCGACACCGCGAGGCGCAGGATGCGGCCCTTCGCCAGCCGCGCCATCCGCTCGAACGGCCAGAAGCTCGTCTGCCGCCAGGCCGGACCGTTCTCCTCCGAGCGGATCGGGGCGATCACGTTCACGAGCTGCGCCTGGTTGGCGATCTTCACGCGGTCACCGTGCCGCAGCAGGCTGTTGAGCAGGGTGCCGACCACGACGGCATCCGTCACCGAGTAGGTGTCTTCGATGAGTCGCGGATGCTGGCGCCACCCGGCCTTCTCGATCTCCTTCGCCTCGATGTCGTTGTACTTCACCTGGTCCCACACGTTCCACTCGTCGAACGAGATGTCGATCTGCTTCGTGTGCTTGCCGGACGCCTTGACCGCGTCGATCGTGGCGATGACACCCTCGATGAACGCGTCCATGTCGACGGACTCGGCGAGGAACGACTCGGCGTCGCCGTCGTGCTCCTGGTAGTACGCGTGCATCGAGATGAAGTCGACCTCGTCGTAGGCGTGGGTGAGCACCGTGTGCTCCCAGGTGCCGAACGTCGGCATCGTCCGCCCCGACGAGCCGACCGCGACGAGCTCGATCGAGGGGTCGACCAGGCGCATCGCCTTGGCGGACTCCTGGGCGAGCCGCCCGTACTCGGTCGCGGTCTTGCCGCCGATCTGCCAGGGGCCGTCGAGCTCGTTGCCCAGGCACCACAGCTTGATGTCGAAGGGCTGCTCCGCACCGTTCTTGCGGCGCAGGTCCGACCAGTACGTGCCGCCGGGGTGGTTCGCGTACTCGACGAGTGCCCGCGCCTCCTCGACGCCGCGGGTGCCGAGGTTGACGGCCTCCATCACCTCGACGTCCGCCTCCTTCGCCCAGTCCATGAACTCGTGCAGGCCGAACGCGTTCGTCTCGATCGTGTGCCAGGCGCCGTCGATGCGCACCGGGCGGTCCTCGACCGCGCCGACGCCGTCTTCCCAGCGGTAGCCGGAGACGAAGTTGCCTCCCGGGTATCGGACCACGGTCGGTCCCATCTCCTTCACCAGGGCCAGCACGTCCTGCCGGAAGCCGCGCTCGTCGGCCTCCGGGTGGCCCGGCTCGTAGATGCCGGTGTAGACGCAGCGACCCATGTGCTCGACGAACGACCCGAAGAGCCTCCGGGGGACGTCGGCGATCGTGAAGTCGCGGTCGATGGTGATGCGGGCCTGAGACATTGCTCTCCTTGGTTCTGGCTCTCGAGCCGGGTGGGGGACTACTGACCGCCGAAGCCGCTGGTCGCGACTCCCTTGACGATCTGCTTCTGGAAGATCATGAACACGATGATCAGCGGCAGCGCCGCGAGCACGGCCTGCGCCATCACCTGGGCGTACTGCACGCCGTAGGCGCTGATCACGGTCTGCAGTCCGACCGGCAGCGTCATCAGCGTCGTGTCGTTGATGACGAGGAACGGCCAGAGGAAGTTGTTCCACGCGCTGATGAACACGAAGATCGCGACCGAGGCCATGATCGGACGGGAGAGCGGCAGCACGATCGACCAGAAGATCCGGAACCGTCCGGCGCCGTCGACTCGTGCCGCGTCTTCCAGCTCGATCGGGATGGCGTCGAAGAACCGCTTCAGGATGAACACCATCGCAGGCGCCACGACCTGCGGCAGGATCAGACCCCAGTAGGTGTCGACCATGTTGAAGGCGAGCATCTCGTAGAACAGGGGGATGATCAGCACCTGCGGCGGCACGACGATCGAGGCGATGATCACCACGAACAGCCACTTGCGACCCGTGAAGTCCAGACGTGAGAAGGCGTAGGCCGCCAGCGCCGAGATCGCCAGGGTGATCACGGTGATCGCCACGGAGGTGAGCAGGCTGTTCAGCGCCCAGGTGTACACGTTGCCCTGCGAGAGGATCGCCGTGAACGCGTCGATCGTGGGGCCGCTCGCGCCGATCCAGCCGGGATCGCCGGAGGCGGCATCCGTCTCGGTCTTGAACGCGGTCGCGACCGCCCAGAGGAACGGCAGGAGCCAGCCGACCGCGAGGAGCAGCAGCACGACGAATGCGGTGATGCGGAGCGGTCCGAACGGCTTCTGACCGGGCAGGTGCGAACGGCGGGCACGACGCGACGATGCCGTCGTGATCGTCTCGGTGGCGGTGGATGCGGTGGGGGATGCGAGGGGGGATGCGGTGGCGGTGGACATCAGAACTGCTCCTTCCGGCGGCGCGTGATCAGGGCCTGCGCGACGCCGAGGATGACGATGAGGGCGAAGAAGACGTAGGAGATGGCGGCCGAGTAGCCGAACCGGTAGCTGACGAAACCGGCCTCGTAGATGTACTGCACGATCGAGCGGGTGGTGTCGCTCGCGACCCCGCCGAGCATCTGGTACGCCTGGTCGAACAGCTTGAGTGAGGCGAGGATCTGCAGGATCAGGATGAGCACCGTCGCCGGTCCCAGCTGCGGGAGCGTGATGGACCAGAACTGGCGCCAGGCGCCGGCGCCGTCGAGGGAAGCGGCCTCGTACTGCTGCGGTGGGATGTTCTGCATGGCCGCGAGGTAGAGCAGGAAGTTGAAGCCGACCGTCCACCACACGGTGGCGATGACGATCGACAGCATGTTGGTCTCGGGGTTCTGCAGCCACGCGAGCGGCTCGAGGCCGAAGAACTCCAGGATGTTGTTTGCCGCGCCCACCTGGGGGTTGAAGATCCAGACCCAGATCTGCGAGATCACGGTGGAGGCGAGCAGGAACGGCATGAAGAACGACAGGCGCCACAGCCACTGGCCGGGGATGCCGCGGTCGACGAGGGCCGCCATCGCGAGGGCGATCACGACGAGGGGCACCGTGGAGAGCAGCGTGAACCAGACGGTGTTGCCCATCGACTGCCACATCTTCGGATCGACGAACGCCTCGGCGTAGTTGGCGAATCCGATGAACGAGCCGCCGGCCCCGGTGAGGGACTGGTCGGTGAAGCTGAGGATGAATCCGTGGATGATCGGCCAGACCAGGAACAGGGCGAAGGCCACGAGGAACGGTGCGAGGAAGACCCAGCTGATGAGCTGCTCGCGGTTGCGGGAGCCGGCGCGGCGTCCGCGCGGGGTGGTGCGGGACCCGGTGACGATCGTGCGGGTGGAGTCGGTGGCGGAGGTCATGATCCGAACGTCCCTTCGGGGTCTGCCGGGTTCGGCTGTCGGAGCAGGGTGTTCACCCGTGCCTCGAAGCGGTCGATCGCGGCCGCCGGGTCGTCGCCCGAGAGCAGCACGTTCTGCACGGCGGCACCGAACTCGGCCTGGAAGTTGGAGCCCGACCCGGTGAACCACGCGGTCGGGTCGTACACGACGTGCTGTGCCGCCTCGGCGTAGTTCGCCTGGGGGATGAGGTCGGCGTACTCGGGGGATTCGGTCACGGGGAGGAACGCGGGGATGTGGCCGGCCTCGGCCCAGCCGAAGGAATTCTTCAGCATGTCGGCGACGAACTCGTAGGTGAGATCGCGGCGCACGGGGTCGGCACTGGACTGGTGCGGGAGGACGAAGGAGTGCGAGTCGGCGTAGACAGCCGGGGTGCCGTAGAGCGTCGGGATCATGGTCGCGTCGAACGGGATGCCGGCGGCCTGCATGGTGCGCAGCTCCCAGACTCCGGTGAAGAGCATGCCGCTCTTGCCGGTGGCGAACTCGGCGATGGCGCTGCCGTAGTCGTTCTGGGCGGCCGCGATCTCGCCATCGAGCAAGGTCTGCATGAGCGTGAGCGATTCGACCGCGACGTCTTTGTCGATCACGGCCGGCCCGCCGGCGGGCAGCTCCATGGCGCCGCCGTGCTGCGAGTAGAAGGTGTAGAACAGGCGCCACATCTGCGCGCCGTCGCCGAGGTAGCCGTACGAGAGGGCGTGTCCGGATGCGGTGCCGCTCACGGTGCGCAGCTGCTCGAGGAACTCCTCGGGCGAGCTCGTCTCCTGCAGCTTCCCGTCGGAGTCGAGGACGCCGGCGGCATCGCACACGTCGGTGTTGAACATCATCACGAAGGGGTGGGCGTCGAGTGCGACGCTGTACATGTCGTCACCCACGAAGCCCTTCTCCCAGATCGGCTTCGGGAAGGTCGAGCTGTCGACGCCGAGCTCGGCGAGACGGTCGAGGTCCCAGGCGTCGAGTAGGCCGCCGGGCGCCCAGCCGACCGTGCGCGTCGCGTGCATGATCGCCACGTCGGGGGCGCGGCCGCCGGCGCCCGCCATCGCGAGCTTCGTGTAATACGGGGTGCCCCAGGCGAGCACGGTCGGGCGGATGCGGAACGCGGACTGCGCGCCGTTGACCTGATCTAGCAGTGACGACATCGTCACGCCGTCGCCGCCGGAGAGCAGGTGCCAGAACTGCAGCGTCTGCGGGCCGGAGCCGGGGGTCGTGCCGGGCGCGCAACCGGCGAGCAGTGCCGTGCCGGCGGCGAGCGAGGCGGCGGTGAGGAACTGCCGGCGGGACAGATCGAGTGGGGGTGTCATCGTCACTCCTTCGTGACTGTGCGGGGGACGCCTCATCATTACATCGATGTAATCGACGGCGCAAGCATCAGATCGAGACCCAGGAGTGGCGGATGTCAGGGGCGGTAACCGCGCGGGCGCCCCTGCGTGCTCGCGCGCTCCAGCAGGTGATGCGAGAGGGTGAGGGCGCGCGGGGGAGCGGCCCGGTCGTCCATGCGCGATTCGAGCAGACCGAGCGCCGCGATCGCGAACGCCCGCCGATCGAACGCCACCGAGGTCAGGGCCGGGGAGGTGTACCGCGAGAACTCGACGTCGTCGAAGCCGGTCACGATCACGTCGTCGGGCACGCGGATGCCGTTGTCGTGCAGCGTGTGCAGCGCCCCGAGCGCGAGCGAATCCGTGAACGCGACGATCGCGTCGAAGGACACGCGACGGTCGAGCAGCATGCGCACGGCCTCCGCCCCACCGCCCATCGACCACGGGAGGCGGTTGATCTCGAGAGCGGGATCCCGGGGGATGCCCGCTTCGCGCAGCGCATCGTGCACCCCCTCGAGGCGCAGGCGGCTGGTGGCGGTGGCGATCGCCGGATCGTCGTCGGCGCCGACCACCGCGACACGGGTCGCGCCGCGGGAGAGCACGTGACGCGTGGCATCGGCCGCGGCCTGCCTGCTGTCGATGCGCACGTGGTCGGCGCGGTTCTGCTCGACCTCGCCGATCACCACCAGCGGCGGCAGGCGGTCGGCGTACTTCAGCACGCTGTCCTCGAGGCGGATCGGGTTGAGGATGAGGCCGTCCACCAGGTGCGCCCGTGCGCGGGAGACGAGTTCCTTCTCGCGCTCGGGCTCGGATGCCGTCTCCTCGATCTGCACGGCGAGACCTCGCTCATGGGCGGCCTCGACGATGCGGTGCACGAGCTCGGCCGAGAATGCGGTGGCGAGGTCGGGGAGGGCGACGGCGATGATCCCGGAGCGTCCCTTGCGCAGCCCCCTGGCGCTGAGGTTGGGCACGAAGTCGAGCTGCGCCATCGCCGACTCGACCTTGGCCCGTGTGCTGTCGTTGACGGGAACCGTGCCGGTGACCACGTTCGAGACGGTCTTCGTCGACACCCCGGCGAGGGCCGCGACGTCCTTCATCGTGGCGCGGGGCGGCGGCTGCGCTGTCATCCGGTCAGCCTAGCGTCGAGGCCGGGAGCGGGCCCAGTACATCGATGTAGTCGGCGCCGCCCTGGCTATCATGGCGCCATGACCACCGAACGCAACTGGGCAGGCAACCTCACCTACCGGGCCTCGACGATCGCGCACCCGGAGACGGTCGACGAGCTCGGTGCTCTGCTCGCCCAGGGCGGATCGGTGCGCTTCCTCGGGTCGCGGCACTGCTTCAACGACATCGCCGACACCGACGGTGTGCTCATCGCGCTCGACTGTCTGCCCGCGGTGTTCGAGGTGAACACGAACCGCACGGCCGTGAAGGTCGCAGGCGCCGCCCGCTACGGCGACATCGCGCCGCTGCTCGAGGCCGAGGGGCTCGCGCTCGCCAACCTCGCCTCGCTGCCGCACATCTCGATCGCCGGTGCGGTCGCCACCGGGACGCACGGTTCGGGTGACGCGATCGGCTCGCTCGCGAGCGCGGTCCGGGGCCTGACGATTCTCACGCCCTCAGGCGAGACGCGCACGCTCGAGCGCGGCGACGCCGACTTCGACGGTGCGGTCGTGAGCCTCGGCGCGCTCGGCGCCGTGCTCGACGTGACGCTCGACGTCGAGCCGACCTACGAGGTCGCCCAGCACGTGTTCGAGCGGCCGGACTGGGACGCCGTGCTCGCCGACTTCGACGACGTGACTTCCATCGGCACCAGCGTGAGCCTGTTCTCGACCTGGGAGCGCACCGACTTCGTCGACCAGATCTGGGTCAAGCAGCGGCAGCCCGAGGCGCGCGAGGCCGCGCGGGAGTCGCTGTTCGAGAAGCTCGGCGCGGTGCCGGCGGTGAGCAAGCGGCATCCGATCCTCGGCGTCGACCCGGTCGCGTGCACCGAGCAGCTCGGGGTCGCCGGGCCGTGGTTCGAGCGGCTGGCGCACTTCAAGCTCGAGTTCACGCCGTCGGCCGGCGCCGAGATCCAGAGCGAGTACCTCGTGCCCCGGGCGGATGCGGTCGCCGCGATCCAGGCCGTGCGCACGCTCGCCGGGCAGATCGCGCCGCTGCTGCTCGTGAACGAGATCCGCACCGTGTGCGCGGACGACCTGTGGCTCAGCTCGTCGTACGGGGCGGATGCCGTCGGCCTGCACTTCACCTGGAAGCCCGACGAGGCCGCGGTTCGCGCCCTGCTCCCGACGATCGAGGCTGCGCTGCCCGAGTCCGCCCGCCCGCACTGGGGCAAGGTGTTCACGCTCGACGGTGCCGAGACGCGCTCGCGGTACTCGCGATGGGACGACTTCGCCGCGCTCGCCGTCCGCTACGACCCCGAGCGCCGCCTGGTGAACCCGTACCTGGAGCGCCTCGGGTTGTAGCGGGAGCCGTTGCACCCCCTGGGTTGTTCTCGGTAACATTCACCGGAGCAGCCGACGGAGGTGCGCATGGTGAACGTCGGCTCGGACAAGCCCAACATCCGGCAGGTCGCGACGATCGCCGGGGTCTCGCACATGACCGTCTCGCGGGTGCTGAACGACCACCCGAACATCAAGCCCGACACGCGGCGGCGTGTGCTCGAGGCCATCGAAGAGCTCGACTACCGCCCGAACCTCGTCGCCAGGGCGCTGGCAACCCAGCGCACGCAGCGCATCGGCGTGATCGTCGAGAGCGCGGTGGCGTACGGCCCCACGAGCATCCTGCGCGCGGTGGAGATGTCGTCGCGCGCGGCCGGCTACTCGGTCACGCCGATTGCGCTCCATGAAGGTGACACGCTCACCCCGCAGGAGGCGGTGGACCACCTCGTCACGCAGGGCGTCGATGCCCTCTGCGTGATCGCTCCGCGCTCGTCGTCCGTGGCCGCGCTGCGAAGGATCGCGATCAACGTGCCGATGCTCGTCGTCAAGGCCGATGCGGACCCGACGTTCCTCACGGTGTCGATCGACCAGCACGCCGGGACGACGCTCGTGGTCGATCACCTTGTCGCGCTCGGACACCGCGACATCCTGCACATCTCCGGACCGCTGGACTGGCTGGACGCGCGCGCCAGGGAGCGGGCCTTCCACTCCCGGGCCAAGTCCTGGGGCATCCGCGAGCGGCCGATCGTGGTGGGGGACTGGTCCGCCGACTTCGCCTATGACTTCGCGGGGGGGCTGCAGCGGCTCCCCGACTACACGGCGGTCTTCGCGGCCAACGACGACATGGCCATCGGACTCATCCACGGCCTGCACGACAGGGGCTTCGATGTGCCGAACGACATCAGCGTCGTCGGCTTCGACGACGTGCCGCTCGCTCGCCACTTCGTTCCGCCCCTCACGACCGTCCGCCAGGATTTCGGTGCACTGGGCATCGCCGTCGTGGAGATGCTCCGTGCCGCGATCGAGGGGCGCGAGATCCCGGCGCTGACCCGCATCCCGACGGAGCTGGTGCCGCGCGCCTCGTCGGCCGCCCCGCGGGAGGGGCGGTGAGCGCCGAGCCCACCCCGGAGCCGCTCGTCCGGCTGCAGGGGATCACGGTCGAGTTCCCGGGGGCGCGGGCGCTCGACGATGTCGACTTCCGGCTCTTCCCCGGCGAGGTGCATGCCGTGATGGGAGAGAACGCGGCCGGCAAGTCGACCCTGGTCTCGGTGCTGACGGGCACGCGCGCCCCCGATGCCGGAGCCGTCTTCGTCGACGGTGAACCGCGCCGGTTCGGTGGTGTCGCCGACAGTCGTGCCGCCGGCATCGCCACGGTGTTCCAGGAGACGCAGCTGGCCCCGAATCTCAGCGTCGCCGAGAACGTCATGCTGGGCCGCGAGCGTCGCGGGTACTTCGGCATCGACTGGAAGCGCACGCGAGCGGATGCCGCGGGTGCCCTGGCGCGATTGGGGCTCGACGACCTCGATCCGAAGACACCGCTGTCGATGCTGACGCCGGCGCAGAAGCAGCTCGTCGCCTTGGCCCGCGCCGTCGTGGACGACCCGAGGGTCCTGGTCCTCGACGAGCCGACCTCGAGCCTCGACCAGGAGGAGGTCGCCACGCTCATGCGGGTGATCCGCGGTCTGCGGGAGCGCGGGGTGGCCATCCTCTTCATCACGCACTTCCTCGAGCAGGCCTTCGCGATCAGTGACCGGATGACGGTGCTGCGCGGTGGTCGGCGGATCGGCGAGTATGCCACGCGGGACCTCGAGCGGGCGGACCTCATCTCGAAGATGCTCGGCAAGGACCTCGACGGGCTGCGGGCACTCGGCTCGGAACGCAAGGCGCATCACTACGCCTCGGACGGAGAGCCCGCGATGCGCGCCACGGACGTCGGGCGGCGGGGCGAGTTCGAACGGACCGACTTCGAGGTGCAGCGGGGCGAGATCGTCGGTCTGGCCGGCCTCCGCGGATCCGGACGCTCGGAGCTCGCGGCACTCCTCAGCGGCACGACGCGGACCGATAGCGGCGAACTGTGGGTGGACGGCGAACGCGTGGAACTGCGCAGTCCGTCGGCCGCGCTGCGCCATCGCATCGCGCTGTCGGCCGAGAGCAGACGCACGCAGGGCATCATCGGTGATCTGACCGCCCGGGAGAACATGATCCTGTCGCTGCAGGCGCTGCGCGGCTGGGCGCGGCCGCTGTCGGCGGCCGAGGAGGCGGCGATCGTCGACACCTATGTCGAGGCGCTGCATCTGTCTCCCGCCGACCTCGACAGACCGGTCAAGCTGCTCTCCGGGGGGACGCAGCAGAAGGTGCTGCTGGCGCGCGCGCTCGCCGTGCGCCCGCACGTGCTCATCCTCGACGAGCCGACGCGGGGGATCGACATCGCGGCCAAGCTCGACGTGCAGCGCCGGATCAGTCAGCTCGCGGGCGACGGGGTGGCCGTGGTCTTCATCTCCTCGGAACTGGAGGAGGTCGTGCGCCTGAGCGACCGCATCATCGTGCTGAAAGACCGCGAGAAGATCGGCGAACTCAGTAACGGGCCGGGTGTCACGGTCGACACTGTGGTGGAGATGATCGCCGCGGATCCCGGTCCTGACGCGGAATTGTGATCGGTAACAGAACCTCGCCGCTGGAACATTCCTGATTTTTGGAACAATCCTTGTGTTCCAGAAATTGTTCCCGGTAACATCGCCGCAGGATAGGCAGTGCCGCTGTCCTGCACTCACGCACGGGACCACGTCAGGTCCACCATTGCCGGGCTGACTACCGGCATCTCAAGGAGGAGAACATGTCCGCGAAGAAGCGCATCCGCATCGCGCTCGGTCTGGTCGCAGCCGGCGCACTCACCATCGGCCTTGCCGCCTGCTCGTCCGGAGGAACCGACGGAGAAGCCGGCGGCGATGGCGGCTCCGACGAGCTGACCACGGTCGGTTTCGTCGCCGTCGGCCCCGAAGGCGCGTGGCGCGAGGCCAACGAGCAGAACATCCAGGACACCTTCACGGAGGACGCCGGATACGAGCTCAAGTACGCCCCCGCCACCAACCTCGACCAGAAGTCGCAGATCGACGCGTTCACGTCGTTCGTCGACGAGGGTGTCGACGTGATCCTGCTGTCGGCGACCGAGGCCTCGGGCTGGGAGGACTCCCTCAAGCGAGCGCAGGAGGCCGAGATCCCGGTGATCCTGCTCGACCGTGGCATCGAGCCCGACGACGACAGCCTCTACGTCACCCGCATCGCCCCCGACAACGTCGAGGTCGCGAAGGAGGTCGGCACGTGGGCGGCCGCCACCTTCCCCGATGGCGGCAACTACGTCGTGCTCGAGGGTCCGGCCGGCGTCGGCGTCGTGAACGAGCGCAACGAGGGCTTCGACGAGGGCCTCGGTGACGCCGCGCTGACGAAGCTCGACGCGCAGACCGCGAACTGGTCGGCCGAAGAAGGCAAGAGCGTCTTCGAGACGATGCTCAAGTCGGCGAACAACGACATCCAGCTCGTGTTCGCACAGAACGACGAGATGGGCCTCGGTGCCGCGCAGGCGGCCGAAGAAGCCGGCCTCGTCGTCGGCGAAGACGTGAAGATCGCCACGATCGACGGCACCAAGAACGCCATGCAGGCGCTCGCCGACGGTCAGCTCAGCTACGTGCACGAGTACAACCCGCTGTTCGGCGAGACCGCGATGGAGGTCGTCGAGAAGGCGCTCGCCGGTGACGAGGTCGAGTCGTACATCGTCGTCCCGAGCGAGGCGTTCGACTCCGCCGAAGCCGCGCAGGCCGTGCTGGCCGACCGCAAGTACTGAACCCGACGCCGGAGTGATCCGGCCCCCGCCCGGGTGGCGCCCGCAGCGCGCCACCCGGGCACCCGGACGGAGAGACAGTGATGAACGAAGAACTCCCCATCGTCGAGATGCGCGGGATATCGATCGGATTCCCCGGTGTGAAAGCGCTCGACGGGGTCGACTTCCGCCTGTTCCCCGGTGAGGTGCACGCCCTCATGGGGGAGAACGGCGCCGGCAAGTCGACGTTGATCAAGGCCCTCACCGGCGTCTACCGCATCGACTCCGGGTCGATCGTCGTGACCGGCCAGGAGCGCAGCTTCACCGGAGCCGGAGACGCCCAGGACGCCGGCATCTCGACCGTGTACCAAGAGGTCAATCTGGCGCCGAACCTCTCCATCGGCGAGAACGTCATGCTCGGGCACGAGCGCCGCGGTCCGTTCGGCATCAACTGGTCGGCCACTCATCGCGCGGCCACCGAGGCCCTCAGCCGGCTCGGACTCGGACACCTCGACACCCGCCGACCTCTCTCCACCCTCTCGATCGCCCTGCAGCAGCTCGTCGCGATCAGCCGGGCCATGGCGATCAAGGCCAAGGTCCTCATCCTCGACGAGCCCACATCGAGCCTGGATGCCGCCGAGGTCGACGGCCTCTTCGCCGTGATCCGCTCGCTGCGCGACCAGGGGGTCGCGATCCTCTTCGTCTCGCACTTCCTCGATCAGGTCTATGCGATCAGCGACCGCCTCACGGTGCTGCGCAACGGCCGTTACGAAGGCGAGTACCTCACCCGTGACCTCGACCGGCACGCGCTCATCTCGACCATGATCGGCAAGGACCTCGACGCGCTGAAGTCGCTCGGCGGCAACCGTCGACGCGCACCCCGTGATGCCGAGGAGAAGCCGCTGCTGTCGGCATCCGGCATCACGCGTCGCGGCGCGGTCGAGCCCACCGACCTCGACATCCGCCCCGGCGAGGTGATCGGCGTCGCGGGCCTGCTCGGCTCCGGACGCACCGAACTCGCCCGGCTGCTCTACGGAGCCGACCGCACCGACGGCGGGACGATCGAGCTGCATGGTCGCCGCGTCGAGCTGAAGTCGCCCGCCGAGGCGCTCGCCCTGCGCATCGCGTTCTCGACCGAGAACCGCCGCGACGAGGGCATCGTCGGAGACCTGACCGTGCGCGAGAACATCATCCTCGCCGTGCAGGCCGAGCGCGGCTGGGCGCGGCCCATGCCCCGCAAGGAGCAGGACGCGATCGTCGAGAAGTACATCGCGCAGCTGAACGTGCGCCCCGCCGATCCCGACCGGATGATCAAGAACCTCTCGGGCGGCAACCAGCAGAAGGTGCTGCTCGGCCGCTGGCTGGCGACGCGGCCGGAACTCCTCATCCTCGACGAGCCCACCCGCGGCATCGACGTGGGCGCCAAGGCCGAGATCCAGGAGGCGGTGGCCGAGCTCGCGGAAGAGGGTGTCGCCGTGGTCTTCATCTCGTCCGAGCTCGAAGAGGTGGTCCGGCTGTCCGAGCGGATCGTCGTGCTGAAGGACCACCGCAAGATCGGCGAGATCCAGAACGGACCCGACGTCACCGCCCAGGTGGTCGTCGACGTGATCGCCGCGCACGGCGTGGAAGCGGCGGCCGAGACCCTCGACGAAGCCGACGGCGCGCTGCCGGATAGCATCGCTCACACCACTGACAAGGAGGCAGCGCGATGACCGCCGCAACCGGCTCCACCATCTGGCGCGACCTGATCCACAAGCCCTTCTTCTGGGGGATCGTCGCCATCGTCGCGCTGCTCGCCCTGAACGTGGTCAAGGACCCGACGTATCTGGCTGTGTCGATCAACCCGAACAACGGCAACCTGGTCGGCAACGTCATCGACATCCTGCGCCAGGCGGCGCCCATCATGATGATCGCCATCGGGATGTCCCTCGTGATCGCCACCGGTGGCATCGACCTCTCGGTCGGCTCGCTCATGGCCGTCGCGGGCGCCGTCTCGATGGAGTTCCTCAGTGCCGCCGACCCGTCGGCCGGGGTGGGGGGAGCCCTCGGCGCCGTCGGTCTCGCGCTGCTGATCGCCGGAATCCTCGGGGCGGTCAACGGGGTGCTCGTCGCCTACGTCGGGCTGCAGCCGTTCATCGCCACGCTCGTGCTGATGCTCGCCGGGCGCGGCATCGCCAAGGTGATCACCGGCGGTCAGAACACCACGGCGTCCAACGATGCGTTCCGCTGGATCTCGAACGGCTTCGTGCTCGGCATCCCGGTCGTGTTCATCCTGGCGGTGCTGCTGGTGCTCGCCGTCGGCTGGGTCGTGCGCCGCAGCGCCCTCGGCCTCATGATCGAGGCCATCGGCATCAACCCGCGGGCGAGCCGCATGGCCGGCATCAAGCCCAAGGGCCTCCTGCTGACGACGTACATCCTCAGCGGCGTGCTGGCCGGTGTCGCCGGCATCATGTCGGTCGGCAGCGTCATGACCGTCGATATCTCCCGCACCGGGTACCAGCTGGAGCTCGATGCCATCCTCGCCGTCGTCATCGGCGGGGCATCGCTCGCCGGGGGCAAGTTCTCGCTGAGCGGCGCCTTCGTCGGAGCGCTGTTGATCGCGACGCTCGACAAGACCGTCCTCTACCTCGGCATCTCGTCATCGGCCACGCCGGCATTCAAGGCGATCGTGATCGTCGCCCTGTGCCTGCTGCAGTCCGAGCGCATGCGCAGCTGGTTCCGCAGAAGACGCCGTTCCGCACCGGTCGAACCGGTCGCGCAGAAAGAGGAGGTGGCCGCATGAGCGTGGCGACGGCGGCTCCCGCCCTGAACGAGACCGAGACGCTCCTCGACCGGATGCGACGCGTGGTCACGGCGAACCCGTCGGTGCTGCCGACCATCGCCTCGGTGGTCATCTTCGTCGGCATGGTCGTGTTCGGCGAGATCGCCTACGGGCGCATCGTGCAGGCGAACACGCTCTCGAACCTGCTCATCAACAACGCGCACCTGATCGTGTTGGCGGTCGCACTGACCTTCGTCATCCTCACCGGTGGCATCGACCTGTCGGTCGGGTCGATCATCGCGCTGTCCTCGGTGGCCGGGGTGATGCTCTCGAACGCGGGCTGGAACGCGCTCGCCGTGATCGTCGCCATGATCGGGATCGGCGCGGCGTTCGGCGTGGTGTCCGGCGTCCTGATCCGATACTTCAACGTGCAGCCGTTCATCGCGACGCTGGCGATGATGTTCCTCGGGCGCGGGCTCGCGTCGCTGCTGAGCACCAAGCCGGAGCGCCTCGGCGAGGAGTCGCCGATCCGCTGGATCGGCGTGCAGCTCAAGATCGTCGACGGACCCAAGGTGAACGACCTCGTCATCACGCCGGCCGTGGTGATCGCGGTGATCGTCGTCGCAGTGGCCTTCTTCGTCCTGCACCGCACGCGGACCGGACGGACGGTCTACGCGATCGGCGGCTCAGAGAGCTCCGCGCTGCTGATGGGTCTCCCCGTGCACCGCACCAAGGTGCTCGTCTACGTGATCAGCGGTTCGCTCGCCGGACTCGCCGCCGTGCTCTACACAGCACGACTCGGCACGGCGCAGAACATCACCGGCATCGGGTGGGAGCTCGACGCGATCGCTGCGGCCGTGATCGGCGGCACGGTGCTCACCGGCGCCTACGGCTACGTGCTGGGCTCGGTCATCGGTGCGCTGGTTCTCGGCCTGATGAACGTGCTGATCACCCGTGATGGCGGCATCCCGCCGGAGATGACGACCATCATCACCGGCGGCATCCTGTTGGTCTTCGTGCTGCTGCAGCGCGCGGTCACTCGGAAGCGGGAGTAGTCCCGGGGGTCAGGCCGTCGGGATCCAGACCCGCATCGTGGACGGACCGCGCTGCGCCCAGTCGTGATACGGGACGAGCAGGGCCTCCGCGACCTCGCCGGAGGCGCGGTTCCGCAACGGCATCCGCACCCGACCACCGGACTCGACGGGCTCGCCGGCGACCACCGCGTCGACCACATCGGCGCCGAAGTCGAGAGACTCCAGAGCCAGCACCTCGGGGCCGCGCTCGACCACGACCGAGCCGCGCACGGCGTCGACGCGAGGATCGGGGCTCGTCACGCGGGCCGCCAGCGGCAGCGTCAGTTCGACGACATCACCGGTGCGGAAGGCACGGCGCACCTCGACCACGCCGGGTGCAGCCGGATGCTGCGCGCTCTCGCCGTCGGCGTCGACCCGCACCGTCGCGCCCGCTGCCCATGCCGGCACGCGCAGGGTGAGCGTGAACTCGGCGTCGTCCGCGATCGTCACGCGGATGCCGCCGTCGGCCGGGTACCCGGTCTCGATGTCGAGTGCGATCACGCGTCCGTCGGGCAGCGTCGTGCGCACGGATGCCGGCGCGTACTGGTGCAGCTGCACGCCCTCGTCGTCGGCCGTCGCGACATAGGCCGCGAGGCTCGCGAAGGTGCGCGCCACGTTGGGCGGGCAGCAGGAGACCTCGAACCACGGCGCGCGCAACGACGAGGAGGCGCGCTTCGACGTTCCCTCCGGGTCGGCCGGTGCCCCCGGAACCCGCTGGTGCAGGGTGTTCGCGTAGTAGAACGCCCGACCGTCCGGCGCGGGAGACGTCGCGACGACGTTGAAGAGGGTCCGCTCGATGAGGTCGGCGTGCCGGGCGTCGCCGGTCGCGAGCAGCAGCCGCCACGAGAACATGATCGACCCGACTCCGGCGCAGGTCTCGGAGTACGCGCGATCCGAAGGCAGCTCCCAGTCGGCGCCGAACGCCTCGTCCTGGTGGTGCGAGCCCTGGCCGCCGGTCACGTAGGTGCGGCGCTCGACCGTGCGGTCCCACTGCCCGCGCAACGCGTCGAGCAGCCCGTCGTCGGAGCGCTCGATCGCGACGTCGGTGGCACCGGAGGCCAGGTAGTTCGCACGCACGGCGTGCCCGCGCAGCGCCTCGGCTGCACGCACCGGCACGTCGTCCTGGAAGTACTCCTGGCCCCATTCGATCTCGGCGAGCGAACCGCGTCCGTGCCGTTCGACGAACAGGGCGGCCTGGTCGATGAAGCGCTGCTCGCCGAGCGCCCGTCCCAGCTCGGCGAGTCCGACCTCGACCTCGGCGTGACCGCAGATCGCGTCGCGGCCGTCGGCGCCGAACTCGCCGCAGACGAGCTCGGCCGCGCGTCGGGCGACCGCGACGAGTCCGTCGTCGGCATCCTGCCGGGTGCGGTGCCGAGCGACCGCCGCCTGGAAGAGGTGTCCGAGGCAGTACAGCTCGTGGCCCCACTCCAGATCCGACCAGCGCTCGCCCTGCCCCGGGCGCCCGAACTGCGTGTTCAGATAGCCGTCGGTCTCCTGCGCGGCAGCCACCCGGGAGACCACGGCGCGGAAACGCTGCTCGAGCGGGGCATCGGTCGCGGCATCCGTCCGTCCGATCTCCCAGGCGAGGGCCTCGAGGTACTTGTAGATCTCGGAATCCGCGAACTCCCGCCCGCGGCGCCCCTCGGGCAGTGTGCCCGCGGCGGCGAGATCGAAGTTGGGCAGCCAGCCCTCCGACTCCAGGCGCGATTCGATGTGGTCGAGGGTCGCCGTGCCGTTGACGGCCTGGCGTTCGCCCCAGAATCCGCCCGTGATGCGCACGTCGTCGAGGCCGAGGGGGCGCAGGCGCCCGCGCGTGGGAACCACCGGCGCAGCCGGTGCAGTGGTGTCGAACATCGTCATCCCTTGAAGGCGCCGGACATGAAGCCGCGCACGTAGTGTCGTTGGAGGATCAGGAACAGCACGATGCACGGGAGCGCCAGCACGACGACTCCCGCCTCGGTGGCGCCGTAGTCGACGACACCCTGCACCTGCCCGCGGAGGTTCGCGACCGCGAGCGGCAGTGTCATGCGGTTCGAGTCGTTGATGAGGATCAGCGGCGCCATGAAGTCGTTCCATGCCGTGAGGAACGCGAACAGCCCGACGGTGACGAGTCCGGGCTTGACCGCCGGGAGCAGCCCCCGCCACAGGGCGCCCCAGCTGGAGCATCCGTCGACCATCGCCGCCTCGTCCATCTCGCGCGGGATCGATTCGAAAGAGATGCGCATCATGAACATCGAGAACGGCAGCTGGAACATGGTGATCACGAGTGCGACGCCCACCAGCGAGTTCTGCAGGCCGACCGCGTTGAGGATCACGTACAGCGGGATGAGCAGGGTCGCGTACGGCACCATCAGGATCGCGAGGGTCAGCAGGAACAGCGCGTTCTTACCCGGGAACGAGAACCGGGCGAAGGCGTAGCCGCCGAGCAGCGAGATGAACAGGGTCAGGGCGACCGTGAGCACGGAGACGAACAGCGAGTTGCCGAGGTAGACCCAGATGCCCGCCTGGTACTCGCCGAGGGCGGCGTAGTTGCCGAAGCCCCAGCCGTCGGTCTGGCTGGTGCCCGCCATCGGGCTGACCGACGAGACGCCGGTCCAGATGAGCGGGTAGAGGAAGATCACCGCGAGGGCGGTCGTGAACACCCAGTACGGGATGCCGAAGACGATGCGGGCCGCTGTGGAGCGGTATCGGGGCGCTGTCGGCTGGTGGTCCGGCGCGACGATGGTGCGGGTCAGTGTCTGAGACATGCGGGTCAGCTCTCATCCGGACGCCGGAAGGCGCGCAACTGGAAGACGTTGATGACGATGAGCGCGAGGAGCACGATCACCGAGAGGGCGCCGGCGATGCCGAGGCTGTTCTGCCCCTGGAAGGCCACGTTGTAGATCAGCTGCACGACGGTCATCGTGCTGTTGTCGGGGCCGCCCTTGGTGAGGATGTAGAACTGCTCGAACGCGAGGAGCGACCCGGTCACGCACATCACGGTCGTGAGCGCGAACGTCGGCTTCAGCAGGGGCACCGTGATGTAGCGGAAGGTCTGCCAGCGGCTCGAGCCGTCGATGCGCGCGGCCTCGTAGATGTCGTCGGGGATGCCCTGCAGACCCACGAGCATCAGCAACATGTAGAAGCCGGCGAAGCGCCACACGATGAGGAAGATCGTCGACCACAGTGCGCCATCGGGGGTGCCGAGGAACGTGATGCCCCACGACTTCATGAGTCCGGCGAAGGGCCCGGCGATGGGGGAGTACAGCACGTAGAAGAGCAGCGAGGCGGATGCCAGGCCCAGGGCGCTCGGAATCAGGAACGCCGTGCGCAGGAGGCCCTTCCAGCGGGTCGACTCCTGCACGAGCAGCGCGAGCCCGAGACCCAGGCCGATCAGGAGCACGGTGGTGATGACTGTGTACAGCAGGGTGAAGCGGATGCTGTCCCAGAAGAGACGGTGATTGACGGCATCCACGTAGTTCTCGGGGAAGTTCAACCCCTGGTTCCCGCTGAGCAGCGGCCAGTCGGATGCCGACATCTGCAGCACGAGGATCAGCGGGACCACGAACAGCAGCGCCACGAAGATCGCGGTGGGGGCGGCGTACAGCCACCCCTGCACGGGGCCGCCGAATCCGGTGCGCGCGCGTCGGCGGCGCAGCGGGGGTGCGGTCGAGGTCATCGGGTTCTCTTTCGTCGGAGGCTGTCGCTTTGTCGAGGGGAGCGGCGGGCGGCGCGTCATGGCACCGCCCGCCGGGAGGATCACTGCCCGAGGATGGCGGTGATCTCGTCGTTGTCGGCGTCGACGGAGTCCTCGCCGTTCAGCACCCGGTTGCGCACGAGCGTGAGCCACGGGCTGCCCGGCGCGTTGAACGCCTGCTGGAAGTTCAGAGCCACGGGTGTGCTGCCCTGCGCCGCGACCTCGTTGATCGTGACCAGGCGGGGGTCGGCCGCCGCGTACTCGTTGTCGGCGAGGTCGCCGCGTGAGACCGCGTTGCCGTCCTTGGCGAGCACCTCGACCTGTGCCTCCTCGGACATCATCCAGTCGAGGAAGTTCCAGGCCTGCGCGGACTGCTTCGAGTCCTTCGAGATGCCGATGCCGTCGCCGCCGACGAACGTCGACACGCCGCCGTCGACACCCGGGATGCCGGCCACACCCGCGTCGAACTCCAGCGAGGGGAGGAGCGTCGCCGGGAACGGCATCACGCCGACCTTGCCCTCGCTGAAGGCCGCGGTCCACGTCGGGCCGGTCTCATCGGTGGAGCTCGGAAGCACCGCGCCCGCCTCTTCCAGCTCGGCCCAGGTGTCGTACACAGCCTGAGCCGCGTCGCCGTTCAGCAGCGATTCGGTGCCGTCGTCGCTCATGACCTCTTCGCCCGAGGCCCAGACCGAGGGGAACCAGGTGAAGACCAGGCAGCCGCCGCAGTTCAGACCCGTGGCGGTGCCGTAGGTGTCGGGCTTGTTCAGAGCCTGCACCGCCTGCGCGGCCTCGGAGAACTCTTCGAGCGTCGCCGGCGCCTTCTCGGGGTCGAGGCCGGCCTCGGCGAACAGCTCCTTGTTCCAGAACAGCATCGAGAGGTCGAGCGCGAACGGCAGCACGTACTCCTTGTCGTCGACGGTGCCGGCGTCGAGATGGCCCTGATTGATCTCGTCCTTGAAGTCGAGGCCGTCGATCTGCTCGGACAGGTCGGCGAAGAGCCCCTGCTGCGCCCAGTTGGGCACATAGACGATGTCGGCGGCGAAGAGGTCGGGCAGCCCTCCGGATCCGGCGGCCGCGCCGACCTTGGCGACGTAGTCGTCGTTCGGGACGACCGTGAGCTCGACCTGGTTCTCGTGCGAGTCGTTGTAGGCATCGACGAGCAGCTTGGCCTGGCGCTCGATGGGAGCGCGGGTCCAGAGCGTCAGCGTCGAACCGTCGTCGACGCCTTCCGCGGGGATCTCCTCGCTCGGGCCGGCGGTGTCGTCGCCGGCTGCGCAGCCCGCCAGCGGGACGGCGAGCAGGCCGGTGACGGCGAGGATGGTGGCCGTGCGGCGGAACGCACGGCGTCGGGTGATGTGCATGGGATTGCCTCCAGGACTCTTCGGTGAGTGGATGCGGTCGGCGAGCGACGGCAGTGTCGAGCTGAGGTGCAATTTCGAAAACTCCGAAACCGCTTTCGAAAGGTATATCGTGAATGAAGCGCGGCGGTCAAGCATCGCTCCGATAACCTTTCAGAAACGTTCAGGGGGCGAGATGGTCAGCAGCGGCGACATGGCGGGCAAGGCGGCGACGCTCAGCGACGTGGCACGGCATGCCGGTGTCTCGATCGCCACGGCGTCGAAAGCGCTCAACGACCGCGGTGATGTCGCAGCGGCCACCAAGGCCCGCGTCGTGGCCGCCGCCGCAGAGCTCGCGTTCACCCCGAATGCGATGGCCCGAGGGTTGCTCGCCGGACGCACCGGCACGGTGGGACTGCTCACCAGCGACCTAGAAGGCCGCTTCATGATCCCGATCCTCATGGGGGCGGAAGACGCCTTCGGTGCGGGGCGCATCAACGTGTTCCTCTGCGACGCCCGCGGCGACGCGATCCGCGAGCAGCATCACCTGAAAGAGCTGTTGAGCCGCCGCGTCGACGGCATCATCGTCGTCGGACGGCAGACCGACCCGCGTCCCTCGCTGGGGCAGGACATCCCGGTTCCGGTCGTGTACGCGTATGCGCCGTCGGACGATCCGCGCGACCTGTCTCTCACCCCCGACAACTACGCGGGAGGGCGCCTCGCGATCGAGCATCTGCTCTCGTGCGGGCGCCGACGCATCGCGCACATCTCGGGCGAACCCTCCTACGCCGCGGCGCAGGATCGCCTCGCCGGTGCCAGGGCCGCGCTCGCCGAAGCCGGGCTCGAGTTCGTCGGCGCCCCGATGCTCTCGGAATGGACCGAGCACTGGGGTCGGGATGCCGGAGCGCTGCTGCTGCAGCGGCATCCGGATATCGATGCGGTGTTCTGCGGGTCCGACCAGATCGCGCGCGGTGTGCTCGACTCGGCGCGGGACCTCGGGCGCTCGGTGCCCGACGACCTCGCCGTCATCGGCTACGACAACTGGGAGGTGCTGGCGACCAACGCCCGCCCGGAGCTGACCAGCATCGACGCGAACCTGCAGCAGCTCGGGCGTCAGGCGGCGCAGCGCGTGTTCGACGCGATCGACGGCGTCGACATCGGTGAGGGGTCGCACCATCTGCCCGTGCGCCTGGTCATCCGAGGCTCGACCATCGCTCGGCGCTGACCCGTTCCAGGCGCTTCGACGGGCTCGGCGACCCCGGCGCTGCCGGCGTCAAACGTGGTCGCGCCAGGAGTGCTGCGGGTCGTAGTCCAGGACCCGGCGCGCCTTGTCGATCGACAGCAGCGTCTCGTTCGGGCCGAACTCGCGGCGCCTCGGCACGTCCGGGAAGACCTCGGCGAGCAGTTCGTCGTTGGGCCGCGACATCACCGTGTCGGCCGCCGCGATGATGAACCGGTCGAATCCGGGGGCTGCGACCTCGAGCGACCGCTGCACCGCCTGGGCGCCGTCGCGGGCGTCGATGTAGCCCCACAGGTTCCACTTGCGCCCGAGGGCGTCGGCGTCGAACGAGGGGAACTCGGCGTAGTCCTCAGGGACCATCACGTTCGAGAACCGCAGGGCCGTGATCGACAGGTCGGGGTGCCAGCGCACGAGCTCGGTCGCGAGCTGCTCCTCGAGCGTCTTCACGAGCGAGTAGACGGATTCGGGGCGCGCGGGGTAGTCCTCGTCGACCGGCACGTAGGGCGGCGGCACGTCGAACGGCAGCCCCAGCACCGTCTCGCTCGACGCATACACGATGCGCCGGATGCCGAGGCGCACGGCCGCCCAGAATACGTTGAACGTGGCCGGCATGTTGTTGTGGAAGGTCGCGACGTCGGTGCGGATGCCGGGGGCCGGGATCGCGCCGAGGTGCACCACCGCGTCGATGCCGTCGTGCCTGTCGCCGACCGCCGTGAACGCGTCGACGACCTGGCCGTAGTCGGTCAGGTCGACCTGCACGAAGTCGGGGCCGCGGGTGCCGGTGAGGTCCATGCCGATGACGTCGTAGCCGTTCGCGCGGAGTTCGCGGGCGACGACGCGGCCGAGCTTGCCGGAGGAGCCGGTGAGAGCGATGCGCATGTCACCAGAGTGGCACGGCGGCGGGCCGAGTGGACCGGGCGTCGTACACTCGTCGGCGTGAGTGACACGAGCAGCGGCCGCAGCCGATCCATCGGCGTCCGCGACGTCGCCGCCCGCGCAGGCGTGTCCCGGCAGACCGTGTCGAGGGTGCTGAACGACCACCCCGACGTCGCCACCGACACCAAGGAGCGCGTGCTCGCCGCGATGGCCGAGCTCGGCTACCGCATGAACAACGCCGCCCGTGCACTCGGCACCCGGCGCTCGCGGACCCTGGGCGTGCTGGCCTCGGATGCGCTGCAGTACGGGCCCTCGCGCAGCCTCGCCGCGCTGGAGGCTTCGGCCCGCGAGGCCGGGTACTGGGTGAGCGCGGCCTTCGCGGATGCGGCGGATGTCGCGGCTGTCGTCGCGGCGGTCGACCACCTCGTCGTGCAGGGGGTGGAGGGGATCGTCGTCGTCGCCCCGCACGCCCAGACGCTGGAGGCGCTCGCCGCGCTGCGCATCGACGTGCCGGTCGTGACGCTGCATTCCGCCGGACTCGGCGCGACCGGACTCTCGGTGGATCAGGCCGCAGGCGCGCGGTTGGCGGTCGCTGCGCTCGCCGAAGCCGGGCACACCCGCATCGCGCACCTCGCGGGACCGGCGGACTGGCTCGAGGCGGAGTCGCGCGCCGAGGGGTTCGCCGCGGAGCTCGCCGCCCGCGGGCTGACGCCGGGACCGGTGATCGCGGGGGACTGGTCGGCCGGGTCGGGGTACGCGGCGGTCGAGGCGGTTCGCGGTTCCGGGGTCACGGCGGTGTTCGCGGCGAACGACCAGATGGCGCTCGGCCTGCTGAGTGCCCTGCACGAGGCGGGGCTCACGGTTCCCGGCGATGTCAGCGTGGTCGGGTTCGACGATGCCCCGGATGCCGCGTACTACTGGCCGCCGCTCACCACCGTGCGGCAGG
The DNA here is from genome assembly GCF_024519805.1 of Microbacterium sp. Mcb102. Classification (NCBI taxonomy): domain Bacteria; kingdom Bacillati; phylum Actinomycetota; class Actinomycetes; order Micrococcales; family Microbacteriaceae; genus Microbacterium; species Microbacterium sp. Mcb102. The sequence continues at coordinate 339,038 of NZ_JALJRG010000003.1, read as the reverse complement.
ACTTCGAGGAGCTCGCGCGTCGGGCCGTCGCCGCCGCGATCGGCGGAACCGAGGGCGCGGCATCCGCTCTCACTCCCATCGCGCCGGTGCTGGTCTCCCGCGCCTCCGTCGCTCCGCCCCGCTGACCGCCGCCCGCTCCCCGCCCGCTCCCCGCCCGCTCCTCGTCGCCGAGTGCACGGCCTGTTGTCGAGTGCACGGCTTGCTGGCGTGAACTTCCGGTGCGCTCGGCAGCTTCCCGTGCACTCGGTGAGAGGGGGCGGCGCAGGGGGCGAGCCTTGACGGACCGAGCGCTGCCGTGACAGACTTCTGTGACCGGTCACAGTGGCCGGATGCGAACCCAGAGGCAGCTGTGAGCGACGACGCCCCCACCTTCGAACCCGACATCGAGCACGCGATCGCGGTCGTCCGCGCGGATGTGGCCCGTCTGCACGGAGAACTGGTCCGCTACGGCCTGGTCATCTGGACGGGCGGCAACATCTCGGGCCGCGTGCCCGGCGCCGACCTCTTCGTGATCAAGCCGAGCGGTGTGAGCTACGACGACCTCACCGCCTCGAACATGATCCTGTGCGACCTCGACGGCAACGTCATCCCCGGCACGCCCGGCAGTGACCGCTCACCGTCGAGCGACACCGCAGCGCACGCGTACGTCTACCGGCACATGCCGACCGTCGGCGGGGTCGTGCACACGCACTCGACCTACGCCGTCGCGTGGGCGGCGCGGGGCGAGGAGATCCCCTGCGTCATCACCGCGATGGCCGACGAGTTCGGCGGGCCCGTCCCGATCGGCCCCTTCGCGATCATCGGCGACGACTCGATCGGCCGCGGCATCGTCGAGACCCTCAGCGGTCACCGCTCCCGGGCGGTGCTCATGCAGAACCACGGTCCGTTCACGATCGGCGCGGATGCGGAGGATGCCGTGAAGGCCGCCGTCATGGTCGAGGACGTCGCACGCACCGTGCACCTCGCCCGCGAGGCCGGACCGCTCATCCCGATTCCGCAGGCCGCGATCGACAGCCTGTTCGACCGATATCAGAACGTCTATGGCCAGTCCGAGGACACCCGCCGATGAGTGCGCTCGACGACATCCGTGAGGGGCGCACGAGCCTCGGCATCGAGCTGGGCTCGACCCGCATCAAGGCCTGCCTGATTGGCTCCGACGCGACCGAGGTCCTCGCCACAGGCTCGTTCTCGTGGGAGAACCGCCTCGAAGACGGCCGCTGGACCTACGCGATCGACGAGGTGTGGAGCGGCCTCCAGGCGGCGTACGCGGCTCTGGTCGACGGTGCGCAGGAGCGCCATGGCATCCGTCCCGACACGTTCGGCGCCATCGGGGTCTCGGCGATGATGCACGGCTACCTGGCGTTCGACGCGTCCGGCGAGCTGCTCGTGCCGTTCCGCACCTGGCGCAACACCAGCACGGGCGCGGCCTCCGCCGAGCTGGGGGAGCTGTTCGGCGTGAACATCCCGCTGCGCTGGTCGATCGCGCACCTGCACCAGGCCGTGCTCGACGCCGAGCCGCATCTCGCCCGGGTCGCGAGCGTGAACACCCTCGCCGGTTATGTGCACCACCGCCTCACGGGCGAGCGGGTGCTCGGGGTCGGTGATGCCTCGGGCATGTTCCCGATCAATGCCGCGACCGGCGCCTACGACGCGCGGATGCTGCACGCCTACGACGCCCTCGTCGGTGACCGTCTGCCCGCACCGGCGGCTCAGCTCCTGCCGAGCGTGCTCCCCGCCGGGGCCGCGGCCGGCACCCTCACCGCCGGCGGCGCCGCCCTCCTCGACCCGAGCGGCGCACTGCGCCCCGGCATCCCGCTGTGCCCACCCGAGGGTGATGCGGGAACGGGCATGGTCGCGACGAACTCCGTCGCCCCGCGCACCGGCAACGTGAGCGCGGGCACGAGCATCTTCGCGATGGTCGTGCTGGAGCATCCGCTGGCCGAGGTGCACCACGAGCTCGACCTCGTGACCACGCCGGCGGGCGACGCCGTGGCCATGGTGCACTGCAACAACGGTGCCAGCGAGCTCGCGGCCTGGGCGGGGCTGTTCACGCGCTTCGCCGCCGCGGCCGGCCAGCCGATCGACGACGATGCCGCGTTCGACGTCCTGTTCCGCGAGGCGCTCGAGGGTGAGGCGGATGCCGGTGGCCTCCTCGCCTACAACCACCTCGCCGGCGAGCCGATCGCCGGCCTGATCGAGGGGCGTCCGCTGTTCGTGCGCACCCCCGACAGTGCACTGACGCTCGCGAACTTCATGCGCGCCCAGGTCTACGGCGTGTTCGGCACGCTCGCGCTCGGCATGCAGGTGCTCGCGGCGGAGGGCGTGCAGCTCGACCGGATGTTCGCGCACGGAGGCATGTTCCGCACGGCTGGGGTCGCCCAGCGCTTCCTCGCCGGTGCGCTCGATGCTCCGGTCGCCGTCGGCGAGCTCGCCGCCGAGGGTGGCGCGTGGGGCATCGCCGTGCTCGCCTCGTACCTCGCCCATGCCGACGACCTCGCGCTGGCGGACTACCTCGACCAGCGGGTGTTCGCCACGGCATCCCTCAGCACCGCCGACCCCGACCCGGCCGATGTCGCCGGGTTCTCCGCCTATCTCGACCGCTACCGAGCGGGCCTGGCCATCGAGGCCGCCGCCGTCGAATCCCTGTAAGGACCGTTCATGACCCGCACTCCGCTCACCACCTCCCTCGACGGCTACGAGGTCTGGTTCCTCACCGGCAGCCAGCACCTCTACGGCCCTGAGACGCTCGCGCAGGTCGCGGCGCAGTCGCAGGAGATCGCGCGACTGCTCGACGAGTCGCCCGAGGTTCCGGTCACCATCGTCTGGAAGCCGGTGCTGACGGATGCCGCAGCCATCAAGCGCACCGCGCTCGAGGCCAACGCTGACGACCGCGTGATCGGCCTCGTCGCGTGGATGCACACCTTCAGCCCGGCGAAGATGTGGATCGCCGGACTCGACGCGCTGCAGAAGCCGCTCGCGCACCTGCACACGCAGGCCAACGTCGAGCTGCCCTGGGCCGACATCGACTTCGACTTCATGAACCTGAACCAGGCGGCGCACGGCGACCGCGAGTTCGGATACATCCAGACGCGTCTGGGTGTGCCGCGCAAGACCATCGTCGGGCATGCGTCCGACCCGCGTCTGCGCCGTGAGCTCGGCACCTGGCAGCGGGCGGCGGCCGGCCTCGCGGCCTCCCGCGACCTGAAGCTCGCGCGCTTCGGCGACAACATGCGCTTCGTCGCGGTGACCGAGGGCGACAAGACCGAGGCCGAGCTGCGATTCGGTGTGCAGGTGAACACGTGGGGAGTGAACGAGCTGGCAGAGGCCGTGGCCGCGGCATCCGCCTCCGACATCGACGCGCTCGTCGCCGAGTACGAAGAGCTGTACGAGGTCGTTCCCGAGCTGCGGCGCGGTGGCGAGCGGCACGAGTCGCTGCGTGACGGTGCGGCTATCGAGATCGGGCTGCGGTCGTTCCTCGAGGAGGGCGGCTTCGGTGCGTTCACGACCTCGTTCGAAGACCTCGGTGCGCTGAAGCAGCTGCCGGGCCTCGCGGTGCAGCGGCTGATGGCCGAGGGCTACGGCTTCGGCGCAGAGGGTGACTGGAAGACGGCCGTGCTCGTGCGCATCGCGAACGTGATGGGTGCGGGTCTGCCGGGTGGCGCGAGCCTGATGGAGGACTACACCTACGACATGACCCCGGGCGATGAGCTGATCCTCGGTGCGCACATGCTCGAGGTCTCCCCGTCGCTGACCTCCGCGAAGCCCACGCTCGAGATCCACCCGCTCGGCATCGGCGGCAAGGACGACCCGGTGCGCCTGGTCTTCACGGCCGACCCCGGCCCCGCCGTCGTGGTGGCGCTGAGCGACATGCGCGATCGTTTCCGCCTCACCGCGAACGTGGTCGAGAACGTGCCGCCGCGGGCCGCGCTGCCGAAGCTCCCGGTCGGACGCGCGGTCTGGAAGCCGCAGCCCGACTTCACCACGAGCGCCGCCGCCTGGCTCACCGCCGGTGCCGCCCACCACACGGTCATGTCGACCGCGGTCGGGATCGAGGCGTTCCGCGACTTCGCCGAGATGGCCGAGGTCGAGCTGCTCGTGATCGACGACAGCACCACGCTGCCCGAGTTCCAGAAGCAGGTCCGCTGGAACCAGGCCTACTACCGGCTGGCTCAGGGCCTGTGACGACGATGCCGCGCTCCGGCCGTCAGCTGCGGATCGCCGCGCACGGGTATGAGGCCGTGATCGCCAGCATCGGCGCGACACTGCGGACGCTCACGTTCGAGGAGCGCGATCTCGTGGTGCCGTTCGATGCGGATGCCGTGCGCCCCGGCTACCGCGGCGTGACGCTGGCCCCGTGGCCGAACCGCATCGTCGACGGACGCTACTCGTTCGGCGGAGCGGAGCAGCAGCTGGCGCTCACCGAGCCGGAACGCGCGCATGCGCTGCACGGGCTGCTCGCCTGGGTCGAGTTCGAAGACCGTCTGGTGCTCGACGACCGGGTCGTGCTGGCCGCCGTGATCCTGCCGCAGACCGGGTACCCGTTCCGTGTCGAGGTCGAGGTCGAGTACCGGCTCGATGCCGAGGGGCTGCAGCAGACGGTGACCGCGCACAACGTCGGGGCGGATGCCGCGCCCTGGGGTACCGGGCCGCACCCGTACCTCGTGGCCGGCCAGGGCAGAGTCGACGACTGGACCCTGCTGCTCCCGGCATCCGAGGTGCTCACGGTCACCCCCGATCGGCTGAGCCCGGTCGGGGTGGAGCCGGTGTCGCAGCATCCGGAGTGGGACTTCCGTTCGGCGCGCCCCATCGGCGAGGTCTTCATCGATCATGCCTTCACCGGCTTGACCCGTGACGGCGGCCCGGCCGAGGTGCGGCTGACGGCCACCGACGGTCGCGGTGTGGGGATGGTGTGGGACGAGCGCTGCCCGTGGGTGCAGGTGCACACCGCCGACACCCCCGCCGTCGCGGACACGCATCGCATCGGGCTCGCGGTCGAGCCGATGACGTGCCCGCCCGACGCGTTCAACTCCGGCGTGGATCTCGTGACGCTGGATCCCGGCGCGACGCACGCGGCGTCGTGGCGGATCTTCGCGCTGTAGCGGGACCATTCGCACCGCCGCCGCAGGGCGCGGGGGAGCATGGGGCACTAGCTACTTAAGCGCTTAGGTTACAGTGGACTCCTCACGAATCAGCGAGGAGGACTCCGCATGCGTACGACGTCGGATCTGGCAGGACGGTGGAGCTGGACGGTCGACGCCGAGGGGGACACTCCTGTCCCGGAAGAGGCCGCGCCGCTCGTCGGGAGGGCCGTCGACGCGCAGGTGCCCGGGGCGATCCATCTTGATCTGCGGAACGCAGACCTCATTCCCGACCCCTTCGTCGACCGCAACGAGGAGGCCGTGTCCTGGGTCGCTCGATGCGACTGGCGCCTGAGTCGCACCTTCCCCCGGTCGGGCGACGCGGAGCGGGTGGATCTCGTCCTCGACGGCGTGGACACCATCGCGTCGATCGCCGTCAACGGGCGAACCGTCGGACAGACGCGGAACATGCATCGTGCGTACCGGTTCGACGTGACGGCGGCGATCGAGGAGGAGAACAGCGTCGATGTCTGCTTCACCTCCGCATACACGTATGCCGAGCAGCAGGAACGTGCGCTCGGCGCGCGCCCCAGCGCCTATCCGCAGCCGTTCGCATTCATCCGGAAGATGGCCAGCAGCTTCGGCTGGGACTGGGGGCCGACCCTTCCCGGATGCGGGCTCTGGCGTGACGTCAGGATCGAGAGCTGGAGCACGGCGCGGCTCGCCGCGGTCCGTCCGTTGGTCGACGTCTTCGAGCAGACCGGCATCCTCACCGCTCACATCGACCTCGAGCGAACGGCCTCCGGCGCGAGCCTCCCGCTGCATCTCGAGATCGAGATCGCGGGGCAGGCCGTTCATGCCGAGGTGCCGCCGGGTGAAGAGTCGGCGACCGTCGTGGTCGCCGTTCCCGATGTGCAGCGGTGGCACCCGCGCGGATTCGGCGAACCCCATCTGTACTCGGTCGAGGTCTCACTCTGGTCGGAGCGAGAGCGGCTCGACGAACACCGCACGCGGGTCGGCTTCCGGACCGTCGTCGTCGATCGGACCCCCGATGCGCACGGCACGCCGTTCGTCGTCACGGTCAACGACCGCCCGATGTTCATCAAGGGCGTGAACTGGATTCCCGAGAGCGTCTTCCCCGGGGAGGATGTCGCCGACCGCGTCCGCACGCGCCTGGAGCAGGCGGCGGAGGCCAATGTGAGCCTCGTCCGGGTGTGGGGTGGAGGCGTCTACGAGAGCGAGGCGTTCTACTCCGCGTGCGACGAGCTCGGCCTGCTCGTGTGGCAGGACTTCCTCTTCGCCTGCGCCGCCTATCCCGAGGAGGAGCCGATCAGGGCAGAGGTGCTGGCCGAGGCCCGCGAGAACATCGTGCGGCTCAGCTCTCACCCGAGCCTCGCCCTCTGGAACGGGAACAACGAGAACCTCTGGATGCGCCTGGACAAGGATTGGGCATCGCAGCGGGGCGGGGAGCTCACCTGGGGTGAGCGGTACTACCTGGAGTGGCTGCCGGACCTCGTCCGCGAGCTCGACCCGACCCGTCCTTACACGGAGGGGAGTCCCTGGTCGGGCAGCGGGGTTCACGATCCGAACGACACGGATCACCAGACCTTCCATTCCTGGGATGCCTGGAACGAAGACGACTACTCGGTCTACCGCGACAGCTCTCCGCGCTTCGTCTCCGAGTTCGGGTGGCAGGGCGCCGCCGCCTGGCGGACGTTGCGCGATGCGGTCTCGGACCCCGATCTTCGTCTCGACTCCGAGAACGTCCGGCACCATCAGAAGGCCATCGACGGGCACGCGAAGCTCGCCCGCAATCTCGCCCGCCACCTGCCGCCGACGGACGACTTCGACCGGTGGCATCTGCAGACGCAGTGGATGCAGGTCGAGGCCGTCCGCACCGGCGTGCTGCATTGGCGCGCGAGTTGGCCGCGCACCTCGGGAACGATCGTGTGGCAGCTCAACGACCTGTGGCCGGTGACGTCCTGGTCGGCGATCGACAGTGCGGGCCGGTGCAAGCCGCTCTACTTCGCCCTGCGCGACATGTACGCACCGCGCGTGCTGACGATCGAGCCGCGGGACGGCGGGCTCGAACTGTGCATCATCAACGACGACGACGAGGCGTGGCGCTCCACGGTGGGACTCACGCGGCGGCGGGCCGACGGGATGGCTGCGGCGGAGCAGTCGCTCCCGCTCTCCGTGCCTCCGCGCTCGGTGACCCGCATCGAGCTGCCGCCGATCATCGCCGAGCCGCGGGATCCGGCGGAAGAGTTCGTGGTCGCCACTGTCGACGACCAGCGAGCCCTCTGGCATTTCGCTTCGCCGAGTGGCGCGCACGCTCACGCACCGCTGGAAGTCGCCGTCGCCGTCGTCGCCGGTGGTGTGGACATCAGCGTCCGCTCACGTCTCCTCGCGCGCGACGTGCTCGTCCAGCCGGATCGCCTCCATCCTGAGGCGACGGTCGATCGGGGCTTCACCACCGTGCTCCCGGGGGAGACCGCGATCTTCCGCGTCCGCGCGCCGGAGCCGCTCGACCCCGACTCGGTGCGGGAGGCGTTCGTCGTCTCCTCGCTGCGGGATATCATCGATCCCGACTGACGGGAGCTGCATCGGTGATGACGAGCGCTGCGCGGGCCCGGCGGGTCACGATCGCCGATGTCGCGCGCGAGGCGCAGACGTCGACCGCGAGCGTCTCCTATGCCCTCAACGGTCGCCCGGGGATCTCCGAGGCCACGCGGGAACGGGTGCTCGAAGTGGCGGCCCGACTCGGCTGGTCGCCGGCGAGCGCCGCGCGTGCCCTGGCGGGTGCCGGTGCGGACACGATCGGTCTGGTGCTCACGAAGGATCCTCGTGATCTCTCCGTCGAGCCGTTCTACATGCAGTTCATCGCGGGAGTGGAGTCGGCGCTCACCGTGCGCTCCCGAGGGCTGCTGCTCGAGGTCGCCGCTGACGCGGACGCCGAGGTCGAGGCGATCCGGCGTTGGCGCAGGTCACGGCGCGTGGACGGCGTCCTCCTCACCGATCTGAGGCCACACGATCAGCGGATCGCCGTCGTCAGGGAAGCCGGTGTCCCCGCAGTCGCGGTGGGCGATCCGAGCGCTGCGGCCGGCCTGACGACCGTGTGGACGGACGACGCCGCCGCGATGAGACAGGCCGTCGATCATCTCGCTGCTCTCGGGCATCGTCGCATCACCCGGGTCGCGGCGCCCCGACGGTATGCGTACACGGCCATCCGCGACGACGCGTTCGATCAGGCCGCCCGTGCGTGCGGGCTCGACCATGACATCGTCCGCAGCGACCTCTCGGAGGATGCCGGTGCGGTCGCCACGCGCGCCGTGCTCTCGTCGCCGCGCCCGCCGACGGGGTTGATCTTCGACAACGACATCATGGCTGTCGCCGCCCTGACCACGGCGCATCAGCGGGGACTGTCCGTTCCCGGCGATGTGTCGATCATCGCGTGGGACGACTCGCTTCTCTGCCGACTCGTGACGCCGGGGTTGACGGCGCTCAGCCACGATGTGGTCGCCCTCGGCGCAGAGGCCGCCCGACGCCTGCTCGACGTCATCGACGGTGCGGAGCCGGCCGTCTACCAGGAGGCGACACCGATGCTGCAGATCAGGGCCTCGACCGGTCCTGCGCCGACCGAGGCCTGATCCGTCGACGGCGGTCTACCAGCGAAGAGCGGGGTCCCACCGCAGCTGCACGCCTCCGCGCTCGAGGTCGCGCTGGAAGTCGTCCAGGTGCCGGGCATCCGCGCGCACCGTCGACGGCTCGACACCGTGGTCGAGACAGTACGAGGCGAGGGCCCCCACGGCCTCGCCGATGGACCATTCGACGGGCTGCAGCCGGTAGCTGCCGTTCGAGATGTGCGTCGTGCCGATGTTCTTGGCTGCGGGGAGGAGATTGCGCACGCGCTGCGGCAGAAGGGCGCCGAGCGGGATCTCGAACGGCTCCGGGAGCCCGCCGCCACCGGCGCTGCCGCCGGTCGTGGCGTGCCGGTCGATCCAGTAGTAGTGGCCGACCCCCACGGTGTCGGGATAGCGCTCGGCGCCCCTTCCGTCGCGGAGATCGCGGTCGAAGTCCTGCTCGAGGATCGTCCGCTCGGCCCGGATGCGACGGGATTCGCGGAAGTAGGGCATCATCGCGAACCCGTCGGGCGTCCCCGTGACCTGTGGCGCGAGGCGGAGCCCCGGCCAGCCGACACCGCCATCGGGTCGAGGAGCCTCCGTCTGCAGCCAGTAGAGCAGCGATCGACTCAGCGCCTTGGAGCGATCCCAGTGGACGGCGGCGTCGTCGACGCCGAAGAGCGGGCCCCCGACATAGTCGTTCATCGGCCAGTTCACGATGACGATGTCGCTCTCATAGGCGCCGTCCTCGAACTGGCGCCGTGCGGCGATGCGGCGGTAGTTCCACAGTTCCGGGGCGCCGTCCATGTTGCGGTGGTCGACGTCGATGGCGAAGGGGTCATCGTCGTCGTTCACCCGCAGCGTGTACTCGCGGGCGATGGAGCCGTCGTGCGCGGCGCGTCGGAATCCGAGCATCTTCTCGCCGTCGAGCTGCGGCGGCCGCCACTCGCGGAAGGTGTCGTAGTCGTCGGGGCGATCGATCGTGTGATCCTGACCGGCGAGGTGTTCGACCGCGAAGCACCAGGTGACGCTCTGCATGTCGAGCGGGTCACCGGCCTCCGGCGCACTGGGCTCCCCGGTCTCGCCTCGAGCCTCGCGGCCGGTGACGTATTCCACTCCGCCGAGCTCCAGGAGATCACCGAGCTCGGTCGCATCCAGCACGAACGGCGCGGACAGCTCGCGCGAGACGCCCTCGCGGTCGCGCACGGTCACCGCGGCGATGCGGTCACCGTCGGTGTGGACGGCGACAGGCGTGGTCTCGAGCATCAGAGCGAGTCGTCCGGAGGCCTCGTACGGCCGGAGGAGGTCGTGGATCACCGCGAGGATGACCTTCGGCTCGACGCTGAGCGGGCTCACCCAGGCCGCGCCCGGGTTGAGATGCCGGTCGGCTCTCGCGGCGGCGGTGAGCGGGTAGTACGTCCGGTAGTGATCCCGGACGAGGTCGCGGAACTGGGCGTAGCTGCGGTTACGACCCGTCGCCTCGATGCGTCGGTGCTCGTCGCTGGGTACGAGCTGACTCGTCAGCTGGCCCCCCAGCCAGGGGGTCTGCTCGGTCATGATGACCGATCTGCCGCGGCGCAGAGCGGCGAGGGCGGCGGAGACGCCGCCGACGCCACCGCCGATGATGAGAAGGTCGGCCTGCTGTCGTGTCACGGAAGAACACCTTTCTTTCCCGAGAACTCTAGGTAATTTTCTCGAACATGTCCAAGTAAAATCTCTAGAGGAGACGGGTTCGCCATAGAATTCCAGAACGCTGACTGAGTGAAGGGGTGCCCATGCGCGCGAAGGAGCGTCGACCATCGCTTGCCGAGGTGGCGGGTGAGGCGGGGGTCTCGATCTCCACCGTCTCGAAGGTCGTGAACGGGGCGCCCGACGTCGCTGCCGACACTCGCGTGCGGGTGGAGTCGGTGCTCCGCGACAAGCAGTACCTGTCGCCGAAGCAGCGCTCGCGGAGTGATCTGGCGACGGTGGTGGTCGTGCTCGCGAGTTCGAGCATGTCGTCCCCGCTGACGGTCGAGATCCTGCGCGGCACCATGCGTGCGGCGCACGAGGCCGGGCTCGAGCTCGTGCTGCTCGACCTTCCGGATGGGGCGCCCGCCGCCGGCTGGATCGAGCGGACCAAGCGCAACGGTCCGACCGCGGTCATCGCGCTGAAGTCGCGGCTGAGGACGCAGGAGCGGGCGAAGCTCGCGAAGAACGGCGTCCCCCTCGTCGAGGTCGACACCTACCAGCTGCCGGACAACGACTCGTATTCCGTGGGCGCCACGAACTTCGCAGGGGGGATGGCAGCGACGCAGCATCTGCTCTCGCTCGGGCATCGGCGCATCGGGTTCCTCGGCGGAGTCTCCGACACGCAGGCGTCGATCGCTCGCAAGCACGGACATCTCGCCGCTCTCGCCTCGGCCGGGATCGAACCCGGGGACGACATCATCGAAGAGGGCGACTTCACCTACGAATCCGGCCTGCAGGCGGCGGAGACCCTTCTGGGTCGACCGGGTCGCGTGACGGCGATCTTCGCGGCGAGCGACGCGCAGGCCGCCGGAGTCCTCGAGGCCGCGCGCCGCGCCGGCGTGTCCGTCCCGGATGAGCTCAGCGTCATCGGGTTCGACGACCAGCTCGTCGCGCGGATGACGGCCCCGCAGCTGACGACCATCCGGCAGCCCTCCGAGGCGATGGGCTCCTACGCGGTGGAGGTCGCCCACAAGCTGCTGCTCGGCACGACACCGCCGGCCTTCCATACCGACCTGGCGACGGAACTCGTCGTGCGGGGATCGACGGCACCTCTGCAAGCTATCGAAAATACTGCTTGATATTCTCGATAGTTCTGGTACTTTTTCTTTCAGCGCGCTACGAGGCGCGTCAATGAGTCCGAAGGAGTACTTCATGCGAGCTACCCGATCCCGAGGGGCTGCCATCGCGCTCACCGGAGTTCTGGCGGTGTCCCTCAGCGCCTGCGCCGGTACCGACAGCGGCGCCTCAGGCCCCGTCGACCTGACAATGGCGCTCTGGTCCTCCAACGAAGGTCACCTGGCGCTGCTGCAGGAGATCGGCGATGCCTACGTCGAAGAGCACGGCGACGAAGTCTCGTCGATCACTTTCGAACCCGTCACGAACCCGGACTACGTCGCCGGGCTGACGACGCAGATCGCCGGCGGCGACGTTCCCGATCTCGCCTGGATCCCGGAGGCGAGCGGTCCCGAGTTCGTCGACTCCGGGATCCTGCACGACGTGCGCGAAACCCTGGAGGACACCGACGGCTACGACCTCGACGACATCCTCCCGGCCGCGCTCGCGCCGTGGCAGGACGACGACGGAGGCGTCTACGCGTATCCGTTCTCGAACTCCCCCTTCGCGCTCTACGTCAACGATGACCTCGTCGCGGCCGCGGGCCAGCCGGATGTCGAGTCGCTCGTCGGCACTCCCGACTACACGTGGGACACGGTCGCGGACATCGCTGCGGCGGTGAACGGCGAGACGGGAGCGACAGGGCTGAACGTGCCCACGTTCAACCCGACGAACTGGAGCGCCGTGACCATGCTCGGAAATGCCTGGGGCGCCGCGCCGTGGTCCGAAGACGGCACGACCTGCGAGTTCGCCTCTCCCGAGATGATCGAGTACCTCACGTGGTACCAGGACCAGATCGACAGGGGAGCGATTCCCGCCGTCTCCGGCAACGCGGCGCCCGCCGCATTCGCGAGCGGCGACGTCGCCTTCAGCGTCGCTCAGCTCAGCCAGTCGGGGAGCCTCGACGACAGCTTCGAGTGGTCGTTCCTCCCGCTGCCCGCGGGACCGGAGGGGTACCACCCGATCGTCGGCCAGGCGGGCGTGAGCGTCCTCGAGCGCAGTGAGAACCAGGATCAGGCGGCAGGCTTCCTCGCCTACCTGACCAACCCCACGAACGCCGAGCTCCTCGCGCAGTTCTTCCCGCCGCCCCGTGAGTCCCTGCTCAACGTGGAGACGCTCTCGCAGGCAGCGCCGAAGCTCTCGCCCGAAGAGATCCAGTCGGCGATCATCGACGTGGTCCCCGACGCCTCGGTCAAGCCGCAGCACCCGGTGCTCTCCCAGTTCTCCGACAAGGTCCGTGCGGGTCTCGACCCGGTGTGGTCGGGCGGCGACGTCGAGACCGCGGTCACCGGCATCTGCGAGCAGATCTCGCCGACGCTCAAGGGCTGACCGCGTGACCGCACGCACCGTCGCGGCGAACGATCGAAGAGCCCTGCCGAGCCGGCGTCCCCGTCCTGACGGGGACCGCTGGCTCGGCGTGGCCTTCGTCGCGCCCCAGGTCCTCGGCGTCATCGTCCTCGGTGTCGTCCCCTTCCTCTTCGTCATCTGGTACAGCTTCAACGAGTGGCGTCCGCTCACCGGCGGCATGGAGTTCATCGGGCTCGACAACTACTCGCGTCTCTTCGCGGACCCGACCTTCTCGGCCTCTGTCGTCGCGAGCCTGCTGTTCAGTGCCGGCGTCCTCATCCTGAACCTCGTGATCGCCATCAGCCTCGCCGTGCTCCTCAATCGGCGGATGAAGGGCATCACCGGGTTCCGCACGATCTTCTTCTCGCCCGTCGTGGTGTCGGTCGTCGCCTGGTCGGTGACCTGGGGGTTCCTCCTTGCCCCGGATGGCGGCATCAACGGAGCGCTCCGGATGCTCGGGATCGACGGGCCCAATTGGCTGGCTGATCCCTCCACCTCCCTGATCTCGCTCGTCGTGGTGCAGGTCTTCAAGGGAGTCGGTATGAACATGGTGCTCTTCCTCGCCGCGCTGCAGAGCGTGCCGGAGGAGATCCGCGAAGCGGCGCAGCTCGATGGTGCGACGCCGTGGCGGTCGTTCTGGGCCATCACCGTGCCGATGATCGCTCCGACGATCCTGCTCACCGGCATCCTCACCACGATCGGCTCACTCGAAGTCTTCGCACCCGTGCAGCTGCTCACCGGAGGTGGTCCGGGGGATTCGACCAACGTCCTGCCGTTCCTCCTCTACCGCACCGCTTTCGTCAGCCAGCAGTTCGGCTACGCCAGCGCGATCGGTGTCGTGCTGTTCGCCATCATCCTGGCCCTGACGATGCTGCAGTGGACCACGCGACGAAAGTGGGTGCACGATGAGGTCTGAGACGTCGAAGGCGGCCCGCAGCCGCTCCAGGATCAACACCGTCGTGCTCTACGTCCTGCTCGTCGTGGTGTCGGTGCCGTTCCTGTATCCGACCCTGTGGATGTTCTTCTCGTCCTTCAAGCCCGCGAACGAGATCTTCCTCCAGCCGCCGACGCTGCTGCCCAGGGAGTGGACCCTCGACGGCTTCGTGCAGGTGTTCACCGCCCAGCCGTTCCTGCAGCAGTACGGGAACTCGATGTACATCGCGGCGATCGTCACCGTGTCGTCGATCCTGCTCTCGGCGATGGCCGGCTACGCCTTCGCGCGGATCCGGTTCCCGCTGCGCAACGCGGCCTTCACCCTGCTGCTCGCGGCGATGATGGTGCCGACCGAGGTGACGATCATCCCGATCTTCACGGCGGTGAACGCCATGGGGCTCAACGACACCCACTGGCCGCTCATCATCCTCCCGATCTTCGGGCCGACCGCGGTCGTCTCCGTGTTCATCTTCCGGCAGCACTTCCTCAGCTTCCCCAAGGACTACGAGGAAGCGGCCCGGCTGGACGGCGTCACACGGGCCGGGGTGTTCTTCCGCATCGCCCTCCCGTTGGCGACGCCGGCGATCGCCGCCGTCGGGATCATGGCGTTCCTGCGCTCGTTCAACATGTACTTCGAGGCGCTCATCTTCCTGCGCACACCGGAGAAGTTCACCCTCGGACTCGCGATCACCCGCTATCAGGACTTCTACGGCGAGCAGATGTGGAACACGCAGCTCGGCGCAGCGTCTCTCACCGTCGTCCCGATCCTCGTGGTGTTCCTCATCGCGCAGAAGCAGTTCGTTCAGGGCCTCGCTCAGACGGGGCTCAAGGGATGAGCTGACTTCACCCCACAGCGACGACGCGGACCGGGCGTCGTCGCCACTCACCATGCCCCGGTCAGAGACGAAGGAGTCGAGATGATGCATGAGGATGAGGCCCGCCCGCAGATGCTGCCGGCGCTCAGCCGAAGGAACTTCCTGGTCGGTGCGAGCGCCGCCGCGGCACTGCTCGCCATAGGGAACGCGGGGGCGTCGCCCGCGCTGGCGACATCGGCCGGCACGGTGTTGCCGCTCGTCGCGCCGCTCCCCGCCGGGCAGCCGGTGCGCTCCCAGTTCGCCCCGAACGAGCAGGTGCTGGCCGCCTACCTGATGATCGTCGCCCCGCTCGCCAACAGCGTCCGGGACGTCGCGCCGAACTACGGATGGATGGAGGACGGCTGGTGGCGCACTCCGAACCAGCCCTACAACACCCGCATCATGGAGCATGTCGCGACGCTCTCGTGGTTCTACGCCAACGACCGCCCGTGGAACCCGTACTACCGTGACCCCGCTCTCCTCGGACGGCTCGACGCGGCGCTCAGCCACTACCTCTCGCTGCAGCACGCCGACGGCTCGTACCCGGAGTACTCGCCGACCGAGCATCACCTGTCGCCGACCGGATTCGGAACCGTGGCGCTCGCCGCGGTCCTCCGGGACCTTCGCGCCGCGGGCGAGCTCCACGACCGCCGTCTGCAGATCCGCGACGCCATCCGCAAGAGCTCGGCCTGGCTCGTGGACACCTCGCGTCCGCATTGGAATCGACCGGTGCAGTTCGCCAATCAGGTGGTCGCCGGCCTCTCCGGAGTGGTCGAGGCGGCGCACATCCTCGGCGAGCCCGCGGTGAGCGCCTCCGTTCCGAACCGGCTGCAGATCATCCTGAAGGACGGCCAGGCTCCGGCCGGGTTCTTCCACGAACCCGTCGCGCCGGATGCCGGATACAACTTCGACGTGATGCTGCCCGATCTCGGCGCCCTCTACAAGCGGCTGCCTGACCCGTCGATCATCCAGCTGGCGGAGCGGTTCGCCGCGTGGTGGGGGTACGTCGTCGTCATGGAACCCGGGCGGAACGAAGGCTTCATCCTCTCCGGGACGAGTGCGCGCAACATCGTCGCGACGTTCGTCACCACCCCCGTGGACGATCTGGATCGCAGCGCCCTCGCGCGGACGCTGCTGCCGCACGTGCCCGCGCTGCGTGCCTTCTACGCGAGCGCGGAGGAGAAGACGCAGGCGCGAAACGCGTGGGGCTCGTCCTCGGCACCCGTGTCCCCGAGACAGAAGCAGGATTCGTCGCCACGGCTGCACATGCATGTCCCGCAGGCGCCGATCGGGGTGCCCGCGGCGCAGCGCGACGCCCAGGTCGCCGCGCTGCGGTATCGGGCGGAGAGCACGTTCACCGAGCTGCGCAAGGGCACCCTCGATCAGCAGTATGTGTTCGTCCGCCGCCCCGGCTACTACACCGCTGGCCTTTACGGCGTGCGGCAGAACTCGCTCCAGCGGATGGGGACGAACGCGTTCTGGCACCCCGTCGCGGGCATGCTCGCCCTCACCGTGAACAGCACGGGGCCGGATGACTGGACGACCGTCGCGGACACGGTCGGGACGGCCTCATCGCGGGGCCCGGTGACGGCGACGCATCATGCCGGCTCCACTGCATCGGGCACCGTGATCCCGGCGGATGCGCTGACGGGATACACGGGTACCTTCACCACCAGGTACGTGACCGCGGACGGCGCCGTCACCACGGATGTGACCCATCGCCCGGATGGGATCAGGCGTGCGCTGACGACGCCGGGAGCGTCACGCGAGCGCATCCCGCTCATCATCGGCACCGACGATCAGGTGGTCTTCGCCAACGGCACGCCGGCGCCGTACGGACAGGAGACCATCACGGTCACCCGAGGGATCACGGTCACTCGAGGCGGCATGAGGTTCATCATCGACTGGGGTGTGGACCGCGAAGCGAAGTACGCGCCCATGGATCGGTCGTACCTCGGGAACCGAACGCACCGGATCCTCACGATCAGCTTCGCGAACTCGCTCGCCGTCGACTTGAAGGTCGTGCCGGCGGTCTGATCCCCGGGTCCGCGTCGGTGCCGGTGGTTCCGCGGCGCCGACGCGGGCCGGCGGCGTCGCCCCCGTCCGGCTCAGGACCGCACGAGCCGCGCGATCGCGTCCGACGCTTCCTTGATCTTCGCGTCGGCGTCGTCGCCGCCCATGCGGGCCGCGTCCACGACGCAGTGCTTGAGGTGGTCGTCGAGAAGGCCGACCGCCACCGCCTGCAGTGCGCTCGTGAGCGCACTGATCTGGGTGAGGATGTCGATGCAGTACTTCTCGTCGTCGACCATCTTCGTGATCCCGCGGGCCTGACCCTCGATCCGGCGCATCCGGTTCAGGTACTTGGTCTTGTCGGTGATGTAGCCGTGGGTGTGTTCGTCGGCCGTCGCTTCGGGGGTCATCTCTGCTTCCTTCGTCGCATGATCGGGTCTCAGCGGCCGAGGACGGCGCGCGTGCTCGCTTCGGGGGTGATGTCGATGCGTCTGAGCAGCTGGGCGTTCAGCGCGACGACGACGGTCGACAGGGACATCAGGATAGCCCCGACCGACATGGGCAGGACGAATCCGATCGGCGCCAAGACGCCGGCGGCGAGCGGAACCGAGAGCAGGTTGTAGCCGGCCGCCCACCACAGGTTCTGCTTCATCTTCCGGTACGCGGCTCGGGACAGCTCGATCACGGAGACCACCGACCGCGGGTCGGAGCTCGCGAGGATCACGCCGGCCGAGGCGATGGCGACATCCGTTCCCGCGCCGATCGCGATGCCCACGTCGGCCTGGGCGAGGGCGGGAGCGTCGTTGACGCCGTCACCGACCATCGCGACCTTCTTGCCCTCGGCCTGCAGCTCGGCGACCTTCCTCGACTTGTCCTCCGGTCGCACGCCGGCGAAGACTCGGTCGATGCCGAGCTCGGCGGCGACCGACTCGGCGACGGCCTGGGCATCGCCGGTGATCATGACGACCTCGACGCCGAGCCGGTGCAGGGCGTCCACGGCCTGCTGCGATTCCGGCCGCACCTCGTCGGCGAGCTTCAGTCCGCCCACGACCTGACCGTCGATCACGACGTGCAGGATGATGGCACCCTCGCCGCGCCACTGATCCGCGGCCGCGATCTCCTGCCCGCCGACCTCGTCGAGGAGCTTCGGGCCGCCGACGCGGACCTCGCGGCCGTCGACCGACGCCGTCACGCCGACCGCGGGCGACGAGGTGAAGCCCGATGCCTTCGCGAGAGTCATGCCCTTCTCCTGGGCAGCCCGCACGATGGCGCGGGCGAGCGGATGCTCGCTGTCGGCCTCGGCGGAGGCGGCGAGGGCGAGCAGGCTGTCGGCGTCGATGTCGCCGGTCGGCTCGACGGCGGTCACCGTCGGCGCACCCTTGGTGAGCGTGCCGGTCTTGTCGAAGAGCACGGCATCGACCGTGCGCATGCTCTCGAGCGCCAGGCGGTCCTTGATCAGGACTCCTCCGCGGGCCGCGCGCTCGGTCGCGATCGACACGACCAGCGGGATCGCGAGGCCCAGTGCGTGCGGGCAGGCGATGACGAGGACGGTGATGCTGCGCACCACGGCGGCATCCGGGTTCCCGACGAGGGTCCAGACCACGGCGGTGAGGGCGGCTGAGAGCAGCGCGAACCAGAACAGCAGCGCGGCGGCGCGGTCGGCGATGCGCTGGGCGCGCGAGGAGGAGTTCTGCGCTTCCGTGACCAGTCGCTGGATGCCGGCCAGGGCGGTGTCGTCGCCGGTGGCCGTGATCTCGACGCGCAGGCCCGAGTCGGTGGCAACGGTTCCCGCGGTGACGGTGTCTCCTGTGGCCCGGGTGACCGGTCGGGATTCGCCGGTGACCATGGACTCGTCCATGGCCGCGGTGCCGTCGATGATGCGGCCGTCGGCAGGGATGCTTCCGCCGGGACGGACGACCACGACATCGCCGACGACGAGATCGGCGGGAGAGACGGTGACGACGGTGTCGCCCTCGACGCGCTCGGCCTCATCCGGCAGCAGGGCGGCGAGCGAGTCGAGTGCCGATGTGGTCTGCGCGAGCGACCGCATCTCGATCCAGTGCCCGAGCAGCATGATGACGATGAGGAGTGCGAGCTCCCACCAGAACTCGAGCTCGTGATGGAGGAGCCCCAGCGTCGCGCCCCACGAGGCGAGGAACGCCACCGTGATGGCGAGGCCGATGAGGAGCATCATGCCCGGCTTGCGCGACTTGAGCTCGCTGACGGCGCCGGTGAGGAAGGGCCAGCCGCCCCAGACGTACATGACCGTGCCCAGCACCGGCGCGATGAACCGCGCCCACCCGGGGACCTCGTAGCCGAAGATCATCGCGAACATCGGCGAGAACGCCACGACGGGAACCGCGATGACCAGGTTGATCCAGAACAGGCGCCGGAACTGTCCGACATGGTCGCCGTGCCCTGCGTGCCCGCCGTGACCCCCATGACCGCCGTGCCCCTCGTGATCGCCAGGGCTCTCGTGGCCGCCGTGGTTCTCGTGGCTGCCGTGATTCTCGTGCGCAGCCTCCGGGGCGTCCAGCGAGTGCGCGGGCGAGTGGTGGTGCGCGTGCGGATCGGTCATGGGGTCATCCTCTCTCAGGCCATGTGGGCGGCGTACTTGGCGGGATCGGAGTCGAAGGCCGGGCCGCATCCGGCGCAGCAGAAGTAGTACCGCTCGCCCTCGTGATCGCGGAAGAGGCCCGCCGCCTCTGCGGCCTTCTTGCTGACCGGGTTGCCGACCATGACCGGGCAGGTCGTCAGGTCGTCACTCGCACCGCCGGCCAGCAGGTTCGCGCGTCCGTTTCCTGCGGCGGCGGGGTTCGGGGCACTGATACTGCAACAGCTGGCGGGTGCCTCGGTGTCGTTCGTCATGCGGGGTGATCCTCTCTCATTCTTCGGTGGGGGTCGGTGGTGGGGAAGGGGCGTCAGGGCTTGGCGATGCTCTTGAAGCCGCGCAGGCGCAGGCTGTTGCCGACGACGAAGACGCTCGAGAGCGCCATCGCCGCACCGGCGAGCATCGGGTTCAGCATCCCGAGCGCCGCGACGGGGATCGCCGCGACGTTGTAGGCGAAGGCCCAGAACAGGTTGGTCTTGATGGTTCCGAGGGTCTTGCGCGACAGTCGGATCGCGTCGACGGCGCTGCGCAGGTCGCCGCGCACCAGGGTGATGTCGGATGCTTCGATCGCGACGTCCGCTCCGGTGCCCATCGCGAGACCGAGGTCGGCCTGAGCGAGGGCAGGGGCGTCGTTGACGCCGTCGCCGATCATCGCGACCGTCTTCCCCTCGCGCTGCAGTCGGGTGACGACGTCGACCTTGTCCTTCGGGAGGACCTCGGCGATGACCTCTTCGATGCCCACCTCGGCGGCGATCTGACGGGCGACCGCCTCGTTGTCGCCGGTGAGCAGGATCGGGGTCAGGCCGATCGCCTTGAACTGGGCGATCGCCTCGGCGCTGCTGGGCTTGACGGTGTCGGCCACCACGAGGATGCCGCGTGCCTGACCGTCCCAGCCGACCGCGACGACGGTCTTGCCCTCGCCCTCGGCCCGCGCCTTGGTCGACGCGAGCTCGCGGCTCAGCTTCTGCGACCACTCGGCGAGGAGCGAGTCGCGGCCGACCAGCACGGCGTGGCCGTCGACGACGCCCTGCACGCCCTTGCCCTCGATGTTCGCGAAGTCCTCGGGCGTCGACAGTGCGCCGACCTCCTGAGTGGCGCCCTTGGCGATGGCCTGCGCGATGGGGTGTTCGGACGCATCCTCCAGTGCGCCCGCGAGCCGCAGCAGTTCGGCGCGATCCGTGCCCGCCTCGACGAACACGTCGACGAGGGTCATCCTGCCGGTCGTGACCGTTCCGGTCTTGTCCAGCACGACGGTGTCGATCTTGCGCGTGGACTCCAGAACCTCCGGGCCCTTGATGAGCACACCCATCTGCGCGCCGCGTCCGGTGCCGACCAGCAGCGCGGTGGGGGTGGCGAGACCGAGCGCGCACGGGCAGGCGATCACGAGCACGGCGACGGCCGCCGTGAATGCCGCGGTCACCGGGAATCCGGCACCGAGCCAGCCGCCGAGCGCCACGACCGCGATCACGATCACGATGGGGACGAACACGCCGGAGATGCGGTCGGCGAGCCGCTGCACCTCGGCCTTCCCGGTCTGCGCGTCTTCGACGAGCTGCGCCATCTGCGCCAGCTGCGTGTCCGAGCCGATGCGGGTCGCCCGCACCACGAGTCGACCGCCGACGTTCGTCGTGGCGCCGGTGACGGAGTCGCCCTCGGCCACTTCGACCGGCACGGCCTCGCCCGTGAGCATGGATGCATCCACGGCCGACGTCCCGGAGACGACGATGCCGTCGGTGGCGATCTTCTCGCCCGGACGCACGATGAACTCGTCGCCGACCTGGAGGTCCTCGACGGGGATCTTCGTCTCGACGCCGCCGCGCAGGACAGCCACTTCCTTCGCTCCGAGTTCGAGGAGAGCACGCAGGGCGGCACCCGCCTGCTTCTTGGAGCGCTTCTCGAAGTAGCGCCC
Source organism: Microbacterium sp. Mcb102 (assembly GCF_024519805.1). Lineage (NCBI taxonomy): Bacteria > Bacillati > Actinomycetota > Actinomycetes > Micrococcales > Microbacteriaceae > Microbacterium > Microbacterium sp. Mcb102. Next base: position 317,829 of record NZ_JALJRG010000003.1, on the reverse strand, counting down.
GGCGAGGATGAACATCGTCACCCCGGCACCCACCTCGAGGTAGATGTTGGCCGCTCCGTCGGAGGGAGCCAGCGCGAACTCGAAGGGGTGCGTCATGCCCGGCGTGCCCGCGGTTCCGAAGAACAGCGCGTACAGCGACCACAGGAACGCGGCCGAGGTGCCCATCGAGATGAGCGTGTCCATCGTCGCGGCGCCGTGGCGGAGGTTCGTCCACGCGGCCTTGTGGAACGGCCAGGCCGCCCAGATGATCACGGGTGCGGCCAGGGCGAGAGAGGCCCACTGCCAGTACATGAACTGCAGCGCGGGGATCATCGCCATCGCGATCACGGGCACCGTCAGCACGACGGCGCCGATCAGCCGGTTGCGCAGCGAGCGCAGCTCCGGATCCTCGCCCTCGGCGTCACCGGTCGACCCCTCGTCGGCGCGCTTCTTCTTCGGCGCCGGCAGTGCGGCCGAGTATCCGGTCTTCTCGACCTCGGCGATCAGCAGTGCCGGGTCGTAGCCGTCGGGAACGGTGACCTTCGCCTTCTCGGTCGCGTAGTTCACGGTCGCGACGACGCCCTCGAGCTTGTTGAGCTTCTTCTCGATCCGCATCGCGCAGGAGGCGCAGGTCATCCCGCCGATCTCCAACTCGACGCCGGACCCCACGCTCGAGGGTGCTGAAGTGCTCATGTCCTTCTCTTTCTGCTCTGACTGTTGCTCGGGGCCGTGGCGGATGGCCGGCGGCCGGGCGTCGTGCGAGGCTCAGTGGCCGTCGTCGTGCGAATCGTCGTCGGGTGCCGGTGCGTCCCCTGCCGGGGTGGCATCGAGCACGAACTCGGCGGTGTGCACCGTGCCGTCGACCTGGAAGTCCAGGTACAGCAGGTAGCGGCCGGCGGTCGGGGCCTCGGCGGCGAACGCGATCTCCGGACCGGAGGTCTCTCCGGCCTTCGGCTCGTCACCCGCGGCATGCACGTGCAAATAGGCGAGGTCGCCCTCGCGCAGCGCGACCAGGTGGCCGAACGCGCCGAGATACGGCTCCAGGCCGGTCACGGGAGTGCCGTCTTTCGTGAGGGTGAAGGTCAGGTCGCTCGCCGATCCGGCTTCGAGCGCCCCGTCGAGCGACACGGTGAAGCCGTCGACCTCGGCGACCTGCGTCGGCGCGGGGGTCACGGGCGTGAACTCGCCGGCGACCTGCACGGTGTGCGTGAGGGTGAGCGAGGGGGCGTCCGGGCCGGCCGGCGTGAAGTCGGCGAAGACGCGGTAGGTGCCGGCGGCGTCCCATTCCCACGGCAGCGACCACGTGCCCGTGGCTTCGTCCAGGGTGGGGTGCACGTGACGGAACTGACTTCCGTCTGAGCGCACCACGATCAGGTGCAGGTCCTTGTCGTGCGCGGTCGTGTACTCCGTGACCGGGGTGCCGTGCGCGTCGCGGATCTGGAAGCTCAGCTCGCCGGGATCGCCCACCCCCGCCGGTGCCGCGACCGGGGACAGTGCGTATCCTTCGAGGCTCAGTGAGAGACCCTTCAGGGTGGTGGCTGCGGCGCTCGCCGCATCGTCCGTGGTCGCGGCCGCGCCGTGTGCCCCGTGCTTTTCCATCTCTGTACCTTTCGTCCACTCATTGACAACGGTCGGGGGGATGATGGCCTGGGCGAGGCCGAATGCCGCGCCGAACGCCACCACCACCCCCGCCCCGTACAGGGCGAGCCGCGCCCCGGCGTTCATGCCTTCCGCACCGCCGAGTACCCGGCCTCGGCGACGGCGGCCAGGATCTGCGCGTCATCGACGGAGTCGGAGCCGGTGACGAGGAGCACGCCCGTCTGCGCACTCACCTGGATGTCTTCGACGCCCGGGACCTCGGCGACCTCTTCGCGGACCGACATCTCGCAGTGTCCGCAGGTCATTCCGGTCACCTGGAATTCGTTCGTGGTCATCGCGTATCCTCTTCTCGATCAGTACCCGTACCGGGTATCAGTGATAACGGTATACCCATGAGGGGTATTCCTCAACCGGCCGGATCCGTTGTGCGGACCCGGCCGGTACTGGTCAGGGGTCACTGGTCGTCGTCGGAGAGCCGGGGATCAGGCCGATACTGACTCCTCGGAGACGAAGGCCGATGCGCGCGGCTTCCTCATGGCGATCGCGGTGATGATCGCTCCCAGCAGCGCGAGGATCGCCGCGCCGATGAACGCGGCGGAGTAGCCCTGCGTGAGCTCGACCGTGGTGGAGTCGTGGCCGGCGATGCCGTAGACGATCGCCGTGAGCACGGCGAGGCCGAGCGCGGATCCGATCTGATAGCTCGTGCTGACGAGGCCCGAGGCGACGCCGGTCTCGGCCGGAGGCGCTGCGTTGATGGCGGTGCCGAGCGACGGGACGAAAGCCAGCGACATGCCGAGAGCGGCGAGCAGCGAGGCGGGCAGGACGTCGACGGCGTAGGAGCCGTCGGGACGGATGAAGGCGAGCCACGCCAGTCCGCCGGCCAGCAGGAGCAGTCCGCTGACGATCAGCGCCTTGGCGCCGAACCGCTCCTGAAGTCGGGGTGCCAGCGCGATCATGACGAGCACGACCAGTCCGGTCATCGGCAGCAGTGCGGCGCCGGCGGCGAACGCGCTCGCGCCGAGGACCTGCTGCAGGTACAGGTTGAGGAAGAACCACATCGACACCCAGGCGGCGCCGAGCATCAGCTGGGCGACGTTCGCTGCTCCGAGCAGCGGGGCGCGCAGCAGGCCGAGGCGCAGCAGCGGGTTGCGGCTGCGGGCCTGGATGAGGAAGAAGATCAGCAGCAGGACGATGCCGGCCGCCAGCATCCCCAGGGTCGACCAGGTGAGCCAGCCGATCTCCGGTGCGTTGACGACGGCGTAGACGACGGCCGCGAGTCCGAGGGTCACCGTGACGGCTCCGCCGATGTCGATGGAGCCCGACGCCTTGCGGACGGTGCGGGGGAGGGCGGTGCCGGTGAAGGCGAGCACCAGGAGCGCGATCGGCACGGTGACGTAGAACACCCACGGCCAGCTCACGTACTCGGTCAGGACGCCGCCGAGGAAGACGCCGGCCGTGCCGCCGATGGGTGCGGCCGCTCCGTAGACGGCGAACGCCTTGGGGAGGTCGGAGGTTCCGCCGAACAGCATCATGAGCAGAGTCAGGGCTGCGGGGGCGATCATCGCGGATCCGGCACCCTGGATGGCGCGTCCTGCGATCTCGACGCCGACGGTGCCGGCGGCTCCGGCCATGATCGAGCCGACGATCAGGACGAGCCAACCGAGCACGAAGATCTTGCGCGCGCCGAAGGCGTCGGAGAGGCGGCCGCCCAGCAGCAGCAGTCCACCGAAGGCGACGACGTAGGCGTTGAACACCCACGAGAGCGACTCGGGGGTGAAGCCGAGATCCCTCTGGATGTCGGGCAGGGCGACGCCGATGATCGACGTGTCCATGATCACGACGAATTGCGCGGTGGCGATCAGCACGAGGCCGAGCCAGCGCTTCGCGGGTGACAGGGGTCTGGATGTGGACATGGTCGTTCCTCCTGGAAGCTCGCCGGGATGTCCGGGTCGCGGTGTAGCCTATACCTATAGGGGGTAGGGGTAGCAACGCGGAGCGGGTCTCAGAGAAGGCACGGGAGAACGAGAAGAGCGGCGGAAAGATCACTTTCCCGCCGCTCTTCGTGATGCCTCGGGCGACCTCCCCGGGTCAGCCGGGAGCCAGCGTGGCGAGCTCGCCGAGCAGGGGCGGATCCGCGCCCGGCCGGGAGACGGTGACCGCTGCGGCCCGCGCGCTGAAGCGGAGGAGCTCGGCCAGGCAGCTGCCGTCGATGCGGCGCAGCTTCTCGCGCGATTCCGCGGAATCGAGGCCGAGATCGAGGAGGCCGTGGATGAGCGCGCTCATGAAGGTGTCACCCGCTCCGACCGTGTCCACGACCTCCACCTGCCGGCCGGGGACATGCGTCACGCCGTCGCGGGTCACGGCGAAAGCTCCGCTCGCGCCCTTCGTGACCACGATCACGGACGGCCCCTGCTGCAGCCATGACCGGGCCACGTCGAGGAGGTCGATGCCGGGATACAGCCACGCGAGATCCTCGTCGCTGGCTTTCACGAGGTCGGCGAGGCCCACGAAGCTCTCCACGTCGGCGACGGCCCGACGGCGGTCGGGGAGAAGTGCTGGACGCACATTGGGGTCGTACGTGATCAACGATGTCTCCCGCATCGCCGTGAGATGCGCGCGCACGACCGCGGCCCCGGGATCCATCAGAGCGGCGATGGAACCGGTGTGCACGATTCCGGCGCGGTCGCCGTGGGCCGGCGCGGCCTCATCCAGGGACCAGGAGATGTCGAACTCGTAGCGAGCCGAACCGGAATCGTCGAGGTGTGCGGTCGCCGTCGCCGTCCGCGTCGTCGCCGAAGAGGTGACCCGGACTCCCGCCTTCGTCAGCCACTCGCGCACCTGCTGGCCGTGCGGATCGTCTCCGAGCTGGGTCAGGAAGTGCGCGGTGTCGCCGAGGCGACCGAGGGCGAGGGCGACATTGGCGGGGCTCCCGCCCGGGCTCTCGTCGATGCGCCCCTCTCCGCGATGGACGACATCGACGAGAGCTTCTCCGATGACGAGGACGTGACGGCTCATGAACGCCCGGTGGGCGTCAGGAAGGAGAGGATGCTCTGCGGTTCCACGATCCTCGGCACGAGCGCGGCGTTGAACGCGCGCCCGGCCTCCGCGCCGAGGTGCGCGTCGAACGCCTCCCGGTCCCGATACCGCTCGAAGACGACGAAACGGTGCGGGTCCTCGGCTCTGCGGTAGACCTCGAAGGTCTCGTTGCCGGGTTCGGCCCGCACGCACTCCGCATACTCCTGGATCAGGGCGTCGACCTCGTCGGCCGCGGCGGGCAGCGCCGTGAACTCGGCGGAGAGGACGACCTGGCTGTCGCTCATGCCTGGGCTGCTCCCGTCATGATGGCCACGGCATCCGTCATGCTGTGCGACTGCGGCGTGATGGTCGCGGCCTTCTTGCCGAGGCGCTGGATGTGGATACGGTCGGCGACCTGGAACACGTGCGGCATGTTGTGGGAGATGAGGATGACGGGCACGCCGTTGCCTCGGAGGTTCTCGATCAGCTCGAGCACCTGGTTCGACTCGCGCACACCCAGTGCCGCGGTCGGCTCGTCGAGGATGACCACCTTCGAGCCGAAGGCCGCCGCTCGCGCCACGGCCACGGCCTGACGCTGACCGCCGGAGAGGTTCTCGACCGAGACGGTCACGTCCTGCAGCGTGGAGATCCCGAGCTTCAGCACCTGGTCGCGGGCATCCTTGCGCATGCCGGCGGTGTCGAGCGCGCGGAACACGGAGCCGAGGATGCCGGGCTTGCGGCGCTCGCGCCCGAGGTACAGGTTGGCGGCGACGTCGAGCGCGGGGGAGACGGCGAGGTTCTGATAGACCGTCTCGATCCCGGCGTTGCGCGCATCCTGCGGCCCCTTGAACTGCACCGGCTGTCCGTCGAGGAGCAGCTGTCCCTCGTCGGGGATGTACGCGCCGGTGAGGCACTTGATCAGTGTCGACTTGCCGGCGCCGTTGTCGCCGATGATCGCGAGGACCTCTCCGGCGTGGAGCTGCAGGCTCACGCCGTCGAGCCCGACCACGCGGCCGAAGGTCTTCACGAGGCGCTTGGCCTCGAGCACGGGAACGCCGGTGGGTGTCGGTGCCGGCGAGAGGGCTTCCGCTGTCTGGCTCATTTGCGTACCTTTCGGATCCACTGGTCGATGGCGACCGCGACGATGACGAGGATGCCGATCGCGAGGGTCTGGTAGAGACCGTCGACGCCGGCGAGGAAGAGGCCGTTGCGGAAGACACCGACGATGATGGCGCCCAACAGCGTGCCCCAGATGATGCCGCGACCACCGAACAGCGAGGTCCCGCCGATCACGACGGCGGTGATGGAGTCGAGGTTGAGGTCGGCGCCGGCGTTGGGGCTGGCTGCTCCCGATCGGCCGATCTGGATCCAGGCGGCGACGGCGAGGATGGCGCCGGCCGTGATGTAGACGCTGAAGAGCACCTTCCTGGTCGAGATGCCGGCGAGGCGCGCGGCATCCGCGTCGTCGCCGACGGCGTACACGTGGCGACCCCAGGCGGTGCGGCCGAGGATGTACGCGACGAGGGCGTACAGCGCGAGCATGATCAGTACGCCCACCGTGAGGCGGACGTCGCCGATCGGCAGCGCGGTGGCTGTCCAGGTGAGCAGCTCGGGCATGTCCGACTTCCGGATCGTCTGGCCGCCGCTGTAGAGCAGTGTCAGGGCGATGAAGACGTTGAACGTGCCGAGGGTCGCGATGAACGGAGGCAGCTTCACGCGGGTGACGAGCAGACCGTTCAGGGCTCCCGCGGCGAGGGCGGCGATGAGTCCGGCGAGCAGGGCGATGGGCGCGGGGAGGCCGTTGTTCGCGGCGGTCTGCGCCATGACCATCGAGGTGCCGATCATCAGCGCGCCCACCGAGAGGTCGATGCCCGCGGTGAGGATGATCAGGGTCTGCGCGATGGCGACGGTGCCGACGACCGAGACCTGGTCGAGCACGAGAGAGAGGTTCGCTGCGGCGAAGAAGCGGGGGTTGATCGCGCCGAACACGATGACCGCGATGACGAGCACGACGGCGGGACTGATCGCCGGGTATCGGTGCAGGACGCCGCGGACGCGATCCACCGGCGTGCGGTGGTCGAGGAACTCGGCGGCGAGATCCAGAGAGGATGTGGGGGCTGTTTGCGTCACGATGTCACTTCCATAGGTCGTTCCGGGGATGCCGCGGACCGGTGTGCGGCCCGCGGCATCCGCAGGAGTACTGCTTACTCGCCGCCCCAGCAGATGCCGGAGGCTTCGGCGGTGTCGATCGACTTCACGCCGTCGACGGGCTGGTCGGTCACGAGCTCGACCCCGGTGTTGAAGAAGTCGAGGCCCTCGGAGTTCTCCGGCTTCGTGCCGTCGTTGACGAGGTCGACGATCGCCTGGACGCCGAGCTCGGCCATCTTCACCGGGTACTGCTGGCTCGTCGCGTCGATGATCCCGTCCTCGACCTGACCGACACCGGCACAGCCACCGTCGATCGAGACGATCAGGACGTCGTCCTTGCTCTTCCCCGCGGCCTCGAGGGCCTGGTAGGCGCCGTAGGCGGCCGGCTCGTTGATCGTGTAGACGACGTTGATGTCGGAGTTCTTGGCGAGGAGGTTCTCCATCGCGGTGCGCCCGCCGTCTTCGGCGCCCTGCGACGCCTCGTTGCCGACGAGCGTGTACGAGCCGCCCTTGCCGCCGCTGTACGAGCCGTCGGATTCCTCGTCGCCGTTGACCTGGTCGTCGCCGAGCTCGATGCCCATGCCGTCGAGGAAGCCCTGATCGCGGTTGTAGTCCACGCTCACGGCCTTGTCGTCGAACAGGTCGATCATTCCGATCACGGCGTCTTCACCGTCGAGCGTCGCCGCGGTCCACTGGCCGATGTACTGGCCGGCGAGGAAGTTGTCGGTCGCGAACGTGATGTCCACGGCGTCGGCGGGGTCGGGCGCGGTGTCGAGGGCGATCACGAAGATCCCCGCGTCGCGGGCCTTGTCGATCGCGTCGAGCACGGCCGGGCCGTTGGGGGTGATCAGGATGCCCTTGTCGCCCTTGGAGATCGCCGCCTCGATGGCCTGGATCTGGGTGTCCTCATCGCCGTCCTCCTTGCCGGCGGCGAGGGTGAGCGAGACGCCGTCCTTCTCGGCCGCGGCCTTGGCGCCGTCCTGCATCGCCACGAAGAACGGGTTGGAGTTGGTCTTCACGATGAGCGAGACGCCGATCGTGTCGTCGTCGGAACCGCCGCCTCCGGCGTTCGTGCCGCCGGAGCAGCCGGTCAGCGTCAGTGCAAGACCTGCCGACACCGAGACCGCGGCCAGAACGGCGCGGGTGAATCGGGGGGTGTGCTTCGTCATTGAGTTCCTCTCGGCCGTCGTCGCCCGGTTGACAACGATGTCAAGGGCAGTTCTAGTCGATCGCTCAAGTAGAGTCAAGTCACCCTTCAGGAAATGAGACTCAAGCGTGACATCGATGTCGACAACCCCGGCACACCGGCCCCGCGCGACGATGAAGCACGTCGCCGCGCTCGCAGGCGTCGGCGTCAAGACGGTGTCCCGCGTGATCAACGACGAGCCGAACGTGACCGAGGCCACCGCGGAACGGGTGTGGAACGCGGTTCGCGAACTCGACTATCAGCTCGATCTGCAGGCGGGGAGTCTGCGGCGTGCCGATGGGCGCACCCGCACCCTGGGGCTCCTGGTCGGAAGCGTGGACAACCCGTTCGCCGGCGCCATCCATCGGGCTGTGGAAGACATCGCGTCGGCCCGCGGCGTCGCCGTCTTCGCCTCGAGCATGGATGACGATGCCGGGCGGGAGTCGGAGGCCGTGCGGGCGTTCCTCCAGCGCCGTGTCGACGGGCTGATCCTCACCACGGCCAGTGATCACCCCGAGTATCTGCCCCTACTCCGCGAGCGCGGTCTGCCCGTCGTCTACGTCGACCGCGAGCCGGTGGAGCCCGAGGTCGACAGCGTCGCCAGCGACAACCGCGCGGGGGCGGCGGCCGCGACCGCGCATCTGCTCGCGCACGGGCATCGGCGCATCGCGCTCCTCACCGACCGACTCGACCTCATCACCGCCCGCGAGCGTCGGCAGGGCTACTTCGATGCGCTCGCCGAGGCAGGCGTGCCGGTGGCGGAGGGACTGATCGTCACGGGCCTGCGCGACGCGGAGGATGCGCAGGCCGCACTCGCGCGCCTCCTCGCTTCGGATGCCCCGCCCACCGCGGTCTTCAGCGCGCAGAACCTCATCACGATCGGGGCCGTGCACGCCCTCCGCGCCGCCGGTCTCTCCCGGTCGACCGCCCTCGTCGGCTTCGACGACGTCGCGCTCGCCGACCTCATGGATCCGGGTGTGACCGTGGTCGCGCAAGACCCGCAGCGCATGGGAACTCTCGCGGCCCAGAGGCTGTTCGCCCTCCTCGGTGACGACGACGATGCCCCGGCGAAGACCGTCGTCCCGGTCGCGCTGATCCCGCGAGGAAGCGGCGAGATCGCTCCGCAGCCGACCTCCTGATCGCTGTTGCGCTTTCCGACGGCGACCCCCTAAGCTCCTGCATCAACGGTTGACATCGATGTCAATCCCCTGATCGCACGAAGGAGAGCGAACCGTTGCCTGAACCCAGACGTCCGCGTCGGACGCAGTCCCGCATGCCCGGAAGCATCATCATCGGCGGGGCGGTGAGCGCGATGCTGGCCCTCGGCTGCGTGCTCCCCGCAGCGGCCGCCGAACCTCAGCCGGGGGATGAGCAGTACCGTCCGCTGATCCACTTCTCGCCCGAGAAGAACTGGATGAACGACCCGAACGGCATGATCTACGTCGACGGCACGTATCACCTCTTCTTCCAGCACAACCCGGCCGGAACCCGGTGGGGAAACATGAGCTGGGGGCACGCCACATCGTCGGATCTGCTGCACTGGGAGGAGCAGCCGCTGGCGATCGGGCAGACGTTCGATGAGGCGGGGGATTCCATCGAGGACATCTTCTCCGGTTCGATCGTCGTCGACGAGGACAACTCCGCCGGCTTCGGCCCGGCCGGATCGAAGCCGCTCGTCGCGATCTACACCTCCGCGTACACGGCCAAGCACCCGGAGCATGCGGGGCTCCAGGCCCAGTCGCTCGCGTACAGCCTCGACGACGGACAGACCTGGACCAAGCACGACGGGAACCCCGTGCTGGATCGGAACTCGGCGAACTTCCGTGACCCGAAGGTGTTCTGGTACGACGGCCCGGCCGGTTCGTACTGGGTCATGACCGCAGTCGAGGCGCTCGACCACAAGGTGGTCCTGTACAAGAGCACCGACCTCAAGTCGTGGGAGCACCTGTCCGACTTCGGACCCGCGAACTCGACGGCCGGAATCTGGGAATGCCCCGACCTGTTCGAGCTGCCGGTCGACGGCGACCCGGAGAACACCAAGTGGGTCATGGTGGTCAACCTCAACCCCGGTGCGGTCAACGGCGGGAGCGGAGGGCAGTACTTCGTCGGCGATTTCGACGGCGTGACCTTCACCTCCGAGACCACCGACGGTCCGGGGGAGCTGCCGGCGGGCACGACGTTCGCGGGCTTCGACGACGGCGACTACGACGGCTGGACCGTCTCCAACGAGCCCGGGAACTGGGCGAACGGGCCGTGGGGAAGTGTGCCGGCCGCGGGTGCCTTGGAGGGCCAGAGTCCGGTCACGGGCTTCGTCGGGGAGGGGCTCGCGAACAGCTTCCTCGACCACGACTGGGCGATCGGAACCCTGGAGTCGCCCGAGTTCACCGTCGAGGACGACTACATCAACCTGCTCGTCGGCGGGGGCAAGCATCCTCATGTGCCGGGTGGCCAGATCGGCAATGAGCCACCCGAGGGGCGCACGATCTTCGACTTCGAACTGCCCGAAGGGGAGACGTTGCAGAGCACGGGCTGGGAGCTCACGGGCGACTTCGCCGTCGATCCGGCGCGGAACCCCGCGACCCAGGGCGGGGAGTACTACCTGGGCCAGAAGCGCGTGAACACCTTCGAGGGCGGCCCCAGCGGCGACGCGAACGTCGGCACGATGACCTCGCCGGCCTTCACGATCGACGGCGACTACGCGTCGTTCCTGATCGGTGGCGGTCGTCGGGACGACGGAACGCTCCAGGCGGAGCTGGTCGTCGACGGCGAGGCGGTGCGCACCGCGACCGGACGCGACGGCGGTGAGCTCGACTGGGTCTCCTGGGACGTGTCCGAGTTCGACGGTCGCGACGCGCAGCTGCGCATCCGCGACGAAGCCACCGGCGGGTGGGGGCATCTGACCTTCGACCAGCTCGTGATCGGCGACGAGGAATCGAGGAAGCGGTCGAACGAGACGAGCGTGAACCTGATCGTCGACGGCGACGTGGTGCGCAGCGCCACCGGCTCGAACAGCGAGAACCTCGACTGGGCGTCGTGGGACGTCGAGGAGTTCCGGGGCAAGCAGGCGACGATCCGCGCCGTCGACAACAACCGGCAGGGGTGGGGGCACCTCCTGTTCGACCAAGTGACCTTCTCGGATGCACCGGTCCCGACCGCGCTCGAGGGCTACGACTGGCTCGACTGGGGACGCGACTACTACGCCGCGGTGTCGTACTTCGGCACGCCGTCCGGATCCCGGATCATGCAGGGCTGGATGAACAACTGGGACTACGCCGGTGACATCCCGACCTCGACGTGGCGCGGCTCGATGAGCCTGCCGCGAGAGGTCGTGCTCACCGACACGGCCGAGGGGCCGCGTCTGCGCCAGCAGGTGGTCTCGCAGATCGACGGGCAGCTCGACACGAAGGCGGCCAAGACCCTCAGCGATGTCGCGGTCGATGGTGACACGGCACTCGGGCTGGCCGCCGAGGTGGCGAAGCTCGACGTGACGCTGCGCCCGGGCGATGCGGATGCGGCGGGGATCACGGTGTTCTCCGACGGGAAGAAGGGAACGCAGATCGGCTACGACACCCGATCCGGCAGGCTCTTCGTCGACCGGACGAACTCCGGCAACGTGGGCTTCCACCCGTCGTTCCCGTCGATCTCGGACGCTCCGCTCGCGCTCGATGACGACGGCACGGTCACACTCGAGGTCTACCTGGACCGGGCATCGGTCGAGCTCTTCACCGACGACGGGATGCTGTCGATCACCGATCAGGTGTTCCCCGAGGCGGGTGCCACGACCGTCTCCGCTTGGTCTCGCGGTGGCGCGGCCACCATCGAGGACATCACGGTCACCCCGCTCACGCCCACCATGTGGCAGGTGCCCGATCCCGTCGAGGAGGCGGCGATCACGCTCAGCAGCAAGACGGTGAAGGCCGGTGGCACGGTCACCGTCTCGGGTACCGGGTTCGAGCCCGGGGCCGATGTGAAGCTCGAGCTCAGGTCGGATCCCGTCCCGCTCGGGGCGGCCACGGCCGACGCGAACGGAGACCTCCGTCGGCAGGTGACGATCCCCGCGGCCACGCCGGTCGGGGCGCACACGCTCGTCGTGCTGCGCGCGGATGGCGCCGAGCTGTCGGCGCCGCTGACGGTCACCGCGCGAGACGGCGGGGGTGGTGTCGGTGGCGGAACCGGGGGTACCGGTGGCGGTGCGGCCGTGGATCCGGGCGGCGACGGCAGCGGATTGCCGGGCGGTCTGGCGAACACCGGTGCCGAGCCGTGGCTGCTGCTGGCGGCCGGTGTCCTGACCGTTCTCACCGGTGCCGCACTCCTGCGGCATCGCCGCCGGAGCCGCCTCCGCTGATGCCGAGTCGGCGTGTGGGGCGCAGTGCATCTGCGTCCCACACGCCGTCGGGCTGCGGCGCTCCGGTCAGATCGTGCAAACGATCCTCGACGCGAGGTCACTCGCTGGGCGGCTCGGTCTGACGATTCTGGCGCGGAATCCATACTTTCCGGATGATGATCAGAATCGACGCCGTCAGCGGGATGGCGACGAGTGCCCCGAGCAGTCCCAGGAGTGTGGCGCCGATCATCGCCCCGATGATCACCAGCACTCCGGGCACCGCCGCTGCCTTGCCCATGATGCGCGGCGTGACGACGTACGCCTCCACCTGGATGTAGACGAGGTAGCACACCACGAAGACCAACGCTGCCGTCGGGCTGACGAGCAGCGTCGCGACGCCGCCGATGACCAGGAACACGAGGGAGCCGATCATCGGGACCAGGGTGACGAAAAAGGCGACGATGGCCATGACCGCGGGCACGGAGGAGCCGACGGCGAGTTGGATCACGAACACCACGAGCGCGTTGATGGCCGACAGCGTGACGCCGCCCGCGACGACCGCCCCGACCGACTGCGTGATCTCGTCCAGGAGAGCGACGAAGCGGTCTCGCCGATACAGCGGGATGAGATTCGCGATCGCCCCTCGAATGCTCTGCAGGGAGGAGATGAAGTACAGGGTGAGCACGACGACCATGATGAAGCTCGAGATCGCGCCGATCACCCCGAATCCCGCTTTCAGCACTCCTCCGGAGATCGCGAGGAAGGAGGAGAGCGTGGTGAGCGACCGCAGGCCGTCGGCGATGAGGGCGGAGAGGTCGACGCCGAGATTCGCCTCGAGCGAGAGGTACCAGCCGCTCTGCTGCACGGCGGCGATGGTCTCAGGGGCGGCCTCGATCGCCGCGGAGACCTGACGGACCGTTGCCGGGACGAGGATGAGCAGGATCGCCGCGACGACTCCGAGGAAGATGACAGCGACGATGGTGACGCCCGCCCCGCGGCTCAACCCTCGACGTTCGAGGGCACGCACGGCGGGATCGAGGCCCAGGGCCAGGAACATGCCGAGGAAGATGGAGATGAGAACCGTCGAGACACCGGCGACGGTGGCGGCCAGCGCGATGGCGAGGAGGACGCCCACCGCGACGGAGAAGCCGGAGAGCAGCGGCTTCGCGGGGAGCACGAGCTGAAGCCGCGGAGCTCGCCGTCCGCGCTCTCGGTCCGCGCTCAGCCCGGATTCCCTCTCGTCCATACGTGCACGCTACGCGCGGACCACGGCGCTCACGTGTGCCCCCTCACCCGTTCCTGGTGACCGCGGGGACACAGTCCTATACTCGCTGACACGCGTCCGCACGGGCCGGGCACGACCTCTTCCGCAGATCAGACACCACTTCACCACGATCAGACGCATCGGGAAGGTTGGCGAAACTATGGGCAATGAAGCAGCAGGTCAGGACAGACCGCACGGTGTGCCGCGTCGTGCCCTCCTGACGGGAGCAGTGTGGTCTGTCCCTGTGATCGCGATCGCGGCGGCGACGCCGCTCGCCGCGGCATCGACGGACGCGCGCGGCCGGTTCGTGATCGAGTCGATGCTCGGCGGCACGTGGGTGAATCCGCAGTACTACGGTGCGTCGATCCAACTGCGCAACGACGACACTCAGGCGTCCACACTCCCTGTGGAGCCGATCACCAGCGGCATCGTCGTAGTGACCTTCGCCTCCGTCGATGTCGGTGCGGTGCAGCCCGCCATCATCGCCAATGCAGGCGGAAGCAGTCCCGTCGTCGGGGCACTCCCTGCGACCGACCCGACGTGGACATCGGTCGGCGCGAGTGACAACGGCGATGGCACCGTCTCCTACACGTTGGCCTTCGCCGGGTCGCTCGCCGGGCAAGGCGTGACCAATGTCAGCTTCGGTGTCCTCGGCTCGACCCCGCTGCATTCGGGCATCTCGGTTTCCGTCCAGGCCACGGGTTCGCCCACCGACGGATCGACGAGTTCCCGCACCGTGACCCTGTTCTGACGGAGACACCTCGTCGGGCGTTCACCCCGCCGGGGTGAGCAACCGCTTTCGCCTCCGCGGCGCTTGGCCGAAGATCAAGGCCATGCAGACGGAAGCCTCGGATGAACCGGTCCGCACGACCCGGGTTCTCGACATCATCACCGTCGTTCTGCTCTCGGTGACCGCGGTCCTGACAGCGTGGTGCGGATTCGAGGCCTCGAAGTGGGGCGGCGAGATGTCCATCGCCTTCAGCCAGGCATCGAGTGCGCGAGTCCAAGCAGCCTCGGCACAGTCGACGGCTCAGGCCGCACGTCAGTACGACCTCACGCTCTACACCGAATGGGTGCTCGCCGACGAAGAGGGGCGTGACGACCTGGTGCGGTTCATCGAAGAACGCTTCACCGAAGAGTTCGCGGTCGCGTTCGACGCGTGGACAGCCGAAGGGCGCACCGCCCGCGGTCCCTTCGTGATGGACGAGTACGTGCCGCCCGGCGCGGTCGAGTCCGAAGAGCTGAGCGCCCGCGCCGATGCGAAATTCGACGAGGCCCTCGCCAACAATCAGCGCGGCGACGACTACTCCCTGCTCACGGTCCTCTTCGCCCTGGTCCTGTTCTTCGCCGCGATCTCTCAGCATCAGGCGGTCCCGTGGAGGCGCTGGGTGTTCCTCGGTTTGAGTGGGGTCATCGTCATCGGAGGAATCGCGACACTGCTCACCTTTCCGATCAAGATCTGACGGAGATCTTCGGGTCACCCCATCGGGGTGATGTGACCTTCCGGCGCTGCGCCCGCTGTGGCTAGCGTCGCCCGTGGTGGCGGGCTCACCGCCCCATCTCGAAACGGGGGTATCGGTGTGGCTGAGGACTTCAACGGCAAGATCGCGCTCGATGTGCGGGACTCGGTACCGGACTGGGAGCCGTACCTCTTGCCGGCCGCACCGGAGAACGCTCCGAATGTGCTCGTGATCCTCTACGACGACACCGGGATGGCATCGTGGTCGCCCTACGGTGGCCGGATCAACATGCCCACGCTCGACCGGCTTGCCGCGAACGGCCTCACCTACACGCAGTGGCACACCACCGCGCTGTGCTCACCGACTCGTTCCGTGTTCCTCACGGGGCGCAACCACACGCGCAACAGCATCGCTTCACTGATGGAGTCGACGAACGGTTTCCCCGGCAACTCGGGGCGGATTCCGGATGATTGTGCACCGATGGCGCACATCCTGCAGGACAACGGCTATTCGACGTTCTGGCTGGGTAAGGACCACAACGTGCCGGAGCAGGACAACGCTGCCGGCGGCAGCCGCAGGCAGTGGCCGTTGCAGATGGGCTACGACAGGTTCTACGGCTTCCTCGGCGGAGAGACGAACCAGTGGTACCCCGACCTCGCCGAGGACAACCACTTCATCGAGCAGCCGTACACGCCGGAAGAGGGGTATCACCTCTCCAAGGACCTCGCGGATCAGGCGTTGCAGATGCTGCGCGGCCAGCAGGCGACCAATCCGTCCAAGCCCTGGTACATGTGGTTCTGCCCCGGGGCGAACCATGCGCCGCATCAGGCGCCGCAGGAGTACATCGACAAGTACAAGGGCGCTTTCGACGAGGGATACGACGCCTATCGCGAGTGGGTGCTCGGCCGCATGATCGACCGCGGCATCATGCCCGCGGACACCGAGCTGACGCCGTTCAATCCGATGCCGGAAGCTCAGGCGAACGCTGCCGACCACGTCAAGCCCTGGGACACGCTCAGCGAGGATGAGAAGAAGCTGTTCCGCCGTATGGCAGAGGTCTTCGCCGGATTCAGCGAATACACCGACGCGCAGATCGGGCGGATCGTCGACTACCTCGAGGAGACCGGCCAGCTCGACAACACGATCATCTTCTATTGCGCCGACAACGGCGCATCCGGAGAGGGGTCGTCCGACGGTTCCGTGAACGAGAACAAGTTCTTCAACAACTACCCCGACGATCTCGCAGAGAACCTCACCCGTATCGACGACCTCGGCGGCCCCGAGGCCTACAACCACTACCCGACGGGCTGGGCGGCAGCATTCTCCACCCCGTTCCCGATGTTCAAGCGCTACAGCCAGTACTCCGGCGGCACCTGCGATCCGATGATCATCCACTGGCCTGCAGGCATCAAAGCCAGGGGCGAGATCCGCCACCAGTACCACCATGTCACCGACATCGTGCCCACGATCCTCGACGTGGCGGGCCTCGAGATGCCCGAGGAGTATCGGGGGGTCGAGCAGGAGCCGCTGCCCGGCGTCTCCATGCGGTACTCGTTCGACGCCGCCCCCGACGCGCCCACCCGGAAGAAGCGCCAGTACTACAACATGATCGGCACCAGAGGGCTGTGGCAAGACGGATGGAAGGTCGCTGCCACGCACGCCCCGATCACCGGACACGGCCACTTCGACGAGGATGAGTGGGAGCTCTACCACGTCGACGAAGACCGTTCGGAATCGAAGAACGTCGCCGCGGACCACCCCGAGAAGGTCAGAGAACTCGTCGACGCCTGGTTCGAAGAAGCCGAAGTCAATTACGGGCTCCCCATCGACGACCGCACCGCGATGGAGCAACTCACCATCGAGCGCCCCTCGTCCGAGCCCCCACGCCACCGCTACATCTACTACCCCGACAGCGGGTCGGTCCCCGAGGGCGTCGCCGTGAACATGCGGGGTCGGTCATTCAAGATCATCGCGGACGTCGACATCGAAGACGACGCCGAGGGCGTGGTCTTCGCCCACGGATCGCGCTTCGGCGGACACGCCCTGTTCATCCAGGACGGAAGACTGCACTACGTCTACAACTTCCTCGGCATCCAGCCGGAACAGACGTTCGTCTCGGAGAAGCTCACCTCGGGAAAGCACTCCGTCGGCATGGAGTTCATCCGCGAGGGGGCAGGCGAGTACAAAGAGTCCGTCGGCACCACGACCCTCTACGTCGACGACCAGGCGGTCGCGACCGGACCGATGCGCGCCCAAGTCGGAAAGTTCACGTTGTGCGGTGACGGCCTGTGCATCGGATACGACAGCGCCGACTCGGTGAGCCGCTCCTACCGGTCACCCTTCACCTTCACAGGCGGAACGATCCGCGGCGTGGCCGTCGACGTGAGTGAGGAGCAGTACCTCGACCTCGAACTCGAAGCGCAGGCCGCCTTCGCGCGGGAGTAGGGCGCTCCCGCTCTGGACATCACATGTGGAGGGACTGACGGGAATCGAACCCGCGCTATCTGCTTGGGAAGCAGAAGTTCTACCATTGAACTACAGTCCCGAACCCGCCCGAGAGCAGGTGAGGGCAAGCCTACCTGGCACACGGGCGTTGGCCAAAGTGCGACTCAGCGTCGCGCGTCGACCAGGCGCTGTCGCTGGCTCCCGAGTCCGTCGATGCCGATCTCGACCACGTCGCCGGCGCGCAGGTAGGGGAAGCGTCCGGAGAGCGCGACTCCCTGCGGGGTGCCGGTGTTGATGAGGTCGCCGGGCTCGAGCACGAGGTACTGCGACAGGTGGTGCACGATCTGCGCCACGGTGAAGATCATGTCGGCGGTGTTCGAGTCCTGACGGGCCTCGCCGTTCACCGTCGACCAGAGCCGCAGCGCCTGGGGGTCGACCTCATCGGCGGGGACGAGTACCGGGCCGAGCGGGTTGAAGGTCTCGGCGTTCTTGCCCTTCGACCACTGCCCGCCGGACTGCTCCACCTGGAACGCGCGCTCGGAGACGTCGTGCGAGACGACGTATCCGGCCACGTGCGCGAGCGCCTCCTCCGGGCTCGCGAGGTAGCGGGCGGTGGTGCCGATCACGACGCCGAGCTCGACCTCCCAGTCCACCTTCTCGGCTCCCGGCGGGATGAGCACGTCGTCGAACGGGCCGACGATCGTGTTCGGGTGCTTGTGGAAGAGGATCGGCACCGTGGGCGGGGCGTCGCCGGATTCCGCGGCGTGCGCGGCGTAGTTCTGTCCGATGCACAGCACCGCCATCGGGCGCGCGATCGGCGCACCGACGCGCAGTGCCTCGGCGCCGTCGAGCAGGGGGAGCGTGCCGGCAGTGAGCGCCTCCCGCGTGCGGGTGATCCCGTCGCGGGCGAGGAACGCGCCGTCGATGTCGCCGGTGAGAGGCGTCAAGTCGTGGATGCGACCGTCGTGGCGCACGGCCGGTCGTTCGGCGCCGGCCGCGCCGAGTCGGAGGAATTCCATGTGTCGTGTCTCCAGGGTCAGTGCGTGTAGGGACGGTGCTTGTCGATGGCGTCGGAGAGCTCGACGCCGAAGCCGGGAGTCTCGGGCACCTTGAGTCGGCCGTTCACGGGCACGGGCTCGCCCACGAGCATCGGCGAGAACATCGGCACGACCTCCTCGGCAGTCGGGTGCATCATGAGGAACTCCGCGAACGGGCTGTTCGTGCGCGTCACGACGAAGTGGTACGAGTACACCGACGATCCGTGCGGAACGACCATGGTTCCGTGCGCGTCCGCGAGCGCCGAGATCTTCAGCAGCTCGGTGATGCCGCCGCACCAGCCCACGTCGGGCTGGATCAGGTCGACGCCGGTCTCGAGCAGCTGCCGGAATCCCCACCGCGTCGCCTCGTGCTCGCCGGTGGTGACGAGCACGGTGGAGGGTGCGCGCTTGCGCAGCTCGGCATAACCCCAGTAGTCGTCGGGGATGAGCGCCTCTTCGATCCACTTCAGCCCGTGCTCGGCGGCCGCGTGGGCGAGGCGCGTCGCGTACTCGACGTCGAGCGACATCCAGCAGTCGTACATGAGCCAGAAGTCGTCGCCGACCTTCTCTCGCATGTCGGCGAGCAGCTCGATGTTCTTCCGCATCCCCTCCTCGCCCTCGGCGGGGCCGTGGTGCAGGGGCATCTTGCCGCCGATGAAGCCGAGCTCCTTCGCGCGATCGGGGCGCGCGCCGGTCGCGTAGAACTGCAGCTCGTCGCGCACGGGGCCGCCCAGCAGCTCGAAGACGGGCACCTGTCGCACACGGCCGAGCAGGTCGTAGAGCGCGAGGTCGACGCCGCTGATGGCGTTGAGCACCACACCGCGCCGTCCGTAATAGAGCGTCGACTTGTACATCTGATCCCAGATGCGCTCGATGTCGGTGATCTTGCGGCCTTCGAGGAAGCGTGCCAGGTGCTTCTCTACGATGAACGCGCCGATCTCGCCGGCGGTCGTCACCGAGAAGCCGACCGTGCCGTCGCTCGCCTCGATCTCGACCACGAGGGTGCCGAGCACGTTGATGCCGAAGCTCTGCCGCGACTGCCGGTACTCGGGGTACACGCTCATGGGCGTCGCGATGTGATCGTCGATCCAGTGCTCGGCGCCCTGGTCGTGGTAGTCCGCTCCGCCGCCGCGCACGGTGTAGGCGCGGACCTCGCGGATGGTGGGGGTGCCGGTCATCGTGTCTCTTCCTCTCGGTCGAATCGGACAAGGACTTTGCCCGGGGTGCCGTCGCCCGCCGCGAGGGCGGAGAAGGCGGTGTCTGCATCGGCGACGTCGATCTCGCGGCTGATCAGCGTGCGGTAGACGTCGGGGTCGGCGCCGATGATCTCGGTGGCATCGGCGAAGTCGTCGGATCCGTAGGTGAAGCTGCCGATGAGCGATCGCTCCTCGGTGCTGACCAGGAACGCGTCGATGGTCACCTGCGGAGCCCCCATCCCGACCAGGCAGATCGGGGCTCCGAGCGTGGTGCTGGTGAACGCGTCCCGCAGCGTCGGGGTGATCCCCACCGCGTCGAGCGCCGCGTCGGCGAGCCCGCCGCCGGCACGGAGCTGGTCCGCGACCGGACCGTCCGCCGGATCGATCGTCTCGGCGCCGAGCCGCCGCACGAGCTCGCGGCGTGCGGCATCCATCTCGCTCACGATGATCGTCGCGGCGCCCGCGTCGCGCAGGGCGATCACGATGGACTGGCCGATCGGACCGCCGCCGATCACGAGCACGCGTCCGAGGCTCCCGGCGGGGAGTCGGCGCACCGCGTGCACCGCCACGGCGAGCGGCTCGATCAGCGCACCCAGTTCGATCGGCAGGCCGTCGGGCAGCGCGACGACATTGCGCGCCGGGACGACGACGTAGTCCGCGAACGCGGCGGGGATCTCCTTCGCCACGCCGATCACATGCTTGCCGGGGTGGTGCTGCTCCCGTCCCGCGAACGCTGCGGCATCCTCGGCGGGCACGACGACGGGGTTGAACGTCACCGCCGTGCCGACCGCGAGCTCGTCGACACCGGTGCCGAGCGCGGCGATCGTCCCGCTCGACTCGTGCCCCATCACCTGCCCGGGGAACCGGCGTCCGTTCTCGCCGGTGTAGCCGTGCACGTCGGATCCGCAGATCCCGGTCGCGGCCACCCGGATGAGTGCCTCGCCGGGGCCGGGCTGCGGAATCGGGGCTTCACGGACGTCGAGGCGTCCGATCTCGGTGAGCACGAGCTCGCGCATGGGCGTATGTCTCCTTGATCTGCCGGGCGCGGTCAGCGCTGGCCGGCGGTCGTGGTCGTGGCGAGTCCGACGCCGTCCGTCTCACGGACAGTGGGGCTGACGACCTTGCTGAGGGCGATGAGGCCGGCGCCGACCAGGGCGATCGCGGCCAGGATGATGAGTCCCGCGCTGTCGCCGAACGTGGCGTCCGCCCAGTTCTTCAGGACCGGCGCGAGGAAGCCGCCGAGGCTGCCGAGCGAGTTGATGAGCGCGATGCCGCTCGCGGCTGCCGCTCCCAGCAGGAACGACGTCGGCAGCGTCCAGAACACCGGCTGCACCGAGATGAACCCCGCCGCACCGACGCTGAGCGCGGCCAGGGCGATCAGCGGATCCTGGATGACGGCGGAGAGCACGATGCCGACGCCGGCCGCGGCGAGCGCGCACGTGGCGATCAGGCGGCGCTGACCCGTGCTGTCCGCGAGTCGGGAGAGCACGAAGGTGACGATCAGCGCGAAGGTCCACGGCACGGCCGTCAGCAGGCCGACCTCGAGCCCGACGGGCTTGCCGACGATCGTGGCGATCTGGGTGGGCAGATAGAAGGTCACCCCGTAGACGCTCATCTGGATCGTGAGGTAGATCGCGGCGAAGTACAGCACCACCGGGTTGGCGAGTGCGCGCAGGGCGCCCCGCGGCGAGTGGTTCTCCTTCGCCGAGTCCTCGGCTTCGAGTGCGGCCAGGAGCGTCGAGCGTTCACCCTCGCTCAGCCACTTCGCGTCCTTCGGGCCGTTGTCGAGGTAGAAGAACGCGACGATGCCGATGATCACCGTCAGGATGCCGGTCACCAGGAACATGAGCTGCCAGCCGTGGAGGCCGACCTTGCCGTCGAGGTCGAGCAGCATCCCCGACAGCGGTCCGCCGAAGATGAAGGCGAGCGGTGCGCCGAAGTAGAACAGGCCGTTCACGCGGGCGCGGAACTTGAGCGGGATCCAGTAGGTGAGGAACAGGATGACGCCGGGGAAGAAGCCCGCTTCGGTGATGCCGAGCAGCACGCGCAGGATGTAGAAGATCCACTCGTTGGTGGCGAACATCATGAGCGCGGAGACGATGCCCCACGAGACCATGATGCGCGCGAGCCAGATCTTGGCCCCGACCTTGCGCATGATCAGGTTCGAGGGCACTTCGAACACCGCGTAGCCGAGGAAGAAGATCCCGGCGCCGAGCGCGTACGCGGCATCCGAGATCCCGGTGTCGGCCTGCCAGGCCGCCTTCGCGAATCCGAGATTGGCCCGGTCGAGGAAGGCCAGGATGTACATCAGGAGCAGGATCGGGATCAGCCGGAGCGTGACCTTGCGGACGATCGCGGCGAGTTCGGGCCGCGTGGGGGACTGGGTGGACATCGGTGCATCTCCATTGACGAGGGAATCCAATGCGTTCACGTATGTGAATCTGATGTCTCAGACCTGAACGCGCGATAGTGTGACACACGTTCGCGTCGGACACAATTCATCCATCGGGGGAGACATGACAGACACCGCGCAGGCGCCGAGTGCCGTGAAATCCGCCGGTCGGGCCCTCGAGATCATCGAGTACCTCGCCGCGACCGATGCCCAGACGTTCCCGGAACTCCTCGGGGCGCTGGGGCTGCCGCGCTCGAGCGCGCACGGCCTGCTCCGCACGCTCGTCGACGCCGGCTGGGTTGAACTCGACCCGGTGAGCAAGCGCTATTCGCTGGGTCTCAAGGCCTGGCAGATCGGGCAGCGCTACGACGGGCACCGCCTGCTGCTCGAGGCCGGGCCGGCGCTCATGCGCGCTCTCACCGACGAGACCGGGGAGACCGTGCAGATGGCCCGGCTCGACGGGGTGGAGAACGTCTACATCGCGATCAGCCCGTCGCCGAACCCCATGCGTCTGGCGTCGAACGTGGGGATGCGACTCCACGCGCACGCGACCGGCATCGGCAAGGCGCTGCTGAGCACGCTCGATGACGACGACGTCATGCGCCGCCTGCACCAGGTCGCGATCCCGCGCCTGACGGCCCGCACGATCACCGACCCGGACGACATCCTCACGGTCATCGAGAAGGGGCGGGATGTGGGCTTCTTCGTGGACGACGAGGAGTTCATCGACGGATGCCGCTGTGTGGCGATGCCGCTCACCTGGCCGGAAGAGACGGGCGTTGCCGCCGCGCTGAGCATCACGATGCCGACCAGCCGCACCGACGAGCGGTGGCCGCACTCCATGGTCGAGCCGCTGCGGCGCACGGTCCTTCGCCTCCGCGAGGACATGCATCTCCGGGGGATCAGCATCGGCAACTAGGCTGGGGCCGTGCTTCTCAGTGATCGCGACATCAAGGCAGAACTCGCATCCGGCCGCGTCGGCCTCGAACCGCACGAGCAGGAGATGGTCCAGCCGTCGAGCATCGATGTGCGCCTGGACCGCTACTTCCGGCTGTTCGACAACCACAAGTATCCGTTCATCGATCCGTCGGTCGATCAGCCGGAGCTCACGCGTCTGATCGAGGTCGACCCGGAGGAGCCGTTCATCCTGCACCCCGGCGAGTTCGCGCTCGGTGCTACCTACGAGCAGGTCACGCTGCCGGACGACATCGCCGCCCGCCTCGAGGGCAAGTCGTCGCTGGGGCGCCTCGGACTCATCACGCACTCGACGGCCGGCTTCATCGACCCGGGGTTCACCGGGCACGTGACGCTCGAGCTCGCGAATGTCGCGACCCTGCCGATCAAGCTGTGGCCGGGGATGAAGATCGGGCAGCTCTGCTTCTTCCGGCTCACCTCGCCCGCCGAGAACCCGTACGGCTCCGGTCCCTACGGCAATCGGTACCAGGGGCAGCGCGGACCGACGGCCTCGCGGTCGTTCCAGAACTTCCATCGGACGGATGTCGGCGTGACCGACATCGGAGCAGTCGGAGGCTGACATGACGGACGGCAGCGGCAGCACCCCGGAACAGCCGGTCACCCCCGAGGAGACGGCGGTCCCCGAGGAGGCGCTGATCCCGCCCGCCGATGCCGTCATCCCGCCGCCTCCGCCCGAGATCCCGATCCCCGAGGGACTGCTCACGCCGCCGCCGTCGGCCGACATCCCCGATGCGGATGTCGTGATCCCGCCGCCTCCGCCGGACACGCTGCGTCGCTCCGACCGGGTACGCCCGACGCCCCGCATCCTCGACGGCGAGGCGCCGGCCGCGGTGGCCGAGGACTGGGCGCAGCCGTCGGTCGCGCCCGAGGTCCCGACGTCCGGCGGCTACGGCGGGTTCGTGGCCGTGATCTTCGCGTTCCTGTTCCTGCTGCTCGTCGCCGCGATCGTCGTGATCGTGGTGCTGCTGAACACGGTCGGGCTGCCCTTCGCGGGCGGAGCCGTCGTGCCGCAGTCCGTCCTCGCGCTGCTGGTCTGACCCCGGTTCGGTTCTGACGCCGCGTCAGGCCGCGCTGACCGCGAGGAGGAACCAGGCGGAGTGCGGGATCCACTGCTCCGCCCAACGCCACGAGTCCGGTCCCTCCGCGGTCGCAGCCGTGAGGAAAGCGATGCCGTGCTCGTCGTCAGGGTGGCTCGTGATGCCGTTCACGAGCCCACCGGGCAGGTTCGGGAAGTCGGGCGAGTACTCGACGTTGTTGCGGCCGCGTCCCTGCAGCATGCACACGTCGAACGGGTTCCGCCCGAGCACCCAGTGCACCTGATCGGTCGCGAACCGGCGCAGGCGTTCCGCGAGCGCGGGGTCGCACTCCGAAAGCGCGGCGACCGCATGCGCCGCGAACGCGAGCGACCCGAGGTTCGCGTTCTCGCCCTGCCACCAGTATCCGGTGTCGTTCTCGTGCGGGAAGAAGAAGGAGTCGCGCACCTCGCCCCCGCGCGGCAGCACCCTCTGGCGCGGGTACCCGAAGGGATTGTCGACAGCATCCGTGCGGCGCAGCAGATCCTGCATGACCAGCACGGCCAGCTCTCGTGCCCCCTCGCCGAACCGCGCATCGGGAACGACATCCGCGTAGCGCAGCAGCGCGATCACCGGCAGACCCGTCTCGACGGCTGAGAAGAAGGGCCGCCCGTCCGTCCAGGCCTCGAACCAGCCGGGCTCATCGCGAGACGTCCGGTAGCGGTCGATGAGGGCGGCGGCGCGACGATCCGCTGCCGTCGTGAATCGCGCGACCTCGGCGGGATCCGCCGCCGCCACGAGCTCGGATGCCGCCAGCAGCGCACAGTAATCGTCGACGATCGACTCGGAGCTGTCAGTGAGTGCTCCATTCTCCAGGTCGAGCCCGAACAGATAGTCGCGGTTGTGCGCCTCGAGGTCGTCGAATGCGCCGACCGCTGCAGCGAGGTACTCGGCGCTCGTGAAGTCGCCGTGCTCCTGCTCGCGTGAAGCTCGCGCCAGGGCCGCGATCGCGACTCCGCCGCCACCGCGGTACGAGGCGCGGTAGCGATCGGTGCGCACGCATTCCGGCAGCGGTGCGTTGATCACCCGCTCCTCGAGGTTCTTGGTCAGCCCGTCGAAGATGCCGCTGTAGAAGGCACCTTCCGGCGTGCGGAAACGTACGAGGAAGTCGGCTCCGAACAGCGCCTCATCGCGCAACCGGGCACCCAGCGCACGATGGAAGCGCGGATGCCGCTCCGCCAGCTGATCCCGCGCCTCCAGGAACGACCACGCGCACAGCGGGATCTGCTGCGGGCTCATGGTCGGCGAGTATGTCAGGTGGCTGAGGAACTTGCTGGTGTCGCCCGACGCGTCGAGCCACCCGCCGCGGGCATCGACGGTGAACCCCGAGTCGTCGCCGTAGCGGAGAGCTGCGGCATCCTTCCGCTCGATCTCGCCGCTGGAGCGTGCGGCTTTGAACGCGAACAGGACATCGGAGAGCGTGCCGGCGGCGAGCCGCTCCTCGCCGATCGTGAACGTCGCGGAGGACACCACCTCATCGTCGACCGCCGCCACGATGCGATAGCGCCCCGGTGCGTCCACGTGATCGAAGTCGACGCGGGAGTACGCGCCGGTCTGCCAGTCGTCGACGCGCGCCGCCGGCCGGGGGGCCAGCCGCACACGGGAGATGTCGTCGAGCGACAGCAGCTCGACGTGCGGAATCGCTCCCGGTTTCCGCAGCTCGATGAGCGCTGACTTGGGCGCCCCGACGTCGTAGCCGAGGTGGGTGGTGAGGATGCGCATGTCAGCCCTTGAGTGCTCCGGCGAGGACCGCGTTCTCCATCTTCTCCGCGAACACGGCGTAGACGAGGTACGCGGGGATCAGGGTGATGAGGATGCCGGCGGCAAGTACACCGTACTGTGCGGCGTTCGCGATCGAGAGCGTCGGCAGTGCCACCTGCGCCGTGCGCAGCGACGCCTCAGGCCCAATGATCACGAGTGAGAAGAAGTACTCGTTCCAGAACGACAGGAAGTTGAGGATCGCGACCACGGTGAGCGTGGGGATCGCGAGCGGCACGTACACCGACCACAGCACCCGCAGGGGGCCGGCGCCGTCGAGCAGCGCCGACTCCTCGAGCTCGGCCGGGACGGCACGCATCGCCTGTGTCAGCAGGATGACCGTGAGTGGCATGGCCGAGGCGGGGAGGAAGAGGATCAGGAACTCACGGGTGTGGAACAGGCCCATCATGATCGACAGCAGCACGGTCGGCACCAGCGCCGCGAAACCGGGGATCAGGAATCCGAGCGCGAACACCCGCTCCACCATCCGGCCGACGGAGCCCTTTGCGCGAGCCAGAGCGAACGCGGCGGGAACGGCGAGGGCGAGGGTCAGGATCTCTGCGCCGACCGTGATGTACGCCGAGTTCACGAGTGCCGTGCCGAGCGACGCCTGTGAGAAGGCGAGCCCGAAGTTGTCGAGCGTGAGGGGGGTGAACGGCGAGAACGGCTGGTTGAAGATGTCTGTGTTGTGCTTGAACGCCGAGATCAGCAGGTAATACAGAGGTGCGGCGAGGAGGACCACGTACAGCCAGACCCCAGCGTGCGCGAGGTACTTCATGGGGCCGGTGCGGGCGAGCGCCCCGCCGCGCGTGCGACGGCGGGCGGCCGGACGGGACTGCGGCGAGGAGGCGCGCGGAGCGGTGGGAGCGGAGACGGCGGTCATGCGAGCGGGTCCGATCAGTACTTCTGCCGGAAGGCCCGGCGGATGATGAGGATGCCGGCGACGCCGACGATGAACAGCACCACGGCGACGGCCTGGCTGTAGCCGACCTTCGACTGGTTGAAGGCGAAGTCGTACACGAGGAAGGAGAGGGTCGCGGTGGCGTTGCCCGGCCCTCCCTTGGTGAGCAGGAGCACGACGGCCGCGGAGGAGAACAGTGTCCACAGGAACTGGAGCATCGTGACGACGCCGACGAACTCGCGGCACATCGGCCAGGCGATGCTCCACATGCGGCGGAAGTGCCCGCAGCCGTCGATCTCCGCGGCCTCGAACACCGAGGCGTCGATGGAGTTGAGGCGGGCCGCGAGCATGATCGCCGACACCGACATGCTGCACCAGATCGTGACGATGATGATGGCCCACATCGCGCTGTCGCCGTTGGCGAGCCAGGGGCGTGCGACCTGGTCGAGGCCGATCGCGTCGAGGAATCCGTTGATCATGCCCTTCGGAGCGAAGACGCCGACGAAGACCATCGCCAGCGCCGATGCGGACAGCAGAACAGGGGTGAACATGAGTGCGCGTACGAAGCGGTGCCCGCGGGGCTTGAGGTTCAGGTAGTACGCGATCATGAACGCGCCGATCACGACGATCGGAAGTGTCACGACGAGCTGGAGGATCGTGTTCCCGGTCGCGAGCCAGACCACAGGGTCCTGAACCAGGCGGGCGAAGTTGTCGAGTCCGGCCGGTGTGCGCGGGGCGATCAGGCCGCGCCAGTTGACCGTGGAGAAGTAGAACAGGCTGACCAGTGGTCCGATCGTGAAGACGAGGAACCAGACCAGGGCAGGGAGGGTGGCCGACAGCTGCACCAGCTCGCCGCGTCGTCGGGCCGCCGCACGCCGTCGGGCCACGCTGTCGGGGGAGTATGCGGTCATGGGGGATGACTCCAGCAGTGAGGAGGGCGGCCCGACCCGGTGATCGGGCCGCCCTGGCGGGTTACTTCGCGGCGGCGTAAATGTCGTCGACGGTCTTGCAGATCGTCGCGGCATCGGTGCCGGGGGTGAACGCGACCGAGGTCGCGCGGTACATCGGGTTGGAGACGTCGGCCGGCACGTAGATGTCGGGCATCACCG
Source organism: Microbacterium sp. Mcb102 (assembly GCF_024519805.1). NCBI lineage: Bacteria > Bacillati > Actinomycetota > Actinomycetes > Micrococcales > Microbacteriaceae > Microbacterium > Microbacterium sp. Mcb102. The sequence continues at coordinate 289,968 of NZ_JALJRG010000003.1, read as the reverse complement.
GGAAGTCGACTGCTTCGGGCAGGTCGCTCAGTGACTGCGCGAGCAGCGGCGAGGTGACGCCGGACGTGTCGCCGCCGAAGTCGGCCACCGGGATGACGCCGCCCTCGTCGAGGATGCCCTTGAGTACATCCTCGCCGTACATGTAGGTGATGAGCTTCTCGACGGCGTCGATCTTCGACTCACCGTTCGGGCTGATCCACCAGCCGGCCGAGGTCGAGCCGCGATAGGCGAGGGGCTTCTCGAACGGGGCTCCGTCGGCGACGGGGAGGCCGCCGAGAACGGTCGCTGCAGCGAGCTCTTCGGATGCGGACGGATAGGCCCACGAGCCGAGTGGGGCGATCGCGGCCTGGCCGTCCATGTAAGCGGCCTGCGCTTGGTCGGCGGTGTAGCCCTCGACCCCGTCGACGAACACGCCGGCGTCACGGAGCTCGACCAGCAGATCGATTCCCTTCATGGCGTCGGGGTTGTCGCACGTGCCGCCCTCGGCGTAAACCTGCTTGGCCTCGTCGGTCGAGAGGAACATCTCCAGGAACTGCAGGAAGATCTTCTGCCCCGACCAGTCGATGCCGCCGAGGACCACGGGCGCGATGCCGGCGGCACGCAGCTTCTTCGCCGCATCCACCAGTTCTTCGGTCGTGGTCGGCACGCCTTCGACGCCCGCCTGCGTGAGCAGATCGGTGTTGTACCACCAGGGCCATGTGAAGCCGGAGTACGGGAACGCGCGGACGTTGTCCTCGGCATCCGTCCAATCCACCAGGGCATCGTCGGGAAGTCGATCGGCGATGCCCCACTCCTCGATATAGTCGTTGACCGGCACGACGGCGCCGTTGATGGCCCAGTCGAGCTGCTTCTCGAGAAGTCCGACCAGAAGGACGTCGGCCTCGTCGCCGGCGAGGAGGGATGTCTCGTACACCTGGTTCAGGTTGTCGCCGGACTCGAGCACCTTCACGTCGATGCCCGTCTCTTCGGTGAAAGCCTCGAACGCCTCGAACAGGGGCTTGTTCTGCGCCTGGCTGGCCGTCCAGTTGGTCTGGACGACGATCTGATCGGGCGACGACGGCTCACTGCTCGCGCAGGCGCCGAGGCTCGCGGCGAGCACGAACGCGCTGGCACCTGCCAGGGGGATGGACACGCGCTTCTGCACGGTGGACCTCCTTGTCGGCCGGTCGGACGCCGGCGGTTCCTCGAATGGTACTGTCACGGACTCTAAGTGGTCAACACTGGTATCTTGTTGTAATCAAACGGTAACGTCCGGGAGTGGACGAGATCATCCTCGGTCGGGGAAGAGAACGACCCCCTTCACGAAGTCGGTCGGCCGCGACTCCATGAGCTCGTACGCGCTGTCGATGTCATCGAGCTCGAACGTGTGGGTGATGAGCGGACGGTAGCTGAACCGACCGTCGGCGATCATCGCCAGCCCGTCCGCCATCGCTCGCAGCGTGCGCGGTCGTGCAGGGGAGAAGCCGTTCACGATCGTCACGCCCTTGTACCAGAGCTCCATGTCCATCGGCGCGTCGCCGGCGTGATGGTAGCCGACGACGCAGACGGTGCCGTAGGGGCGGACGAGGCTGGAGGATGTGGCGAGCGCCGAGGTGACTCCGGCTGCCTCGACCACGACATCCATCCGCTGCTCCCGCCCGCCGGAGGCGGAGGTGAACTCCGCCGGCAGCTCGTCGGGGTGGTGAGCCTCGTGCGCGCCGAGCGACAGGGCGCGTTCTCGGGCGGCGGGATTCGGGTCCACGGCGACCAGCAGCCCGGACAGGCGCGCGGCGGCAAGCTGGATCAGTCCCAGGCCCATGAAGCCGAGTCCGACCACGGCGACCCGGTAGCCGGGGAGGATGCCGCTGCGGGACAGTGCCTCCTCGAGGTCGGCGAGCGGCTCGCCGATCACGTGCTGCGGCGCGAACCCGGCGGGCACGCGCAGGATCGAATCGGCGTCGAGGGCAACTTTCGTGGCGAAGCCGTCGCCGCCGAGCCCGGTGACGAGCTCGCCCACGCGCCAGCGTCCACCGGTGTCGCCGACCTCGCTGATCCGCCCGACCGTCTCATGGCCGAGGCGCACCGGGTTGGCGGGGTCGCCACGCTCGCGCCAGGGCGTGCGATCCGACGTGCACACGCCGCAGGCCAGGGTGTCGATCACCACCTGTGAACGCGAGGGGATCGGGTCGGGCGCCGTGACGATCTCGGATCGGCGGGGGCCGATGACCTGGCTGATGAGCATGGATTTCTCCTCCGGTTGGCGTCATTGCGGGCAGCCGCCGCTTGTCTCAAATGGACAGCAAGTGGTTGTGCTCATCATAGAAGCGTATTAGCTTGGCCCTCAGTGGTATTTTCATGGACTACTGCAAACGCTCGAAGGAGAGGCCATAGTGTACCAATTCACCCATCGGGGAGGTCCGCGATGACGGCGGGTCTGACCGCCGCTGTGGTGGGTGCCGGCGCTCAGGGCGCAGTGCACGTCTTCGGTCTCTCCCGAATCCCCGGATTGCGCATCGTCGCGGTCAGTGACGTGGACGCCGATGCCGCGACCGCTCTCGCCGATCGTCATGGCGCCGGTGCGTACACCGATCTGGAGGCCCTGTTCTCGGAGCAGCGGGTCGACATCCTGAGCGTGTGCGCTCCCGCCGCCGTCCACCGCGATGCGATCGATCTCGCCCTCGCGCACGGCGTGAGGGCGATCCACTGCGAGAAGCCGATGGCCCTCACCTACGGTGACGCCCTGCACCTCGTCGAAGCCTCCGCCGCGCACGGGGCGCTGCTCACCATCAACCACCAACGCCGCTTCGACCGCATGCACCGCGCCGTCCGCGAGTCCGTCCGAGCGGGCGTGATCGGCGAGGTGACCGGAGCGCAGGGCTACTGCGCCAACCTCTTCGACTGGGGTTCGCACACGGTCGACCTGCTGCGCATGCACCTCGGCGACCCGCGCGCGGTGTCGGTGCTCGCCCAGATCGACGTCGCGGCGCGCAAGCGCGTCTATGGAGCAGCGACCGAGACGGCCGGCATCGTGAAGGTGCGCTTCGACTCCGACATCGACGCCGTCATCACGACTGGCCGTGAGGAGCGCCTGCACCCGCTCGGAGACAACGGCATCGTCCTGCAGGGCACGCGCGGTCGGGTCGAGGTCTTCGGCGGACGGGCTGTCGTGCATGCGGACGGTCGGGATCCGCGGGAGCTCCGGGAGAGCGTCGGTCCGGAGTTCGCGATCGAGCTCGGCGGCGTCGACCCCGCGATCATCGAGCAGACCTCCCTCGCCCTCGCCGACCTCGTGCAGGCGGCGAAGGGCGGTGTGGAGCCGGTGTTGCAGGCCCGCCACGGACTCGCCGCGGCGGAGATCGTCTTCGCCGCCTATGAATCCAGCGTGCGCCGCGGACTGGTGCGTCTGCCCCTCGACGTGCTCGACAACGCTCTCCAGCGCGGACTGGACCAGGGACTGTGGACGCCCGCGACCGAGATCGTTTCGACCTACTGACGTGAGAGATATGAATGAGATGAGAGAGGCCGTGGCATGAGAGTGCTCCTGCGGCGAGGACTGTTCTATCTGATCACCGCGTTCGCGGCGATCACGATCAACTTCTTCCTGCCCCGGATGATGCCGGGAGACCCGATCGAACGGATGCTGACCAGATTCCAGGGACAGCTGAGTCCCGACGCGGTCTATGCCTTGAGGCAGCTGTTCGGTCAGGGCGACGACAACGTGTGGAACCAGTACTGGGAGTACTGGGGCAACATCTTCACGGGCAACCTCGGGGTGTCGATCAGCGCCTACCCCGCGCAGGTATCGACCATGATCCTGCAGGGGCTGCCGTGGACGCTGTCGCTGATCGGCATCTGCACGGTGCTCAGCTTCGTGATCGGCGTGGGCCTCGGGATGCTCGTCGGCTGGCGCCGTGGGTCGTGGATGGACGGGCTCGTCCCCGCCACGACGTTCATCTCGTCGATCCCGTACTTCTGGTTCGGGCTGATCATGGTCTACATCTTCGCCGTGAACCTGCACTGGTTCCCGCTGTCCGGCGGCTATGAGCCCGGGCTCGTGCCCGGCTTCAACCTGGAGTTCATCAGCAGCGTGATCTCGTACGGCATGCTGCCGGCGATCACGATCATCGTGTCTTCGATCGGCGGCTGGCTGTTGGGCATGCGCAACATGATGGTCACCACCCTGAGCGAAGACTACGTACTGCTCGCCCAGGCCAAGGGGCTGAAGACGAGCCGCGTCATGCGGACCTACGCGGGTCGCAACGCGGTGCTCCCCTCGCTCGCGAGCTTCGCCATGTCGCTCGGCTTCCTGGTCGGCGGCTCGATCGTCACCGAGGTCGTCTTCAACTACCCGGGCCTCGGGTACACCCTCTTCCAGGCCGTACAGCAGCAGGACTACCCGCTGATGCAGGGCATCTTCCTCGTGATCACGATCACGGTGCTCGTCGCGAACCTCGTCGCCGACTTCGCCTACGTGCTCCTCGATCCACGCACCCGACAGGAGGCCCGCCGATGACGACGCCGCTCACCGCCACCATCGCCGCACCGAAGGCCCCGGCGAAGAAGGGCCGCAACCTCGACTGGCTGCGCGGCCTGCGCTCCGCCAAGATCGTCGTCGGCGGAACGGTGTTCCTGCTGTTCGTGCTGGTCGGCATCTTCGGGCCCATGCTGCTCACGACCGATCCGAGCGCCGTGAGCACCGACGTGCTGCTCCCGCCGTCGTCCGAGCACTGGCTGGGCACGACGCACACCGGGCAGGACCTGTTCGCGCAGATGGTCTACGGCACCAGGATCTCGCTGTTCGTCGGTGTGGTCTCGGCGTTCTTCGCCACCGGGCTGTCGCTCATCGTCGGCCTCACGGCGGGTTACGTCGGCGGCCTCGGCGATGAACTGCTGTCCGTGCTGTCGAACATCTTCCTCGTCATCCCGGGTCTCCCGCTCGTGGTGATCCTCGCCGGCTATCTGCCGAGCACCGGCTCGGTCGGCATCATCATCGTGATCGCCATCACCGGCTGGGCGTGGGGCGCCCGCGTGCTGCGCGCCCAGACGCTCTCCTTGCGCAACCGCGACTTCGTCGAGGCTGCGCGCGTAGCGGGGGACCGCACCTTCCGGATCATCTGGAGCGAGATCCTCCCGAACATGCTCGCGATCGTCGCCTCGTCGTTCCTCGCGACGGTGACCGGCGGCATCCTCACCCAGGCCGGGCTCGCGTTCCTCGGAATGACCGACGTGACGGAGTGGTCGTGGGGCGGCATCCTCTACTGGGCGCAGAACAGCTCGGCGCTGCTCTACGGAGCGTGGTGGTGGTTCGTGCCGCCCGGGCTCGCGATCGCGTTCGTCGGCACGGCCCTCGCCCTGGTCAACTTCGGCATCGACGAGTTCGTGAACCCGCGCCTGCGCGCAGCGGGGCTCGGGACGAAAGCCGGTACGAAGACGCAGTTCAAGCGCCCACGGCAGCCCCTGCTGAATCTGCGTCGGCCCCGCCGCGACCTCGACGACACCGGCGACTTCGTGGCCGGGGAGACCGTGCTGCAGATCTCGAACCTCACGGTCGAGTACCAGACGCACGAAAACGGCGCGTTCCGCGCGGTCGACGACGTCAGCCTCACCCTGCACCGCGGCGAGATCGTCGGTCTCGCCGGAGAGTCCGGCTCGGGGAAGACGACGCTCGCGTACGCCGTGACGCGTCTGCTGCGCCCGCCGGCCGTGATCACGAGCGGCGAGATCGTCTACACGGGCCGTGACGGAGAGCACCTCGATGTGCTCGCGCTCGACGACCGCGACCTGAAGGCGTTCCGCTGGTCCGAGGTCGCGATGGTGCTGCAGTCCGCCATGAACGCGCTGAACCCGGTCATCTCGATCGGCGACCAGATCGAGGACATCTTCATCGACCACGATCTGCGCCTCAGCAAGGAGGAGCGCCGGCGGCGCGCGGCCGACCTGCTCCGCACCGTCGGCATCGACCCCCTGCGCCTCGCCAGCTACCCGCACCAACTGAGCGGCGGCATGCGCCAGCGCGTCATGATCGCCATGGCGCTCTCGCTCAAGCCGCGCGTCATCATCATGGACGAGCCGACCACCGCGCTCGACGTGATCGTGCAGCGCAGCATCATCGACGAGATCGCCCGGCTACGGCACGACTTCGGGTTCGCGGTGCTGTTCATCACGCACGACCTCGGTCTGCTGCTCGAGATCAGCGACCGCGTCGGCGTCATGCGCAAGGGGCGCCTGGTCGAGGAGAACACCCCGGCCGCGCTGCTCGATCACGCCCAGGACGACTACACCCGCCACCTGCTGAAGTCGTTCCCGAGTCTGCGCGGCGACGCGCCGATCTCCGGCGGCGGACGCTATGTCGCGGAGGACGGCGAGCCCGCCTCCGCCTCCGAGGAAGTGGGAGCACGATGACCACCCTGCATGCGGTGAAGCTCACCAAGGACTACCATCTGGGCCGTCGCGGCGACATGCTGCGCGCGGTCGACGGCGTCTCGCTCACGGTGCGGCCGGGGGAGACGGTGGCGCTGGTCGGCGAGTCCGGCAGCGGCAAGTCCACCATGGCGAAGATGATCCTGCGCATCACGGATCCCAGCGAGGGCGAGCTCCGGCTCGACGACGAGGTGGTGCCGCGCGGACAGCACGGTATCCGTCCCTACCGCTCGCGGGTGCAGATGGTGTTCCAGGACCCGTTCGCCTCGCTCAACCCGCTGCGCACCGTACGGCACCACCTGCGGCGCCCGCTGCGGGTGCATCGCATCGTACGCGGACCGAAGGAGGAGCAGGCGGAGCTGGAGCGCCTGCTGGATTCGGTGAACCTGTCGGCGGAGTACCTCGACAAGTTCCCGCACGAGCTCTCGGGCGGACAGCGGCAGCGCGTCGCGATCGCCCGTGCCCTCGCCCCGCGCCCCGAGGTGCTGATTGCGGACGAACCGGTGTCGATGCTCGACGTGTCGATCCGCATGGAGATCCTCGAGTTGCTCGACCAGCTCAAGGTCGACCGCAACCTCGCCGTGCTCTACATCACGCACGACCTTGCGACCGCTCGGCACTTCTCGAGCCAGATCGTCGTGATGCGCAACGGTCGAGTGGTGGAGCGCGGACCGAGTGACGCCGTGATCGCCGTCCCCATCCACCCCTACACGCAGCTCCTCGTACGCGCGGCACCCGATCCGCGCTCAGATCCGTTCGAGGTGGACGTCGACCGTCGCCTGCGCCACCCCGAAGTCCAGGTGAGCGAAGCGGATCCGACCGAAGCGCGCGGCGTCGACGGCGTCCATTGGGCGCGCGAGTGGGACGACGACGACAGCGTCACGCGTCTTCTCGCCGACAACCGCATCCCGGGGAAGGAGGGCGTCGGCTCGCCGTAGCGAGCGCATCCGCAGTTCCGCATGACCCGAAGTGTCTACGCAGTCTCAACGAAAGGAAGTCGGCATGCCCATGCGCACGTCGAAACGAGCGGCCATCGCCACCTTGGCCGTCGCAGCACTGATCACCGGCCTCGCGGCCTGCAGCCCGAGCGCATCCAGCAATGAGGGCGGCGACTCGATCCTCACGGTCGGGCGCTCGTCGGCCTCCGTGCAGCAGGTGTTCAACCCGTACCTCCCGACCACCGCCTATCAGCTCGGCTCCGAGGGCATGATCTATGAGCCGCTCGTGCAGGTCAACACCACCAAGGCCGGTGACTTCAAGCCCTGGCTCGCGACCGAATGGGAGTGGAACGCCGAGGGTACCGAGCTCAGCCTCCAGCTCCGCGACGGCGTGACCTGGACCGACGGCGAAGACTTCACCAGCGAGGACGTCGTCTACAGCTACCAGCTGATCAAGGACCACCCCGAGCTGAACCTCACCGGCATCCAGTTCGACACCATCACCGCACCGGACGAGCACTCCGTCGTGCTGACGTTCGCGACCCCGTCGGCGAACTTCTTCGACAAGATCATCTACCTCAGCATCGTGCCGGAGCACGTCTACGGCGAGATCGACGACGTCGCCGGTTACGCCGACGAGAAGCCGGTCGGCACCGGAGCGTTCATGCTCGACACGTTCACGCCGGAGAGCTACACGCTCGTCAAGAACCCGGACTACTGGCAGAAGGGCAAGCCCGCGATCGACGGCCTGCGCTTCGTCCCGTACAAGGACAACACCGCGGTTTCGCAGGCCATGGTGCAGGGCGACGTCGACTGGTGCAGCTGCTACATGGCCAACGTCGAAGAGACCTTCCTCTCCAAGAGCGACGACTTCCACATCCTGTGGTCGGTCGTCGGCGCGGACGGCCTCATCACGAACAACCAGAGCTACCCGTTCAACGAGCGCGAGATCCGCGAGGCCGCGAGCCTGGCGATCGACCGCCAGCAGGTCGCCGATGTGGCCAACCGCCCGGCGGCGACGTGGAAGGGCGGCCTGCCGCTCCCGGTGTTCGAGGACTCCATCGCTCCCGGGCTCGAGGACGAGCTCTACGAATACGACGTCGACGGTGCGAAGAAGATCCTCGAGGGCCTCGGCTTCACGATGGGCGATGACGGATACTACGAGCGCGACGGCGAGCAGCTGGCCTTCCAGATCACGATCCCGCAGGCGTTCACCGAGCAGGTCGCGGCCGCGCAGATCATCCAGTCCAACCTCAAGGAGGCCGGCTTCAAGGTCGACGTCAACGGCGTCGCGGTCGAGGCGATCAACGGCATCACCAGCAAGGGCGAGTTCCAGGCGACGATCGGCTACCCGATCGCCACGCAGCTCCTCGCGGTGAACCTGTACGACTCGTGGATGAACCCCGCGTACTCGCTGCCGATCGGCGAGGCCATCCCGACGTACCAGAACATCCAGCGCACGGAGGACCCGGAGATCGCGCAGTACTTCACGGACTACTTCGCCGCGACCAGCGATGACGAGCGCACCGCCGCCGTCACCGGTCTGCAGGAGCAGTTCATCGAGGAGACGCCGTGGGTCGTGCTCTCGTACTACCAGGCGTACGCCGGGTGGAGCGAGAAGAAGGCCACCGGATGGCCCCAGGAGAAGGACCCGTACTGGGGTGCCTTCGTCAACCCGGTCGTCGCTCTGGAGCTGCAGCCCAAGTGATGACCGCACGCGGCATCGTCTGAGCGACCGCCGTGTGACCACAGGGGGCGCCTCTCCGGAGGCGCCCCCACCTGAACCACCTGAGGAGACCCGTCCCATGTCCACCAGCCCCCGCGCCCTCGTCGTCGTCGGCGGCGACGACACCCACCACGACCTCCTCGGCGCCGCCGACGTGCTCACCCGCATCGGGGCGAGCGCCGGGTTCGCCACATCGCCCGCCGTCGGCATGCAGCGGTTCGTGGACGCGCGCCCCGAGACGGCGGACGCCGACGTCTACGTGCTCTACGACTCCGGCGCTTCGTTCCCGGCCGCGCAGCAGGCGGCGCTCGCAGCGTCGGTGACCGCGGGCAAGGGCGTCGTCGCGCTGCACATGTCGAACGTGATGGGCGACCCCGAGGGCGTCGACAGCGCCTTCCACGCGCTCCTCGGCAATCACTACCTCTCGCACGGCCCCGGACACCACGAGGGCAGGCACCACATCCAGATCGTCGCGGCGCACCCTATCACCGAGGGTGTCGACGACTTCGAGCTCTTCGACGAGTACTACGAGTTCGCGTTCGCTGATGACGACCACGCGGTCCTCGCGGAGCGCACTCGCGACGACGGCGTGCGCATCCCCGTGCTCTACGTGCGCGAGGTCGGCGAGGGGCGCGTGGTCTACCTCGCGCTCGGCCACGACATGCGGGCGTGGGGCGAACCACCCTTCCGTCGGCTCCTCGCGCAGGCCATCCGCTGGGCCGGCCGCGCATGAGCCTCCCCGGCGCCGCCGTCATGCTCTACACCGTCGACGCGCTGCTCGACGACGACTTCGAGGGCGTGCTGGAGCGCATCGCCGCCCTCGGCTACACGGGGGTGGAGACCTACGGCCTGCACGGCCGGTCGGCCACCGACGTGAATAAGATGCTGAAGCGCACTGGACTGACCGTCGTCAGCGCGCACGCGCCGTTCCCCTTCGGCCCCGATGCCGCACGCATACTCGACGAGTACGCCGAGCTCGGCACCCCGAACCTCGCCTGGAGCATGGAGGCCGAGGAGTTCGATGACCTCGACGCGATCGAACGCGGACTCGAACGGGTCAACGGCGGTGTGGAGGCCGCGAAGGCGCACGGCATGACCGTGGCGTATCACAACCACCACGCCGAGTTCCGGAACGTGATCGACGGTCGGAGCGCCTACGACCTGCTGCTGGAGCGCCTGCACCCCGATGCCCGTGTCGAGCTCGACCTGTACTGGGCCGCAGTGGGCGGGGCGTCTCCCGCCGAGGTCGTGCGGTCGATCGGTCCACGGCTGCGCTACGTGCACGTCAAGGACGGCCCCGCCCTCACCTACGGGCAGGACACGCTCGTGCCGATCGGACGGGGGGCCGTCGATGTGCTCGGCGCCCTTCAGGAGCCCTCGACGCTCGAATGGCACATCGTGGAGCTGGAGAAGCTCGACATCGATCCGTTCGACGCCCTCGACGAGTCGTACCGGTACCTCACCGGGCACGGCGTGACGGCGGGCGCTCGATGAGCGCGCTGCGGGTGCTGTTCCTCGGCGGCGCCGGGATGATCGGCTCGGCGGTCGCGCGCGAGGCCGTGCAGCACGGGATCGACCTCACCGTCGTCACCCGGGGTGAGCACGGCCGGGCCCTGCCGGCGGAGGTGCGCGGCATCCGCGCCGACATCCGCGACGGCGCGGCTCTCGACACCGCGCTGGGCGACACGGAGTACGACGTCGTCGTGAACTGGGTGGGTTTCAGACCGCAGGACGTGCTGCCCGACGTCGAGCGCTTCGCGGGGCGGACGGGGCAGTACGTGTTCGTCAGCACCTGCTCCGTTTTCGGCCGCCCGGTGCCGCAGCTGCCCATCACCGAGTCGAGCCCGCGCCGCCATCCGGCCTTCGGGTACGCCCGGGAGAAGCTGGCCGCCGAGCTCGTGCTGGAGGATGCCTACCGGGAGCGCGGCCTTCCGCTCACGATCGTGCGTCCGATGCACACGTACGACGAGACCACCATGATCTTCCCGGTCACGTGGACCGCGATCGAGCGCCTGCGTCGGGGCGATGCCACTGTGGTGCACGGCGACGGCACCTCGCTGTGGACCCTGACGCACTCGAGCGACGTCGCGCGCGCCCTCGTGCCCCTGCTCGGGAACACGCACGCGATCGGCGAGAGCGTGAACCTCGTCAGCGGAGACATCCTCACCTGGGACCAGATCCACGCCACCCTGGCTGCCGCCGCCGGAGTGCGCGATCCGCTCCTGGTGCACCGCTCCAGCGAGTCGATCGGCCGCGAGGTACCCGGCTGGGCCGAGGTGCTGCAGGAGGACTTCCGCCACTCCATCCTGTTCGACACGACGAAGCTGCAGCGGCTCGTGCCCGGCTACCGCCCGAAGGTCTCGTTCGCGGAGGGCGCTCGCCGCATCGTCGCGTGGCACGAGGAGGACGCCGCGCGCCGTGCCTTCGACGACGAGCTCTCCGCCGCGTTCGACCGCCTGATCCGGAACGGATGACATGACCGATACGACCGTCCCTCCCTCGATCGCCACTGCGTCCGCGCTGTCGATCCAGCTCTACAGTCTTCGCGACCGGCTCGGCGACCGCCGTGCGGCGACCCTGGCCGCGCTCGCCGCACTCGGCTATGCCCAGGTGGAACCCTACGACATCCTGAGCGACCCGGAGCAGCTCGCGCGCGAGCTCGCCGCCGCGGGCCTCACCGCGCCGACCGCTCACGTCAAGCTGCTCGACACCTCCGTCGAGCGGGCGATCGCCGCGGCGCGCACAGTGGGCGTGGAGACACTGATCGTGCCGTGGGCGGAGCCCGCCCTGTTCGCGGACCGCGCCGGCGTCACCGCGCTCTCCGAGCGGATCAACCTCGCCGCCGCGCGCGCCGCCGAACACGGACTTCGCGTCGGGTACCACAACCACGACTTCGAGTTCTCGGCGCGCATCGACGGCCGCCCGGCGTGGGAGGTGCTCGTCGAGCTGCTCGACGAGCGGGTCGTGCTGGAGGTCGACACCTACTGGGCGAGCGTCGGCGGCGCGGACGTGTTCGAGCTGCTGCCGCGCCTGGCCGACCGTATCCGCGCGGTTCACGTGAACGACGAGGAGCCGGAGCCGGACGACCCGCCCACGCTCGGCGTCCCCGTGGTCGGACGCATGCGCGAGGTCACCGCGCTCGCCGCGGACATCGGTGCCCTCGTGGTGGTCGAGGTCGTGGTGGGCGGCGACCCGCTGCCCGCCGTCGAGCGCAACACCCGGTTCTTCGCGGAGGCCCTGTCATGACCCCCGAGCCGGTGCGCGTCGGAGTCATCGGCGCGGGCAACATCTCGGACGAGTACCTCGCCACGCTGCGCGCGGCACCCGGCGTCGACGTGATCGGGGTCGCCGACCTCGACCGCGAGCGCGCGGCGGCGCAGGCGCGGAAGCACGGTGTGCCCTTCTCGGGGGACACCGCGGAGCTGCTCGCCCTGCCCGGACTCGAGCTCGTGGTCAACCTGACGATCCCGGCGGTGCACGCGCAGGTCGCGCTGCGGGCCATCGCGGCGGGGAAGCACGTGTGGGGCGAGAAGCCGCTCACGCTCGATCGGGCTTCGGCCCGCGCGGTGCTCGATGCCGCGACAGCCGCCGGGGTGCGCGTCGGCAATGCGCCGGACACCGTGCTCGGCCGCGGCATCCAGCAGTCCCAGCAGCTGATCGCCGAGGGGCGCATCGGCACCCCGCAGACCGTGCTCACGCTCATGCAGGGCCCCGGGCCGGACGCCTGGCATCCGCGCCCGGAATTCCTGTTCGCCCGCGGCGCCGGTCCGCTGTTCGACATCGGCCCGTATTACCTGACGACGCTCGCGCTGCTGTTCGGCCCGATCGACACCGTGCAGGCGCTGGGCCATCGCGCGTTCGGTGTGCGCACGGTGCCCTACGGCGAGCGGGCGGGCAACCGCATCCCGGTCGAGGTCTGGACCCACGTGAGCGTGCTCACCCGGTTCCGCTCCGGGGTGGTGGGCACATCGATCTACAGCTTCGACTCTCCCGTGCGGCGCCAGCTGTTCGAGGTCACCGGCTCCGGCGGCACTCTCACCGTGCCGGTGAGCGGCTTCGACGGTCCGAGCGTGCTCGTGCCGGCCGGTCGGCCGCAGCCCGAACCCGAGGAGCTCGTGCCCTCGGGCGCGGAGCGCGAGCGCGGCATCGGGGTGGTCGAGATGGCCGCGGCGATCCGTGCCGATCGCGAGCCGCGGGCGAGCGGTGCGCTGGCCTTCCACGTGCTCGACGCGATGCTCGCGATCGAGGAGTCGGTCGATGCCGCGGCTCCCGTGGCCGTGGCCAGCTCGTTCGATCCCGTGCCGCGGCTGGACTCGCAGTGGGGTGCGGGCGGGTCCTGGCAGTGACGGTAACGCTGAGGACTTAGAATGGTCGTTACTGGTATGGTGCATCGGCGCCGTGTACCGTGCAGAGTGGAAGCCACACATCCGAGGGGGCAGGGATGACGAGCAGCATCAGTGAATCGCCGATTCGTGCGGACTACCCGGAGCCGTTGTGGATCCAGGCCGTCAACCTGATCAAGGTCGAGATCTCGTCCGGCCGTCTCACCGAGGGCATGCGCCTGCCTCCGGAGCGCGAGCTGTGCACGCAGCTTGGCATCAGCCGGGTGACCCTGCGCAAGGCGCTGCTGCAGCTCGTCGACGAGGGCGTGCTCAGCTCATCTCACGGACGCGGCTGGTACGTAGCGTCGGCTCCCGTCGCGAAGGAGTGGCCGAACAGCCTGGAGTCCTTCAGCGAGACGGCACGGAGGATGGGCCTGGAGTCCACGTCGATCGTCCTCCGTGCGGAGACCGGCCATGCGAGCCTCGACGAAGCCGAGGCCATCGGTGTGGCTCCCGGCACGCCGATCTTCCGGCTCGACCGCATCCGTCTGCTCGACGGCGTGCCCATCGCGCTGGACGCCTCGGTCGTCCCCGCCGCGCTGCTGCCCGACGTCTCGAAGATCGACTTCGCCGTCGACTCGCTCTACGACCTGCTCGACGCGGCCGGTTCCGGGCCCGAACGCGCGGACAGCACGATCGAGGCGCGCGAGGCTGACACGCAGTCGGCCGAGGCGCTCAGCGTCGCCGTGGGGAGCCCGCTGCTGGTGATGCGTCAGGCGGCGCACGGCTCCGATGGTCGCGTCGTCTCCCTCTCCACGATCCGCTATGTCGGTGAGCGCTATCGCCTGCGCACCGTATTCACCCGCGGGGCCGGTCCGACGCGCTGAAGCTGCGGTTCGAATCGCGCACGTGGTCGCACCCAGAGCTCGGACGGCACCCTTCGCGCGATTCGAAAGGCATCAGGGGAGCCGATTCGCCAGGAACCAGGCGCCGGCGACGGGCTGTTCGTCGAGGACCACGAAGTCGAGATCCGGATGCCGCTGCGCCAGCAGAGCGCGCACCGACTCGGCAAGACGCGGCTGGGCGGTGATGACGCCCCCTGCGGCGATCACAGTCCCACCGACCGCGCCGCGGCGCCGCAGCTGAGAGACCAGACGCACGAGGTGGTCGGCGCCGTCGTCGATGACGCGGGTGGCAAGAGCGGAGCCGGCGTCGGAGGCGCGGAACACCGCAGGGGCGCGAGGGCCCCAGTTGGCCATGGTCGCATCGTCGTTGACGGCGCGCGCCAGGCGCTCGGCATCCGCGACATCGAACTCGGAGAGCAGGGCGCCGAGGAGTCCGTCGTCGGGTTCGCCGTCGTCATGCGCGAGGAGGGCGGCCTTCGTCGCTTCGCGCACCAGGCCCGCAGCTCCCGCCTCGTCGCCGATCACCCACCCCCAGCCGCCCGTGACGAGCGGCGAGCCCGCGGCATCCGTGGCGACGCCGATCGCGCCGGTGCCCGCGATCAGCCCGATGCCTTCGTCGAGTCCCGCAGCCGGGACGAGCAGGGCGGCATCGTTGACGCAATGCACGCGCTCGTGACCGCGGTGTCGCAGCGCCCGCTCCAGGTCGTGCGCGACCTGCAGGTTGTCCAGCCCCTGCGCGCCGATCGCCAGTGCGCCGATCGCCGATCCGGCGGGCAGTGCCCGCTTCAGCACGTCGAGGAGCCAGCCGGCTGCGGCATCCGCGGGTTCGGCATCCCATTCTGCAGCGCTCACGACGACATCGGCGACCAGGTCACCGTCGGGGGTCGTCGCGCGCACAGCTGCCTTGGTCCCGCCGACATCCATTCCGACGATGAGCTCCTCGCATCCGACGGGGGCGTCGTCGGCTGAGGTCACTGAGCCGCTCCCGCGTCGACCTTCGTGTCATCGTTGTGGAACACGAACTCCTCGATCTCCACGCCTCGCGACTGTGCGACCGCCGCGACCAGGCCCTGCAGGAACAGCGCCTCGAGCACCGCTCGCGCATTGGACGAGCTGTGCGGCAGGCGGATCACCTCGAGCTCGTCGCCGCCCTCGGCGTCATCCGTGGTGATGAGCACGACGCGGTGCCCCGCCGCACTGAGCGTGCGAGCGACCTCGTGCTCTCGCTCACCGCCGAAGAGGATGTGGGCGCCCTCGCCGGCGGACTCCATCGAACCGTGCAGGTACTGTCGGGTGCCCATGGCGCTCGCCGGGATGCGTGCGACCTCGCGGAAAAGCAGCGCTCCGGCCTCGGCTGAGCCGGTGGAGGGGCCACCTCCGACGAAGTCGAGGCTCGGGGCCGACGTGATCAGGGCCGCGGCGCGGTCGATCTGTGGTGCGAGCATGGTCTCAGTCTCGCGGAACAGCGCGGCGAAGTCGTGCCAGGCGGGGTCGACCGCACCGCCCGCCCAGGCTTCGGACAGCATGCTCAGCGCGACGACGGTCGCGGTGTAGCCGATCGTGGACGCATAGCTATCCGGGATCGAGCCGAGTCCGACCAGATGCGTCGCCAGATCCGAGAGCGGGGAGGGCACCGTGTTCACCACTCCGCAGCGGAGGGCGGCCGGGATCGTGTTCAGAGCAGCGATCGTCTCGCTGCTCCGTCCGCTCTGCGATACTCCGACCACCGGGTGGTCTCCGGTCGCGAGAGGCAGTGGGGTGTCGCCGGCATCCAGCCGCCAAGCGGTGATGCCGCGCTTTCGCAGGTGCCACACTGCGGGCGCTGCGGCCGCGAGGCTCGCCCCGATTCCGAGGAAGAGCGGCCCGGTGTCGTCGAGGGCACCCTTCGCGGCGAGCTCGAGCACCTGTGCCTCGATGCGCGGGATGGCCGCGGCGAGCGCGTCGGCCTGTCCGGCAGTGGCCTCGGCGTAGCTGATGTAACCGTCCATGTCGTTCCTTGTAGTCGTCCGGTCAGTGCCCGGCGTGGTGGTCGTGGTGACCCGGCGAGGTCGCGCAGTGGTCGGCCGCGCCGGGGATGTCGAGGGAGGGGTTGCGTCCGAAGAACCCATGCGGCTTGAGCACGAATCCGGCGGTATCGACGGGCATGATCGGCCAGTCCTCGATGCGTGGGAAGTGTGTCAGGCCGAAGGTGTGCCACAACACGATGTCGGTGCCGTCGATGGGGCGATCGGCCTCGACCCACTGCGGGATGCCGGCTCCGCCCGGATGCAGGTTGACGAAATCGCCCGCCGGGTACTGCTCGCTCGGCTCGTAGGCCGTGACCCACAGGTGCTTGGTCGTGAACGTGGCGCGCTTGTGGATGTCGGACTCGGCGTCGGCCAGCAGCAGCGGCTTCCCCTCGGGGTAGAGCACCCAGCCGACGGGCTCGCCGAGCCGGTTCTGCACCTCGGTGTTGCCCACGAACCACACGCGTCCGGTGAGGTTGTCGGCGATGCGCTGAGCCTCGGACTCGGTGCGCAGCCGTGTGATCTGCTGCGTGAAGCCGGTGCCGTGCGGGTTCTGTGGTCCGCGCGGCACGGCGACCGCCTCCACCTCGTCGACCCCGTTGGAGAGCCCGTCGACCGCGACGTCGAGTCGCGCGCTGAAAAGGTGCTGGTGGTTCGGGGCGCCGAGCCCGGGCGCCACCTGGGTCGCGAACGGGTAGCCCTTGCCCGGGTAGGCGGAGGTGAACACGATGCCCGTGGCCTTGACCTCGAACTCGATCGTTCCGTCGAGGCCGAAGTACCAGTAGAAGCCGTAGTCGTAGTTGCCGACCGTCATGAAGAAGCTCACGACCAGGCGACGGTTGCGTCGCGTCTCGGACGAGCCGTTCCAGTTGTCGGAGTGCTTCCAGAGCACACCCGCATCCTCCTCGTGGATGCAGATGGCCTGGCGCACCACGCGGGCATCACCGTCATTGCCGGCCACCACGGCGTCGAGGTAGGTGATGTCGCCGACGCAGTCGCAGCCCAGTTCCAGCGAGTTCGCGAAGCCGCCGAAGAGGTACTCGCCGCCGTCGAAGAAGTTCTGGAACCAGCGCTGCGGGCTCGGGTCGCCGTAGGGGACGACCATCTCGGCGATCGACGCGCGGTACAGCACGGAGCGCTGCACGTCGCCGTCCGCGATCGAGACGTCGTGCAACACGAGGCCTTCGCGCTGGTCGAAGCCGACCTGCAGGCGCCAGCCGGCCCAGTCGAGCACGCCGTCCTCGTCGATCGTGAAGCTGGGGCCTTCGGGCTGGGTGATCTCGATGGGCTTGAGACCCTGGCGGTCGGGTCCGCGCCACGAGGACAGGTGGTAGTTGCCGTCCTCCTGCGGGACCGGGAGGTCGATGTGGTCGATCACGTCGAGCACCTCGCCCGTGACGACGTCGACCATCACGGTCACGCCGTCGACCGGGTGGGCCCAACCCAGGTCCTCGGGGGTGCGCTGCACGAACGTGAAGCAGCGCTGGATGCGGCGACCGCTCTCGTCGTCGGCGAGCACGCCGGCGGACAGCGGGTTCACGCGCAGCTGCGAGAGGTCGGTCAGCCCGCGCTTCGCCATCGCGGCGATCCAGCGCTCGTCTTGGTGCACAACCTCCTCGACGTAGCCGAACTCGCGGAGCACCACGGGCACGGCGCCGTCGACGGCGGGGTCGAGCTCCCGGGAGGAGACGACGGCGCCGACGGCCGGATCGACCACGACGTCGTGCGAGAGCCCGGTGGTCATGTCGATGAGGAAGCTGCGCACCAGACGGGGGAGGTTCTCGCCCGCGAACAGGCGTCGCTTGTCCGGGGCGGTCAGCCCCACGTAGGAATAGTGCGTCGCCGGGGTCGCGATGCCGGCGGCCTCGAGGACCGCGCGGTTCGCGATGATCTCGGCCGCGGTCAGCGTTGCGAGCAGCGCGTTCGCGCCGGCCGGCAGTGTGTTCGTCATTCTCAGGTCTCTCCTTGTCTGTGCGAAGGCCGCGGGAAGGAGGGCGCGTCCTCGTGCCCTCTGTCGGTGCTCACCGTTCGAGGCGCACCGGCTCCCACGTGCCCGAGCGCATGGCGCGGTAGCAGGCGTCGAGGATGCAGTTGACGACCCAGCCGTCCTCGAACGTCTCCATCGGCGTGGTGCCCGCCGCGTAGTGGTCGATGAAGTGGCGCATCTGCTGCGAGAAGCCGTAGGCGCGCGTCTCCTCCGGCACCGGGTGCACCCAGCCGGTCTCGGCGTCCGCCTTCTCGACGAGGTAGCCGGTCGGGTTGCCGAGGAAGCCCCACACCGGGGTCACGGAGGTGTCGGTGACGAGGCGGCCGTCGGCGCCGCTGAACTCGTGTCGCAGCTGCATCCCGCCCTTCTCGGCCCACGAGGACTCGATGATGGCGAGCTGGCCACCCGCGAACTTGAGGAGGGCGACCGCGGTGTCCTCGCCGGTGGTCTTGTCGGAGTGGACCAGCGTCGATCCCCAGGCGAAGGCCTCGGTGACGGGGTTGTCCTTGCCGAAGAAGTGCCGGGCCGACTCGACGGTGTGGCAGCCCATGTCGAGCAGGGCGCCGCCGCCCGCGGTCTCCGCATCCCAGAAGTGCGGGGCATGCGGGCCGGAGTGCGCCTCGCGGGCGCGCATCGTGAGCAGGGTGCCGATGCCGCCGGCCTGCGCCATCTCGTGCGCCTTCGCCACGTTGGGCGAGAACACGGAGCTCTCGGCGTAGCCGTGCCAGACGCCGGCTTCCTCGACGATACGCAGGATCTCGGCGGCCTCGGCGCCGGTGCGGGCGAGCGGCTTGGTGCAGATGATGCCCTTGCCCGCGGCGGCGGCGATGCGCACGGCGTCGACGTGAGCCTCGTTGGGCAGGGCCACGACCACGACGTCGATGTCGGGGTCGGCGCACAGGTCGGCGATGTCGGTGTAGCTGCGCGGGCTGTTCCAGCGGGCGGCGAACTCCGCGGCGCGTTCGGCATCGCGGGAGAAGTTCGCCGCCAGCACACCATCGCGCACATCCAGCAGGGAATCGGCGTACGAGTCTGCGATGAACCCGGAGCCGAGGATGCCGACACGAATCACTGGAGCCTCCTTCAGAGGTTGTTATCCACAAGATACCACTTGTCTTATGAATGTCTATCAGATGGACCACAGTAAGAACAATGGCGGGGAATGGTAGATACCTCTTGCTACCGCATTGAGACCTATATATGCTGACCTGCACCGCGCACCGCCGCAATGGTGTGGCAGGTCCCCCGAGACCGCGCGTCCTCTCAGAGAGAAGGTCATGATGCGTTCCGCCAGAGCACCACTCGCCGCCCTCGCCGTCACCGCCCTCGCCCTCGGCCTCGCCGGATGCGCGTCCGGCGGTGGCGACGACCCCGATTCCGTCACCCTCACGCTCGGCACCTGGCGCACCGAGGACGCCACGATGTGGGAGAACGACATCATCCCCGCGTTCGAGGCCGACCACCCCGGCATCAAGGTCGAGTACGCACCGATCGACACCAACGATTACAACGCCGCGATCCAGTCGCAGATCGACGGCGGCACCGGTCCCGACGTGATCATGTGCCGTCCGTTCGACGTGAACCGGTCGTGGATCGACAAGGGATACTTCGAGCCGCTCGACGGACTCGACGCGATCGGGTCGTTCCCCGAGTCCGCGCTCTCCGCCTGGGAGGGCGACGACGGCACCCCGTACTGCGTGCCCGTCGCGTCCGTGCTCGCCGGGTTCTACTACAACACCGCGATCTTCGACGAGCTGGCCCTGGAGGTGCCGCAGACGCAGGACGAGTTCCTCGAGGTGCTCGACGCGATCAAGGCGGACGGGCAGTACGCCCCGCTCGCCCTCGGCAGCGCCGACGGCTGGCAGCTGGCCTACAACATGCTCTACCAGGTCGGACCCAACGCCTGGAAGGGCGAGGAGGGGCGGCTCGGACTCATCGACGGCTCGAAGAAGCTCACCGACCCCGACTTCGTGGAGGGCTTCCGGGTCTTCGACTCCTTCAAGGACTACTTGCCCAAGGGGTACGAGTCGATCTCCTACGAGGACATGACGCAGCTGTTCACGCTCGGCAAGGCCGCGATCCTGCCGGACGGATCGTGGCAGATCTCGCAGGTCACCTCGACCGGTCTCGACGTGGGCGTCTTCGGTGCCCCGCCCGCCGCCGAGGGTGACCAGCGCTACCAGCAGGAGATGGCCGACATGGCCTTCGGCCTGAACGCCGCGAGCAAGGAGAAGGAGGCGGCGACCGCGTTCCTGGAGTGGCTGGGCACGAGCGAGTTCCAGCAGCTGTACGTGAACAAGCTCCCCGGCTTCTTCTCCATGGGCACCGAGCCCGTGAAGTACGAGAACGCCCTCGCGCAGGAGTTCGCCGACCTCAAGGTCGACGCCGAGCTCACCTCGCGTCTGGCCCTGGATCGGCTCAGCGCGGGACAGCCGCCGCTCGACGACGAGATCTGGCGCGTCGCGCAGCTCATGTACAACAGCGGACTCTCGCCCGAGGAGGCGACCGCCGAGCTCCAGGCCGGACTCGACTCCTGGTACACGCCCGCACCGTGACCCTCCGCCGGAGGCGGGAGCGATGCTTCCGCCTCCGGCATCCGATCCGCACAGGAGCCCCGGCATGATCCGCACACCCGCTCGATATCGCCTGCTGGCGATGTTCGTGCTGCCCGCACTCGTGGTCTACGTGGCCTTCTCGGTGTACCCCCTGATCAGCTCGGTGGTGCTCAGCTTCTTCGAGTCCAGCGGGCAGCAGAGCGCCTTCGTCGGTATCGCGAACTACGTCGACCTGTTCACGAATCCGACCACGAGCGCCCGCTTCTGGAACGCGCTCGGCAACAACGTCGAGTTCTTCCTCATCCACCTGCTGGTGGAGCTGCCGATCGGCCTGCTCATGGCCGCCCTGCTGACCTCGGGACGACTGCGCCGATCCGTCGGGGCCTACCGCACGCTGCTGTTCATCCCGGCGACCCTGTCGGTCGTGATCGTGGGCTTCATCTGGCGCCTGATCATCAACCCGCTGTGGGGACTGGTCGAGTTCCCGCTGCTGGGCACCGAGGCGACCGCGCTGCCGACGATCTCGCTGATGTCGGTGTGGCAGTACATCGGGATCCCCATGATCTTCCTCTACACCGCGCTCCTCGCGATCCCGGACGACGTGATCGAGGCCTCCCGCATCGACGGCGCCGGTTCCTGGACGGCCTTCTGGCGGATCAAGTTCCCCCTCATCGCGCCGCAGTTCGGACTGATCGTGATCCTCACGTACATCTGGACGTTCAACGGGTTCGACATCGTCTACGCCCTGAACGGCTCGGCTCCCGGCCCGAACTACTCGACCGACATCCTCGGAACCTTCTTCTACCGATCGTTCTTCGGCTCCAGCGGCCAGGTCGCCGACCTCGACCTCGGCGCGACCGTCGCATCGGTGATCTTCCTCCTCATCCTCGCGACCACCGCCGCCTACTTCTGGCTCGTGCAGCGCCGACTGAAGACCTACGAGCTCTAGGAGCCCCCGATGGCCATCGACACCCGACCCGCAGCGGCCGCCCCGAGCAGCCGCCCCCGCCCCGAGCCCGCGGCGCCGAGGCGCCGTCGTCCCCGCCGCGCGGCCGACGTCTTCGCCGGAAGCGGCGTGCATCTGCTGCTGATCGTCATGGGGCTCTTCTCCGTCGTCCCGATCCTCATCGTGCTGATGAACTCGTTCAAGACGACGCAGGGTATCTTCGGCGCC
This sequence comes from Microbacterium sp. Mcb102, assembly GCF_024519805.1. NCBI lineage: Bacteria > Bacillati > Actinomycetota > Actinomycetes > Micrococcales > Microbacteriaceae > Microbacterium > Microbacterium sp. Mcb102. The sequence goes on along the minus strand of NZ_JALJRG010000003.1, from coordinate 267,956 downwards.
CCGTTCGCGCTTCCGGACGCGGAGACGTTCAACCTGCAGGGCTACATCAACGTGTTCACCCGTGGGAACTTCCTGCTCAACTACCAGAACAGCCTCATCGTCACCCTCGCCACCATCGTGCTCACGATCGTGCTCGGCACGCTCGCCGCGTGGGCGCTCGTGGAGTACAAGGTGCCGGTCACGCCGGTGCTCGCCGGGTTCTTCGTGGTCGGCATCATGCTTCCGATCCGCCTCGGCACCGTGCCGCTGATCAAGATCATGACGTCGTGGGGACTGATGGACACCCTCACCGCGCTCATCCTCGTGTACACCGCGATGCAGCTGCCGCTCGCGATCGCCCTGATGACCACGTACTTCCGGGCCGTCCCGAACGAGCTCAAGGAGGCCGCGCGCATCGACGGGGCAGGGGAGTGGCGCACGCTCGGGATCACCCTGCCGATCGTGCGGGTCGGGATCGCGGCCGTCGCGTCGATCACGATGCTGCCGGTGTGGAACGACCTGTGGTTCCCGCTCATCCTCGCCCCGAGCAAGCAGAACCAGACCGTGACTCTGGGCGTGCAGCAGTTCGTCGGGCAGTTCCAGAACGACTACCCGGCCCTGCTCGCCTCGCTCACGCTCGGCGCCGTGCCGCTCGTCATCCTGTTCGCCGTCTTCTCCCGGCAGTACATCGCCGGGCTCACCAAGGGCTACGGCAAGTGACCGCGACCGACCCGACGACCACCACCACCACCGACACGAGACACAGGGAGTGCTCATGACCATTGCGACGATCGATCCGACCACGGGTGAGCTGGTGCAGGAGTTCACCGCCCACACCGCCGATGAGGTGGAGCGCATCCTGGCGGCGGCGGAGGCCGCGAACGCGACGATGGCGCAGACGACCTTCGCGCAGCGGGCGGAGTGGATGCGGCGGGCCGCCGATTTGCTCGACGCCGACCTGGAGCACGCGGCCGGCCTGGCGGTGCTCGAGATGGGAAAGACCATCGGCACCGCGAAGTACGAGGTGACGAAGTCGGCCAACGGCATGCGCTGGTACGCCGACCATGCCGCGGAGTATCTCGCGGCAGAGGAGCCGGTGGCGGCGGCCTCGGTCGGAGCATCGGCCGCGAGCGTCGTGTTCCAGCCGCTGGGCACGGTCCTGGCCGTCATGCCGTGGAACTACCCGTTCTGGCAGGTCATCCGCTTCGCCGCCCCGGCGCTCATGGCCGGCAACACGGGGCTGCTCAAGCACGCGTCGAGCGTGCCGCAGACGGCGCTGTACCTGGGAGAGCTGTTCCAGCGCGCGGGCTTCCCGGAGGGCGCGTTCCAGACCCTGCTGATCGAGGGCGCCGCGGCCTCGGCTCTGCTCGACGACCGTCGCATCCGCGCGGTCACGCTGACCGGCTCGGTAGGCGCGGGGGCCGCGGTCGCCGCCGCCGCCGGACGCAACATCAAGAAGAGCGTCCTGGAGCTCGGCGGCACCGACGCGTTCGTGGTGATGCCCTCCGCCGACATTGCGCGCTCGGCGCAGTTCGCGGCGGCATCGCGCACGCAGAACAGCGGGCAGTCGTGCATCTGCGCCAAGCGGTTCTTCGTGCACGCCGACGTCTACACCGAATGGGTCGAGGCATTCGTGGCCGAGATGGCGAAGATCACCGCCGGCGACCCGCGCGCCGAGGGCACCGGATTCGGGCCGATGGCGACGGCACAGGTGCGCGCGGACGCGCACGAGCTGGTGGAGGATGCGGTCGCGAAGGGGGTCACGGTCCGCCTCGGCGGCGAGCTCCCCGAAGGGCCGGGGTGGTTCTACCCGGCGACCGTGCTGACCGAGGTCACTCCCGAGATGCGCATCTTCAGTGAGGAGTGCTTCGGCCCGGTGGCCTGCGTGTATGAGGTGGGGTCGATCGACGAGGCGATCGCCGCGGCGAACGACTCCGACTTCGGGCTCGCGGCCGGCGTGTGGTCGGCCGATCCCGACGAGATCGCCCGCCTGCAGGCCGAGCTGGAGTTCGGGAGCGTGTTCGCGAACGGCAACTCGGCGTCCTTCTTCGGACTGCCGTTCGGCGGCGTGAAGGACTCCGGGTACGGGCGCGAGCTGGGCTCGTTCGGCATCCGCGAGTTCGTGAACGCGAAGACGGTGTGGACAGCCTGACTCGCCGGGCGGCAGTGTCCGCGGCAATCGGCCGAGAGGCCCGGTCCGGGCGTGTGGCCCACGTGGGCTCGGTGTCGGCGATGCTCGGGCTCATGGCTCCGATGCTGCTGGATGGGCACGCCTCGCTCGCCGGGATCGGCGCGACGTTCGTGTTCTTCGCGTGGGCCGCTGTCGCGGCGGTGCGGGGACGCGCCCGATCTGTCCCCGCATCGCGTGGCGCCGTCGGCGACCCGTTCGCGATGGGATTGCTGATGTCCGTGCCGTATCTGGCGCGGGGGCTTGCCGGCCATGGGCATGGCGGTGGAGGTGCGGCGGCCCCGACCGTCGGCTGGGCCCCGGCGCTGTTTGCGCTCGTGATCGTCGCCGGGTGGGCCGTGCTGCGCGCCGACAGCGCCAGGGGCAGCCGGAGTGAGCGCTTCGGATTCTGGGGGTGCCTGGTGATGATGAACGGGATGATCGTCGCGATGAGCGCGCACGGGTGACGGTGTTCGGCCGCTTCAGGGTTTCGTCTGCCGTCGACGGAGCGCCGCCGAAGTCACGGCGACCACGGTTCCGACGGCGACGCCGATCACGGTCTCGATCGCGCGGTCCTGCAGAAGCACGTCGACCGGTGTGGGGGCGGCGAGGTGCACCATGAGCAGGGCGAGCGGGGTGATGAACACCATCGCGATGCCGTAGTTGCGGCCGACGAAGAGCTCGGCGGCGGCCTGCAGCAGCACCACGAGTGCGATGACGGCGAGCGGCGGCAGATCGATCGCAAGGACTCCCGCTGCGACGAGGATGCCGAGCAACGTGCCGACGAGGCGCTGGATGCCGCGGATCACACGGGCGTTGAGCTGGGGACCGCTGACCGCGGCGACCGCACCGACCGCCGCCCAGTACCAGTGCGAATCCATGATCAGGAATCCCGCGAAGCCCGCACCCACGATCGCGACGGCGACGGTGGCGGCCATCTCCCACGCGATGGGTCCCACGGGCTGCCGAGAGCGGGGCGGCGCCTCCTGCGTGCCGCGCGTGAACAGGCCGATGATCGCGCTGACGGCGAGCCCGAACAGCACGCTCGCGCCGCCGACCAGGAGCACGGCGCCGAAAGAGGCTGCCGTCGCGGGGATGGTGGCGCACGCACCGACCGCGAACACCGGGAACAGCGGCCCGGGCGGGTGCCAGCGCATCGTGTACGCGAGCAGGGTGACGGCCGAGGCGATGACGGCGAGCACGAGGATGCTGACGGCGGCGGGAGCGGACACGACCGAGAGCGCGGTGCCGATGAGCATCGCGGCGAGCAGGACTCCGCCGGCGCTCGCCTGCATCCGGATGCGGTCGCGGAACACGTCGTGGCGACCGTACAGCGCGGCGAAGGCGCCGAAGCTGGCGTAGATGCTCAGGTCGAGGCGTCCCAGCATCCACAGCACGAGGAGGGGCGCGGCGACGCTGATCGCGGCCCGGAGAGCCACGCGGTGGTCACCGCGGTGCGGCCCGACGCGCAGGACACCCGTCCACACTCGTCCCTGGGAATCCGCCACCGATCCAGCCTACGTCCGATGGCGACCGGTCCGAGGCTGAGGGCTTACGCGTGCGACGTGCGCAGGAGCGTCAGGCTCCGTTCGAGGACGATGTTCAGCACGCGGGTCGCGCCGTCGGCATCCTCCTCCTCGATACCGAGCCACAGGGGTGCGGTGAGGGCGGCGATCTCCTGACCGATCTCGGCGACCAGGGCGCTGCCCGCGGGAGTGAGCGCAGTGTCGGTGAGGAGCCCGCGGTCGCGCAGAGCGGCGGTGAGCCGGCCGGCATCCGGATCGTGGAGCCGCTCGGCGACGAAGCCGTCGAGGTCGTGGGCGCCGTCGAACTGCGAGGCGAGTCTCAGCGTGACCCACTCGCGTTCGGTGAGGTCGCGGCCGACGAGGACGCTCTGGAGCAGGGCGTTCAGCGCCTTCTCCGTCTGGCCGATGAGTTGAGGACCGAAGGGGATCATGACTTCTCCATATCGTTGGTGCGGATTTCGTTGGTGTGTGAAGTGGGTGGGTTCGCTCACGCGTGGCCGAGCAGCTCGAACAGGCTCGAGAACCCTTCGTCGCCGTGGCCGTCCGCGATCCGGCGGTCCATCAGCCGCTTGACCTCGCGCATGCGCAGGGTGTCGACGCCGAGGGACTCGCGGTGGCTGATCAGGTCGTCCATCAGTGCGGCCTGCACGGTGAGCGAACCGAGGTCGGGCCCGTACTCCCCACTCGCGACGGCGGTGCCGAAGGCCTGCACCAGCGGCACGTAGCCGCCGACCGACCCGGCGACGCGGTCGGCGAACCCCTCGACGTCGGCGCCCTCCGCCTTCACGAGCGCGAACGTGTGCAGCAGGCCGAGGAGGAACTCGTAGCCGACCGCCACCTGGGCCAGGAACTCGACGGCAGCGAGCCCCGTATCCTCGCCGTAGTAGGTGAGGGTGCCGAGGTCTTCCCACACCTCGCGGTGAGCATCGAACCCGTCGCGATCGCCGCTGAACGACAACAAGAAGTTCGGTCTGCCGACATCCGACGGGTCTCCCAGGATCCCCCCGTCCACGTACTTCGCTCCGCGCGTGCGGGCCCATTCCGCGTTGCTTCGCGCCTGCGCGGGGGAGCCGCTGGTGACGTTCACGATGACTTTTCCCTCCACCGCCGCGTCGAGTGTTCCGACGACCGCATCCACCGCGCCGCTGTCGAGCAGGCAGACGATGACGAGCGGGCTCGCCGCCACGGCATCCGCTGCCGTATGGGCGACCTCGGCGCCGGCCACGGCCAGCGGGTCGGCCTTGCTCGCGGTGCGGTTCCAGACGGTCGTGGAGTGACCGCGGTCGAGAAGGGTCTTCGCGATCGCGGAGCCCATCTCGCCGAGGCCGATCACGGTGACCCGGGTTCTCGTTTCCATGGTGAGGTTTCCTTTCCGTCAGTCGGACGCCGTAGTGGCGGGCTGCTCGTCGTCGCGGGTGAGTCCGATGCCCCAGCTCGCGCCGCGCGCGATGAAGGCTCCGAGAACGGTGACGCCCGCGAACACGAGCATCAGGAGGCGGGCGGCATCCACGACGTCCGGCATCGCGAGGTTGACGAGGACCCCGGCCATCGCCGAGCTGAACGCGCTCGCGATGATGAAGACGGTGTTGACCGCCGCGGCCGCCTTGGCGCCCTCCTCTTCGCCCGACGTGCTGCCGAGCGCGGCGACGGTCAGGTGCGGGAATCCGAGGCCGATGCCGGCGCCGGCGAGGAACAGGGTGGCGAACCAGAGTGCGATCACGACGGCGGAGGGGCCCTCATGCTGGAGCAGACCGTACGCGGCGAGACCGATGGCGACGACGACCGGGCCGAGGGTGATGAGCACGCGGCGCGAGCGGATGCCGGTGGCATTCGCCGTGAACACCTGGGTGATCGACCAGCCGAGGGACAGGGCGGCGCCGAGCAGGCCGGCGATGAACGGCATCAGTCCGCCGATCTCCTGGCCGAAGAGCGGGATGAACGCCTCGGTGCCGATCGCGAACGCCAGGACGGCGACCGTGACGTAGACCCAGCCCAGCGAGGAGCCCGGGGCGAACGTGACCCGGGGGAGGATGCCGGTGCGCCCGCGGCGCTCGTGACGCAGGAACCATGCGCCCAGTACGACCCCGACCACGATGGCGACCCCGGTGCCGAGACCGCTGGGGACGACGCTCGCGATGCCCACCGCGGCGACGCCGCCGGAGAGGAGCACGAGGGATCCCCACGGCACCGATTCGCTCGAGCGGGCTCGGGCGGTCCTCGGCAGTGCGCGCACCACGACGATGCCGATCAGCGCGGAGACGACGGCGAGGCCGACGAACGTCACCCGCCAGGCGTCCAGCTGCGCGAACACGCCGCCCACGACCGGGCCGACGATGTTGCCGACGCCCCACATCGCCGAGACGAGTGCCGCACCGCGCGCCCAGAGCCGCTCGGGAAGGGCGCGCTGGATGAGCGCGTAGCCGAGGCCGGCGAGCAGTCCACCGCCGAGACCCTGCACGGCGCGGCCGGAGAGCAGCGCCCACATCCACGGGCTCGCCGCGCACAGCAGCGAGCCGAGCGCGAACAAGCCGAGCGCGAGCAGGTAGGCGCGCACGGCGCCCTGCTGCGTGAGGATCCTGCTCACCATCATCGAGCTGACGACGGATGCCAGGAGGAAGGTCATCATCGTCCACGCGTAGAACTCCGCGCCGCCGATGTCGCCGACGATCGTGGGGAGCAGGCTGGTGGTGAGATACACGTTGCTCGCCTCGAGCAGCACGCCTCCCGCGAGGACCGAGGCGATCGGGGCGTAGCGGCTGCCGAGGAGTTCGCGCCAGCTCCCCGCGGTGGCGGTGCGCTCGGGGGTGTGCGTCATGGGGTGCCCTTCGTGACGTCGGAGCAGGCGGTCATCCGCCCGGTGGCGCCGTTCCTCGGCGGCCGATCGTCACGCTAATACCTCGAGTAAACTCGAGGTCAAGAGGGGGTGCGGATGTCTTTGGAACCCGATGATCTGCTGCCGATCGGCGAGGTGGTCCGCCGCAGCGGCGTGCCGGCGACGGCGTTGCACTTCTACGAGCAGCTCGGCCTCATCGTGTCCACACGCACCGCGGGCAATCAGCGCCGTTACCGGCGGCACATGCTGCGGCGGATCTCACTGATCGTGGTCGCCAAGCGCCTCGGCATCCCCCTCACCGACGTGCACGAGGTGTTCGAGAGCCTGCCGACGGATGAGCCGCCCTCGCAGCACGACTGGCAGCGGGTGGCGAAGCTGTGGCGGGAGCAGCTCGACCTCCGCCGCACGCAGCTCGAGCACCTGCGGCGCGAGCTCACCGGATGCATCGGCTGCGGCTGCCTGTCGATGAAGGCGTGCCGTCTGCTGAACCCCGAGGATGCGCTCGGCACCGACGGACCGGGACCGCGCCGCATCTGAGGGCGGGGATCGCTGGGGTGAGTCTCGGCTGGAGTGCGCGAGTCTCAGGAGGTCGCTGCTGGCAGGGCTTCCGGTGCGGCGGGCGCGTCTGCTGTCTCGGTAGGCACAGCCCGCTGCCGACCGGCGTAGAGCGTGCCCCAGCGGGTCAACTCCGTGAGCAGTTGTCCGGAGCTCGCGCCGAGCTCGCTGAGTCGGTACTCGACCTTGGGCGGCACCTCGCGGTACACGGTGCGGGTGATGAGGCCGTCTTCCTCGAGCTCGCGCAGCTGACGGGTGAGCACGCGTGCGGTCGGGTTCTCGAGCAGGCGTCCGAGCTCGCCGAAGCGCAGCACCTCGTGCTCGCCGAGCAGGGTCAGGATGCTGGGCTTCCAGGCCCCGCCGAGCACCGCGATCGACACCTCGGCGTCGCAGGTCTCGGTCCAGTCGCGGATGATGCGCTCGGTCTTCTCCCGCACGACACGGCCTCCTTTAGTATCCGAAGTGTCAGTACGTATCAGAAATGACCGTACTTGTGGCTTCTGTCTGTACTTTACAGACTGAGACCGTGACCAACACCCCCACTCTCGTCAGCACTCGCTCCTCCCTTCGCCTCTGGTTCGCGATGGTCCCGCTCCTGCTCGGGGTGCTCATCGGCGCCCTCGCGATCAGCAGCGTCTCGACCGCCCTTCCCACGATCCGCGGCGAGCTGGACCTGACCGACACCGAGGGACTCTGGCTGGTCGATGTGTACGCGCTGTCGTTGGCCGCGACGCTGATCGTCGCCGCGCGGATCGGTGATGCGTTCGGGCGCAAGACCATCATCCTGATCGGCCTGGCCGGGTTCGCCGTCCTCAACGTGATCGGCGGGCTCGCCGGCAGCGGCCTGCTGCTCATCGTCGTGCGGGCGCTGCTCGGTGTCGCCGAGGCCTTCGTCATCGCGGGCGTGGTCGCGACGATCGGCGCCAAGTTCCAGGCGCGCGAACGCGTGCTCGCCTACGGCCTGTGGACGGCGACCTTCGGCACGGGCAGCGCGCTCGGGCCCGTGCTCGGCGGAGTGCTGGCCGAGGGTCCTGGATGGCGCTGGCTGCTGCTCGGCAGTGTTCCGCTCGCGGTGGTCGCCGCGGCGCTGGCTCTGTGGCTCGTGCCCGACTCGCGCAGCTCGCAGCGCCCGTCCTGGGACCTCCCCAGCATCCTGTCGTCGATCGTCGCGCTCGGTGCGCTCGTCTTCGCGCTGCATGAGGCCCTCGCGGCGCCGATGTCGGCGGTGGTCGCCGCGGTGATCGCGATCCTGAGCCTGGTGTTCTTCGTGCGCCGGCAGCGACGACTCCGTGATCCGCTCATCGACATGCGGCTGTTCCGGGTGCCGGGATTCAGTCCCGCGATCATCCGCATCATCGTGAGCAGCGGAGTGTCGTCGGCCTCGGTGCTGCTGGTGAGCCTGCATCTGCAGGACTCGCGCGGGCAGAGCGCGTCCGAGGCGGGCATCGCCCTGCTGCCGCAGGCGGTGGCGATCGCGATCGGCGGTGTCGTGGCGCCCGTGGCGCTGCGCTGGCTGTCGGCGAACGCCCTCACCGTCCTGGCGCTGATGCTGCAGGCCGTCGGGCTCGTCTGGCTCGCACTCGACCCCGCGATCGTGGCGATCCCGCTCGTGCTCGTCGGGCTCGGCTTCGGCGTCGGCGCGACCCTCGCCGCGACGGCGCTGTTCGAGGTGACGACCGAGGATCAGGCCGGCCAGGTCGGCGCGATCCAGGAGGTGGGGTTCGCGCTCGGCGGCGGGCTCGGCATCGCGGTGTTCGGCACCATCGCCGCCGTGCTGGTGACGGGCGGTTTCGTGGCGGCGGTGCTCGTGGCGGCCGTCGTGGTCACAGCTGCTGCGCTGGTGCCGCTGGCACGCCGCGGCGTGCGTTGATCTGCCGCTGACAGCGAGAAACGCCCCACCCGGTTGTCGGGTGGGGCGCTTCGTGATGGGTGACGGCAGGTCAGGCGTCGCGACCGCGGGTGAAGCCCGCGTCGAAGCCGCGCTCGAAGGCGTGCTGAGCGATGCGCTCGGCACGGTGCGGACCGTGTCCGCGGTGGCCGTGGTGTCCGTGGCCCCGGTCGTCGTGACCGTGGTCGCCGTGCCCGGGGTGTCCGTGCCCGCGGCCGTGACCGCGGTGCCCGGGTCCCGCTTCGCCGTGGCGGCAGCCGTGCTCGGCATCCGCGTCCGGACCGAAGCCGTGCTCCGCATCCGGACCGAAGCCGTGCTCGGGTCCGTGGCCGAAGCCGCGGCCGAACGGACGCCCGAAGCCGCGCGGGAATCCGCGTCCGTGGCGGGGTCCGCCGAAGCCGTGCCGACGGCCGCGGGGCAGAGGGGTCTCCTCGTCCCATCCGAAGGCGCGGGCGATCTTCTCGAGCGAGGCGAGCGTGGTGGCCATCTCCTCGTCGGAGACGGCGCTCGACACCTTCGCGCGGATGCCGTCGACGAGGGTGCCGAGGCGATCCTTCGCCGCACGGCCCTCGTCGGTGAGCGTCCAGCCGTCGCCCTCGGGGGCGACCCAGCCGCGCTCGACGAGTCGGTGCAGCTTGTGCTCGTTCAGCGGGCGGTCCGTCGTGACGGTGCCGTCGACGATGTTGAGCATCCGCCAGTCGCGGCGGCTGGCGTGCTCGCCGTCGAAGGCGGCGGCGAACTCGGCCGCCATCAGGCGGTCGGCGGCCTTCAGCCAGTAGCCGAAGGGGCGGGTGGCGTTCTCGGGGTTCTGCGATTCAGAGGTGTTCATGGGAAGTCCTTAGTTGTCAGTGTGCATGTGAATGTCACAGTGCATGTACATGTAGTGTGACATGGAGTCCCAATGCATGTCAAGTCGCATGTAAAATCGAACGGTGACCACCGAACCGCACGACCTCGCCGCGCAGGATCCCGCCGAAGCCATCGCGCAGGCGCTGTCCCGCCTGCGCGGGCGTCGCCCCGGCGACCGGGGCCCCGGCGGCCGCGGCCCGTCCGAGCGCGGTCGGGGTCACGGCGGCCCGCACGGCTGGCACGGCGGTCCGCATGACGACGACGCCCGCGACCACTTCGACCACCACCGCGGACACCCCGGCATGCCGCCCTGGATGGCCGACCCGTCGGGACGTCTCGGCGGACCCGCTCGCATGCGCCTGCTCGAGGCGCTGGCGGCGGCATCCGCTCCGCTCAGCGTCAGCGATCTCGGCATCGCGATCGGCGTCGATCAGCCGCGCGCCTCACGGCTCGTGCAACAGGCCGTCGATCACGGCTTCGTGCGCCGCGAGGCCGACCCCGACGATGCGCGACGCACCCGTATCGCCCTCACCGACGAGGGTCGCAGGCTCGCCCGCGGCATGCGCGGGGAGCGTCGCGAGATGCTCACGACCGCGCTCGCTTCCTTCACCGACGACGAGCGGGTCGAGCTCGCCCGGCTGCTGAACAAGCTCGCCGACAACTGGCAGCGCTGAACCGGCTGCGCCCTAGCCGCGCGCGAACTCGAGCGACGGCTCGTCGTCGACCGACAGCGACAGCACGACGGTCTCGACGGCTTCGTGCGCCTCGATCCGCCGTTCGACGTCGCGCAGCCGGCGGGCCACATCGTGCTCGCGGGCATCGCCGGCCAGATCGATCTCGGCCACGATGAACAGCCGGTTCGGGCCCACATACTCGATGTGCAGGTAGGTGACCCGTTCGATGTCGTCCAACCCCAGCAACGCGGTACCGACGCGGGCCCGCAGCTTCGGCGCCGCCGTGGCGCCGACCAGGAACGCGATGTTCCGCCGGATCAGGATGATCGCGACCACGCCGAGCAGCACTCCGACGAGGATCGAGCCGATCGCATCCCACGAGGCGACGCCGGTGATCTGATGCATCGCGATGGCGCCGGCCGCGATCGCCAAGCCGATGAGCGCGGCGGAGTCCTCGAAGAACACGGCCCGCAGCGTGGTGTCGCTCGTCTCCAGCACGAAGTCCCAGGTCGACGATCCGCGTTCCTTGGCCAGGCGCCGGGACTTCACCATCGCCTGTGTGAACGACGCGCCCTCCAGCACGAACGAGACGCCGAGCACGATGTACGCCACCATCGGGCTCTCCACGGGGCCGGTGTCGGACAGCTCCTGGATGCCGTGCATGATCGACACGATGGATCCGGCCGTGAAGATCCCGAAGGCCGCGATGAGCGACCACACGAAGGCGTTGCGTCCGTAGCCGAGGGGGTGCCGCGCATCCTTGGCCTTCGCGCCGCGGCGGTCGGCGATGAGGAGGAACACCTCGTTGCCGGCATCCGCCCACGAGTGCGCCGCCTCGGCGACCATCGATGCCGATGAGGTGATGATCGCCGCGATCGTCTTCGCCACCGCGACGAGGATGTTGGCGAGGAAGGCGAGGATCACGGTCACGCGGTCAGGCTACTCCCGCCGCGGGTGTGCACGACTCAGCGCGGCGCCTTCACCGGGAGCAGCAGGAGGAAGCCGGCGATCAGGACGATCACGATGCCCAGGATGCCGTAGGCGGTCTGACTCGTCAGCACGATCAGGAGCGTCCAGGCGCCGGAGGCCATCCAGCTCGCGGCGCGACCGGTCGTGGCATAGAGACCGAAGATCTCGCCCTCGCGGCCGGCGGGGGTGACCCGGGCGAGGAACGAGCGTGCCGCCGCCTGCGCCGGTCCGACGAACGCGCACAGGACGAGGCCGCCGATCCAGAAGACCATCGACCCGGCGTCCCGCAGGAAGAAGACCGCGAGACCGGCGACGATCATCGAGCCGATCGAGGCGAGGATGATCCGCTTCGGCCCGAGGCGGTCGTCGAGCCGGCCGGCGGCGATCGTGGAGACGCCGGCGATCAGGTTCGCGACGATGCCGAAGATGATGATGTCCTGCGCCTCGAAGTGGAACACGGCCGTGCCGATGATCGCTCCGAAGGCGAACACGCCGCCCAGCCCGTCGCGGAAGACGGCGCTCGCCAGCAGGTACCAGAAGGTGGGCCGGGTCTCCTCGTTGCGGTACAGCCCGGCGACGTCCTTCACCAGCAGCGGGTAGGAGGCGAAGAAGCCCACCTTGCGCTCCGGTCGGCCGAGCGACGGCTCCGGCACGTTGAGGAAGATCGGGATGCTGAAGATGATCGCCCACACGGCGCATCCGACGGCGATCAGTCGATAGGCCAGGCCGTTGTCGGTCGACATGCCGAACCAGTCGAAGGTGTCGAGCACGACCACGATCACGAGGGCGATGATGCCGCCGAGGTAGCCGAAGCCCCACCCGAGGCCCGAGATGCGGCCGACGTTCTTCGGGGTAGCGATGCCGATGAGCATCGCGTTGGAGTTCACCGCGGCGATCTCCTGGAACACGGTCGCGGCCGAGATCAGGGCGACGCCCAGCCAGAACAGGCTCGGCGTCGGTTCGACGAACCACAGGCCCAGCATGCACAGGATCAGGGCCCCGGTGCCGATCCCGAGCCAGAGCTTCTGACGCCCGGCGGCATCCGCCCGCTGGCCGAGCACCGGAGCGAGCAGCAGGATGCCGAACGCGGCGATGGTCGAGCCCAGCCCCAGCCCGGAGGCGAGGTCCGCCTCGGCGGCCAGTCGCACCCGGTCGTTCTTGTCGAGGGCTGCCACGTCCGCGGGGAGGAATCCCTCACCGACGAGGTACAGCGCCGTGAACACGAACGTGAGGATGACGGTGTTGAAGGGCTGCGTCGCCCAGTCCCACAGCGCCCAGGAGTACACCTGCTTCTTGGGGGCCGGCGTCTCGCCGCGCAGGTCGAGTCCGACGACGGCCACGGCGCCGCTGTTGGCGGTCGCCACGGGCTCGGGGACGCCCTGGCGAGATTCGGGTTCGCTCATGGGGGAAGTCTGGCGGCCCCCGGTGAACGCCCGGTGACGGCGCGCCGTACGCCGGATCGTGCGTGATCCTCGAACGGGTCAGAGCGCAGGGCCGCGCCGGATGCGGATCGGGCCGCGGGTCTCGTCGATGCGCACGCGCTCGCCCTTCTGCGTCACCACGATCTCGTCGCGGGCGGCGAGTTCCGCCGCGACGCGTCGGACGTCGTCCATGCGCGCGCGCCAGCCCTCGCCGCCGACCGCGCGCGCGACGTCGCTGGGGCAGATCGAGGAGTCCGACCGCTTGCGGGTGAGCGCTCGGATCGCCGCGGCGATGCGTTCGTCGAAGGCGTCGCCGGAGCGCGCCTCCCACCAGGGGGCGCCTCGTTCGCCGAGTGCGTTCTTGGCGTCCTGCACCCGGCGCCGGGCGTCGGGCTCCGACGCCTTCACCGCGCGCCGGGCCGCCATCAGCTCGTCGACCAGCTCCTGGCGCAGCGCATCGGGGATCGACGGATCGGATGCGCGCCACCGCCGTCCGTTCACGATGATGTGGTGGCCGTCGGGGGTGCGCTCCGGGCCGTCGTCCCGCTCGTGCGCCGCGTCCCGCTCGTGCTCCGCCATGCCGACAGTGTCTCCGGCCCGCAGCGACCGCTCCTGACCCTTGACGAGCGACGCTCACGCGTACGACGCGGCGAGCATCTCGGCGAACAGCTCCTCGGCGTCGCACTCGACGCGGTGCCGGGTGAACCAGTCGCAGATGTTCACGCAGTCGCGGTGCAGCAGATCGAGCCCCTGCGGGTTCGCGATGATGTCGACGATCTGCGGCAGGTCGATCACCCGCACTCGCCCCTCGTGCACGAGCAGGTTGTACGCCGACAGGTCGCCGTGGGCGAAGCCGGCCGCGGCGAAGATGCGCATCAGATCGACCACCTGGGCGTAGTACTCCTGCAGCTCCGCGCGGTCGCTGCGCACCTGGGCGAGTCGGGGCGCGGCCGTGCCGTCGGCGTCGCCGAGGAACTCCATCAGCAGCTCGGTGCCGTTGACCTGCACCGGGTAGGGCACGGGTGCGCCGAGCTCCCACATCCGGCACAGCGCCTCGAACTCGGCGAACGACCACTGCGCCGCGGCGACCTCGCGGCCGTGATCCGACTTCTTGGCGAGGGCGCGGGTGTCGCGGGTGTTACGGGTGCTGCGGCCCTCGGTGTAGACGGACGAGCGGTGGAAGCTGCGGTGCTCGGCGCTGCGGTAGCGCTTCGCCGCGAGCAGCGTGCGCTGGGTCGGGTCGTCCGGCACGGCGCGTTCGAGCAGGAACACGTCGGCCTCCTTGCCGGTCTTGAGGATGCCGCGCTCGGTGTCGAGCGCGCCGGCCGAGGTGACCACCCACGCGGGCCACGGCTGGGGGCCGCGCTCGGACGGGTGATCGCCGGCCAGGTGGACCAGCGCTGCCCCTCGCCGGGGTCGACGTCGGCGAAGGAGAGTTCGGTTTCGAGGGAGGAGAAGCGTGCGGGGTCGAGCGCCGCGGAGAGAGGGGCGGATGTGTCGAACCGTGCGGGTTCTGACTGAGAAGAAGCGGCTTCCGAGGAAGCGAAGAGATCAGACAAGGTGTGGCTCCGGGAGCAGGAGGCCACGCCAGGGTCAGGAGCGGGTGGCCTCGAAGGGAAGGTGGTCGGCGGTGAGCGCGACAAAGACCGTGTTCATGTCTTCGGCTCCTTCCGCTCGGGCTTCCCGGGCTCTTCCCGGTGCGTCGTCGAGCATAGGGCGTGGGTGGCGGGCGTGTCGAGGGGTGCGGGTCAGCTCCCGGTGGGCGGCGTGACCCGCACCAGCACGCCGTCGCCCTCGCCGCCGGTCGCGACCACCCAGGACCCGTCCGTCCATGCGGCGGCGTTCGCGCCGCACAGGAACGGCAGCGGATGCTGTCCGCCGGCGTCGCCGAGGCGGAGGGCGTCGGTGCGCCGGAGGGCTTCGCCGCTCGGGGTCGCCGCGCAGTGCATGCGGGGCTCGATCGCCTCTCGCGCTTCGGACGAGCCGCCGACGATCACGCCCTGCGCGTCGCTCTGCTCCGGCTCTCCACCCCACCACAGCGCCGTGCCGTCGGGAGCGACGGCGACGAGCGGGTGGTCCGCGACCTGCGGTTCGCGGCTCAGTTCCGTGCCGTCGGCTGTGAGCACGATCCGTGCGGTCGGGGTCGCGAGATACATGCGCCCGGCGTCATCGATATCGATGCCGATCGGCGGGACACCGGGTCGAGCGCCGGGCGCATCGTCGAGCTCGACCGGCCCGCTGTGCAGCAGGGTCCTGGCACCACTGTCGAGGTCGATGCGCAGCACCTCGAAGTCGAGGTAGTCGTCGGGAGGGCGCGGCTGGTAGCGCACGACGATCGCGTCGCCATCGTGCACCGCGACGTCACCGAACTCGAAGTCCCCGTAGTCGAGGTCGCCCTCGTCGCCCACGGCGTCGCCCGGCAGGTCTCGCAGCGTCATGGTCGTGGTGTCGAACACCGAGAGCATCGGCATCACGTGGACCCGGTCGCCCTGCACCACGACGAGCTCGGTCGGCGACAGTGGTGCCATCGCCCCGATCTTCGAGAGCGGGCCGCTGGGCTCGGTGTCGAACCTGGCGAGCGTCTCGCCATCGGCCCCGACGTGCAACCACGACCCGGAAGACGCGGTCCAGAACCCGCCCGCCCCGTCAGACGACAGCAGGTGCATCCCGTACGTCAGGTCGGTCGGCGGACCGGCCGGAGTCGCCTCCGGTCCGGACCCGACGAAAGAGTTCTGGAATGAGATCGGCTCCAGGGTCCAGTCGTCCGGACCGGGCGCGGGCGGCGTGCACCCGGAGACGAACATGATCGCTGCGACGACTGCGGCACCGCGCAGCATCCGCCGCCGTGACCCTCCCCGATCCTGCATCCCCACACTCTTCAGGAGCCGGCTGGGAGATCGGTGTGCCGATGTCGTCGGACGATCGGTCGGTTGCGGCGGACGCCTGATCGGGCGACGGCATCCGGATGCTGCGAGCGTGGAACCATGACCATCACAGCGCCCGTCCCCACCGTGCCGGCCTCGGCCGTCACCCGCATCCGCTACGGCGGACTGATCGTGCTGATGCTGATGGGATTCCTGCTGGTCACGGCGGAGTTCCTCCCCAACGGCGTGCTGACGGAGATGGCCGACGGCCTCGGCGTCACTCCCGGTCAGGCCGGGCAGACCGTCACTGTCACGGCCCTCGTCGGCCTCGTCGTCGCGCCGACGATCGGGCTCATCTTCCCGCGCCTCGACCGGCGGTCGCTGCTGGTGTGGATGGCGCTCGCCGCGGCGGTGTCGAACCTCATCGTGGCGATCTCGCCGAATCTGATCATCGTGCTGCTGGCGCGCTTCCTGCTGGGCGCCGCGATCAGCGCGTTCTGGGCGATGTCGATCACGGTCGCCGCCCGCCTCGCGGGGCCTGCGAACCTCGGTCGCGGCGTCATGTTCACCTCCGCCGGTGTCTCGCTGGCGACCGTGGCCGGCGTGCCGCTGGGCGTGATGCTGAGTGAGCTCGTCGACTGGCGGATGGTCTTCGCCATCGCGGGCGGGCTGATGGTGGTGCTCGCGGTCGTCCTGCGATTCACACTGCCCTCGGTTCCGGCCGAGCGCGCGTCGAGCCTGCGCCTGCTCGTCGACACGCTGCGCCGGCCGGGCATCGGACTCGGCATGGTCGGGCACGTGCTCGTGGTTCTCGGGCACTTCCTCGCCTACACGTACGTGCGTCTCGCGCTAGAGCGCATCCCCGAGGTCGACGCCTCGACGATCGTGGTGCTGCTCGCGCTCTTCGGCGTCGGCGGCCTCCTCGGCAACATCACGATCGGGCTCGTCATCGACCGCACGTTCGCGTTCTTCGCGGTGTTCGCCCCGCTGGTGATCGCCGTGTCCGTGATCTCGATGATCCTGTTCTCCGGGTCGATCCTGGGTGTGGGCATCGTGGTGGTGGTGTGGGGCTTCTTCTTCTCGTCCTGGCTGATCGTCGCGAACACCTGGGTCGGACACCGGATGCCGGATCGGCTGGAGGCCGGCGGAAGCCTCGTGGTCGTGGGCTTCCAGGGAGCGATCACCATCGCGGCCGGCGTCGGCGGGCTGCTCGTCGACACCCTGAACGTCGAGCTGGTCTACGTGCTCGGTGCGGCCGCGCTGCTCGCCGGTGCCGTGCTCTTCGGGGTGTCCAACCGGGTCAGCAGCCGCGCCTGACGAGGGTGCCCGTGACGGGTGGGGACGGGCGGGACGGCGTCAGGCGGAGACGGGGATCCGGTTGGCCATCCGCCACGACGTGGGGGTCAGCCCGGTGCGGCGGCGGAACGCCCGGCTGAACCCCTCGTCCGAGGCGTAGCCCAGCTCGCGGGAGATCTCCGAGACACTGCGTCCGGCCTCGAGCATCCGCTTGGCCGCGTCCACGCGCACCTCGGTGACGTAGTCCGCGGGGGAGCGGCCGACCGCGTTGCGGAATCGCTCCGCGAAGGTCGAGCGTGACATGGCGCCGATGCTCGCGAGGCGTTCGACCGTCCAGTCGCGGCCGGGCTCCTCATGGATGGCGTCGACGACGCGGTCGAGGAACGGGTCGTTCGACACCGACGGCCAGCCCGCCGGTGCGCAGCCGTTCGCCGCCCAGGCGCGGATGACCGACAGCAGCACCGTCGTCGCCATCATGCGGCAGATGACCGGGTCGCCCTGACGGGCCGGGAGCACGGTGTGATCGACGAGGCCCATGTTCAGGGCGAGGGCCGCGGCGGCCGGCTCGATGTCGTCGAAACCGGTGACGGTGAGGAAGGGCGGAAGCAGGGCGGGCAGCGGCGAAGCCGCATCCGCGAGCACGATCTCGGCGATCATGAGGCTCGTGTCGCCCTGGGCCTCGAGCGCGAACGGTGTGCGGCCGAGTGTGAGGAAGGCATCGCCCGCGACGAGCACGTCGCGGCGGCTGCTCGGGTCGACCATGAGGCGGTGCGAGTCCCGGTCGACGTCGAGGCGGCAGCCGTCGCCGAGCGGCGGATGCCCGTGCACGCCGCCTTCGACGATGTACACGAGGGTGATGGCGCCGGTCGGGATCGGCAGCAGTGTGCCGGAGGCGAGCGACATCCGACGGCCGACGCCGACGCGGAGGTCGACGGCGCCGAGCACCTGCGAGATCGCGTCTGCGTCCACTGTCACCATGCCTTCGGCAACGCCTCCGTCGCGTCCGCTATTCCGCATCCGACTCCTTCGAGGCGCGAAACAGGTCGCATCGCTCCGGCGTTCTCAACCATTCGGTTGATTCGACGGCGATGACGGCCGGATACGGTGGGAGGACCCCCACCCGAGGAGTTCCGTGTTCCGCACCCCCGTCCGCCTGTTCCGAGTTCTCGCGATCGCGGAGGCGATCACCTGGACGATCCTGATCGCCGCGATCATCGCCCGTGCCGTCGGCGCGCCCGGGGTCGTGGTGACGGTGGGTGGCGGCATCCACGGATTCGTGTTCCTCGCCTATGCGGCGACGGCGATCCTGGTCGCGCTGAACCAGCGCTGGCACCCCGGCGTCGGTGTGCTCGCGGTGGTCAGCGCCGTGATCCCGTACGCGACGATCCCGATGGAGATCTGGCTGCACCGCACCGGGCGCCTCGACGGTGCCTGGCGTCTCGAGGCCACGGACGACCCGCGGGATCGTCGCTGGTACGACCGCCTGATGCGGTGGTTCCTGCGGCGGCCGTGGGTGCTGGCGCTGCTGCTGGCCGTCGGCATCGTGGCGCTGTACGTCATCCTGCTGCTGGTCGGCCCTCCCGGCGGCAAGTGAGCCGCCCCGGAGTGAGCCCGGTCGGCGTGGCGATCAGGGCGTGACGACGACCGCGTTCGCGTCGGTGACGGCGTCCATGATCTTCTCCGCGTCGTTGGCCATGCAGTCCACGATCGTGTAGAGACCGACTCCGGTCTGCGTGAACGCGCGGGCGGCCATGAGCCACGACCGAGAACCCTCCACCGCGCTGACCTGACGCATCTCGACGCCGCCGTTGCCGCCCGCCATGTAGCTGAACTCGCCGGTGGTGGCGACGGGGGTGATGTCGGCCGTCGGGGTCTCCAGCAGCACGCCGAGGATCGCATCGGACGACGCGCTGTCATCGCCGTCGACGACGGGCACATCGGTCATGTGGCCCTGCCAGAACCGCACCGTGCAGGTGCCGTCTGCCGTGCCGTAAGTCCAGCCGCCGTTGCCGTCGTCGGGCGAGATCGTCTCCCACTGCTCGTCGGCGATGAATCCGTCGCCCCACTCGATGTAGGTGTCGGGATCGAGGTCGAGGCCCTCCTCGAAGGTCAGCGTCGTGCCGGGGGTGCCGCCTTCCGGGGCGTCCGTCCCGTCGGTCTCCGTGCCGGGCGACGGCGCCGCAGAGGGATCTGCTGCGGGGATCTGCGCGTACAGGCATCCGCTCAGGGGCAGGATCGCGAGCGTCACGATGGCGGCGGCGGTGCCGAGGCGGCGGGTGGCGGAGGCGGTCCACATCATGCCCGTCAGCCTAGCCACTTCAGGCGCGTCGGACGGGCTGCTGCAGCTCGGTGACCCAGTCCGACTGGTCGTCCGACACGGCGCGGACGTAGAGCTCTCGGCACGGCCCATCGTGCACCAGACCGCGGGCGAAGATCTCGGTGTGGATGCCGTGCCAGCTCTCGGCGATGCGGTCCATCGACCCGAGGTGGATGCCGCACACCGCTTCGTTCGCGGCCGGGAGTTCGATGATCTCGAACCCGTCGCGGGCGGGGCCGGAGTATGTGTACCCGACGACGACCTGCAAGCCGTCGTCGAGCGTCTCGTACTGGGCGATCGGAGTGGAGAGCGAGTGCTCGTCGCCGATGATCGCCGCCACGGCGTCGAACGACGGGCCCACGACGGCGGCGACGGACGACTGATCGGCGACGACGGTGCGGATGGCGGCGAGGCGGACGGCCGGGAGGGGCTTGTCGACGATCTCGATCGGGGACATGTGGTTCTCTTTCTCGATGAGGTGGAGGCGCCGCTCCACGTCGACGAGTCTCTCTGCGGCGACCCGGTGCTCCAGCTCGACCTCCGCGCGGCGGATCCGCAGCAGGGAGGCGATGCGGTTGGCGTCGACACCTCGGTCGAGGATCGACGAGATGTCATCGAGCCCGAAGCCCAGCTGACGCAGGGCGACGATCCGATGCAGACGATCCAGTTGCGAGGGGTCGTAGGAGCGGTAGCCGCTGAACTCGTCCACGTGGGCGGGGACGAGCAGGCCGGCCGTGTCCCAGTGCCGCAGCATGCGGTGGGTCACCTGGCCGATCTGCGCGAACGCTCCGATGGACAACATGTCTCTGTTCTCCCGTCTGCCACAGTGTCAGGGTCAAGTATCGCGTCCGGGATGTGTCGATCGATTTCGCGGCGGTGTGCGGCACCCCCGTGACCGCATATCGGTATTTTGTTTTGTGCGCCTGATCTGGCCCTTTGAATGTCGGTGGCCCCTGATTGACTCGAGATATGGCAGCACTGGTGGATGCGACGGTCGAGCAGGTGGGGACGCTCGCCGAGCTCACCGACATGCTCGTCGGGTTGGAGCGCACGATCAGCAGTCTGCAGGCCGCGCGTGACGGCGTGCTCGCGGTCGGTTCCCGGCTGGCGCTGCAGGTGGCCGACGAGGCGGAGCATCCGGATTTCGGCGATCTGACCACCCGCACGGTCGCGGCAGAGATGGCGGCGGCGCTCCGGGTGAGCGACCGCACGGTGCAGGCACGGATGACGGAGGCGGTGTGGCGGGTGGAGCGCTTCCCGCTGGTGTGGGCGGCTCAGGGGGCCGGGCGCATCAGCGCCGCACATGCACGGGCGATCTGCGATGCGGCAGAGCATCTGGAAGACGCGGCCGATCGCGACGCATACTCCGCCGAAATGGTGCCGTTCGCCGAATCGGAATCGCCGAACCGGGTGTCGCGGCATGGTCGGCGCGTCGCGGAGCGGTTCCAGTCCCGGTCGGTCGACGAGCGGCACAAGGATGCGCGGGAGAAGCGGTCGGTGTGGGTGAAAGACGTCGGCGACGGCATGTCCCAGCTCGGGCTGCTCGGCCCCGCCGCGCTCGTGCACGGCGCATTCGAGCGACTGACGCAGATGGCGCAGGGCGTACAGGAGCAGGGTGAGGCGCAAGCGCAAGCGCCATCGCACGAGCCCGAATCGCCGGAGCGGGAGGACGTCGATCAGCGCACGGTCGCGCAACTCCGCGCCGATCTCGCGCTCGACCTGCTGCTCACCGGTGCTCCGGCGGGCCATGACACTCCTGAGGGACTTCTTGCCGCAATCCAGGGAGCGGTATCCGTCACCGTTCCGGTCACGACCCTGATGGGGCACGGTACGACTCCGGCCGAACTCGACGGGCGTACACCGATCGACACCGGCACGGCGAAAGCTCTTGCGGGAGCGGCGTCCGGGTGGGATCGGATCCTCACCCACCCGATCACCGGCGCGCTCCTCGCGGTCGACCGCTACCGGCCCGGTTCCGAACTGAAACGGCATCTGCGCGCACGGGATCAACGCTGCCGATTCCCCGCCTGCGGGTATGCGGCCCGCGACTGCGATATCGACCATCATCACGATGCCGCCCGCGGCGGGCCGACCGTCGCGAGAAATCTGGGCCACCTCTGCCGCCGCCATCACGTGCTCAAACACCATTCGCCGTGGGTCGTCGAAGTGCTCGGCGACGGCGCCTATGCCTGGACGAGTCCGACGGGCAGGGTCTACGTCGATCGGGAGCAGCCTCAGAACACCGTGACGTTCGTCGAGGATCACGCGCTCGCACCCTTCTGATCAGGGGCAAGGGAGTGTGCGCGGGGCCGTTCGGGGTGCGGTTCCGCAAAGTTGAGTCGACTCGTATCAAGTTGATTTGACACGGTCGATGCTCGAGCGTACAGTTGAGCCATCGCGACTCAGGTTTCCCTGATCGCCGCAGATTTCCGCACCACAACGAACATCCAGTTCAACGAAACTTCCAACAAAGGAGAGAACACATGGCACGTGCTGTCGGTATCGACCTCGGAACCACCAACTCCGTCGTCAGCGTCCTCGAGGGTGGCGAGCCCAAGGTCATCGCCAACGCCGAGGGCTTCCGCACGACCCCCTCGGTCGTGGCCTTCACCAAAGACGGGGAGGTGCTCGTCGGTGAGACCGCGAAGCGCCAGGCCGTCACCAACGTCGACCGGACGATCGCTTCCGTCAAGCGCCACATGGGCACCGACTGGAGCTTCGACGTCGACGGCAAGAAGTGGACGCCGCAGGAGATCTCCGCGCGCATCCTCATGAAGCTCAAGCGCGACGCCGAGTCGTACCTGGGTGACACGGTGACCGACGCGGTCATCACGGTCCCCGCGTACTTCAACGACGCCGAGCGTCAGGCCACCAAGGAGGCCGGCGAGATCTCGGGCCTCAACGTCCTGCGCATCATCAACGAGCCGACCGCGGCCGCTCTGGCCTACGGCCTCGACAAGGGCAAGGAAGACGAACTCATCCTGGTCTTCGACCTGGGTGGTGGAACCTTCGACGTGTCGCTGCTCGAGGTGGGCAAGGACGACGACTTCTCCACGATCCAGGTGCGCTCGACCGCCGGTGACAACCGTCTCGGTGGAGACGACTGGGACCAGCGTCTCGTCGACTACCTGATCAAGCAGTTCAAGGAGACCACGGGCGTCGACGTCTCGGGTGACAAGATCGCCCTGCAGCGTCTCAAGGAAGCTGCCGAGCAGGCGAAGAAGGAGCTCTCCTCCTCGACCTCGACCAGCATCAACCTGCCGTACCTGTCGCTGACGGAGTCCGGCCCGGTGTCGCTTTCCGAGACCATCACCCGCGCGAAGTTCGAGGACCTCACGAAGGACCTGCTCGACCGCACCAAGAAGCCGTTCGAGGATGTCATCCGCGAAGCCGGCATCAAGGTCTCCGAGATCGACTACATCGTGCTCGTCGGTGGATCGACGCGTATGCCCGCGGTCGCCGAGCTCGTCAAGCGCGAGACCGGCAAGGACGCGAACAAGGGCGTCAATCCGGATGAGGTCGTCGCCGTCGGAGCCGCGCTCCAGGCCGGTGTCCTCAAGGGCGAGCGCAAGGACGTCCTCCTCATCGACGTCACGCCCCTGAGCCTCGGGATCGAGACCAAGGGCGGCATGATGACCAAGCTCATCGAGCGCAACACGGCCATCCCGACCAAGCGCAGCGAGACCTTCACCACGGCAGACGACAACCAGCCGTCCGTCGCGATCCAGGTCTTCCAGGGTGAGCGTGACTTCACGCGCGACAACAAGCCGCTCGGCACGTTCGAGCTGACGGGTATCGCTCCGGCTCCCCGTGGCATCCCGCAGATCGAGGTCACCTTCGACATCGACGCCAACGGCATCGTGCACGTGTCCGCCAAGGACAAGGGCACCGGCACCGAGAAGTCGATCGTCATCTCCGGCGGCTCCTCGCTGTCGAAGGAAGACATCGAGCGCATGGTGCGCGAGGCCGAGGAGCACGCGGCCGAGGACAAGGCGCGCCGCGAGGCCGCCGAGGTCCGCAACCAGGCCGAGACGCTCGCGTACTCGATCGACAAGCTGATCACCGAGAACGACGACAAGCTGCCCGAAGACGTGAAGACCGAGGTCAAGGCCGACGTCGACGCGCTCAAGACGGCGCTGGCCGGCGAAGACGACGAGGCCGTGAAGACCGCGTTCGACAAGCTCAACCAGTCCCAGTCCAAGCTCGGCGAGGCCATCTACGCCTCCTCGCAGGCGGATGCCGCAGCCGGCGCTTCGGCTGAGGGCGAGGCCCCGGCCGGTGACGCTCCCTCCTCCGAGGAAGACGTCATCGACGCCGAGGTCGTCGACGACGAGGACGAGAAGAAGTAATCATGACGGACAAGAACTTCGACGAGAACCAGTTTCCTGAGTCCGCCGAAGGTCGCAGCGAGGGGTCGGATGCTCAGGCATCCGGCCCCGCGCCGCACCACCCGGACTCCCGCGAGGCGGCAGCCGCCGAGGGGGCGGACGAGACCCCGATCGACGGCGTCGTGAATCCCGAGACCGCCGACGACCTCACGGTCGACGACATCCTCGGAGCGACGCAGACCGGCGAGGCCGCGGCAGAAGACGCCGTGCTCGCCGACCTCGAGTCGACCCTGCTGAACGACCTCAAGCGCTTGCAGGCCGAGTACGCCAACTACCGTCGCCGCACCGAGGAGCAGCGCCAGGTCGAGATCGAGCGGGCGAAGGGCGAGGCCGCCAAGGGCCTGGTCCCCGTGCTCGATGATCTCGATCGCGCCGCTCAGCACGGCGACCTCATCGACGGCACCCCGTTCGCCGTGATCGCCGACAAGGTGCGCACGGTCGTGGAGCGTCTCGGAGTGGTCGCGTACGGCGAGAAGGGCGAGGAATTCGACCCGCAGCGCCACGAGGCCATCTTCCAGCAGCCGACTCCCGGCGTGGAGAAGACCACGATCCTCGAGGTCGTCGAGGTGGGCTACCGCCTCGGAGACGTCGAGCTGCGCCCCGCGAAGGTCGTCGTCGCTGTCCCTGCGGAGTAGGTGATCGATGGCCAGCCAGGATTGGTTCGACAAGGACTTCTACAAGACCCTCGGGGTCTCCAAGGACGTCAGCGATGCGGATCTGAAGAAGACGTATCGCAAGCTCGCGCGGAAGTACCACCCGGACTCCAATCAGGGTGATGCCAAAGCAGAGGCGAAGTTCAAGGAGATCAGCGAGGCCTACTCGGTGCTCTCCGACGCCGAACAGCGCAAGGAATACGACGAGATCCGCGCCATGGGCTCGGGCGCTCGCTTCACCGCGAGCGGTCAGGGCGCCGGCGGCTTCGAAGACGTGTTCAGCCGGTTCGGTCAGCAGGGCCGAGGGCAGACCGCCGACTTCGAGGACATCTTCGCGATGTTCAACCAGGGTCAGGGCGCGAGCTTCGGCAACGGGCGCTTCGGGCAGCCGAGCGGCGGCTACCGCGGTTACGGCGGCCCGCAGCGCGGCGCCGACGTCACCGCGCGCACCACGCTCGACTTCGTCACCGCCGTGCAGGGGGAGACCATCTCCCTGCAGGGCGAAGACGGCAAGCCCTTCAAGGTGAAGATCCCCGCGGGCGTCGCCGACGGGCAGAAGATCCGTCTGCGCGGCCGTGGCCGACCCTCGCCTGACGGCGGGGAGAACGGCGACATCGTGGTGCAGATCGCGGTGCGTCCGCACCCGGTCTTCACCCGTGACGGCCTCAACCTGCGTGTCGTGGTCCCGGTCACGTTCACCGAGGCGACACTCGGCGCGACGATCGAGGTTCCGACGCTCGGCGGCGACGTGGTCAAGCTCCGGGTCGCACCCGGCACCCCCTCCGGGCGGGTGCTGCGCGTGAAGGGCCGCGGAGTCGCGACATCGAAGGGCACGGGCGACCTGCTCGCCGAGCTCCAGGTCGCGGTGCCCACGCACCTCGACGACGCCGCACGTGAGGCGCTGCAGAAGTTCCAGGAGCTCGAGCCCGAGGAGAACCCGCGGGCCGAGCTGATGGCCAAGGCGCGGCGATGACCGATCGTCGAAGCGGGCACCGGGGGCGGAGGCGTTCATGATGAATGCTGACACCCCGGTGTTCGCGATCGCGGCCGCCGCGGAGCTCTCCGGCCTCCACCCGCAGACGCTGCGGCAGTACGACCGCATCGGGCTCGTGGTCCCCGGGCGCACCACGGGCGGCTCCCGCCGCTATTCCCCCCGCAACATCGAGCAGCTGCGCGAGGTCGCCCAGCTCTCCTCCGAAGGCGTGAGCCTTCCCGCGATCGCGCGCCTGCTGGATCTCGAAGACGAGAACCGGATGCTGCGCGATCGCATCGCCGTGCTCGAGGGCGCCCTGCGCACCGAGCGCGAGAATCGTCCCGGCGTGCGCGTGTTCGCCGCCGGCTCCGCGGGGGTCGTCCCGATGCCGACCGGCCGCCGCATCCGACGCTCGACCGAGGTCGTGCTCTGGGATCCGCGCGGGAGCGCCTAGGCGCCGAGTCGATCGCGGTGTGTATCCTGTCAACAGTTAACAGGAGGTCACCATGACGCAGTCCGTGAAGCGTGGAGAGTCCCTCGGCGCGCAGGTGGCCCGTGTCCTGCGGCAGCGCATCGTGCGCGGCGAGCTCGCCCCCGGCGCGCGTATCACCGAGGAGGCCCTGGCCGAGGAGTTCTCGGTCAGCCGCGGACCGGTGCGCGACGCCCTCACCCAGCTCAGCTTCGAGAAGCTCGTCGAGGTGCAGCGCCCCCGCGGCGTGTACATCGTCGGGCTCACCCACGACGACGTCGATCAGCTCTACAGCCTGCGCGGCGCCCTCGAGCAGCTCGCGCTCTCCCGGGCGATGCGCGTCGAAGACGACTCCCGATGGACCGCGATGGCGGCCGCCGTCGGGCGCATGGGAGAGGCCGCGGATGCCGGTGATCACGCGGCCTTCGTCGCCGCCGACCTCGAATTCCACTCGCAGATCTATGCCCTCGCCGACCACCCCCGTCTGGAGGGCGCCTGGAACCAGTACCTCCCGACCTTCACCGCGCTGCTCGAGGTCACGATCAACCACGACGAAGACCTGCACGAGTCGTCCGGCGACCACGTCAAGCTCATGGACGTGATGCGCAGCGGAAAGCCCGCGCAGGCCGCGAAGGTGCTGTCCGAGCACCTCGACGGTGCCCGCGAGCGCATGCTCGCCGAGATCGCCGCCCGCGCCTGACCGCGAGCATCCGTCGATCGAGAGGCTGCGTCGGTCGGGAGGTTGCGTCAGTGTTGACTGTTAACAGTCAACACTGCTAGCCTCAGGGGGTCGACAACAAGGTCGACCCACGTAGAGGAGCAAAGATGCCCCGCAAGCGCATCACCCGGGCGGCCGCCGCGATCGCCGCCCTCGCAGCCACCGCTCTCATCGTCTCGGCCTGCACCAAGGTCGAAGAGGGCGAAGAGGCCGGCTCGGCCTTCCCCGAGAACGACATCCGGCTCATCATCCAGGCCAACCCCGGCGGAGGATCCGACCTCTCGTCGCGCGCGCTCGCCACGGAGCTCGAGAAGATCCTCGACGTCAGCGTCATCCCGGAGAACATGCCCGGTGCCGCCGGTGCCCTCGCGATGGAGTACGTGGGCGCGCAGGATCCCGACGGCTACGTCATCGGATTCGCGCCCGTCGAGATCGCCATGCTGAACACCACGCAGGGCGCCAACGTGCAGCCGGAGGACTTCGACCTGCTCGGCCAGATCATGCTCGCCCCCGGCGTCGTCACGGTCGGCGCGAACAGCGGCATCGAGACCCTCGAAGACCTCGTCACCCAGGCGAAGGCCGGTGCGGTCACCGTCGCGAACTCGGGTGCCGGCTCCATCTGGGAGGCGGCGACCATCGGACTCGGCAGTGCGACCGACGCCGAGTTCACCTCGGTGCCCTACGACGGCGGAGCGACGGCCGTCGCCGCAGCCGCCTCGGGTGAGACCGTCGCGGCCGTCTCGGGCCTCGGCGAGGCTTTGGCGCAGGGCGACGCGGTGCGCATCCTCGCCGTCATGAACGACGAGCGCCACCCCGATGCGGAAGACGTCGAGACGGTCGAAGAGGCCATCGGCGAAAACGTCATCTTCGGCGGCTGGGGTGGAATCTACGCCCCGAAGGGCCTGCCCGACGACGTGAAGTCGACCCTCGAGGCCGCGGTCAAGGATGCCGTCGAGTCGGACAGCTACCAGAAGTTCCAGGCCGACGCCGGGAACCTGGTCGTCTACCGCGACTCCGCCGAGTGGACCACGTTCGTCGACGAGCAGTTCGACCTGTTCAAGGACCTCCTGGGCTGAGAAGGCCCGGCTGAGAACACTGCGGGGCCGGCGCAGGTCGGCCCCGCAGCCGTTCCTCTTCGACGAAAGAAGGAGCATGATGTCCACCCCCGACACCGAATACCAGGGCGCACCCGCATCCCGGCGTCTCGAGATCGTGTTCGCGGTCGTCGCCCTGGCCTTCACCTCCGGCTACCTCTTCCTCTCGACGCAGATCCCGCTGCGCCGCGAAGCCGCTCCCGGGCAGATCGACGCCCGCTTCTGGCCCCTCGTCATCGGAGTCACCGGAGTGGTCGTCGCCATCGCGCTGCTCGCCGTCGCGGTCACCCGCCCGGCCCCGACCCGCGAAGACCTCGAGCGCATCCAGCCCGGCGGTTACCTGCGCGTCATCGCCACCCTCGCCATCACCGGTGCCTTCATCGCACTGTGGTCGCTAGGCTCGGTCATCCTCTTCGGCTACCGCGTCGAGGTCTTCCCCGTCGCCGCCGCCCTCTTGATGGCCGCCCTCATGCTCCTCTACGGCCACCGCCGCTGGCTGAGCCTCATCATCTACTCCGCCTCGGTCACGGCGTTCGTCTACGTCGTGTTCGGGATGCTCCTGAGGATTCCCCTGTGAACGCGCTCATGGAGGGGCTGAACTCGCTCCTCGACATCTCGATCCTGCTCTACATGCTCGTCGGCCTCCTGCTCGGCTTCATGGTCGGAGCCTTCCCCGGCATCACCGCGACCATGGCCGTCGCCCTCGCCGCCGGATTCACGATGACCCTCGAGCCCGTGCAGGGCCTCGCGGTGCTGCTGACCATCTACGTCGCCGCGAACTTCGGCGACCGGGTGCCGTCGATCCTCATCAACACCCCCGGCACTCCGGCATCCATCGCCACCACCCTCGACGGATATCCGATGGCCAAGCAGGGGAGGGCAGGACTCGCCCTGACCATCTCCGCGATCGTCTCGGCGGTCGGCATCCTCGCCTCCCTCGTGCTCTTCGCCGTCGCCGCCGTGCCCATCGCCAGCTTCGCCCGCGACTACTTCAAGTCGCCCGAGCTGTTCGCCCTGGTGGTCTTCGGCATCGCGATCATGATCGGCATCTCGTCGAAGTCGATGCTCAAGGGCATCCTCGCCGGACTCTTCGGCCTCATGCTCGGCAGCGTCGGCACCTACGCCGCGACCGCCGACCAGCGCTTCACCTTCGGAGTCCTCGAACTCGTCGAGGGTGTGAACTTCATCGCCGTCATCATCGGACTCTTCGGCATCGCCGAGCTGTTCGACCAACTGCTCACGTACCGGAAGTCGGCCGTGCGTCCGATCTCGAGCCTCGGCCGCTGGTGGCCGAACCGCGCCGAGCTGAGGCAGAGCGGGCGGGCGACCGCGGTCGGCGGCGCCGTCGGACTCGGCGTCGGTCTCATCCCCGCGGCGGGTGGCGACATCGCCGGACTCATCGGCTGGGAGCGTGCACGCAAGGTGTCGAAGCATCCCGAGATGTTCGGCAAGGGATCCATCGAGGGCGTCGCCGCGAGTGACACCGCATCCAGCGCCACGCTCGGCGGCTCGCTCACCACGACCATGGCGCTCGGCATCCCCGGCGACTCGGTCATGGCCGTGATGATCGGGTCGATGATCATCTGGGGCATCACCCCCGGACCGACGCTGTTCACCAACCGCCCGGACCTCGTTGTCTCCATCGTCGGCATCATGCTGATCGCGACGATCCTGTCGCTGGTGCTGAGCCTCATCCGCATGAAGGGCATGGTGAAGCTCCTCGATGTGCCGCAGCCGTACCTGTGGAGCGGAATCCTCATCTTCTGCATCATCGGCACCTACGCCACCTCGAACAGCCTCTCGACGGTCGTCACCATGCTCGTCTTCGGCGTGATCGGCGTGCTGCTCAAGCGCATGCAGGTTCCCGCCGGCCCCATCGTGCTCGGTCTCCTCCTCGGGCCGCTCGCCGAGGAGAACCTCGCCCGCACGCTGGCGATCCTTCCCACGCGCCCGTTCTTCGAGGTCGTCAGCCCCATCGCGATCGTGCTGCTCGCGCTGGCCGTGCTCTCGATCGTGATGCCGGCGATCCGTGCGGCCCGCAGACCTCGCGCCGAGCGCGCGGCGCTCGCGGACTCGATCCTGCACGACGACAGCATCCAGCAGATCGAGAAGGCGCACGACGAGCTCGCCGCGCAGCCGGATCTGCTCACCTCCACCGTCCGCAACGTCGACGCGCCCACGCGCCGTGCCCGCAAGTCCCGCAAGAACTCCGAGGAGACCGAGAAGTGACCCGCTACGACATCCTGACCGCCGTTCCGACCGCGTTCCGCCGCGACGGCAGCCTCGACCTCGAGGGGTCGCGTGCGATCTTCCGCTTCGTCGGCCGATCGGGCAACGAGGGCGCGTTCATCCTCGGCACGACCGGGGAGTTCCCCGCCGTCGATGTCGCCGAGTTCACGGCCCTCGTCGCCGCCGCCGTCGAAGAGCTGCAGGACCGGATGCGCGTCATCGTGCACGTCGGCCAGCCCAGCACCTTCGAGGCGGTGCGGCTCGTCGAGATCGCCAAGGGTCTCGACGTGACCGAGTTCGCCGCCCTCACGCCGTACTACCTGAAGTCGACCGAGGATGCGATCTTCGACTACTTCCAGGCGGTGTCGGATGCCGTCGGCGACGGGCGCCTCTACGTCTACATCTACCCGGCGCGCAGCGGCAACACCGTCTCGCCCGAACTGCTGGTGCGGCTCGCTGCGCTGCCGAACATCGTGGGGGCGAAGCTCAGCGAGCTGTCCCTCGACGAGATCGCTGCGTATCGCGCCGTCGTCCCCGCCGACTTCGAGCTGTACACCGGCGCCGACCGCGACCTCATCGCCGCCGTCGACGCCGGTGCGCAGGGCGTCGTGTCCGGGGTCTCGTCCGTCACCCCCAAGCCGTTCCGCGCCCTGGCCGACGCCGGACGATCGGGCGACGCCGAGGCGATCGCCGCCGCCCAGGCCGCGGTCGACGATGTCGTCTCCCTGATCGGCGGAGACATGGCCCGCATGAAGGAGGCGTACCGGGTGCTCGACGTCGTCGACGCCTACTGCCGCATGGCGATCGCCGAGCCGACCGCAGCCGAGCGCACCGCCGTCGCCGAGGTCGTCGCCGCGCACCGCTGACCGGGGCCCTCGCCGGAGGCCGATCACAGGAGATGGAAAAGTGCGCTTCCTAGCGTGGAAGCAGGGAACGACCCTGCTCCGCGCCTGGCGCGCGGGTGTCCTGCCACGAAGGAAGAACTCCTCATGACGAACACCAAAGCCTCCTCCGCCGCCCCGTCGCTGGGACTCCTCGTCCTGCGCGTCGTGGTCGGTGCGATCTTCGCCGCGCACGGCGCGCAGAAGATCTTCGAGTTCACGCTCCCCGGAACGATCGGCAGCTTCGCGGGCATGGGGATCCCCCTCCCCGAGATCGCGGCGCCGGTCGTCGCATTCGTCGAACTCGTCGGCGGACTGCTGCTGATGCTCGGGCTCTTCACGCGCCCGGTCGGCATCCTGCTGGCGGTCGACATGATCGTCGCGCTCGTCGCCGTGCACCTGCCCGCCGGGCTCTGGGTCGGAGAGGGCGGATACGAGTTCGTCGCCGTCCTCGGCGCCGCGGCGCTGGCCCTCGCGTTCACCGGCGCCGGGCGGTTCTCGGTCGACGGTGCATTCCTGCGCGGTCGAGCACCGGCCTGGCTCGCCTGACCGGAGAGCAGTGACACGGATGCCGCGGGGTGGACCCCCGCGGCATCCGTCGTATCCGGGGGATACGTGCGTTCTCCGGAGTGAGAAGACACGATAAGGTTGCGTAACCATTTCATTCTTGACACCGCTGTGAATGCGGAGTTATGGTGATGAAACCGATTTCACGCAGACCCGGCGAGAACTCGGATGCACCGTCGCATAGAACTTGCTGCCCAAAGGAGTGAACAGTGAAGTCGAACCACGCACACCCGTCCCGCCGCGCACGCGCGCTGCGGATCACCGGCCTCGTCGCCGCCGCGACCATCGCCCTGGCCGGATGCGCCGCCGGCGACGACTCGTCGGATGCCGGAAGCGCCGGGGGAGAGCTCACGTTCTCCAACTGGCAGTTCCTCGAAGACGGCAAGGGCCCGATCATCTGGGACGCCGTCAAGGGCTACACCGGCCCCGACGACAACATCGAGCTGACCAAGGTCGAGATCCCGTTCGCGAACTACGCCGACAAGCTCAGCACCGAGCTGGGTGCCGGCGGCGGCCCCGACGTGATGGTCCTCCAGGACAGCCAGTTCGCCTCGCTCGTCGACGCCGGCGTGCTCGAGCCGCTCGACGACATCGCCGATGAGCTCGGCGACACGCTCAACAACACGAACGAGGCCGGAGTCTTCGACGGCGGGCAGTACGGCTTCAACTGGGAGCGCCCGACCTACAGCACCGTCATCTACAACAAGGACATCTTCGCCGAGCTGGGGCTGGAGGTCCCGACGACGTTCGACGAGTTCCTCACCACGGCGAAGACGATCAAGGACGAGCTGGGCATCTCCGGCTGGGCCGGCCGTCACCAGACCGCCGAGATCGACGGCTGGACGCTGGAGATGGCGAACTGGATCTACGGATTCGGCGGCGAGCTCAGCGACGGGAAGAAGCTGACCATCGACAAGGCCGAGAACGTCGAGGCCGTCGAGGCGTTCCTCGAGACGTTCGCCTCGGGCGTCGCCCCCATCGGCGACGACGCGTCGACCTTCCGTGCGAAGTTCGGCCAGGGCCAGGTCGGGATGCTGTTCGAGAACTCCGGTGTCGCGACGACCATCACGAGCAACCCGGACAACGCCGTGAACGGACAGAACATGGGCGCGGCTCCGCTGCCGCTCGCGAACCCCGGCTCGAACTCGCAGCTGATCATCGCCGTCAACGCGAACAGCGACAACAAGGAGGCCGCCAAGGACTTCGTGCGCTGGGTGCTCGGAGAGGAGGGGCAGACCGCCATCCGTGCCGGCCTCGGCGCCTCCGCCATGGCCACCGACGTCGAGCCGGACGCTGCCTTCCTCGAGGCCAACCCGTGGGCGACGCAGTTCCTCGAGGCCGCCAAGACCTCGAAGTCGACCCTCGTCGAGGGCTTCGAGACCGAGAGCAAGGTCGTCTGGCGCGAGGTCCTCACCGCGGTCGAAGACCTGCGGGTCAACGGCGGCGACGTGAAGGCGAAGCTGGCCGAGGTTCAGGAGAACCTCGAAGCCGAACTCGGCTGAGCACCCCGAGGGGCGGGCGTGACCCCCGCCGCCCGCCCCTCGGCCATCCCCGCGACACGCGAAAGGACACCCGGCCATGGCCACCCCCACGCTCGAGGCGCGACCCACGACGCCCTCAGCTTCGCCGCCACGGCGACGCCGCGACACCGGCGCGATCGGACGCTTCATCGAGCGCAACGGCGCCTACCTCTTCCTCTTCCCGGCGATCGCGTACCTGGCGGTCTTCACGGTCTTCCCCCTGATCCGCGGCGTGCTGCTGTCGTTCACGGCGACCAAGCTGGTCAACCCCGCCGGGGGACGGCCGGTCGGCATGGAGAACTACGAGTACCTGCTGTCGAGCGACAAGTTCTGGTCGTCCGTCATCACGACCCTCCTCTACACGCTCTTCACGGTGGTCTTCTCGGTCGGCATCGGAACCGCCGGAGCGCTGCTGCTCAACACCGCCTTCAAGGGGCGCGGCATCATCCGTGCCATCGCGACGATCCCGTGGGCCGTGCCGACAGTGGCCGCCGCCCTCATCTTCGTCTGGATCTACAACAACGAGCAGGGCATCCTGAACCGCACCACCGCAGCTCTCGGCCTCGGTGAGCACGGCTGGCTCGTCGATCCGAAGTACGGGCTGTTCGCGGTGACGCTCGCGACGGTCTGGAAGCTCACGCCGCTCGTGATGCTGGTCATGCTCAGCGCCCTGCAGAGCGTGCCGCACGAGCTCCGCGAAGCGACCTGGGTCGACGGCGCCACCCGCTTCCAGTCCTTCCGCGCGGTCACCCTGCCCCACATCATGCCGACCGTGCGCGTCATCACGCTGCTCATGACGATCTGGTCGATCCGACGCTTCGAGATCATCTTCCTGATCACCGGTGGGGGACCGCTCGACGTCACCAACACGCTCGTCGTGAACGTCTACCGCACCGCGTTCCAGGATCAGAACCTCGGACGCGCCGCGGCCATCGGCGCCCTCGGCCTGGTGCTGTCGCTGCTGGTCACCGTCGTCTACTTCATCGTCGAGCAGATCCAAGAACGTCAGGAGAGCCAGCGATGACCACCGTGCGCATCCCCACCGATCTTCCGCGTCGCCGCGGGATCGGCGCCAAGTTCGGCAGCCTCGGCAAGGCCGTCCTCATCACACTGCTCGTCGTCTTCGCCGGATTCCCGGTGTACTGGATGCTGGCGACCTCGCTCGGCACCGAAGCTTCGCTCTACGGTGGCAGCCAGCCGCTGCTCCCCGAGGTGCAGAACATCGGCCAGTGGGGCGGCTTCCTCTCCGACATCCCGATCCTGCGCTGGCTCGGCAACTCGTTCGTGATCGCCGCCGGCACCACGATCCTCAGCCTCGTGCTGGCGACCATGGCCGCCTATGCGCTCAGCCGGTACAAGTTCCACGGCCGCGGCGTCGCCGGCTTCATCTTCTTCAGCACGCAGATGCTGCCGGAGGCGCTGATCATCGTCCCGCTGTACGCGATCTTCGCCGGCGCCGGGCTGCTCAACAGCCACTGGGGACTCGTCCTCGCCGACACCGCGTTCGTGATGCCGGTGAGCATGTTCATCATCAAGAGCGGCATCGACAAGATCCCGTACGAGATCGAGGAGTCGGCCCGCATCGACGGCTGCTCGCGCCTGCGCATCCTGACCACGATCGTGCTCCCGCTGATCATGCCGAGCATCGCAGCCGCGGCCGTCATCGCGTTCTTCGACGGCTGGAACGAGTTCATGTTCGCGAACACCTTCATCTCGTCGTCCGACCTGTGGCCGGCATCCGTGGGGCTGTCGTCGTTCCTCGGGCAGTTCTACACGCCGATGAACATCGTCATGTTGTGCGCGCTGCTGTTCGCGCTGCCCGCGATCATCTTCTTCCTGTGGGCGCAGCGCGGCATCGTGTCCGGGCTCACCGCGGGATCCGTCAAGGGCTGACCGCCCTGCAATCTGGAGTATCGATACATGTCTGAAGGACTCGACCCGCTCTTCTCGGTGCGGGACAAGGTGGTCGTCGTGACCGGCGGCTTCGGCCAGATCGGAGCGGAGTTCGTCCGCTCGCTGCACCAGCGGGGCGCGCGCGTCGCCGTGACCTCTCGCAGCGAGGTGGCCGATCCCGCCGCGCGTCTCGGCATCGACGACCCGGATGGGCGCCTGCTCGCCGTGGCGATGGACATCACCGACCAGGCCAGCGTGGACGCAGGGCTCGACCATGTCGCCGCGACCTGGGGTGTGCCGACCGTCGTCGTCAACAACGCCGGACTCGACACGCAGCCCAGCGCGCCGCCGGAGGTCTCCGGGCCGTTCGAGGAGTTCCCGGTCGACGTGTTCCGCGAGGTCGTCGACACCAACCTCGTCGGCACGTTCCTCGTGACGCAGGCGGCGGGTCGGCGGATGCGCGATGCCGGCGTCGGCGGCTCGATCGTCAATGTGGGATCCATCTACGGGATGGTGTCGCCCGTGCAGGACATCTACGCCTACAAGGCCGAGGACACGGGCATCCCCTTCATCAAGCCGGTCGCGTACTCGGCGGCGAAGTCGGGGCTCTACAACCTCACCCGCTACTGCGCCACGTACTGGGG
The DNA here is from genome assembly GCF_024519805.1 of Microbacterium sp. Mcb102. NCBI lineage: Bacteria > Bacillati > Actinomycetota > Actinomycetes > Micrococcales > Microbacteriaceae > Microbacterium > Microbacterium sp. Mcb102. Next base: position 232,589 of record NZ_JALJRG010000003.1, on the reverse strand, counting down.
GCGCGCGGGCATCCGCGTCAACACGCTCACGCCCTCGGGCGTCCGCCGGGACACGCAGGATGCGAAGTTCCAGGCGAACTACATCGCCCGGATGCCGATCGGCCGCATGGCCGAGGCCGACGAGTACAACGGCGCGCTGGTCTTCCTCGCGTCCGACGCCTCGACGTACATGACCGGCTCCAACCTCGTGGTCGACGGCGGGTGGACCGCATGGTGAGTGATCTTCTCGGCACGCGCCTGTTCACAGCGGCGGTCACCCCGATGCGCCGCGACGAGAGCGTCGATCACGGCGCGCTCGCGACCATGCTCGACACCGACATCCGGCGCGGCGTCGAGGGCCTCTACATCTGCGGGTCGTCCGGCGAGGGCGTGCTGCTCTCCGAGGCCGAGCGCATCGCGGTGGCCGAGACCGCGGTGACGGCTGCCGCGGGGCGCGTGCCCGTGGTCTCCCACGTCGGCGCGATGTCGACGGGGGAGGCGGCGCGCATCGCCGCCGCGGCGAAAGACGCGGGTGTCGCAGCGATCTCCATGATCCCGCCGCTGTACTACGGCTATTCGACGGCGGATGTGGTGCGGCACCTCCGCACCGTGATCGACGCGGTCGAGCTGCCCTTCATCCTCTACAACATCCCGCAGTTCACGGGGCGCGACATCTCCGAGGGCGGCTTCGACGAGCTGCTCGCGCTGCCCCAGGTGATCGGCGTCAAGCACACCTCGCGCAACCTGTACGGGGCCGAGCGGATCCTCCGCCGCTACCCGCACCTGACCCTGATCAACGGCTTCGACGAGTTCTATCTGCCGGCGCTGTCGATCGGCGCACGCGGGGCGATCGGCACCACCGTGAGCCTGCAGATAGAGCTCTTCCTGTCGCTGCGTCGACGGTTCGACGCCGGCGACCTCGCCGGAGCGCGTGCCGTGCAGGTGCGCATCAACGACACGGTCGAGGGCATGGTCGAGGTCGGCGTGTTCGGCGCAGCCAAGTACCTCGGCGGCAAGCTGTCGGTCCCGCTCGGCGACTGCCGCTCGCCGCTCCCGGCGCTCGACGACGACGGTCGTGCGCGCCTGGACGCGGTCTTCGCGCGCCTACAGGAGAACATCGCGATCACCGCCGAGGAGGACGCCCGCGACGTCTCGTGATGGGGGATCGCGAGCGTCGTCCGGAGAGGCCGGTAGGGTGAAGCATCCGGGCAGCAGAGGGCGGGAAATGACCACGATCTACGACGTCGCGAGGCGCGCAGGCGTCTCGCCGGCGACGGTCTCGCGGGTGTTCAACGGCACCAGGGTCTCGCCCGAGAAGATCGAAGCCGTGCGCGCCGCGGCGGAAGAGCTGAACTTCACGCCGAACCGCGCCGCCCGCACGCTGCGCACCCAGACGTCCGAGGTCATCGCCCTCGTCATCCCCGACATCGAGAACCCCTACTTCACGGAGATGGCCCGTGGCGTCGAGGATGTGGCCTCCGAGGCCGGTTACTCGGTGGTGCTCTGCAACTCCGACTCGCAGACCGAGAAGGAGGCGACGTACCTGCAGATCGCGATCGCCGAGCACATGTCCGGCGTCATCATCGCGGCGGCGTCGAAGGCGACGGATCTCGACAGCATCCTCTCCACCGGCCGACCGGTGGTGGCGGTCGACCGCGCCACCCGGCACGAGCTCGATCTCGTCGTCATGGCGAACCGAGAGGCGGGCGTCGCGGCGACCGAGTCCCTGATCGCCGCCGGCCACCGACGAATCGCCTACATCGGTGGTCCGGAGGACATCGACACCGCTGCCGAACGCGCCGCGGGTTGGCGAGAGGCGCTCGCAGCGGCGGGACGCGATGCCGACATCGACGAGCTGCAACGGTTCGCGACGTTCCGTGTCGACGGTGCGCGGGCGGCGATGGAGGAATTGCTCGCCCTGCCCGACCCGCCGGACGCCGTCGTCGCCGGAAACAACCTCATCGGTGTCGGAGCGATCCAGGTGCTCACCGAACACGGACTCACCCCACCGGCAGTCGGGGTCGCAGTCGTCGGGTCGCTGCCCTTCACGACGCTCTCGCCGACCGCCGTCACGATGGTGCAGCTGCCCGCCCGCCACATGGGTGTGACGGCGGCGCGCATGCTCCTCGAGCGCATCGCCGGCGACACCCACCCTGCGCGCACGGTCGTGCTGCGGGGCGAGACCCGGCAGGCGACCGCGCGGCGTTCCGCGTAGGGGTTCGCCCCGCATCGCCTCGGTGATGGACGGTGCATGCGTAACCACGATCTCCTGCTTGCATCGTGAAATCGATTTCAGCTACGCTTTCCTCAGGCGTGATCAAGGAGGACACCATGCGATGCACCCTCGGGGTGGACGTCGGCACATCGAGCACCAAAGGCGTGCTCGTGGCGCCCGACGGAACCATCATCGCCACCACCACCCGCGAGCACGACGTCTCCCGGCCGCACACCGGCTGGGTGGAGATGGATGCCTCGATCTGGTGGGACGAGTTCGTCGACATTGCCCGCGAACTGCTCGCCGCGCACCCCGATGCCGAGGTCGTCGCCGTCGGCGTCAGCGGGATGGGTCCCTGCATCCTGCTCGCCGACGAGAACGACCAGCCGGTCCGACCCGCGATCCTCTACGGCGTCGACACCCGCGCTTCCGCCCAGATCGAGAGGATCACCGCCGAGCTCGGCGTGGACGAGATCACCCGCATCGGAGGCTCGGTGCTCACGTCGCAGGCCGGCGGGCCGAAGATCGCCTGGATCGCGGAGGAGGAGCCGGCGGCCTGGGCGCGCGCCCGACGGCTGTTCATGCCCGCATCCTGGCTCGTCCGTCGGCTCACCGGCGCGTACGTCTTCGACCATCAGTCCGCGAGCCAGGTCTCTCCCCTCTACGACATCGAGAGCGAGCGGTGGCACGCCCCGTTCTGGGGTCGCTACGCCACCACGATCGTGCAGCCGCGCCTCGCGTGGGCCGGCGACATCGCCGGCACCGTCACCCTGCAGGCAGCCGAATCGACCGGAATCCCGGCAGGGACGCCCGTCATCACGGGCACGATCGACGCCTGGACCGAGGCCGTCAGCGTGGGCGCGCACGAGACCGCCGACCTGATGCTGATGTACGGGACGACGATGTTCATGGTCTTCACCAGCGCGGTGACGCCGGGGGAGCCCGCGCTGCGCACGCCGTCGATGTGGACCACGGCCGGCGCCTTCCCCGGTACCCGGAACCTCGCCGGAGGCCTCTCGACCTCCGGCGCGCTGACCGCGTGGCTCAAGGAGCTGACCGGTGCCGACTACCCGCAGCTCCTCGCCGAGGCGGAGGCATCGGGGGTCGGCGCCCGGGGTGTGCTGATGCTCCCGTACTTCGCAGGAGAGCGCACCCCCATCCAGGACCCGGACGCGCGAGGCGTGATCGCCGGGCTGACGCTCGAGCACACCAGGGGAGACCTGTACCGGGCGGCGCTCGAGGCCACCGCGTTGGGCGTGCGGCACAACGTCGAGACCATGCGGGCCGCCGGCGCCGACATCCGCCGGATCGTCGCGGTCGGCGGCGGTACGCAGGGGCGACTGTGGCTGCAGATCGTCTCCGACGTCACCGGTCTCGTGCAGGAGGTGCCGGAGACCACGATCGGTGCGAGCTACGGGGCCGCCTTCCTGGCCGCGGTCGCCGTGGCAGCCGACGGTGAGGCGCCGCTCATCACCGACTGGAACCCCATCACGGAGCGCATCACCCCGAACGCCGAGCTGCGCACCGCCTACGACACCCTGTTCGACCGCTACGTGCGTCTGTACGACGGAACGAAGGGCGTCGTCCATGAACTCGCCGCCGAGCAGCGCGGCACGTCATCCCACTCAACCCCGGAGGAATCATGACCACCTACGCACTTCCCGCCCCCGTGTCCCGCCCGGCATCCGCGCCGAAGACCGCCTACCTGATCGCGTCGGGCGACCTGCGCGAGGCCGCCAACACCGGCGGCTGGCCGGTGCAGGTCGAGCTCGAGGCCGGCGTCACCGGCGTCTTCAACGACCTGGGATGGGCCGTCGTCCGCGCCAACGACGTCGACCCCGAGACGGGCCACGGCTTCATCTCGAGCCAGCGCATGGGGCTCGAGGTCTTCAAGAACATCCCGACAGATGCTCCGCTCATCGTCGCCGAGGCCGTGTGGCAGTACTCCCATCACGTGCTCGCCGGCCTCCGCACGCACCAGGGCCCGATCCTCACGGTCGCGAACTTCGCCGGTGACTGGCCCGGCCTCGTCGGACTGCTCGGCCTGAACGCCGGTCTGACGAAGATGGACAAGCCCTACGCCACGATCTGGTCGGTCGACTTCTCGGACGACTGGTTCAAGGCCGGCATCAAGGAGTGGACGGAGACGGGTGCCATCACCCATGACGCCTCGCATGTGCGCGCGCTCCCCGCCCTCCCCGACAGCCCCGAGAAGCAGTTGGGCGAGGCCCTCGCAGCGGAGCTCCTGGCGGAGAAGGCCATCATCGGCGTCTTCGACGAGGGCTGCATGGGCATGTACAACGCGATCTTCGACGACGAGCTGCTCAACCAGACCGGCATCTACAAGGAGCGCCTGTCGCAGTCGGCCCTCTACGCCGAGATGCTCGAGGTCACCGAGGCCGAGGCGGACGCCGCGTATGACTGGCTGATCGACGCGGGCATGACCTTCCGGTACGGCGAGGATGCCACCACCGAGCTCACACGGGAGCAGGTGCAGTGGCAGCTGAAGATGTACATCGCCGCGCTCCGCATCGCCGACGACTTCGGCCTCGACGCGGTGGGCATCCAGTACCAGCAGGGGCTGAAGGACCTGGTTCCGGCCTCCGATCTCGCCGAGGGCATCCTGAACTCGACTCAGCGTCCGCCGGTGACCTCACGCGACGGTTCACGGGTGCTGCACGACGGCCGCGCGTTCCCGCACTTCAACGAGGCCGACGAGGGGGTCGCCGTGGACGCGCTGGTGACCGATCGCGTCTGGCGTGCGATGGGCCTCGTGCCCGACAACACCCTGCACGACGTGCGCTGGGGCGAGGAGTACGACGGGCAGTTCGTCTGGGTCTACGAGATCTCGGGCTCGGTTCCGGCGTCGCACCTGGGCGGATGGCAGAACGCCGAGGGCTGGCGGCAGGGGCACGTGTTCTTCCCCGCGGGCGGAGCCACGATCAACGGCGTCTCGAAGCCCGGCGAGATCGTGCTGTCGCGTGTGTTCATCGCCGACGGGATCCTGCAGGCGGACACCTTCCGCGCGTCGGTCGTCGAGCTCCCGGCCGAGGAGACCCAGCGCCGCAAGGACGCTACGAACCCGGAGTGGCCGATCGCCCACGTCGTGCTGCACGGCGTCTCCCGCGACCAGTTCATGGCCCGCCACAAGGCCAACCACGCACAGCTCGTCTACGCTCCGGATGCCGAGACGGCGGACAAGGCTCTGATCGCCAAGGCCGCGATGTTCGACGGAATGGGCATCAAGGTCAACCTGGTGGGAGACGTGGCGGTCTGACCCGGCGCTCGTCTGCCTGGAGGGCTACTGAGACCGCCAGAACCGCATCACCAGGTTCGTCAACTCCTTGTCGAGATCGTCGACCTTGGACTCGATCCGCCCGAGGCGCGCGTCGAGGCCGTCGATACGTGTCGAGAGAGCGGTGTCGAGGCCGTCGATACGTGCCGAGAGGGTGGCGTCGATGCGATCGACCTCGACGCGGATCACGCGGCTGAGCTGCGTCGTCATGAGCGTCATGCCGCCGAGCATCACAGCCGCGAAGATACCGAGCAGCGTCCATACCTGAGGGTCGTTCAAGCGCATGCCTCCAGTCTGAGTTCGGAGGCCCACGTTGTCACGGTATTCCGGTCTCGCTGCGCCACGAGCCCAGTCGTCGTGGGTACCTCGCCGAGACGAGGTGCCCGTGTAGAAGGAGTGGCCGACCGGAGGGATCAGCCCAGGTCGAAGATCTCGAGTTGACGGAGCGTGACCTCGGCCACCGCGCGCACGCGGAGCGCCGAGGTCACGGTCCGGGCTGTCAGGGTGAACGGCGTCGTGCGGTCGGCCGGCAGCTCGGCCCGGTGTGTCATCGTGACGGGCATCCACTGGCCGTCCGTCCCTTCGGCCTCCCATCGAAGGGCCGACGACGATGCCGTCGCCGCCACGGTCACGCTGACGTCGGTCACGCCGCGAGGCTCCTCGAACCGCCATCCCACCCATTCCCCGCGACGCAGCGCGACACCGGCATCCCCCGACGGCACACCGTCGTCGAAGACGCGGTCCGGATGGATGGTGTCGGTGGAGGCGACGACCTCACCGGCGCCGGGGGCCAGGTCAGGGCACCAGATCGCGAGGTCGTGGAGGGAGGAGCCCGCTTCGAGCGCTGCGGCCGGGTCGACGCCGAAGTCCAGTTCCAGCACCGCGTCGCCGGAGAGCGCGTCGATCGGCAGGTCGGCCGAGCGCAGGGGCACCCCGTCGAGTCGCGCCTCCTGCAGGATGTGGGCCGAGGGGGTGGCTCGACGCGACCGGATGCGCAGGGAGGAACCGTTTTCGCGATCCACGCGGATGTCGTCGAAGCGAGGCGACCCGATCCGCAGCCGCCCCGACGCGAGCTCCAGCGGGTAGAGGCCGAGCGCGGCCCACAGCCACCAGGCGCTCATCTCGCCGTTGTCCTCGTCGCCGGGGAAGCCCTGGCCGATGTGCGCTCCGGCGAACAGGCGCGCGGCGAGGTCGTGCACGAGCGGCGCTGACTGCCACGGTCGGTCGCTGAACGCGTACATGAACGGGATGTGGTGTGCGGGCTGGTTCGAGATCGCGCACATCCCGGAACGCAGCGCCCTCGCCTCGCGCTGCTCATGGATGACGGTGCCGTACGCGCCGCCGAAGCGTTCATCGGCGGTCTCGGGTTCGGCGAACAGGGCGTCGAGGTGGCGTCCGAGACCGGCGGGACCGCCGTAGAGGTCGGCGAGGCCCGCACCGTCGTGCACGGCGCCGACCGACATGCCCCAGGCGTTCGTCTCGACGTTGTCTCCGCCCCAGGATCGCGGATCGAACCCGGATGCGGAGAACGCCTCTTGATCGTCCCGGCCGCGGAAGAACCCGGTGTCTTCGTCGAACAGCGTGCGATACGACCGGGCGCGATTCGCGAAGTATCGGGCGAAGGATCTGTAGCGCGCGGCGTCCGCGGCCGTGGCGGACTCGGTGGCGAGCTGCGCCGCGAGCCTCCCGAGTGCGGCATCGCTCACCGCGTTCTCGATGCTCCAGCTCATGCCCTCCGGCACTTCCGAGGGGATGTATCCGGTGAACCGGCCCCTCGCGATGCCCTTGCGGCCGCGGCGCGCATCCGGCCCCGGCTCGCACGCGTTCCGCCATCCGCTCTCGAACGCGGTGACGCGGTCGAAGTCCACGCCCCAGCGTGCGGCATCGGCGAAGATCTGGTCGCTCGAGGTGCCGACCATGCTGTCGACGTATCCGGGTGCGCTCCATCGCGCCATCCACCCTCCCCGGCGGTACTGCTCGAGCTGCCCGTCGAGGAGCCGCCCAGCGAGGGAGGGATCGAGCAGGGCGAGAGCCGGCCACTCGGTGCGGTAGGTGTCCCAGTATCCGTTGTTCACGACGAGTTCGCCGTCGACGGCCGGTGCGACTCCGCTCTCGTCGTGTGACTCGCGCGCGGCGAACACGTCGGCGAATCGCCAGACCGGCGCCTCCGCGGTCCCGGCGTTCTCGGCCGCGCTGTTGGGGTACAGGTGCATCCGGTGGAGCGCGGCCGCGATCCGGGACCGATGCTCCTCGTCGGCGAGCGTGCGATAAGGGGCCTCCGCGTCCGGCAGCGGTGGGATCGTGACGCGGCCGAGCAGCCGGTTCCAGGAGGCGGCGGCCGCGCCCCGCAGCTCCTCATAGGGGATGGTTGCCGGAGCCTCGGAGTCGAGACTGTGCCGTGCCTGATCGATCGAGAGGAAGGAGATGCCGATCCGTACCTCGAGCGCCCCGCGTCCGCCGATGTACCCGGCGACCCTGCCCCGCCCGTCGTCGTCGAGTGGTCCACGCTCGTCCGTTTCGACGCCGTGCGGGGTCCGCAATATGGATCCGGCGAAGAAGCAACGGGGAGCGTTGCCCCAGTCCTCGGGCCCCTCCGGGATCCACCCCTCGAATCCGCCGGCATCCGTCCAGAAGAGACGCCCCGCGTCGGTGAGCTGATCGATGACGAAGCCGACCGGGGCGGCGGCATCCGCGCCGCGCACGCGGAACGCGGCCGTGTGCGACGTCGCCGTCATCTCGACCTGCAGGCCGTCGCCGAGATCAGCCGAGTATTCGTGCGGACGCGCCCGTTCGGAGCCGGGGGTGATCCAACGCCGCCGTCCGGCACGGCGCGAGGTGGGCGCGCCGAGGAACGGCATCAACTGCAGCACCGAGCGATCGCCGATCCACGGGCTCGGCTGATGGGAGAACTGCAGCGCTTCGAGCCGTCGCCCCTGGGGGTCGTCATGCACGAACGGCCGATACGGCCAGCGGGCGTCTTCCGCGGCGGTCGCCGGTGTGACGAACGTGAATCCGTGCGGCATCGCCACCGCCGGGATGGTGTTGCCGCGGGAGAACCGTGGACCCGAATGCGAGCCGCGGCGGGTGTCGACCCGTTCGACGGGGGTGAGGTCGGCGGAGGGAGCCCGCTCCTCGATCACGACCTGCACGAACCCGGTGCACCGCGCGGGGAGGTCGGCGGTACCGGGGAGGGATGCGGCGCAGAGCACGACCTCGACCGTGCCGCTGCGGCGTGCGAAGGGGGCGAGGGAGACGGTGTCGGCGTTCCACTGCTCGGGCAGACTCCAGCGGGCGGCGAACTGCGCCTGCGCGGTGAGCGGGAAGTCGTAGCGATCGCGCACGGCCGACGTGTCGCTCAGTCGTGCGCCGTCGGCGAAGCGCACATCGACCGTCACAGCGAGGGCTGCGTGCGGAGACAGTGTCGCCGCGGGACCGTCGGCGTAGAACGCCCAGTGCAGCACGGTGTCGGGGGAGATCTCGAGGTCGGTGAGCCCGGGCACGTCGACCCGCTGCTCGCCGGCAGAGGGATCGAAAGCGAAGGCGAACACCGGGCCGGGCAGCACGCCCGCTCGGGGACGGGACGACGGAGGATCGGCCGGCCCGTCCGCCGGCGTGAGATGCGCGGCGCTCACCCCTTGATCGCGCCCTCCTGCACGCCCTTGAAGAAGAAGCGCTGCGTGAACGAGAACATGATGACGATGGGCACGAGAGCGATCATGGTGCCGGCCGCGATCAGGCGCGGGTCGACCGAGAAGCTGCTGTTCAGATACGCCATGCCGACCGTCAGCGTGTACTTCGACGGGTCGGACAGCACGATGAGCGGCCAGAGGTAGTCGTCCCAGGCCCCGATGAATGCGAAGATCGCGACCACCGAGACCATGCCGCGGATGTTCGGCCACACGATGTGGCGGATGCGCTGCCAGGTGGTCGCACCGTCGACCGTCGCGGCATCCAGCACGTCCTTCGGGATCATGCGGCAGGCGGTGGCGATCAGGAGCACGTTCATCGCGCTGATCGCGCCGGGGAGGAAGACGCCCCAGAGGGTGTCGGCCAGCCCGAGGGCGCGGATCGTCAGGAAGTTGCTCGTCACCGTCACCTCGCCGGGGAAGAGCAGCGTGGAGAGCAGGATCGCCATCACGATCCACTTGCCGCGGAACCTCATGCAGCCCAGCGCGTAGCCCGCGAACGTGGCCAGGACGACGTTGCTGACGACCGTGCCGACCGAGACGAGCAGCGAGTGCCAGGCGTAGAGGTACACCGGGACGATGTCGGCGACCCTGCTGTAGTTCTGCAGCGTCGGCTCGCGCGGGATGAGCTCGGGCGGGAAGGAGTAAATGTTCTCCTGGGGCCCCTTGAAGGATGTCGACAGCTGCCAGATGAACGGCCCGATCACGAGCACCAGGACGAAGAGGAGGAGGGCGTATCGACCGATCAGACCGCCGAGGGTCGGCTTGCTGAAATCGCCGGATCCGCGGCGGCGGAACATGCGCTCGCGGGTCGGCGCCGACAGCTCCTCGGAGGGGCGGGCGTCCTCTGTCGAACGGGGCGGCGTGAGCGTGCTCATGCGGAGACCTTCGCCTTCTTCTCGCGATTCATGACGGCGATCGCGACGAGCGGGATGAGGGTGAGCAGGAACAGCGCCACGCTGATGGCGGACGCGTATCCGATGTTCCCGTTGAGGCCGGAGCCGACCTGGCGGATGAGCATCACGAGCGACATGTCGTATCCGCCCGGGCCGCCCGTGCTCTTCGAGAGCACATCGAGCTCGGCGAACACCCTCATGGCGGACACCGCGATGAGCACCGAGATGAGGAGCATCGCGCCGCGGACCGAGGGGATCGTCACGGACAGGAACCGGCGGAAGGACCCGGCGCCGTCGAGCATCGCCGCCTCGTGCAGCTCCTTGCCGACGTTCCCGAGCGCCGCGAGGTACACGACCATGTAGTAGCCCAGGCCCTTCCAGACCGTGAGCAGGATGGCGCAGCCGAGCAGCAGCCAGCGATCGACGAGGAACGCCATCGGCTTGTCGACCAGCCCGAGGAACTCGAGCGTCTGGTTGATGATGCCGCGGCTGTCGAACAACCAGGTCCAGATGAGGGCGACCACGACCACCGAGGCGATCACGGGGAAGTAGAACGTGGTGCGGAAGAACGAGATGCCGGGGAGCTTCTTCTGCACGAGCAGCGCCAGCAGCAGCGGCAGGATCGTGAGCAGCGGCACGCACACGACCACGTAGATGAGGCACGTCGTCAGGGCGTTCCAGAACATCTCGTCGCCGAACATGCGCTCGTAGTTCGCCCCGCCGACGAACTCGGGCGTCCGCAGGGGTTTGGCATCGGTGAAGCTGAGGAAGACCGTGTTCAGGAACGGCCAGAGCGCGAACACCAGCACCCAGGCGACGGCGGGCCCGAGGAGCAGCCAGGGTGTGAACCACCGGTGGGATCTCATCGTCTTCCGGCCGGCCGTGATGCCGGTGTCCGCGCGCATGGCTTACTTGTCCACGCGGTTGGCGTTGGCGTACTCGACGATCTTGTCGAGCTGGGCCTTCGCGTCCGCCTCGCCGTTGACCGCGAGGGCGATCTGCTGGGTCATGTACGTGGCCATGTCGGAGGTCCACTGGAACGGCAGCGCCTTGGCGTCCTTCATCGCGCCGAAGACGGTGTCGATCGCCGACAGCTGCTTCTCGTCGGTGACGGTCGCGGCGATGTTGTCGACGACCTGGTCTCCGCCCTCGGCCGTTCCGGGAGCGGTGCCGACGGCGAGCGACGAGAAGGCCACCTGGTTCTCCTCGTTCGTCGCGAACTCGGCGAAGGCGAGCGCGGCCTCCTTGTTGTCGGAGTCCGCCGAGACGTTGAGCCCCTGCACGTACAGCGGTGCGACACCGAGTCGCGGCGTCGCCACCGTGTTCTCGAGCAGCGCCGGTGCGTCCTTCTGCAGGTCGGTCGTGAAGCCGGTGCCGCCGGTGGTGAAGGCGACCTTCTCCTGGATGTACGCCTCCGCGTTTCCGCCGTAGTCACCGGTCAGGGCTTCCGCGGGCATCGCGCCGGCCGCGTACGCATCCGCGTACTTCTCGATGATCGCCGCGGCCTCGTCGGTGTTGAAGTCGAACTCGCCCTCGTCGTTGATGACCTCCATGCCGGCGGCCGTGAACGTGTCGAGGGCCGGGATCGAGGAGAGGAGCTGCACCTTGCCGTTGGATTCGGTGGCCACGTCTTTCGCGAGCGTGAGGAGCTCGTCGACCGTGGTCGGGAGGTTCTCCTCGGTGACGCCGAAGGGTGCGAGTTGCGCGAGGTTCCACCAGGAGGCGTCGCTGGAGAGGTACCAGGGCAGGCCGTACGTGCCCTCCATGCCCGGGTACTGGCTGTAGGCCTCCCAGGCGCCCGTGTTGTAGGCGGTCTTCAGGTCGGGGTCGGCGGTCTCCAGGTCGATCAGCTTGCCCGCGGCGACCAGCGGGTACGCGATGTCGGGCGGCAGGTTCAGCACATCGGGGAGGGTGTCGGCGTTCGCCTGGCTCAGGATCTTCTCCTGGTAGCCGTCGCCCGGCTGGTCGAGCCACTCGACCGTCACGTCGGGGTGCTCCTTCTCGAACGCGTCGATGAGGTCCTCGAAATACGGGGTGAACTTCTCGTTCTTGAGCGACCACGTCTGGAACTGGATGGTGCCGCTCAGCTCGCCCGATGTGTCGATGGGGCCCGCGGCGCCGGAGGTGCCGCCGCCTCCTGTGCAACTCGTCAGCGCCAGAACGCCGATGCTGAATGCTGCCAGAGCGACAATGCGTGTGCGAACTTTCATCGTGCTTCTTCCTCGAGGCGGGCGAATCCGCGCGAAGTCCGCAGGAACGGGACTACAGCGCTTTAGCAGATGAAACCATCCGATTTCCTCCCTGTCAAGGCAATCGTCCGGCGACGCACTGCCTGCAAGTGCAGGAGTGCGCACTGTTCGTTGCTCAAGCGTTATAGTGGTGCGAACTCCGCCCTCCTCGAAGGGCACGTCCGAAAGGTCTGACACATGACGCAGCGCGGCGCCCTCGATGCTCCTCTGAGGTTCGGGGCGAACTACACGCCGTCGAAGAACTGGATGCACTCCTGGCTCGACTTCACCCCCGACGACGTGCGCCGGGACTTCGCGGCTCTCGCGGAGCTCGGGCTCGATCACGTCAGGGTCTTCCCACTGTGGACCGTGCTGCAGCCGAACCGCACGCTCATCCGGGAGAAGGCCATCGACGACGTCCGTGCCGTCGTCGACATCGCCGGCGAGTTCGGCATGGATGCGGGCATCGATGTGGTCCAGGGGCACCTCTCGAGCTTCGACTTCGTCCCCTCGTGGCTGTACACGTGGCACGACAAGAACATGTTCACCGATCCACGGGCGCTCGAGGGTCAGGTCGCGCTCGTCGACCGGCTCGGTCGGGCGTTGAGTGACGCACCGAACTTCCTCGGCCTGACGCTCGGCAACGAGACGAACCAGTTCTCCGCGCACACGCACCCGTCGCCATGGCCGGTCACGCAGGACGAAGCCGGCGGCTGGATCTCGACCCTGCTGGCGGCGGCGGAGGCCGCGGCGCCGGGGATCCCGCACGTCCACAGCGAGTACGACGCCGTCTGGTACATGGACGGCCACGGCTTCACGCCCGCGCATGCGTCGCGCCTGGGGGCCATGACCACGATCCACTCCTGGATCTTCAACGGCACCGCCCAGCGCTACGGCGGTCGCTCCGTCGCCTCCGATCGCCACGCCGAGTACCTGATCGAGCTCTCCCGCGCCTTCGCGACCGATCCCGACCGGGCGGTGTGGCTGCAGGAGGTGGGCGCGCCCTCGAACTGTCTCACCGACGAGGAGATGCCGGGCTTCCTGGAGGCGACCGTGCGCTCCGCCGCGCGCACCCAGAACCTCTGGGGCATCACCTGGTGGTGCTCGCATGACGTCAGCCGCGACCTCGGTGACTTCCCCGAGCTGGAGTACACCCTCGGGCTCATCGGTCAGGACGGCGCGGCGAAACCCATCGGTCGGCGTCTCGCCGAGATCATCCCCGACCTGCGACAGCGCGTCGCGCCGCCCGTGCGGGACACGGCGATCGTGGTGGACGTGGACGAGCGCGAGGTTCCCGTGAGTCGGGCGGCGCTGAGCCCGGGCGGTGCGGTGTTCCAGGCCTGGGTCGATGCCTGCGCTGCCGGACTCGACCCGGCCCTCGTCACGTCGCGTGACGCGCAGGACCCGGTTGTCCTCGATGCGCGTGGCATCCGCCGCCTCATTCGTCCCGACCTGTCGGCCGACGTCGTCGATCCCTACGGATCGGTCAACACCGTCGTCCAGAGCTGACCGCGACCGCGGTTCGGGCCGGACGAGGTCGTTCAGGCGAGGCGCGCGGGCGGAGCGGTGCTCTCGCGTGCCGTGAGCACCGGCGTCGGACCCTCGACGCTGGGCAGGTTCACTCCCGCCTCGATCTGCTGTAACAGTAGGGTCGCCGCGCGCTCTCCGAGTTCGAAGGTGTCTCGGGTCATCGCCGTGATCGACGGGTTGATCAGTCCGGCGATGACGGAGTCGTCGAACGAGGCGAGGGAGACGTCGCGCGGCACGGCACGGCCCATCTCCTGGGCGACGCGGAGGCCTGCGACCGCCATCACGTCGTTGTCGTAGACGATCGCGGTCGGCTGCTGCCGACCGGAGAGCAGCGAGCGCGTGACCGCCGATGCTCGTGCGGGCGAGAAGTCCGTGATGATGACCTCGCCCTCGACGCCGTCGGTCCTCATGCGCCCGAGCACCTCGGCACGCAGGCGCGTGTGCTCGAGTTCGGCCGGGCCGGCGACGTAGGCGATGCGGGTGTGCCCGAGGGCGACCAGGTAGGAGAAGAGCGTCTCGGCCACCGTGTCGTCGCCGATCCAGACGCTCGGCACGGAGCCCTCCGGCGAGGGCTCGGAACCGATCATCACGGCCCGGGCGTCGAGGGCTTCGATGCGCCCGACGCGGGGATCGTCCTCGCGGGGGTCGATGAAGATGAAGCCGTCGACCTGGTTGGAGGAGCGCCACTGTCGGTGCACTTCCATCTCCTCGGCGATGTCGCTGACGAGGCGGAGCTGCAGGCTGACCTTGCTCTCCGACAGCCGTGACTCGATGCCGGCGATGAGGTCGGTGAAGAACGCCTCGGATCCCAGCGACCGTGCCGGGCGGGCGAGGGCGAAGCCGACGGTGTTGGCGCGCGCTCCGACCAGCGCTCGAGCCGCCGAGCTCGGCTGCCAGCCGTTCTCTTCGACGATGCTGAGGATGCGCTGCCTGGTCTCGTCGCTCACGCCGGGGCGGCCGTTCAGCGCGAAGGAGACGGCACCGGGAGAGACCCCTGCCATGCGCGCGATGTCGGCGATGGTGACGCGTTTCGCCGGGGTCATAGTCCCTCACCATACTTGATCGATTTAGTCTCGCGGAAGAAGTGACGATGCGTTTAGACTTGGCTACTAGATCGTTTTAGTAAATCCGATAGCATCAACACGGCGTCGCCTGTCGCGCCGCGGACCAGCACTCACCGTCGAGCCCGGAGATTCCCATGCATGACGACACCTCGCTCACCGTCGGCCGCGTCAAGCGGGTCCTCGAGGAGCGCATCCGCCCGGCGATCCACTCGGCCTCCGTGCCGCTGGACGTCGCGATCCACGAACTGCCCGGCGAGCCGATCGCTCCGGCCGAGGGGCTCGCGCTCGACTACGAAGCCGGGACCGTCGGCGCACCCTGGGGCCCGGCGTGGGGCACCACCTGGTTCAAGCTCACCGGGCGCGTGCCCGCCGAATGGGCCGGACGCCGCGTCGAGGCGCTCATCGACCTCGGATTCGACGTGAACATGACGGGCTTCCAGTGCGAGGCGCTCGCGTACCGTCGCAGCGCCGCAGGGTCCGACCCGATCCCGGTGAAGAGCATCAACCCCCGCAACCAGTGGGTGCCGATCGCCGAGGCGGCCGCGGGCGACGAGCCCGTGGAGCTGTACCTCGAGGCGGCGTCCAACCCGGTGCTGCTCGACTACCACCCCTTCCTGCCGACGCAGGAGGGCGACATCCTCACCTCCTCGAAGGAACGCCTCTACCGCGCGCGCCGGATGGACCTGGCCGTGTTCGAGCAGGAGGTCTTCGATCTGTCGCTCGACCTCGAGGTGCTGTTCGAGCTGCAGGCCGAGCTGCCGGCGACGTCGCCGCGCCGCATGCGCATCCTGCAGGCGATGGACGACGCCCTCGACGTGCTCGATCTGCAGCGCATCGTGGCGACGGCACCCGACGCCCGCGCCCGCCTCGCCGACGTGCTCGCCGCGCCCGCCGAGGCCAGCGCGCACCGCATCTCGGCCGTCGGCCACGCGCACATCGATTCCGCGTGGCTCTGGCCCGTGCGCGAGACGATCCGCAAGGTCGCACGCACCACCTCGTCGATGACGACGCTCATCGAGGAGCAGCCCGAGTTCCAGTACGGCATGTCCAGCGCGCAGCAGTACGCCTGGATCAAGGAGCATCGCCCCGAGGTGTGGGAGCGGGTCAAGGCCGCGGTCGCCGCCGGGCGTTTCCTGCCGCTCGGTGGCATGTGGGTCGAGTCCGACACCGTGATGCCGACGGGCGAGTCGCTGGTGCGGCAGTTCTCGCACGGGCAGCGGTTCTTCGAGCGCGAGTTCGGCATCCGGTCGAAGGGCGTCTGGCTGCCGGACAGCTTCGGGTACTCGCCCGCCCTGCCGCAGCTGATGCGCCGTGCCGGGTTCGAGTGGTTCTTCACGCAGAAGATCTCCTGGAACCAGCAGAACGTCTTCCCGCATCACTCCTTCCTCTGGGAGGGCATCGACGGCTCGCAGGTGTTCACGCACTTCCCGTCGATGGACACCTACAACTCGCAGCTGAGCGGCATGGAGGTCGCGAAGGCCTCGCGCCAGTTCAAGGAGAACCGACTCAGCTCGCGGTCGATCGCACCGGTCGGCTGGGGCGACGGCGGCGGCGGCACGACCCGCGAGATGACGGGCAAGGCCGAGCGCCTGCGCGACCTCGAGGGCAGTGCACAGGTCGTGTGGGAGCACCCGGACGTCTTCTTCGATGCCGCCAAGGCCGAGCTGCCGCATCCGGCGGTCTGGGTCGGCGAGCTGTACCTCGAGCTGCACCGTGGCACGCTCACCAGCCAGCACGCCACCAAGGCGCTGCACCGCTGGGCCGAGCATGCGCTGATCGAGGCCGAGCTGTGGGCCGCGACGGATGCGGTGCGCACCGGCGCCGCGTATCCGCAGGCCGAATTCGACCGGCTGTGGCAGGCCGTGCTGCTGCATGAGTTCCACGACATCCTGCCCGGCACCTCGATCGCGTGGGTGCATCGGGAGGCGGTCGCCGTGCTGAGCGACGTGCTGTCGGATGCCGAGGACATCTCCCTCGCCGCTCGCCGTTCGCTCGCCGGCGAGGGCGACCGCGAGCTGCAGTTCGAGCCGACATCGGTCGGGCGCGGACGTGCGCTCGGGGCGGCGTTCGTCGCCGAGCCGACCGCGGCGCCGGTCTCACTCACCGAGGAGAACGGCGGGTGGCGACTCGAGAACGAGCTCGTCTCCGTGCTGGTGTCGGCCGAGGGCCTGATCGTGTCCGCCATCGACAAGGCCAGCGGTCGCGAGGCGGTGGCCGAGGGCAAGGCCGCGAACCTCTTCCAGCTGCACCAGGACTTCCCGAACATGTGGGACGCGTGGGACATCGACCGGTACTACCGCAACAGCGTCGACGACCTCACTTCGGTCACGTCGATCGAAGCGTCGATGGTCGGCAGGGCCGCGCGGATCGTGGTCGTGCGTCCGTTCTCGGAGTCCACGATCGAGCAGACGATCATCCTCCACCCCGAGTCGCGCACCGTGCTGCTGCGCAACGAGATCGACTGGCACGAGACCGAGAAGCTGCTCAAGCTCGCGTTCCCGCTCGACATCCAGGCCGCGCACACCGAGGCCGAGACCCAGTTCGGCTACCAGTCACGCGTCACGCACACGAACACCAGCTGGGAAGCGGCGAAGTTCGAGACCTCGATGCACCGCTTCGTGCTGGTGCGCGAGCAGGACTTCGGCGTCGCCCTCGTCAACGACTCGATCTACGGGTACGACACCTCGCGGGAGGTGTCTGACGACGCGGTGACGACGACGGTGCGGCTGTCGCTGCTGCGGGCCCCGCGCTTCCCCGACCCCGACACCGACCACGGCCACCACGAGATCGAGGTCGGCTTCGTGATCGGAGCGGATGCCGCGGTCGCGACGGCCGAGGGAATCAGGATCAACGCGCTTCCGAGCGTCGTGCGTGGTGCGCGTGAGGTCGAGCCGCTCGTGTCGGTGCAGGGAGACGGCATCGTGGTGTCGGCGGTCAAGCTCGCCGACGACGATTCCGGCGACGTGATCGTGCGGGTGTACGAGGCGCTCGGGCGCCGAGCGGTCGGCGAGCTGGTGGTCCGCTTCGAGCACCGCGAGGTGCGCGAGGTGAGCCTGATCGAAGACGACATCGACGACGCGCGGGTCGGCGGCGAGCTGCAGCTGCGACCGTTCGAGGTGCGGACGCTGCGCATCGTGCGCTGAGGCTCGGTTCCCGTTGTGGTCGCCGGGCGGGTGCGCGACGATGGCGGGATGGCGAGCATCGACGACGTGCGGGCGATCGCCCTTGCGCTCCCCGGAGTTGAAGAGGTGGTGAGCGGCCACACCGGCGAGGCCGCGTGGCGCGTCAAGAGCGGGCAGTTCGCCTGGCTCCGCGGCCCTAGCGCGACCGACCTGCGGCAGCTCTCCGAGCTCGGGCGCGAGTGGCCAGCGGGCGAGGTGCTCGCCGTGCGTGTCGCCGACCTCGAGGAGAAGGACGCCCTGCTCGCGGCCGAGCCCGAGGCGCTGTTCACGATCCCCCACTTCGACGGATACCCCGGGCTGCTCGTGCGCCTCGACGCCGTCGACCGCGATCGGCTGGACGAGATCATCACGGATGCCTGGCTGGTGCGGGCACCCGCCGGGGTGGCGAAGGAGTGGCTCGCGGAGCGCGGGTTGGGCTGAGCGGCTTGCTGCCTCGAGGGCTGCTCAAGCGGGATCGAGTCGCAGCACGTCGGGGGACTCTCCGCCGGCGAGGTCGTCGGCGATACGGATGCTGCGCGCCAGCTCATCGAGCGCGCCGACCAGCGTGCCGAACCGCTCCTTGTCGCTGCACACCGCGGTCAGCGTCACCAGATGCGTACCCGTGTCCCAGGTGTAGGTCGCGAAGGGCGGCGACGCCGGCGAGGGCGGCATCGGCACGAGCAGCTTCTCGCCCACACCGAGCCGGGTGGGGAAGGACTCCGTGTCGTCGTAGTCCATCGGCATCGACGCTCGCGCGATCCGCACGTCGGGCGTCAGGACCTGCGCGGTCGCCATCGCCACGACCAGCTCCGGTTCGGCCTTCCAGGTCCACACCAGCACGCGGCCGTCCGCCCGCTTCATCAGCATCGGCGCCGCCTGACTCATCGCCCACGCGCCGAACCGCGATCCGGGGCGCTCGGTCGCGCCGACGGCCGCATTGACCTGGCCCAGCAGCATCCGGATCGCCGCCTTGCGGTGCCGACGGCCCTTCCATCCGAGCGAGTCCGTCACGGGAATCCACAGCTGGGGATCGGCGTCGGCAGTCAGTCGCATGGCTCCACGCTAACGGCTGAGGCTGAGGGATGCCCGGTACGCCTCGGCCGTCCGCGCAGGGCGCTCGGGTAGAGTGGCCAGCGCCCGACCAGGGCTTTCCCTTGGCCGCCACATCGTAAGGCTGCATGTCTGTGACTCCCTCCGACGATCCGATCGATCCGTCGAGCGGCCCCGCCGCCGAACCCGCGCCCCGCCCGTTGAAGATCGTGATCGGCTGCGACACGTTCGCCCCCGACATCAACGGCGCCGCCCGCTTCGCCGAGCGCCTCGCTGCGGGCCTCGTGCAGCGCGGCCACGACGTGCACGTCGTCGCCCCCAACCAGGCCTACCGGCGCGCGCAGCCGCACACCGAGGTCATCGAGGGCGAGCCGATGACCCTGCACCGGCTGCCGTCGGTGCGCTGGGCTCCCCACGACTGGCTGCGGTTCGTCTGGCCGTGGCGGTCGAAGCCCTACGCCCGCAAGGTCATCGACCAGGTGCAGCCGGATGTCGTGCACATCCAGTCGCACATCGTGATCGGCCGCGGCCTGGCCTACATCGCGCACGAGCGCGGCATCCCGGTCATCGCGACCAACCACGTCATGGCCGAGAACATCCTCGATCACACGACCATGCCGAAGTTCATCGACGACCTCGTCCTGAAGTTCGCCTGGGCCGACGCCAAGCGCACCTTCGACCTGACGCGAGCGATCACCACCCCGACCCGCCGCGCGGCCGACTTCCTCGAGAAGACCGTCGAGGTGGAGGGTGTGATCCCCGTCAGCTGCGGCATCGACCGCACGCAGTACACGCCGGTGATCGCCCCGCGCGACAAGAACCGCATCGTCTTCGTCGGCCGGCTCACCGCCGAGAAGCAGGTCGAGGTCATCCTCAAGGCGATGACGAAGCTCGACCCGGCGCTCGACACGACCTTCGACATCGTCGGCGGCGGCGACCAGCGCAAGCAGCTGGAGCACCTGGCCGCGCAGCTCGGTCTCGCCGACCGGGTCACGTTCCACGGGCGCACCACCGACGAGGAGCTCCGGGCGCTGCTGTCCCGGGCGAGTCTCTTCGTGATCGCGTCGATCGCCGAGCTGCAGTCCATCGCGACGATGGAGGCCATGGCGTCGGCGCTGCCGATCGTCGCGGCGGATGCCGTCGCCCTCCCGCACCTCGTGCACGACGGCGAGAACGGCTACCTGTTCGAGCCGGGCAACGTCGATGCGCTCGCCGCCCGCCTGACCGATGTGCTCACCGCGGAACCTGCGGAGTACGAGCGGATGCAGCGCGCATCGCTCGACGGTGTCGCGATCCACGACATCAACCGCACCCTCGACACCTTCGAGGCGCTGTACCGCGACGAGCCGCTGCCCGAGTAACCCGCTATGCACAGTGTCCCCCTCGGATCACGGCGCCACGACGCCTCGGCGACGGAGTAGCGCGCCATGCACGGTATCCCCCTCGGATCACGGCGCCGCGACGCCTCGGCGACGGAGTAGCGCGCCATGCACATCGTCTTCTTCGGCGATCAGCACCTCGACTCCCTCGGCGGAGCGCAGGTGTCGATGCGGCTCCAGCGGGAGTTCCTCGAACGCGCCGGACACACTGTCACGGTCGTCGCGCCGAAGATGCACGGCTCGCGCGTGCCGTCCGGCTCGCACGGCGGGGCGTACATCGACCTGCCGTCGATGCCGATCACGCTCGACCGCGAGTACTCGATGACGTGGCCGGGGCGCGCGACCGACCGCTTCCTCGACAAGGCCATGACCCGCCGCCCGACGGTGGACCTGGTGCACGTGCAAGCCGACTTCTGGGGCGCGTTCATCGGGCATCGCTACGCCCAGCGCCATGGCATCCCGGTCGTGCACACCATGCACAACCGCGTCGATGTCGGGATCGCGGCCGTCACTCCGCTGCACCGCCCCGTGCTCGCCGTGTTGAACGCCTGGCGCCACAGGGCGATGCGTGGGATCGGCGAACCCGTGCGGGGCGTGGACGGCTGGTCGTTCCTGCGCGGTCTCGCCGCCGGAGCATCCGCTGTGACCGCGCCATCGACGCATTTCGCCCGACGCCTCGAGCAGCACGACGTGTTCCCGCGGGTCGACGTGATCTGGAACGGCATCGACGATGACCTGCGCGCACAGACGCTCGCTGCGCGACCGGCGGCCCGGGAGCCCGGACGGCCCCGCTTCGTCTGGCTCGGACGGATGAGTCCGGAGAAGCGCCTGCTGCCGTTCCTCGACGCGTTCGTCGCCGCCGGCATCGACGCGGAACTCGAGATCATCGGCGGCGGAGGGCAGCGGGCCGCGGCCGAGAAGATCGTGCGCGGCCACGACGGCGTGCGCTTCGCCGGACGACTGACCTACCCGCAGACCCTGGAGCGGATCGCCGCCGCCGACGCGCTCGTGCAGACGTCGATCGGCTTCGAGACCCAGGGGATGACGCCGTTCGAGGCGGCCACGCTCGGCACGCCCTCCGTGATCTGTGACCCCGACATCGCGGCGGAGCTCGGCGGGGGGCTGTGGGCGGTTCCGGATGCCGGCGCCACCGCATCGGGCCGGGAGCTCGAGGCCCGACGACTCGCTGCGCTCGCGGAGGCCCTGCGGCTGGCGGCATCCGACATCGCCGCCGGCACCGCGCCGACCCCCGTGCCCGAGGTCGCCGAGGCGTTCCGCCAGTCGTCGCGCACGGCGGCCATGGTCGAGGTCTACGAGCGGGTGCTCACCGGCGCTGACGCAGGCTGAGGGTCACACGAATCGCAGGAACGCGATGCCGACCCAGCTGAAGATCATCCCGAGGGCACCGGCGCCCGCGATGCCGATCGCGACGCCGGCGAGAAGGCGCGGACCCGGGCGACGCGCGGCGATGATGCCCAGCACGAGCGCCACGAGGTAGGCGAAGAAGGAGATCACGCCGATCGCCTCATCGATCGCGTAGGCGGATCCGTATCCGAAGTTCGACGTGTAGATCAGGAGTCGCACGATCGAGGAGATGAGGTTGACCGCGAGTGTGATGACGGCGATCACGAAGGCGGTCCGCCCGAGCGCGCTGCCGGCCGGGGCGGCGGGAGCTGCCGCCGCGGCCGGCCACGACGCGGGCTGGCCCGAAGCCCCGGCCGGGTAGGCCGCAGCTGCGGGCTGGCCCGAAGCCCCGGCCGGGTATGCCGCAGCAGCGGTCGGGTAGGCCGTCGGATGCGCGGGGGCGGCGGTCGGATGCGTGGGAGCGGCGGGAGCAGCGGGGGTCGATGGCGGCGCACTGGACGCGTGGGTCGGGAACGTGTGCGTGCCGGGGTATTGCGGATCGGCGGGCAGGTGCGCGGGAGGCTGCTGGGGCTCGCTCATGACGACGAGCGTAGCCGTGGCGCCCGCGATTCGCACGGGGAGGGGATTCAGCTCTTGGCGCCGGTCAGGGCCAGCGTGCCGCCGAGCCCGATCATCATCACGCCGCCGGTGCCGGAGAGTGTCGACATGCGACGCGGCGAGCGGGCGAACCAGGCGCGCGCGGTTCCGGCGGCGAGGGCCCACACGCTGTCGCAGACCAGTGCGAGCGTCTGGAAGGTGAGACCGAGCAGAAGAAGCTGGGCCCAGACCGGGCCGGCCGCCGGGACGACGAACTGCGGGAGCACGGCCACGAAGAACGCGATCGTCTTCGGGTTGGTCAGACCGACGATGAAGCCCTGGCGCAGCAGCTTCGCGGCGGAGGCCGGCGCTCGATCCGCATCAGGGACGTGGTCGTGACGGTGGCGGATCGCCTGTACGCCGAGCCAGACCAGGTAGGCGGCGCCGACGATCTTGATGAGGGTGAACGCCACCACGGAAGACGCGACGATGGCGCCGACCCCGAAGGCCACGGCGAGAACGGCCGGTACGGTGCCGAGGGCGTTGCCGACGACGCTGAGCACGCCGGCACGGCGACCGAGCGAGAGAGAGCGGCCGATCACGAACAGCACGCTCGGACCGGGGATGGCGATGATCACGACGGAGGCGACGGCGAAGGCGACGAGGCTGTCGAGCGGGATCATGAGCCGACCATACACCGGGGGTCGAGCGCGGTTCAGCGGTAGCCGTGTCCGGACTCGGCCCTCTGGTGGACGTCGCGGCCGCCGACGCGATTCCAGTCCGTCGGCGTGGGGTGGTAGCCGTCGCGACGGAGTTCGATGACGGTGGCGATAGTCGCCCATGCGACCAGAGCGAGGAGTGCGATGACGAGTATCATGGCAGAAACGCTACGTTCGATGCCGAACTGTCACGAGTGGCAGAGTCGACTACCATCGTATGAAAACTGCCAATCGGGAGTGTGCATGAAGACAGTGGCCTGCGTCATCCAAGATGGCTTCGCGCCGTTCGAGTTCGGCGTCGCCTGCGAGGCGTTCGGACTCGATCGATCCAGCGACGGCGTGCCGAACTTCGACTTCCGCATCGTCGCCCCGCGCGCGGGTGTCGTGCACTCGAAGATCGGCTTCTCCGTCAACGTCGAGCACGACCTGGCCTTCGCGTACGAAGCCGACCTCGTGGTGTTCTGCCCGCTCCCTCGCGAGCGCTGGGGCGACATCGATCCGCTCCTGCTCGACGTCGCCCGGCACGCGGTCGACCGCGGCGCCTGGGTGATGAGCGTCTGCAGCGGGTCGTTCATCCTCGCCGCCGCCGGCGTGCTCGACGGACGTCGGGCGACGACGCACTGGATGTACGCGCACGTGATGGCCGACATGTACCCGCAGATCGACATCGACCCCGACGTGCTCTTCGTGCAGGACGGGAAGATCATCACCAGCGCCGGCACCGCCGCCGGGATCGATGCCTGCCTGCATCTGCTCCGCCAGGAGGTGGGAGCCGAGCTCACGAACCGCATCGCGCGCCGCATGGTGGTGCCGCCGCAGCGTGACGGCGGCCAGGCGCAGTTCATCGACCGTCCGATCCCCGTGGTGCCCACCGACTCGCTCGCCGCGGTCGCCGACTGGGCCGTCGAGCACCTCCGCGACGACCTCGGTGTCGATCAGCTCGCGGCCAGGGCACTGATGTCACCGCGAACCTTCGCCCGGCGCTTCAAGGCCGAGTACGGGGCGACGCCCGCCGCGTGGCTCGCGCGCCAGCGCATCATCCACGCGCAGCGGATGCTGGAGCGCACCGACCTTCCGCTCGACCACATCGCCGACGAATGCGGCTTCGGCTCGGCGGCGGTGCTCCGACAGAACTTCGCACGGGTCCTCGGACTCACCCCCACGGCCTACCGCGCGCGGTTCTCCTGCGCGTCGGACGAGTCTTCGGCGGCGTGAGCGGGCGCTCCGGTCAGAGCGCCCTGGTGGTCGAACGCTCGACCAGTGAGCAGGGCAGCAGCACGTGCGCGGCGTCCTGTTCGGGCGCGGCGAGACGCGCGAGCAGCAGCTCGACGGCGCCGTGCGCCATGTCGAGGATCGGCTGGCGCACCGTCGTGAGATCGAACGCCTGCCACGATGACATCGCCACATCGTCGAACCCGAGCACCGACACCTCATCCGGCACGCCGATTCCGAGCGCCTTCGCGGCGTTCAGGGCGCCGAAGGCCACGAGGTCGTTGTGGCAGAAGAGCGCGGTGGGGGGCTCCGGCAGCTGCAGCAGGCGAGTCGCCGCCTCGAACGCCCTCGTGTAGTCGAGGTCGGCGACGTCGAGCAGCGACGGATCGAACACGACCCCGGCGGCGTCGAGCTCCGAGAGGAACCCCTCGTGTCGGTCGCGGACGGAGGTCGTGCCGAGCGGGCCGGCGATCACTCCGATGCGTCGATGTCCGAGGGATGCGAGGTGGCGGCCCGCGATGCGACCCCCGTCGATGTTGTCGGGAGAGATCGAGTCGTTGTCGGACACGGCGCCGGGGCCCATCGTCACCGCGGGAACGCCGAGCGACACGATGCGGCCCTCGTCATCGGGCGAGAGCAGCGTGGTCGTGAGGATGACGCCGTCCACGTTCGTCTCCCGCAGGGTCCGCGCGAGGTCCTCGGTGGTGTCGGCGCGACCGCTGAGAATGAGAGCGCGGTATCCGGCTCGGTTGAGATCATCGCTGATCGTGTGCAGCAGTTCGGCGTAGTAACTGTTGCGCGGGTCGCCCAGCACGACGCCGATCGTCTGGGTGCGGCTGGTGACGAGGCTTCGGGCGCTGAGGTTGGGGCGGTAGTCGAGCTGCTGGATGGCCGCCTCGACCTTGGCGCGCACTCGCTCCGACACGCCCTCATGGCCGTTGACGATGCGGGACACCG
The DNA here is from genome assembly GCF_024519805.1 of Microbacterium sp. Mcb102. Lineage (NCBI taxonomy): Bacteria > Bacillati > Actinomycetota > Actinomycetes > Micrococcales > Microbacteriaceae > Microbacterium > Microbacterium sp. Mcb102. The sequence continues at coordinate 207,277 of NZ_JALJRG010000003.1, read as the reverse complement.
TCGTCTGCGACACGCCCGCCGCTCGGGCGACGTCGACGCTGGTCACACCGCGGGACTTCGGCGGCATGGGCCCTCCTCTTCCGTGCCGGGCTTCCCATGCTAGACCGCGGGGAGGCGGGGAATGACTACGCAGTCCTCGGCGTGGCGCATCCGTTGCCTGCACCCCGTGAGGCGCGGAGCGTGCGCTCAGACACCCCAGTGCGCCGGTGTGGGGAACGCGTGATCGCGAACCTCGAGGCCCGTGGGGGTGACGGATGCCGTCGCATAGAGGAGCGACTGCGTGGGGTACCCGTGCGGGCGGTTGTCGCGGATGATCGCGCGGTCGTCTTCGGGGGGCAGTTCGGTCGAGGACGCCAGCAGCGCGGTCCATTCGGCCGTCCAGTCCGGGCTGTCGGCCGACGGACCCAGAGCACGGAACTCCGGCAGCCAGGCCTCGATCCGCGGAGTCGTCTCGTCGTCGAGGTCGTCGTGCGCGATCATGTGCGTGCCCGGATCGATGGGCGTCTCGCGCAGCTCGACGCCGTCCCATGACAGCACGCGCGCACCTTCGGGACCGACCTCCAGCAGGTTGAAGCCGTGCATGGGGAGCGGGGCGACGGGGGAGCGGCCCATGACCGATTCCAGTGCGAGGGATCCGCGGGAGACGGCGTGCGCATCGGGGAGGTCGCGCACGTCGGCGCGGTTCAGCAGCACGGCCAGCCGCCGTTCCGCGGGGTTCGCGGCGAGCCAGGCTCCGCCCGCGCGACGATCCCGGATCCCGATCACGCCCGAATACCGCTCCGGCCACCAGGGGCCGAGGGCGTCCCATTCCCGCTGCGGGTCTTCGTCACGCACCGCCAAGAGCCTCGCGACACCGGCATTCTCGACATCGATCACGACCGTGCACACGGGTCCAAGTCTAGGTCGAGGGCGACGACGTCGGCCCCACGGCGGCGGATGCTGCGGCAGAATCGAGATGTGAACATCGTCGTCGGAGTCACGGGCGGCATCGCCGCGTACAAGACGGTGCACCTCGTGCGCCTGCTCACGAAGGGCGGGCACGACGTGACCGTGGTGCCCACCGAGGATGCGCTGCGCTTCGTCGGGCTGCCGACGTGGGAGGCGATCAGTCGCCACCCGGTCACCACGAGTGTGCACGACGACGTGGCCAAGGTGCGGCACGTCGCACTCGGCCAGGCCGCCGAGCTTGTGATCGTGGCGCCGGCGACCGCGAACTCGATCGCCAAGATCACCGCCGGTCTCGCCGACGACCTCCTGGGTACGACCCTGCTCGCCACCGAGGCTCCGGTGCTGATCGCGCCGGCCATGCACGCCGAGATGTGGCGGAACAGGGCCACGCAGGCGAACATCGCGACGCTGCGGGAGCGCGGCGTGCACGTCGTCGGCCCGGCCGACGGAGAGCTCGCGGGCGGCGACAGCGGACCAGGACGGATGTCGGAGCCCGAGGAGATCTTCGCGGCAGCCCAAGCGCTGCTGGACCCCGGCGACCTCGCCGGGGTGCGGGTCGTCGTCTCGGCCGGGGGCACGCGCGAGCCCATCGACCCCGTACGCTTCCTCGGCAACCGGTCCAGCGGCAGGCAGGGGGCGGCCCTCGCCGCCGAGGCCGCCGCACGTGGCGCCGAGGTGACCCTGGTCGCGGCGAACATCGCGGGTGACGTGCTCGCCGAGGCGCGGCATCCGTCCATCCGCGTCGTCTCCGTCGGTGCGGCCGCCGAGCTCGCCGAAGCGATGAAGCGCGAGGCCGCAGCGGCCGATGTGGTCGTGATGGCGGCGGCCGTGGCCGACTATCGGCCGGTGGAGGTCTCGAACCGCAAGCTCACCAAGGAGGCGGGGGGAGTGCCGACCATCGAGCTGGTCGAGAACGAGGACATCGTCGCCGCACTCGCGGCGGCGCGGAAGCCCGGGCAGCTCGTCATCGCCTTCGCCGCGGAGATCCCGGAAGATGAGGCGGAACTCCTCGCCCGCGCTCGCCGCAAGCAGCAGCGCAAGGGTGTCGACCTGCTCGTGGTGAACGAGGTCGGCTGGGAGCGCGGGTTCGAGAGGGCCGAGAACACCGTGCACATCCTCGGGCCGGGCGGGACGGAAGCGGGCGTGGCCTCCGGGTCGAAACGTGCGGTCGCGGCCGCGATCTGGGACGCCGTCGCGCAGGAGCGCTGACGGGAGGCTGGGGCTGGAACAGAATCTCGGCGAGTGCTAAACTTGAGTCAACAAGACTCAACTTTTACCCCGTCTCCCGATCCGGAAGGCGGGAGACGACCAGAAGGAGCATCTCCAGGAGGAGCGCATGACCACCCCGCAGACCGGCAACCAGAACCAAGACCAGCAGTCCGCCCTCGAGCAGTTCGGCATCAACCTGACCGACCGCGCCCGCGAGGGCAAGCTCGACCCCGTGATCGGACGCGACAGCGAGATCCGTCGCGTGAGCCAGGTCCTCACCCGCCGCACCAAGAACAACCCGGTGCTGATCGGCGAGCCCGGCGTCGGCAAGACCGCCGTCGTCGAGGGTCTCGCCCAGCGCATCGTCGCGGGCGACGTGGCCGAGTCGCTCAAGGACAAGGAGCTGGTCACGCTCGACATCTCCGCCCTCGTGGCCGGCGCCATGTACCGCGGGCAGTTCGAGGAGCGGCTGAAGCAGGTCCTCAAGGAGATCACCGAGTCCGACGGTCAGGTCATCACGTTCATCGACGAGCTGCACGTGCTGATGGGCGCGGGCGGCGGCGAAGGATCGGTCGCGGCCTCCAACATGCTCAAGCCCATGCTGGCCCGCGGCGAGCTGCGGCTGATCGGTGCGACGACGCTCAACGAGTACCGCGAGTTCATCGAGAAGGATGCCGCGCTCGAGCGTCGCTTCCAGCAGGTGTACGTCGGCGAGCCCACGGTCGAGGACACCATCGCGATCCTCCGCGGGCTCAAGGGGCGCTACGAGGCGCACCACGGAGTCACGATCTCCGACAGCGCCCTCGTCGCCGCTGCCGCGCTCTCGAACCGGTACCTTCCTGCGCGTCAGCTCCCCGACAAGGCCATCGACCTGATCGACGAGTCGATGTCTCGGCTCAAGATGGAGATCGACTCCTCGCCGGTCGAGATCGACCAGCTCAAGCGCCAGGTCGACCGGCTGAAGCTGGAGGAGCTGGCCCTCAAGCGTGAGAAGGATGCCGCATCGAAGGAGCGCCTCGGCGCTCTGCGCGAGCAGCTCGTCGGCATGGAGAAGGAACTCGCGGAGCTGGAGGCCCGGTGGGCGCGTGAGCGTCAGGGGCTGAACCGGGTCGGCGAGCTCAAGAAGCAGCTCGACGACGCGATCACGCAGCGCGACCTCGCCATGCGCAACGCCGACTACACCAAGGCCTCGAAGCTGGAGTACGAGACCATCAAGCGCCTGGAGCGCGACATCGCCGAAGCCGAGCAGGCCGAGGCCGCGACCCCTGCCGAACCGCGCATGGTCAACGAGCAGGTCACCGAAGAGGACATCGCCGCGGTCATCGCCGCGTGGACCGGCATCCCCGTGGGTCGTCTGCTGCAGGGTGAGAGCGAGAAGCTGCTGCACCTCGAGAGTGAGCTCGGCAAGCGCCTGATCGGACAGAAGGATGCCGTCAAGGCGGTGTCGGATGCTGTTCGGCGCTCTCGTGCCGGCATCAGCGACCCCGGGCGTCCGACCGGGTCGTTCCTGTTCCTCGGACCGACCGGTGTCGGTAAGACCGAGCTGGCCAAGGCGCTGGCGGAGTTCCTGTTCGACGACGAGCACTCCATGGTGCGCATCGACATGTCGGAGTACGGCGAGAAGCACTCGGTGTCGCGGCTCGTCGGTGCCCCTCCGGGATACATCGGCTACGAACAGGGTGGTCAGCTGACCGAGGCGGTGCGGCGTCGTCCGTACAGCGTGATCCTGCTCGACGAGGTCGAGAAGGCGCACCCCGAGGTGTTCGACGTGCTGCTGCAGGTGCTCGACGACGGTCGCCTCACCGATGGCCAGGGTCGCACGGTCGACTTCTCGAACGTCATCCTGATCCTCACGTCGAACCTCGGCTCGCCGATCCTCATCGATCCGGTGCTGTCGCCCGAGGCCAAGCGCGAGCAGGTGATGGCGCTCGTGCGACAGGCGTTCCGCCCGGAGTTCCTGAACCGTCTCGACGACATCGTGATGTTCTCGGCCCTGAGCGAAGACGACCTCGCGCAGATCGTCGAACTCTCGGTCGACCAGCTGCACGACCGCCTGAAGGACCGCCGTCTCACGCTCGCCGTGACGCCGGATGCCCGGTCGTGGCTCGCCGAGCGCGGGTACGACCCGATGTTCGGTGCGCGGCCGCTGCGCCGCCTCATCCAGAGCGAGGTGCAGAACAAGCTGGCGACCGCGCTGCTCTCCGGCGGTGTGCGCGACGGCGACACCGTGCGGGTGGATGTCGGTGCCGACGGTGCGGGCCTCGTGCTCACGTCGACGACGCCCGAGCCCGCGCCCGAGGACGACGATGATGACGACGTGATCGAGGCGGAGCTGCTCGACTGAGCTGTTCCCCCTGAGTCGCGCACCCTCTGAGTCTCGGGGGCGCACCTCACGTTCTGAAGGAGAACTCACGCTACGAAGGAGCGGATGCTGCAGAGTATCCTTCCCGGCGTGAGTTCTCCTTCACTTCGGGAGTGTGGTCGCGCGCTGCTGTGCGATCAGGCGCGGGAGGCCGTCGCGAGGGCCCGCCCGGTGAGTGAAGCGGAGTCGCGCACGATCTCCGTCGGAGTGCCGGCGAAGACCAGCCGGCCGCCGTCCGATCCGGCGCCGGGGCCGATGTCGACGACATGATCGGCGCGTGCGACCACGCGCAGGTTGTGTTCGACGACGACCAGGGTCGCACCCTCGTCGAGCAGGTCGTCGAAGAGGGTGTTGATGGTGTCGACGTCGGTGGGGTGCAGGCCCGAGGTGGGCTCGTCGAGGATGATCCGGTCGGCAGGGTCGCGCCGCGGATCGCTGAGATGCCGGGCGAGGAGCAGCCGCTGCTTCTCACCTCCGGAGAGGGTGTCGAGCGAACGCCCGACCGGGATATAGCGCAGCCCGGTGCGCTGTACCCAGTCCAGGGCCGAGACCACATCGGGATGCGCGGAGAACAGCATGCTGACCTCGGCGGGCGTGGATGCCAGCACATCGGCGATCGAGGCGCCGTCGACCTGCACCCCGAGAGCGGTCGGGTTGAAACGCAGGCCGCCGCACGCGTCGCAGGGCAGCGAGACGTCGTCGAGGAACGCGAGCTCGGTCGTGATGTGTCCGCGCCCACGGCAGGTGGGGCAGGCTCCGCGCGAGTTGAAGCTGAACCACGACGGGTCGAGCCCCGACGCGGCGGCGAACACCTCGCGCACCGTGTCGGCGATGCGCAGGATGCTCAGCGTCGTCGACCGCGCTCCGCCACGCAGCGCGTCTTGCCCGACGACCGTGAACTCCGGATGCTGGCGCGGCAGCTCCACGGTGGCGAAGGAGCTCTTGCCCGAACCCGCGACGCCCGTGATCGCGGTGAGCACGCCGAGCGGGACGTCGACGTCGAACCCGCGCAGGTTGTGCGATCGCGCATCTTTCACGGTGATGCGACCCGTGGGTCGCCGGGTCGTTTCGCGGATCGCCAACGGCTCGGCGAGCACCCGTCCGGTGAGGGTGTCGCTGCCGCGCAGCGCTGCGGGCGTGCCCTCGAACTGCACGCTGCCGCCGGCGGAGCCCGCGCCCGGCCCGAGGTCGACCACATGGTCGGCGACCGCGATCACCTGCGGGTGGTGCTCGACGACGAGGATCGTGTTGCCCGCATCGCGCAGCCGCTGCAGCAGGGCGACGAGGCGTTGGATGTCGGCGGGGTGCAGCCCGGTGCTCGGCTCGTCGAACACGTAGGTCACGTCGGTCAGGGCACTGCCGAGGTGGCGCACGATCTTGACGCGCTGCGCCTCGCCGCCGGACAGGGTCGAGGATTCGCGGTCGAGCGTGAGGTAGCCCAGCCCGACGGAGAGCAGGGCATCGAGCACATGACGGACGCCCTCGACCGCCGGCGCCACCCGAGGGTCGTCGAAGGCGTCGAGTAGCGCATGCAGTTCGGCCACCGGCATCCGCATCCAGTCCACGATCGATCGTCCGTCGATGAGGCTCGCGCGCGCCGCTTCGTTCACCCGCGCGCCGTGGCAGTCCGGGCAGATGTGGTGGGTCACGAGCCGGTCGAGCTCTTCGCGCACCGGCGCCGACATCTTCACCGGGCGCTGCTTCAGGAACACGTCGCGCATGCGGGTGATCACCCCGTCGAACCGGGCGCTCTGCGGGAACCGTGGATCCGGGTCGTCGAGCTTGAGCTTGTCGGCGTAGAGGAACTGATCCATCTCCTCGGCCGTGTAGTCCTTCAGCGGCTTCTGGCGGTCGAACAGCCCACAGTAGGCGAACCGCTTCCACCGGTACACGCCGGGCCGGAACAGGCTGAACCGCACCGGCCCCTCATCGATGTTCTTCTCGGGATCGATCAGGGCGTCGATGTCGATGTCGTACACCGTGCCGAGCCCCTCGCAGGTCGGGCACATGCCGGAGGGATCGTTGAACGAATAGGCGGGGGAGTACCCGGCCGACGGCTCGCCGATGCGGGAGAACACCAGGCGCACGAGCGAGGCCAGGTCGGTCGCGGTCGCCACGGTCGAGCGCGCATTGCCCGTGAATCGGCGCTGGTCGATCAGCACCGTGAAGGTCAGACCGTCCATGGACTGCACGTCTGGCGCCGGCATCTGCGGCAGCCGCGAACGGATGAAGGTCGAGTACGAGTCGTTGACGAGCCGCTGCGCCTCGGCGGCGATCGTGTCGAGCACCAGCGACGACTTGCCCGATCCGGAGACGCCGGTGAAGACGGTCAGCAGTTTCTTGGGGACGTCGAGCGAGACGTCGCGGAGGTTGTTCGTCCGCGCCCCGGTGATGCGGAGGGAGTCCATCCCGAAACGCTAACGGGGCCCCCGGACAATCCGGAGGCCCCGTTCAGAGAGAGCGTAGGTCAGGCGCTGAGGACGACCGTCTCGTTGATCGGGCGACGCACGCGCGGGGCGACCTCGCGCTCCTGCAGCACCTCGGGCAGGGTCTCGATGTCACCGAACTCGCCGACGGCGAAGACCGTGGTGGGGACGAAGCGGGCCTCGAGGTCGGCGAACTCGCGGACGACCTCGGGGTCGAAGCCGCTCATCTGGTGCACGACGAGTCCATCGTGGTGGGCCTGCACCGAGAAGTGCGCGACGGCCTGACCGAGGTCGTAGAGGGCGTGGGTGATGGGGGTGCCGTCGGCCGCTGCCGTCTCGGCGATCGCGACCACGAGCACGGCGGCGTTGCCCGCCCATGCCTGGTTGAAGCCCATCAGTGCGCCGGTGACCTGGGCGTGCAGGGCGGTGCCGCGGCGGGCGACGATGAAGCGCCACGGCTGCGTGTTGTTGGCGGACGGGCTCCAGCGAGCGGCCTCGAGGGCGGTGGCGAGCTTGGCCTCGTCGATCGAGTTCTGCGCGTCGAAGGCGCGGGGGCTCCAGCGGCCGGCGAGGACGTCGAGGACGGGGTGCTCGGTCGGGGCGGTGCGGTCGATCACGGGAGTGCTCACGGAAGTGCCTTTCAGAAGGAGTGGATCGGACTCCTTCGTCCGGGTACACGGGACAGAACAGATGCATGTGCATGCATATTCCCGAATGCTGTGGTGTTCTGCGTGCCGCTAGACGGGCAGGTTGTGCGACGCGGCGTCCGCGAGCGCGCTGCGCACCGCCCGGATGGACGGGGCGGCGGCGGAGACCTTCCGTGCCGAGGAGAAGATCTCGCGGCGCGGCTCGTGGGGAAGCGGCGCCAGATCCACGGTCGGGGTGTCGCCGGCCCACACGAGCTCGGGCAGCAGCCCGACCGCGAGCCCGGCGTGGATCAGGCGCACGTGCGCCGTGAGGTCGGCGATCTCGAAGCGCACGTCGGGCTCGAACCCCGCTGTGCGGCAGAGCTCCTCGGCCCAGGCGCGGGATGCCGTGCCGGCGGGTTCCAGCACCCAGGGCTCTTCGCGGGTCGACCAGAGCTCCGCGAGGGCATCCGCATGCCGAGGTGCTCCGGGTCGACGGGCGAGGGCGATCGCGTCGTGGGCGAGCACCACCCGGTCGAGGTCGGCGTGGATCGGGCGCGTGCGCCCCGGATACTGCTCGGCGAGGATCAGGTCGAAGTCGCGGCTGGACACTCCGACCAGCCCGGTCTCCGGGTCGCACTCGGTGACCTCGACGCGCAGCGCCGGATGCCTCTCCTTGAGGGCTTCGAGGGCGCGCGGCAGCAGGGAGTGCGCGGTCGACTGGAACACGGCGATGCGCGCGGTGCCCGTCACCTCGGTGAGCGACTCGGCGACCGCGACCTCGGCGTGCTCGAGCTGATCGAGGATGCCGATGGCCTGCGTGACCAGCACGTTTCCCTGCGGCGTGAGCTGCACCCCGCGGCCGACTCGACGCAGCAGCGGCACGCCCACGTCGCGCTCCAGTGCGCTCAGCTGCTGCGACACCGAGGCCTTGCTGTACGAGAGCGCGTCGGCCACGGCGGAGAGCGTGCCGCGGCGCGACAGCTCCACGAGCATCCGCAGTCGGTTCACGTCCAGCATGGCCGTTTCCTTCGTTCAGCTTGAGTGAACAGAATCCACGCAAATCGGTTGATAGACGGAGCCTACCGAGCGGCAGGACAATGATCCAGCCGCACACGAAACCCCGGTGTGCGCTCTCTTGGAAGGTCCACCGATGCCTGTCGCCGCCGACACCACCATTCCCCGTACCGAAGACGTCGCCGCCCTCGTGCAGCGCTGGCTCGTCGAGAGCGAGACCCACCCCGTCGAGCCGGCCGCGCAGCGCCTGTCGGAGGTGCTCAAGGACCCGAACGGGCTCGCGTTCACGGTCGGCTTCGTCGACGGCGTGATGCGTCCGGAAGACCTGCGCGTGGCGGGTCGCAAGCTCGCCGAGATCTCGGAGATCACCCCGACCCTCCTGCCCGGCTACCTGCGGGCCGCGATCAAGACCGGCGGCTTCTGGGCGCCGAAGCTCCCCGGTGTCGTCGTGCCGATCTCGCGCCGCGTGCTGCGGGCCATGGTCGGGCACCTCGTGCTCGATGCCACCCCGGCCAAGCTCGGCCCGGCCATCGCGAAGCTCCGCAAGAGCGGCAACCGCCTCAACCTCAACCTGCTCGGCGAGGCCGTGCTCGGCGAGCGCGAGGCCGGGCACCGCCTGCAGGGCACGCGCGACTTCCTGGCCCGCGACGACGTCGACTACGTCTCGATCAAGGTCTCCAGCGTCGTGAGCCAGTTGTCGATGTGGTCGTTCGACGAGGCCGTTGCGGATGTCGTCGAGAAGCTGACCCCGCTCTACGAACTCGCCGCGAAGGCCGAGGCCCAGGGCAAGGCCAAGTTCATCAACCTCGACATGGAGGAGTACCGCGACCTCGACCTGACGATCGCGGCCTTCACGAGCATCCTCGACCAGCCGGGGCTGGCGAACCTCGAGGCCGGCATCGTGCTGCAGGCCTACCTGCCCGACGCCCTCGGCGCCATGCAGCACCTGCAGGAGTGGGCCACGGCCCGTCGCGCGAAGGGGGGAGCGCCGATCAAGGTGCGTGTCGTCAAGGGCGCGAACCTCGCGATGGAAGAAGTGGATGCGGCGATCCACGGCTGGCCGCTCGCGACCTACGGCACCAAGCAGGACTCCGACACCAACTACAAGCGGGTGCTCGACTGGGCGATGACCCCCGAGCGACTGGATGCCGTGCGCATCGGCGTCGCGGGCCACAACCTGTTCGACATCGCCTACACCTGGCTGCTCGCGCAGGCTCGCGGGGTCGCTGACCCTGACAGCGCCGACCCGCTCGTCGAATACGAGATGCTGCTGGGCATGGCGACCGGCCAGGCCGAGGCCGTCCGCAAGGACGTCGGCCGCCTGCTGCTCTACACACCGGTCGTCAACCCGGCCGAGTTCGACGTGGCGATCGCGTACCTGGTGCGCCGTCTCGAGGAGAACGCCAGCCCCGAGAACTTCATGTCGGCAGTGTTCGAGCTGGCCTCGAACCCGACGCTCCTCACCCGGGAGCGGGAGCGCTTCGAGCGCTCGCTGGCCGCGCTCGCGACCGACGAGCCGGCGTTCGTCCCGGCAACCCACCGCGTGCAGGACCGTACCGCGGAAGCTCCCGCCGGCACGACCGTGGGCTTCGAGAACCAGGCCGACACCGACCCGGCCATCGCCGCGAATCGTGCGTGGGGTCGCGAGATCCTCGGCCGTTCGGTCGGGTCGAGGCTGGGCCTCGACACCATCGCGATCGCCAAGGTCGAGACGGATGCCGAGCTTGACGGCATCTTCGACGCCGCGACCGCGGCCGCTGAGAAGTGGGCCGCCCTGCCCGCCGCCGACCGCGCCGCCGTGCTGCACCGTGCCGGAGACGAGCTCGCCGCGCGCCGTGGACAGCTCATCGAGATCATGGCCCATGAGGCGGGCAAGACCATCGCCGAGTCCGACCCCGAGATCAGCGAGGCCATCGACTTCGCGCACTACTACGCCGAGCGCGCCAAGGATCTTGAGACGATCTCGGGTGCCGAGTTCGTGCCCTCGAAAGTCACCGTGGTCACGCCGCCGTGGAACTTCCCGGTCGCGATCCCCGCGGGTGGCGTGCTCGCCGGCCTGGCCTCGGGATCTGCCGTGATCATCAAGCCGGCCAAGCTCACGCAGCGCTGCGGTGCCGTGATGGTCGAGGCGCTGTGGGCCGCCGGCGTGCCGCGCGACCTGCTCGCGCTCGTCGACCTCGCCTCCCGCGACCTGGGCACGCGCCTCGTCGCCGGGCCCGCGGTGGACCGTGTGATCCTCACGGGTGCGTACGAGACGGCTCAGCTGTTCCGCTCGTTCCGCTCCGACCTGCCGCTGCTCGCCGAGACCAGTGGCAAGAACGCGATCATCGTCACCCCCTCCGCCGACCTCGACCTCGCGGCCGCCGATGTGGCCCGCAGCGCGTTCGGTCACGCCGGGCAGAAGTGCTCCGCCGCATCGCTGGCGATCCTCGTGGGATCGGTCGCCGACTCCAAGCGGTTCGAGCGTCAGCTGGTGGATGCCGTGACCTCGATGCGCGTCGGACTGCCCGACGACCCGGCTACGCAGATGGGCCCGATCATCGAGCCCGCGAACGGCAAGCTCCTCACCGCGCTCACGAAGCTGGAGAAGGGCGAGCGCTGGCTCGTGAAGCCGCGCAAGCTCGACGACGAGGGGAAGCAGTGGACTCCTGGCGTCAAGACCGGCGTGCGTGAGGGCTCCTACTTCCACCTGACCGAGTTCTTCGGCCCGGTGCTCGGCATCATGCACGCCAAGGACCTGGACGAGGCCCTGCGCCTGCAGAACGCGGTCGACTACGGCCTGACCGCCGGCATCCACTCGCTCGATTCCGATGAGGTCGCCACCTGGCTCGACCGCGTCGAGGCAGGCAACCTGTACGTGAACCGCGGCATCACCGGGGCGATCGTGCAGCGTCAGCCGTTCGGCGGCTGGAAGCGCTCGGCCGTCGGCGCCGGCGCGAAGGCCGGCGGGCCGAACTACCTCTTCGGCCTCGGCGAGTGGACCCCTGCTGAGCTTCCGGCGGTCGCGCCCGGTGCTGCCGTCGTCCCCGCGGTCGGCGCGCTGCTCGACGCGGCGGGTGCCGAGCTCGACGCCGTCGAGGCGGACTGGCTGCAGCGGGCCGCGGCATCCGACGAGCGCGCCTGGGTCGACGAGTTCGGTGCGGTGAGCGACAAGTCCGGTCTCGGGGTCGAGCGCAACCTCTTCCGCTACCGTCCGGTCGCGGTCGACGTGCGCATCGCCGAGAACGCCCCGCTGGTCGACGGCATCCGCGTGCTCGCCGCCGCCCTGCGCAGCGGCAGCCCGTTCACGGTGTCGGCTCCGGCCCTGCCCTCGCGCATCGAGAAGGCGCTTCGTGCGCACGGCGTCACCGTCAAGCACGAGTCGGATGCGGCATGGACCAAGCGCTACGCGAAGGCGGCGGACTCGTGGCACCGCGTGCGTCTGGTCGGCGGCGACGCCGCAGCACTGCACGAGGCGCTCGACGGCAGCCCCGACGTGGCGGTCTGGTCGCACGCCGTGACCGGTGCCGGCCGCGTCGAGATGCTGCCGTTCCTGCACGAGCAGGCCGTGTCGATCACGAACCACCGCTTCGGCAACCCGACCACGCTCGCCGACGGCGTGATCTGACCCGGGGCTGACCCGCAGCACAACAGAGACGCACAACAGAGAAGCCCCCTGCCCCGCGCGTTGCGGAGCAGGGGGCTTTCTTCGGTTGCGCAGTCTCAGGCGCGCAGTGCGTCCCTGAGCTTGACCCGCGAACCCATGCGCAGCAGCGAGTTCTCGTAGATCTTCGCGCCGATGGCGATCGCGGCCACGCAGCTCGCGAGCAGGATCGCCAGGCTCAGCAGCGGCTCCCACCACTGCGCTTCGCCGACGAACAGGCGCATCGGCATTCCGACCGGGGCCGAGAACGGCACGTACGACATGATCGTCAGCACCAGCGGGTTGTCGTTGAACACGATGACCAGGATGTACGGCGCCATGATCAGCATCGTGATCGGCGTGGTCGTCGACCCGATGTCTTCCTGGCGGGAGACCATCGACGCGGCGGCCGCGAACATCGCCGCCAGCAGGATGAAGCCGAACAGGAAGAACACGGCGAACCAGATGATCGGCGCTCCGAGAGTCGTGAGCACCTCGCGTTGACCGGTGACGATCAGCCCGATCGTGGCGACGGCCGCGAGGGCGAGGATCTGCCCCATCGCGAGCACCGTGTTGCCGATGACCTTGCCGGCCAGCAGTGTGCGCGCCGGGATCGCCGACAGCAGCACCTCGACCACGCGGGTCTGCTTCTCTTCCACGACGCTCTGCGCGATCGTCCCGCCGAAAGTCGCGGCGGCCATCATGAACACGAGACCGAACGCGATCGCGATGAAGTACCGCAGCAGCGGGTTCGTCGTGACCGGCTCGAGGATCACGACGTCGGGCGACTGGGACAGCGCCGAGACGAGCGAGCTCGGCGCATCCTGCAGCGCGATGATCGTGTACCCCGAGGGCCCGTCGCCGGGCAGCACCGCGGCGTCGACCTTGTCGTCGCGCACGAGTTCCTCGGCGGCGGCCTGGTCGGCCACCTCGGTGACTTCGAAGCCCGGGATGGCGGATACGGCGGCGGCGGTCTCCGCGGTCGCGGCGATCGGCGTCGTCTCGGTGTTCTTGCTCGCGAAGCCGCCGAGGATGATGCCGGCGAGGGCGAGCACCAGCAGGATGCCGGTCGAGATCAGGAAGGCCTTGCTGCGCAGCTTCGATCCGATCTCGCGCTCGGCGACGAGCCAGATGCCGTTGGTGCTGCGGACGGGGGCAGGGGTGCTCACTGGATGACCTCCTTGAAGATCTGGGCGAGGGACGGATGCTTCGGCGCGAAGCTCGCGACGTCGCCGCGCTGCACGGCGGAGTGCAGCACCCGCTGCGCCGTCTCAGGGCCGTCGGCGTCGAACAGGGCATAGCCGCCCTCGAAGTCGACGACCGTCACACCGGGCTCGGTGCGCAGCCATCCGGCGTCTCCGGCGGAGACGAGTTCGTAGCGGTCGCGGGCGTGCTCGGCGCGCAGCGCATCGCGCGAGCCCGAGGCGCGGATCGTGCCGCCGGCGAGGATGACGAGGTCGTCGCACAGGCGCTCGACCACATCGAGCTGGTGGGAGGAGAACAGGATCGATGCGCCCTTCGCGGCGCTGGACTGCAGCACGCCGGCGACCACATCGACCGCGAGCGGGTCGAGGCCGGAGAACGGCTCGTCGAGGATCAGCACCTCGGGGTCGTGCACGAGCGAGGCAGCGATCTGCGCACGCTGCTGGTTACCGAGCGACAGCGACTCGATCGTGTCATTCAGCCGTTCGCCGAGGCCGAGCTCGGTGAGGAGTTCGGTCGCCCGGTCGGTCGCATCCTGCTTGCCGAAACCGTGCAGGCGGGCGAGGTACACGATCTGCTCGAGCACCTTCATCTTCGGGTAGAGGCCACGTTCCTCGGGCATGTAACCGAAGCGCCGGCGGTCCTCGGCGGTGAGCGGTGCGCCATCGAGTGCGACGCTGCCGCCGTCGGAGGACAGCAGCCCCAGGACGATGCGCATGGTGGTGGTCTTGCCGGCGCCGTTGCCGCCGACGAAGCCCGTCAAGCGGCCCGGGGCCACCGTGAAGGACACGTCGTCGAGCACGCGCCGAGAGCCGTAGCTCTTGGTGATGCCGGAGAGTTCGAGCATTCCTGTCGTCATACCTTCACGCTACGGAGCGCAGGTGTCCCGGGGCATCCCCCCTGTGACGGACCCGCGCCCGTCCACCCCGTCCGCCCCGCGGCTGACCTCGCATCTCCCGCCCCGCCCCACCCCGCCCCGCCCCACCCCCCGCTTCCGGCGCCGAGTGCACGGGATGCTGCCGAATGCACGGCTTATGCGCGTGAAGAAGCCGTGCGTTCGACGGGAAGCCGTGCGCTCGGCGACGGGGAGCGGGAGAGGGAGCGGGAGGGAGAGAGGGAGGGGGAGAGGGAGGAGCGTCAGCGACGACCGGTGTGCAGCACCGTGCGCACGACGAGACCGGCGACGAGGGCCCAGAATGCGGCGCTGACACCGAGGACGGCGATGCCGGATGCCGCGACCAGGAAGGTGACGACCGCGGGGATCCGTTCGCCCGGATCGTCGATGGCCTGCTGCACGGATGAGCCGAACGCGGCGAACAGCGCGAGGCCGGCGACCGCGGGGATCACGGCGGCGGGCGCGAGCACCACGAGAGCGGCGAAGGCAGCGGAGAACACCGCGAGCACCAGGTACGACGCCCCGGTCGAGACGCCGGCGACCCACCGTCGCTTCGGGTCGGGGTCGGCATCCGGTGAGGCGGCGAGGGCCGCGCTGATCGCTGCGAGGTTGATGGCATGACCGCCCGCCGTCGCCCCGAGCGCGGTGCCGAGGCCGGTGACGAGCATGGCCGGACGCCACGGCACCTCGTAGCCGAAGCTGCGCATGATCGCGATGCCCGGGACGTTCTGCGAGGCCATCGTCACGATGAACAGCGGCAGCGCGAGGCCGACCAGCGCGCCCACCGTGAAAGTCGGGGCCGTGAACTCGAGCCGGGGCAGCAGCACGGCGGGGTCGAAGGGTGACCCGCCGTCCACCACGGAAGCGCCGATCAGGGAGACCGCGACCACGACGGCAGCCGCGACGAACGCGAGCGGAACCGCCCACCGCGGCGCGAGCCGGGCGAACACCAGCCAGGTGAGCACGACCGGGATGACGCCCCAGGGGTTCGCGACGATGCCCGTGATCGGCGCCAGGCACAGCGGGAGCAGCACGCCGGCCAGCATCGCCTGCGCGATCGACGGCGGGATGCGGGCGATGAGAGCTCCGAGTGCCGGCCACAGCGCCGTGAGCAGGATGAGTGCGGCGGCCACGAGGAAGGCCCCGACCGCCGCCGGCCAGCCGCCCTCGACGGTGCCCGTCGCCACCAGCAACGCGGCACCGGGAGTGGACCACGCGACCGTGATCGGCATCCGATACCGCCACGCGAGCACGACGCACGCGAGGCCCATCATCAGGCTCACGGCGAGCAGTCCGCTCGCCGCTTGGGCCGCATCCGCCCCGACCGCATCCAGACCCGTCAGCACGACCGCGAACGAGCTGGTGAATCCGACGAGTGCCGTCACCACCCCCGCCAGGATCGGGCGGGACAGGGGTGCGGTTTCGGGCATGGCTCCGAGGTTATCGCGGAGCGTCGGTGTACCGGGCGCCTACGCGAGGCCCATGCGGTGCGCGAGCACGACGGCCTGCACGCGATCACGGGCCCCGAGCTTCTGCAGGATGCGCGAGACGTGCGTCTTGACCGTGGCCTCGCCGATGTACAGCGCGCGTGCGATCTCGGCATTGCTCCGCGCATCGGCGAGCAGTGTCAGCACCTCCGCCTCGCGGTCGGTGAGCGGCTCGATGAGCGTGATCTTCGGGGTCGCGCCGCTGTCGATCGGAACAGCCGTGCGTGTCGGTGCGGGGGCCGCAGCGAACCGCGCGAGGACTCGCCGGGTCACCTCGGGGGCGAGCATCCCGTCGCCGGCAGCCAGAGCGCGGACGGCGGCGATCAGGTCTTCGGCGCCGGCGTTCTTGAGCAGGAACCCGCTGGCTCCGGCATCCAGCGCCTGATACAGGTAGTCGTCCCTGTCGAAGGTCGTGACGATCGCGATGGCGGCTTCGACCGCGGGGTCGGCGACGATGCGACGGGTCGCCTCTATGCCGTCCATGTCGGGCATCTGCACGTCCATCGTGATCACGTCGGGGCGGAGCGCGGATGCCTGTGCCACGGCGTCTGCTCCCGATGAGGCTTCGCCGACCACCGTGATGTCGGGCTGGGTGTCGAGGATGGTGCGGAAGCCGGCGCGCAGCAGCGCGTGGTCGTCGACCAGCAGCACCCGGATCGGGTCGCTCATCGCCCTGCCCCCGAACTTGCCGGGGTCGGGAGAGGTACGCGGGCACGCACACGCATCCCGCCCAGCGGCCGCGACGTCACCTCGAGCGTGCCTCCGGACGCGGCGGCGCGCTCCCGCATGCCCAGCTGGCCGAGCCCCGGGCGGAGTTGGGTGATCGCGCGTCCGGTGTTGACGATCTCGAGTTCGACGCCGTCGTCGTCGTACCGCACGCGGACGTCGGCGGTCGCTCCGCTGCCGGCGTGACGGCGGGCGTTCGTGAGCGACTCCTGGGCGATGCGGTACAGGTTCACCGCGACCAGTGACGGCACGGGCACGGGTTCGCCGATCACCGTGTAGTCCGTGGGCAGCCCGGCCTCGGTCGACGCCTCCACGAGCTCGGCGATGTCGTCCAGGGCAAGGGTGGATGCCGCATCCGTCGTCTCGCCGCCCGGTGTGCGCAGAGTCTCCAACAACTGGCGCAGCTCATGGATCGCGTCGCGCGCCGAGCCCTCGACGCCGGAGAGGATGCGGGCGGCTTCCGCGGGATCGCGCTCGAGCACGAGACGCGCGGCGCCGGCTTGCACGCCCATCACCGACACGTGGTGGGCGACGACGTCGTGCAGCTCGCGGGCGATGCGCACCCGGTCGAGGGCGACGGCCTGCGCCGCGGTGACCTCGCGCTCGCGCTCCAGTTCGACGGTGCGCTGCTCGAGCACCGCCAGCTGCGCAGCTGCCGCCCAGGAGCGCTCGCCGAAGTAGTAGGCACCGCCGAAGTAGAGCACATTCAGCAGCAGCTGGATGAGCATGAAGGCGACGTACGGCGACATGGCTCCGGCGGCGACATCGGCCTTGTCGGCCTCGCTGATCGCGTCGCGGTACATCGTGATGATCAGCCACACGAACATGCCGACGATGATCCCGACCCGCACCAGCATCGCACGACGACGGTCGTTCATCCACGCGCCGACCGTGTACAGCGTGAGGAACATCACGATGTTGCCGACGTAGATCTCGGGGACGCGGATGGTGACGGCCGTGAAATAGGCCGCGGCCACGATCACGGCGGCGGTCCCGGGCCAGCGGCGGCGGAACGCCAGGGGAGCGGTGGCGACGACGGCGTAGACGAGCGCCCACCACAGGGGTGCCTGCTCGTCGCCGTAGATCTCCGCGATCGAGGAGAGCCCCGCGCTCAGCACCGCGCCGACGAACATGACGGCGGCGAGGATGACATCGGCTCGTCGTTCGCGCTCGGTCGGCGTGCGGGTGAACGCAGGGGGAGGC
The DNA here is from genome assembly GCF_024519805.1 of Microbacterium sp. Mcb102. NCBI lineage: Bacteria > Bacillati > Actinomycetota > Actinomycetes > Micrococcales > Microbacteriaceae > Microbacterium > Microbacterium sp. Mcb102. The sequence goes on along the minus strand of NZ_JALJRG010000003.1, from coordinate 189,553 downwards.
ATCCCTCCACCGTAGAGCGACGACCGCCTCCCGGCATCCCCCGAGCGGCGGATCGGAGAGGGGCTGGTAGGCGAGATTCGCTTGTTATTGACTGACTGACATGAGCGCTGACAAGACCGAAGACGCATCCGGCCGCATCCTGATCGACCTCTTCATGACCCTCGACGGCGTCGCGCAGGGACCGGGCGGCGTCGGCGAAGACACGTCGGGTGGTTTCCGCTTCAGCGGCTGGCAGGCGGGATACCCGTCACCCGGTATGGGCGCCGAGGTGGACGACGGGATGCGGGGCCTCGATGCTCTGCTGCTCGGTCGCCGGACGTACGACATCTTCGCGTCGTACTGGCCGCAGCACACCGATGGCCCCGAGGGGCACATCGGCAGGCTGTTCGACCGCGTCCCGAAGTATGTGGCGACGAGGGATGCCGATCTCGCGCTCGACTGGCAGAGCAGCACCCGGGTGGGGGCCGATCTGGCGGCGGAGGTCGCGGCGCTGCGGGCCGCTCATCGCGAGGTGCACGTGATCGGCAGCACCGACTTCGTGCACACGCTGCTCGCCGAGGGGCTGTTCGACGAGCTGAACCTCTGGGTGTATCCGATCCTGCTCGGCGCGGGCAAGAAGGTCTTCGACGACAACGCCCTACCGTCGGTGCTGCGGCTCATCGAGCCTCCGATCACGGACGAGGCCGGCGTGATGTTCCTCCGCTACGGCCGCACCGACCGCGTGCCGGAGGTCGGTACGTTCGGGTGATCACGGTCGCTGCGACCTGAGCGTGCCGCGTCAGCCGAGCAGTCGCTCGATCACCTGCGCCACGCCGTCGTCGTCGTTCGAGGCGGTCGTCTCGTCGGCCGCGTCCTGAACCACGGGCTCCGCATGGGCCATGGCGACGCCGCGCCCGGCCCAGCGCAGCATCTCGACGTCGTTGAGCGCATCGCCGAACGCGACGACGTCGGCGCGGTCGATGCCGAGGTGCTCGCACAGACGGGCGAGGCCGGTGGCCTTCGTGACGCCCTCGGCCATCACCTCGACGAACGGAGCGCCCGACAGGGTCGCCTCGAACCCGGTCAGCCCGAGGTTGCGCAGCGTGTCGAAGAGAGCGGCAGGGGCGAGTTCCGGATGCCGGATGACGAGCTTCAGGCTCGGCGCCGCGAGCACGTGCTCGAGCGGCACGCCACCCATCGTTCGAGGGTCGCGCTTGTGGTCGGAGAGTTGGGCGATCTCGGCGTAGCCGTCCTGCGCCACGAAGGTCTCGCCGGCCTCCCGCACACTCGCGAACAGCAGGCCCGGGATGCTGGCGCGCAGCGCCTCGACCAGCGTGCGGATCGTGTCCGGTGGAAGCTCTTCGGCGAACAGCATCCGCCCGTCGCCCAGACGCACGGCATAGGCGCCGTTGCTGCACAGCGCCCAGCCGTCGAAACCCGCACCGGCCGCGATCGCCCGCAGTCCGATCGGCTGGCGTGCGGTGACGGGAATGACGTGGATGCCGCGTTCGCGAGCCGCGTCGAGCGCAGCGCGGGTGCGCGGCGTGACCGCGGATGAGGAGTCGAGCAGCGTGCCGTCGAGATCGGTGGCGATCAGCCGCACGGTCACGGAAGCAGCCGTCAGGAGAAGATCATCGGAAGGTCGTCGTCTTCTGCAGACCCGCCGAAATCGAGGTCGACGACCACAGGCACGTGATCGCTGGGCTGCTCGCCCTTGCGCTCGTTCCGGTGGATCGATGCGCCGGTCACCGCCTCGGCGAGCGTGCGCGAACCCAGGACGAAGTCGATGCGGATTCCCTCGTTGCGCGGGAACTTCAGGCGCTGGTAGTCCCAGTAGGTGAATCCCTCCGGCAGCAGCGGGCGCACCACGTCGGTGACCCCGGCATCGGCGAAGGCGAAGAACGCATCGCGCTCGGGCTGTGAGACATGCGTCGACCGACCGACGACGATGTCGGGATCGCCGTTGTCGTGGTCGAACGGGATGATGTTGAAGTCGCCGACCAGAGCGAGCGGCAGGTCGGGGTTCGCCGAGAGCTCGGCCGCCGTCGACTTCTTCAGCTGCTCCAGCCAGTGCAGCTTGTAGAGGTAGTGCGGGTCGTCGAGCGAACGGCCGTTCGGCACGTACAGGCTCCACACCCGAACCCCGTCGACCATCACGCCGAGCGCGCGGGCCTCGAGCGGAGCATCCGGTCCCTCATGTCCCTTCGCGAACCCCGGCATCCCGTCGAACGCCGTGCGCACGTCGGTGATCGGCAGGCGGCTCGCGATCGCGACGCCGTTCCACTGGTTCAGGCCGTGCACCTCGACGTGGTACCCGGCCTCTTCGAACGGTCCGTAGGGGAACTGCTCGGGCTTGCACTTGATCTCCTGCATCGCCAGCACGTCGATGTCTTCACGGACGGCGAACTCGACGGTGCGGGTGACGCGGGTGCGGATGGAGTTGACGTTCCAGGTAGCCAAGCGCATGCATCCAGCCTAGAGCCCACCTCCTACACTGGATGCCGTGACCGCACTCGACGCAGACCGCCAGACCCTCCTCGACCTCATCAAGGATGAGGCGGTGTTCCACGGCGACTTCACCCTCTCCAGCGGCAAGAAGGCGACGTACTACGTCGACATGCGCAAGCTCACGCTCGACCACAGGGCGGCTCCCGCGATCGGCCGCATCATGCTCGACCTGATCGGCGACCTCGACGTCGTGGCCGTCGGCGGGCTGACCCTCGGCGCCGACCCGATCGCCAACTCCGTGCTGCACGCATCCGTCGCCACCGATCGCCCGCTCGACGCGTTCGTGGTGCGCAAGGAGCCGAAGGACCACGGCCGCGGCCGCCAGATCGAAGGGGCCGACGTCAAGGGCAAGCGGGTCGTCGTGCTCGAAGACACTTCGACCACCGGCCAGTCGGCGCTCAAGGCCGTCGAAGCTCTGCGCAAGGAAGGCGCCGAGATCGTCGCCGTCGCCGTGATCGTCGACCGCAAGACCGGCGCGCAGGCCGCCATCGAAGCCGAGGGGCTCGAATGGCGCGCCGCCTTCGACCTCGACGACCTCGGGCTCGACCCCCAGTGACGCGCTACGCACTGGCCGTCGACGTCGGCGGCACGAAGATGGAGGCCGCGCTCGTCGCGGAGGACGGTGTGCTCGTGGCGGGCAGCCGCAGCCGGCAGGCGACCGGGCGCGAAGCCACGGTCGAGTCGTTGAACGCCGCCGTCGTCGCGATCGTCGAGCACGCGCTCGCCGCCCTGCCCACGGATGCCGAGCTCGTCGGCGCGGGCGCGGGGAGCGCCGGCCCCGTCGACCGGACGCTCGGCACGATCATGCCGGTCAACATGCCGCTCGCGCGCGGCTTCGCGCTCGCTGAGGCGGTTCGCGCCGCAGCATCCACGGTCATGGGGCGCGACGTGCGCACCGTCCTCGGCCACGATGGCGGTGCACTCGCGCTCGCCGAATCCTGGCTCGGAGCGACGCAGGGTGCCGGTGCCTCGCTGTCGATCGTCGTCTCGACCGGTGTCGGCGGCGGCTTCGTCGCGAACGGTGCGTACATCCCCGGTGCGACAGGCAACGCCGGACACCTCGGACAGGTGCGCCGTGAGGGCGGGCTGACCCTCGAGGAGATCGCCTCCGGGCCGGCGAGTGCGTCCTGGGCGCAGGAGCAGGGCTGGACCGGCACCACGGGCGAAGACCTCGCGCGCGACGCAGCGGCCGGCGACACCGTCGCTCGCTCGGCGATCGAGCGCTCGGCCCGAGCGGTGGGAGAGGCGCTGGCGGACGCCGCGACCCTGGTCGACCTCGACGTGGTCGCCATCGGCGGCGGTTTCTCGCGGGTGTCTGCGGACTACATCGACCTCGTGCAGCAGGCCCTCACCGCCAGCGCCGTGCACGAATACTCCCGGCGCACCCGCGTGGTGCGCTCGGGGCTGGCCGACGAGGGGCCCCTCATCGGCGCCGCCGCCCTCGTGCTGCGGTAGGCCCGTCGGGGAGGGCCGTGCCGGAACGCTGCTCAGCGGCTCGCCATGAGCAGGTGCCGTGGCGGTCCTTCGAGGCGCGCCACCGAGATCTTCAGGTCGGTGACGTCGGCGGCGACCGCGTCGATCCGAGAGCTGAGCTTCTCGTCGACCGCATCGATGCGGGTGCTGAGTTTCTCGTCGACGGCGTCGATGCGGTCGTCGATGCGGCGAATCATCCACGCGCCGGCGGCGAAAAGGCTCGCGCCGAGGGTGAGCACGATGCCGATCGCGCTGATGACGATCGTCCAGGTCTCCGTGGTCACGGTGTCATCCTCTTCCCGCGGTGATGAGATGCCGCGGCGGGCCTTCGAGCCGGGCGACGGAGATCTTCAGGTCGGTGACGTCGGCGGCAACCGCATCGATCCGGGTGCTGAGTTTCTCGTCGACGGCGTCGATGCGGTCGTCGATGCGGTGGATCATCCACGCGCCGGCGGCGAAGAGGCTGGCGCCGAGGGTGAGCACGATGCCGATCGCGCTGATGACGATGGTGAGGGTCTCCGTGGTCACGAGGTCATCCTCTTCCCGCGGTGATGAGGTGCCGCGGCGGGCCTTCGAGGCGGGCGACGGAGATCTTCAGGTCGGTGACGTCAGCGGCGATCGCGTCGATGTGGTCGTCGAAGCGGCGGATCATCCAGGCGCTGGCGGCGAAGAGGCTGGTGCCCAGGGTGAGTACGACGCCGACGGCGCTGATGATGATCGCGAGGACTTCAGTGGACAACGGGGCTCCCCTTGACGCGGGCGGGTTCAGAATCGACGTTACGCGGCATCTGCCGAGGCGACCTGCGGTATTCCGGCATCCGTGGAAAGGTCTTCGATACCCGGAAAGGGGGAGGGGAAGTCAGTCGGTCGTCGGTGCCGTGACGCGGGATCGCGCCGCGATCAGCACCAGCACCGGCACGAGCGCACAGAGGGCAGCAGACACGAAGAACGTCGTGCTCGATGCCGGGTCGCGGCCGACCAGCAGGATCAGCGTGGGGACGAACGTGCCGCCGACCGCGCCGCAGGCCACGAGCGCACCGGTCACGGCAGCGCTGCGAGCCGGATCGAGGCGGTCGAGGGCGAGCCCCAGGATGAGTCCGTAGCTGGGAGCGAGGAGCACGACCACCGCGGCCAACGCGATGAGTGCGCCCACCGGCGCGGACCTCACGAGCATCCCGGCCGCGGCCATCAGGACGGCCGCTCCGCTCGTCGCGGTGGCGAGGATCACGATCGGCGAGACGGAGGCCCGACGCAGGGCCGCCGCGCCGAAGCGTCCGATGGCCATCAGGGTCCAGAACGCCGAGGTTCCGAGCGCGGCGAGAGCCGGATCGACATCGAGGATCCGCTCCGGGATCACGGCCGACCAGCCCGACAGCACGGTCTCGACGCCGACGTAGAGCGGCAGCGCCGCCGCGAACGGCAGCAGCACGAGGAGCCCGCGCACGTCGCGATGCGCAGGAGCTTCGGCAAGGGAGGCCGCAGGAGTCGGGCCGGCGAGCATCACGATCGTGACGAGGGGCACCACCGCGAGGATGCCGAGAGCCGGGCGCACGTCCGACCCGAGGGCGACGAGCAGCGGCGTGACGGCAGCGCACACCGCGACCGTCCCCAGCAGTGCGCTCAGCAGTCCCGTCGCGCTGCCGACAGCCAGGGACTTCGCCGCCACCGAGCCCGAGGCCTCGACCAGCCCGAACCCGAAACCGGCGACGATCGCCGCGGCGATGAACACCCCGGGCGTGCTCGCGACGGCCACAGCGATGATGGCGGCAGCCTGAAGCGCGCTGCCGAGGATGAGCGTGGTCTGGGGCGGTCGGCGGATCAGGAGCGGACCGGAGACCAGCACGCCCACCAGCAGCCCCGCGAACAGGGCGGGCACGGCGGCGCTGAGGTCGGCCCCGATCGCCCCCTCGGCGCGGGGGAGTATCGCCGGGACGAAGGCCGCCGTGACGCCGAGCCCCGCGAATGCGGTGAACAGCCCCGCCCGTGCGCGCCCCGCGTTCGTCACGCCCCAGCCGCCCGCACGCGGTGCACGGCGGCGAACGTGTCGCGCAGCGCCTCCATCGAGCGGTCGTAGTTCGACTGGGCGACGCCGATGAAGATGCAGTCGACCACCATGAGCTGCGCGATCCGGCTGCCGAGTGCACCCGAGCGGAACCCCGTCTCGCGGGCGGCCGTCGTGAGCACGATGTCGGCCTGATCGGCCAGCGGTGCCCCGGCGTGGTTCGTGATCGCGATGGTCGTGGCGCCTGCCCGACGGGCGAGCAGGAGGAACTCGATCGTGTCGGTGGTGGCACCGCTGTGCGACACCGCGATCGCGACGTTCCCCGGTCCGAGGGTCGCCGCCGAGGTCCAAGCGGCATGCGGGTCGGACCAGTCGAGGGCCGTGCGACCGATACGGGTGAGCTTGCGCTGCAGGTCGAGCCCGACGATGGAACTCGCGCCCACGCCGAAGATGTCGACCCTGGTCGACGACGTGATGGCTTCCACCGAGGCGCGCAACGATTCGGTGTCGAGTACCTTCGCGGTGTCGGCGAGGGAGAGCGTCTCGGCGAGCGAGACCTTGGCGACGATGTCGGCCAGGGTGTCGTTGCGGTCGATGTCGCCGGAGACGGCGGGGAGGGCTGCCGTGTCGAAGGTCTCCCGTTCCACATCGCGCAGGACGTGGTTGCGCAGCTCCCGCACGTGCTCGTAGCCGAGCCGCTTGCAGAATCGCACGACCGACGTGGTGGAGGTGTCGCAGCGCTGCGCGAGCTCGGCGACCGAGAGTCCCGCGGTGCCCGCGGGATCGGCGAGGAAGAGGTCGGCGATGCGCTGCTCGCTCGGACGCAGCTCGGGACGGATCGCGCGCATGCGGACGAGGACGGGGTGTGCGCCGGCTTCTTCGCGGGCAGCTTCATTGGACATGGCGGTCTCCGATCGCTGTTCATAACAGTAGAGGAACTTCTGTTACATCTGTAGTGACCTTCGTGTACTTTTGGTACCAACCAAGACCGACGACGTTCACGGGGCGGCAGGCAACAGCGCCTGACCCGACGCCACGGCGACGCGTCCCAGCCAGGAGGAATCTGCAATGAGCACAGCACGGCGAGCGTCATTCGGCGCTCTCACCGCCACGGCCGCCGCATTGGCGCTCGTGATCACCGGTTGTTCCGCACCGGCATCGAACTCCGAGTCCTCTGAGGGCGCGGCGGGCGGCGACCTCGTCATCGGCGTCACCAGCGACCCGGACACCCTGTTCCCGTGGAAGGCGACGCAGTTCCAGGCCGTCAATGTGCTGCAGAACCTGTACGGCACGCTGACCGAGTTCGACGAGGACCTCAACGTCGTCCCCGGCCTCGCCGAGTCCTGGGACGTCTCCGACGACGGCCTCACCGTGACCTTCCACCTGCGGGAGGGCGTCACCTTCGCCGACGGCACCACGTTCGGCTCCGAAGACGTCAAGTACTCGCTCGACGCGATCGCCGCCGAGGCCACCGCCGCCGTCGCGAGCAGCTCTCTCGCCTCCGTCACCGCGGTCGAGGCCACGGACGAGACGACCGTCACCCTCACTCTGAGCGCTCCCGACGCCGCTCTCCCCGCCAACCTCGCCGTGATCAACATGGCCATGCTGTCGTCCGACGACACCGAAGAGGCGCTCAACACGACCCCGAACGGCACCGGCCCCTTCATCCTCGACGGCCGCAAGGCCAGCCAGTCGATCACGCTCGCCAAGAACGAGGACTACTGGGGCGACGCGGCACTGCTCGACACCGTCGAGTTCCGGGTGATCCCCGACGAGTCGTCGATCGTCTCGGCGATGCAGTCCGGCAACGTGCAGCTCGCGGTGTTCGACGACCCGCTGGTCGCGCAGACCGCCGAGGGCGCCAACGTCGAGGTCGCCACGACCCCGCAGCTGAGCTACCACGCCCTGCAGCTGAACGCCACGCGCGGCGACCTCGCCGACGTCAACGTGCGCCTCGCGATCCAGTGCGCGATCGACCGCCAGGAGGTGCTCGACACCGCCGCCCTCGGCGAGGGCGAGGTCACCGGCCCGATCACCTCTCCGGCGTACAAGTCCGACCCCGAGGCGCGTCCGTGCCCCGAGCGCGACCTCGACAAGGCCGCCGATTACCTCAAGAAGGCGGGCAAGGAAGACGGCGTCACCATCAAGACGATCGTCTCGCAGGGCGAGTACGCCACCTCGGTGAACGAGGCGCAGAACCTCAAGGCCCAGCTGGCCGATGCGAAGATCACGCTCGACATCGAGGTCCTCGAATCCGGCGCGTTCGTCGACCGCTGGATCGCGGCCGACTTCGACGCCGCTGTCGCGCTCAACGGCGGTCGTCCCGACCCCGACGGCATGTACGGCCGCTACTTCACCAGCACCGGAAACCTGAACAAGGTCGCCGGCTACTCCTCGCCCGAGCTCGACGCGCTGTTCGCCGAGGGACGCCAGACGGCCGACCCGGAGAAGCGCAAGGACATCTACGCGCAGGTCTCCGAGAACCTCGAGGACAACGCCGCGTGGATCTGGCTGTTCACGAGCTACACCTACACGGCGACGGCCTCGACCGTCGACGGCTTCGTCCCCATGGTGAACGGCTCGCTGCAGTACCTGCGGACCACCTCCATCAAGTAGCGGATCGAGGGGGCGCGGCAGGCCCGCGCCCCCTCCCTCCCCGACGACAGGCACCCCCACACGCGCATGTTCAGACAGATCCTCCGCAACAGCGTGCTGCGACGCATCCTCGCAGCCCTCGGCACGCTCCTCGGCGTCGCCATCTTCGTCTTCCTGATGTTGCGCGCCATCCCCGGCGACCAGATCAGCTCCGGCCTCGGCACCGAGGCGGCCGCGCTCACGCCTTCGCAGCGCGCGGCCCTCGAGGCCTACTACGGCCTGGACCAGCCGCTCTTCGTGCAGTTCTTCTCGTGGCTCGGCAACATCTTCACCGGCAACCTCGGCTTCTCGTCCCGGGCGCAGACCAGCGTCCTCGAGCTCACCGCCGCCGCCCTCCCCGTCACGTTCGAGCTCGCGATCTTCTCGATCGTGATCGCCCTCGCCATCGGCATCCCGCTCGGCATGCTCTCGGCGTCGAAGCCCGACTCGGTCCGCGACGGCTTCGGCCAGGTGGTCGGTCTCGCCGGACTATCCATCCCCGCGTTCCTGCTCGGCACCGCACTGCTGGCGGTGCTCGCCTCGTCGTTCGGCTTCAACCCCAACGGCCAGGCTTACGCCACGCTCTTCGAGGACCCGCTGCTCAACCTCCAGCAGATGCTGCTGCCGTCGATCGTGCTGGGCTTCGGCATCGCCGCGCCGATCATGCGCACGACCCGCACCGCGGTGCTCGAGATCCGCGCCAACGACTTCATCCGCACCGCGAAGGCGAAGGGCGTCCCGCCCCGCCGCCTGCAGGTGCGCCACGTGCTCGGCAATGCGCTCGTCCCGATCGTCACGATGACCGGCCTGCAGTTCGGCTACCTCCTCGGCGGCGCCGTGGTGGTGGAGCAGATCTTCTCGCTCCCCGGCATCGGACGACAGGTGCTGCTCGGCATCCAGCAGAAGGAGTACGCGCTCGTGCAGAGCACCGTCCTCGTGATCGCGCTCGCCTTCGTCATCGTCAACCTGCTCACCGACCTGCTCTACCGGGTCATCGATCCTCGGGTGCGTGCCGCATGACCGACATCTCTCAGACCTCGGCCCTCGCCCCCGGCGGCGGGCGCACCGGGGAGCGCGTGCGCCTCCTGCTGCGCAGCCGCAGCGGGCTCACCGGCCTCATCATCGTCGTGCTGCTCGCGGTGCTCAGCCTCGTCTCGGCGTTCGGGCTGCTGCCCTTCGACCCGCTCGCCCAGGACCCGCCCTCGCGCCTGCAGCCGCCATCGGCCGTGCACTGGTTCGGGACGGACCAGTTCGGTCGCGACGTGTTCTCCCGCGTCGCCGCAGGAGTCGCGAACTCGGCGCTGATCTCGGTCGTCGCGGTCGCGTTCGCCACCGTGGTCGGCACCGTGTGCGGACTCATCGCCGGCTTCTACCGCGGCTTCTCCGACGGCGCGATCACGGCCGTCACCAACGTGCTGTTCGCCTTCCCGCCGCTGCTGCTCGCCCTGTCGCTGGCGTCGGTGTTCGAGCGCAACTGGTTCACCATCGCCGTGGCCATCGCGATCGTCTACGTGCCGATCTTCATCCGCGTGACCCGAGGCCCCGTGCTCTCGCTGCGCGAGGTCGAATACGTCAAGGCCGCCAAGAGCACGGGGCAGAGCCGCATGGCGACGATGTTCAGGCACGTGCTGCCGAACATCACGTCGATCATCATCGTGCAGGTCACGCTCTCGCTGTCCTGGGCCGTGCTCACCGAGGCCTCGCTGAGCTTCCTCGGGCTCGGCACCCCGCCGCCCGCACCCTCGCTCGGTTCGATGATCTTCGAGGCGCGCACGCTCGTCACGATCGCCCCGTGGACGATGATCGCGCCCGGTGTGATCGTGGTGCTGCTCGTGGTCGGGCTGAACCTGCTCGGCGACGGCCTCCGCGACAGTCTCGACCCCCGGAACAGAGGAAAGCGATGACCACGGAGGACCTCGGCGGACTCGCCACGGAGGCCAGCGATCCCCGCTACGCGGAGCTCGACCTGATGAGCGTGGCGGAACTCGCGCAGACCATGAACGAGGCGGATGCCACGGTGCCGGTTGCCGTGCAGCGCGCCCTCGGACAGATCGTCCCCGCGATCGAGGCCACGGCCGCCCGCATGGCGCAGGGCGGTCGCCTGGTCTACGTCGGCGCCGGAACCCCCGGCCGTATCGGCGTGCTCGACGCCTCGGAGTGCCCGCCCACCTTCAGCACTCCGCCCGAACTGGTGTTCGCGATCATGGCCGGAGGGCCCGGTGCGATCGTGAACCCCGTCGAAGGCGCGGAGGACGACGCGGAGGCGGGGGCTGCGGCCATCGACGCCGCCGGCATCGGCCCGCTCGACACCGTGATCGGGATCGCCTCCAGCGGACGCACGCCGTACGTGATCGCGGCAGTGCGCCGGGCACGCGAGCGCGGGGCGCTCAGCATCGGCCTTTCGTGCAACGTCGACACCGCGCTGAGTGCCGCCGCCGAACACGGCATCGAGGTCGAGGTCGGTCCGGAGGTGCTCTCCGGCTCCACCCGTCTCAAGTCGGGTACCGCGCAGAAGCTCGTGCTCAACATGTTCTCGACCATCTCGATGGTCCGGAACGGCAAGGCCTACGGCAACCTGATGGTGGATGTGAAGGCCACCAACCACAAGCTGCGCGAGCGGGCGATCCGGATGGTGCAGACCATCGCGGGCGTCGACCGTGACGCCGCGGTGGCTGCGCTGGAGACCGCCGCCTACGACGTGAAGCTCGCGTCGATCATGATCCGCCGCGGCGAGGACCTCGCCGCGGCCACCGCACGACTGGGCGCCGCCGACGGACGGCTGCGCACCGCACTGGAGGAGAACTGATGCGCGTCCTCGGACTGATCTCCGGCACCTCGCACGACGGGATCGATGCCGCCGTCGTCGACTTCACGACCAGCGGTGGCTTCACCGCGCACGGTGTGGATCTGCACGGCACGGTGCTCGCGGCGACGAGCGTGCCTTACGCCCCCGAACTGCGGGCGCGACTGATCGCTGCCCTGCCGCCCGCCCAGACGACCCTCGCCGAGGTGGCCGAGCTCGACACGCTGATCGGACAGGCGTTCGCCGAGGTCGCGGCCGACATCGCGGCCGAGGTCGGCGGCGTCGACGCGGTGTGCTCGCACGGACAGACCGTGTACCACTGGGTCGACGGCGCGCACGCGCTGGGCACCCTGCAGATCGGGCAGCCGGCCTGGATCGCCGAGAAGGTCGGCGCCCCGGTGGTCTCCGACATCCGCATCCGCGACATCACGGTCGGCGGTCACGGCGCCCCGCTGGTGTCCTTCCTCGACGAGCTGCTGCTGCGCTCGCGCGCCGGTGTCTCCGCCGCCCTCAACCTGGGCGGCATCTCGAACATGACCGTGGTGCGCCAGGACGGCCTCGTCGCCTACGACATCGGCCCGGCGAACGCCCTGGTCGACGCGGTCATCGTGCAGCACGGCCTCAACCCGCTCGGCTACGACGACGACGCCGCGATCGCCCGCACCGGACAGGTCGACGATGCGCTGCTGGCAGCCCTGCTCGAAGACCCGTACTACGCCCTCACCCCGCCCAAGAGCACGGGCAAGGAGCACTTCCACCTCGGCTACGTGCACGAGCACCTCGCCGCACAGGGGCGGGAGATCTCCGTCGCCGATGTGGTGCGCACCCTGACCGAGCTCACGGTCCGCACTGTGGCGCGCGACGTGGGGGCCGCCGGCATCGGGTTCCTCGCCGTGTCGGGCGGCGGATGCCGCAACCCGCTGATCCTCGACGGACTGCGCGCCGCGTTGCCGGCGACCGAGGTCGTGCTCGCCGACGAGCTGGGTGCCGCGGCCGACAGCAAGGAGGCGATCCTCCTCGCCCTCATCGGCTGGTCCACGATGCACGGCGTTCCCGCGATCGTGCCCGGCGGCACCGGTGCGCGCGAGCCGCGGATCCTGGGCACCATCACGCCGGGCGTCGGCCCGCTGCAGATGCCCGAGCCCGTCGCCTCCATCGACTCCCTCGTGCTCGCGGAGGCCTCGGCATCGTGAACCTCCAGGTGCGCCCCGCCACCCCGGACGACCTGTCCGGGGTGCTCGAGGTGTTCCTCGCGTGCTGGCGGGAGAGCTACCGGGGTCTGCTCCCCGACGCGGCGATCGACGCGATGACGGATGAGCGGGCCGAGGCGCTGTGGCGCCGGGTGCTCGCCGATCCGGTGGGCGTCGTGCTCGTCGCCGAGCGCGACGGTGAGATCGTCGGGATCACCCGGTATGCCGCGACTCCCGGCGATGGCGACCGGGTCGACGGCGCGGTGCACTCGCTGTACGTCTCGCCGCGGGCCCACGGGGGCGGGATCGGCGGCGCGCTGCTGACTCAGGCGACGGCGGAGCTGCAGGATGCCGGGGCCGAGGCCGCGACACTGTGGGTGTTCGCGGCGAATGCCCCGTCGATCGGCTTCTACGAGGCCAAGGGGTGGCGCGCCGACGGAGCCACCCGCACCCAGCCGGAGTTCGGTGAGCCCGAGCAGCGCATGCGCAGGGAGTGGACATGACCGCCGCCGCAGCCGTCGCCGCCGTCCTCGCCGTGGACTCCGCGCCGCGCGGCGCCGTCGCGGGTGTCGTCACCGATGCCGGGCGCGACATCGCCGCGGGCGGCCTGGCCGATCTCGCCGGAACGCCGATGACCACCGAGACCGCGTTCGACATCGCCTCGGTGTCGAAGGTCGCCGCGACCACGACCGCGATCCTGCGACTCGTCAGCCGTGGTGAGGTGGGCTTCGACGATCCGGTCGACCGCTTCGTCCCCGGCACGTCCTGTGCGCCGGGAACGACCGTGCGTCACCTGCTGCAGCACCGCGCGGGTCTGTGGGAGTGGCAGCCGCTCTACCTCGATCACGCACACGCCGCCGACCCCGCGGCCGCGGCCGACGCGATCCCGCTCCGCTACGGCCTCGACGAGGGCCGTCACTACTCCGACCTCGGATTCCTGCTCCTCGGCCGCATCATCGCCGCCGTCACCGGGCTGCCCCTGGACGCCGCCGTCCGCGAGCTCGTTACCGTACCCCTCGGGCTCGACCGCACCGGATACGGCCCGGTCACCGCGCCCGTCGCCTCGTCGTCGGTCGGTGACGCCGCCGAACGCCGCATGGTCGCGACCGGTGAGCCCTATCCGATCCTCGCCGCCGACCGCACATTCGCCTGGCGCGAGGGCGAGATCACAGGCAGCGTGAACGACGGCAACAGCTTCCACGCCGCCGGTGGCATCTCTGGCCACGCCGGACTCTTCAGCACCGCCGACGACCTGCTCATCCTGGGTGCCGCGCTCGCCGCTCCCGAACGGCATCCCGAGCTGTGGCATCCGGATGCGACAGCCGACCTGTTCCGCGACGGACCCGACGCCGGGCAGGCGCTTGGCTGGCGCAGCGACACGGTCGCGGTCGGCGGCCGACCGACCCGGATGCTCTGGCACCCGGGCTTCACGGGCTGCGCGCTGGGATTGGTGCCGGGCACCGGCACCGCCGCGGTCCTGTTGAGCAACCGCCTCTTCGCCCCCGAACCCGCGCCGACCGAGGCGCTGTGGCGCACGGCGCTCCCCGCACTCCTGGGTGACAACGATCTGGGCGGCAACGACCTGGACGACAACGAAGGAACGAGAACACCATGAGCACCACCGAGCCCGTGCTGAGCATCAGCGGCCTCGCCGTCGCCTTCCGAACCGGTTCCGAGCTGGTCACCGCCATCAGCGACATCAGCATCGACGTCGCCGCCGGTGAGACCGTCGCGATCGTCGGGGAGTCCGGGTCGGGCAAGTCGACCACCGCCGCCGCGGTCAACCGTCTGCTGCCCGAGAACGGGGTGATCACCGCCGGCAGCATCCGCTTCGACGGGCGCGAGCTGACCGATCTGCCCGAGAACGCGATGGTCTCCCTGCGCGGTGCCGGGATCGGCCTCGTGCCGCAGGACCCGATGTCGAACCTCAACCCGCTCATGCGCGTGGGCGAGCAGATCGGCGAGGCGCTCGAGGTGCACGGCCACACCCACGGCGATGCCACGAAGGCGCGGGTCGTCGAGCTGCTCGAGATGGTGGGGATCGCGGATGCCGCGCAGCGGGCGCACCAGTACCCGCACGAGTTCTCGGGCGGTATGCGCCAGCGCGTGCTGATCGCGATGGGGCTCGCCTGCAAGCCGCGCCTGCTGATCGCCGACGAGCCCACCTCGGCCCTTGACGTGACCGTGCAGCGGCGCATCCTGGACCAGCTCGATGCGCTCACCGATGACCTCGGCACCGCCGTGTTCCTCATCACGCACGACCTGGCCCTCGCCGCCGAGCGCGCCGACCGCATCGTCGTGATGTTCCGCGGTCACATCGTGGAGGAGGGCACCTCGGCCGAGGTGCTCGGCAACCCGCAGCACGAGTACACGAAGCAGCTGCTCGCCGCGGCACCGAGCCTCGCCTCCCGCCGCGAAGCCCTGCCGCAGCGCGAGGCCGCCGCCGGGACGCCGTTCGTCGAGATCCGCGACCTCCGCAAGGAGTTCGCCCTCCGGTCTCCCAAGGCGGGCGAGCCCGAGACGTTCACCGCGGTCGACGGGGTGAGCTTCGAGATCCGTCGCGGCACGACCGTCTCGATCGTGGGCGAGTCCGGCTCGGGCAAGTCGACCACCGCGAACATGGTGCTCGGACTAGAGGACGCGACGTCGGGCTCGATCCTGTTCGACGGGCTCGACCTGACCACGCTCCGCCGCAAAAAGCTGTTCGCGCTGCGCCGCCGTGTGCAGCCGGTGTTCCAGAACCCCTACGCCTCGCTCGACCCCCGCTACACGGTCGAGCAGTCGATCGCCGAGCCGCTGCGGGTGCACCGCATCGGCACCGCGGCCACCCGTCACGCCCGCGTGCTCGAGCTGCTGGAGCAGGTCGCCCTGCCCGCGGCGATGGCCGAGCGCCTGCCGCATGAGCTGTCGGGCGGTCAGCGCCAGCGCGTCGCGATCGCCCGGGCGCTCGCGCTCGAACCCGAACTCGTGGTGCTCGACGAGGCCGTGTCGGCGCTCGACGTGCTCGTGCAGGCGCAGATCCTCGACCTGCTCGCCGACCTGCAGAAGCGCCTGGGCCTGAGCTACCTGTTCATCAGCCACGACCTCGCGGTCGTGCGGATGATCTCCGACGAGGTGCATGTCATGCAGCGCGGCGTCGTGGTCGAGAGCGGCACCCCCGAGCGCATCTTCGACGACCCGCAGCATCCCTACACCCGCGAGCTCCTCGCTGCGATCCCGGGGGCGACGCTGGCCTCCTGATCAGGAGCGGGGTCCGGGGTCAGCGGGACTTGTCGTCGTCGTCCCAGGGGCCTTCCCACCAGCCGGCGCGGCCGTCGTCCGAGCCGCCGCGCCCCCGGCGGGAGCGGACGAACTGCACGACGAAAACCGTCAGCGAGCTGAGCAGGATCAGGAAGACCACCAGGAACAGCACGTCGCTCTGATTCATGGGCGTTTCCCCTCCGCGGCATCCGCCACGATCTTCGCGATGCGGGCTGCCCGGGTCTCCGGGCGCTTGGCCATCGCGATGTGCGTGAGTCCGAACTTCTTGACGGACTTCGGGAATGCATCCCAGTTCTCGCGCGCGGCGGGCACCGCATCAAGCGCGGCGGTGAACTCCTCCGGTTCGATCCCGGCCTCCGGGCCGTCGAGCAGGGTCCACGAGCCGTTCGCCTTCGCGACCTCGAGCACACGGATGCCGGCCGGAGCGAGCAGACCCTCGGCCTCGAGTTCCGCGATCCGCGCCTTGTTCGTCGCGGCCCAGCCGCTGCCGGGGCGGCGAGGGGAGAACCACTGCCCGTTGGCGCGGTCATCGGTCCCGTCATCGAAGACGCGCACCGGGCCGTCGATCCATCCGAAGCACAGCGCCTGCCGCACGGCATCCTCGTACCCGACGCCGTCCGACGCTCCGCGCACGCTCAGCAACCAGACGCCCGCCGCGCGCTCGTGGTTCGCCTCGAGCCAGGCGCGCCAGGCCGCGGCGTCCGCCGCCCGGAGTCGTTCGCCCTCGTCGAGTGCGCCCATCGGCTACTTCTTGATCTTGACCGTCGTGATCGTCTCGGTGATCCGCGGGAGCAGGTCGGCGACCGACTGCACGATCTCATCCGGGCGGAACGGGTACTTCTCGATCTCGGCCTGGTCGCTGATGCCGGTGAGCACCAGGATCGTGTGCAGACCCGCCTCGATGCCGGCGACGACGTCGGTGTCCATGCGGTCGCCGATCATGCCCGTGCGCTTCGAGTGCGCGCCGATCTTGTTCAGGGCCGAGCGGAACATCATCGGGTTCGGCTTGCCGACCACGTACGGCTCCTTGCCGGTGGCCTTCGTGATGAGCGCGGCGATGGCTCCCGTCGCGGGCAGCGGTCCGTCGGCGCTCGGGCCCGTGGCATCCGGGTTCGTCACGATGAAGCGCGCGCCGCCGATGATGAGGCGGATGGCCTTCGTGATCGCCTCGAACGAGTAATTGCGCGTCTCGCCCACGACCACGAAATCGGGGTTGGTCTCGGTCATGATGAAACCCGCGTCGTGCAGTGCGGTGAGGATGCCGGCCTCGCCGATCACGAAGGCAGAGCCCCCGGGGAGCTGCTGCTTCAGGAAGTCGGCGGTCGCGAGGGCCGAGGTCCAGATGCGCTCCTCGGGCACGTGCAGTCCGCTGGTGCGCAGGCGAGCCGACAGGTCGCGAGCGGTGAAGATCGAGTTGTTCGTCAGCACCAGGTACGGGATGCCCGCGCTCTCCCAACCGGCGAGCAGTTCGGATGCTCCGGGGATGGCGTCGTTCTCATGGACGAGCACGCCGTCCATGTCGGTGAGCCAGCATTCGATGTCGTCACGTTGAGCCATGTGCACAGCCTAGAGGCCCCAGGCGACGCGCACCTGACCGTGTTGCGGAGGAGCTAGGCGCTGAGCCAGACCACCTGTGCCGCGCCTTCGGGCAGCGCCGTCTGCGCGCCGTCGATCTCCACCCCGGATGCCGTCACCGTGACGGTCGATGCGACCGCCAGGCCCAGCGCCTCGAGAGATCGCAGCAGCTCGGGGTCGCGGTCGTCGACGCGCAGCACCCGGCCCGCGTGCCCGGCCGGCGCATCGGCGAGGAGCACGAACGGCTCGCGCTCGATGTGACCGTCGGCATCGGGGATCGCATCGCCGTGCGGGTCGAAGCGCGGGCGGCCGAGGCGCGCATCGATGCCCTCCAGCAGCCGGTCGCTGATGGTGTGCTCGAGGACCTCGGCCTCGTCGTGCACCTCGTCCCAGCCGTAGTCGAACTCCTGCACCAGCCAGGTCTCGATCAGGCGGTGCCGGCGCACCATCGCGAGCGCGCGCAGGGTTCCGGCATCCGTCAGCCGCACCGCACCGTAGGGCACGTGCGAGACGAGACCCGCGGCGGCGAGCTTCTTCACCATCTCGGTGACAGAGGACGGGGCGATGCCGAGCTTCGCGGCGAGCACTGAGGGAGTGATCGGTGCGTCCTGCCACTCGGTGTGCGCGTAGACGGTCTTCAGATAGTCGTCAGCTGCAGGGGATGCCACCGGACCAGCTTAGGTCAGCTCGTCGCGGCGGCCAGCAGGCTGTACGCGGCCTGACCCGCGAAGAACAGGACGAGGAAGCCGAGGAGGGCGGCGGCCAGGGAGAGTCGGCCGTCGAACCCCTCGATCTCGGCGATGCCGATCTTGCGCGCGCGGAACGCCAGCACGAGAGTGGCGACGCCCAGGGCCAGCTGCACCCACGGGCTGCCGAGGCCGATGACCTTCGGGAACGCGATCAGCAGGCCGCCGATCACGCCCGTCGCGAGACCGATCCAGGTGAGGATGCGGACGTTGCGGCGGGCGTTATCGGCAGACATGCTGTCGAGCCTATCCGGGTCAGGCCCCCGTCAGGACGAGCCAGAGCAGCGCTCCGTTGAGGGCTATCAGCAGCACCGAGGCCACGATGCCGGCGGCCGTCGTCCAGCGCCGATTGGCCCAGGCGCCGAGGGTGCGTCGCTGCGCGGTGAGCACGACCAGCGGGATCAGGGCGAAGGGGATGCCGAACGAGAGCACCACCTGGCTGAGCACCAGGGCGAGTGTCGGATCGAAGCCGATGCCGAGGATGATGAGCGCGGGGATCAGCGTGACCAGGCGACGGGCGAGCAGCGGGATGCGCACGTGCAGCAGACCGTGCATGATCTCGGCCCCGGCGTAGGCGCCCACCGAGGTCGAGGCCAGTCCGGATGCGAGGAGTCCGACGGCGAAGAACGTCGCGACGACCGGACCGAGCCCCGCGGCGAGGGCGGCGTGCGCGCCCTCCAGCGAGTCGGTGCCCTCGACGCCGGCGAGGTTCGCGGCGGCGAGCAGCAGGATGCAGAGGTTCACGGAGCCGGCGATCACCATCGCGATCGATACGTCCCAGCGGGTGGCGGTGAGCAGGCGGCGGATGCGTGAGGTCTCGGTGCGCACCGCCTCGTCGCCGGCGTGGGCGGTCGTGGCGCCGAAGCGGTCACGGGCGAGGGAGGAGTGCGCGTAGATCGCGTGCGGCATGATCGTCGCGCCGAGGATGGATGCGGCCAGCAGTACCGAGCCGGTGTCTTCGAAACGCGGGACCATTCCTCCGAGCACCCCGGCCGGGTCCGGCGGCGCGACGAAGACCCCGGCGACGAAGCCGACCGTGATGATGACCATGAGCCCGATGATCACGAACTCGAACGGGCGGGCGCCGCGCCGGCTCTGCACCGTGAGCAGGATCATCGAGACCGCGCCGGTGATGAGTCCGCCCAGCAGCAAGGGCACATCGAACAGCAGGTTCAGGGCCACCGCGCCGCCGATGACCTCGGCCAGGTCCGTGGCCATGGCGACCAGCTCGGCCTGCAGCCAGTATGCGCGGCGGGCCCACGGTCGCTTCAACCGCGCGCCCAGCACCTCGGGCAGGCTCTGCCCGGTGACGACGCCCAGCTTCGCGGAGAGGTACTGGATCAGCCACGCCATGATGTTGCCCGCGAGCACGACCCACACCAGCAGGTAGCCGTACTGGGCCCCCGCGGTCATGTTGCTGGCGACGTTGCCGGGATCGAGGTACGCGACGCCGGCGACGAGGGCGGGACCGAGCAGCCACAGGCTGCGCGGGGCCCTGGCCGGGGACGCGGTCGGGGTCGTCATCGGGAGCGAGGAATTTTTAGGCACACCGAAACCGTAGCGTATTTTTCGGCACACCTAAATATCTGGATGTTCGCTCCGGCGATAGCCTGGCGAGATGGATGACGCCGCTTCGGACCCCTCGCACGCCGACACTCCGGCGGGCCCGACGCACGGCGGCTCGACTGCCCAGCCCGGCTACGGCGTCGGTCCGTGGCCCGGTGGCGAGGATGCATGGCCCGAGGGGGAGCAGTACGACCCCGAGCTCCTCGCGGCGGGCGACACCCGCAACGTGATCGACCGCTACCGCTACTGGCGGATGGAGGCGATCGTCGCCGACCTCGACACGCAGCGGCATCCGTTCCACGTCGCCATCGAGAACTGGCAGCACGACATGAACATCGGATCGATCGTGCGCAGCGCCAACGCGTTCCTCGCCGACACCGTGCACATCATCGGTCGCCGCCGCTGGAACAAGCGCGGGGCGATGGTCACAGATCGCTACCAGCACGTGGTGCACCACGAAGACGTCGAGACCTTCGCCGCCTGGGCTGCGGCGGAGGGCCTCCCGATCATCGCGGTCGACAACGTCGAGGGTGCCGTGCCCGTGGATCGCGCCGAACTCCCGCAGCACTGCGTGCTGCTGTTCGGTCAGGAAGGACCCGGGCTCTCGGCCGAGGCGCTCGCCGCAGCATCCGCCCACATCGAGATCACCCAGTACGGCTCGACGCGCTCGATCAACGCCAGCGCCGCTGCCGCCGTGATCATGTACGAGTGGTGCCGCAGGTACGCGGGCTGAGCGCCGCCGGAAACCCCTCGACAGGCGGTGGCTGCGGGCGTAGCGTGAGTGCCGATCGAGGAGGTCGACATGGCAGTCGTCACACCCATCCGCCCGTTCCTCTGGTTCGTCGACAGGGCGCAGGAGGCGATGGAGTACTACGTCTCGGTGTTCCCGAACTCGTCGATCGACAGCGTGACCTACTATCCGGATGAGAACCTCAGCGAGCACTTCGAGGGCATGACCGGGAAGGTCATCAACGGGGAGTTCACTCTGAACGGAACGCGATTCGGCTGCCTCGACGGGGGTCCGGAGTTCACCTTCAACGAGGCCGTCTCCTTCGTGATCGAGTGCGCCGACCAGGAAGAGATCGACCGCTACTGGCAGGCGCTCTCCGCGGTGCCGGAGGCGGAGGCGTGCGGCTGGTGCAAAGACCGGTTCGGCGTCAGCTGGCAGGTGCTCCCCGCCGGGCTCGACCTTCTGCAGCAGCGGCCGGAGCAGATCCAGGCGCTGATGCACATGAAGAAGATCGTGATCTCGGAGCTCGAGATCGCCTGAGCTCGCGTTCTCGGTGGCGATGAACGGCGCGCTCAGCCGCGATCGATGCCGAAGAGGTGGCGGTAGATCGCGTTGACGTCGCGATCCAGATGATCGATGCGCCCGTGGACCGAGCTGATCTCCGTGCGCACACGGGCGAACTCGCTCCGCATCTCGGTCCGCACGCTGGCGAACTCGTTGCGGACCTCGGTCCGCACGCTCTCGAACTCGTTCTGCATCGTGCGCAGGAACATCGTCGAGATCAGCGTGATCGTGCCGAACATGCCCGCGGCGAAAACGCCGATCAGCGTCCATACCTGTGGTTCCGTCATCCCCAGCATCCCTTCAGTGTCCCCCGATCATCGTCGAGTGCACCAGGGTTTCGGGACGTAGTATTCCGCGGATTCCGGTGGTGGGGGAGAAATCGCGATCCGGATCGGTGCAGTGCCGGCCAGCGGCGTCAGGCTGTCGCCGCGAGCCAGCGCCCGGATCGCACGCGCCAGCCGAGAGTGCCCAGACGCGCGAGCAGATAGACGCCGAAGAAGGCGACCGCGAGCCAAACGAGTCCCGCGGTGCCGTCGACCCCGGTCGCGGCGATGATCCACAGCGCCGGGAGGAACGGGACCAGGTTCAGGCCCCCGGCGATCGCGAGGTAGCGGGCGTCGTTCGCGCCCATGAGCACCCCGTCGAGCACGAACACGACACCCGCGATCGGTTGGGCGACGGCGAGCACGAGCAGTGCCGGCTGTACGAGGGCGGCGATCTCCGCCGAGCCGGTGAACACGATGCCGAGCACCCCGGAGAGTGCGGCGATCAGGCCGCCGACGATGACACCGAACCACGCGCCCCAGGCCACGGTGCGGGCCAGCACCCGGTGGACCTGCCGTTCGTCTCCGGCGCCCAGCTCCTTGCCGATGAGTGCCTGCGCGGCGATCGCGAGGGCATCGAGCGCGAACGCCGCGGCCGAGAAGATCGTGAACACGATCTGCCACCCGGCCAGCTCCTCGGTGCCGATGCCGGTGGCGATGCCCACGGTCGCGAGCAGGGCGACGCGCAGGCTCACGGTGCGAAGGAACAGCCATCCGCCCGACGTCGCCGTGCTGCGGATGCCGGCGCCCTGGGCACGCAGCGAGGCGCTGTGACGGGTCGCCAGGCGGCGGATGACCAGGGCGTACGCGGCGACCATGCCCCACTGCGCCGTCACGGTGCCGGCGGCCGAGCCCGCGATACCCCACCCGAGTCCGTAGATGAAGAGCCAGTTGAGCAGGGCGTTCGCGCCGAAGCCGAGCCCCGCGATCCAGAGCGGCGTCATCGTGTCCTGCATGCCGCGCAGCAGGCCGGTCGCGGCGAACACGATGAGCATCGCCGGCAGGCCCCACATCGAGATCACCAGGTACTCGTTGGCCTGCTGTGCGACGGCCTCGTTCGCGCCGAACAACGAGACCAGCCACGGTGAGGAGACCGCGCCGACGACGGCGAGCACCGCGCCGAGTCCGAGCGCGAGCCACATGCCGTTGATACCGACCGACACGGCCTCGCCCGGCTGTCCGGCGCCGAAGCGGCGGGCGACCGCCGGAGTGGTCGAGTAGGCGAGGAACACCATGAGCCCGACGATCGTCTGCAGCACGGCTCCCGCGATGCCGAGGCCGGCGAGCGGGGTGGTGCCGAGGTGTCCGACCAGGGCGGCATCCACGATCAGGAACGCGGGCTCCGCGATCAGCGCGCCGAGGGCCGGGACCGCGAGGCGCAGGATCTCTCGGTTGAGGGAGGCGCGCGCGGTCATCCTCCGAGCCTATGACCTGGCGCCGACCTCGTCCGTCCGCGCCCCCGAGAGCCGTCGTAGGGTGGGAGGGAATCGGATGCCGCGGAGGTGCATCATGACGGATCCCCGAGAAGCTGCGGCGCGCTACCGCGCGCAGCAGCAGCAGGCCGAGACCGCGGACGGCGACGAGGAGTCGGGCGTCCCACCGGGAGCCGGCGCCGCCGTCGACAGAGCCGCCTTCATCGAGACGGCGATCCAGGTGGCGATCCGTCGCGGCGAGTTCGACGATCTTCCCGGCGCGGGCAAACCGCTGGAGGGACTCGGCACCCACCACGACCCGGACTGGTGGATACGCCGCAAGATCGAGACCGAGAACCTCACCGGACTCGGCCCGCCCGCCATCCTGCTGCGCACCGAGGACCGGGAGCTCAACGACCAGCTCGACCTGCTCGGCCGCGAGTCGGACGTGCGTGACGTGCTCGAGGACTTCAACAAGCGCGTGCGCGAGGCCCGTCGCCAGCTCCAGGGCGGACCTCCCGTCGTGACCGAACCGAGGGATGTCGACGCCGAGGTCGTGGCCTGGGCGGAGCGTCGGGCGTCGCGGCCGGCGGCTGCGCCGGTGCCGGAGCCGCGCCGCCGACGCTTCGGTCGGCGACGCCGCTGAAGTCCGCTGCGCTTCCCGCGGTGAAATGCGCCTCGTTCGGCCGGATGCCGCGAGTCTGGCCGAACGAAGCGCGATCGGCCGAAGATGGTGCAGCGAATCGACCTGACGTCCGAGGCGGGTCATAGGCTGGTGCGCATGACTGACGTTCTTCCCGTGGGCCTCGCCCTTGATGAGTTCAGCTCCGACATCCGCCCGCAGGACGACCTCTATCGTCACGTGAACGGCGCCTGGCTTTCGCGCACCGAGATCCCTGGCGACAAGGCGCGGTGGGGCTCGTTCCATCTTCTCGCCGAGCAGGCCGAGAAAGACGTGCGGGCGATCATCGAGGAGTCGCAGGATGCCGAGGAGGGCACGCTCGCCCGCAAGATCGGCGACCTGTTCGCGAGCTTCATGGACACCGAGCGCATCGATGCCGCCGGTCTCTCTCCGCTGGAGGAGACCCTCGCCGAGGTCGACGCCATCGACGGCATCCCGGCGTTCCTGCGCACGGTGGGCGCCTACGACCGCGACGGTCGCGCGGCCGTGATCGGCATGTACGTCGACGGTGACCCGGGTGACCCG
Organism: Microbacterium sp. Mcb102; assembly: GCF_024519805.1. Taxonomy (NCBI): domain Bacteria; kingdom Bacillati; phylum Actinomycetota; class Actinomycetes; order Micrococcales; family Microbacteriaceae; genus Microbacterium; species Microbacterium sp. Mcb102. The sequence goes on along the minus strand of NZ_JALJRG010000003.1, from coordinate 165,580 downwards.
GAGCGCTACCTGCCCGTGCTCATGCAGGCCGGGCTGTCCCTGCCGGATGAGAGCTACTTCCGGCTCGACACGTTCGCCGATACCCGGGCCGCCTATCGCGCGCACCTCGAGCGACTGCTCGGCCTCGCCGGTGTTCCGGATGCCGCGGCGAACGCCGACCGGGCGATCGCGCTAGAGACCGAGCTCGCCGGGCACCACTGGGACAACGTGCGCAGCCGCGACGCCGTCGCGACCTACAACCTCAAGACCTGGGACGAGCTGCAGGAGCTCGCCGGCGTCGACCTGGCTCCGTGGCGCGAAGCGGTGTCGCCGTCGAACCCGGCGGCCTTCGACGAGGTCGTCGTCTCGCAGCCCAGCTTCTTCGAGGGACTCGGCTCGCTCCTCACGCCCGAGCGGCTCGACGACTGGAAGGCGTGGCTGCGGGCCAAGGTCGTGCACGCGGCGGCTCCGTACCTCACCGACGACCTGGTGCAGGAGAACTTCTCGTTCTACGGCACCGAGCTCACCGGCGTGCCGACGATCCGCGAGCGCTGGAAGCGCGGCGTCTCTCTCACCGAGGGCGCGCTCGGCGAGGCGATCGGCAAGGTCTACGTCGAGCGGCACTACCCGCCGACGGCGAAGGCCGCGATGGACGAGCTGGTCGCCCACCTGATCGAGGCGTATCGCCAGAGCATCACCGACCTCGAGTGGATGACCGCCGAGACCCGGGAGCGCGCGCTCGCCAAGCTCGACTCCTTCACGCCCAAGATCGGCCACCCCGAGGTGTGGCGCGACTACTCGAGCCTGGAGATCGACCGCACCGACCTGTTCGGCAACGTGCGCCGGGCGTCGATCTTCGAGCACGACCGGCACGTCGACAAGGTCGGCAAGCCCATCGACCGCCTCGAGTGGCACATGCCGCCGCAGATGGTCAACGCGTACTACAACCCGTCCATGAACGAGATCGTGTTCCCCGCGGCCATCCTGCAGTACCCGTTCTTCGACGCGAGCCGCGACGCCGCCGCGAACTACGGCGGGATCGGCGCGGTCATCGGGCACGAGATCGGTCACGGCTTCGACGACCAGGGCAGCCGATACGACGGCGACGGCCGACTCCAGGACTGGTGGACCGACGCCGACCGTTCGGCCTTCGAGGAGCGCACCAAGGCGCTCATCGCGCAGTACGACGCGCTCGTCCCCGAAGGGCTCGACGCCGAGCACCACGTCAACGGCGCCCTCACGATCGGTGAGAACATCGGCGATCTCGGCGGCCTCGGCATCGCACTCAAGGCCTACGAGCTCTCGCTCGGCGGCGCGGAGGCGCCGGTCATCGACGGGTACACGGGCGTGCAGCGCCTGCTGCTCTCGTGGGCGCAGGTGTGGCAGCAGAAGAGCCGCGCCGCCGAGACGCTGCGACTGCTGACCATCGATCCGCACTCGCCGAACGAGTTCCGCTGCAACCAGATCGTGCGCAACATCGATGCGTTCTACGAGGCGTTCGGCGTGGGCGAGGAAGACGCCCTGTGGCTCCCCGAGTCGTCGCGTGTGACCATCTGGTGACCAATCGTCTGACTCTGTGATGCATCCCCCGGCGGTGGGGTTACGATAGCCCTGCCGCTGGGGAGCGCTTCCCCGCGGTATCCCGCAAATCCCCCCCTCGTAAGGATCACGCGTGGGCGCTCTCGAGCCTGGTGAAGGGTTCCGCAACTCCTCGGCCCCGGAGTCTGTCGGCGGTGTGCCGGAGTCTTCTGCGGGCCGTCGCTCCCAGCGCACCAGTCGTCGCCTCCCGCGCCGCGCCGCGCTCGGGCGCCGCTCCTTCACAGCCACCCTGCGGTCGCTCGAGGGGTTGGTCGATTCCGGCGCTCAGGTGTCGGTGCACGTCGTCGACCTCGACAATCATGTGCACGTGCTGGCCGGCGACGATCACGTGACCATGCCCGTCGCGGGGCTCGGCGTCGTCCCACTGCTGATCGAGGTGGCCGCCGGTTTCCAGAGCGGAGCGCTCGATCCGTTCGAGATCATCGAGCGGGACAGTGTCGAGGCCGTGGAGACCTCCGGCCTGTGGCGGCATCTGCATGCCCCGGCGCTGCCGCTCGAGGATCTGGCCGTGCTGGCCGCGACAGCCGGCGATCCGATCGCCGTGAACGCCCTGCTGCAGAAGGTCGGACATGACCGGGTGCGCGAGCGCATCGAGTCGCTCGGCCTGCGCCGTACGGCCCTGCTCGACCGGTTCCGTGACCGCCGCGGTCCGGACGACGCCCCGCAGGTCGCCGTGGGATCCGCTCGGGAGCTCGCCGGGCTGTTCTCGGCCCTGGTGAACTCGCAGGTCGTCGACGCCGCGGTCAGCGCGCAGGTGTCGGAGTGGCTGAGCCTGAACCAGGACCTGAGTCTGGTCGCGGCATCCACCGGCCTCGACCCGTTCTCGCACGATCACGACGCGCACGGTCTGCTGTTCGTGAACAAGACCGGCCGCGATCGTGGTGTCCGCGCCGAGGCGGGAGTGCTGGCCGGACCCCGTGCCGGCGTCGCCTACTCGCTCATCGTCTGCTTCGACGACCTCTCCATCACGCACCGGCTGCGCGCGCACGACGCCTTCCGGGTGCTCGGCGTCGAGCTCATGGAGTACACGCACTGAGAGCGGTTCCGTGTCGTTGGCGTGGCCGATCCCGGACCGGCTGCGCCCGCCGCGAGACGGCGACCCGGACCCGCGCACGATCTCCCGCTGACGGCGCGGGGAGCGGAACTCAGCCGGGCAGGGACGGATGCTGCTCGGTGCTGCGCTGCTTCGGGATGAAGAGCGACAGCACGACCGCGATGATGCCGGCGGCGATCGCGAGCCAGAAGCACACCTCGAACGCGGCGCGGGTCGGAACCGCGACACCGTCGACGTCGATGCTCATCGCCGCGAGCACGCCGCCCATCACGGCCGAGGCGCTCGAGGTGCCGACCGAGCGGAACAGCGCGTTCAGTCCGTTCGAAGCGCCGGTCTCGTTCGCCGGCACCGACCGCATGATGATCATGGGCATCGCGGCGAAGGTGAAGCCGATGCCGACTCCGATGAAGATGTTGGCGACGAAGATGTGCCACACCTCGGAAGACCACAGCAGGACGAACACGTAGGCGAGCACGATCGCGCCGGCGCCGACGGTGAACAGCGGCCGCGGTCCGACCGTGCGCTCGAGCCAGCCGGAGAGCGGTGAGATCACCATCATCACGAGGCCGGCGGGCATGATCACGAGGGACGCCGCGAGCATGTCGAGCCCGAAACCGGCGCCGCCGACCGCGGGCATCTCGAGCAGCTGCGGGAACGTCACGTTCGAGGCGAACAGTGCGAACCCCATGCCGATCGCGGCGATGTTGGTGAACAGTACGGCGGGGCGCGCCGCCACCCGCAGGTCGAGCAGCGGGTCCTTCGTGCGCAGCTGGTACCAGCCCCACACCAGCAGCACGGCCAGCCCGCCGATGATGCAGACCAGTGTGAGGGGTGAGGTCCAGCCCCACTGCGCACCCCGGGAGACGAAGAGCAGGATGCCGGTGAGGCCGATGGCCAGCCCGATGGCGCCGAGCACATCGAGGCGCCCGGGGGAGCGGAGCACATCCTCGGGGATCACGGCCAGCACGAGCAGCAGTCCGACGACGCCGAGCGCGGCCGCGAGCCAGAACAGCATGTGCCAGTCGGCGTTCTGGGCGAGGAGTGCGGCGACCGGCATGCCGATCGCGCCGCCGACGCCCATGGTCGCGCTCATCAGGGCGACCGCGGTGCCGAGCCGCTCGGTCGGCAGCACGTCGCGCATGATCGCGATGCCGAGGGGGACGACGCCCGTCACGGCGCCCTGGAGTGCGCGCCCGACGATCACGCCGATGATCGAGCCGGAGACCGCGGCGATCACCGAGCCGAGGATCAGGATCGCGAGCAGCACGATCACGACGCGGCGTTTGCCGTACATGTCGCCCAGTCGGCCCGAGATCGGCGTGGCGACCGCGGCCACCAGCAGCGTGATCGTGACGACCCAGGTGGTGTCCTCGCGGGACGCGTTCAGCAGTTGCGGCAGCTCGGCCTGCAACGGCACGACGAGCGTGAACATGAACGACGAGCAGAGCCCCGCGAAGGCGAGGACGGCGACGATCGCCCACTTCGGCGGGGTTCGGGAGAGGCGCTTCCTGGCTCTGTCGTCGTTCGCACCCACCGGCTCAGGCTATCGGCGATCCGACGGTGCGGGGTCGTCGGAGAGGTCCGATCCGGGCTCCGTTTCCCCGAACCGCCCGAGGAGGGGCAGACTGGGTGCGTGCGAACCATCCGCGATCTCGACACCGTTGAACTCATCCTCGACGCGCAGGGCCTGCTCGACTCCATCCGGGGTCCGCAGCGCGTGGTGGATGCCGGCACCCTGCGCGCCCTGCAGCAGTCGGGCAACTACGTCGTCGGCTTCTTCGACGGCGAGGGCGACGAGGAACGCATGGTCGGCGCCTCCATCGCCTTCTTCGGCGAGCCCGCCCGACGTGCGATGCACTCGCACATCACGGCGCTGCTGCCGGAGTACCGCGGGCGCGGCTGGGGTCGCGAGCTCAAGGAGCACCAGCGTCAGTGGGCGTTCTCGCGCGACGTCGGACGCATCACCTGGGTGTTCGACCCGCTCGTGGCGCGCAACGCGCACTTCTTCTTCTCGGTGCTGGGCGCCCGCGCCACCGGCTACTCCGTGAACCGCTACGGCATCTTCGGCGGCGGCGACGCGGGTGACGAGAGCGACCGGCTGGACGTCGAGTGGGCGCTCGCCGACATCGCCAAGCCCCCGGCCGACGACGCGGTGGTCGAGACCCTCGAGATCCCCGCCGACATCGAGGCGATGCGCGTCTCCGACCCGGCGGCCGCCCACGAGTGGCGGCTGCGCCTGCGTGCGCAGATGGAGGGGCTGCTCGGCAGCGGCCTGACCATCGCCGGCTACGACAACGCGCGCGGCTACCTCTTCACCGCCTGAGCCGGGCGGCCGGATCGCCGATGCGGGACGCGCTCAGCGCACCCCGCGCATGAGCTTCAGCACGGGCTTGACGCTCAGCAGCAGCCCGATGCCGACGACGATGGCAATCCCCCCGAGGATCGAGAAGAAGGGCACCTCGTCGTCGGGGTTGTAGAACTGCACCAGCCAGCCGGAGATCGCCGTCCCCAGCGCGATCGACAGGAAGAACAGTGCGACCATCTGCGTGCGGAACACGCCAGGTGCGAGCTTCGTGGCGGCCGACAGGCCGACCGGCGAGATGAGCAGCTCCGCCACCGTGAACACGAAGAGGATCCCGACGATCGCCAGCAGCGGCGTGGAGTTCTCCCCGCCGCCGGCGAACGGCAGGAAGAGCAGGAACGCCGATCCCATGATGATCGCCGCGAGCGCGAACTTCACGGGCGTCGATGGTTGACGCTTTCCGAGCTTGGTCCAGATCGCGGCGAAGACACCGGACAGGATGATGATGAAGACCGGGTTGATCGACTGCACCCAGGAGACGGGCATCTCCCAGCCGAACAGGTTGCGGTTCAGACGCTGGTCGGAGTAGATCGTCAGCACCGTGAACTGCTGCTGATACAGCGACCAGAACGCGACGCTCGTGATGAACAGCGGCAGGAACGCCCACACCCGCGATCGTTCGGTCGCGTCGATGCGACGGCTGCCGAGGATCACGGAGAAGTAGGTGATCGCGGCGACGATCGTGACACCGATCACCAGGGTGGCGAGGTTGTCGGGTCGGATCACGCCGGTGAGCACCAGGACGGCGATGAGCACGATCGCGGCGGCCGCGATGAGTCCGACCAGCGGATAGCGGGACTTCGGGAGGGGGTTCGGCACCTCCCGCGCCGAGGCGGGCAGCGCCTTGCGGCCGAACGAGTACTGGATGAGCCCGAGCGTCATCCCGATGGCCGCAAGTCCGAAGCCGTAGTGGAAGCCGAGCGAGGACTGCAGGATGCCGGTGAGGATCGGGCCCAGGAACGCGCCGAGGTTGATCCCGAGGTAGAAGAGCGAGAAACCGGCATCCCGTCGCGGGTCGTCGGCGCTGTAGAGGCTGCCGACGACCGATGTGGCGTTCGCCTTGAGTCCGCCGGATCCGAGTGCCACGAGCACGAGGCCGACGCCGACGCCGACCGCGCCCGGAAGAAGGGCGAGGGCGAGGTGCCCCGCCACGATCACCATCGCGCTGACGAACAGCACGCGCTCTGCGCCGAACAGGCGGTCGGCGAGCCAGGCCCCGAGGATCGTCGAGAGGTAGACCGACCCTCCGTACGCGCCCACGATGCCGCCCGCGACCGCCTTGGGGATGCCGAGGCCGCCCTCGGTCACCTCGAAGTAGAGGTAGATGAGCAGGATGCCCTGCATGCCGTAGAAGCTGAACCGCTCCCACATCTCGACGCCGAAGATGTGCACGAGCGCCCAGGGTTGTCCGAAGAAGCGAGTGTCTTCGTCGCGAGTTCGCCGAGTGCGCGCAGGAGTGCTCATCCCAGGACGGTACTCCGCGGTGGGCCGAGGGGCCAGGTCCCGCGCGGGACGACGGATAGAATGAGGTGCCCGTGTTCACGGGTCTTCTCCCGCATCCGACCATTGGAGCCACCATGGCCGAACAGTCCCGCCTCGACAAGGTCATCGCCCTCGCCCGCCACCGCGGGTTCGTGTTCCAAGCGGGTGAGATCTACGGCGGTTCTCGATCGGCCTGGGACTACGGGCCCCTCGGTACGGAGCTCAAGGAGAACATCCGCCGCCAGTGGTGGCAGACGTTCGTGCGCGGCCGCGGCGACATGGTCGGCCTCGACTCCAGCATCATCCTCCCCAAGCGCGTGTGGGAGGCGTCGGGTCACGTCGCCACGTTCACCGATCCGCTGGTCGAGTGCCTGCAGTGCCACAAGCGCTTCCGCGCCGACAACCTCATCGAGGACTTCGAGGCGCGCAAGGGCCGCAAGGCCGAGAACGGTCTCGCCGACATCCCCTGCCCGAACTGCGGCACCAAGGGGCAGTACACCGAGCCCAAGGCGTTCTCCGGTCTGGTGAAGACGTACCTCGGGGTCGTCGACGACGAGTCGGGCCTGTACTTCCTGCGCCCCGAGACGGCGCAGGGCATCTTCGTGAACTTCTCGAACGTGCTCACCGCGAGCCGCAAGAAGCCGCCGTTCGGCATCGGCCAGGTCGGCAAGGCGTTCCGCAACGAGATCACCCCCGGCAACTTCATCTTCCGCACCCGCGAGTTCGAGCAGATGGAGATCGAGTTCTTCACGCCCCCGGCCGAGGCGCAGGAGTGGTTCGAGCACTGGGTCGAGGCCTGCTGGAACTGGTTCATCGACCTGGGCATCGACCCCGAGAACATGCGTCAGTTCGACGTGCCCGAAGACGACCGCGCGCACTACTCGGCCGGCACGATCGACGTCGAGTACAAGTTCGGGTTCGCGGGCAAGGAGTGGGGCGAGCTCATGGGCGTCGCCAACCGCACCGACTACGACCTCTCCAGCCACAGCGAGGCGTCGGGCCAGAGCCTGACGTACTTCGACCAGGCCACCGGGGAGCGCTACACCCCGTACGTGATCGAGCCGTCGTTCGGTCTCACCCGCGCCATGATGGCGTTCCTCGTCGACGCGTACCGCGAGGAGCAGGTGCCCAACGCCAAGGGCGGCACCGACGTGCGCACGGTGCTCAAGCTCGACCCGCGCCTCGCCCCGGTCAAGGCCGCCGTGCTGCCGCTGTCGCGCAACGAGAAGCTGTCGCCGCTCGCCCGCGAGGTCGCCGACACGCTCCGCAGCTCCTGGGCCGTCGACTTCGACGACGCGGGTGCGATCGGTCGCCGCTACCGTCGCCAGGACGAGATCGGCACCCCGTTCTGCGTCACGGTCGACTTCGACTCGCTCGACGACCGTGCCGTCACGGTGCGCGACCGCGACACCATGGCGCAGGAGCGCGTCTCGATCGATGAGCTGCACGCGTACCTCGCGGAGCGTCTGCGCGGCGCCTGAGGTTCCCGCGATCAAGACCCCGTCGGCCCGAGTGGCCGGCGGGGTCTTTCATGCGCTCCCGGCGACCGCCCGCGCATACCGCTCGGAGAGCAGCTGCAGCCGCGGGAGCAGCTCGGGCGGGCTCTCGACCGTGAAGTCCATCATCAGCATCCCGATGTAGGCGGCGACGGTGTCGAGGCTGTCCGCACCCGTGACGAGGATGCAGTGCTCGTCGTCGACCGGTTCGACCACGCCGACCGCGGCATGGATCCGGTCGAGCACGGCCTCGGCGGGTGCGTCGATCCGCAGTCGGGCGTGCACCTTCCAGCCGCTCACCGCGATGGTCCGCATCGCGAACGCCGTGTAGTCGCCCCCGGGGAGCGGCTGCGGATCGAAGCGGCGATGCGTCGGCATCCGCAGCTCCATCCAGTCGACGCGGTAGGTTCCCCATTCGTCGGTCTGCGGATCGCGGGCCACGAGGTACCACCGCCGCACCCAGGTGAGCAGCCGGTACGGCTCGACCAGCACGGGCGCTCCGTCGTAGTCGAAGCGCAGCCATTCCCCGTTGCGGATCGCGCTCGCGATGGCCTGCAGCGACGCGGCGTCGACTTCGGGGTCCGGGGCATCCGTGTCGTTGTTCTCCGGTGCGCGCTCGACGCTCGATCGCAGGGCGTCGACCGTGGGGCGCAGGTGCGACGGCAGCACCTGTTCCAGCTTGGCGAGGGCTCTGGCGCTCGACTCCGCGATTCCGGCGATACCGGCCGCCGCGCGGAGTCCGACGGTGACGGCCACCGCCTCCTCGTCGTCGAGCAGCAGGGGCGGCAGCTTTCCTCCTGCACCGAGCCGGTAGCCGCCGACGGACCCTCGCGTGGCGTCGACGGGATAGCCGAGGTCACGCAGTCGCTCGACGTCGTGTCGGACAGTGCGCGCCGAGACGCCGAGACGCGACGCGAGGTCGCTTCCGGAGCGCTCCGGACCGGTCTGCAAGAGCGCCAGCAACGCGAGCAGACGAGCGGTCGGGTCGGCCATCGGAACTCCTCGAAAGTGATCTGTTTATTAGGAACGAATCCAACCTAATGCCCTTCTACCTTCGAGATATGGAAAACACGACGCTCGCCTTCCGCCCCTTCACCGTCTCGGTCTCCGCCACCGAGGTCGCCGATCTCCAGGATCGCCTCGCCCGCACCCGTCTTCCGCAGCCGTCGCCGACGGACGACTGGGATGCCGGCACCCCCAACTCCTACCTGCGCGAGGCCGTCGCCGCCTGGCGAGACTTCGACTGGGCTGCGGCCCAGGAGCGGATCAACGCGGTCCCGCACTTCACCACCGAGATCGACGGCCAGACCATCCACTTCCTCCACGTGCGCTCGGCTCACGAGGGTGCGACTCCGCTGCTCCTCGCGCACACCTACCCCGGTTCGTCGGTCGACTACCTCGACCTGATCGACCGGCTCGTCGACCCGGTGGCTCACGGCGGCCGTGCCGAAGACGCCTTCGACGTCGTGATCCCGGATGCTCCGGGCTACGGGTTCTCGCAGCCTCTGGCCTCGACGGGCTGGACGGTCGGTCGGGTCGCCGCGGCGTACGACCGCCTCATGCGCGGGCTCGGCTACGACAGCTACGGCATCCACGGCTCCGACAACGGCGCGATGGTGGCCCGTGAGCTGGGTCTGCTCGAGCCCGCAGGCTTCCTCGGACTCCACGTGCTGCAGCTGTTCTCGTTCCCCTCCGGCGACCCGGCGGAGTTCGAGAAGCTGGAGCCCGCGGACTACGCCGGCCTCGAGCACATGCAGTGGTTCCAGTCCGTCGGCGGGTACAACACGATGAACGCCTCGCGCCCGCAGACCGTGTCGGTGGGGCTCAGCGACTCCCCGGTCGGGCTGCTCGCCTACAGCGAGCTGTTCAACTCGTTCGGCAACGGCACGTCGCTCGTGCCGCTCGAGAAGATCCTGCTCGAGGTCAGCGTGAACTGGTTCGCGAACGCGGCCTCGGGCATGAGCCGCAGCTACCTGGAGAACGCCAGGGCGGATGCCGCGGCAGAGGGCGCCGAGCCGCGGATCAATGCCGCACGGACCGGGGTCGCCGTGTTCGCGGACGACTTCCAGACGATCCGGGTCTTCGCCGAGCGCGACAACACGAACATCGTGCACTGGAGCCGCTTCGACGAGGGCGGACACTTCGCCGCCCTGGAGCGTCCGGACCTGCTGGCCGACGACATCCGCGAATTCTTCGCCACGCAGTCCTGATCCCGCACACTGAAGACCCGTCCGTGCCGCTGCCGCACGGGCGGGTCTCGCGTGTCAACCGGTGACGGTGAGCTGCACCTCGGGGGTGCCGCCGGCTTCGACCCACGCGAGCGAGCGTTCGAGGATGCCGCGCAGCACGTCGAGGTCGACCTGCTCCAGGTCCTTGATGTACAGGCATCCGACGCCGGTCGTATGCGGGCCGAGCTCGGCGAGAGCCTCGGAGTGGGCACCGACGCCGTCGAAGAGGTAGATCGTGGTCGCGGCCTTGCGGGGTGCGAAGCCGAGCAGTCCGCTGTCGCCCTCGGTGCCGGTCGGGTAGCGGTAGTGGCACGAACCGAAGCCGATGATCGTGCCCCAGGTCTGCGGTTCGCGTCCGGTGATCTCCTGCATGAGTGCGGTCAGCGTCTCGGCGTCCCGGCGTCGGACGGCGGGGGAGGAGCGGGCGATGAGTCCCGCGACATCATCGCCCGTGGGCTTCACTTCGGAGCCTTCGCCGCGGCCTTCATGGCCTTCTTGTGCTCGCGCACCTTCGTGAGCGACTCGGGCGAGACGATGTCGGCGACGCTGCGGTACGAGCCGTCTTCGCCGTATGCACCTGCGGCCTCGCGCCAGCCCTCGCCCGTGAAGCCGTACTGCTTGCCCAGCAGAGCCAGGAAGATCTTCGCCTTCTGCTCGCCGAATCCGGGAAGGGCTTTCAGGCGCTTCAGCACCTCGGGGCCGTCCGGGTCGCCCTCGGTCCAGAGGGCGGCGGCGTCGCCGTCCCAGTCATCGACGAGCGTCTGGCACAGCGTCTGCACGCGCGTCGCCATCGACCCGGGGAAGCGGTGCACGGCGGGCGTCTGCTTGAACGCCTCGAGGAACTCGTCCGGTGCCATGTGCGCGATGGTCGCGGCATCCGCCGCTCCGGTGCGCTGCTCGATCTTGAGCGGACCGGCGAACGCGGTCTCCATGGGGACCTGCTGATCCAGCAGCATCCCCACCAGAAGTGCGAGCGGATTGTCGGTCAGGAGGGCGTCGGCGGCGGTGTCTCCGGTGATGTGAAGGGCCATGCCTCCAGTGTCCCACCCTGCGGTCGAGGCGCGCATCGATCGGCCGATCGCGCGTGCTTCGGCCGTATGGGCGCGAAACGGCCGAGGGAAGTGCAGAAGGCCGAAGGGAGCGCGAGCGCGGGTCAGGCGGTGGCTGCGTCGTCCGCGGCAGACGCGTCGGCCTCGGGCGCGATGCCGTACAGGGCGGCGAGCGCCGCGGTGAACTCGTCGGCGCGGCCGGCGGCGGCGAGCTCGTGAGCGCGCACGGTCGGCGTGTGCAGGAGCACGCCCGAGAGGTGACGCAGAGCCTGTTCCACCTTGCCGTCCTCATCGCCGCGCGCACGGGCACGGTCGATCTCGCGCTCGAGCAGCTCGAAGATGTGCGAGCGGAGTGCCACGACCGACGGGGTCACGCTCTGGCGGGAGCCGACCACATGGAAGGTCTCCGCGGCCTCACGGACGACGCTGCGTGCGGCATCCGTCGCCTGCAGCTCTTCGAGCGGCGCGTGCAGGCGGATGGTCTCGAGGTCGAGCAGGGCGACACCCTCGAGGGCGGCGACGGCGGGGTCGACGTTGCGCGGCATGCCGAGGTCGACCACGAGGCGACTGTGGGCGCCGACCGGGCAGCCCGCGGCGACGGCGGCGACCGGGAGCTGCAGGTGCTCCGGGCCGAGAACGGGCTCCGTCGCCGTGGTGCAGGTGATCAGCAGGCTCGAGTGCGCGGCGGTGCGGGCGTACTCGTCGGCGGCGACCGGACGGATGCCGTGCTTCGCGGCGAACACCGCGGCGCGGCCGGAGGGGGAGTACACCGAGATGTCGACGGCGCCGCGCTCGCGGAGCGTGGCGAGGGTGACCGCCGCGTAGGCGCCGGTGCCGACCAGCAGCACCCGCTCGGCGGACCAATCCGCGATGCGGCTGTCGGCCAGCTCGAGAGCGAGGCGCACGAGCGAGCGGCCGGCGCGGCCGAGGGCGGTGACGTTCTTGACCTTGCGCTGCGCCTGGCTGGCGCGCTGGAAGAGGCGCTCGAGCTCGGGCGAGGTGGTGCCGTCCTTGCGGGCGGACTTCAGAGCGCGGCGCACCTGACCGGCGATCTCACCCTCGCCGGAGACGACGGATTCGAGACCGGAAGCGACTGAGAAGAGGTGCTCGGCGACGCGGCGGCCCGAGTGCACCGTGTAGGCGCCGTCGAGTTCGGTGGCGGGGATACCGGTGGCGGATTCGACCGCCTCGATGACCGCTTCGACCCCGATGGCGCCGGCCGCGGTGAGCGGTTCGTCCATTTCCACGTACGCCTCGAACCGGTTGCACGTCGCGAGGACCACGGCACCCTGCACGCACGGCGTCATACCCACGATGGTGGGAGCGACGTCGTCGGGGGTGCGGCTCAGGCGTTCGAGCAATTCGAAGGAGGCGGTCTTGTGACTCGCCGTCACACACAGCAGCACAGATCGATTGTACCGGAGAGCGTGGCGACCGGGATTCGACCGGGCGAACTCGGCGGCCGCATAAGGGCGGAATGGGAGGATGGGGGCATGGCCCTCTCCGACGCTCCGCTCCTGCGCGCCCTCGCAGGCGACCGCCCCGCCCATGCTCCGGTGTGGTTCATGCGGCAGGCCGGCAGGTCGCTCCCCGAGTACCGCGACCTGCGGGTCGGGACCCGGATGCTCGACGCCTGCCTCACCCCCGACCTCGCCGCCGAGATCACGCTGCAGCCGGTACGCCGCCACGGGGTGGATGCGGCCGTCTTCTTCAGTGACATCGTCATCCCGCTGCGCCTCGCCGGGGTCGACGTCGAGATCGAGCCGGGGCGTGGGCCGGTGTTCGCGAACCCGGTGCGCACCGCATCCGACGTCGATCGCATCACGGCCATCGACCCCGACGGCCTCGACGGCACGGCGATCGCCGAGGCCGTGCGCCTCGTCACGGCCGAGCTCGGCGACACCCCGCTGATCGGTTTCGCGGGTGCCCCCTTCACTCTCGCGGCCTACCTCGTCGAGGGCGGCCCCTCCAAGGAGCACCTGCGTGCACGGGGCATGATGCACTCCGACCCCGACTCGTGGAACCGTCTCGCCGGCTGGCTCGCGAAGGTCTCGCGCCGCTTCCTCGAGACCCAGCGCGATGCCGGGGCATCCGTCGTGCAGCTCTTCGACAGCTGGGCCGGCTCGCTGAGCACCGCGGACTACCGCGCCTTCGTCGCCCCGCACTCCCGCGCGGCACTCGAGGGCATCGGCCTGCCGACCATCCACTTCGGTGTCGGCACGGGTCCGTTCCTCGCCGACATGCGCCTCGACGGCATCGCCGACGGTGTCGGCGTCGACTGGCGTCAGCCGCTGGATGAGGCCGCCGCGATCCTCGGCCCGGATGTCACGGTGCAGGGCAACATCGACCCCGCCCTGCTCTCCGCCCCCTGGCCCGTGCTGGAGGCACACGTGCGCGACGTGATCGAGCGCGGCCGCGCGGCCCGGGCGCACATCCTCAACCTCGGCCACGGCGTCCCGCCCGAGACCGACCCCGACCAGCTCACCCGCATCGTCGAGCTCGCGCACACCGTCTGACGCTCAGGCCGAGACGGCCGATGGGAGAATTGACCGCATGATCTCTGAGCCGTCTTCCGCCGAGCCGTCCGACCTCGCCGCCCGCGCGGCGGAGAAGCACGTCGTCGTCATCGGCGGCGGCATCGGCGGACTCGTCGCCGCGCGCGAGTGCGCCAAGGTCGGCATGCAGGTGACGCTGCTCGAAGCCGCAGACGAACTGGGTGGCGCGATCCGCCGGATCGAGCTCGACGGAGTCGTCGTGGACGCCGGCGCCGAGAGCTACGCGACCAGGGGCGGCCTGGTGCGGGCACTGGTCGAGGAGCTGGGGCTGGCCGACCGTATCGTCGCCCCTCGGCCGGGCGGTGCATGGCTCGCCGGCATCCCGGGCGTGGGTGCGGCGCCGCTGCCTGTCGGCGGCATCCTCGGCATCCCCGCGAACCCCTTCCAGGACGACGTCCGTCGCATCCTCGGGTGGTCCGGAGTCTGGCGCGCCTACCTCGACCGAGTGCGTCCGCCGCTCACGATCGGCCACCAGCTGAGCCTGGGCAAGCTGGTCTCCTCGCGGATGGGATCGAAGGTGCGGGACCGCCTCGTCGCTCCCGTGACCACCGGCGTCTACTCCGCATCTCCCGACGACGTCGACATCGACATCGCGGCTCCCGGCCTCAATGCCGCGCTCACCCGCGTCGGGTCGCTGTCCGGTGCGGTGCAATCTCTTCGGGACGATGCGGCAGCGAAGGCCGGCGTCGCCACGGCGGCGAAGACCCCCGGCGCCGCGGTCGAGGGGCTGTCCGGCGGGATGAGCGGGCTCGTCGATGCGCTGGCCGACGACCTGACCCGTCTCGGGGCCGAGGTGCGCACGGGCGTGCGCGTGCGGGGCCTCCGCAAGACCGCGAAGGGCTGGGACGTCGAGACCGAGGCCGTGCCGATGGTCGCCCCGGCGGCCGCAGAAGAGGCTGATGCAGTGGTCGCCGAACTGCACGCGGCCGAGGTGGTCGAGGCCGAGCCCGTGATCGAGCAGATCGCCGCCGACGCGGTCATCGTCGCCACGCCCGAGGCCGCCGCCCGCGCGCTCCTCTCCGCTGCGGTGCCGGCGCTGAAGAAGGCCGAGGCCGCCGCGTCGCCCGAGATCGAGATCGTCACGCTCCTGCTCGACGCCCCCGCGCTGGATGCCGCGCCGCGCGGCACCGGCGTGCTCACGGTGCCCGACAGCCACACGGCCAAGGCGCTCACGCACTCGACCGCGAAGTGGGCCTGGGTGCGGGAAGCCGCAGGTCGGCGACACCTCGTCCGGGTCTCGTTCGGAGCGCAGGGCGAGCCCGCCGCGACGGCGGCGCTGAGCGACGAGGCCGCCGCCGATCTGGCGCGGACCGAAGCCGCCACGATGCTCGGAGTCGCCCTCGCCCCCGAAGCCGTGATCGCCACGCACCGCGGTCGGTTCGTGCAGTCGCAGCCGGCGTCGATCATCGGTTCCGGTGAGCGTCGCGCCGCCGCACGTGCCGCGGTGCAGGCCGTCCCCGGTATCGCGGCGGTGGGAGCCTGGCTCGCCGGCACCGGCCTCGCACAGGTGATCCCGGATGCGCGCGACGAAGCCGACCGCCTGCGCCGCGCCCTGTTGTGGGAGTGAGCGCACGCTCCGTGTCAACCCTCTGACCCATAGATGCCGAAATCGGCATACGGGGCTACGCTGGGAGCCTGGTCGCGGGGAGCGGAAGCCTGCGGGCCATCCAAGCCGGGCGAAGCAGGCCGGACAACCGGAACTAGGTGAGGAGACCCCATGAAGGGGAAGATCGGACTCGTCGTCGGACTCGGCGTGGGCTACGTCCTCGGCACCCGTGCCGGACGTGAGCGCTATGAGCAGATCAAGACGCAGTGGCTGAAGGTGTGGGAACTCGATCCCGTGCAGGAGCAGGTCTCCAAGGTCAAGGGCTTCGTCGGTGACAAGGCTGCGGCCGTGCCGGGCGCTCTCTGGACCGGCGTCGTCAAGGTGGCCAAGTCGGTGACGGGCAACGGCACACCCGGGCAGCGGCTCGACTCCGCCATCGCCACCGGCCGCGAGGCGGCGGAAGACCTGGCCGAAGCCACCGAGGAGGCCGTCGAGGCGGCGAAGGCGACCGCCAAGACGAGCAAGCCCGCGTCGAAGCCGGCCGCGTCGAAGTCCACTGCCTCCAAGTCCACGGCCTCCAAGTCCACGGCCTCGAAGTCCGCACCCAAGAAGACCGGCGCCTGACATGCCCCGCGGATACCGAGATCGTGCCGACGACAGTCTGCTGACCCTCCTCGGGGATCTTCCGGAACTCGTCACGAATCTGGTCAAGGCCGAGATCGACGCCGCCAAGGCGTGGGTCTCGCGCACCTCGAAGGATGCCGGCATCGGTTCCGTGTGGTTCGTCGTCGCGCTGTTCTTCCTGTTCTGGGCCGTGCCGGTGATCCTCGTTTTCGCGATCGCGGGGCTGTCGTCCTGGTGGCCGGTGTGGCTGTCGGCGATCGTCGTGTTCGGCATCCTGATCCTCGCCGTGCTGCTGTTCGCGCTGCTGGGCATCCTGAAGTTCCGCAAGGTTCTCCGCCGTCAGAACCCGGCGCAGGCCGTGGCCGAAGACATCCGACTCGTGAAGGAGGCCGGCGATGACGAATTCTGAGTCCCTGCCGCGCACCGTCGTCCCCGCAGGCATCGTCGACCCGGTGACCTCCGCTCGAGCCGAGCTGAAGGCGGCGCTGGCCGCCATCGAGGTGAAGGGGAACATCCCCCGCCGCGTCGAGAAGGCATCGACCCGCGCTGCGGCGAAGGCCAGGGTCTTCGCCGACCGCAATCCGCTCGGCGCGATCGCCGCGACCGTCGGCATCGCAGCCGTCGTGGGGGGCGCGGTCTGGGCGATCGCGCGCGCCATTTCACGCTGACGACCGCATTCCAGGATGCCGCTGATTCCCCCGGTCGGGGGGATTAGCGGCTCCTGCGCAAACGAGGCAGACTGGGGAGCATGATGTCCGAAGAGCGCGATGAGAACCCGTCCGGCTTCACCCTCTGGGCCGTCTGGCGACGAAACCCCGACGTTCCCGTGACGGAGACCGAGTCGACCGAGCTCGAGACGATCGTCTCCTACGTCGAGGACTCCGGCGTGACCGTCCGCGGCTTCTACGACGTCTCCGGCCTCAAGGCCGACGCCGATCTCATGGTCTGGCTGCACGGCGAGACCGCCGAGGAGCTGCAGAAGGCGCTGCGTCGCCTGCGCCGCACCGAACTGCTCCGCCCGCTCCTCCCGGTGTGGAACGTCATGGGCGTGCACCGCGACGCCGAGTTCAACCGCGCCCACGTGCCCGGCTTCCTCCGCGGGGTCGAGCCGAAGGACTGGCTGTGTCTCTACCCGTTCGTGCGCACGCCGGAGTGGTACCTGGCCCCCGAGGAGGAGCGTCGCAAGATGCTCGCCGACCACGGCCGCAAGGGCGCTGCGTTCACCGGCGTCCTCGCCAACACGGTCGCCTCGTTCGCGCTCGGCGACTACGAGTGGCTGCTGCCCCTCGAGGCCGACGAGCTCACCGACCTCGTCGACCTGATGCGCGACCTCCGCTACACCGACGCCCGCCTGTACGTGAAGGAGGAGGTGCCCTTCTACACGGGGCGCAGACTCCGGTTCGACGAGATCGCGGACGTTCTGCAGTAAGCGCCATGAGCACCCCCATCCGTCTGGGCACCCGTCGCAGCGCGCTCGCGCAGGCGCAGTCCGGTCATGTCGCCACGGCCCTCGAGAAGCTCTCGGGGCGCCGGGTCGAGCTCGTCCCCATCACCAGCGAGGGTGACACCAATCGCGCCTCGCTCTCCGAGATCGGCGGCCAGGGCATCTTCGCCACGCGACTTCGCGAGGCCCTGCTCGCCGGGGAGTGCGACTTCCTGGTGCACTCCCTGAAGGATCTGCCCACGGCCATCCCCGACGGCCTCGTGATCGCGGCGACCCCGAAGCGGGAGGATCCGCGTGACGTGGTGCTCACCCGTGACGGCATCCCGCTGCACGAGCTGCGCTCCGGGAGTACGGTCGGCACCGGCTCGCCGCGCCGCATCGCCCAGGTGCGCAGGCGGGCGCCGGGCGCCGAAGTCGTCGACATCCGCGGCAACGTCGACTCCCGGCTGGCGCGGGTCTCCACCGGAGAGCTCGACGCGGTGATCCTCGCCGCGGCAGGGCTCTCGAGGCTCGGGGCGGAGTCTCCGCTGCGTCGCGAGGAGCTCGGTCTCGCCGAGTGGCCGACCGCGCCGGGCCAGGGTTCTCTCGCCGTCGAAACACGGGAGGACGCGCCGGAGGAGCTGCGCACGGCGCTCGCCGCTCTCGACGACCTCGACACCCGACTCGCCATCACGGTGGAGCGCGCGATCCTCGAAGGACTCGACGCGGGATGCCAGGCGCCGATGGCCGCTCACGCCGTGGTCGACGGGTCCTCGATCCGTGTCAGGACCGTCGTCTACGCCGTCGACGGCGGGCGCCGGATCGGCCTCGACGTCACCGAAGACCTGAACGGGGAGTATATTCGTCGGAACGGCAGTGGCAATGGAGCGGATGCTGCCGATGGTGCAGACCCGGTGCACGCAGCGCGCGAGCTCGGGTTCACTGTTGCCCGTCGGCTGCTCGATCAAGGGGCGGCCGGCCTCGTACCCCGAGAGCAATAAACCCTCATGACCACTTCCGAAATCAAGCAGGACCGACCGCTGGACGGCTGGCGCATTCTTGTGCCGCGTGGCGGGCCGTGGGGCGACAGCGTCGCCGCGAGCCTGCGCGCACTGGGCGCGGTGCCCGTCGTCGCGCCGCTCATCAACTTCGCGCCGACCACCGATCAGGCGACGCTCGACACCGCGCTGGCGCAGCTGGCCGCGGGCGAGTTCGACTGGCTGACCGTCACGAGCGCCACGACCGTCGATGTGCTCTTCGCGCATCGAGCCGTCATCCCTCGGTCGACGAAGATCGCTGCCGTGGGCGAGACCACCGCGGCCGCCCTGCAGGCGGTCGGCTACGAGGTCACGCTGGTGCCCGAGCAGGACAACTCGGCCGAGGGCATGGCGCAGCAGCTCATCGCTCTCGAACAGGAGCCGCGCCGCATCCTCGCGCTCCGCAGCGAGATCGCGAAGCCCGTGCTCAGCCTGCTCCTCTCCGAGGCGGGTCACGACGTGCACGGCGTGGTCGCCTACCGCACGGTGGGCGTCCCGGTGACCGAGCGCATCCGCCGCGACGTCGAGAACGGCCGGATCAACGCGATCCTCATCACGAGCGGCTCCGTCGCCGAGCAGGTGCGCGAGCAGTTCCCGGAGATCCCCGACGAGACGCTGCTCGCCGCCATCGGTCCACGGACCGCGAACGATGCGCAGCGTGCGGGCCTCCCGGTGTCGGTGGTCGCCGACCGGCAGACCATCGATGCGCTGATCGATGCGGTCTCGCACTTCACACTTCCGCACGCGGCCGACGAGTTCGCGCCGTGAGCTACCCCGATGTCCGACTGAGACGCCTGCGTCAGTCGCGGGCCGTGCGTGATCTCGTGCGCGAGACCTCGCTGCAGCCCCGACAGCTCGTCCTGCCGCTCTTCGTCCGCGAAGGCATCGCGGAGCCGGTGCAGATCGGTTCGATGCCCGGGGTTGCCCAGCACTCGATCGACTCGCTGCGTGCTGCCGCCGTCGAGGCGGCGGAGGCCGGCGTCGGCGGCGTGATGCTGTTCGGTGTGCCGTCGGTTCGCGACGCTCGCGGGTCCGGAGCAGACGACCCGCGCGGCATCCTGAACGTCGCGACCGAAGCGCTGGCCGCCGAGGTCGGCGACGCGCTCGTCGTGCAGACCGACCTGTGCCTGGACGAGTTCACCGATCACGGCCACTGCGGCGTGCTCGCGGCCGACGGTTCCGTGGACAACGACGCGACGCTCGAGCGCTACGCCTCGATGGCTCTCGCTCAGGCCCGTGCCGGATCCCAGCTGCTCGGACTGTCGGGGATGATGGACGGCCAGGTCGCGGTGATCCGCGCGGCGCTCGACGCCGAGGGCTTCACCGACACGCTCCTCCTCGCCTACGCCGCCAAGTACGCGAGCGCCTTCTACGGCCCCTTCCGCGAGGCCGTGGATTCTCAGCTCCGGGGTGACCGTCGCACGTACCAGCTCGATCCGGGCAACCGGCGCGAGGGCGTCCGCGAGGCCGTCGTCGACGAGGCCGAGGGCGCGGACATCGTCATGGTGAAGCCGGCGATGGCCTTCCTCGACGTGCTGCGCGAGGTGCGCGACACCGTGAGCATCCCGGTCTGGGCGTACCAGGTGTCCGGCGAGTACGCGATGATCGAGGCCGCCGGCGCGAACGGCTGGATCGACCGCCGGGCCGCCGTGCTCGAATCCCTGCTCTCCATCCGCCGCGCGGGTGCCGATGCCGTGCTGACCTACTGGGCGACCGAGGCCGCCGGCTGGCTGCGCGACTGATACCTCCGAGGATCTCTCATGACCGACCGCAATGACGACCTGTTCTCCGCTGCCCGCGCGGTGATCCCGGGTGGGGTCAACTCACCCGTGCGCGCCTATGGCTCGGTGGGAGGCACGCCGCGATTCCTCGCTTCGGCGAAGGGCGGCACCGTGACGGATGCCGCGGGGCGCGAGTATGTCGACCTCGTCGCCTCCTGGGGCCCCGCTCTCCTCGGGCACGCGCACCCGGAGATCGTCGCTGCGGTGCAGGAAGCCGCGGCTCGAGGACTCTCGTTCGGCGCCCCGACCGAGGGTGAGGTCGAGCTCGCCGCGCTCATCGCCGACCGTGTCCGCTTCGGTGAGATCCGTCCCATCGAACGTGTGCGTCTGGTGTCCACCGGCACCGAGGCGACCATGACGGCGATCCGCCTCGCGCGCGGCGCGACCGGTCGCGACCTGCTCGTGAAGTTCGCCGGGCACTACCACGGTCACTCCGACGGGCTTCTCGCGGAGGCGGGTTCCGGTGTCGCGACGCTGGCGCTCCCCGGTTCGGCCGGTGTCCCGGCGCCGATCGCCGCACAGACCCTGGTGATCGGTTACAACGACCCCGAGGCGCTGGCCGCGGTGTTCGCCGAGCACGGCCCGCGCATCGCCGCGGTGATCGTCGAGGCGTCGGCCGCGAACATGGGAGTCGTCGCCCCCCTGCCCGGCTTCAACCGCCTGATCGCGGAGACCGCGCACGCATATGGTGCCCTCATGATCCTCGACGAGGTGCTCACGGGCTTCCGCGTGCACCCGGCGGGGTTCTGGGGTCTGCAGGCGGCGGCGGGCGAGGACTATCTGCCCGACATCTTCACCTTCGGCAAGGTCGTCGGCGGAGGCATGCCCCTGGCCGCGCTCGGCGGTCGCGCCGAGGTCATGGACCTGCTCGCACCTCTCGGCCCGGTCTACCAGGCGGGAACCCTGTCGGGGAACCCGCTGTCGGTCGCTGCGGGCCTGGCGACCTTGCGACTCGCGACCCCCGAGGTGTACGCCACGGTGGACGCGGCATCCGCCCGGGTGTCGGCCGCCCTCGATGCCGCCCTCACGTCGGCCGGCGTCACGCATGCCGTGGCCCGAGCCGGCAACCTGTTCAGCGCGTCGTTCCGTGCGTCCGAGCCGCGGAACTACGCCGAGGCGCAGGCGCAGGAGTCGGTCCGCTACGCCCCGTTCTTCCACTCCCTGCGGGAGCAGGGCGTCGCTCTACCGCCGAGTGTCTTCGAGGCCTGGTTCCTCACGGCCGCGCACGGCGAGCGGGAGCTTCAGCTCATCGAAGCGGCACTCCCGGTTGCCGCCGATGCCGCGGCTGCTGCGCGCCCCTGACCCGATTTCGGCGAACCGGCCGCGAGAAACCGCGACGGATGGTGGCAATCGACAAGGGATCGTTGCGTTCCTGTGAGCAACTTCCAGACAACTGGCAGGGCCGCGCTGGCAGACTGAGTGCATGGTGACGTTGCTGCTGGACCAGACGCAACTCGAAGTCGTGCTCTCGCCGCTCGAACGGGCCGCCACCTTCCACCGTGAGAACGTCCGCATCGCGCGCGACACCATCACGAAGGTCCAGCTCACGGATGACGCGTGGACGTGGCTGCGGGGCGTCCCGAACCCCGGCACGCACATCCCCGGCATCCTCGCCGCCGGCAGTTGGAAGGCGGCCGGCAGCCTGGACTTCGTGCTGATCCGCAAGCGTCGCCCGAGCGTCGTGATCGACCTCGAGGGCGACGCGCAGTACCGCCGCCTGATCCTGACCACGCGGCACGGGCTCGCGCTCACTCAGGCGTTGCGCCTCGATGTGTCCGCGGAGCCGGCAGACGTCGAGGAGATCGTCGCGACCTCGCCCACCGCCGTCCCGAAGGGCAGCCGTCGGCCGGTCATCCGCCCCCGACCTGCCTGACGGCGTCGACGGCTGCGGTCGCCCCTGACCGAACAGAGGAACGCCCTCCGCGACCATGTGGTCGGGAGGGCGTTCTCGGTTCTCATCGGCGACGAGAGTCAGCCGTGGTGGTTCTCGCCACCTTCGTGCTCATCTCCGTCATGATGCTCGTCGCTGCCGGACTGGGCGTCGGCGTCGGACTCGCCATCTGCGGAGGCGGCCTCCTCGGCGGGAGTCTCCTCCGGGGCGGACTCGTCGTCGGTCGCCTCATCGGACGCGGCCAGCGGCACCGTGTCGATGACGCCGGTGGACGCGATGCTCCAGTGCGCGCTCTCGTTAGAAGCGTCGTCCGCCGATTCCGGGCTGAGGGGGTAGTCCTTCGGCTCGTCCTCGTAATAGGCGCGAGCGGCTGCGGCCAGCATCGAGCTGACGGCAGCGGAGCGCGGATCCTCGTCGGCGTCCGAGCCATCCGAGTCGTCGTGGTCCGAGTCGTCGCGGTCCGCGGTGTCGTCATCTGCGCCGTCGTGGTCGGCATCGGAAGCGTCAGCGAGATCGGCGAAGATCTCGACACCCGTGTGCTCGACCTCGGACGCATCCTCGTCCAGCGGCGTGCCCTCGTCGTCTGACGGGCTGTCGCCGGTGCTCACGTCGTCGGTGGCTTCGGGTGCACCCGCCGCGCCGTCGGCGGTGGCTTCGACGTCGGCAGGCTGCTGCTCGGAAGCGTCATCAGCGGTGTGCTCGTCGTCGGATGTGTCGAAGATCTCGGCGACGCTGTGACGTGCCTCGTCGGTGGACGTCGGTGCGTCGGCCGCGACCGGAGCCGCCGCCCCGAACAGGATCTCGTCGAAGGACCGTGCCGTGGGCGCGGTGGTCTCGGATTCGGATTCGGATTCGGATTCGGATTCGGACTCGTCGCCGGTCGCCTCGTCGCCGGTTGCCTCGTCCGCGGTGGCCTCGTCCGCACTCGCTCCGTCGGTGTCGTCGGCGGCCTCGACGGGCGCGGCGTTCTCCGCGTCGTCGGCGGGAGCCTCTTCGGCGGGAACTTCTTCGGCGGAATCGTCGGTGGGAGGCTCGTCGCCGGCCTCTTCCTCGGAGTCGCCGTCGGCGCGGGCGGTGCCCGCCGCGGCGAGATCGTCTGCCACGGCCTCATCGGCGGGAGCGGCGGCGGCCTCGGCGGCCCATGCTGCCGCTGCGGCGACGGGGATCGCGACCACGGACTCGTTCGGCGCGAGAGTGGCGTCGGCGGCCAGAGCCTCGGCGGCCACGGGCGGCGCGATCGGTGCCGGTGCCTGGGCCGGGTAGGCGGGCGGTGCGTGCCTACCGCCGCGCATCAGGTCGATGAAGACGTCTTCCAGCGTCGGTCCGCGCTGCACGAGCGTGCTCAGCGCGATGCCTGCATCGGCGGCCACTGCGCCGACCGTGCCGGCGTCGCCGCCGCGGACGGTCAGGCCCGATCGCAGCACCTCGATGTCGAATCCGGCTGCGGAGAGCGCAGCGCTGAGCGCATCGCGGTCGGCGGCGTCGACGATGACGGAGCCGCCCTTCGGGTCGGCCAGGGTCTCGATGCCACTGGCCAGGACCAGCTCGCCCTTCGACAGCACGAGCACGTTGTCGGCGACCTGCTCCACCTCGCTGAGGACGTGCGACGACACGAGCACCGTGCGCCCCTCGTCCGCGAGGCGGCGCATCAGCAGCCGCATCCAGCGGATCCCCTCGGGATCGAGCCCGTTGGCCGGCTCGTCGAAGACCAGGGCGCCCGGGTCGCCGAGAAGCGCGTGCGCGACGCTGAGCCGCTGGCGCATGCCGAGCGAGAAACCGCCGATCCGCGAGTCGCCCTCGCCGTCGAGCCCGACCAGCGAGAGGACCTCGCCCACGCGGGCCAGCGGCACACCGTTCGCCTTCGCGGCGATCGTCAGCTGTCGCTCGGCGGTGCGGCGCGGGCGGTAGGCGGTCTCTTCCAGCACGGCACCGATCGTGCGCAGCGGCTGGCGGAGTTCGCCGTAGGCCGTGCCGCCGATCGTCGCGGTTCCGGAGGTGGCGCGCACCTGACCGAGCAGGATGCGCAGCGTGGTGGTCTTGCCGGCTCCGTTGGGGCCGAGGAAGGCGGTGACGGCACCCGGCTCGACGCGCGCGGAGAAGTCCGAGACGGCGGTCACCTCATTGAAGCGCTTCGTCACGTGCGTGAACTCCAGCACCTGTCCTTCGGGCATCGTGACCTCTCGTCGCGTGGAACAGTTCCTCCCTATCCTGCCGGAAAAGCCTGTCGGATCCCGCATTTCGCGCGGAATACCGCCCTTCGGGAAAGGTAGCCTGGCACGCGTGACCGATTCTCAGGCTGCCTCCCGTGTCCTCGTCCGCACCGAAGGGGCGCTCGGGCGGCTCACCCTCAACCGTCCGGAGGCGATCAACGCCCTCGACGTGGAGATGATCGGAATCCTCACCGAGACCCTCACCGCATGGCGCGACGACACCGACGTGCAGATCGTGCTGATCGACGGCGCGGGGGAGCGCGGCATGTGCGCCGGCGGCGACGTGCGCGCGCTGCACGCGCAGATCGTGGCAGGGCAGGCCGAGCGGACCGCGGAGTTCTTCCGCGCCGAGTACGCCCTGAACGCGATGATCGCCGAATACCCGAAGCCGGTCGTCGCCTTCGCGGACGGCATCACCATGGGCGGCGGCATCGGGCTCGCCGGCCACGCCGCCATCCGCATCGTCACCGAGCGATCGAAGCTCGCGATGCCCGAGACCCGTATCGGCTTCACGCCCGATGTGGGCGGCACCTGGCTGCTCGGGCGGGCGCCGGGGCGTTTCGGCGAGTACTTCGGGCTCACCGGATCGACGATGAACGGTGCGGATGCCGTGTACCTCGGCTTCGCCGACCACTTCGTGCCGTCGGAGCGGCTGGAGGCCCTGAGCGAGGCGCTCGCCTTCCGCGCGGACCCGACCGGGCCCAGCGAGATCGTGCTGCTCTTCGACGAGACGCCCGAGCCCACGCAGCTTCCGGCATCGCGGGAGTGGATCGACGAGGCCTTCTCCGCGCCGACCGTGACCGAGATCGTCGATCGACTGCGCGCGCAGGAGCACACGGATGCCGCCGCCACGGCCGAACTGCTGGAGGGGCTCGCGCCGACCGGGCTCACCGTGACCCTCGACGCCGTGCGCGAGGCGAGGGAGATGCCGGGTCTGCGCGCGGCGCTCGAGGGTGAGTACCGACGGGTGCTGTGGTTCGTGAACGAGCATCCTGACCTCGTCGAGGGCATCAGGGCACAGCTGGTCGACAAGGACCGCAACCCGAAGTGGGATCCGCCGACACTGGCGGAGCTCGCCCCGGATGCCGGTGCCCCCGCGCGGGACTACGTGCCGCAGCCCGCCCTGTTCTGAGGTCGCGTCGCGGGATCCGGCCCTACGCGCCCTCGCCGGCCGCGGACGGATCCGGGGTGCGCGTCTGCCAGATCGTCCGGAGCACGTCGACCACGTCATCCGGATCGGCATCGACGGATGCGGCCTCCTCGACCAGTTCGCGGATGCGTCGGATCACGGATGCCGGAAGCACACCCGCCGTCTCCGCCACCCGCGTGCCCGCTGCGGTGCGCGAGATCACGAGCCCCTCGCTCTCGAGCATCTTGTATGCGCGTGCGGCCGTGCCGGGAGCCACGCCCAGATCGCTCGCGGTCTGGCGCACCGTCGGCAGCCGTTCGCCGGCGCCGAGCTGTCCCGACACGATCAGGCCGCGCAGCTGTCGGTAGATGTCGAGAGCCGGATTCGCCTCGTCGGCCGGCGACAGCTTCGGGCTCGGGCTCACTGTGCGGCCCTCGATTCGGCGGCCTGCTCGGCGGGGGCGGCGGGTCCTGAGCCGTGCGCCAGCTGTGCGGTCACGAGGAACAGGAGCACGAACGCGGTGATCTCGAGCGCCGGGGGGGCCCACCAAACCGCCGATGGCGGCGAGCTCGCCGTATCGCCAGAACGCGTCGTAGGAGTCGCTGCCGCTGTCGCCCTGGATGGTGAGCCCGGCGACCGATCCCGCCTCGGCGATGAACCGGAGCGCCCCCGCCAGGGCGAGCAGGGCCGCGGACGCCGCGAGCCGGGCGATCCCGCTCGCGATGTCGCGGCGCTCCCGCTGCTCGGCGACGACCGTCTCCGGACGGAGGAACGCGCGGGCCGCGTTCGCGTGCAGTGCCGCGACGACGACTGCCACGAGGGCGGCGGTGCAGATCAGGACGGGGATGCCGTAGGCCCATCCGTAGAACCAGGGGCGGATCGGGTCGATGGTCTCGTTGGGGACGTCGATCTCGAGGTAGACGTACGGACCGCCGTTGAGGTTCGACGATGCGAGTCCGGCGAGCAGCGTGGTCGTCGCGAGGGCGAGAAGGGCGAGGGCGGTGCCCACCGACCCCACGCGGGAGCTGAAGGTCAGCCAGGTCCGGCGCGCGGAGACGACGGGTCGCTCCGGAGGGGTGCTGCCGTGCATGACGATCATCGCCAGCAGGATGGCCACGCCGACGGATGCCGTGAAGACGGGTGTCGCGTATCGCCACCAGCCGACGACGCCGTTGAGGCTCACGCCGAACATCCCCAGGACGTACCCCGTGATCAGGTTCTCGGCGATGAAGATCACGATCACGACGATCGCCGCGATGCCGAGGGCGCGGTGCTCCGGCGTATAGCGGGCGGACACCGCGGTGGATGCCGAAGGCGTGAGCCGGACGCGACCGCGTCGTCGCGCAGCCCCTCGGGGCGAGACGGCGATCCCCACCGCGATGATCACCGCGAGGATCAGGGAGACCAGCGGCAACGACAGGAGGCCGCCGAGCAGCTGGATCGGGTCGAGCAGGGATGCGATGTGCGGAAGCATGGGAGGTCCGTTCTCGGTTGTGTCATATGTCTATCACAAGTTGTATCAACAGGAAAACACAAGAAGCGCTGCGGTCGGGCTCGTCACTTGTTCGCCCGCGTGCAGAAACGAATGATCCCCGGGTGGAGGGGTTCGCTGTCAGCGAAGGTCAGCCTCGAGGGGGATACGAATGTCCACGGTTCGTGGCACTCTGTCTTGTGGCCGGTTGTCGGTCGGCATCCGTCTGCCGAGAAACCCGCCGTTTCATCCTTCCTAGAAAGTCCGCCTGTGCTGGGAAAAATCCTCTTCCGCTATCTCTCTCGATACCGGTGGCTGCTGCTCGGCGTGCTGGTGTTCCAGCTCGCCAGCGCCGCGGCGACCCTCTACCTCCCGCGCCTGAACGCCGACATCATCGACAAGGGTGTCGCCCAGGGTGACACCGCCTACATCTGGGGCACGGGTCTGTTCATGCTCGCGGTGTCGCTGGGGCAGATCATCGCCTCGGTCACGGCGACCTTCTTCGCCGCGCGCGCCGCGATGGGCGCCGGCCGCGACATCCGCGCCGACGTCTTCGGCAAGGTCAGCGGCTTCTCCGAGCGCGAAGTGTCGCAGTTCGGCGCCGGCTCGCTCATCACGCGAAACACCAACGATGTGCAGCAGGTGCAGATGCTCGCGATGATGGGCGCCACCATGCTCGTCACCGCCCCGCTGCTCGCGATCGGCGGCATCTTCTTCGCCATCCAGACCAACGTCGGCCTCAGCTGGCTGATCGCCGTCTCGGTGCCCGCGCTGCTGATCCTGGCCGCGCTCGTGATCGGGCGCATGGTGCCGCTGTTCCGCAGCTACCAGGGCAAGCTCGACAACGTCAACCGCATCATGCGCGAGCAACTCACCGGTGTGCGCGTCGTGCGCGCCTTCGTGCGCGAACGCATCGAGGAAGAGCGCTTCCGCGGAGCCAACACCGACATCATGGTGGTCGGCCGCAAGGTCGGCTCGCTCTTCGTGCTGCTGTTCCCGCTGTTCATGCTCATCCTCAACGTGACCGTCGTCTCGGTCATCTGGTTCGGCGGCATCGAGGTCAACAACGGCACGGTGCAGGTCGGCACGCTGTTCGCCTTCATGCAGTACATCGGTCAGATCATGGGCGGCGTCATCATGGCGAGCTTCATGGCGATGATGATCCCGCGCGCCGCGGTCTCGGCCGAGCGCATCGGCGAGGTGCTCGACTCGGAGTCCACGCTGGTCCGCCCCGAGAACGGCGTCACCGAGTTCCCGGTTCCCGGAGCCGTCGCGCTCGACGATGTGGAGTTCACCTACCCCGGTGCCGACTCCCCGGTGCTGCGCGGCATCAGCTTCGCGGCCGAGCCCGGAGAGACGGTGGCGATCGTCGGATCCACCGGTTCCGGCAAGACGACGCTCATCTCGCTCATCCCGCGGCTCTTCGACGTCTCGGGCGGATCCGTGCACGTCGGCGGCACGGATGTGCGCGAGGCCGACGTCGAGTCGCTGTGGGACAGCATCGGCCTCGTACCGCAGCGTCCGTTCCTCTTCACCGGAACCGTCGCGTCGAACCTGCGCTACGGACGAGAGGAGGCGACCGACGAGGAGCTCTGGCACGCGCTCGACATCGCGCAGGGACGTGACTTCGTCGAGGAGATGCCCGACGGGCTCGACTCGCGCATCGCCCAGGGCGGCACGAACGTCTCCGGCGGTCAGCGTCAGCGTCTCGCGATCGCGCGTGCGATCGTGCATCAGCCGAAGATCCTCGTGTTCGACGACTCGTTCTCGGCGCTCGACCTCACCACGGATGCCCGGCTGCGCCAGGCGCTGTGGCGGGAACTCCCGCACGTGACGAAGATCGTGGTCGCGCAGCGCGTCTCCACGATCACGGACGCCGACCGCATCGTCGTCCTCGACGGCGGCACCATGGTCGGCGTCGGCACGCATGAGCAGCTGCTCGAGACGAACGACACCTACCGGGAGATCGTCGAGTCGCAGCTGGGGGTGGACGCATGAGCGAACTGAACGACGAACAGGGCAAGGCCAAGCGCGGCCGCAGCCGCGGCAAGGCGACGACGGCCGTGGCCGAGGTCGAGCTGTCGGCCGAAGAGCAGTACGAGGCCGAGCTCGCCGAGCAGGCTCGTCAGAACTCCGGCGACTGGGACAGCGTCGCGCCGGGCAAGGCCGACAACTTCGGTCCGAGCTTCGCGCGCATGATCGGGCTGCTGAAGCCCTCCGCGATCTGGTTCGTCTTCGTGTCGATCCTCGGCGCCATCGGCGTCGTACTCACGGTCGCGGCGCCCAAGGTGCTCGCCGAGGCGACGAACCTCGTCTACAAGGGATTCATCTCCATCCAGCTCGGGCAGCCGAACGGCGACTTCCCCGGCTTCCCCGCGGGCACACCACAGGACGTCGTGATCGATGCGCTGCGTGGTTCCGGTCAGGACGACTTCGCGAACCAGGTCGGGGCGCTGGGCGACTTCACGGTCGGCCAGGGCGTCGACTTCGAGGCGCTGCGTCTGGTGATCGCCGCGGTGCTCGCGATCTACGTGGCTGCGGCATTCCTCACCTGGATCCAGGGTTACGTCATCAACGTGATCATGGTGCGCACCATGTGGCGCCTGCGCGAGTCTGTCGAGGCGAAGATCAACCGTCTGCCGCTGGCGTACTTCGACAAGGTGCAGCGCGGTGAACTGATCTCGCGCGTCACGAACGACATCGACAACATCACGCAGACGATGCAGCAGTCGCTCTCCGGTGCACTCACCTCGGTGCTCACCGTGATCGGCGTGCTCGTCATGATGTTCTCGATCTCGTGGCAGCTCGCGCTCGTCGCACTCATCACACTGCCTCTCATGGGCGTGATCTTCGGCATCATCGGACCGCGTTCGCAGAAGGCCTTCGGCACGCAGTGGCGCAAGGTCGGGCGACTGAACGCCCGCGTCGAGGAAGCGTTCTCCGGCCACGCGCTGGTGAAGGTCTTCGGACGCGAGAAGGACGCTCTGGACAAGTTCCAGGTCGAGAACGAAGAGCTGTTCCAGGCGAGCTTCAAGGCGCAGTTCCTCTCCGGCATCATCATGCCGGCGATGATGTTCGTCGGAAACCTCAGCTATGTGGGCATCGCGGTGCTCGGCGGTCTGATGGTCGCGAACGGACAGCTGCGTCTCGGCGACGTGCAGGCGTTCATCCAGTACTCGCAGCAGTTCACGCAGCCGCTGTCCGAGCTGGGTGGCATGGCTGCGGTGGTCCAGTCGGGCACGGCATCCGCCGAGCGGGTGTTCGAGCTGCTCGACGCCGACGAGCAGGAGGCGGACGACGCCGATGCTCCCGAGCTCGTGGAGGGCAAGGGTGTCATCGAGTTCGAGAACGTCGCGTTCTCGTACACGCCCGACCGCCCGCTCATCCGGGACCTGTCGTTCCGGGTGGAGCCGGGGCAGACGGTCGCGATCGTCGGCCCGACGGGCGCCGGCAAGACGACGTTGGTCAACCTGATCATGCGCTTCTACGAGCTCATCGGCGGGCGCATCATGCTCGACGGCCAGGACATCGCCGAGGCGACCCGCGACGAACTGCGCTCACGCACCGGCATGGTGCTGCAGGACCCGTGGCTGTTCGCCGGCAGCATCCGCGAGAACATCCGATACGGTCGCTCCACGGCGACCGACGAAGAGGTTCTCGCCGCCGCCAAGGCGACCTACGTCGACCGCTTCGTGCACGCCCTCCCCGAGGGCTACGACACGGTGCTCGACGAGGATGCCGCGAACGTCTCCGCGGGCGAGCGCCAGCTCATCACGATCGCCAGGGCATTCGTCGCGCAGCCGTCGATCCTCATCCTCGATGAGGCCACGTCGGCGGTCGACACCCGCACCGAGCTGCTGCTGCAGCACGCG
The DNA here is from genome assembly GCF_024519805.1 of Microbacterium sp. Mcb102. Taxonomy (NCBI): domain Bacteria; kingdom Bacillati; phylum Actinomycetota; class Actinomycetes; order Micrococcales; family Microbacteriaceae; genus Microbacterium; species Microbacterium sp. Mcb102. Next base: position 134,792 of record NZ_JALJRG010000003.1, on the reverse strand, counting down.
ATGGCCGCGCTCCGCGAGGGGCGCACGTCGTTCGTGATCGCGCACCGTCTGTCGACCATCCGCGACGCCGACCTCATCCTCGTGATGGAGCACGGCGACATCGTGGAGAAGGGCACGCACGACGAGCTCATCGCCGCGCAGGGCGCCTACTGGCGTCTGTACCAGTCGCAGTTCGAGCAGGCGGCGACCGACATCGACGCCGAAGACGCTCTCACCGGATCGACGCCCGTCGTCGTCACCGGAGAGGCCGGCGACGACGAGAGCGCGAAGGAAGAAGCCGCTGCCGTGGCCGGAGCCTCGGTCGGGGCCCAGGCGCCGGCGGCCGAGGTCGCCGCCGCGCAGGCTCTGCTCGAGGACGGGGCCGACGGCTCCGCCCCTCGCGGCTGATCCGCGTCCGGCGCAGCGACGCTCATAGAACAGCGCCCCATCCCGCACTCGCGGGGTGGGGCGCTGTTCTGCGTGCGCTGTTCTGCTCGACCGGCATCCTGCCGCGCAGAGCGACATGCTCAGCAGGTGAGGAGCCAAAAAACGCCGCCTCCGAAGGGCCGGAGGCGGCGTTCTTTGACTCCTCGGAGTGAGAGAGTCAGGCGGCGGTGGTTCGGCGACGATCGGCGCGATCTCGGCGCGACGGTCAGCGCGGGTCGGTGGTGATACCCAGGAGCTCGAGCGGGTGGGTCAGACGCCACCAGGGGCTCGGTCCCTCGACATCTTCGGCCAGGACCAGGGGAACCGTCACACTGTCGAGCGGGCCGGCAGCGGTCATCGTCCCCACCGTGCCGTTCTCGTCGCGCTCGTCCGCGAGGTCGAAGGTCGGGGTGGCCGTGGCGAGGGCACCGTTCCACAGCACCACATCGGCGTCGGACTCGGTGACGACCTCGACGTCTTCGCCCCACAGGGTCGTGACGCGTCCCACGACCGTACCCGCAGCGACCGCCGGGCTCTGCGCGTTCAACGCGGCCTCCGTCTCGGCGAACAGCGAGCGGGTCAGGGCGAGCCGCTCGTCATCGCCCGCCTGGTTCAACGCGGCGGCGTACAACTTCACCGTCGTGTCGCCGACGGTCACATCCTTCGCGGTGAGCAGGTTCCAACCGACCAGCGTGCCGGTCTTGATGCCGACGACACCCGGATCGGCGAGCATCCCGTTCGTGTTGACGACCGTGCCCGCGCCGGGGAGGTCCACCGACTTCGTGCCCACGATCTCCGCGAACACCGGATTCTGCATCGCCAGCTCGCCCAGTGCGATGAGCGAGTCGGGCGTCGAGACGTTGCGTTCGTCGAAGCCCGACGGGGTCACGACCGTGATGCCGGTGAGGTTGCGCTCCCTCAGCCAGGTCTCCGCGGCGGACGCGAACTCCCGGTCGGAGCCCCAGATCTCGGACGCGAGCCGGTCGATGTAGTTGTTCGCCGACCCCAGGAGCGTGCCCTGCAGCAGCTGGTATTCGGTCAGCACACCGTCGACGGGCACATCCAGCGCGGACTGATCACTGCGCCGGTAGTCCCAGTACTCCACGCTGTCGCGGTAACTGAAGCGGAACTCGGGGCCCTGCTCGCCGAGCGCCAGCGGCATCCGGTCGAGCACCATCAGGCTGCTCACGACCTTGGTGATGCTCGCGATGCTCACGGCACCGGGATTCGAGGCCACCGTGCTCAGCCCGCCGATGCCGACAGCCGCGCTGCCCTCGCCGGGCCAGGTGATCGCAGCCGCGGCGGCGGGAGTGGTCTCGAATTCGACGGACTGCACCGTCGGAGGGACTTCATGCAGTGGCCACAGCATCGTCGTACCGGCGTAGGCGGCGACGATCGCGACGAGCGTCGCCAACGGCACCAGGACCCCCGGGCGGGCGATCGCCGGTCGCAGGTGGGCCCCGCGCATCAGCCCGCCTGACTGCTCGGCCTCGGCCGGCTCATCGAGGGTCGCGAGAGGCGGGTGCGCGGCGACCGTCGCGGCATCGACCCAGGTGAGGGCCGTCGCCCCGGTCGTGTCATCCGCCCACTGCGGTGCGCTCGCGTCGAGGAGAGCATTCGTGTCGTCCGCCGGCTCTTCACCGGCTGTCCGCTCGGCCGGGACGAACGGCGGTTTGGTCAGCGGGGGTGTCGGCGGCGTCGCATCGACAGGCTCGATGGGCTCGACGGGCTCGATGGGCTCGATGGGCTCTACGAGGCCGGCGGCCTCGACGGGCTCCGCTGCGGGTTCGGAGAGGGTGTCGGGTTCCTGATCGACGCCGCCGCCCGTGGAGCTCGGTGTCGTGAAGAGCGCGCCGATCGCCGCGGAGTCGACTGGGATGGCCGGCGATACGGCGGCAGCCGGGGGTCGCACATCGCCCGCGAACAGCCGGTCGGCGGCGAACGCGGAGGTGTCGGCGGAGTCTGCGGGGGCAGCATCCACCGCGACCGGCAGGTCGTCGACCGGTCCGGAGGGGACGGCGTCCGGCGAGCCGTCGCCATCGACGACGCCCGTCGCCTCGTCGGCGGGATCTGAAGCGGTCACTCGTTTACGGTACCCAATCCCGGGCGCGTTGCGCGGCGCGCAGCCTCGTCGCCCGCGGGGTGTCGTGAGCCGGTAGGCTCTTCAGCACAACCACGGGAGTCCGGCGAGCCGGGCTGAGAGGGAGCGAATCGCGCTTCGACCGTCGAACCTGATCTGGGTCATGCCAGCGCAGGGAGGAGTTCAGATGAGCACGTCCACGTCCACATCGGCGTCCACCAAGGCCCAGGCCTCGCCCCCGGCCAGGAGCTTCCTGCGCTGGCGCATCGTCGACATCGTCGTCGCCAGCGTCATCGGTGTCGCCGCCGGCCTGATCTTCCTGGCGTGGAACGTCGGGTACCTCGGCCCGAAGGCCCTGCTCGAGCCGCTGCTCCCCGGCGTCCAGGGGCTTCTCGACGGCCCGTGGCTCTTCGCCGGCGTCCTCGGCGGGCTGATCATCCGCAAGGCGGGCGCGGCGATCTACGTCGAGCTGCTCGCGGCGGTCGTCTCGGCCCTCATCGGCAACCAGTGGGGCGGATTCCTCACTCTCGAAGCCGGACTCGTGCAGGGTCTCGGCGCCGAACTGGTCTTCCTCCTCTTCTTCTACCGCCGCTGGTCATTGCCGGTCGCGATCCTCGCGGGTGCCGGTGCCGCCCTCGCCGGCGGGATCAACAACCTCGTGCTCTGGTACGCCGGTTCCGGCCCCGCCTTCACGGCGATCTACCTGATCAGCACGGTCATCTCCGGTGCCGTCATCGCGGGTGCGCTGTCGTGGGTGCTGGCGCGAGGCATCGCCGCGACCGGAGCGCTCGACCGATTCGGCTCCGGGCGCGAGGCACGCGTCCGCGTCTGATGGCGGCGGATCACACCGTCCCCGCCGCTGTCGAGGCGCGCGGCTGGGGGTGGCGCCACGCGAGTCGCCTCGCCTGGGCGCTGAGCGACGTCTCGTTCCGCATCGACCCCGGTGAGCGCGTTCTGGTGCTCGGGGCTTCCGGGACGGGCAAGTCCACGCTGCTCCACGGTCTCGCGGGCGTGCTCGGCGGCGAGGAGGAGGGCGAGAGCGCGGGCGAACTGCTCGTCGACGGCGCTCCCGCCGTCGCCACCCGGGGGCGCGCCGGCCTCGTGCTGCAGGACCCGGACTCGCAGGTGATCCTGGCGCGAGCCGGCGACGATGTCGCGTTCGGCTGCGAGAACCTCGGCGTGCCACGGGCGCAGATCTGGCCCCGGGTGGAGGCGGCGCTGGATGCCGTCGGCCTCGATGTGCCGCTGGACCACCCGACCAAGGCGCTCTCCGGCGGACAGAAGCAGCGGCTCGCGCTCGCCGGCATGCTCGCGATGCGTCCGGGGCTCGTGCTGCTCGACGAGCCGACCGCGAACCTCGACCCGGCCGGTGTCGTCGAGGTGCGTGACGCGGTGGAGCGGATGCTGCAGTCGCAGCCGGCGACACTCATCGTCGTCGAGCACCGCCTCGAGGTGTGGCTGCCGCTCATCACGCGGGTGATCGTGATCGGTGCCGGGGGAGTGGTGGCAGACGGAGCGCCCGCTGAGGTGCTCGGTGACCAGGGTGCACGACTCGCGGCCGACGGCGTGTGGGTGCCGGGGCACGCTCCCGCCGCCCCGCCGCCACCGCGCGGGACACCGGGCGAGACTCTGCTCTCGGCGCGCGGACTCGCCGTCGCCCGCGTCAAGGGACGCCCGGTCGCCACCGGCATCGACCTCGATGTGCGCGCCGGCCAGGCGCTGGCGATCACCGGCCCGAACGGCGCCGGCAAGTCCACGCTCGGACTGACCCTCGCAGGGCTCCTGCCGCCTGCTGCGGGTGACCTGACGGCATCCGCCGTGCTCGCCGCCGGGGCGGACCCCTCGCCGATCCGCTGGGCCTCGCGGGATCTGCTGACCCGCATCGGCATGGTGTTCCAGGAGCCCGAGCATCAGCTGCTCGCGAAGACCGTGCGCGACGAGCTGGCCGTCGGACCGCGCGCGCTCGGGATGGACGAAGACGAGATCGCCGTGCGCAGCGACGAGCTGCTCGCGCGACTGCGCCTGACGCACCTCGCCGCCGCCAACCCGTACACGCTCTCGGGCGGCGAGAAACGTCGCCTCACGGTCGCCGCGGCCATCGCGACCCGGCCGCGGGTGCTCGTGCTCGACGAGCCCACCTTCGGGCAGGACGCCCGCACCTGGGCGGAACTCGTCGCCATGCTCGCGGCGCTCCGCGACGAGGGGTCGGCGATCGTCACGATCACCCACGACCTCGATGTCGCGCGCGCGCTGCACGCCGAGCGGTTCGAACTCGGGGGCATGTCGTGACCCTGCTCGACACGCAGGCGCGCACCGGAGCCCTCGCCGCCGTCAACCCGGTGGCCAAGCTCGGGGTCAGTGCGCTGATCGCGGTGCCGCTGATCCTGACGCTCGATCCGGTGTCGGCATCCGTCGCGCTCGTGCTGGAGTTCGTGCTCTTCCTGTTCGCCGGAATCGGCTGGCGCGAGTTCTGGGTGCGCACCTGGCCGGTCTGGCTCGCCGCACCCCTGACCGGCCTGACCATCGCGCTCTACGGCGAGACGAGCGGCACCGTCTACGTCGACTGGTTCGTGCTGCGGATCAGCGAGGGATCGCTCGCGCTCGCGCTCGCCACGATGCTGCGGGTGCTCGCGATCGCGCTGCCCTCGGTGGTCCTGTTCATCACGGTCGACCCGACCGACCTCGCCGACGGCCTCGGCCAGGTCCTGCGGCTTCCCGCCCGGTTCGTGCTCGGGGCGCTCGCCGGGCTGCGGATGGTGGGTCTGTTCCTCGACGACTGGCGTGCGCTCGAGCTCGCCCGCCGGGCGAGGGGTGTGGCCGATCGCGGTCGCATCCGCCGGTTCCTCGGGATGGCGTTCGCGCTGCTCGTGCTGTCGATCCGGCGCGGGGCGAAGCTCGCCACCGCCATGGAGGCGCGGGGATTCGGAGCGCCGGGGCGGCGGACCTGGGCGCGCGAGTCACGGTTCGGCGCGGCCGAGTGGATGCTGCTCGCCGTGGGGGCCGCGATCTCCGGCATCGCGATCGCCGCCGCCGTCGCCACCGGGGCGTGGAACTTCATCCTCGGCCCCGGCACCTGAGCGCGGGGTCAGCGCGGGGTCAGGCGGCGTTCCAGAGCTCGCGGTAGTAGGCGAGGCGCTCGCGGTCGGGCTCGACTCCGTAGGCCTCGATGAGCGCGTCCTCCCAGCCGGGGCCGTAGTTCCACTCGGTGCTCATCGAGGCGACGGCGATGTCGGCCCAGCGGTCGGCCACACCGAGCAGCGCCAGGTCGACGTGCGCGAGCCAGCGGCCGTCGTCGCCGACCAGTGTGTTCGGGCAGCAGGCGTCGCCGTGGCTGACGACGAGGAGGTCGATCTCAGGCGCGGTCCGGAGCTCGTCCGGCACGACGATCCCGCGCCGTTCGGCGTTCTCGATGCGCGATGACACGCTCCAGTCCCAGGGGCACTCCGCGACGGGAAGGGCGTCGTGCATGGCGCGGAGTGCCTCGCCGACGGCACGAACGGCGACCGCGGGTTCGGCGACCCACCGCGGGTCCACGGCGCTCAGCCCGTCGAGCGCGGCCGTGACCATCCACTCGTGCGTCTCGTCGCCGCCGCTCTCGAGCACGGTCGGCACCGTGATCCACTGCGACGCCCACTGCATCCGCTCCGCCTCGTCGCTCAGGGTGAACTCGAGGTTGCGCGGCCCCCATTTGATGAAGAACGGATCGCCCTGGCCGGTGGCACGGAACGTCAGCCCGCCGTAGTCGTTCCGCCATACGCACTCGAGGTCGGCGCCGCGGGCGAGGAGCCGGACGCGATCGGGCACGACGACGTCGTCGGTGGGGATGGTCATGCTCCCATCCTGCCCCAGGCTTCGGACGGGGGACCGATATCTGCGGGAGGCTTCGGACGACGGGACCGTTCTTCGTGGAGGCGGTGTCGTAGGCTCGCTCTGAACGCGCTTCCTGCGGGCGGGCGCCACCCGTTTCGTGGTGGAACCAGGAACCACGTAGGCTGAGACCGCGTTCCAGTGAAGCGTGTCGAGCAACGACGTTCGAAGGAGAACCTCAGATGCAGATCAGCGGTCAGGGTGCACTCATCACCGGAGGGGCCTCGGGCCTCGGGCTCGCCACCGCGCGCCGGCTCGTCGCCGCGGGAGCCCACGTCACGATCATCGACCTCCCCTCGTCGAAGGGGGCGGAGATCGCGGACGAGCTCGGCGGACTCTTCGTCGCGGCCGACGTCACGAGCGCCGATGAGGTGCAGGCAGCCGTGGCCGCCGCGCAGTCCGCGGCCCCCCTGCGCGTCGTCGTGAACTGCGCCGGCATCGCGCCGCCCGCCAAGGTGCTCGACCGTGAGGGCAATCCCGCGGTGCTCGCCGACTTCGAGCGCGTGATCCGCATCAACCTCGTCGGCACGTTCAATGTCATCTCGCAGGCATCCGCCGTGATGGCCCGGAACGAGCTGCACGACGAGGAGCGTGGCGTCATCGTCAACACCGCGAGCGTCGCGGCTTTCGACGGTCAGATCGGCCAGCCCGCCTACTCCGCGTCCAAGGGCGGGGTGCATGCGATGACCCTCCCCGTGGCACGCGAACTCGCCCGCCACGGCATCCGCGTGTGCACGATCGCCCCCGGCATCATGGAGACCCCGATGCTGATGGGCCTCCCGCAGGCAGCTCAGGACTCCCTCGGCCAGCAGGTCCCCTTCCCGTCGCGCCTCGGTCGCCCCGACGAGTACGCCGCCCTCGTGCAGCAGATCGTCGAGAACGGGTACCTCAACGGCGAGACCATCCGTCTCGACGGCGCCATCCGCATGGCCCCGAGATGACCGCAGCCCCCACTTCCCGTCGCGATCAGAACCCAGGAGAAACCATGTCCCTTGCCGGAAAGACCATCCTGATGTCGGGCGGCAGCCGCGGAATCGGACTCGCGATCGCGCTGCGGGCGGCCGCCGACGGGGCGAACATCGCCATGCTCGCGAAGACCGACACCCCGCATCCGAAGCTCGAAGGCACCATCCACACCGCCGCCGAGCAGATCCGGGCAGCCGGCGGCAACGCACTCCCGATCGTCGGCGACGTGCGCGACGACGACGACATCACCGAAGCGGTCATGAAGACGCAGGGCGAGTTCGGCGGCATCGACATCGTCATCAACAACGCCAGCGTCATCGACCTCTCCCGCTCGCTCGACCTGGGGGCCAAGAAGTACGACCTGATGCAGGACGTCAACGTGCGCGGCACCTTCATGCTGTCCCGCGCGGCCGTGCCGATCCTGAAGGATGCCGAGAATCCCCACATCCTCTCCCTCTCGCCGCCCCTGAACCCGAGCCCGAAGTGGCTCGGCGCGCACACGGGATACACCTTGGCGAAGTTCGGCATGACGCTGGCGACGCTCGGCCTCGCGGCGGAGTTCGCGCGCGACGGGATCGCCGCCAACACGCTGTGGCCCCGCACCACGATCGCGACCGCGGCGGTGCAGAACCTGCTCGGCGGCGACAAGGTCATGGCCGCGAGCCGCACCCCCGAGATCTATGCCGATGCCGCGTACGCCGTGCTGCTCAAGCCCGCGGCGTCGTACACCGGGCAGTCGCTCATCGTGGAAGACGTGCTCGAGGCCGACGGCGTGACCGACTTCTCGGGCTACGCCGCGATCCCCGGTACACCCGACAGCGCGCTGTTCCCGGACATCTTCCTCGACTGAGGGTGGGCGCCCGAGCGCTCAGATCAGCAGGTACACCGCGCCGAGGACCGTCAGCACGATCACGATGCGGTCGAACACGCGCTGGTTCATGCGCCGCGCGACCCGCAGGCCGAGCAGGGCGCCGATCACCACGAGCGGGGCGAGCACGGCATCCATCAGCAGCACCGGCGCGTGGAAGAGCCCGAGGCCGGCGAGGAACGGCACCTTGATCACGTTGATGATGGCGAAGAACCACGCCGAGGTGCCGAGGAACACCTGCACGGGCGTGCGGGTGGCCAGGAAGTACATCGACATGACCGGTCCGCCCGCGTTGGCGACCATGGTCGTGAAACCACCGAGCGTGCCGTAGGCGCCCGCGAGCACGATGCCACCCGACGGCGGGGCCACCGTGTCGGCCTTGCTCTGCCGCCACCGGCGCCAGAGGGTCACGGCGATCATCAGGAGCAGGATCACGCCGATGGCCCGGCGGACCACCCCGTCACCGGCGAGTGCGAGGAACGCGAATCCGACGAGAAGCCCCGCGATGACCGCGGGGGCGAGGCGCAGCAGCGTCGGCCAGTGGGCGTGCCGGCGGTAGGCGAAGAGCGCGAACAGATCACCCACCATGAGCAGCAACAGGGTCGCGGCCGTCGAGGTGCGGGCGGGCAGCACCGCGGCGAACAGGGCGATGGCCAGGATGCTGCCGCCGGGCAGTGCCGTCTTCGAGATGCCGATCGTGACCGCGGCCACGGCGAGGGCGGCCCAGGCCCACGGGTCGAGGGCGATCACCGTTCGAGCTCGGCGACGATCGCGTCGTAGCCGCGGGCCCTCGCGAGGTCGACCGGCAGCACACCGTCGCCGTCGGGGATGCCGATGTCCGCCCCGCCGTCGAGGAGCGCGCGCACGACCTCGACGTAGCGGGAGGAACCGTCGCCGAGCACGATCGCCTCGTGCAGCGCCGTCCAGTTCAGGTTGTTGACGTGGTTCGGGTCGACGCCCGCCTCGAGCAGGATCTCGACCGTCGACAGCAGTCCGCGTTCGGAGGCCGGGATCAGGGCGGTGCCCCCGAAGCGGTTCGTGCTCGTCAGGTCGGCGCCGCTCTCGAGCGTCAGACGCAGGATCTCGTCGTGCCCGCGGGCGCCGGCGTACAGGTAGGCGGAATCCTGGATGTCATCCTTCGCGTTCACGTCGGCGCCGGCCTCGATGAGCACCCGTGCCGCGTCGACCTGATTCCCCTTGGTCGCCGCGACCAGGGCGGTCATGCCGCCGTCGCCCCGCGCCTCGATCGCCGCTCCCGCGTCGAGGGCCGCGCGAACGGCATCCGCGTCTCCGCTGGCGGCGGCGACGAGCAGGTCCTGAGTGGCGTCGGACATGGAGACCTCCGGTGTCGGTGCGGGCGGGGCGGGGTTCGCGGTGCAGGCCGTCGCGGTCAGCAGGACGGCGACGAGTGCACTGAGGACGAGGATCGGTCGTGCACGCATGCGTCTGGTATACCAAACGAGGCTGAACGCCGCCGGGGCGATCAGCCGCGAGCGGCGGTGAGCGCTGCCGTGAACCGGGCGGCGCGCTGCTCGATGTCCGCCCAGTCGGATGCCGCGATCGATGCGCCGTTGGCCAGGTCGCCGCCGGCGCCGACCGCGACGGCACCCGCCGAGAACCATGCAGCCAGGTTGTCGGGGCTCACGCCGCCGGTCGGCATGAGCGGGGCGTCGGGGAACGGTCCGCGCAGCGCGCCGAGGTACGACGGACCGCCCAGCGACGCCGGGAAGATCTTCACCACGTCGACGCCGAGTTCGAGTGCGCTCATGACCTCGCTGGGTGTCATGGCCCCGGTCATCACGACGCGATCGGTGTCGAGCATCGTGCGGGTCAGGTGGGGGAGCGTGCCGGGGCTGACGAGGAACTCCGCCCCCGCATCCGCGGCCGCCGCTGCCTGCGCGGCGGTCGTCACGGTTCCGGCGCCGATGTACGCGGCGTCACCGTGGCGGGTGATGAGCTCGCGGATCACGGCGGGCGCGTCGGGCGTCGAGAAGGTCACCTCGATACCGGTGACCCCACCGCGGATGATCGCCTCGGACGCCTCCAGGGCCAGCTCGGGGGACGAGGCGCGGAGCACGGCGAGGATGCCGGTGCGGCGGGCGCGGTCGAGACGGTCGGTCATGAGGCTCCTTGTGATCGGGGACGGTTCCATTCTCCCTCGCCGGGGAGACCGCTTCCGCGCGCCGCGGGTGCCGGGCCGTCGCGCTCAGCTGCGGTGCGGTGCCCAGGCGTCGATCAGGAGCTTCGACTCCTTGAGGCCGAGGCCCGTCTGCTCCCGGAGCAGCTTGATCGCGCCGATCCGGGAATCGCGGGCGATGAGCGCATCGATCTCGGATGCCACGGATGCCGGCAGCGAGGCGCGCACGGTCGACGGCGTCAGCGCGCTCGGGGTGATGGCGGAGTGCACGGCGGTGGCGTTCGACACGGCGGCGAGGTGGGGAGCGGTCGTGCTGGCCGACCAGTGCTCCACGCGATCCTTCGCCTCTTTCAGGCCCACGCCGGTGTGGTCGCGGTAGAGCTTGATGGCGTGGATCTTGTGCCCCGCTCCGACGAGCCGGTCGATCTCGGCGACGACGTCGGGCGTGAGTCCGGAGGTGGGTGCCGATGCCGAGGAGGCGGGCGCGGAGCGCGGCGTCGCGGCCGTCGGTGTGAAGACCTGCGGCTCCGGCAGCTTCGGCCGCATTCCGCGCAGCGCGACGGCCAGGATCGCGACGACGACGATCAGGCCGACGACGATCCCGATGATCCGCAGCGCGTCATCCATGGGGTCAGTCTACGGAGGCGACATCCGCCGCCCCAGGGGCTTGCGGACTACTTGGCGACGAGCGTGGTCTCGAAGCGGTAGAGGTCGGGCCGGTAGCAGTGGTGTCCGAACTCGATCGCCGCGCCGGACTGGTCGAACGAGATGCGCTCCATCGTCAGCAACGGCCCGCCGGCTTCGATCTCCAGCAACTCGGGCTCGTCGGCCTCCGCCCGCCGGGCTCCGATCTTCTGCTTGGCGACGCGGATGGCGACGCCGCGCGCACGCAGCACCTGGTAGAGGCCGCGGGATTCGAGCTGCTCCGACGAGATGTTCGCGAACTCGCCCGGCAGGTAGTTCTCCAGCACGGCGACGGGGACGCCGTCGGTGCTGCGTCGTCGGCGCAGGTGCAGCACCTCGGTGCCGGGGGCGAGTGCCAATGCGGCCGCGACCTCGTCGGATGCCGCGATGACCTCGTGGGTGAGCACCTGCGTCCCCGGTTCGTGATGGGCGCTCTGCAGGTCTTCGAACAGGCTGGTGAGCTCGACCTGGCGCGTGACGGATCCCTGCACGACCTGGGTGCCGATGCCGCGGCGTCGCACGAGCAGACCCTTGTCGACGAGTTCCTGGATGGCGCGTCGGATGGTGGGTCGCGACAGGCCGAGCTGCTCGGCGATCGAGACCTCGTTCTCGAGGCGGGCGCCGGCGGGGATGGCGCCGGATTGGATCGCGCTCTGGAGGCGCGTCGACACCTGGAAGTAGAGCGGGACGGGTCCCGTGCGGTCGATGTCGGCGAACAGATCGTTCGGCCACGGAGTGACGAGATCGGCCATGGTGCTCCGCTTTCTGTGAGGGAGTCATATTGTAGCGACAATCATACGATCGCCTATGTCGGCTCCTTTTCGGCGGATCCGGGCGGTGAGGCGCGCGGAGACATCGGTTCCGAGAGTGACCTGGCCCGCGAAATGCATAAAGTGCTATTGTTCGGACATGGTGGAGTACTCGTGAGCATCGTGGGGGATCCGCACCTGCTCGTGGAGCTCGGACTCCTCGCCCTGGCATTCGTCCTCTCGCTCGCCGTCGGGGTCGAGAGGTCGCGCAAGCTCAAGAGCGCGGGCCTGCGGACGCACGTCCTGGTGGGGATCGGCTCGGCGATCTTCACGCTGATCTCGGCGTACGGATTCGAGGGAGTGCTCGGCCCGGACGTGGCCGTCGATCCCTCTCGCATCGCGGCGCAGGTGGTCTCCGGCATCGGCTTCCTCGGCGCCGGCGTCATCTTCGTGCGCAACAATGCCGTCTCCGGGCTGACCTCCGCCGCGACCATCTGGGTCGTGGCGGCGATCGGAATGGCGTGCGGGGCCAACATGCCGCTGCTGGCGATCGCCGGCACGGGGCTGCACCTGCTGACGGTCGGACCCCTGTCCCGCGTGCGTGATCGTGTGCGCCCCGAGCCGGAGCGGCTCCGGGTCACGCTGCAGTACGAGTCCGAGCGCGGCGCCATCCGCGAGGTGCTCGCCGCCGCTGAGCGCCGCGGTCTTCCCGCCACCCTCCTCGGTGCCGCGCGGATCCACGGGGACTCCGACATGCGCGCGACGCTTGAGTTCGCGGAGGCTTCCCCCGAGATGAGGTCGGAGCTGATCGACGCGATCGCGCGACTCGACGGGGTGCGATCCGTCGTCGTCCAGGGCTTCTCGGACGACGATTGATGCATATGTAATTACCTGCTAACATTTTCACCGGGCCTCGGGTCCGACCGTTCAATGGAGAAAGGAAATCGAGTGATCCGTATCGCGAATGCGCCGGTGAGCTACGGAGTCTTCGAGCTGGCTCGGCCGGATCTCGTCGCTCTCCCCGAAGGGGAGGAGCTCGCGCGCTGGATCAGCGAAGCCGGCTACCAGGGCATCGACCTCGGTCCGGTCGGCCTCCTCGGTCGCGGGGCGGATCTCACGGAACGCCTGCAGAGGTACGGCCTCGAGCTCGCCGGCGGATGGATCGATCTGCCCTTCGCGGGCACCGATGACGAATTCGAGCGCGCGCTCGCCGACCTCGACGGCATCCTCGACGTCTTCGTCGCCGCCGCCGAGACCGGCCCCGTCCTCGCCCCGCTCCCGACCCTCGCCGACTCCGGCAGCGCCGAGCGCAAGGCGCGCCCCGGTGGTGCTCCCGAGCTCACGCTCCGCGGCGACGACTGGGCCCGGTTCGCCGATCGCGTGAACATCACGACTGCCCGGGTGCGCGACCGCGGCCTCGAGCCCACGTTCCACCACCACGCCTGCACCTACGTGGAGACACCGGAAGAAGTCGACGCGCTGCTCGAGACGACCGATGTCGGACTCACCTTCGACTCCGGTCACCTCCTCATCGGCGGAGGCGACCCGCTGCCCGACTACCGTCGCTGGCGCGACCGCATCAACCACCTGCACCTGAAGGACGCACGCACGCAGATCCTGCGTGAGGCGCTGCAGACCGACGACCCGATGCGGTCGGTGTGGGAGAAGCGCGTCTTCGTGCCCCTGGGCGAAGGCGACCTGGCCGTCACCGAGCTCGTCGACGAGATCATCGACAGCGGATACGACGGGTGGCTGATCGTCGAGCAGGACGTGGTTCCCCGCTCCGCCGCCGAGGTCGAGCAGGCCAAGGCCGAGCAGATCGCCAACCGCGACGCCCTCCGGAAGTGGTTCGCATGAGCGTCACGCGCGTCGCCGTCATCGGACTGGGAGCGATCAGCCAGAGCGTCCACCTGCCGCTGCTGCGCCGGAACGCCGAGAGCTTCGAGATCGCCGCCCTCGTCGACCTCTCCGCCGAGCGCACCGCCGACATGGCCGCCCGCTACGGGGTCGCCGACGACCGTCGGTTCTCGTCCGTCGACGCCCTGATCGCCGCGAAGGACGAGGGCGCGCTCGTGATCGACGCCGCCATCCTCGCCACCACGGGCTCTCACGCCGGCGACACGCTGCGCCTGGTGCGAGCCGACATCCGGGTGCTCGCCGAGAAGCCCCTCGCCTACTCGCTCGCCGAGCTCGACGCGCTCGCCGCCCACGCCGCCGAGACGGGTATCGATCTGCGCGACTGGGTGCGCGTCGGCTACATGAAGGAGTACGACCTCGCATCGCTCCGAGCGAAGGAGCTCCTCGCCGACGTCGACCTGCGCGCGGTGAGCGTGCAGGTGATGCACCCGCTGGACGGTTCCCAGCTCGCGTACGCCCGCCTCGCGGCGCCCACCGGCGACGTCTCCCGCGACACCCTCGCTCCGCTGATCGACGCCACGTCGGCGATCGTCGACTCGGCCGTCGGCTCCGACCTCCCCGTCGACCTGCGCACGCTCTACACGAACGTCGTGCTCGGCTCGATCGTCCACGACGTCGGACTGCTGCGCATGCTCGTCGGGGGTCTGGGCGACGTGGAGTTCGCGCAGCACTGGGGGCGGAAGATGCCCGGTTCGGTCCACCTGCGCGGTGCGCTCGCCCGTGACGAGACACCGTGGACGCTCGACTGGCACTACATCGACGCCTACCCCGACTACCAGGAGACCGTCACCTTCCACCACGAGACCGGCTCGATCGAGCTCGTCTTCGGCGTGCCGTATGTGACCAACCTCCCCACGATCCTCCGTGTGACCGAGAACCACCCGGAGCTGGGCATCCGCGTGAGCGAATCGCGCTGGATGCAGCAAGAGGCTTTCGAGAACGAGCTGTTCGCGCTGGCGGCACTGGTCCGCGGCGAGCGCCCCGACGGGGCGAGCGTCGAGGAGTCGATCGCCGATGTGCGCGTCGGGCAGCGGATGATCCGCGCGCTCGCGCTCTCGAAGGGCTTCGCACTCGACCCGAGCGCCGAAGCCGCGCAGTAGTCACCCCCACCCGAGACCGAGCGGCATCCGCTCGGCGATCAGCGACACAGAAAGGTCCAGAAATGGTCACGAATGGAAAGCGCCGCCTTCTTGCGGCGTTCGCCCTCACCACTGTCGGTGCGGTCGTCCTCGCCGGCTGCTCCGGAGGATCAGAGCCGGAGGCCGAGGAGGAATCCGGACCGGTCACCCTCACCCTCACGACCAACTCCATCACCGGCGGCAAGAACGCCGCCGAGGCGGATTGGATCGCGGACTGGGTCATCCCCGAGTTCGAGAAGGCCATGAAGGCGGAGGACAAGGACGTCACCGTCGAGTTCCAGCCCCAGGGCGTCGACGACGAGGACTACAAGACCAAGATCGCCCTCGACCTGCAGTCGGGCAAGGGCGCCGACATCATCGGCATGGACGGCATCTGGGTCGGCGAGTTCGCCGAGGCCGGGTACATCAAGCCGCTCGCCGATGTCGGCGGAGACGCGGTCGACGACTGGGACGGCTGGGCGCAGATCCCGGATGCCGTGCAGAACGCCCTCTCGTTCGACGGCGACCGCTACGGGGTGCCGCAGGGCGCCGACGGCCGCGTGCTCTACTACAACAAGGATCTCTTCGCGCAGGCGGGGCTCGACGAGGACTGGGCTCCCGAGAGCTGGGACGACATCCTCGACGCGTCGCGCGACCTCAAGAAGCTCGACGGCGTCACCCCGATCCAGCTCAACGCCGGCACGGCGATGGGCGAGGCGACCACCATGCAGGGGCTGCTGCCCATGCTGGTCGGCACCGGCGAGCAGGTCTACGAGGACGGCAAGTGGATCGGCGCGACCGACGGCATGGAGAAGGCGCTCGACCTCTACGAGACCATCTACGTCGACGAGGGCCTCGGCGACCCGGTCCTCCAGCAGGAGGCCTCGGGACGCGACACCTCGTTCCAGCTCTTCGCCGAGGGCAAGATCGGCATCCTGCTCGAGGGCGACTACTTCTGGCGCTCCGTGATCAACCCCGAGGAGGGTGTGGGAACCGCCCCCATGGCCGACCGGGACAGCGCCGTCGGCTACGCCAAGATCCCGGCGGTCGAGCCCGGCGAGGGCATCGACGGTCAGGACTTCGTCTCGATGTCCGGCGGAACCGGTCGTGTGCTCAACCCCAACTCGAAGCACGCCGAACTCGCGTGGGAGCTGCTCGCCTTCATGAACTCTCCCGAGGCGTATGAGGCGCGTGCCGCCGGCACCCTGGCGATCTCGCCCCGCAACGACGTGAACGAGAAGCTGCTCTCCTCCGACCCGATGCTCACCTTCGTCAGCGAAGAGGTGCTGCCGATCACGGCCTACCGTCCGGGACTCGCGGCCTACCCGCAGGTGTCGGTGCTGCTGCAGCAGGCCACGCTCGACGTCGCCACCGGAACCTCGGTCGACGATGCACTGAAGACCTACGTCCGTGGTCTCGAAGGCGTCGTGGGTCCGGACGCGATCTCCGAGTGACCATGACGCAAGCAACGATGCCGGCGGGGAGCGTCACCACTCCCCGCCGGCGCCGCGCAGAGGATGTCGCGGGTCTCGGTCGGGCCAGGGCCACGCTCTTCGCGGCGCCCGGTCTGCTCCTGATCGGCCTGTTCCTCCTCTTCCCGGCGATCTGGACCGTCTACCTCGGCATGACCAACTACCGGTTGACCGGCTTCGCCGCCGCCAACCCGGAGTTCATCGGCCTGGACAACTTCTCCACGGCTCTCAACGATCCGCGCTTCTGGAACTCGCTGTGGCTCACGCTCGTCTTCGTGCTCGTCTCGGGCATCATCGGGCAGACGATCCTCGGCTTCGCGCTGGCCTGGATGCTGCGCAACGTGCGTGCGGGGGTGAAGACCTTCATCGAGACGCTCGTGCTCGCCGCCTGGGTCATCCCCGCCTCGGTCGCCTCGTTCCTCTGGCTCGCGCTCCTGGATCGGCGCACCGGCACCCTGAACTCCCTCCTCGGCACCGAGGGGGCGGCGTGGCTGATCGAGCACCCGATGGAGTGCATCATCATCTTCAACATCTGGGTCGGGACCGCGTTCTCGATGCAGCTGTTCTCCTCGGCGATCAGCGCCGTGCCGCCGTCGCAGCTCGAGAGCGCGCGCATGGTCGGCGCCAACACGTGGCAGCAGCTGCGCGACGTGATCCTGCCCAACATCAAGGGCCACCTGCTGACCAACACCCTGCTGATCACGCTGTGGACGTTCAACACCTTCACGCCCTACCTGCTCACCGCGGGCGGGCCGAACGGTCAGACCGACATCCTGTCGGTGTACATCTACCAGACCGCCATCCCCGGCGGGCAGCTGGGTCTCGGTGCAGCGATCTCGCTCATCATGCTCCTCATCAACCTCGTGATCGCGCTGATGTACACGCGCGTCTCGCGGGGTAAGAGCACCAAGAAGAAGAAGGTGACCTCATGATGACCACCATCAAGACGGTCGTGCGCGACCGCTCGGTGACCCACTTCGTCTCGCGGATCCTGTTCACGGTCGTGCTCGTCATCGTGTCGCTGTTCTTCGCGCTGCCGATGGTGTGGCTGATCCTGGCTCCGTTCGACGCGACCCCGTCGCTGACGGTGTCGTGGCCGGACTGGACGCTCGACAACTTCGCGCGGCTGGTCGAGAACCCCTACGCGATGAAGTCGATCCTCAACTCGCTGATCCTCGGCGTCGGCACCATGGCGCTCGTGATCGTCCTCGGCGCCCTGGCGTCGTATGCGATGAGCCGGATCAGCATCCCCGGCCGCGACGGCATCCTCTACGGTCTGCTGCTCTTGTCGTCGATCGTGACGGGGACGGCGGCCATGGTGCCGACGTTCCAGCTCATCAACCAGTTGCAGCTGATCAACACGCACGTCGGCGTCATCCTGGTGCTGGCGGGCGGGATCCTGCCGACGGTGATCTTCATCCTCAAGGACTTCATGGACTCGATCCCGAAGTCGTACGAGGAGTCGGCGCGGCTGTACGGCGCCGGCCCGTTCCGCATCCTCAAGGACATCGTGGTGCCGATCGCCCGCCCGGGTCTCGCGTTCATCGCGATCTGGACGATCGTGCAGGTCTGGGGCAACTTCCTCGTTCCGTTCCTGCTGCTGCGCACGCCCGACATGCAGCCGGCCGCCGTGCTCATGTACACCTTCTACACCGAGAGCGGCCAGGCCGACCTCCGACTGATCTCGGCGTTCTCGCTGGTGTTCTCGGTGCCTGTCCTGCTCATCTACTTCTTTGTGAACCGTCGCTACGGTTTCCGCTTCCACGGAGGGATCAAGTCCTGATGGCCGCCATCATTGCAACCGAACTCGTCAAGGAGTACCCCGGCGGGGTGCGCGGCGTCGACAGTGTCGACGTCGAGATCGCGGACGGCGAGTTCTTCGCGCTCCTCGGCCCCTCCGGCTGCGGGAAGACCACGCTGCTGCGGTCGATCGCGGGGCTGGAGAGCATCACCTCCGGAAAGCTCACGATCGGCGAGAAAGACGTCACGAACGCGGAGCCGGGTGAGCGCGGCGTCGCGATGGTCTTCCAGGACTACGCGCTGTTCCCGCACATGGACGTGGGCGACAACATCGCCTACCCGCTGCGGATCCGCCGCGTGGGGAAGACCGAGCGTCGCACCACGGCCGAGTCGGTCGCGAACGGGCTGTCGCTGAACGGACTCATCGAGCGCCGCCCCGGCCAGCTCTCCGGCGGCCAGCAGCAGCGCGTGGCGCTCGCCCGCGCCGTCGCGACCCGGCCAGACGTGCTGCTGCTCGACGAGCCGCTGTCGAACCTCGACGCCCGCCTGCGCCTCGAGGCGCGCACGTTCCTCAAGGAGCTGCAGCGCGACCTGGGTGTCACGACCGTGTTCGTGACCCACGACCAGGCCGAGGCGCTCGCGCTCGCCGACCGGATCGCGGTCATGAAGTCCGGCAAGCTCCAGCAGATCGGCTCGCCGCGCGAGATCTTCCACCGCCCGAACAACACGTTCGTCGCGGGGTTCATCGGCTCGGTGCCGATGAACCTGCTCGAGACCGCGGTCTCGGGCGCAACCGTGCGGATCGGTGAGTCCGACGTGGCGGTGCCCACCGAAGCCGCCGCCGCCGCGCGCGACGGCCAGACCGTGATCTGGGGCATCCGTCCCGAGTACCTGCGCTGGTCGACCGAGCCCGTCGAGGGCGGTATCGCCGCCGAGGTCGTCGTGACCGAGACCCTCGGTGCGACGAGCCTGGTGCTCGTGAGTGCGGGGGAGCACAAGTTGCAGGTCGTCGTGCCCGAGGAGCAGGAGCCGGCGCCGGGCGACCGCGGCTGGATCGTCCCGCAGCTCCACCGTGTGCTGCTGTTCGACGCCGAGAGCACCGAGCGGATCGGCTGATGAGCACCATCCGCACCACCCTCCACCTCACCCACGAGATCCAGAACGCCGACCGCTACGTGCGGGTGCCGTTCGACGTGCCCGCCGGCACCGACTCGCTCGAGGTGCGCATCTCCTACGACAGCGAGGCGGCGGTGATCGACCTCGGCTGCGAGGGCACCGCAGGGTGGCGCGGATGGTCGGGCGGAGCGCGGACCGCGTACGTGATCCGCACCGACGACGCCACGCCCGGGTACCTGCCGGGGCGTCCCGAGGAGGGCGAGTGGAACGTGATCCTCGGCGTGCACCGGCTGAGTGCCGGCGGCGCCGACATCACGGTCGAGATCTCGCTCCCCGCGGAGTCGACGATCGATCACGGACCGGATGCGGCTCCCGTGACCGGGGTCCCGCGGGGGAGTTCGAGAAACCTCCCGGCGCCCGCCGGCCTGCGCTGGTTCGCCGGCGACTTCCACGCGCACACCCTCCACTCCGACGGCCGCGAGAGCATCTCGGGGCTCGCCGCACTGGGCGCGAGGGCCGGGCTCGACTTCCTCGCCGTCACCGACCACAACACCACCAGCCACCACGCGCACCTCCCGGCTGTCGGGATGCAGCACTCCATCACGCTGCTCCCCGGGCAGGAGGTGACCACGCACCGCGGTCACGCGAACGCCTTCGGAGACATCGGCTGGATCGACTTCCGCCGCCCCGCGCAGGAGTGGGTCGACGAGGTCGAGCGCCGCGGTGGCGTGCTCAGCGTGAACCACCCGATCTCGGGCGACTGCTCGTGGCTGCATCCGCTGGAGCGCGCCCCGCGGGCGATCGAGCTGTGGCACTCGACCTGGTATCGGGAGCTCATCGCGACCTCGCCGCTCGCCTTCCACGAGCGGTGGGACAAGGATGCCGTGCTCCTCGGCGGCGCCGACTTCCACATGCAGAGTCAGGGCGTCGGCCCGGGCACCCCGACGACCTGGGTCGCGGCGGAGGATGCCTCGCCCGAGGCGATCCTCGCCGGAGTCGCCGCCGGGCGCACCGCCATCATGGGCGGAGTGACCGTGCGCGACGGGCTCACCGCACCGGACCTCTTCACCGCCCCCGTGCTCCTGCGCATCGAGGACGAACTGCTCGCCATCGATGCCGACGGTCTGATCCTCGTCGACGGTGCCGGCGAGCGCCGCTCGGTGCACGGCGATCGCGTCGCGTTCCCGGCCGCGCGCTCCGCCGGCCCCCACTACCTGCTGTACCCCGACCGCAGCATCGCCGCTCTGTGCGCCTGACCGGCCGCACGCCCCACACCTTTCCCCAGAGAATCAGGAGTCCCCGCCCGTGACCAGTGAGATCGTCGTCGTCCCCCACACCCACTGGGACCGCGAGTGGTACGAGCCGCACGATGTGTTCCGTCTGCGCCTGGTGCACATGCTCGACCGGCTGATCGGCATCCTGGAGGCGGAGCCGGAGTACCGGTTCACGCTCGACGGACAGGCCGCGGCGATCGAGGACTACCTCGAGATGCGCCCGGACATGCGCGACCGGGTCGTGGCGCTGGTCGAGCGGGAGCAGCTCAGCGTCGGTCCGTTCCTCATCCTCCTCGACGAGTTCGGCTGCGACGGCGAGACGATCATCCGCAACCTCGAGCTCGGCCGCGCCGCGAGCGCCCGCCTCGGACGCACGATGCCCGTCGGCTACCTCCCCGACATGTTCGGCCACGCGGCCCAGATGCCGCAGATCCTGTCCGGCTTCGGCATCCGCCACAGCGCCCTCTGGCGCGGCGTCCCCGCCGACATCGCCGAGCACGCCTTCTCCTGGGTCGCCCCCAACGGCGACGCCGTGCGGTGCGAGTACCTCTTCGACGGCTACGGGAACGGACTCGACATGTTCGCCCTGCCGGGGCAGCTGCCCGAACTCGCCCCCGACTACGCCGCCCGCACCGCATCCTGGTACGGCGACGACCCGGTACTCGCGATGCTGGGCACCGACCACTCGGCACCGCCGGAGGACCTCGCCGAGGTCATCCGCGACTACGACGCGGGCGGGCGCGAACCGCACCTCTCGATCGCGACGCTCGACGGTCACCTCGCCCGCTACGCGACGGACGCCGCCACCCTCGCCGCCCTCCCGCAGGTGCACGGTGAGATGCGCTCGCACGCCCGCGGCAACCTCCTCCCCGGCGTCTTCTCCATCCGCACGAACCTCAAGCGCGAGATGGCCCGCTCCGAGCAGGCGCTCACCGCCGCCGAGCGCCTGGACCTGATGTACGGCACCCGCGACCACCGTTCCTTCTTCGACACGGCCTGGTATCGCATCGTGGAGAGCACCGCGCACGACTCCGTGACCGGATGCGGCGTCGACGCGACGGCCGAGCAGGTGGGCACGCGCATCCACACCGCCGGCCACATCGCCCGCGGCGTGATCGACACCGTGCTCCGCGACGTCTCGACGGCCGTCTCGCCCGCGCAGCACCTGGTGTTCAACCCCTCGGGTTTCGCCCGGCGCGCGCAGGTCGAGGTCACGCTGCACGGTGTGGATGCCGGCTCGCTTTCCGCGGGCGTGCAGCTGCTCGACCCACTGACCACCGTCCTCGGCGACGAGCGGATGCGCACGGCCGACCTGCCGAAGATCCTCCGCCGCATCCACGGCCGCGAGCTCTTCGGCCAGCAGATCAACGGCTACGAGTGGGGCGAGCGGTCGCTGCGCTTCCAGGTCGCCGAGAGCCCGCAGGGCGTGTGGGACCTGGCCGCGTTCACCGTCGAGCTCGAGGAGCGCGTCGCCGCGGATGCCGCGGGCGACGACGTCTGGCATGTCGAGACCATCGCCGACCCTCGGCACCGGGCGCTCCTGGCCGTCGACGTCGACGGTCTCGCGCTCGCTGCGGTCGGCGAGACCACGGCGCCCGCATCGGCTGACGCGGTCACCGTGACGTCCGGATCGCTCTCGAACGGGGCCCTCACCGCGACCGTGAACCCCGACGGCACCGTCCGCATCGACGGCGCGGACGGCTCGTCGATCGACGGCGCGCTCGCTCTCGTCGACGACGGCGACTGCGGCGACTCGTACAACTACGGCCCGGTCGATGCGGCATCCGCCGTCTCGACGCCCTCGTCGGTCGAGGTGACCGTGCTCGAGGAGGGGCCGCTGCGCGGACGCATCCGCATCCGCCGGGTCTACGACCTGCCGGAGCGCCTGGACGCGGACCGGCGGCGCTCGACCGCGACGGTGCCGCTGGTGACCGAGACCACGATCGAGCTGCGCGAGGGCGAGGGCTTCCTGCGCGTCGGCGTCGACTACGTGAACACCGCCTCCGATCACCGGCTCCGGGTGCTGGTGCCCGTCGACGGCGCGGGTCTCGACTCCTCCCGCAGTGCCGGGCAGTACGGCACGACCGTGCGCGGACGCGAGGCCGAGGGCGGCTGGGGCGAGTTCCCGCTGCCGACGTATCCGGCGTACCGCTTCGCCGCCGCGGGCTCGACCGCGGTGCTGGTGCAGAAGCTGTCGGAGTACGAGCTGGTGTCGACGGCCGACGCGCCGGATGCTCTCGCGGTCACGCTGTCGCGCTCGGTCGGGATGATGAGCGTGAACGTGCATCCGCTGCGCGACGAGCCGGCCGGATCCGAGATCCCCGTGCCGGGCGCCCAGTACCTCGGGGTCGCCGTGCACACCGATCTGGCGATCCTGGTCGGCGCCGACGACGCGACCGCGGTGCGCGCCGCCGATCTCTTCCGGCACGACCCGCTCGTGGTCCGCGGTTCGGGTGAGGCCGACGGCCCGCTGCCCGAGGCGGCGTTCCCCGTGCGGCTGTCGGGTGATGTGGTGCTCGAGTCGGCGCGACGCGTCGGCACCGAGGCCGAGCTCCGGTTCGTGAACTACCTGACCGAGGAGCGCGAGGTGGCGTTCACGTCACCCGGCGACTGGGCGCGGGTCGACCTGGCCGGTGAGGTGCAGGACGGCGCCTTCGACGCGGCGGCTGCTCGCGCGGTCGGCGGCGGAATGCTCAGCATCCGCCGGGTGATCGACTGATCTCGGCAAGTGAGCGACTAAGTGCTAATGTTAAGACAAATGATCGAGGGAGAGGGGGGGGCGATGACCGAGCACACATCGGTCCCGGAGATCCTGGCCATCGGGCGCCTGGGTGTCGACCTGTATCCGCTGCAGGACGGTGTCGGCCTCGGCGAGGTCACCAGTTTCGGCAAGTACCTCGGCGGCAGCGCTGCGAACGTCTCGGTCGCCGCCGCACGGTACGGCCATGACACCGCACTGCTCTCCCGTGTCGGTGACGACCCCTTCGGGCGGTACCTGCGCGCAGAGCTCGAGCGCCTCGGGGTGCACAGCCGGTACGTCGCGACCGACCCGACGTACAAGACCCCGATCACGTTCTGCGAGATCTTCCCGCCGGACGACTTCCCGCTGTACTTCTATCGTGCACCGACCGCCCCCGACCTGCAGATCCGGCCGGGCGACGTCGACGAGGCCGCGGTGCGGCAGGCTGCGCTCGTCTGGTTCACCGCGACCGGCCTGAGCGAGGAGCCGAGCCGGCAGACACACTTCGACCTTCTCCGGGCGCGCGGGCGCCGCGCGCACACCGTGTTCGATCTGGACTACCGCCCCATGTTCTGGGAGACGCCCGACGAGGCCCGCGTGCAGATCCAGCGGGCGCTGGAGTTCGCCACGGTCGCCGTGGGAAACCGCGAGGAGTGTGAGGTCGCGGTCGGCGAGAGCGACCCGCAGCGTGCGGCGGATGCGCTCCTCGAGCGCGGCGTCGAGCTGGCGATCGTGAAGCAGGGACCCCGCGGCGTGCTCGCCAAGACGCGGTCGAGGCAGGTCGAGATCCCCGCGACCGCGGTCGAGGTCGTGAACGGACTCGGTGCCGGCGACGCGTTCGGCGGTGCGCTCTGCCACGGACTGCTCGCCGAGTGGGAGCTGGAGAAGACCCTGACCTATGCGAATGCGGCGGGCGGCATCGTCGCCGGACGCCGGGAATGCTCGACGGCGATGCCGACCGAACGCGAGGTCGCCGAGGTCGTGAACGGAGATGCGTGAGATGACAGCCCTGACCGAAGAGGACTTCCACCGGCTCCGGACGGTGCGCGCGGAGTCGCCGCACGCGATCCGCGAGACGCTGGCCGGACGTCGCCGTCGCGACATCATCCGTGGGGACGGGCGGCTGTTCATCATCGCCGCCGATCACCCCGCACGCGGTGCGCTCGCGGTCGGCGGGTCGCCGTTCGCCATGGCCGACCGCTATGAGCTGCTCGATCGGCTCGCCATCGCCCTGCGGCATCCGGGAGTGGACGGTGTGCTCGGCACCCCCGACATCATCGACGACCTGGCGATGCTGGGCCTGCTCGACGACAAGATCGTCGTCGGGTCGATGAACCGCGGCGGGCTCCGCGGAGCGACCTTCGAGATGGACGACCGCTACACCGGGTACGACGTGCCCGCGATGGTGGACTCCGGCATCGACTTCGCCAAGGCCCTGCTGCGGGTGAACCTCGACGACGACGGGACGGCGCCCACGCTGGCCTCGACGGCCGAAGCGGTGACCGCGGCCGCACGGGCCGACCTGCCGATCATGCTCGAGCCGTTCCTCAGCCGCCGGGTCGACGGCCGGGTCGTCAACGACCTGAGCCCGGATGCCGTGATGCTGTCGATCGCGATCGCCAGCGGTCTGGGTGCGAGCAGCGCGAGCACGTGGCTGAAGCTGCCGGTCGTCGACGACATGGAACGCGTGCTCGCGGCGACGACGCTGCCCGTGCTGCTGCTCGGCGGCGACGCGGGCGCCGACCCCGACGACACGTTCTCGTCCTGGGAGGACGCCCTGTCGCTCCCCGGCGTGCGCGGCCTGACCGTCGGTCGCACTCTCCTCTATTCGTCGGACATCGACGTGGCATCCGCCATCGACGTCGCGGCCTCCCTCGTCCACCCCGGGCTGACCGCCTGATCGCCCTCTCCGCAGAAGGACACGCATGACCTCCGCTTCCGACATCCCCGTCATCGGCCACTGGATCGACGGGGCCGCCCGCGCCTCCGCGAGCGGTCGCACGGCTCCCGTCCACAACCCCGCGACGGGGGCGGTGACCGGGCATGTCGCCCTGGCCGACGACTCCGAGATCGCGGACGCCATCGCGTCCGCGCAGCGCGGATTCCAGGTGTGGAGCGCCTACTCGATCGCGCGGCGCCAGGCGGTGATGTTCGCGTTCCGTGAGCTGCTGAACGCGCGCAAGGGGGAGCTGGCGGCGATCATCACGGCCGAGCACGGCAAGGTCCGCTCCGATGCGATGGGCGAGATCCTGCGCGGACAGGAGGTCGTGGAACTCGCGACCGGCTTCCCGCACCTGATCAAGGGCGCCTACTCGGAGAACGTCTCGACCGGCATCGACGTGTACTCGCTCAAGCAGCCGCTCGGCGTCGTCGGCATCATCTCCCCGTTCAACTTCCCCGCGATGGTGCCGATGTGGTTCTTCCCGGTCGCGATCGCCGCGGGCAACGCCGTGGTGCTCAAGCCCAGCGAGAAGGACCCGTCCGCCGCACTCTGGCTCGCCGCCCTCTGGGCCGAGGCCGGGCTGCCCGACGGCGTGTTCACCGTGCTGCAGGGCGACAAGCAGGCGGTGGACGGGCTGCTGGAGAGCCCGGACGTCGCCTCGATCTCGTTCGTCGGCTCGACGCCCATCGCCCAGTACATCTACGAGACTGCGTCCCGCCACGGCAAGCGCGTGCAGGCGCTCGGCGGCGCCAAGAACCACATGCTCGTCCTGCCGGATGCCGACCTCGACCTCGTCGCCGACCAGGCCGTGAACGCGGGATTCGGCGCGGCGGGGGAGCGGTGCATGGCCGTCTCGGTCCTGCTCGCGGTCGAGCCGGTGGCGGACGCGCTGATCGAGCGCATCTCGCAGCGCATCGCGGGGCTGCGCATCGGCGACGGTGCGGGCGGTGCCGACGGCGAGCCCGACATGGGTCCGCTGATCACGGCGGAGCACCGCGCGAAGGTGTCGGGCTACGTCGACATCGCCGAGGCCGACGGGGCGCGCATCGTGGTCGACGGCAGAGGGTTGACGGTCGACGGGAACGAGGACGGCTTCTGGTTCGGGCCGACGCTCATCGACGAGATCCCGACCTCCTCGCGGGCCTACCAGGAGGAGATCTTCGGTCCGGTGCTGTCGGTGGTGCGGGTGCAGACTTTCCAGGAGGGGGTCGACCTGATCAACTCCGGCCGGTTCGGCAACGGGACCGCGATCTTCACCAACGACGGCGGGGCGGCCCGCCGCTTCCAGCACGAGGTCCAGGTCGGGATGATCGGCATCAACGTGCCCATCCCGGTTCCCGTCGCGTACCACTCGTTCGGCGGGTGGAAGGCATCGCTGTTCGGCGACGCGAAGGCGTACGGTGTCCATGGCTTCGACTTCTTCACCCGCGAGAAGGCGATCACCAGTCGCTGGCTCGACCCCGCTCTCCACGGCGGCATCGACCTCGGCTTCCCCCAGAACAGCTGACCAGCGGATGCGGGCAGGAGAGGCCATGACCGAGGACGGGAACTGGTTCCACCGCCGGGGCGCGATCGGCCGCGACGGCTGGGAGAGCGTGGTCGACGACACCACGCCCGGCTGGGCGCACACCGGCATCCGCATCGGCGAGCTCGGCGCGGGGGAGAGCCTCGCGCTCGCCGACACCGGGGTGGAGCGGATCATCGTGCCGCTCTCCGGATCGTTCTCCGTGGCGCACACCGAGGAGGGATCGACCACCGAGACGCTGCTCGCCGGTCGCCGGTCCGTGTTCGACGGTCCGAGCGACGTGCTCTACCTCTCGGCGGCGGCCACGGCGGTCATCACGGGCTCCGGTCGGGTGGCCGTGGCTTCATCGCCCACCTCCGTCGTGCATCCCACGCGGCACATCCTCGCGGCCGAGACCCCGGTCGAACTCCGTGGCGCCGGCGCCTCCAGCCGGCAGGTGCACAACTTCGGTACGCCGGAGGCGCTCGACGCCGAGCGCCTCATCGTGTGCGAGGTCATCACGCCCGCCGAGAACTGGTCGTCGTACCCGCCGCACAAGCACGACGAGCACGTGCCGGGGCGAGAATCCCGGCTCGAGGAGATCTACTACTTCGAGGCGGCGCCCACGCGCTCGAGCGGAGAAGACGCTGCCGTCGACGCGGCCTTCGGGATGTTCGCGACCTACTCCTCGGGCGTCGGCGAGATCGACATCGCCGAGCGGGTGCGCACCGGCGACATCGCGCTGGTGCCGTTCGGATTCCACGGTCCCGCCGTGGCCGCTCCCGGCTACGACCTCTACTACCTGAACGTCATGGCCGGTCCCGACCGCGAGCGGTCCTGGCTCATCACCGACGACCCCGCGCACGCGTGGGTGCGCGACAGCTGGAGCGGGCAGGACATCGATCCCCGGCTGCCCTACCGAGCAGAGGGAGAACTCTGATGCAGACCAGACGGATGACGGTCGGCCAGGCGCTGGTCGAGTTCCTCTCGCGGCAGTGGACGGTCGACGGCGACATCCGCGAGCGCACCGTGCCCGGCATGTTCGGCATCTTCGGCCACGGGAACGTCGCCGGTCTCGGGCAGGCGCTGCAGCAGTACAACCTCGAGCAGCCCGACCTGATGCCCTACCACCAGGCCCGCAACGAGCAAGCGATGGTGCACCAGGCCGTCGGGTTCGCCCGGATGCATCGACGCAGGGCGACGTTCGCGAGCACAGCCTCGGTCGGTCCCGGCGCCACGAACATGCTCACCGGTGCGGCGCTCGCGACCACCAACCGGCTGCCGGCGCTGCTGCTGCCGAGCGACACCTTCGCCACCCGGGTCGCGGACCCCGTGCTGCAGCAGTTGGAGCGCCCGCACGACATCGGTCTCACCGTGAACGACGCGTTCCGCCCGCTCTCGGTCTTCTTCGACCGGGTGCAGCGCCCGGAGCAGCTGTTCTCGATCGCGCTCGCCGCGATGCGCGTCCTCACCGATCCCGCCGAGACCGGTGCGGTGACGATCGCCCTGCCCGAAGACGTTCAGGCCGAAGCGCTGGACGTGCCCCTCGAGTTCCTCCAGGACCGGGAGTGGCACATCCGCCGGCCGCTGCCGGAGCGCGGACCGTTGGCGCGGGCGGTGGCGGCGATCCGCGGCGCGAAGCAGCCGCTCCTCGTCGCGGGTGGCGGTGTCATCTACTCCGAGGCGGAGCAGGCGCTGCGGGCGTTGGTCGAGGCCACGGGCATCCCGGTCGGCACGACGCAGGCGGGCGGCGGCGCGCTGCCGTGGGATCACCCCCAGTACCTGGGCGGGATCGGTGCGACCGGCACCACCGCGGCGAACCGCATCGCGGCGGAGGCCGACGTCATCATCGGCGTCGGCACCCGGTACAGCGACTTCACGACGGCATCCCGCACGGCCTTCCAGAACCCCGACGCGGTGTTCGTCAACATCAACGTCGCGGCCTTCGACGCCTACAAGCACGGCTCGCAGCTGCCCGTCGTCGCGGATGCCAGGGAGACCCTGGTCGCGCTGCGCGACGAGCTCGACGGATACCGCGTCGCACCGGCGCTGAGCGCACGGATCGCCGACGAGAAGCGCGAGTGGGATGCGGTCGTCGACCGGGCGCTCGCCCCCACGGGCCGCGAGCTGCCGGGCCAGCCCGAGATCATCGGCGCCGTGCGCGGGGCCGTGGCCGACGAAGACGTGATCGTGCAGGCGGCCGGCTCGCTCCCCGGCGACCTGCACAAGCTCTGGCGCGTCAGCGATCCGCTCGGCTATCACGTCGAATACGCATACTCCTGCATGGGGTACGAGATCGCGGGAGGACTCGGCGTCAAGCGCGGGCTCACGGCATCCGGCGACGAGCGCGACGTCGTCGTCATGGTCGGCGACGGCTCGTACCTGATGCTGAGCTCCGAGCTCGCGACGGCCGTGGCCGAGGGGATCAAGATCATCGTCGTGCTCATCCAAAACCAGGGCTATGCCTCGATCGGGCACCTCTCGGAGACGGTCGGCTCGGAGCGCTTCGGTACCGAGTACCGCCGCTACGACGACGAGGCGCGCAACTTCCAGCGCGGCGACGTGCTGCCGGTCGACCTCGCCATGAACGCGCGCAGCTACGGCGTCGACGTCATCGAGATCGCGAAGGGGTCCGCGGCGATCGACGACCTGCGCGCCGCGGTCGCCGCCGCGAAGGCCTCGGAGCGGACGACGCTCATCCACGTCGAGAGCGATCCGACGGTCTACGGCCCCGACGGCGAGGGCTGGTGGGATGTGCCGGTGGCCGAGGTCTCGCGCACCGAGACCGCTCGACGGGCGCGCGCGGAGTACGAGGGTCAGCGCGCCGCACAGCGCCCGCTGCTGGGGTGAGTCGGGTCGGGCCGCCTGCGCTCCAGGCACTTCCCACCCGGTACCGCGTACCCTGGAGGGTATGACCGAGACTCCCCGCACGCGCGAGACGCGCCCCGCAGCATCCGCGTCCGCCCCGCAGGGTCGGCCGGCCCAAGGCAAGGTCCGTGAGACGCGCCCGGCGCAGGTGCGCCCGGCGACCGAGGGGTGGACCCAGCAGAAGGATGCCGAGGGGCGTCCGCTCCTGCAGTTCGCGAGCCCCAAGCGCGGCAAGCCGCCGGTGCACCTGGCCGACCTCACGCCGGCCGAGCGCATCGAGAAGGTGAAGGAGCTCGGGCTGCCCGGCTTCCGCGCGAAGCAGCTGTCGACGCACTACTTCCGCCACTACACGTCCGACCCCGAGCAGATGACCGACCTCCCGGCCGACACCCGGGAGCAGCTGGTCGCCGGGATGCTGCCGCCGCTGCTCACCGAGGTGCGCCGCCTCGAGACCGACAAGGGCGACACGATCAAGTTCCTGTGGCGTCTGCACGACGGCGCCCTGGTCGAGTCGGTGCTCATGCGCTACCCCGGCCGCATCACGCTGTGCGTGTCGAGCCAGGCCGGCTGCGGCATGAACTGCCCGTTCTGTGCGACCGGCCAGGCGGGTCTGACCCGCAACATGTCGACCGCCGAGATCATCGAGCAGATCGTCCGCGCCAACCGGCTCATCGCCGAGGGTGGGCTCGGCGGCAAGAAGTCCGACGACCACAGCATGGAGCGCGTCTCGAACATCGTCTTCATGGGGATGGGCGAGCCGCTGGCCAACTACAAGCGCGTGATGGATGCGGTGCGGTCGATGGTCGCCCCACAGCCCGACGGCCTCGGCATGAGCGCCCGTGGCATCACCGTGTCGACCGTCGGCCTGGTGCCGGCGATCAAGAAGCTCGCCGACGAGGGCATCCCGGTCACGTTCGCGCTGTCGCTGCACGCACCGGACGACCACCTGCGCGACGAGCTCATCCCGGTCAACTCCCGCTGGAAGGTCGATGAGGCACTGGATGCCGCCTACGACTACTACGCCAAGACCGGCCGCCGTGTCTCGATCGAGTACGCGCTCATCAAGGACATGAACGACCACGGCTGGCGCGCCGACCTGCTGGCCGAGAAGCTCAACCAGCGCGGACGCGGGTGGGTGCACGTGAACCCGATCCCGCTGAACCCGACGCCCGGCTCGATCTGGACGGCATCCGAGAAAGACGTCACCAACGAGTTCGTACGCCGCCTGAACGACGCCGGCATCCCGACCACCCTCCGCGACACCCGCGGCAAGGAGATCGACGGCGCCTGCGGTCAGCTCGTCGCCACCACCGAAGACGAGGCCGCCTCCGCCGCGATGGCCTGAGTCCCGCCCGCGCGGCGGGCGTCTGTCGTGCCGAGCTGCTCGGCACGGTCGAGCCAGCGGGTGATGGTCGCCACCTTGGCATCCTTCACACCGAGCATGCGGTGCGTGCGCACCGAGCGGATGCCGCAGAACTTCATGGTGTTGCGCACGATCTGCGTCTGTGCCGGGAGGCCGGTGAGCGGCAGGAAGAACCAGGGAGTGTCGGCGAGCAGGAGCAGACGTCCACGGCGCGCGGGGATCAGGCCCTCGGGGAGGCCGAGCTTCGAGTAGCGGTACTCCTGCTGCGGCAGCAGCGCCCGATCGAAGAAGCCCTTGAGGAGGGCCGGCGGTGCGCCCCACCACACCGGTGTCGCGACGACGATCGTGTCGGCATCGTGCAGAGCCTGCTTCGCCTCGACGAGGTCGGGCTCGAGCGTCATGCGCTCGCGGTAGCCGAAGCGCAGGTTGGGGTCGAAGTCGAGGTCGCGCAGGGCGAGCACGCGGGCATCGCCGTGCCCCGCGGCATAGCGCTGCGCGAGTGCGGCGGTCAAGGAGCGGGCGTCGGGGTGGCCGTCGATCACGAGAGCGGTCATGGCGTGGTTCCTATCTGGACAGCGTCAAGCTGGTGGACAGTGTCAAGATAGGAGATGATGTTGCTCATGTCAAGTTCGAAGGACGGCTACCACCACGGCGATCTCGCCCGTGCCCTGGAAGACGCCGCCATGCAGCTGCTGGAGCGGATGCCGGCGGCGGAGATCAGCCTGCGCGAGGTCGCGCGGGCGGCGAACGTCAGCCACAACGCGCCGTACCACCACTTCTCCGACCGGCTCGGACTGCTCAAGGCGATCGCCGAGCGCAGCATGGCCGACCTCCTCGACCAGGTCCGCGCTGCCGCCGAGAAGGCCGCGACGCCGCGCGCGGCGCTCATCGACGGGGGATCGGCGTACATCCGCTTCGCGATCGAGCATCCGCATGCGTTCGACGCCGTCTACGACCCGACCGTCTGCATCCCGGGATCGCCGACCGCCACGATGGCGCCGCTGATCGACGGGCTCGAGGCCGTGCTCGCCGAGGGGGCGGCCGCGGTGGGACTCGACCGACCGACCGACGTCGTCGCGCTGTGGGGCCTGATCCACGGGCTCGGCACCCTCGCCGCCGCCGGACACTTCACGCTCGACGACGGGCTGTCCGCCTACGCCGCCGCCCTCGACCGTCTGCTCCCGGCATCCTGAATCCGTCGGACGGCACGGAACCTGTGAGGCACTCCAAGGACTTTTCCACGGTATCCACAGGCGATACTTCGTAGATTGTTCGGATGCCCTATTCCGCCCATCGACCGGGTCGCTACGACTCGCAGGGTCGGATCATCATCGACGGCGAACCCGACGCCGTCACCGATGACCTCGACTTCCTGCGCGAATTCGAGCCGACCGGCGCCGACGACGCCACCCGCGAGGTTCCCGTCGCAGACCCCGCCGAGGCGACCCCGATCGCCGATGCGGTCGCCGCCGACGAGTCCGCGCCCGTGAAGCCCCCGCGCGAGCCCCGCGTCCGCAAGCCCCGCAAGAAGCGTGCCCCGCGCACTCCGGGCTCCCGTGCCCGGACACTCGCGATCCTCGGTGGCGCGGAGGGCGAGATCCTCGACCGCGTCCCCGGCGAGACGCCGCGCTTCGTGCAGATGTTCTTCGTGCTCGCCGGCACCGCGCTGGTCTCCGCCATCTCGATGCTCTTCGCGCTCACCACCGGTGTACAGGCCGCGATCTGGCTGGCCGTGCCGCTCGCGCTCGTGTGGGCGCTCATCATCTTCAACCTCGATCGCTTCCTCACCTCGACCATGAGCTCGACGCGGAACGTGTGGCGGCTCATCGGCCTCGCGATCCCGCGTGTGATCATGGCCGCGATCATCGGCTTCGTCGTCGCCGAGCCGCTCGTGCTGCAGATCTTCCACAACGACATCGCCCGCGAGGTCGCGTCGACCAACATCACGCAGTCGCAGTCCGATCAGGAGGCGCTCGAGACCGGCCCGGAGAAGATCGCGCTGGATTCCGCCACCGCCAAGGTCGCCGAGCTCGAGAACCAGGCCGCGACCGGCATCGTCGCAGGGACGGAGTCCTCTTCGGCCACCGAGTCGGCCGCCCAGGCCACGGTCGACGACGTGACCGCCAAGATGACCGCGCAGCAGGCCGTGATCGACCAGGCGCGCGTGCTCTACCAGTGCGAGCTGACCGGTGAGGGCGCGGGCACGGTTCCCGGCTGCACCGGCGTGAACGGCGAGGGCGCGAGCTCGGACGCCGCCAAAGCTCAACTCGCCGAGGCACAGCAGACGTACGACGCGCTCGCTGCGCAGCTCCGCACCGCGAACGAGGAGCTCGCCGCCGCCGGCACCGCCGCCAAGGAGAACACCTCGACGTCGGAGTCGACGAACCGCGAGCAGGCGAAGTCCCAGCTGCCGGCCGCCCGCGACACCTACGACCAGGCGCTCGCCGCGTACAACGCGCGCGCGGATGCCGTGGCCCAGGGCAACGCCGGAGCCGTCGGGCTGCTCAGTCAGATCAGCGGATTGAACCGCTTGAGCGAGAAGGAGCCCACGATCCTGTGGGCGCACATCCTCATCGCGGCGCTGTTCTTCATGATCGAGCTGCTGCCCGTGCTGGTGAAGGTGCTCACGAGCTACGGCGACCCGAGCCTGTACGAGAAGGCCGCGGCCATCCGCAAGCAGGTCGCCCTGGACCGGGTGACG
This sequence comes from Microbacterium sp. Mcb102, assembly GCF_024519805.1. Taxonomy (NCBI): domain Bacteria; kingdom Bacillati; phylum Actinomycetota; class Actinomycetes; order Micrococcales; family Microbacteriaceae; genus Microbacterium; species Microbacterium sp. Mcb102. Next base: position 101,281 of record NZ_JALJRG010000003.1, on the reverse strand, counting down.
GCGGAGGGCTTCCGCGACCGCGCCGAGATCGTGACGACTCCGGCGACATCGCCTCCGTCAGCCTCCGCTCAGGCCACCTGACCTGGCCCGCGCTCCCGGGGCACCGTCGCGCCTAGGCGACGAGCGTCAGGCTTCGCGACGGGAGCAGGACGTCGGCGATCACGGATGACCCGTGCTGCGGTACGGCCAGGGTCAGCGAGCGGATCAGGGCGACGGTCGACGGCGGCCGCGACCACTGCTCGCCGGTCAGCGCCGCTTCGATCAGGGACAGCGGATGCTGAAGCGCGGGGTCGTGCTGGCGGGAGTCGTCGCTCAGCCATTCGATGAGCTGACCGATGGTCCAATCGGGCCTGATTGGACCGAGATCTGCCGGAGGAGTGGTCGTGAAGGTGCTCATTGGTCCAGAATCAGGTCTCATGAGCGTCGATGACAGGGCCAATACCCGGCCGGTGGACCATGGATCGGCCATTCCTGCGCCATCCGCAGGTTCATCGCCGACTCTCGTCCGTGCGGGCGAGGTCGCCTCGGAGGCGCTCTCCGCCCGGTTGGGCCGATGGACCCACGGAGACGGCACGCTCGCGGCGCGGCTGTCCCGCGGCATCGAGGCTCTGATCGCGGGCGGCGAGCTGCGCCCCGGCGACCGTCTGCCGGCGGAGCGCGCCCTCGCCGCGGCGAGCTCCGTGTCGCGCGGCACGGTCGTCGCCGCGTACGCCGATCTCGCCGAGCGCGGCCTGGTCGACCGGCGGCAGGGGAGCGGCACGCGCGTCGCCGGTGCGGCGGCATCCATCGCCCCCGTGCAGCGGCAGGGACGAGGTGAGGCGCTGTTCTCGGCCCTGCCCAATGCGATCGACCTGCTGCGGACCGTGCCGCAGATCTCCGAGCTGGGCGTGCAGCTGATCAGCGAGCACAAGCCGCGGCTCGAGCTGGCGCTGCTGCCCGAGACCGACCCTGCGGGCCTCCCCGCGCTGCGCACCCTCATCGCCGACATGTACGCCGCCGAGGGCACCCCGACGACGCCCGAGCAGATCCTCGTCACGCACGGTGCGCAGCAGGCCATCAGCCTCGTCGTCAACGCGCTCGTGGGCCCCGGCGACATCGTGCTCGCCGAGGAGATCACCTGGCCGGGCGTCACCGACTCCGTCGGGCTGCGCGGTGGCACGGTGCACGGCGTCCCGATGGGGCCGGACGGACTCGACGTCGACGCACTCGAGCAGGCGCTCGCCCGGCTGCGGCCCGTGCTCGTGGCGCTCAATCCGCACCACCAGAACCCGACGGGCTCGCGGCTCCCTGCCGCCGCGCGGCATCGCGTCGCCGAACTCGCCGCCCAGTACGGCGTGCCGGTGATCGAGGACCGCGTCGTGGCCGGCATCTCCTTCGACGGCGTGGTGCCGCCGACCCTCGCGGCCGAGCGGGCGGACGCGCCCATCATCGTCGTGGAGTCGGTGTCGAAGTGGGTGTGGGCGGGGCTGCGGATCGGATGGCTGCGCGCCGACCCCGTGCTCGTGCGCCGCCTGCGCGGGGCACGGCAGCTCGCCGATCAGTCCACGAGCGTGCCGGGGCAGCTGCTCGCGCTCGACCTGATCGCCCGCGCCGACGACCTCCGCCGGGCGAACAGTCGCATCCACCAGGAGCGCCTCCGGCTGCTGCAGGAGCTGATGGCCGAGCACCTGCCCGACTGGAAGGTCGAGCCGCCGCGCGGCGGGCTGTCGCTGTGGGTCCGGGTTCCCGCCGGCTCCGCCGACGCGCTCGCCCGGGTGGCCGCGACGCACGGCGTCTCGATCGCGGGGAGCGCGGCGTTCGCGGTGTCGGTGTCTCCGGACGACCACATCCGCATCCCGTTCACGGCACCGGACGATGTGCTCGCCGAGGGCATCCGTCGGCTCGGAGCGGCCTGGCGCGAGTATCGGGAGACTCTCGCATCCAGCCCCGTCATCACACGCAGCCAGTAGCGTTGTTCCATGGTCAACTATCGCTATCTCGGCAACAGCGGTCTCAAGGTCTCGGAGATCACCTACGGCAACTGGGTCACCCACGCCTCGCAGGTCGAGGACGACGCCGCCGTCAAGACCGTGCACGCCGCACTGGATGCCGGAATCACCACCTTCGACACTGCCGACACCTACGCCAACACCGCTGCGGAAGTCGTTCTCGGCAAGGCTCTGGAGGGGCAGCGCCGCGAGGGGCTGGAGATCTTCACGAAGGTCTACTTCCCGACCGGCCCCAAGGGCCCGAACGACACCGGCCTGAGCCGCAAGCACATCTTCGAATCGATCAACGGCTCGCTGCAGCGCCTCGGCACCGACTACGTCGACCTGTACCAGGCGCACCGCTTCGATTACGAGACCCCGCTCGAGGAGACGTTCCAGGCGTTCGCCGACGTCGTCCGTCAGGGCAAGGCGCTCTACATCGGCGTCTCCGAGTGGACCGCCGAACAGCTGCGCGAGGGGCACGCTCTCGCCACGCAGCTCGGCATCCAGCTCATCTCGAACCAGCCGCAGTACTCCATGCTGTGGCGCGTGATCGAGGGCAAGGTCGTGCCGGCCTCCGAAGAGCTCGGGATCTCGCAGATCGTCTGGTCGCCGATGGCGCAGGGCGTGCTCAGCGGCAAGTACCTGCCCGGCCAGCCGGTGCCCGAGGGCTCGCGCGCGACCGACCCGCACAGCGGCGCCGACTTCATCAAGAGCTTCCTGCAGGACGACATCCTCACCGCCGTCCAGCGCCTGAAGCCGATCGCCGAGCAGGCGGGTCTCTCGATGCCGCAGCTCGCGATCGCGTGGGTGCTGCAGAACCCGAACGTCGCGGCCGCGCTGGTCGGAGCCTCGCGTCCCGAGCAGCTCGCCGAGACGGTCAAGGCCTCGGGCGTCAAGCTCGACGCCGACACCCTGGCCGCGATCGACACGGCCCTGGGCGACACGGTCAACCGCGACGCCGAGCACACCTACTCGGTGTCGCCGAAGTCCCGCCTGGTCTGACGCCGGACACGAGAAGGCCGCCGTTCCTCGGAACGGCGGCCTTCTCGTTGTCCGGGGGAGGTCGGCGGCTCGGCGGTCAGCCGAGGGTGATGTCGACCTGGATCTCGGCGGCGAGGCGCTCGAGGTCGTCGCGCAGCGCATCCAGATCGACGGATGCCGGCACCTTCGCCACCACCGATGCCTCGAACAGGCGGCCACCGGCCATCGCGGCATCCCGGGTCTCGGTCGCGAGCTCCTCGATGCTCAGCGCGTGGGCGCTCAGGACGGCAGAGACCTCGCGCACGATGCCGGGTCGGTCGTTGCCGAGCACCTGGATCTGGAGCAGCCGATCGTCGGCGGCATCCGCATCCGGCGTCCCGGTGAGCACGGCCAGGGTCAGCAGTCCCTGCCCCTGGAGTCCGCGCAGCGCGGAACTCAGCTCCGGTGCCCGGTCTTCGGCGACGGACACCTCGATAACGCCCGCGAACGTGCCGGCGAGCTCCGCCAGCGAGCTGTTCTCCCAGTTGCCGCCGTGCGCGTCCACGACATCGGCGACGGCGGCCACGAGGCCAGGACGGTCTGCACCCGCGACGGTGAGGATCAGAGTTGTCATGCGGCCAGCGTAGCCCGACGCCTTCACTCGCCCCAGACGCCCGATTCCAGGAACCGGTCGAGCCGCGCGCGGTGCGGGGCGAGGTCCCAGCCCTGCGCCGCGACCCACTCATCGGAGTAGTACGTGCCCGCGTAGCGGACGCCGCTGTCGCAGATCAGGGTGACGACACTGCCGGTCTCGCCCGCGGCCCGCATCCGGGCGATGAGCTGGAACGCGCCGTACAGGTTCGTGCCGGTCGAGCCGCCGGCCCAGTGCAGGGTGCGCTCGCGCAGCATCCGGATCGCGGCGATCGACCCGGCATCCGGCACCCGGATCATCTCGTCGATCACGGTCGGCACGAACGAGGCCTCGACCTGTGGCCGGCCGATGCCCTCGATGCGGCTGGGGCGCCCGGCGGGCGGGTCGACGGTGCCGGCCCAGCCGTCGTAGAACGCGGAGCCCTCGGGGTCGACCACGGCGACCTTCGTCTCGTGGCGGCGGTACTTCACATACCGCCCGAACGTCGCGCTCGTGCCGCCGGTTCCGGCGCCGGTCACGATCCAGGTGGGGATCGGATGCCGCTCCTGCGCGAGCTGGCTGAACACGCTCTCCGCGATGTTGTTGTTGCCCCGCCAGTCGGTCGCGCGCTCGGCGAACGTGAACTGGTCGAGGTAGTGGCCCGTGCAGTCGGACGCGAGGCGCTGCGCCTCGGGCGACATGTCCTCGGCGCGGTCGACGAAGTGGCAGGTGCCACCGTAGAACTCGATGAGGTCGATCTTCTCCTGCACGGTCGAGCGCGGGACGACGGTGATGAACGGCAGCCCCAGCATGCGGGCGAAGTACGCCTCGGAGACGGCGGTCGATCCGCTCGACGACTCGACGAGCGTGGTGTCCTCCCGGATGCGGCCGTTGACCAGCCCGTAGAGCAGGAGCGAGCGCGCCAGGCGGTGCTTGAGCGACCCGGTCGGGTGGACCGACTCGTCCTTGAGATACAGATCGATGCCCCACTCGGGCGGCAGCGGGAAGAGGTGCAGGTGCGTGTCGGCGCTGCGGTTCGCGTCGGCTTCCAGCAGGGCGATCGCGGTGCTGGTCCAGTCGCTCATACCCTCGAGACTATCGGCCGGTGCAGATGCCGTGCAGGGAGCGAGCCCGCGCTCAGGGCGCCGTCGCGTGGCGCAGCCAGCGCTCGATGCCGGCGATGTGCGCGGTCGTCAGCGAGGTCGCCAGTGCGGGGTCCCGCTGGGCGACCGCGTCGGCGATCGCCCGGTGCTCCGACAGGGTGCGCTCGACGGCGCCGCTCTCGGTGAGGCCCCGCCAGGCGCGGGCACGCACGGTCTGGCTGCTCAGGTGCTCGATCAGGCTCGCGAGGTACGCATTGCCCGCCATCGCCACGATCTCGCGGTGGAAGCGGATGTCGTGGTCGACGAGCTCTTCGATACTGACGGAGGCGTCCACGCCCTCGACCTCGCGCTGCAGCTCGGCGATCTGCTCGTCGGTGCCCAGCGTGGCGGCGAGGCCCGATGCCTGCGACTCCAGCATCCGGCGCACGGCGAAGATCTCGAGCATCGAGTCGTCATCGTGCATGTCGACGACGAACGAGATCGCCTCCAGCAGCAGGTGCGGCTCGAGACTCGTCACATAGGTGCCGTCGCCGCGCCGCACGTCGAGCACGCGGATGACCTCGAGCGCCTTGACCGCCTCGCGCATCGAGCTGCGGGAGAGACCGAGCCGCTCGGAGAGCTCCTTCTCCGGAGGCAGGCGATCACCGGGGGTCAGCTCGCCCGACACGATCATCGCCTTGATCTTCGCGATCGCATCGTCCGTCACAGCCATGGCGTCATCCTAGCGATTGCTCCGATGTCTGCGGCAGGATGAGGGGATGCGAGTTCTCGATGCACATCTGCACCTGTGGGATCCGGAGGCGCTGACCTACACATGGCTCGAAGGCCCGATGGCGTACCGGTTCGCCGACCTGGAACTCGAGCACGCCCGCCTGGAGCGTGCCGAGACCGAGAAGTGCGTGTTCGTGCAGGCCGGGACCGTCGACGACGACTTCCTCGATGAGGTGCTCTGGGTCGCAGGGCTCGCGCCCGCGCTCGGAGTGGTCGGCATCGTCGCCGGCATCCGCCTCGACCGGGGGACCGACACGGTCGCGCACCTCGAAGGTCTCGCGGCCGAGCCGCTCGTCGTCGGCGTGCGGCACAACCTGCAGGGCGAGCCCGACGGACTGGCGGTGTCGGCGGCCTTCGTGACCGGTGCGCGCGAGGTCGCCGCGCGCGGTCTGACCTTCGACGCGTGCGTGCGCGCCGCGCAGCTGCCGGATGTCGCCCGCCTCGCCGGAGCCATCCCGGAGCTGCGACTCGTGCTCGATCATCTGGGGAAGCCCGCCGTGGGCACGGCCGCGGCTCCGCTGGCGCCGACCCCGGAATGGGCCCGCGACCTGACCGAGCTGGCGCGGCATCCGAACACCTTCTGCAAGCTCTCGGGGTTGCCCGGCGAGGCCGGCGGGGACTGGGACGCGGCGCAGCTGATCCCGTTCCTCGATGTGGCGGCCGATGCGTTCGGGATCGAGCGGCTGATGTGGGGGAGCGACTGGCCCGTCTCGGTCATCGGACCGGCCGAGGACGACGACCCGCACGCACCGGAGGACGGCTCGCCGACCTACCAGCCCACGGCCCGCACGCGCTGGGCCGACACGGTGATCGCCTGGGCGGATGCGCGGGGGCATGACCTCGACGCGATCTTCTGGACCACCGCCGAGCAGTTCTATCGCACGGATGCCCGGCCGCAGGCGCCGACCGCGGAGCCTCCGCGTCACGGCATCCGGGGCTGGTTCCGCGGCAGCCGCGGCTGACGTCGCGCGGAACTCACTCCGCGCGAAGCCGCAACCGCGCCATGCCGCCGTCGACCTCGATGGACGTGCCGGTCGTCGAACCGGCGGCGGGGCTCACGAGGTAGGCGACCGCGGCGGCGACCTCATCGGGGTCGACGAGCCGTCCGTGCGGCTGGCGGGCCTCGAGCGCGGCGCGCTCGGCCGCGGGGTCGACGGCCGTATCCAGCAGGCGCCCGACCCAGGGGGTGTCGGCCGTGCCGGGGTTGACCGCGTTCACCCGGATACCCTCGCGCAGGTGGTCGGCCGCCATCGCGCGGGTCAGCGCCGAGACGGCCCCCTTCGACGCGCTGTACAGCGCCCGCTGCGGGAGTCCGGTGGTGGAGGCGATGGATGCCGTGTTGCAGACCGCCGCCGCAGGCGACTTCCGCAGCCAGGGCAATGCCGCCGCCGTCACGCGGGCGATGCCGGTCACGTTGATCGAGAGCACGCGCGCCCACTCGTCGTCGTCGTTCGCCGCGACGTCGCCCTGCGCGCCGATCCCGGCGTTGTTCACGACGATGTCGATGCGCCCGAACCTCTCGGCCACGGCCGCGACGGCCGCGTCGACGCTTGCACGATCCGAGACGTCGGCGGTGAAGGCCGTGAACGCGGGGTCGGCTGTGGCGGTGTCGCGGTCGAGGATCGCGATGGTCGCCCCGTCGGCGCGCAGGCGCTGTGCGATCGCCGCACCGATTCCGGATGCTCCGCCGGTGACGATCGCCACCAGCCCGTTCAGTGCACTCACTTCTGTGCCTCCCATGCCACGAACTCCTGTCGCTGGCGGCCGAGGCCGTCGATCTCGATCTCGACCACGTCGCCGGGTGCGAGATAGGGGTACTTGCCCGAGAGCGCGACGCCCTGCGGGGTGCCGGTGAGGATCAGGTCGCCCGGCTCGAGCGTCACGTACTGCGAGAGGTGGTGCACGATGTGCTCGACCGTGAAGATCATGTCGCTCGTGTTCGAGTCCTGCCGCGGCTCGCCGTTCACGAAGCTGCGCAGTCCGAGCGCGTGGTGGTCGACCTCGTCGGGGGTGACGAGCCACGGGCCGGTGGGGTTGAATCCCGGGGCGATCTTGCCCTTCGACCACTGCCCGCCCGACACCTCGATCTGGAACGCCCGCTCCGAGACGTCGTTCGCGGCGACGAAGCCGGCCACATGGGCGAGCGACTCCTCGGGGGAGTCGAGGTAGGCCGCGCGGGCGCCGATCACGATGCCGAGCTCGACCTCCCAGTCGGTCTTCTCGCTGCCGCGGGGGATCGTCACCGCGTCGTCCGGGCCGACCACGGTGTTGGGCGTCTTCAGGAAGAGGATGGGGATGGTGGGCGGCTCCGAGCCTGACTCGGCCGCGTGGGCGGCGTAGTTCATGCCGATGCAGATCACGGCGCTCGGACGGGCGATCGGTGCGCCGATGCGCATCGCCGCGGCATCCGCGAGTTCCGGAAGCTCCCCGGCGTCGCGGGCGGCCGCGACCCTGGCGACGAAGTCGCTCGCGAGGAAGTCGCCGTTCACATCGGATGTCAGAGGGCGGAGGTCGAGGTAGTGGTCACCCTCCACGAGGACGGGGATCTCCGTGCCGGGGGTGCCGAGCCGCGCGAACTTCATGATTCTCCTGATCGGTGGGGAGGCCACGACGCTGCGGCCCATCTCGTTGACAGTATAGACATCGGATGTTTACACTCCAAGGTATCCGCACGGAAGAGATCCGCCGTGCACGGAGAGGACCCCCGTGACCCGTATCGTCGCCCTCGACGCCACCGACATCCGCTTCCCGACGTCGTTGAGCCTGGATGGTTCGGACGCGATGAACCCCGACCCCGACTACTCCGCCGCGTACGTGATCGTGCGCACGGACGCCGAGGACGGCATCGAGGGCCACGCGTTCGTCTTCACGATCGGGCGGGGCAACGACGTGCAGGTCGCCGGGATCGACGCGCTCGCGGACCACCTCGTCGGCCGCGAGCTCGAACCCCTGCTCGACGACATGGGCGGCACTTACCGGGCGATCATCGGCGACTCGCAGCTGCGGTGGCTCGGCCCCGAGAAGGGCGTCATGCACATGGCCATCGGCGCCGTCATCAACGCCCTGTGGGACATCAAGGCCAAGCGCGCGGGGCTGCCCCTCTGGCAGCTGCTCGCCCGCATGACCCCGGAAGAACTCGTCGACCTCGTCGACTTCCGCTACCTCACGAACGCCCTCACCCGCGAGGACGCCCTCGACATCCTGCGTGCCGTCGAGCCGGGGCGTGCCGAACGGGAAGAGCAGCTGCTCGCCACCGGGTACCCGGCCTACACGACGAGTCCCGGCTGGCTCGGATACTCCGACGAGAAGCTCGAGCGGCTCGCCCGCGAGGCCATGGCCGACGGCTTCACGCAGATCAAGCTCAAGGTCGGCGCCGACCTGCAGGACGATATCCGTCGCTTCCGCAAGGCGCGTGAGGTGTGTGGACCGGACTTCCCCATCGCGATCGACGCGAACCAGCGCTGGGAGGTGTCGGAGGCGATCGAGTGGGTGAACGCGCTCGCCGAGTTCCACCCCGCGTGGATCGAGGAGCCGACCAGCCCCGATGACGTGCTCGGGCACGCCGAGATCGCGCGCGGCGTGGCGCCGATCCGCGTCGCCACCGGCGAGCACGCCCAGAACCGTGTCATCTTCAAGCAGCTGCTGCAGGCGGATGCCATCTCCGTCATGCAGATCGATGCCGTGCGCGTCGGCGGCGTCAACGAGAACATCGCCAACCTGCTGCTCGCCGCCAAGTTCGGCGTGCCGGTGTGCCCGCACGCGGGTGGGGTGGGCCTGTGCGAAGCGGTGCAGCACCTGTCGATGTTCGACTTCGTCGCGGTCACCGGCACCCGCGAGGGCCGCATGATCGAGTTCGTCGACCACCTGCACGAGCACTTCGTCGTGCCGACCGACATCCGCGGTGGCTCCTACAGGGCGCCCACTGCTCCCGGGAACGGCATGGAGATGAAGGCCGACACCATCGCGGCATATACCTGGCGGGGCGCGTACATCGGCGCCTGAGTTCGTGCGTCAGTCCGCGGCCCGGCGCGCGCGATAGGCGGCGACGGCGTTGCGGTTCGCGCAGGTCGTCGAGCAGTAGCGCTTCGAGCGGTTGCGGGAGAGATCCAGGGCGATCGCCAGGCAGGTGTCATCCGCACACACGGAGAGGCGCGAGCCCTCCTCGGCGCGGATGACGTCGATCAGCGCCATCGCGGTCTCGATCAGCACGCGCTCCGCCAGCGGATGCTCGTCGGCCACGGCATGGAGGTGCCAATCGACCCCGTCGTGTCGGAGCAGTCGCGGCGTGAGGCGGGACTCGGCGAGGGCGGCGTTGACGAGTTCGGCCATCTCGTCGCGCGGCGCCAGCAGCATGGATCGCAGACGCGGGCGCAGGCGGCGCAGGGAGGCGAGCTCGTCTTCATCGCGGTCGAGTCGTCCGGTGTAGGGGAACTCGCGGAGGAAGGCGCGTTCGTCGTCGAGGTCGACCAGCGTGTCCGGATCCTCGGCCGAGTTCACGAGCCACACGGCGGCGCGGAGACCCTCTTGGGTGTCATCGGTGAAGATCACGTTGACATCTTACAGCGTGCGCGAGTAGCGTCATCGATCATGGGCAGGGTGAGTGATGACAGCGTGGCGGTCGCGTCCGCACGCGGTGTGCGTCTGGGGCTGCCGCTCGCCATCGCGGCCGCGCTGTCCTTCGGCATGTCCGGCGCGTGGGCGCGCGGGCTCATCGACGCGGGGTGGACGCCGGGGGCCGCGGTCACCGCACGTATCTGGGTGGCGGCCCTCGTGCTGCTCATCCCCACGATCTTGTCGCTGCGCGGGCGGTGGGGTCTCCTTCGCCGCAACGCCGGCATGATCCTCGCCTACGGACTGCTCGCCGTCACCGCGACCCAGCTCTTCTACTTCCAGGCCGTCGCCGTCATGGATGTGGGGCTGGCGCTGCTCATCGAGTACACGGCACCGGTCGCGGTGCTGCTGTGGCTGTGGCTGCGACGGGGCGAGCGGCCGACGCGCCGCAGCATCATCGGGGCGGCCATCGCCATCGTCGGGCTGGTGCTCATGCTCGACATCCTCACGGGGGCCGATGTCGACGTGGCCGGCATCCTGTGGGCGCTCGGAGCCATGGTCGGGGCGGCGACCTACTTCCTGCTCTCGGCCAGAGTCGACACGGGGCTGCCGCCGCTCGCACTCGCCGGCAGCGGGCTGCTGATCGGTGCACTCGGTCTCACGGCGGCCGGGGCGATCGGCGTCCTGCCGATCGCGTGGACGACCGACGACATCGCCTACCGTTTCGGCAGTGTGCCCTGGTTCGTCCCCGTGCTGGCGATCGGTGTCGTGGCGACGGCCCTCGCGTACCTGCTCGGCATCGCCTCGACACGGATGCTGGGTTCGCGGCTCGCCTCCTTCGTCGCGCTCGCCGAGGTGGTCGCCGCGCTCCTGTTCGGCTGGCTGCTGCTCGGCCAGCTTCCCGATCTGCTGCAGGGGCTCGGCGGAGTGCTCGTTCTCGTGGGGGTCGTCGTGGTCAAGCTGGGGGAGCCTGTCGCTCCGGAGTTCGTGGAGCCGGTGCCCGCCCCCGGGAATGTATACGGGAAGCCCGTAGAAAAAGACTGAGAGGCCCCTCCCGCTCCTTTATGTATACACTGAGGGCATGCCCCCTGTTGTCGAGCGCTTCTCCGCGAGTGATCGCGCGTACACGGCCCTGCTCGACGACATCCAGTCGGGTGCTCTTCCGGCCGGCTTCGTTCTCGGGGAGGTCGAGCAGGCCGAGCGTCTCGGTGTGAGTCGCACTCCGATGCGGGAGGCGCTGCGCCGACTGGCCGGCGACGGTCTCGTCGTCCAGCAGTCGCCGCGCGTCACCGTGGTCGCCGACCTGGATGCCGATGACATCCGCTCGCTGTTCGAGATCCGCCGCGCGCTGGAGGAGAGCTCCGCCCGGCTCGCCGCCGTGCGGGGGGACGCCGGTCTGTTCGCCGAGCTCGCCGCGGAGTTCGCGCACGTCGACCTCACCGCTCCCGCAGGCCGTGACGCCTACTACGCGCTGATCGCCCGGTTCGACGGTGCTCTCGATGCGGCCGTCGCGAACGACTACATCGCCTCGGCCCTGCGCACCGTGCGCACGCACCTCGTGCGCGTGCGCCGGATGGCCCGCGACAAGCCCGCCCGACTCGCGGCATCCGCCGCCGAGCACCGCACGATCGCCGAGGCGCTCGCCGCCCGCGACGGCGACCTCGCCGCCCATGCCACCCACGTGCACCTGCACAACGCCCTCACCGGCATCCTCGACTCTCTCGACTCCAGCAACAGCGAAGGATAAGAAATGACCGTCACCCATCACGTCCGTGTGCACCGCAGCGACGAGAACCTCGCGCGCGAAGACCAGCTCGCCTGGAAGATCGCCGAGGTCGCCGCCGACCGGGTCGAGGTCGAGCAGGACGTCGTCGACATGATCATCAACCGCATCATCGACAACGCCTCGGTGGCTGCGGCATCCCTCACCCGCGCGCCGATCAACGCCGCCCGCGCGCAGGCGTTCAGCCACCCCGTCTCCACCGGCGGCGTCGGAGCGAACCTGTTCGGTGCGGCGCTCGACCACCGCACCAGCCCCGAGTGGGCGGCCTGGGCGAACGGCGTGGCCGTGCGCGAACTCGACTACCACGACACGTTCCTCGCGGCGGAGTACTCGCACCCCGGCGACAACATTCCGCCGATCCTCGCGGTCGCCCAGCACACCGGCAAGGACGGTCGGGCGCTCGTGCGCGGCATCGCGACCGGCTACGAGATCCAGATGGACCTCGTGCGCGCGATCTGCCTGCACAAGCACAAGATCGACCACGTCGCCCACCTCGGCCCGTCGGCGGCCGCCGGCATCGGCACCCTGCTCGGGCTCGACGTCGAGACGATCTACCAGGCTGTGGGCCAGGGTCTGCACACCACGACCGCCACTCGGCAGAGCCGCAAGGGCGAGATCTCCACCTGGAAGGCGCACGCCCCGGCCTTCGCGGGCAAGATGGCCGTCGAGGCGGTCGACCGGGCCATGCGCGGGCAGACCAGCCCCGCGCCGATCTACGAGGGCGAAGACGGTGTGATCGCGTGGATGCTCGACGGCAAGGACGCGTCCTACGACGTGCCGCTGCCCGCCGCGGGCGAGCCCAAGCGCGCGATCCTCGACTCGTACACGAAGGAGCACTCGGCCGAGTATCAGGCGCAGGCGCTCATCGACCTCGCCCGCAAGCTCGGGATCGAGAACCCGGCGCTGCGTGACCCCGCGAACATCGACTCGATCGTCATCCACACCAGCCACCACACGCACAACGTGATCGGCTCCGGGGCGAACGACCCGCAGAAGTACGACCCGACCGCATCGCGCGAGACGCTCGACCACTCGGTGCCGTACATCTTCGCGGTGGCACTGCAGGACGGCGGCTGGCACCACGTCGACTCCTACGCCCCCGAGCGTGCGGGCCGCGCCGACACGGTCGCGCTGTGGCACAAGATCACCACGGCGGAGGACGCCGAATGGACGCGCCGCTACCACTCCGAGGACCCGGCTGAGAAGGCGTTCGGCGGTCGTGTCGAGATCCGCCTGGCCGACGGCTCGACCGTGGTCGACGAGATCGCCGTGGCCGACGCGCATCCGCTGGGCGCCCGTCCGTTCGCGCGCGAGAACTACATCGCCAAGTTCCGTCTGCTCGCCGAGCCCGTGTTGGAGCCGGCTGAGATCGAGCGGTTCCTCTCCCTCGTGCAGCGCCTGCCCGAGCTCACGGCCGCCGAGGTCGGCGAGCTGTCGATCGTCGCGAAGCCCGGGCTGCTCGAGGCTGCTCCGGCGCCTGCGGGACTCTTCTGATGCTGTACTCCACCGTCACGCCCGCCGAGAAGCGGCGGCTGTTCCGGGAGCGGCTGGCGAGCGGCGAACTGCTGCGCTTCCCCGGAGCCTTCAACCCGCTGAGCGCCCGGCTGATCGAGCAGAAGGGCTTCGACGGGGTCTACATCTCCGGCGCCGTGCTCTCCGCCGACCTGGGGCTGCCCGACATCGGCCTCACGACGCTGACCGAGGTGGCCGGCCGGGCGAAGCAGATCGCCCGCATGACCGACCTCCCCGCGATCGTCGACGCCGACACCGGCTTCGGCGAGCCGATGAACGTCGCCCGCACGATCCAGGAGCTCGAAGACGCGGGCCTCGCCGGCACGCACATCGAGGACCAGATCAATCCGAAGCGGTGCGGCCACCTCGACGGCAAGGCCGTCGTCGACGAGGACACCGCGATCAAGCGCATCCGGGCTGCCGCCGACGCCCGCCGCGATGAGAACTTCCTCATCATGGCGCGCACCGACATCCGCGCGATCGAGGGGCTGGATGCCGCGATCGATCGGGCCCAGGCGCTGGTGGATGCCGGTGCCGACGCGATCTTCCCCGAGGCGATGCGCACGCTCGCCGAGTTCGAGGCGATGGCCGAGGCGCTCGACGTGCCGATCCTCGCGAACATGACCGAGTTCGGCAAGAGCGAGCTGTTCTCCACGGACCAGCTGCGGGATGCCGGCGTCAACCTGGTCATCTGGCCGGTGTCGCTGCTGCGCATCTCGATGGGGGCCGCCGGTCGTGCTCTCGATACGCTGAACGACGAGGGGCACCTGACCTCGAAGCTCGGCGAGATGCAGCACCGCGCCGATCTCTACGATCTGATCGACTACGAGTCGTACAACCATTTCGACTCCGGCGTCTTCAACTTCACAGTCGACAACACCGGTCGCTGAGCGCAGCGAAGCGGACATCCGACCCGGTTGCTGAGCGAGGAGCGAAGCGACGAGTCGAAGTACACGAAGGAGTGACCATGACCGAGCCGGACATCAAGAAGGGCCTCGCGGGGGTCGTCGTCGACACGACCGCGATCTCGAAGGTCAACCCCGAGACGAACAGCCTGCTGTACCGCGGATATCCCGTGCAGGAGCTGGCCGACACGCAGCCGTTCGAGGCCGTCGCCTACCTCCTGTGGAACGGCGAGCTGCCGACGCCCGAAGAGCTCGCCGCGTTCCGTCTCGAAGAGCGGAAGCACCGCGCGCTCGCCGACAACGTCAAGGCCGCGATCGACCTCGTGCCGCTCGACGCCCACCCGATGGACGAGGTCCGCACCGCGGTCAGCCTGATCGGCGCCTCCGACCCCGGTGCGGGCGGTTCGGTGCTCGACGCCGGTGGCAGCCCGGAGCAGAACCTCGAGCGCAGCATCCGCCTGTTCGCGGCACTGCCCGCGATCGTCGCCTACGGTCAGCGTCGCCGTCGCGGGCAGGAGATCATCGCCCCGCGTGACGACCTCGACTACTCCGCGAACTTCCTCTGGATGACGTTCGGCGAGGAGGCGGACGGCGTCGTGGTCGACGCGTTCAACCGCTCGATGATCCTGTACGCCGAGCACTCCTTCAACGCCTCGACGTTCACCGCGCGCGTCATCACCTCGACCCTGAGCGACATCTACTCGGCGGTGGTCGGCGCGATCGGCGCCCTCAAGGGACCGCTGCACGGTGGGGCCAACGAGGCCGTGCTGCACATCTTCGACGACATCGGTACGGCCGAGAACGTCGTGCCCTGGCTCGACAAGGCCCTCGCCGAGAAGCGCAAGATCATGGGCTTCGGACACCGCGTGTACAAGAAGGGCGACTCCCGGGTGCCGACCATGAAGGCGGCGCTCGACACCCTGGTGGAGCACTACGACCGCCCCGAGGTCGCCGCCCTCTATGATGCTCTCGAGTCGGAGTTCGTCGCGCGCAAGGGCATCTACCCGAACCTCGACTACCCGTCGGGTCCGGCGTACAACCTGATCGGCTTCGACACCCTGACCTTCACGCCGCTCTTCGTGGCGGCGCGGGTGACGGGGTGGACCGCGCACGTGATCGAGCAGGCCGGATCGAACGCGCTGATCCGTCCGCTGTCCTTCTACGACGGCCCCGACGAGCGGCACGTCGAGAGCTGACTCCTGGACAAGAGAGAACGCACCCCCGGATGCTCCGGGGGTGCGTTCTCTCGTCTCGTCGACCGTCAGTAACGGATGGTCGTCGTGTACCAGGTGCCGCGGTCGAAGCTCTTGACGCACGGAGAATAGCTGGTGACCCGGTAGCCGGCCTTCGCGATGGCCACCATCTGCGCCCCCGTCGCGGAGATGCAGGCCGTGCGGTTCTGCGAGGAGTATCCCCACATGTTCGCCGCATACGCCGGAGCAGCCCCTAGCGTGGCCCCCGCCACGATCGCGAGCCCTGCGGCGAACGATGCCAGCTTGGTCGATTTCTTCATGATTCCACCCTCCAACCGGTCAGCGCGCGGTGCGCTTCAGCAAGGAGCATAGCCAGCGCCGTAGCGCGCTCGCGCCCTTCGTGCTCGAGAACTTCTACGACACCCCGCCGGCCTCGGCATCGCAGTACTTCATCGTGTTCGCGGTCGGAAACCTGGCCGGCGTGGTCATCGAGGGGTCTCACCGGGGAGATGACCGGACTGCGTGCTCAGAGCGTCCGAAGCCAGCGGCGGATGCGGCCGCGGGCGTTCCGGTACGGCGATGCGGTGTTGAGCGAGATCATGCGACCCATGGTCCAGGTGCGGTACCACGGGGTGCCGTAGAGCTCTTCCTCCGAGCGACTCAGAACGAGGGCTTCGATCCGCTGCTCAGCCTCGTCGAGTCGTGCCCGCAGCGCCGCCCAGGGCTCGCCCTCGTGGTCGCGGTAGAAGCGCTGAGCCAAGGCGCCGAGGTCACTCCAGCCGAAGTCGGCGGCCGGTAGCTCGTCGGGGAGCCCGGCGGCGCGACGGTCATGCCAGGTGAGGACCTGCTCGTTCCAGCCGATCAGGTACGCGAGAAGGTCGGCCGGGCTCATCATCGTGCCCTTGACGTGACCGGGCAGCGCGAGATCGCGGGCGGAGTCCGGCGGCACCCGATCGAGGTCGGCGCGCAGGCGGGCATACTCCGTCCGGATCGCGGTGAGCAGCTCGTCCTTCGACGCGGGTACCGCCATCAGTGGTCCCTGATGTCGCGCGCGAACAACGGTCGAGGCCGAGCGCCCAGTGCCAGCACGGCGAGCACGGTCTGGACGAGGCCGGTCGCGAAGAAGATGCCGTGCAGCGGCGACCACTCGAGGAGCACCGCGATCTCCACGAAGATCCAGATCATCATGGTGAGGCCGGCGGCGGCGTGCAGCCCCCACGCGAGAGCGAATCGTCCGAACTGCGCGACGAGAGCCAGTGCCTGCATTCCGCCGACGACGATACCCAGGATGATCCCCGGCCAGACGTAGGAGTGGAAGACGCTGCCCTCGAGCCACTCCGGCGGCAGCCCCATTCCTCCGCCGACCGTCAGCCCGACCATTCCGATCAGTGCGGACACGAGGTTGATCGCCGCGACTGCGGCGAGAGCGACGCGGAGGGCGCGGGGGGTCGATCGCATGCGCTCACCGTACCGGCAGGCCTCGCCGTGTGCGGGAGGAGCGGGCGTGGAAAACGGTCGGAACCGGCGCCGCGCAGGTCGCGGCGCCGGTTTCGATCAGGCGAGTGCGGCGACGAGCGCCAGAGCCGCGGATGCCGAGGACTGCGGGTTCTGGCCGGTGATGAGGAGCCCGTCGACCACGGTGTGATCGCTCCACGGCGAGGCGATGTCGACCTCGGCGCCGCGGGCGCGCAGCTCGCTCTCGAGCAGGAAGGGCGCACGGTCGGCGAGGCCACCGAGGCGCTCCTCCTCGTCGGTGAACCCGGTGATGCGGCGTCCGGCGACGACCGATTCCCCTGCCGCCGTACGCGCCGGGAGCAGAGCCGCGAGACCGTGGCAGACGGCTGCGAGCGGGCGTCCGGCGGCGAGCGTCGCGGTGATCAGCGCGGCGGAGTCCTCGTCGATCGCGAGGTCCTGCATCGGACCGTGGCCGCCGGGGTAGTAGACGGCGTCGTAGGCGGAGGGATCGATGTCGGCCAGCACCAGAGGGGTGGCGAGCCCGTCGATCGCGGCGATCGACTCGGCGTCGCCTTCGGTGAGGCTCCCGGCGTCGGCGACCGGAGCGACGCCACCGGGGGTTGCGAACGAGACGGAGTGGCCCGCATCGCGAAGTGCGCGGAAGGGGGTGAGCAGTTCCTCGGCCCAGTAGCCGGTCGGGTGCTCGGTGCCGTCCGTGAGGGTCCAGGTGCGGGCGCCGGTGACGACGAAGAGAACTGAGGACATGCGTGCTCCAGAGGGTCGGACGGCGGATGCCGTGGGATGCGGATACGGGGGACAACCGCCCCTCATCGTCACCGATTCCGATACATTCTCGATATGACCGATCGGAATGACGATGGCTTGCGCGATCTCGCGCTCTGGCGGACGTTCCTCGCCGCACACCGGTCCGGGTCGGTTTCTGCGGCAGCCCGGACGCTGGGGCTCGCGCAGTCATCCGTCACGACCCAGTTGCAGGCGCTGGAGCGCAGCGTGGGTGCACCGCTGTTCGTCCGGCACGCCAGGGGCATCCGTTCCACGCCGCGAGCGGATGACCTGGCCGCGCGCCTCTCGGGCCCCCTCGACGCGCTCGCGCTGGCGCTCGGGAACCCGCCACCCGCAGAGGCGCCGCCGGTGCGCATCGGCGGGGCGGCGGAGTTCATCGAACGCGTGGGGATGCGGGCGCTGGCATCGATGGTCGCCGACGGTCGGCGGATCGCGGTGACGACGGGGCTGGCGGACGAGCTGCTCGAGCACCTGCGCACCGGCAGCCTCGACCTCGTGGTCTCCGCCGTCCGCCCGAAGGGGCGCGCACTTCCGGCTGCCGCTCTCGTCGATGAGGAGTTCGTCCTCGTCGCCGCGCCGTCCCTCGGGCTCGCGCCCCGGGCCGCGATCGCGCCGAGCGACCTCGAGTCCGTCCCGCTTCTCGCCTACGCGCACGATGTACCGATCCTGCGGCGGTACTGGCGGCACGTGTTCGGCGTGCGGCTCGACCGAGAACCGGCGCTGATCGTTCCCGACCTGCGGGCGCTCGCCGCGGCAGCCGTCGCTGGCGCGGGGGTGACCGTGCTGCCGACCTACCTGATCAGCGAGGAGCTCGCCGACGGGCGGCTGGTCGTGCTGCGAGAGACCGACGATCCGCCGATCAACACGCTCTATGTGGTGCGCCGACCCGGTCCCCTCACCGATGCCGTCGCCGAGATCGATCGGGCGCTTCGAGCCGCCGTCGCCTGATTGCCGGGCGCCAGGGAGGGCTTCAGCGCGCGAGCCAGTTCCGCAGCGAGCGGGTGACGAACGGGAGCACCCAGTACGCCATGATCGGCGTGAGCACGAGGGTTGTGACGAGCACGCGCAGCCAGATCGGCAGCTCGTTCCATCCGGGGACGGGGCTCATCGCGTAGGTGAATGCGAGGTTCACGGGGAAGAAGCCCAGCCAGATCGAGGTCGCCTGCTTCCATCGCGGCGGAGCGGGGGCGACGGTGACCGTCGCGGTGGTGCCATCGGCTGCCGGGAGGGTGATGGTTCCGGTCGTCGGCTCATCGAACCAGCCCTCGATCCCGGTGCGCCGCTTGGAGCGCTCGCTGCGCACGAAGCCCTCGCCCATCGAGAGCCACCAGGCCCGCTCGGCCGACTGCTCCCACGCGGTGAGCGAGTCCTCGCTCGCGAAGCGGTACAGCATGTGCCACACCTGCGAATCCTCGCCGGCACGGACCCAGCCCGATCCGAGGAAGCCCGGGTACTTCGTCGCGAGGTTCACGCCCGTCTGTACCCAGGCGGTCGCCTCGACGATGCGCTCGGGGTCG
The DNA here is from genome assembly GCF_024519805.1 of Microbacterium sp. Mcb102. Classification (NCBI taxonomy): domain Bacteria; kingdom Bacillati; phylum Actinomycetota; class Actinomycetes; order Micrococcales; family Microbacteriaceae; genus Microbacterium; species Microbacterium sp. Mcb102. Next base: position 82,126 of record NZ_JALJRG010000003.1, on the reverse strand, counting down.
ACTTCGCGACGGATGGACACGGTGAGGGGTTCGGACATTGGTGCGGTCCTCGGGGGAACGGGCGGCCGGGGTCGGGACGCCGAAGCGGATGCGCCAGGGGTGGCAGCGCATCGTCGATTCTAATTCGGATGCGGAGGGCTGCAGGCCGCTTCGGGCCCGGACGGAGAGGACCCCCGCCGACCCGATTCGGCGGGGGTCTCGCGGCGTGGGCGCCGCGACGGGAGCGAGAGTGCTCACCGTGCGCGCGGTAGACGTGACACCCGATCCGGTCTGAGTCTCTGTCCGCGCACCTGCAGTTGTACCCGGGCGAGATGACGCGGCGGTGAACGGGGCGCGAACAACCACAGTCCGCGGCATTCTCGCGCCACACGAAAATACAAGGGCGTCCTAGTAAATGTCCGGCCCTCCGAGTAAACTCCCCAATGTGCCAACGACGGCACGAAGGGACGTCACACAATGACTCGTACTATCCCGCACTTCGTGGGCGGATCGCTTCTCACCCCCGACTCCGGTCGCTTCGCCGACGTGTTCGATCCGAGCACGGGTGCCGTGCAGGCGCGTGTGCCGCTGGCCTCCGCCGACGAGGTGCGCCGCGTGATCGCGAACGCCGAAGAGGCGCAGGTCGCGTGGGCCGCGACCAATCCCCAGAAGCGGGCCCGCGTGCTGCTGCGGTTCCTCGACCTGGTGCAGCGCGAGATGACCTCGCTGGCCGAATTGCTGGCGAGTGAGCACGGCAAGACGGTCGACGATGCGAAGGGTGACATCCAGCGCGGACTCGAGGTCATCGAGTTCTCCGCCGGAGCGCCGCATCTGCTGAAGGGCGAGTACTCGACGGGTGCCGGTACCGGCATCGACGTCTACTCGATGCGTCAGCCGCTCGGGGTGGTCGCCGCGATCACGCCCTTCAACTTCCCCGCGATGATCCCGCTGTGGAAGGCCGGCCCCGCGCTCGCCGCGGGCAACGCGGTCGTGCTCAAGCCGAGTGAGCGCGACCCCTCCGTTCCGGTGCGCATCGCCGAGCTGTTCCTCGAGGCGGGCCTCCCGGCAGGGGTGCTCAACGTCGTGCACGGCGACAAGGAGGCCGTCGACGCACTGCTCACCGACGACCGCATCCGCGCCGTCGGGTTCGTCGGCTCCACGCCCATCGCCGAGTACATCTATGCGACCGCGACGGCGCACGGCAAGCGGGCTCAGTGCTTCGGCGGCGCGAAGAACCACATGATCGTGATGCCGGATGCCGACCTCGACCAGGCCGTCGACGCGCTGATCGGTTCCGGCTACGGCTCAGCGGGCGAGAGGTGCATGGCGATCTCGGTCGCGGTCCCAGTGGGGCAGGAGACGGCTGATGCTCTCGCCGCCAAGCTCACCGAGCGTGTGGCGCAACTGCGTATCGGACCCTCTCTCGCGACCGATGTCGACTACGGACCTCTGGTCACGCGGGCGGCCGTCGAGCGGGTCGAGGGCTACATCCAGCAGGGTGTCGACGAGGGTGCGACGCTGCTCGCCGACGGCCGCGGATTCGTCGTCGAGGGGCACGAGGCGGGCTTCTACCTCGGACCGACCCTGTTCGACCACGTCACCACCGACATGGCGATCTACCGCGAGGAGATCTTCGGCCCGGTGCTGGTGATCGCCCGCGCCGCCGACTACGAAGAGGCGCTGCGGATGGCATCCGAGCACGAGTACGGAAACGGCGTCGCGATCTTCACCCGCGACGGCGATGCCGCCCGCGACTTCGCCGCACGCGTCGAGGTCGGGATGGTCGGCGTGAACGTCCCGATCCCCGTCCCGATCGCCTACTACACGTTCGGCGGCTGGAAGCGCAGCGGCTTCGGCGACCTCAACCAGCACGGCACCGACGCCTTCCGCTTCTACACGAAGACCAAGACGGTGACGAGTCGTTGGCCCGCGGCGGGCATCCGCGACGGAGCCAGCTTCGTCATCCCCACCATGCACTGATCCCCACGTCCCGGCACGAGATCCCACAAGGACACATGATGACCATGACCACCGTCACCACCACCGCTGAGGAGCGCGAGGCGATCCTCAGCGCCGTCCGCGAGTTCGCCGAGGGCGAGCTCGCCCCCTTCGCCGCCGAGCGCGACGAGAAGCACCTCTTCCCGCGCGAGTCGCTGAATCGCGGCGGAGAGCTGGGGCTCGGCGGCATCTATGTGCGCGAGGACTTCGGCGGTGCCGGCCTCAGTCGCAGCGACACCGTCGCGATCTTCGAGGAACTCGCCAAGGGCGACCCGGCGGTCGCCGCGTACATCTCGATCCACAACATGGTCGTGTGGATGATCGACACCTACGGCGACGACACGCAGCGCGAGACCTGGCTGCCGCAGCTCACCGCGATGCAGGAGTTCGGCGGCTACTGCCTCACCGAGCCGGGTGTCGGTTCCGATGCCGCCAACGTCGCGACCAGTGCGGTCCGCGAGGGCGACGATTACGTGCTCACCGGGATGAAGCAGTTCATCTCCGGTGCCGGCGAGGCCGCCGTGTACGTCGTGATGGCCCGCACGGGGGAGCCCGGTGCCCGCGGCATCAGCGCATTCCTGGTTCCCGGCGACGCCGAGGGGCTGAGCTTCGGCCCGCTCGAGAAGAAGATGGGCTGGCATGCGCAGCCGACCCGCCAGGTGATCTTCGACGGCGTCCGTGTCCCGGCATCCGCGATGCTCGGCGACGAGGGGCGGGGGTTCGCGATCGCGATGTCGGCGCTCAACGGCGGACGCCTCAACATCGCCGCCTGCTCGCTCGGCGGCGCGGAGTGGGCACTCGACAAGGCGGTGCGGTACGTGCACGAGCGGGTCGCGTTCGGCGAGCCGCTCGCCGAGAAGCAGTCGATCCTGTTCGCGATCGCCGACATGCGCACCGAACTGCACGCCGCCCGGCTGATGGTGCGCGACGGCGCCCAGGCCGTCGACGAGCAGGCACCCGACGCCACCATGCGCTGCGCGATGGCCAAGCGCTTCGCCACAGACGCCGGCTTCGACGTCGCCAACCGGGCGCTGCAGCTGCACGGCGGCTACGGGTATCTGCAGGACTACGGGATCGAGCGGGTCGTCCGCGACCTGCGGGTGCACCAGATCCTGGAGGGGACGAACGAGATCATGCGACTGATCGTCGGACGCGAGATGCTGCGACCCGCGGGTTCGAGCTCCCTCCAGCGCAGCGGCGGAGACCAGATGCGGAGCGCATCATGACCGTGTCGTCCTCGAAAGCGGTCGTCGCTTTTCTCGGCCTCGGACACATGGGTCTGCCGATGGCGAAGAACCTCGTCGCCGCCGGCCATGAGGTGCACGGCTTCGATCTCGTCCCCGCGGCCATCGAGGCGGCGCAGGCGGCCGGCATCCCCGTCGCGGCGAGCGGGGCGGATGCCGTGGCCGACGCCGATGTCGTCATCACGATGTTCCCCGCGGGGAGGCATGTGATCGAGGCGTATCGCACGGAACTGCTCGCGGCGGCGCGACCGGACACGCTGTTCATCGAGTCGTCCACCATCGCGGTCGACGAGGCCCGCGCGGCCCACGCACTGGCGCTCGCCGCGGGACACCGCAACGTCGACGCCCCGGTCTCGGGCGGGGTCGTGGGGGCCGAGAACGGCACCCTCGCGTTCATGGTCGGCGGGTCGGAGGAGGACTACGCGGCAGCGCTCCCGCTGCTCGAGATCATGGGCAAACGCATCGTGCACTGCGGTGGTCCCGGGCTCGGCCAGGCGGCGAAGGTCTGCAACAACATGGTGCTCGCGGTCTCGCAGATCGCCGTCGCCGAGGCCTTCGTGCTGGGGGAGCGGCTCGGGCTCGAGCACCAGGCGCTGTTCGACGTCGTCTCGCAGGCATCCGGACAGTGCTGGTCGATCACGACGAACTGTCCCGTTCCCGGGCCCGTGCCCACGAGCCCGGCCAACCGCGACTATCAGCCCGGCTTCGCGGGGGCGCTCATGGCGAAGGACCTCGGCCTTGCGCTGCAGGCCATCGAGCAGACCTCGACCGACGCACGCATGGGCCGGCTCGCTCAGGAACTGTACGCCGCCTTCGCCGCCGGCGACGGTGCGTCCCGGGACTTCTCCGGCATCATCACCGACATCCGCGACGGCGTCGTGTGATGATCGGTACTTCGACGGAGAGGGCGATATGACCGAGTACGAGACGATCCTGGTCGAGCAGCGCGGACGGGTCGGGTGGATCACCCTGAACCGTCCTGAGGCGCTGAACGCGCTGAACAGCCGGCTTGCGGAGGAGGTCACCGCCGCCGCCGTCGCTTTCGATGCCGACGAGGGCGTGGGAGCCATCGTGGTCACCGGCTCGGAGAAGGCTTTCGCTGCCGGTGCCGACATCAAGGAGATGGAGGGCATGTCCGCTGCGGAGATGCTCGAGACGGACCACTTCGGCGTCTGGCACGAGTTCGCCGCCGTGCGCACTCCGGTGATCGCGGCCGTCTCCGGTTTCGCCCTGGGCGGCGGGTGCGAGTTGGCGATGATGTGCGACATCATCCTGGCCGCCGACAACGCGAAGTTCGGTCAGCCCGAGATCAACCTCGGCGTCATCCCCGGCATGGGCGGCACGCAGCGACTCATCCGCGCGGTCGGCTACTACAAGGCGGCCGAACTCGTGCTGTCCGGGCGCTTCATGGGAGCGGAAGAGGCGGAACGCGCCGGGCTGGTGTCCCGGGTCGTGCCGGCATCCGATCTCCTCGCCGAGGCGACGAAGCTGTCCGACACGATCGCCTCGAAGTCGCTCCCGTCGGTGTACGCCGCGAAGGCCGCACTCGACGCCGCGATGGAGACGACTCTGGCCGAAGGTCTCGCCCACGAGAAGCAGGCTTTCGCCGCGCTGTTCGACACCGCAGACCAGAAGGAGGGCATGTCGGCCTTCCGGGAGAAGCGGTCGCCCGACTTCCGGAACCGCTGATCCGCCCGTGCACAACTCCTCAGAAAAGTCGTCGGGCTGGCCGCCGCGCCGCCTCGGCGCTCACGTCGCGAGGATTCTTGCGGAGTTGTGCACCGCCTCAGTCGCGGAGGGCGTCGACGATCTTCGTGATGCGGCGCTCGCGCGTCGCGTCCTGCTTCGCGTCGGAGACCGAGCGGGCGTGCTCCTTGCGGACGGAGTACGACAGCGCGTCGAAGGCGGCGCGCACCGCGGGGTCGGCGTCGAGGGCGGTGGCGAGTTCGGCAGGCACGTCGACGGTGCGCTCGGCCGAATCCACGCGAATCACAGCATCGATCTCTTGGCCGATCTCGAGTCCGAGGTCGGCGCGCACGGCCTTGCTGAAGCCGATCAAGTTCTCGCTGCCCATCCGGGCCACACGAAGACGCGCCGTGCGTCCGCCGATCGTTACGGCGACCGGGAACGCCTTGCCCGCGCTGAGCGACGCGACCTGCTCATCGCTGAGCAGGATCGCCGCAGCCGGGCCACGGCCGGTGAGGACGGTGTGCAAGCGCAGTTCGCTCATGCCGAAAGCGTACGCCCGGGGCCCTCGAATTCCGCGGCCAGGATCGCGTTGCGCTCCAGGATCAGCCGACGCATGTACGCGCGCAGGAACATCGCGGCGAACACTTCGGCAGGAGCGGCCGCGATGACCGTCTCGAGCGTGAACCGTGCCATGTCAGAGGGCGTCGGGCTGCGGACGCGGATCGGCGAAGTCTCCGGCGTCCTTGCGGAGGCGGGCGACGATGGCGACGAGCTCGGCAGCGTCGTCGCGGCTCATTCCGGGGTCGGCGAAGACCTCGGAGTTCAGTGCCCGGGTGGCCCGTTCGACCAGCTCTCGACCGGCATCCGTGAGTGCGAGGAGTGCGGCGCGTCCGTCGTGCGGATGCGGCTCCCTGGCGATGAGCCCGTCGCGGACCAGGCGTTCGGCCGTACTGGTCACCGTGGTCGGGTGCACCTGGAGGCGGGCGACCACGCTCGAGAGGGGGAGGCGACCGGCGCGGCTGAACGCCAGCAGGCGCAGCACCTCGAACCGGGCGAAGCTGAGGGCGAACGGCTTGAGCGCCGCATCGACCCGGGCGAGCAGCAGCTGCTGGGCCCGCATGACCGAGGTGACGACGGCCATGCCGTCGGCGGCATCCGTCCATCCGTGAGCGAGCCACTGCCGCTTGGCTTCGGCGAGCGGGTCCACGGGAAGAGGGCGGGGTCGGGTCACGTCTCTACGGTACCGGCGGGGGAGGGTGGGGGGACCGCGGCGCGCACGGCCGCCGCAGTGTGGAGTATGTATACATTGTCGGCGGAAACGGCGGCTCCGAACCGTGATTACCTCCGTTTTTGGCTACATAGAGCCCGATGCGGATAGACTCGGGCTGTCGTGAGGAGCATTCGATGAAGATCTTCGTCCTGGTCAAAGAGGTGCCGGACACCTATGGCGATCGCAAGCTGAATCTCGAGACCGGACTCGCCGATCGTGCGGCCGGTGATGTCGTCCTCGACGAGATCACCGAGCGGGCGCTCGAGGTCGCGCTCAGCTACGCCGACAAGAACGAGGGCACGGAGGTCGTCGCCTTGTCGATGGCTCCCGCCGGCTCGACCGCCTCGGTGCGCCGGGCACTCGCGATCGGCGCCGCATCGGCCCTGCACATCGCCGACGAACAGCTCGCCGGCGCCGACCTCGGTCTCACCGCCGAAGTGCTGGCCGCGGCCATCCGCCGCGGCGCGCCCGATCTCGTCATCACCGGCAACCTCTCGACAGACGGCTCCGGCGGCGTCATCCCGGCGATGCTCGCCGAGCATCTCGGATTCGCCCAGGCCACCGCGCTCAGCTCCGTGGAGATCACCGACTCCGAGGTCTCCGGCACCCGCGCCGCCGACGCCGGCGGGCAGCCCGTCTCGGCCCCGCTGCCCGCGGTGATCTCGATCACCGAGGCGCTCCCCGATGCACGCTTCCCCAACTTCAAGGGCATCATGGCGGCGAAGAAGAAGCCCCTCGAGGTGCTCTCGCTCGCCGACCTCGACGTCTCGGCAGATCCGTCCGCCGCTCCGCGGACGATCATGACCGCCGTGTCCGAGAAGCCCCCGCGCGCCGCCGGCGTGAAGATCACCGATGAAGGCGACGCGGCCGACAAGCTCGTCGAGTACCTCGTGCAGAACAGGCTGGTGTGAGATGACTTCGTCCGAGAACCCGATCCTCGTCCTCATCGACGTCGACCCGTCCGGCTACGTCGCGAGCAGCACGGCGGCGCTCATCGGTGCGGCCTCGACGATCGGCTCGCCCGTGGCGCTCATCGTCGGTGGCAGCCCGGCCGCGGTGGATCAGGCCGCTGCGGCAGGAGCATCCGTCGTGCTCACCGCCGACGACGACCCGTCCGTGCTCACCGTGCCGATCGTGGATGCCCTGCAGGCCGCGGCCGCACAGGTGCGCCCCGATGCGGTGCTGATCTCGAACTCGATCACCGGCCGCGATGTCGCCGGGCGCTTCGCGGCGCGCACGAAGAGCGCGCTGTCGGTGGATGCCGTGGGGGTCTCCCGTGACGATGAGGGGATCGTCGCCCACCACTCCGTCTACGGCGGGGCGTACCTCGTCGACTCGGCTGCCACCTTCGGTACTCCGGTGATCACGGTGCGTCAGGGCGCGGTGGATGCGCGCGCCGAAGCCGTGCCGTCGCACTCCGTCGAGGTGCTCGACGTCATCCCGTCCGGTGCGGTCGCCGCGACGGCTGGTCCGGTCGAGGCGGTCGAGGTCGCCTCCTCGCGCCCCGAGCTGCGCGGAGCCACGCGAGTCGTCTCCGGTGGACGCGGCCTCGCGTCGAAGGAGAAGTTCGTGCTCGTCGAAGAGCTCGCCGATGCGCTCGGCGCTGCCGTCGGTGCGTCCAGAGCCGCCGTCGACGCGGGATACATCCCGCAGTCGCACCAGGTCGGTCAGACCGGCGTCTCGGTGTCTCCGCAGCTGTATGTCGCTCTCGGCATCTCGGGTGCGATCCAGCACCGCGCGGGCATGCAGACCTCCAAGAACATCGTCGCGATCAACAAGGACCCGGAGGCACCGATCTTCGACGTCGCCGACTTCGGCATCGTCGGCGACGTGTTCGCGGTGGTCCCGAAGGTGATCGCCGCCCTCGAGGCGCGGAAGAAGTAGTCATGGCGACGCGGATGCTGCGACGCGGTCTGCCGCGCGTGCCGGGCGGGGAGCCGTGGCCGCCCGCCGATGCGGTGGTGTCGGATGCGGTGGTGTCGGATGATGCATCGTCGGATGCCGTGGCGGAATCGTCGGTCGCACCGGTCGCGGATGCCGTCGTCGAACCGGTCGCCGCGACGGTGACGACCGATGCGGTCGCCGATGCGGAGGGGGCAGGTGCCCCTGTCGCAGCTGCTTCTCCGGTTGTCGACGCCGCGGTGAGTAGTGGATCGCGTATCCGTCGCGGGCTGCCGCGCGTTCCGGGTGGCGAGCCGTGGCCTCCGGCGGATGGTGCTCCCGCGACCGCAACGGGCGCGGCTGCCCCGCAGGTGACGCCCGTCGTCCCCGCGCCGGCCGCGACCAGCGCCGCGGCGACGACCACCGCGAGCGCAGCGGCCACGACCACAGCGACTTCTGCTGCCGACGCCGACCCTGCTGCTGCTGCGCCCAGCCCGCAGGGGACTCCGGCTGCAGGCGTGGAGGCAGTTTTCGCCAGCCACGTCCGTCGCGGTCTGCCGCGTGTGGTCGGCGGAGATCCGTGGCCGCCCGCGGACACCGTGCCGGCCCTGTCCGGCGTCGCGGCGGCTCCCGCCGCATCCGTCGCGGACGAAGGTGCGGATGCGGCCACGCTCGTCGAGCCTGTCGCCGCCCCGGAACCCGCCGCCCCGGCCGCCGGTTCCGCCCTGGTCGTCCCGGTCCTCGCCGACCTCGACACCCCGCTGCCGTGGACTCGTACCGTCTGGAGAGGTCGCGCTCCGCGCCACGTCGCCGAGACTCCGTCGTCGGGTCGCCCGCGTCCGACCTGGCCGCAGGCGATCGCGGTCCTGTTCGGCGCCGCGGCACTCGGGGTGCTGGCGGGCGCCGCCATCGCCTTCGTGCGGGCGCTCCTGAGCTTCCCGTTCATGCAGGACTTCCTCGCGGCGTTCCCCGGCGAGTACGAGCCGGCGATCGCGGTCGAGCCGGGCTTCGCGCCGTGGGTCAACTGGGCGCACTTCTTCAACATGTTCCTGATCGTGCTGATCATCCGCTCGGGGCTGCAGGTGCGCACCGAGAAGCGGCCGACGGTGTTCTGGACGCCGCGCGGAAACGCGAAGGGCAAGATCAGCCTGAATCTCTGGTTCCACCAGGCGCTCGACATCCTGTGGCTCGTCAACGGCGTGATCTTCGTCGTGCTGCTGTTCGTCACCGGGCACTGGGTGCGGATCGTGCCGACGAGCTGGGAGGTCTTCCCGAACGCGCTGTCGGCGGCCCTGCAGTACATCTCGTTCGACTGGCCGCACGAGAACGGCTGGAACAACTACAACAGCCTGCAGCAGCTCGCGTACTTCGTGACCGTGTTCATCGCGGCGCCGCTGGCGGCGATCACCGGGTTCCGCATGTCGGGGCTGTGGCCGAAGAAGGCCGAGAAGCTGTCCAAGGCGTACCCGGTGGAGTGGGCGCGTGCGCTGCACTTCCCGATCATGCTGTACTTCGTGGCGTTCATCATCGCCCACGTCGCGCTCGTGATGCTCACCGGATTCCTGCGCAACCTGAACCACATGTTCGCGTCGCAGGATGCGGCCACCTGGACCGGGTTCTGGGTGTTCATCCTCTCGCTCGTGGTGATCGCGCTCGCCTGGGTGGCCGCCCGCCCGCTGGTGCTCGCGCCGATCGCGAAGGTGTTCGGCAAGGTCTCGGGGCGCTGAGGAGGATTCCTCCACGAGGGTGTTGACACCTAACCAAGCAAACGCTTGACTGAAAAGGTGTTCGCGCCTCTCGCCTTCTTCTCCTTCGTCCGCCTCGACGACCGCTCGCTGCATGGGGACTACAACCGGTGGCATCAGCTCGACCATCGTCCGGAGAACCTCGCGCTCCCCGGCGTGGCCTGGGGTGACCGGTGGGATGTCCGCCCGGAATACGCCGAGCTCGCCGACGGGTCGCTTTCCGGCGCCGTCGACTTCGTCGCCATGTACTGGTTCCGCGATCCCGTGGACGAATCGGTCGCAGCCTGGGACGCTCTCGGCGAGGCGTCGTTCCAGTGGGGGCGCGGTCCGCTGATCCCCGGCATCCACCGGCCGATGCTGGCGTTCTTCCGTCCGGTCAAGGGGTACGCCGCCGCGCGGGCGCTGGTCGACCCGGAGGTGCTGCCCTACCGTCCGCACCGGGGGATCCACCTCACCGCGACCCGGTTCACCGATCCGCACGGGGGCGAGACGCACGAGGCGCACCGTCGCGAGGACCGCGAGCTCATCCCCGCTCTGCTCGACGTCGACGGCGTGGCCGGAGCCTGGACGTTCTCGTACAGCCACCCGCAGCGGCACTCATCGCTGCCGTTCGACGAGACGCCGGCGGATCCGCCCGGGAGCATCCGCATCCGCCTGGTGTACCTGGAAGACGACCCCGCCGACGTGACCCCGCGGCTCCGCGCGGTCGAGGACGGCTTCCCCGAGGCGGGGGAGCGGATGCTGTCCACCCCGGTGAAGACGATCATCCCCTGGCAGGACTGGTGAGCGAGGCGCTGGAGCGGCGCCTGCAGGTGCTGGAGGACCGCGCCGAGATCGCCGATCTCATCGCGCGGTACGGCCCCGCTGCGGATTCCGGTGATGCCGACGCGGTCGCGGCGCTGTGGGCACCGGGCGGCACCTATCAGTTCGATGACACGGTGCTCGGGGCCGACGACATCCGCTCGCTCGTGTCGATCCCGACGCACGTGGAGTACATGCGCCGCGGGTGCGCGCACATCGTCTCCGCGCCGCGCATCGAGATCGACGGCGACGACGCCGTGGCGGTGACGCACTCGGTCGTGATGCTGCGCGAGGGCGAGCGCTGGATCGGCGAAAGGGTCAGCGCGAACCGTTGGGAGCTGCGCCGCACGGCCGACGGATGGCGGGTGCAGCGCCGTCGCAACCGTCTGCTCGACGGAGACGGAGCCGCCCGGGAGCTGCTGGCCCGCTGAGGTGTCCGGGTCAGCGCTCGAAGCGGCTGAGGGGGGTCTCGCCTGCCGCGGCGAGGCGCGCGAGCGTGCGGGCTCGGGGGCCGAGGGCGCTGCCGAAGCGCACGTCCCAGGACTCGTGTGTGTCGTCACCCAGGGCGATGCGGGCGTGGTGCGGCCAGTTCGGGTCGTCGAGCGCCTGTCGCCCGAGGAGCACCAGGTCGGAGTCGCCGTCGTGGATGAGGCGGGCGGCCTGTTCCGGGTCGACGACGAGCCCGACGGTCGCCGTGCGCACACCGACCTCGTCGCGGATGCGGTGTGAGAAGTCGGCGTGGAAGGCGAAGCCCCGACGGATGCGGGTGTCGACCGTGCGGTCGGTGGTGATCCCACCCGAGGAGGTGTCGATCACGTCGACGCCCGCGGTGGCGAGTCGACGCGCCACCTCGACCGTCTCGTCGATGCCCAGCCCGCCCTCGGCTCCGTCGACCGACGAGATGCGGAACGAGAGGGGGACGCCGCCGCCGATCGCGTCGCGGACTGCGGCGACGACCTCGAGCGGATAGCGCAGACGGTTCTCGGGGCTGCCGCCGTAGTGGTCGGTGCGCCGGTTCGACACGGGGGAGAGGAAGGAGTGCAGGAGGTAGCCGTGCGCGCCGTGGAGCTCGACGAAGCGGAACCCGGCAGCCACCGCGCGGGCGGCCGCGTCGTGCCAATCCTGCACGGACCGGGCGATCTGCGCCGTGGTGAGCGCGGCGGGGACGGCATGACCCGGGCCGGCGGACAGGGCGCTCGGGGCGACGAGGGGCCAGGGGCCGAATCCGGCCGACGCATCCTCGTCGTCGAGCGGAGCGCCCGCGCGCCAGGGCTCCCGGACGGCGGCGCGGCGTCCGGCATGCCCGAGCTGCACGCCCGGCACCGATCCCGACGCGGCCACGAGCGCGGTGACCCGTCGCCATCCGGGGATCTGCTCGTCGCTCCACAGCCCGGTGTCGAACGGCGAGATGCGGCCGTGCGGGTGCACGGCCGTCGCCTCGGCGATGACGAGCCCTGCACCGCCCAGAGCGAAGCGGCCGAGGTGCGCGACGTGGAAGTCGGCGATCAGTCCGTCGCGGGAGGCGTACATGCACATCGGTGAGATGCCCACGCGGTTCGGCAGGGTCACATCGCGCAGGGTCAGCGGAGAGAAGAGGCTCATGCGGGTTCCTTGGAATGGGGCAGGCGGAGGAAGGCGGCGAGCACCGCGGTGACCACGCCGCACGCTGCGGCGAAGCCGAGCGACAGCTGCAGCGCCCGCTCGGAGAGGAAGGCGGGATCGGCGGTCGACGGGAGCGCGGCGATCACGAACGCGAAGAGCGCGGCGGCGACGGCGCCGGAGAGGGTGCGGATGACGGAGTTGACACCGTTCGCCGTAGCCACCTCGTCGGAGGGCACCGAGGCGGTGATCAGCGACGGCATCGCGGCGAACGCGAAGGCGACACCCGCGCCCACCAGGGCGGACCCGATGAGGACGGGCAGGGCGCCGCCGTGGAAGAGCACTCGGAACAGGAAGGCGAACGCCATCATCGCCGATCCGAGCAGGAGTGCGCGTTGGCCGCCGAAGCGCGTGATGACGCGCGCTGCGAGAGGGGCGAGCGCGATCATCGTCAGAGCGGACGGCAGGAGGAACAGCCCGGCCGCGGCCGTGGCGACATCGAGTCCATAGCCCGTGGATGTCGGCGCGAGGGCCTCCTGCGTCGTGAGCAGGTGGTTGGCGTACATCCCGAACGTGGCGAAGAACGAGGCGATGTTGATGGGCAGGATCGGGGCGCGCATGGCGGTGCGCACGTCGATCAGAGCGGCCGGATGTCGCCGCTCCCACACCATCCAGAGCACGAGAGTCGCGACCGCGAGCAGTCCGAGCCCCAGGGTGAGCGGGCTCGCCCACCCCCAATACTGTCCCCGGGAGATCGCCAGCAGCAGCGCGGTGAGACCGAGGGTGAGCAGCACCGCGCCGATGAGGTCGAAGGCGCGACTCGGGCCGGTGGGCGCCTCGGGGATGCGCACCCGGATCAGGACGCAGAACAGGGCGCCGACGACCGCCGAGCACCAGAAGACGGTCGGCAGACCTCCCCACTCGAGCAGCGGCCCCGCGAGGACCAGCCCGAGGGCGGAGCCCATGCCGAGCGTGCCGCTCATGAGGGCGATGCCGAGGACGGCCCGCCGACGCGAGACGAGAGCGCTCAGAAGGCCGATGCCGATCGGGACCACCGCGGTGCCGAAACCCTGGAGTGCGCGGCCGATCAGCACGGCCGTGAACCCGGGGATCACGGCGGCGATCACGGAGCCGATGACGAGCAGCCCCATCGACACCAGCAGGAGGAGGCGGCGGCCGTGCATGTCAGCGAGCCGGGTGACGACCGGGGTGCCGACCACCCCGGCGAGGAGGGTGACCGTGATCAGCCAGGAGGCGTCGGCCGCCGTGGTGTCGAGCAGCTCGGGGACCAGCGGGAGGAGAGGGACGATGAGCGTGAACTGCAGCGACGTCAGCATTCCACAGGCGGCGAGCAGGGCCACCACCACGCGCTCGTGCCGTTCTCGTTCCGACTTCACCGTCACCGTTCCACTCGCAGGAGCGCCGTCCCTGTCGTCAGGCTATCCGGATCTCGTCAAATGAACAAGCGATTGCTAGGGTGGCGGGATGAGCAGCCGAGCGGATGACGTCGTCCCCGTCGATGAGGCCGAGCGTGACGCCTGGGAAGCCGGTCTCCTGCGCGACGCGGCCGACCTCGGCGACGGTCTCTGGGGCATCCCCGTGGCGATCCCGGAAGGGACTCTCCCCGGCACGCTCGCCTACGCGCTCGTCGGCGACGATGGGGTGCATCTGGTCGACCCCGGGTGGGACACCGCGGAGAACCTCGGGCGCATCGAGCGGGCGGTGAGGGCGGCCGGACGGTCGCTGCCCGACATCGCGACGGTCGTCGTCACCCACCACCACCCCGATCATCTCGGTCTCGCCGAACGCGTGCGGACGCTCACCGGTGCGCGGATCGTGATGTCCGCCGCCGAGCGACGGGTGCTCGCCGCGGCCGTCGATCCTGCGGCGCGGGACCCCGAGTCGTATCGGGCCACTCTGGCGCGATGGGGCGTGCCGGACGAGCGTCATGGCGAACTGCTGGCCTCGTTCACACGGCCGTCGCTCACGGGCGACGTCGAGCCCGACCTGCTCGTGGGTGACGGCGACGTGCTGGAGCTCGCTGGCAGGCGGCTCGAGGTCATCGCGACCCCGGGTCACACGGGCGGGCACATCTGTCTCGCCGACCGTGACGCCCGCCTGCTCTTCACCGGCGATCACGTGCTGCCGCGCATCTACTCCGGTGTCGGCATCGGTGTGCTCGCGGGGGACGAGCCGATGGGCGACCTGCTGGCGTCGCTCGACCGCCTCGCCGAGTTCGACGACTTCACGGTGCTGCCCGGACACGAGTTCCGCTTCACGGGGCTCGCGGCACGCCGCGCACGGATAGCCGCCCACCACCTGCGTCGCGCCGGAGAGGTGGCGGCGCTCGCCGCGGAACTCGGTGACCGGTCGGTGTGGGCCTACGCGAGCAGGCTCACCTGGACCTCGGGTTGGCAGGGGCTCGACGGGTTCTGGCTGCACTCGGCGTTGCGTCAGACCGAGATGCACCTCGGTCTGGTCCGCAGCGGGCGTGCGGCAGCCTGGCTCAGCCGCGGCTGATCTCGCGGCGGTGCAGTCGCCAGCCGGACTCGCCCCGCACGAACACGTCGGCATAGACGCCCATGGCGGCCAGCGTCGGGATGCCGTCGGTGCCCCGGTAGTAGCGGAAGTACGAACGCGCGGTCGCCCGATCGCCGGCGACCTCGACCGTGATGCTCGAGACGTCGTGCCGAGTGTGCGAGCCCGGCCCCTGGATGCCCGCGGCGCGGCGCTCATGCACGCCGGCGAGGAGGGCGGCACGACCGGAGATGGTCTGCACATCCATCGGGAGGTCCGTGGCATCGGTGAGGTCCCAGACGGCATCCGGGGTGAAGCAGTCGATGTACTGCCCGGGGTCGCCGGCATCCGCCAGTTGGGCGATGCGCGCGAGGAGCATCGCGATCTCCTGCCGATCGCCGATGGCCTGCAGGTCGACGTTCACGGCGCCTCCCCGGCCCAGCGCCGCAGGTGCGCGCGCAGGTCGGCGGGGATGGGAACCGGATCCTGTTCGGGGGAGACCGTGACGACGGTGTTCTCGGCACGAGCGACGAGCGCGTCGTCCTCGATCCTGGTCATCTCGAACGCGAACCGGAACGAGGTGCTCCCGATCCGACCCATCCGCAGGTCGATCCGGATCTCGTCGAACAGACGTGCGGCGGCCAGGTACTCGCAGGTCGTGGCCCGCGACACCGTCCACCACCCGAAGCGCTCGATGAGGGTGTCCTGACGCAGCCCCTGCAGGAACAGGAACTCCGACTGCAGGCCCTCCATCTTGGGGAACCACGCGGCGTAGTACAGGATGCCGGCCGGGTCGGTGTCGGCATAGCTGAGGCGCACCCTGTGCGAGTGGATGATCGGTCGCGGGTCGACCTCGATCACTGCGTCACCGTCCAGCCGCCGTCGACCGGGAGGAAGACGCCGTTGATGTAGCCGGCGAGCGGGGAGAACAGGAACAGTGCGGCCCACGCGATGTCGTCGGGTGTGGCCATGCGCTGAAGGGGGATGCGGGTGAGCACGCGCTGCCCGGTCTCGCTTCCCGCGAAGCCCGCCAGCCGTGGGGTGTCGGTCATGCCCGGTGCCACGCCGTTGGAGCGGAACTCCGCCGCGCGGTGGGCGGCGAGGTGGCGGACGTAGCCCATGATCGCGGCCTTGGATGCTGAGTACCAGGCGTTGTCGGTGCCGACGAGGTTGCCGGCGACCGAGGTGGTGGCGACCATCGCGGCTCCCTCGCCGGGGCCGGTGGCCGCCCATGTGTCGGTCATGCGGCGCACGCTCCCCACGCAGATCTCCAGTGCCCGGTCGAAGGGGATCTCTGACGCGGATGCCGGCCCGGCGTTGTTGTGGAGGTAGCGGATCGGCCCGAGCGCGCGCACCGCATCGGTGAACCCGGCATCCACGGCCGCGTCGTCCGACACGTCTGCCACCCAGGTGTGCACGGCGGGGGCTGTCGCGCGCACCTGCTCGGCGGTCTCCTCGAGGCCCGTCGGATTCAGGTCCCAGAGGCTGACGGCGAGACCGAGTTCTGCCGCATGCACGGCGGTGGCCCGCCCGATGCCGCTCCCGGCGCCGGTGATGAGCACCGCGTCTCCTGCTGTGAATCCGAGGTCGACTGCACCCATACCGTGCTCCTTTGCCCAAGCATTTGCTTGTTTGACTCTAGCGCTGCGGAAGGACGAAGGCCAGCCCCGACCACCGGGGGCGCCGTCACCGCGAAGAGAGCACGAAACCGCGGTAGTCGGCTGCCGCGACCTCCTCGCACCGATCGATGTAGTTCTTGAAGCCGCCGATGTACGGAAGGAACCCCCGTGCCTTGCCGGCGATGTTCGAGCCGGTGTACCACGACGGCGCCGATCCGAAGAGAGTGCGGTCGGCGAGCTCGAGGGAGTGCGCCGTCCAGGCGGCCGCCGCGTCGGACCGCGCCTCGATCGACGTGTGCCCCTGCTGTCGGCAGTGCGCGATGATCCGCAGCGCGTAGTCGCCCTGCTGCTCGGAGGTGAGTGCCATGTTCGACAGCACGCTGGGGCTGCCGGGGCCGTTCAGCACCAGCAGGTTCGGGAACCCGGGCAGGGCGATGCCGAGATAGGTCGAGGGGAAGCCGGTCCACTCCTCGCGCAGCGATCGGCCGTCGCGTCCGCGGATGTCGATCGCGGTGAGTGCGCCGGTCATGGCGTCGAAGCCCGTGGCGTACACGATCACGTCGTGCTCGCGGTGCTCGTCTGTCGTGCGGATGCCGGTCGCGGTCACTGCGGCGAGGGGTTCCCGGCGCAGGTCCACCAGCGCGACGTGCGGCTCGTTGAACGTCTCGTAGTAGCCGGTGTCGGTGCAGATGCGCTTGGTGCCGACCGGGTGGTCGCGCGGTGTGAGGGATTCACGCGTCTCGGGATCCGGCACCCTCTCGGCGAGCTTCTGCTCGAAGAAGACCCGGGCGGCGTCGTTGATCACCGGGTCGACGGTGAGCCCCTGGAACGCCTTGGCGAAGAGCACGCCGCCGCGTGTCCAGCTCTCCTCGAACACCGCGCGGCGCTCGTGCTCGTCGGCGTCGGCGAAAGGGACGGGGTGGCTCGTCCAGGGAGACCCCGCGGCGCCGTTCCAGGAGAGCTCGCGCCGACGCGCCAGGTCGTCCTGCTGTCGCTGCCACTCGTCATCGTCGAGAGTCCGGTTGAACGCGGGCACGCTGTAGTTCGCGCTGCGCTGGTACACCGTGAGCTCCGCGGCATCCTGTGCGATCAGCGGGATCGCCTGCACCCCCGAGGAGCCGGTGCCGATCACGGCGACCCGCTTGCCACGCAGGTCGACCGGATCCTCCGGCCAGGCCGAGGTCTGCAGGACCTCACCCGCGAAGTCGTCGCGACCGGGAAGGTCGGGCAGCTGCGGCTTCGAGAGCCCGCCCGTCGCCATCACCAGCCAGCGTGCCGAGGCCTGGAATCCGGACTCCGTGCGCACGTCCCAGCGCTGCGCCCGCTCGTCCCAGGACGCGGCGGCGAGACGCTCGCCGAAGCGGTAGTGACGGCGGACGTCGAACCGATCGGCGACGTGGTTCAGGTAACGCAGGATCTCGGGCTGCGTCGCGTAGCGCTCGCTCCAGCGCCACTCGCGCTGCAAGGCATCGTCGAACGAGAACGAGTAGTCGATGCTCTCGACGTCGCAGCGGGCGCCCGGGTAGCGGTTCCAGTACCAGGTGCCGCCCACGTCGTCACCGGCCTCGAGGCCGAGGATGTCGAGTCCCGCCCGCTCGGCGTGGATCGTGGAGTACAGGCCGGCGAAGCCGGCGCCGACGATGATGACGTCGTGTTCGGGGATCATCTGCGGTCCTTCGGGTCGGGGCTGGTCAGGGAGTGGAGGTCGCTCCACAGGATCTCGGCGGCGCTGATGCCGGGGCCGTAGCCGGGGATGGTCAGGAAGCCGTGGAACTGATCGGGGTGGTGACGGAGTGTCACCGGGACGCCGGCGGAACGGAGCCGCCGGGCGTAGTCGGCGCCCTCGTCGCACAGGGGGTCGAGGCCGGCGGTGACGACGATCGCGGGCGGGAGTCCTGCGAGGTCGTCGACCGCGAGCGGGGTGACGTCGGCGTCGAAGCGGCCCGGCCGCTCACCGAGGAAGGTGCGCCAGTAGTGCGCCAGGAGCTCGGACGTGACGAAGTAGCCGGTCGCCCTCGCGCGGTGGCTCTCGGATGACATCGTCGGATCGAGGAACGGGTAGAGCAGCACCTGTGCGACGACCGGGCTCGCGCCGCGATCGCGGAGGCCGATCGCCGCGCCGGCCGCGACGTTGCCGCCCGAGCTGTCGCCCGCGAGGAGGAGCCCGTGCGCCCCGAGCCCGGCCCCGACGGCCCAGTCCGCCGCGGCGATCACGTCGTCGCGCGCCGCGCCGGGACCGGCTTCGGGAGCGAGGCGGTAATCGACCGAGACGACGGTGGCGCCGGTGGTGCGGGCCCATCGCCGGCAGAAGCCGTCGTGTCCGGCGATCGAGCCGTGCAGGAAACCGCCGCCGTGCGCGTACACCGTGGTCGGCGCATCCGGCCGCCGCTCGCGCGGGTGGTACGTGCGGATCGGGATGCCGTGGGTTCCGGCGTCCACCACCCCGTCATCCGTCGCTGCGACGTCGTCGAGGTTCGTCGCCGGACGGATCCGCTCGTCGGCGGCAGCCCGTCCGTCGAGGGGGTCCATCGTCGCCAGCCGCGGGAAACTCGCGTTCAGCAGCTCCAGCATCCGGGTCGTCTCGTCCACATGATCTCCTTCGATCAGCAGCGGTATGACTGTTAGTCATAGTACGATCAGGAATATCTCACTCATCGACGAGGAGGTCAAGTGAGCGACCACGAAGACACCGACGACCGGCCCGATCTGCCCGCGACGAGTTGGGCCGTGCTCGGCATCCTGTCCTTCGACACCGAGCTGTCGGGATACGACGTCAAGCAGTGGGCCGATCAGAGCCTCGCCTACTTCTACTGGGCGCCCTCGCAGAGCCAGATCTACACGGAGCTGCGACGGCTCGAGGGGCTCGGCCTCGCGGAGTCACGGGTGGAGCAGACGCACGCGGCGAAGAGCCGGCGGTTGTACGGGATCACCGATCGGGGACGCAGGAACATGCGCCGCTGGTCCGACGAGATCCCCGCGGAACCGGTGGTGCTCAAGCACTCGCACATCCTGCGCCTGTGGGCCGCGCACAACGGCGACCTCGATCGCCTGAGGGAGAGCCTGGCCGCCTACCGCGACGAGGCTCTGCGGACCGCGGAAGAGGCGGCTGCCCACGCGCGAGGCGCGCAGCGGGAGGATGCCTGGCGCTTCTCCGGTGTGGCGCTCGAGTGGTCCGAGCGGTTCTCCCGCGACGAGGCCGCCCGCATCGACTGGCTCATCGAGCGCCTGAGCGGCATGCGATGAGCATCGCGGTGCGGGCGTGAGCCCCGTCCGTGTCGGACGCTCAGAGACCGAACCCGCCGTCGACGTCGAGCTTCTGTCCGGTGATGAAGCCCGCCGACGGGGAGGCGAGGAACGACACGGCGGCGGCGATGTCGCCCGCGGTGCCGAATCGGCGGAGCGGGATGTTCCGGGTCGCCACCTCGAGGGCACGCTCATCCAGGTCTCCGGAGGCCATCAACCGGGCCGACATCCCGTCCCACAGCATCCCCGGTCCGACCGCGTTCACGCGCACGCCGAAGCGCCCCTCCTCGGCGGCGAGTCCACGAGCCAGCGCCTCCACTGCGCCCTTCGGCGCGACCGACAGTCCGTCCCGCACGGGGTACCGCCGCGTCCCGGCGCTGGTGACGACGGTGAGCGATCCGGATGCAGCACGCAGCGCCGGGAGGAAGGCCTTCGCCACGACGAAGAAGCCGACGAGATCGTCGTCGACCTGTCGGGCGAACTGCTCGACCGAGACCTTCGACAGGTGCAGCATCGGCACGTGCGGGCCGGCGGCATGCACGACCGTGTGCACGGCGCCGTGGCGCTCGACGAGGTCGGCGACGAGGGCGGCTGCGCCGGCCTCGTCGCGCACGTCGAGTCGGTGGGCTTCGCCGTGCTCGCCGAGAGCGGCGAGCAGTTCGGGCGACGGCTCGGAGCGATGGGTGATCGCGACGCGCACCCCTTCGGCGGCGAGCTTTCGGGCGATGGCGGAGCCGATTCCGCCGGTCCCGCCGGTCACGACGGCGATGCCGGGAAGGTCACGGAGAGAGCGGTTCTCAGAAGTCTGTGCAGTGTCCATGAGCCGGAATCTAACAGGTGTCCGAATCGTAACCAAGCAATTGACCGGTTGGGCGTTGCTCGGAGTGTCCGGGTGTGATTTACTAAGCAAGCGTTTGGTCGCTCTAGCGCTCTAACTCAACGATGAGAGAGGTTCGGATATGCGGTTCAACAGACTCGCGGCGGTTGCCGCAGGGATCGTGGTCTCGACGATGGTCCTCGCCGGCTGCTCCGGTGACGCGGACGCAGGGAACGGTGGCGGCGAAGGCGGAGGCGACGACCCGATCAAGATCGTGGTGCTCGGCGGCATGGGCGCGGAGGGCATCCTCGCCGACAACGCGACGACGGCCGTGACGGCTGCCCTGGCCTCCGTCGACGCCGTGAACGACATGGGCGGGATCCTCGACCGCGAGGTCGAGATCACCCACCTCGAGGACAACGCCGACCCGACGGTCGCCGTGACCAAGCTGCGCGAGTACATCGCCACCGAGGGCAAGCCCGACCTCGTGATGAACTCCGGCCCCTCCACGATCACCGAGGCGATGCTGCCGATCCTCACGCAGAACAAGATCGTCTCGTTCAACATCGGCCCGACGACGGGATCCGGTGACCCCGCGGTCAACCCCTACAGCTTCGACCTCAGCGCCTCCGTGCCCGACTACCTCGGCTCGTTCGTCGCCGAGATGGACGACCGCGGCTACGAGGACGTCGCGATCCTGCACGGCTCCAGCGCCTACGGCGAGCTCTTCGGCTCGCTCGGTGAGACCACCTTCACGGATGCAGGATTCACCGTCACCGGGAACGAGGGCTTCGACAACGCCGCCCTCGACATGACCTCCCAGCTCTCCGCACTGCAGCAGGGCGACCCCGATGTGCTCGTGCTCGACGCCTACGGCGCACCGCTCGGCTACGTGCTGCAGAGCCTGGAGAAGCTCGGGTGGGATGTTCCCGTGATGGGCAACTCCTCGGTCGCCGCGACCGGTCTGATCGCCACACCCGCGCCCGACGGCGTGCTCGGCACCGACCAGGTCAAGAACCTCACCATGCAGGTGTACTCCAGCACCCAGTACGACCCGGACGACACCAAGGTCAACGAGGCCGTCGAGCGCATGCTCGCCGCCGGGGACATCAAGTCGTCGCTGATCCTGGCGTACAACTACGACTCGGCGCTGCTCTTCAAGGCCGCAGCGGAGAAGGCCGGTGGAGTCGACGACCCCGACGCCCTGGTTGCGGCACTCATCGACCCCGACGTCCAGAAGGCGGCCGAGACCGCGATCCTGGGTCTCTACGCCTTCGAAGAGGATGCGCACAGCCCGCACGTGGGCCCGGAGCAGTTCGCCTTCATCCCGCCGGGCGAACTCGTCAACGGTCAGTTCCAGCCCTGACCCCGGTCGGCGCGTGAACATCGCCGGCGGCTCGGATCTCGATTCGGATCCGAGCCGTCGGCACACCAAGCCAAAGTGATGGAAGGAACCCGACCGCAATGACCATCATCTGGTCCGGCCTGGCTCTCGGTGCGATCTACGCACTGGTGGCGATCGGCTACAACATCGTCTTCCTCTCGCAGAAGACCTTCAACTTCGCCCAGGCGGCGCTCATGATGCTCGGCGCGTTCATCGCGTACGTCGGCATCGTCGTCTGGGGTCTGCCCTGGTGGCTCGTCGCGATCGCCGCGGCCGTCATCGTCGGCGCGATCGCCGCTCTCGAGGAGCGGGTCGCCATCCGTCCGGTCAAGGACCCGCACAACCTGCTGGTCACGACCCTCGGCGCCTCCATCATCATGGAGGGTGTCGCCCAGGTGATCTGGGGCGGAGAGCCCAAGCGCGTGCCCTTCTTCATGGGCGATCAGGTGCTCGAGTTCCTCGGCGGCCGGGTCTACCCCGTCGAGCTCGCACTGATCGTGCTCGTCATCGTCCTGGTCATCGCACTCACCCAGTACGCCAAGCGCAGCATGACCGGCATCGCCCTGCTCGGCATGAGCGAGAACAGGGAGGCAGCGCAGCTGCGCGGGGTGAACGTGCGGCGCTTCGCCCTCATGGCCTTCATCTTCACCGGCGTCCTCGCCGGTTTCCTCGGCGTGTTCGTCGGCCCCAAGACGTATGCGGTCGCCACGCTCGGCGCCTCCCTGGCGCTCAAGGGCTTCGTCGTCCTCGCGATCGGCGGCTTCGGGTCCCTCGGCGGCGTGCTCGTGGGTGGACTCATCGTCGGCCTCGCCGAGGCGCTCGCGACGCGGTACATCGGTGCCGACTACGCGGGGTTGACGGTGTTCTTCATCCTCATCGTGATTCTGATGGTCAAGCCGACGGGACTCTTCACCCGTCGCGTGGAACGGACGGTGTGACCGTGGCTGCTCTCTGGTTGAAACTACGGTCCGTCCCCGGCTGGATCTGGCCCCTCGCCGTCGGTGCCGTGCTGCTCGCGCTGCCGTTCCTCGGGCTCAACTACGCCGCGACGCGGCAGATCGAGCTCACCCTGATCCTGGCGCTGATCGTGCTGGGCCTGAACCTCTCGCTCGGCTACGCCGGCGAGCTGGCGATGGGACAGGTCGCGATGTATGCGGCCGGTGCCTATGCCGCGGGTCTCGCCAACAAGGCCGGGGTGACCGACATCTGGCTGCAGCTGCTCATCGGCGGCGGCGCCGCGCTGCTCATCGGACTCATCTCCGGCATCCCCGGACTGCGTCTGGGGAGCTGGTCGCTCGCGATGACCTCGTTCTTCCTGATCCTGATCGTCCCGGACGTGCTGTCGATCTTCAAGGAGCAGACCGGCGGTCGCAACGGTCTGGCCGGAATCATGCCCGCGACCTCGTTCGGTCAGATGATCGACGGCCGCACCTACTACCTGATCATCGTCGGCGTCGCCATCGTGGCCTTCGCGCTGATCCGCAACCTCGTCGTCTCCGACCACGGGACGGCGCTCCGCGTGCTCAAGCAGAGCCCGGTCCTGGCTTCGTCGATGGGCATCTCCGTGTTCCGCGCCAAGCTCACGGCCTACGCGATCGGCGCCGTCCCTGCCGGCATCGCCGGGGTGCTCTTCGCCAACCTCGACCTCTTCATCTCGCCGGAGGCCTTCGCGTTCTCGTTCGCGATGACGGTGCTCGCGGCCTCGATCTTCGGCGGCTCCGCCAGCATCTACGGAGCCCTGATCGGTGCAGCGGTGCTGCAGTTCGGGATGAACCAGTCGACGAACTTCAGCCAGTTCGGACTGATCATCTCCGGGGCGTTCCTGCTCATCGGCGGAGTGGCCTTCACCGGAGGACTGTCCGGGCTGCTGCGGACCCTCGTGCGCAAGGCCGACATCGCGGCCAAAGCCAAGACCGGGGTGCGCCCGGCGGAAGCCGCTCCGGCCGAGATCGAGAAGCTCGACGGCGCGCTGCTGCGCACGGAGGGAGTCTCCAAGGCGTTCGGCGGCAACCAGGCGCTGTCGAAGGTGTCGATCGATGCGGCGCCGGGTGCGGTCACGGCGATCATCGGCCCCAACGGCTCCGGGAAGACCACCCTGCTCAACATGATCTCCGGCTTCTACAAGACGGATGCCGGCACGATCGAACTCGACGGGAAGTCCATCCAGGGACTCTCGTCGTACCGGGTCGCCCGGGCGGGGGTCTCGCGCACGTTCCAGACTCCGAACATCCCCGAGAAGCTGACGGTGTTCGAAGCCGTGGCGGCCGGACGCTATGCCACGGAGCGGGCCTCCGTGTTCGCCTCGTTCCTGCGGCTGCCGACGTTCTGGCGAGCTCGCGCGGAGAACCGGGCGGCGGCGGAGCGGGCGCTCGCGCTGGTCGGGCTCAGCGCGCAGCGCGACGAGCCGGCCGACTCGCTCCCGCTCGGCAACCGTCGACTGCTCGAGGTCGCCAGGAGCCTGGCAGCGTCCCCGAAGGTGGTGCTCCTCGACGAGGTGGCATCCGGCCTGGACGAGGACGAGCTCGAGGTCCTCGAGAGCCTCGTGAAGCGGCTGCGCGACGCCGGCATGACCGTCATCCTGGTGGAGCACAACTTCCAACTCGTGCTGCGCGTCGCCGACGACATCTATGTGCTCGCCCAGGGCGCGGTCATGGCGCACGGCACCCCCGATCAGATCGAGAGCAACCCGCGGGTCATGGAGGAGTACCTCGGCGTGACGGCGGAGACCAACGCGGCGGGAGGCGGCGACCATGAGTGATGTGCTGTTGGAGGTGTCCGGTCTGCAGACCGGCTACGGCGACCTGACCGTCGTGCGCGACGTCTCGCTGACCGTGCGGGCGGGGGAGATCACGGTGCTGCTCGGTCGGAACGGCGCGGGCAAGACGACGACGCTGCGGGCGATCACCGGGCTGAACAGGGTCTCGGGCGGCACGGTCGCCTACCTCGGCGAGCCGCTGACGGATGCACCTCACAAGCGGGTCGCCCGCGGGATCTCGTACGTGCAGGAGGGCAAGAAGGTCTTCCGTGAGCTCACGATCGAGCAGAACCTCATCCTCGGCGGATTCTCGCGGGGGATGGGCAAGCGGGCTCTGATCGCGGCGGCGGAGGAGATCTACCAGCTCTTCCCGATCCTGGGCAGCAAGCGTGCCCTCCCCGCGGCGAGCATGTCGGGTGGGCAGCAGCAGATGCTCGCGATCGGCCAGGCGCTGATGGCGAAGCCGAAGCTGCTCATCCTCGACGAGCCGAGCCAGGGGCTCGCTCCGGTGATCGTCAAGGAGGTCATGGAGCGGGTGCATGAGCTCAAGAACACCGGCATCGGCATCCTCCTGGTCGAGCAGGCCGTGCAGGAGTCCGTCGCCATCGCCGACGAGGTGACGGTGATCGAGATGGGCCGCACGACGCTCGCCGGGGCCGCGGCCGACGTCACGCTCGAGGATCTGCAGAAGGCGTACTTCGGCGCGGTCGCGTAGCGTCGACGCCGGAGGGTCAGGCCGCCGGGAGGGCGGATGCGGCGGGGTAGCCGAGCGCCGTGTCCTGGCTGCGGGCGAAGGCCGTCGTCACCCGACGGGCGATGAGCCAGCGGCCCTCCTCGCGTCGGTAGGCCACGTCGTAGAAGCCGCGCATCACGAGCCGTGGGGCACCGGCATCCTCGGCGTAGTCGCCATGGAATTCCAGGTGGATGCGGGCCGTCGCGCGGTCGCCGTCGAACGCGAGCTGCGGCAGATGCAGGAAGTGGATGCCGGCGAAGGCAGCGTCGGCGCAGAACGCGTGGAGCGCCGGGCGGCCTTGCACGAAGGTCAGCGGCGGCGCCTCCCCGACAGCCCGCGACTGGTAGATGCCGTCCTCGGTGAAGAGGCTGCTCCACGTGTCGCCGTCGCGCTCGTCGAAGGCGCGCGCGTAGGTCGCCTCCAGCTCGATGATCTCCAGTCGGTCCTCCAGTGCCCGCAGGCGCTGTTCGATGCTCCGTGTCATGATCTCTCCTTCCTGGGCGCTGCGGCAGCGCGGCGCACGCGCTGCCGCCAGGCCGTCGCGGGGTCGTCGGGTCCGCGACGGCCCCGTGGTCCGTCGCCCTCCGGCTCACGCAGTCTCCCGGCATCCGAGCGGGTCCATTCGCGCACGGCGGTGCGCTCGACGATGCGCCAGCCGTCGGGGTCGCGGCGGACATGATCGAGGTAGCGGAAGCCGCTCGTGAAGTTGAGGGACTCGTCGTCGGACGGCGTACCCCAGTGCACGGCCGTGCCGTACGTCTCGGCGAAGGCATGATCGCCGTGGAGCTCGACCCGGTGGTTCCCGACGAGGTGCATGGTGCCGTCGAACACGGCCGTCCGCTCGCGCAGCCAGGCCACGTAGTCGTCGGCCGTTCCGGAGAAGCCGGTGTGGTGGTCGACGCCGTCTCGCGCATAGACGCTGCGGACCGCCGCGTAGTCGGCGCGGTCGACGGCCGAGCAGTAGCGCAGGACCAGGTCGTGGATCTGCTGACGGTCCATGAGCTCGGCGAGCGTGTTCATGCCTGATCCGGCATGTTCGTCCAGCCGCGACCGGATGCCTTGCCGTACCAGCCGGCTGCGGCCAGTGTTCCGCCGTCGACGGGGATCGTGTGACCCGTGATGAACGCAGCGTCGCGCGAGGCGAGGAAGGCCACCACTCCCGCGAAGTCCTCGGGTGTCCCGAAGCGTCCGGCGGGAAGCCAGGATCGCAGCAGCGCGGGGTCGCGGCCGGCCAGCATGAGCTCGGCCGGGGTCTGCGCGGTGTCGGCGAGGTCGGGGGCGATGGCGTTGACCCGGATGGCGGAGGGCCCGAGTTCGACGGCGAGGCTCTTCGTGAAAGCGGAGACGCCGGCGTTGTACGCCGAGTACACGGCGTTGCCGGGGATGCCGCGGAACGCCTCGACCGTGGAGACGTTGACGATGCTGCCGCCGCCGGCCGCGATCATCCCCGGCAGGAGCGCGTGCGTCACGGCGAAGACGTGCCAGAGGTTGAGCTCGTGCAGGCGCCGCCACTGGTCGGGCGGGCTCTTGGCGAAGAACGACTTCGCCGGGCGGTAGTCGCCGACGTTGTTGACGAGCACGTCGGCGTGTCCGTGTTCGCTCTCGACCCTGGCCGCGAGGCGGGCGACCGTGTCGTCTTCGGTGATGTCGCCGACGAGCACGGTGCAGCGGCCGCCGGTCGCCTCGATGTCGGCGGCCGTGCGTGCGGCGGCATCCGCATCGATGTCGACGAGCAGGACGTGGTCGCCGTCGGCGGCGAAGCGTCGGCTGATCCCGCCGCCGATGCCGAGGGCGCCGCCGGTGACCACGATGGTGCGGGGATGCTGCAGAGGGACGTCATCGTGACTCATGCAACAAACCTAGCATTTGGTTGGTAGCATGGACAGGTCGGCGCATCGGAGCGCCGCGCTCGGAGGAGGCGGAGTGAGCCTGGTCATGGATTTCGCGGGGAAGGTCGTCGCGGTCACCGGCGGTGCTCGAGGTGTGGGCCGTGGCGTGGTCGAGGCGTTCCTCGATGCGGGTGCCGACGTCGAGTTCTGCGGTCGCTCCGAGCCGACGACCCTGCCGGAGCGCGACGGGCGCGCGGCATCCTTCCGTCCGGTCGATGTGCGCGACGCCGCTCAGAACGAGGCCTGGATCGCGGGCGTCGCGGAACGCCACGGACGCCTCGACGTGCTCGTCAACAACGTCGGCGGCTCGCCGTTCGGCCGATTCGAAGCCGGGTCGCCGAGGTACTTCCAGGCCATCACCGAGATCAACTTCCTCTCCGCCGCGGTCGCCACGAGAGCGGCGTTCCCCGCGTTGCGTGCCGCATCCGGCAGCGTGATCAACATCACCTCGATCAGCGCCCGCCGCCCCAGCCCCGGCACGGCCGTGTACGGCGCGGCGAAGGCGGCGCTGGAGAGCCTGACCCGCAGCCTCGCGGTCGAATGGGCGCCGGAGATCCGCGTCAACGCGATCAGCAGCGGCCTGGTGCACACCGAGAGCGCGGTCGACCACTACGGCACACCGGAGCAGTACGCGGAGATCGCACGGACCATCCCGCGGGGGCGACTGGCCTCGCCGCAGGAGCTCGGCAACGTCTGCGTCATGCTCGCCTCACCCCTGTCGGCGCACATCACCGGCGCCGTCATCCCCGTGGACGGTGGCGGCGAATGGCCCGCTTTCCTGAGCCACACCCCGAACGCGGACATCGTGCAGCAGGCCGACCGCCTCGACATCACTGGAGGATCCTCATCATGACCGAAGCCGTCATCGTCTCCGCGGTGCGCTCGCCCATCGGACGCGCGTTCAAGGGCAGCCTGAAGGACATGCGCGGTGACGACCTCGCCGTGCAGATGGTGCGCGCGGCCGTCGAGGCGGTGCCCGGCCTGAACCCGGACGAGATCGTCGACCTGATGGTGGGCTGTGCGCAGCCGGCAGGCCAGCAGGGATACAACATCGGACGGATGCTGGCGCTGCAGCTCGGCTGGGACGCGGTGCCCGGCACCACGGTCAACCGCTACTGCGCATCGTCGCTGCAGACGACGCGGATGGCGTTCCATGCGATCAAGGCCGGCGAGGGCGACGTGTTCGTCTCGGCCGGGGTGGAGGCGGTGTCGCAGTTCGGCTCCGGCAAGTCCGACGGCATGCCGGACACCAAGAACCCGCGGTGGGCGGATGCTGCGGCCCGCACGGCGCGCGACGCGCAGAACCCCGACTTCGTATGGTCGGATCCGCTCGAGCGGGGAGAGCTCGAGGACATCTACATCGCGATGGGGGAGACCGCCGAGAATGTGGCCTCCTTCCGCGGCGTGTCCCGTCGCGAGCAGGATGAATGGGCGGTGCTCAGCCAGAACCGCGCCGAGGCCGCCGGCGCCCGCGGCTTCTGGGGGACCGACATCACCCCGGTGCGTCTCGCCGACGGCACGCTCGTGACGAAGGACGACGGCCCCCGAACGGGCGTCACGCTGGAGGGCATCAGCGGCATGCAGCCGGTGTTCCGCCCGCACGGCACGGTGACCGCGGCGAACTGCTGCCCGCTCAACGACGGCGCGGCCGCGCTCGTGATCATGAGCGACACCCGCGCCGCCGAGCTCGGGCTCACCCCGCTCGCCCGTGTGGTGTCGACCGGGGTGTCGGCACTGTCGGCCGAGATCATGGGCCTCGGGCCGGTGCAGGCGGTGGAGCGCGCGCTCGCCCACGCCCGTATGTCGATCGGGGACATCGACATCCTCGAGATCAACGAGGCGTTCGCCGCGCAGGTGATTCCCTCGGTCGCCGACATCGGCATCGACCCCGACCGCGTGAATGTGAACGGCGGCGCGATCGCCCTCGGTCACCCCTACGGCATGACCGGTGCCCGCATCACCACGACCGCGATCAACGCGCTCCGCGAGCGCGACGAGCAGTTCGCCGTCGAGACGATGTGCACCGCCGGCGGCCAGGGCATGGCCATGGTGCTCGAGCGTCTGAGCTGACGCACGCCGTCCGGCGGGCGCGGGCTACTGCTCCTCGGCCTGGAACGTCACGGTGGAGGTGCGCGGGGCGCCGTCGCCGAGCAGGGTGAGTGTCAGCGTCGTCGCCCAGGCGGCCGCGACGTAGTAGCCGGTGATGCCGGCGGCGACCAGTTCGGAAGAGCCGGGCGGGATCGTCACCGTGCCGGTGAGCGGGCCCGAGAGCGACTCGAGCACAGGGGCCACGTCGACCGACCAGGTGACGGTCAGCGGTGTCGTCCCGGTGTTCGTGACGGTCGCCCCCGGCCACGCGAAATCTGCACCCGTGACGGTCGCGGGCGAGGGCTGCACGGTCAGGGCGGCGGCGCCGGAGGCCGCCGCGAGCGGTGTGGCGATGGCGGCGGCGATCACGGGCGCCGACCATGCCGCCGCGCGCACCACCGATCGCCGCGTGATCCCTGTCGACGTGCGCTGCTCGTCCATATCGTCCCCATCCCCATTTTGGCCTTCGACTTAAGGCTATCGGGATAGGGACCTTCGGCTAAACGCCCACCGCTCAGACGTGCGAGCGGAGCTCAGACTTCAGGATCTTGCCGGTGGCGTTGCGGGGGAAGTCCTCGACGAAGACGAACTCGCGCGGCACCTTGAAGTTCGCCAGGTGGGTGCGACAGAAGGCCTCGAGATCGGCGGCATCCGGTCGCGGCGTGGCGTTGTGCAGCAGCAGGACGTAGGCGCGGCCGACCGTGCCGAGGCGGTGATCGTCCACCCCGATCACGGCCGACTCGTTCACCGCCGGATGCTTGCGCAGGGCGTTCTCGACCTCGGCCGGGTAGACGTTGAAACCGCCGACGATGAACATGTCCTTCAGCCGGTCGGTGATCTTCAGGCAGCCGTGCTCGTCCAGACGGCCGACGTCGCCGGTGTGGAACCAGCCGTCCGCATCGAGCACGGCGTCCGTTGCCGCCTGATCCTCGAAGTAGCCGAGCATGACGTTGGGTCCGCGGAGCAGGATCTCGCCGTCGGTGTCGAGCCCGGCATCCTGACCGTCCTCGTCCACCACGCGGATCTCGACCCCGTCGACAGCGGGACCCGTGGTCTGCGCCGTGTGCTCGAGGGACTCGCCGGGGCGGGAGAGGGTGGCCACCACGCACTCGGTGAGCCCGTATGCCTGGGCGACGGTCTCGAACCCGAGTGTGTTCACCATGTCGTGGAAGAGTGTGGCGGGGGCCGCCGTGGCCCCCGCGATCGCGAACCGCAGCGACGACAGGTCGTACTCCCGAAGCCGCGGGTGGTCGAGCAGCGAGGTGAAGATCGTCGGTACGCCGGGCAGCACGCTGATGCGCTCGGACTGCACGAGTTCGAGCAGCTGATCGGCATCGAACACCGCCAGCGGGTAGATCGTGGTCCCCGCCATCAGCGAGGTGATCATCCCGGCTTTGTAGCCGAACCCGTGGAAGAACGGGTTGACCACCGCATAACGGTCGTCGGGCGTGAGTCGTGCGCCGAGTCCCCAGGCGCGTGCCACGGAGAGCGTCTGGCGGTGCGCGCTGAGCACGCCCTTGGGGATCCCGGTGGTGCCCGAGGTGAAGAGCACGTCCATGATGTCGTCCGGGGTGACGGCCTCCGCGGCGGCCGTCACGCGGTCGTCGGTGACCGCGGATCCCGCCGCGAGGAAGTCCGACCAGGAGAGGAGGCCGTCGCCGCCTGCGCCGTCGATGGTCACGGCGGTGTGCAGGTGGGGGAGGCCGGGGAAGATCGGACCGTCGCCTGCGCGCTCGGCTGCGGCGCTGCGGAGCAGGGAGCTGTACGGCTTCCCGAGGAATCCGTCGGCGACGACCAGGCCGGTGGCGCGGGATCGCGCGAGGATCTCCGCGGCTTCATGGCCGGTGAAGCGCGTGTTCAGGGGCACGACCGCGATGCCGACCAGCTGAGCCCCGAGCATCGCCAGGATGAACTCGTGTCGGTTCGGCGCCCACAGGCCGATGCGGTCGCCCGGCTCGATGCCCTGTGCGAGGTAGGCGCGGGCGACGGAGCGCGCCCGGTCCTGCAACTCGGCGTAGCCGATGACCACGTCGCCGTCGACGATGGCCGGATGGTCGCCGAGAGCTGCCATCTCCGCGAGGAGGGCGGGCACTGTCGTGGCTTCCGAGACTGTCATGGACGTCCTTTCCAATATCATGCGTACACTCCGAGTGGATGTTTCGGGAAAACGCTCACATGCGGCACACTTGAACAAGCGCTTGTGAGATTCTCTGTGAAGGAGCAGCAATGGCAACGACCAAAAGCGGGGGCCGGCAGGAGCAGAGCTCCGAACGCCGCGACCAGATCATCTCGATCGCCGCGCGCCTGATCGCCAAGCGCGGATACTCCGCCACGACGGTCCGAGACATCGCCGATGAGGCGGGCATCCTGTCCGGCAGTCTCTACCACCACTTCTCCTCCAAGGAAGCGATCCTGCAGGAGATCCTCCACAGTTTCATGGCGGGCCTGCTGGGCCGCTTCGAAGAGATCGTGGCCGAGGGGGGAAGCCCCCGTGACATCCTCGACAAGCTCATCGCACACGCCTTCGCGACGATCGAGAGCCAGCCCGACGCGGTCGGCCTGTACCAGAACGAGCTGTCGTTCCTCGCCCGTCAGCCCGGCTTCGAGTTCCTCGGCGAGAACAGCGAGCGCATCGAGGCGCTCTGGCTGGCGCAGATCACCGAGGGGCAGAAGGTCGGCGTCTTCCGCGATTCGATCGACGCCCCCATCGCCTACCGCTTCATCCGCGACGCGGTGTGGTCGACCGTCGCGTGGTACCGGCCGGGGCGCGGGCACACCGCGTCGACCCTGACCGACAACTTCCTGGATCTGCTCCACAAGGGCCTCCTCGCCGACTGAGTGGATTCCGCGTCAGTCCGCGACTTCGCGGGTGCGGGTGCCGCGCGGGTCGAGGACTTCGCGGATCAGTCGCAGCTCCTCGGCATCCGGTGTGCGCGTGAGTGGCGCGTCCGACGCGTCGAGGGGGAACCCCGTGCTGTCCGCCACGGACTGTGGGTCGACGCCGGGGTGGACGGAGAGTACGGTGAGGGCGCCTTCGTCGTCGTACCCGAGCACGGCGAGGTTCGTCACGATCACGCCGAGGTGGTGATGATCGAGGCCGGCCTCGCGTGCGCGGTCGTTGCCGACGCCCGAGACCATGTCGACGGCGGGGACGAACACGCGCGTGCTGTGGCGTGAGATCCAGTAGTCCACGCGGTGGTTCGCGGTGTTGCCCGGTGCCCCGCGCACTCCGATGAGCTGACGGGTGGGGCGGGCCCAGTCGCCGATGAGCGAGATGTTCTGGTTGCCGAACCGGTCGATCTGACTCGCGCCCATCATGCTCTGACGTCGGCCGGTGGCGAGGATGTCGAAGATGCGCCGGAACGGCGCCCACCCCTCGATCGTCGGCTGCGGGGCCTCCGGGTCGCCCGGCTGCGGCGGGCCGCTCAGGAAGAACGCCTCCCCGTCGCTGAGGACGAGATCGGGGGCGGTGGTGAGCTTCGCCAGCCGCGCACCCAGCGCGGGGATGATGCCGACCGCGTGCGCGAGGATCTCGCCCGACTCCCGGTACGTGTCGGCGCAGGCCGCGATGCAGATCTCGGCGTTCGTCGCTCCGGCCGTCGCAGAGGCGATGCCCGCGGTGGTGGTGTCGGTGGTCATGACTCTCCTCGGTCGGCGTGGAAACGGGCGACGGCGGCGTGGTAGCCGGCCTCGTCGGTCTGCAGGAACGTCTGCTCGAACTCGGCCCAGGCATCGGGGTCCTTGGCGGAGGCGGCGTAGTGCTTCTGGAACGCTTCGTCGCGGTCGTAGTCGGGCGCGCACGTGGTGAAGTGCGCACCGCGCGGCGCTTCGACGACGGCCGAGGCGTAGATGCGGCTGAAGAGCAGCGTGTGGAACGAGCCCTCATCGAGCAGCGCCGAGGTCGGGACGACCTTCTCGGCGGAGACGATGGTGCGCTCGGCCGCCATCGCGAACAGATCGTCGAAGTAGGGGTCGGGCCCCAGGTATTGGGCGTTCCCCTGTTCGTCGGCCCGGTTCACGTGCACGAGCGCGACGTCGAGCGGGAGGGCCGGCATCGCCACGTACTCGGCGTCGGAGTAGGGCGAGCGCACCGTGCGCAGGCGCGGGTTGGCCGGGAGCACGTCGGCGCCGAGGCCCGCGCGGATGGGCAGGAAGTCGAGCCGGGCATTCGCTGCGCGCAGGCCCGCCACGAACATGCCCTCGTCGTACTCCTCGATCTCCAACCCGCCGCGCTCCCTGGTCCGGGTGAACAGTGGATCGAGCGGAATGCTGTCCAGGGAGACGAAGCCGTACACGAGGCGGCGGATGCGTCCGGCGGCGGCGAGGAGGCCGACGTCGGGGCCGCCGAACGCCACCACGGTGAGGTCGGTGATGTCGCGTCGGAGGATCTCGCGCACCAGGGCCATCGGCTTGCGCCGGGACCCCCAGCCGCCGATGCCGATCGTCATCCCGCTCTCGATGGTGGCGACCGCCTCCTCGATGCTCACCCGCTTGTCCGACATCCCCGCTCCTTCGCGTGACCGGCGCTAAACCTAGCGCTTGTTTGGGAATCACAGTAGCATGCCCGGGAGGACGAACAGCGAGGGAGGTGCGCATGACCGCACAGTCGATGGCAGAGCACGTGGTGGTGACCGGCGGTGCCAGCGGGATCGGCGCCGCCGTGGTGGACCTGCTCCTCGCTCGCGGGTGCCGGGTCACCGTCTTCGACCTCGCGCCGAGCGCACGAGCAGAGGTGGAGACGCGGATCGTGGACGTCCGTGACGAGACCGCCGTCGAAGCGGAGATGGACGCGGCATGGGCGCTCGGCCCGGTCGCCGGGCTCGTCGCCTGCCACGGCATCCGTGGCGCGTTCGTGCCGGCGCTGGAGATGGATCTCGACCGGCTCCGCCTGCTGTACGACGTGCACGTCGTGGGGACGCTCGCCGTGTCGCGCGCGATGGTGCGGCGCCTCGACGGTGCTCCGGCGTCGATCGTGATGGTGTCGTCGACCACCGCCTACCGCGGCTGGGCGAACCAGGTGGACTACGGCCCGGCGAAGGCCGCGGAGCGTCAGTTGATGGAGAACCTCGCCGTCGAGTGGGCGCCGCGGGGCGTGCGGGTCAACGCGGTCGCCCCCGGCCACACGCTGACCCCGATGGTGCAGGACATGGTCGACGGCGGATACGACCTCGAAGCCGTCGAGAAGCGCACGCCACGAGGACGGCTCGCGGACCCGGCCGACATCGCCGGCGCGATCGTGTGGATGCTGTGCGACGCCACGCACGTGATCGGCCAGTGTCTTCCGGTCGACGGCGGGTGGACGGTCGTGGGGCGGTGATGCCGGTCCGCACGATCGGCGACCTGCGCGTCTCGGCGATCGGGATGGGGGCCATGACCCTCACCCAGCTTCCGGACGCCGACATCGAGCGCGGTGTCCGAGCCGTGCACGCGGCTCTGGATGCCGGGATCACCCTGTTCGACACCGCTGACTCCTACGGTCCGACGGGAGAGATGGGGGTGAACGAGCGGGCTCTGATCGCGGCTCTGCGGCAGCGTCCCGATGCCCTCGACCGTGTGGTCGTCGCGACCAAGGGCGGGCACACGCGGGGGCCGGCGGCGACGTGGTGGGTCGACGGTTCGCCGGAGCATCTCGCCGC
This sequence comes from Microbacterium sp. Mcb102, assembly GCF_024519805.1. NCBI lineage: Bacteria > Bacillati > Actinomycetota > Actinomycetes > Micrococcales > Microbacteriaceae > Microbacterium > Microbacterium sp. Mcb102. Next base: position 47,239 of record NZ_JALJRG010000003.1, on the reverse strand, counting down.
CGCTGCCCGTGCTTCGGCGCAGCGCCTCGGCCTCGACGCCCTCCCGCTCTATCAGCACCATCGCCCCGATGTGAAGGTGCCGTTCGAGGAGTCGATGGGCGCGATGCGCCGACTCGTCGACGACGGCGTGGTCGTGCGTGTCGGGGTCTCCAATGTGGACAGTGCGCAGCTCGACGTCGCGAAGCGCGTGGTCGGTGCGGCATTGGTCAGCGTGCAGAACGAGTACTCGGTGCTCGAGCGTTCCGGCGATGAGGTGCTGCGCCGGTGCGAGGAGCACGGCCTGGCGTTCCTCGCCTGGGGGCCGCTGGGCGGCATGCGGGCGGCGAAAGGCCTCGGCGGTGCGGCGGCCGCGGTGGCCGTGGTAGCCGAACGGCACGGCGTGAGCCCGCAGAGGGTGGCGCTGGCGTGGCTGCTGTCGCGATCGCCGGTGCTGATCCCGATTCCCGGGGCGAGTCGTCCGGAGAGCGTCCGCGACTCCGCGGCGTCCGCCGATCTCGTACTCGACGGCGACGATCTGCTCCTGCTCGACGGGCAGTCGGGGGAGGGTCAGTGAGGTTCCTGCAACAGCTCGACCCGCACGTCATCGGGGCCGAGCACGTACACGTACCGGTAGCCCTCGAGCGGCCCGGCCGTCGCGGTCATGATCTGCGACAGCGGGCGGTGTCCGAGGGCGGCCAGGCGGGCGAGGCTCGCCTCGATGTCGGGCACCACGATGGCCGGGTGCGCTGCGCCGATGTGTCCGTTGTCGGGGTCGATGCGCGGGGCGTCCGCGCCGCGGTACTCGGCGAGCTCCAGGAACACGCCGTCGGCCAGTCGGATGAAGGTCAGCAGGATCTCGACGCCCGGATACCCCGTCGCCGCTTCGACCGCGGGCCCGCTCTTGGCGAGTGGGCCGATGGCCTCGCCTTCGGTCGCGGCTCGATAGAACGCCGTCGCCGCGACGGTGTCGCTGACCGTGATGCCGATGTGGTGCAGCCGGGGCATCCCGTCTCCCTCTTCTCAATCGCACGCTAGACAACCAAATGCTTGTTTGATAACTATCGCGGAGGAAACCCATGAAAGCAACGCCCGTCATCGACCTCACCGGCCGCGTCGCCGTGATCACCGGAGCCGCCGGCGGTCAGGGGCGCGCGCACGCCGCGCTGTTCCATGATCTCGGCGCCGACCTGGTGCTCACGGACCTCGACGGCGCGGCCGTCGCCGAGGTCGCCGCGGCCTATGGGGACCGCGCGATCGGTCTCGCGCACGACGTCTCCTCGGCGGACGCGTGGTCGCAGGTGGCCGATGCGGCGCAGAAGAGGTTCGGGCGCGTCGACGTGCTCGTCAACAACGCCGGCTTCTGCCCGGAGGGGCCGCTCGCCGAGACCTCGGAGCGCGTCATCCGCCTCACGCTCGATGTGAACCTGATCGGGCCGATGCTGGGGGTGCAGGCGCTGCTGCCCCTCATGGGCGAGGGGGCGTCCATCGTCAACATCGCCTCCACCGCCGGCGTCGCCGGCTACGCGAACCGCGTCCCCTACTCCGCCTCGAAGTGGGGGCTGCGCGGGGTATCCCGCGCGCTCGCCCGGGAGCTCGGCGGCAGCGGTATCCGTGTGAACACCGTGTGCCCCGGCGCGGTCGACACCCCCATGATCACCGAGGACACCCGCGCCGGCGTCGGCTTCATCTCGCGCATCCCGATCCCGCGTGCCGGTCGACCGGAGGAGATCTCGAACCTCGTCGCCTACCTCGCCAGCTCGGCGAGCAGCTACTGCACCGGGCAGGACTTCATCATCGACGGCGGTCAGGTCGCCTGATGCCCAGTTACGCCTTCGACGGGGTCGTGCCGGTCGTCGATCCGACCGCGTTCGTGCACGAGACGGCCAGCCTGATCGGCGACGTGATCATCGGGCCCGGCTGCTACATCGGACCGTTCGCGAGCCTGCGCGGCGATTTCGGGCGCATCGTCGTCGGCGAGGGGTCGAACGTGCAGGACTCGTGCGTGATCCACGCCTTCCCCGGTGCGGACGCCGTGCTGGAGCCGAACAGTCATGTCGGACACGGGGCGGTGCTGCACGGCTGCCGCATCGGATCGTTCGCGCTCATCGGCATCGGAGCGACGGTGCTCGACGGTGCCGAGATCGGTGCGGACGCGCTGCTGGGGGCGGGCGCCGTCGTGACCGCGGGCACGGTGATCCCGCCGGGGTCGAAAGCGCTCGGTGCTCCGGCCCGCGTCGTCGGGCCGCTCGACGAACAAGCCCTGGCGTGGAAGCGCAACGGGGTGCGGATCTACCAGGATCTCGCGCGTCGCAGCCGCGAGACCCTGCATCCGGTCGAGCCGCTCTCCGCCGCCGAACCGGACCGACGCCGCACCTCCTGGTCGCCGGACGCCGCGACGCCGCTGCACCGGAAGCGGGCGGAGGAGCCCGCGTGAACGAGACCTTCGACGACTGGCTCGCGATCACGCACACGATCGCCCGTTACGGTCGGCTCGCCGATCAGCGACGCTCGGGGGAGATGGCCGACCTGTTCACACCGGACGGACGGATGCTGATGTTCCGTCCCCGGGCGGACGAACCCGCGGAGTCGCCGGAAGGCCGCGAGCAGCTGATCGCGGCCTTCGACACCCTCGCGGCCTTCGTCGTGACCAGCCACGTGCTCTCGCCGAGCGACGTCGAGATCGACGGGGAGTCGGCCCGGGCGCACACCTCCTGCATGTCCCATCACGTCCGCGAGACGGCGGAGGGGCGGATGCGCTTCACGCTCGCCGACCGCTACGAGGACACCCTCGTGCGGCGGGAGGGGCGCTGGTTCTTCCAGGAACGCCGCAAGTACACCGATTGGACCGAGTCCGCTCCGCTCCGGCGCTGACCCGCGACTCTCAGGCCGTCGCGAGCGCCCAGTCCTCCGCGTGATCGCGCTGCTCGCGAGCGGTGCCGAAGAGCCGGCCGAGGGAGTGCGCGCGCTTGAAGATCAGGTGCGCGTCGTGCTCCCACGTGATCGCGATGCCGCCGTGCAGCTGGATCGTCTCGGCGGCGACGTGTTCGAGCGCCTCGGAGCACGTCGCCTTCGCGATGGTCGCGAGCTCGAAGCGGTCGGCGGCTCCGGTGGCGAGAGCATCTGATGCTGCGCGCGACGCGGTGCGTGCGACCTCCATTTGCACGTGCATGTCCGCCAGGCGGTGCTTGATCGCCTGGAACGACCCGATCGCGCGTCCGAACTGCACCCGCTGCTTCGCGTATGCCACGGTCTCGTCGAGGGCACGCGCGGCGGTTCCCGCCTGTACCGCGCTGATCGCCGCGAGCGCGAGCGCACGCACGGTCTCCAGGACGCCCGGGTCGACGGCTCCGAGGGGTCGCGCTGCGACCGCGTCGAAGCGCAGCGTGCCCAGGCGCAGGGTCTGGTCCATGGTCGGAGTGTCCTCACGGACCACGGCCTCGGTGTCGATCACCTCGAACAGGCGCGGGCCGTCGGAGGTCTGAGCGACCACGAGCAGCACGTCGGCGGTGGCACCGTCGAGGACGAACCCGCTCGCGCCGCTGAGCTGCCAGCCCTCGCGGTCCTCGGCGTGGATGTCGACCCGCTCCGGGGCGAAGCGTCCGTCGGGAGCGGCCCAGGCGAGAGCGGCTGACGATGATCCCTCGGCGATGCCGGGGAGCAGCCGGGCGGCGGCATCCGCGTCGCCGGTGGCCAGGATCGCCTGCGCCGCGATCGCGACCGAGCCGAGATACGGGGAGGGGGCGAGCGAGTAGCCGATCTCCTCCAACACGAGCTGCGCCTCACGGAGAGTGAAGTCCGCGCCGCCGAACTCCTCGGGGATCGCCATGCCGGCGATGCCGATCTCCTCGCACAGCAGGCGCCACAGGTCGGTGTCGAAGCGCTCGGTGCTCGCTATGGCACGACGGGTCGCCGCGCTGTCGGCACGCTGGCTCAGGATGCCGCGCACCAGGGCCACCAGCTCCTGCTGATCCTCATCGGGTTCGAATGACATCATCGCTCCTTCGGGAGGATATCGCGGGCGATCCGTGCCCGGTGGAACGCCGGGGTGCCCCAGGCTGCAGACAATGCCGGGGCGAGGCCGAGCCAGATGCGCAGGGTGTGCTCGGCGGTGTAGCCGATCGCCCCGTGCACCTGCAGCGAGGTGCGGGCGGCGAGCAGCGCGGCATCACCCGCGGCGACCTTCGCGGCCGATATCGCCCGATCCTCGTCGGGTTCGTCGGCACGCAGGGCGGCGTTCCACACGAGCGGACGGGCGAAGCTCAGGGCGATGCGCACATCCGCGAGCTGGTGCTTGAGCGCCTGGAACTCGCCGATCGGGCGGCCGAACTGCTCACGCACCTTCGCGTACGACACCGCTTCCGCCAGCATCCGCTCTCCGGCGCCGACCAGAGTGGCTGCGGCGGCGAGGCTCGCCTCGTTGAGAGCCGCCTCCAGCGCGCCGGGGCCGAGGGGTGTCGCGTCGCCGGTCGGGGTGAGGCGGGCGAGACGCCGGGTCGGGGCGACCGAGGTCAGCTCCTCTCCGATCTCGCCGCGATGCAGGGCACCGTCGCGCACGAGGTACCGGTGCGATGCGATGGTCGCGTCGAGGGCAGCCGGGGCCGTGCCGTCGACCGCGGCGGTCGCGATGGCTCCGGCGGCGAGGTCGGCCCTCGTGTCGTCGTCGACCAGGGCGGGCAGCAGGGCGACCGTCTCGAGGTACGGCCCGGGAACACCGTGGTACCCGAGACGCTCGAAGACGACGACGAGGTCGCTCAGCGTTCCGCCGAAGCCGCCCGCGTCCTCGCTCACCCGCAACCCGAGCAGGCCGAGCTCGGCGAACTGCTCCCACAGGGCGAGGCCCGGGGCGGTGTCGCCGTCGGCCCAGCTGCGGGCCACATCCGCGCCGCCGGCCCCGTCGACGATCTCATCGATGGCCTCGGCGAACGCGACCTGTTCTTCGGTGGGCAGGAACCGCATCATGCGCGCCTTCCGTCTCCGCCGCGGGGGAGTCCGAGGATCCGCTCCGCGATGATGTTGCGCTGGACCTCGTTCGTCCCCGCGTAGATGGGGCCGGCGAGAGAGAACTGGTAGTCGTCGACCCAGCGTCCGCCGTCGACGGCGGACGCGCCCCGCAGCTCGCCCTCGGGGCCGAGGATGCGCAGGGCGGTCTCGTGGATGTGCACGTCGAGCTCGGACCAGAACACCTTGTTGATGCTGCCCTCGGCGCCGACGGATCCGCCCTCGAGCAGGGTGCTGACGGTCTGCCACGTGAAGAGCCGGTACGCCTCCGCGCCGATCCACGCATCGACCACGGCGTCGTCTTCCGACACCGTCCCGTGTGCGGACTGCAGGGCGATCAGACGCTCGGTCGCGGCGAGGAAACGGCCGGGCGCGCGCAGCGAGAGGCCGCGCTCGTTCCCTGCGGTGCTCATCGCCACGCGCCAGCCGTCGCCGGGAGCCCCCAGCACGTCGGCATCGGGCACGAACACGTCGTCGAAGAAGATCTCCGCGAAGCCGGTGGTCCCGTCGAGCTGCGCGATCGCCCGCACGGTGATTCCCTCGGCATCCATCGGGAACAGGAAGTAGGTGAGCCCGTGGTGCCGCAGGGCTTCGGGGTCGGAGCGGAAGAGCCCGAAGCCGCGATCGGCCCAGACCGCTCGCGAGCTCCAGATCTTCTGACCGTTCAGCACCCAGCCCCCACGGGCCTCATCGCGGCGGGCGGTGCTGCGGATCGCGGCCAGGTCGCTGCCGGCTCCCGGCTCCGACCAGGCCTGCGCCCAGATCAGCGAGCCGTCGGTCATCGGGCCGAGGAACCGCTCGTGCTGCTCGGGGGTGCCGTGCTCGAAGAGGATCGGCGCGAGCAGGGAGATGCCGTTCTGCGCGACGCGTGTGGGGGCGCCGGCGCGGTAGTACTCCTCCTCGAAGAGCACCCACTCGGTGATGCCGACGTCGCGGCCGCCGTACTGCTCCGGCCAGGACACGACCGACCATCGGCCGGCGGCGAGCGTCGCCTCCCACTCCCGGTGCGCGGCGAAGCCGGCCTCGGTGTCCATCGAGGGCAGCGGGGTCGGCGGGACGTTCTCTGCGAGCCAGGCACGTGCCTCTGCGGCGAACGCCTGCTGCTCGGAGGTCAGGTCGAGGTTCACGGCGTGGCCCCCTTCGTGTCGGCTTTGATCGAGCGCACGTCGACCCCGCCGAGGGAGTCGCCGCCGACCTCGGCGTTGTGCGCGTGTGCGGCGTGATGCAGACCGAACACCGAGTCCATTCCGGCCCGCATCCCCTGCAGGTCTTCGGCCTGGTTCACGGCCTTCTTGGTCAGAGCGAGTCCGAGGCGCGGCATCCGTCCGATGCGCTCCGCGATCTCGAGGGTCCGCTCCTCGAGCTCGTCGAGGGGAACGACGTGGTTCACCATGCCGAGCTCGTGCGCGCGGGCGGCCGGCATCCGGTCTCCGGTGTAGAGCATCTCCTTCGCGGCGCGGGGATTGGTCACCCACGGGTGCGCGAAGAACTCGACGCCGGGGATGCCCATCGACACCACAGGGTCCTGGAAGAAGGCATCGTCGGCGGCGATGATGAAGTCGCACGACCAGGCGAGCATGAGACCGCCGGCGATGCACGCGCCCTGCACCATCGCGATGACCGGCTTGGGGATCTCGCGCCAGCGCCGGCACATGCCGAGGTACACCTCGGACTCGCGTGCGAAGCGGGAGTCGACGCCCTGGGCGCCCACGTGGTCCCACCAGATGACGGCCTTGCGTTCGAAGCTCCGGTCGATGTCGCGCTCGGGGGTGCCGATGTCGTGACCCGCGCAGAAGTGCGTGCCGTTGCCGCCGAGCACGATGACTTTGACGGCGTCGTCGTCGACGGCGCGGGTGAAGGCGGCGTCGAGCGCATAGGTGACCCGGGAGTTCTGCGCGTTGCGATACTGAGGGCGGTTCAATCGGATGATCGCTGTCGACCCGCGCACCTCGTAGGTGACCACGGCGTCGGCGGATTCGACGGTCATGACGGGTTCCTCTCTGAACTCCAGCAGTCAACCAAACAATCGCTTGGTTTATTGATACTATACGTGAACGGCAAGCCGAAGACCACGACTCGATGAGGAGCACAGATGGACGCGACGCAGCACGACGCGGATGAGCGGTTCCGTGCCGAGATCCGCGGATGGCTGGACGAGAACCTCACCGGCCGCTTCGCCGATCTGCGCGGCCGCGGAGGCTCCGGACGTGAGCACGAGGACTTCGAGGCACGGCTCGAATGGAACCGCCACATGGCCGCCGCCGGATGGACGTGCGTCGCGTGGCCCGTCGAGCACGGCGGCCGCGGGCTCAGCATCGCGCAGCAGGTCATCTTCCATGAGGAGTACGCCAGAGCGGATGCTCCGGCCAGGGTCAACCACCTCGGGGAGGAGCTGCTCGGACCGACCCTCATCGCCCACGGCACCCCCGAGCAGCAGGCCCGCTTCCTCCCGGGCATCGTCGCGGTCGAGGAGCTCTGGTGCCAGGGATACTCCGAGCCGGGCGCCGGGTCCGACCTCGCCGCGGTGTCGACCAAGGCGCAGCGCGTGGGCGAGGAATGGTCGATCACGGGACAGAAGGTCTGGACCTCGCTCGCGCAGCACGCCGACTGGTGCTTCGTGATCGCGCGTACCGAACCCGGCTCCGCCCGCCACCAGGGGCTGTCGTACCTGCTCGTGCCGATGGGTCAGCCGGGCGTCGAGGTGCGGCCGATCCTGCAGCTGACCGCGACCAGCGAGTTCAACGAGGTCTTCTTCGACGATGCCCGCACCGCGGTCGACCTGGTCGTCGGCGGCGAGGGCAACGGGTTCAAGGTCGCCATGGCGACGCTCGGCTTCGAACGCGGCGTCTCGACGCTCGCGCAGCAGATCGCGTTCCGCCGCGAGCTGGATGCCGTGATCGACACGGCCACCCGAACCGGCGCGATCGACGACGCCGTGCTCCGCGACCGGCTGGTGCGCGCCCGGATGGAGCTCGAGGTGATCCGCCAGCATGCCCTGCGCACCCTGGGTGGCGAGCAGGGCGACAGTGCCTCGGTGACGAAGCTGCTGTGGTCGAACTGGCACCGCTCGCTGGGTGAGCTCGCGATGGACGTCGCCGGCCCCGCGTCCCTCCTCGTCGGGGCGGACTACGCGCTCGACGACCTGCAGACCCTGTTCCTGTTCAGTCGTTCCGACACCATCTACGGCGGTTCGGACGAGATCCAACGCAACGTCATCGCCGAGCGCGTGCTCGGCCTGCCCCGAGAGGCCCGCCCATGAGCTCCACCGCCCCCGAGTACGTTCCCGGCCACGGTCTTCTGGCCGGCAAGCGCATCGTCATCACCGCCGCCGCGGGTGCCGGCATCGGCCAGGCCGCCGCGATCCGCTGCCTGGAGGAGGGTGCTGCGCTCGTCGTGCTCGGTGACACCCACGCCGGTCGCCTCGCCGAGACGCAACAGGAGCTCGGCGACCGCTTCGGCGCGGACCGCGTGCGCACGGCCGTGTGCGACGTGACCGTCGAGGACCATATCACCGCCTTCCTCGACCTCGCGGAAGAGGGCGGGCCCATCGATGTCATGATCAACAACGCGGGCCTGGGCGGCTCGGTCTCGATCCTCGACATGACCGACGAGCAGTGGGGCAAGGTCCTCGATGTCACGCTCACCGGCACCTTCCGCTGCATCCGCGCCGTCGGCCGGCGCATGGTCGCCGCCGGTACCGCGGGGGTCATCGTGAACAACGCCTCCGTCATCGGCTGGCGCGCCCAGGTCGAGCAGGCCCACTATGCCGCAGCCAAGGCGGGGGTGATGGCGCTCACCCGCAGTGCCGCGATGGACCTCGCCCCGCACGGCATCCGCGTCAACGCCGTCTCGCCGAGCCTGGCGATGCATCCGTTCCTGGAGAAGGTCACCTCTCCCGAGATGCTCGAGCAGCTCAAGGCCCGCGAGGCGTTCGGGCGGGCGGCGGAACCCTGGGAGGTCGCCAACGTCATGGTGTTCCTCGCCAGCGCATACTCCTCATATATGACCGGCGAGGTCGTCGCCGTCAGCAGTCAGCACGCGTGAGTTCAGAGAGAAGGAAGAACATGGCAGAGGCATACATCGTTGACGCGGTCCGTTCCCCGGTCGGCAAGCGCGGCGGCTCGCTCTCGGGCATCCATCCGGCCGACCTCGGGGCGCACAGCCTCAAGGCGCTGGTCGAGCGCACGGGCATCGATCCCGGCGCCATCGACGACGTCATCATCGGCGCGACCGACACGATCGGCGGGCAGTCCGGCAACGTCGGGCGCTCGGCCGTGCTGGTCGCCGGCTTCCCCGAGCACGTGCCGGGTGTCACGATCGACCGGCAGTGCGGGTCGAGCCAGCAGGCCGTGCACTTCGCCGCGCAGGCCGTGATGAGCGGCGTGAACGACCTGGTGATCGCGGGTGGGCTGCAGAACATGTCGCAGCTGCCGATCTCGTCGGCCATGGTCGCCGGAGAGGCCTACGGGTTCACGACGCCGTTTGCCGAGTCGCCCGGCTGGCAGGCACGCTACCCCGACCAGGAGATCTCGCAGTTCGTCGGCGCCGAGATGATCGCCGAGAAGTGGGACATCTCCCGCGAGGAGATGGAGCAGTTCGCGCTGGAGAGCCACCAGCGTGCGGCAGTCGCCCAGGACGAGGGCCGCTTCGCGAACGAGATCGCCCCGTTGAACGGACTCGACCACGACGAGGGTGTGCGCCGCGACACCTCGCTCGAGCGCATGGCCGGCCTGCAGACGCTGACTCCGGGCGGGCGACTGACCGCGGCCGTGGCCTCGCAGATCAGCGACGCCTCCAGCGCGGTGCTGATCGCGAGCGCGCAGGCCGTGAAGGACCACGGCCTCACCCCGCGGGCGCGCATCCACCACATGTCGGTGCGTGGCGACAGTCCCGTGTTCATGCTCACCGCGCCCATCCCCGCGACGGCCTACGCGATGGAGCGCTCGGGCATGACGCTCGACGACATCGACCTGTTCGAGGTCAACGAGGCCTTCGCCTCGGTCGTGCTCGCCTGGCTGCAGGAGACGGGTGTGCCGCGCGAGAAGCTCAACGTGAACGGCGGCGGCATCGCGCTCGGGCATCCGATCGGAGCCACCGGCACCCGGCTGATGACCACGATGCTGAACGAGCTGGAGCGCACCGGCGGCCGCTACGGCATGCAGGTCATGTGCGAGGGCGGCGGTCTGGCGAACGCCACGATCATCGAGCGCCTCTGACGCGGGTGTCGGAGGGATGATGCCGACAGCCTCCAACATCAGATAATTATCTGATGTGCGCTATCACTATGAGTACCGCCACGTTCACCGACCTCCTGCGAAAGCCCAAGGTAGTCCTCGCTCACATCGACGAGGGGCAGGTTCGAATCACCCGTCGTGACGGCGACGACCTGGTGATCCTTCGAGGGCGTGACATCGATGTCCTCGAGAGTGGGGTGTCTTTGTCCAGCCAGGTGCTCCGTGCGATCGGTCGGAACAAGGGCGACGTCGAGGCGGCGCTGTCGGACCTTTTCGCGTGGACGAGCGAGTTCAGCGCTTCAGAGCTGAAGGAGTATGCCGCCGAGATCGAGCGACTCGTGTACGCGGCCAGTGAGCTGGGGTCCTTCGAGCGCCTCCTCCGCACCCAACAGGAGTGGCAGGAGACTGCCTCGGCCTACGCGATGGGCATGCGTCCGACAGAGCCGGTGGAGCTTCCTGCCGAGGCGCGTCCCGTCGAGCGCCCGTAGATGGCGGGTAAGCGCGGGAGTTCGGTCCCGCGACCCACGAAGGCGGACGAGTACGACATCATCTTCGGCAACGCCGCCGCAGAGCGTGGATGGAGCGACCTGAAGGCCGTCGCGAAGAATGCGCTCTCGGATGCCTGGGACTACTTGGCGGCGCACCCCGCTCGATTCGATTCATCACGCTGCTATCAGCTTCGTGGCGATGCAGCGACCGTGTTCGTCGATGGCATCGAAATGCCGAAATCGAAAAGGTCCGGCCGTGTCATCATCACGAGCGCGTCGCCGGGTCACTCCAACGAGACGGACTCGTCGAAGAACTTCCGCTAGCCGAGCTCTCTGTTCGTGCTCAGTCGATCAGGCAGGATGCCGCGGCGCGCAGCTGCGCGACGGCGTCCCGCACCACACGGTCGACGAGCTCCTCGCAGCTGGGCAGGTCGTCGATCATGCCGACCACCTGACCGGCCGCGAGCATCCCGGCGTGGGTGTCCCCGTCGACGAGACCGGCCTTGAGCAGCATCGGGGTGTTCGCGGCGAGGGTCATCTGCGCCCACGAGCGCCCGGTCGCCTTCTTCATCGAGACAGCATCCTTCACCATCTGCGGCCAGCTCAGCCCCGACATCTTCTTGAACTCGAGGGAGCGCCGCAGCGTCGGCCCGAGTCGCGTGAGAGCGTTGCCGCCTTCGAGGCCTTCGACGAACTCGGTGCGCAGCAGCCGGTGCGGCATGCCGTCGGCCTTGGTCGTCACGACGGTGCCGTCCAGACCGAAGCCGAGGTAACGCTGCTTGATCGCCTCGGGCACCGAACTGTCGCTCGTGAGCAGGAAGCGGGTGCCCATGCCCACCCCCGCGGCACCGTAGGCGAGTGCGGCGGCGAGGCCGCGGCCGTCATGGAAACCGCCGGCCGCGATCACCGGGATGTCGACCGCGGCGACCACCGAGGGCAGCAGGATCGAGGTGGGTACGGCGCCGGTGTGGCCGCCGCCCTCTCCGCCCTGGACCATCACCGCGTCCGCGCCCCACGCCGCCACCTTCTCGGCATGACGCACCGCGCCGATCGAGGGGATCACGACCACGCCGTTGTCCTTGAGGCGTTCGATCAGTTCGCGGCGGGGAGCGAGGGCGAAGCTCGCGACCTTCACCCCGTGCCGGATCAACAGCTCGACACGCTCGGTCGCGTCGCCGGCATCCGCACGCAGGTTCACTCCGAAGGGGCGATCGGTGCGCTCGGCGACCTCGATGATCTGCCGCTCGAGCTCGTCGTACGTCATGGTCGCCGACGCGAGGATGCCGAGGGCGCCGGCTTCCGCAGTGGCGGAGACCAGGCGGGCTCCGGCGACCCACCCCATGCCGGTCTGCACGATCGGGTGGTCGACGCCGGTGAGTCGCGTGAGCGGTGTGGCGAGTTGCGGGGGAGTCGTCATGATGCGGTCACCTCTCGGTCGCGGAGTGCGCGCGGGTCCAGTCGCTCGCGCACGAGGCGGAGCTCTTCGTCGGTGGGAAGCCGGGTCTCGGAGACGCCGGTGGGGATGTGCAGGGGGAAGTCGGTGGCATCGACGACCCGGTCGAGTGTCACGCCCGGATGAAGGCTCGCGAGCGCGACCGCACCGTCCGGTCCGGTGAAGTCGAGCACGGCGAGGTCGGTGACGATGCGGCGAAGATCCTGGAACCGGTCGGCGCCGTTCGCCCGCGCGCGAGCCGGACCGACCCCCGTCACCACATCGACCTGATCCACGAACACGCGGGGACCGTGCCGGGCGATCCAATAGCTGGTGGCGTGGTTGACCGTGTTGGTGGCCGCCGCGCGGGCACCGAGCAGCTGCCGGGTGGGTCGGTCACGGTCGCCGATCGCCGAGAGGTTCTGGTTCCCGTGCCGGTCGATCTGGGCTGCTCCCATGACCACGTGCCGACGACCCCGGGCGATCAGCTCGAACAGCCGCGCGTACGGGAACGGCGCCTCCGGCTCGCGGAAGGGCTCGTCGACGGCCGGGGTGTCGGCATACAGCGTCGCCTCACCGTCGCTGAGCAGGAGCTCGGGCGCGTGGGTCAGCCGAGCGAGCCGTGCGCCGATGGTCGGGACGACGCCCACCGTGCTCGCGAGGATCGCGCCCGCCCCGCGGAACAGGTCGCTGCAGGCGACGACGGCGACCTCGGCGCGGGTGGCGGTCATGATGCCGCCTCGGCGTGGAAGGCGGCCACGGCCGCGCGGTAGGCGTCATCGTCGACGTCGAGGAACCGGGCGCGGAAGTCGGCCCAGGCGTGGGGCGACGCGGCGGCCTCGACGTACGCCCGTTGCAGCCGCTCGTCGCGGGAGGCGTGCGGAGGGTGCGCCGTGAACCCGGCTCCGCCCGGCGACGCCACGACCAGGTCGGTGAGCGTGCGGTCGAGGACGGATGACGTGGGTCCGGCACCTGCGAGCAGGTCGGCGGTGTCCACCACGGCTTCCACGCTCACGACGGTGCGGGCGGCCGCACCCGCGAACAGATCGTCGAAGAAGAGGTCGGGTCCGAGGCAGACCGCCGTGCCCGCGGCATCCGCACGGTCGAGGTGCAGCAGCGCGAGGTCGAGGGGCACGGCGGGCATCGCGACCAGCACCTCCGCGTCGGCGTAGGGCGAGGTGATCGTGCGGATGTGCGGGTTGCGGGTCACGGCGTCGGAGCCCGCTCCCGACCGGGTGACCTCGAACGGCAGGCGCCGGGCGGCGGCCCGGAGCCCGGCGACCAGCATCCCCTCGTCGTATTCGACGTTGTGCACGGAGCCGGACTGGCGGGCGGCCGCGAAGTGGGGATCGATCGCGATGCTGTCGAGTGACACGAAGCCGTGCACCACCTCGGACGCCTGCCCGGTGGCGCACAGGATGCCGACGTCGGGGCCGCCGAAGCTGACGATGCGCAGGTCGCGGGCGCCCGACCGCACGATCTGGCGCACCAGCGCCATCGGCTTGCGGCGGGAGCCCCAC
>NZ_JALJRG010000003.1:0-33578 GCF_024519805.1 Microbacterium sp. Mcb102 | reverse complement strand
CCCCCCCCGCCGATCCCGATCGTCATGCCGTCGTGGATCAGCGAGGCGACCTCCGGGAGAGAGGAGGCCGCGATGGTCATGTCGACAGGTTCTCGCCGGTCGCGACGAAGGCGTCGCGGTGCTGATCGGCGACTCCGGCGAGGTTGAGCTCGAACGTGAAGCCCTGCTCGAACCGGTAGCTGCGGTTGACGTCGATCGGGTCGATGCCGTTCAGCGCCTCCTTGGCTGCGCGGATGACGCGCGGGTCCTTCGCGGCGATCTCCTCGGCGATCGCGAGTGCAGCATCGTCGAGCTCGGCGCGCGGCACGACCGCGGTCACCGAGCCGAACTCCTCCAGCCGCTGGGCGGTGACGGTGCGGCTGGTGTAGTACATCGAGCGGAGCATGTGCTGCGGGACGAGGCGGGAGAGGTGGGTGGCGGCACCGAGGGCACCCCGATCGACCTCGGGAACACCGAAGGTCGCGTCGTCGGAGGCGACGATCACGTCGCTGTTGCCGACGAGCCCGACCCCGCCGCCCAGGCAGAAGCCGTTGACGGCCGCGATCACGGGGACCGCACATTCGTAGATCGCCTTGAATGCTTCGTAGCATCCGCGGTTGGCGCCGAGGATGCCGGAGAAGCCCTCGATGCGCTGCATCTCCTTGATGTCGACGCCCGCGTTGAACCCGCGGCCCTCCGCCCGGAGGATCACGACGCGCGTCGCCGCATCGGCGGTGGCCTCGTGCATCGCGGCGGCGACGTCGAACCATCCGGCGACGGGCAGGGCGTTCACCGGCGGGTAGTCCATCGTCACGGTGCGGACACCGGAAGGATGCAGGGTGGAAGTGATCGTCATCGGACACCTAACCTAACGTTTGCTCAAGGCACCCTAGCACTTGCTTGGTTTGGCTCATAACCCCTTCACCGCATTTGCCCTAGCAATTGCTTGGTTGGTAGGATCATGCGCATCGTCATCCGCGACCGCACTCCCGTCGCGCGCCGTCGGTGCCGGCTCATCAGCCGGACAGTCTCAAAGGAGAGTCGATCCATGGCAGGAATCCTCGAAGGTCGCGTCGCGATCGTGACCGGCGCCGGTCGTGGTCTCGGGCGCGAGCATGCGCTCGAACTCGCCCGGCAGGGCGCGGCAGTCGTCGTCAACGACCTCGGCACGACGCTCGACGGCGCAGGCGTGTCGGTCGGGCCTGCGCAGGAGGTCGTCGACATCATCCGCGCGTCGGGTGGCGAAGCCGTGGCCAACGGAGCCGACATCGCCGATTTCGCTCAGGCCGCAGAGCTCGTCGACCAGGCGATCTCCGCGTTCGGTCGCCTCGACATCCTCGTCAACAACGCCGGTTTCGTGCGCGATCGGATGCTCGTCAACGCCGGCGAGGATGAATGGGACGCCGTCATCCGCGTGCACCTCAAGGGGCACTTCGCCCCGCTGCGCCACGCGAGCGCCTACTGGCGCGCCGAGGCGAAAGAGGGCAGGCAGCCCCTGGCCCGGGTGGTCAACACCTCGTCGGGTGCAGGGCTCCAGGGCAGCATCGGGCAGGCGGCGTACTCCGCGGCGAAGGGCGGCATCGCCTCCCTGACCCTGGTCGCGGCCGCCGAGCTGGGACGCTACGGCGTCGCGGTCAACGCGATCGCCCCGTCTGCGCGCACCCGGATGACCGAGGGCCCCTTCGCCGACGCGATGGCCGCGCCCGAAGACGGCTTCGACCGGATGGATCCCGCGAACGTCTCTCCCGTGGTCGCGTGGCTCGCGAGTGCGGACTGCACGATCAGCGGCCGCGTCATCGAGGTCGAGGGTGGGCGCATCTGCCTGGAGGAAGGCTGGCGCCACGGCCCGGTCCGCGAGCTCGATCGGCGGTGGTCGGCCGCGGAGGTCGGCGATGCCGTGCGCGCTCTCGTCGCCGAGAGTGTCGACCCCGAGCCGGTGTACGGCGCATGAGTGCGGCGGACTGGGCGGGCCGCGATCTCGGTGAGCGGACCGTCGCCTATGACGAGAAGGATGCCATCCTCTACGCCCTCGCCGTGGGTGCGGCGGCCACCGACCTCGACCTCGTGTTCGAGGATCGGCTGCGGGTGCTGCCGACCTTCGGTCTCACGCTCGCGCAGTGGGCGCCCGACGTCCTCGCCGCAGCGGGGGCCTTCGACGACCGTGCCGTGCACGGTTCGCAGACGCTCGAGGTGCACCGTCCGCTGCCCCGTACCGGCGAACTGCGCCTCTCGGCCCGGGTGGGGGACGTCTGGGACAAGGGCTCCGCGGCGATCTTCGACGTGATCGTGGAGTGCGACGAGTTCACGGCGACGTGGTCGCTGTTCGCCCCCGGCGTCGGTGGATTCGGCGGAGAGCGGGGGCCCGCGCGAGCGGCATCCACCGAGCGGCCGGAGGGCAGGCGCTCCGTGGTGCAGACCTTCGCGACCCAGGCGGCCCTGTACCGGTTGACCGGTGACCGCCATCGCATCCACATCGACCCCGAAGCGTCGGCCCGGATCGGACAGCCGACCCCCATCCTGCAGGGGCTGTGCACCCTCGCCGCGACCACGCTCGCGCTCGCCGCCGAGCAGGGCGCGCATCCGGCCGATCTGATCGCACTCCAGGGCCGCTTCAGCGGACCCGTGATCCCGGGCGACGCGCTCGACCTCGAGTCCTGGCCCGACGGCGCTTTCGAGCTGCGCCGCGACGGGGTCTCCGTGATCTCCGACGGTCGGGCGGTGTTCGCGTGAGCCGGGTGCTGGTCGTCGGTGCGACCGGGATGATCGGCAGCCATGTCGCCGCCGACCTCGCCGCGCACGGGGACGAGGTCACCGTGATGGCCCGCCGCGATCCGTCCGACCGTGATCCGCGTGCGGTCCACGGGATGCCGCGGCTCCGAGGTGACTACACCGACGCCGAGTCCTCGCCGCGCATGTTGGAGGGCTTCGACGCGATCGTGTTCGCGGCCGGCAACGACATCCGTCACGTGCCGGCCGATCAAGAGGACGACACGTTCTGGGACCGCACGCAGAGCGTCGGGGTGCCGCGGTTCGCGGCGCTCGCCAAGGCTGCCGGGGTCGGTCGCTTCGTGCAGATCGGCAGCTACTACCACCAGCTGCATCCCGAGTGGGCGGAGCGCATCCCGTACGTCGCCGCCCGCCGTGATGCGGATGAGCGCACCCGGGCGCTGAGTGACGACGGCTTCGCGGCGATGACCCTGAACCCGCCGTCGATCGTCGGCGCCGACGAGCGCGGGGTGCGCCGATTCGCCCGAATGATCGCGTGGACGCGCGGCGAGCTCGACGAGCCCGAGCTGTTCGCCCCTCCCGGCGGCACGAACTACATGTCGGTGCGGTCGCTCTCGCAGGCTGCGCGGGGCGCGCTCGACGCCGGGGAGGGCGGTCGCGCCTACCTCGTCGGCGACCGCAACCTCACCTACCGCGGCTACTTCCAGCTGCTGGCGGATGCTGCAGGGAGCGCGCACGTGATCGAGGAGCGCGACGAGGAGCATCCGTTCCAGCCCGACCGATTCATCGTCCAGGGGCGTGGCGCGGTGATCGCCTACGAGCCTGATCCGGCTGAGACGGCGCTGCTCGGCTATGCGCGCGACGACGTGGAACGCGCGCTGGCCGAGATCGTCACCGCGGTGGACGCTCTGCGCTGAGCTGCGCCCACAGCGAAGCCGTCGCGCGCAGCGTCTCGTCGAGGGTGCCGTCGGTGCGCAGCACGACATCGGCGATCGCGACGCGGTCGGCCTCCTCGCCCTGTGCGCGTATACGGCGCTCCGCTTCGGCGGCGTCATGCCCTCGGTCGTTCTGCAGACGCTGCAACCGTGTCGACGCCACGGCCTCGACCGTCACCACCAGGTCGTAGGTCCAGGGCAATGGTGCGGTGGTGCGGTTGAGCAGCGGGATCTCGTGCACGACGACTCCGGGATCGTGCCGGGCCTCCGCGATGCGCAGGGCCACCTCGTCGAGGATCGCCGGGCGCAGCAGCGCGTTGTACTGACCACGCAGTGCGTCGTCGCCGAACACCCGTGCCGCCACGGCCGCCCGGTCGAGCGCCCCATCCGGGGCCAGCACCTCGTCGCCCAGCAGCGCGGCGATGCGGGGCAGGAGCGCCGCCCCGCCGGGCGTCCGCGGGTCGACGACGTCGCGTGCGGCGGCATCACCGTCCACGATGCGGGCGCCGTGGGTCGCGAGTGCGCGTGCGACCGTGCTCTTACCCGCGGCGATGCCGCCGGTGAGCCCGACCAGGGTGGAGGCGGTCATGGCCGTCACCGGCTCCGCTGCACGGTGCCCGGATTCGTCAGGGACGGACGAAGCGGACCTCGGTCAGCGTCTCGCCGAGGAACGGCTCGGTGTGCGTCGCGCCGTCGAGGCGGAAACCGTTGCGCGTGTAGAAGCGGTGCGCGCGGGGGTTGTCCTCGGCGACCCACAGGTACAGCGGCTCGTCGGTCTCGACCGCGGCGTCGAACAGCTTCTGTCCGATGCCGGTGGAGTGGTACGCGTCGAGCAGGTAGATGAAGTACAGCTCGCGGAACGCCGGAGCATCCTTGTCGCGGGCCGGGCCGGAGCCGACGAATCCGACGATCTCGCCGTCGACGAGCGCGGCGTTCATCTTGAACTCGGGACCCTGCGAGGCCCAGTGCGTCCACAGCTCGGCCATGCGCCGGGGCGAGACCTTTTCGAGCGCAGCCTTGCTGATCAGGTGGTCGTAGGTCTCATGCCAGCACTGGGCGTGCACGCGACCGAGGGCTTCCGCATCCACATCACGGACCGGGCGGACGATGACTTCAGGCTGGGCTTCGGCGCTCATGATCGTGACTCTACGCGCGGCGTCCGTGAAGGAGAAATCGAGTGGATGTTCGATGACGCTCGGCGTGCCGGCCTGGAGGGTTCGTACAACGATGTTCGCGAATCGTGCACGCCTGGCTACGATCGATCCTCGTGAACGTGATCTGGCGGACCCTCCTGGTGATCCTCGGTGCCCGGCGCCGCGTGCGGCGGGGGAAGACCCTCGACCCGACGGCGGTGGGCAGCATCACCGTCACCACTCTGCCGACGGACCTCGACATCCTGCGGCACATGAACAACGGGCGCTACCTGTCGCTGTTCGACCTCGGACGCTGGGATCAGCTCATCCGCACCGGACTGTTCGATGCCATGAAGGCTCAGGGGTGGTACGCGGTCGTCTCCAGCGAGACGATCACGTTCCGCAAGTCGCTGCAGCTGTGGCAGCGGTTCGAGGTGCAGTCGCGGTTCATCGGCCACGACGAGAAGGCGCTGTTCCTGGAGCACCGCGCCGTGGTCGACGGCGAGGTCTACGCCCGGGCGATCGTGCGGGCGCGGATGCTGCGTCGCACCGGCGGCACGGTCAGCAACGAGGAGCTGTTCGCCGCGGTCGGCAAGCCCGAGGGTGTGCCGGAGATCGACGCGTGGGTGCACGACTGGGCCGCGGCATCCGCCCTCCCGCCCGTGCGGGTGAAGGCGCCGAGCGTCTGGGGCTGACCCCGTCCGCAGCTCCCGTCGGCGGCAACGATATATTGACCGTGTGCTGGCGATCCTGAAGACCACCGGGCGCGTGCTGTGGCGACACTGGCCCGCGCTCATGGCGTGGTATCTGGCCGGCGTGCTGGTGCACTACGTGATCACCGAGGTCGCCGGGTTCATCGGCGCGTACTCCGCCACCCTCGGGTTCCTCGCCCTTCCGATCGGGATCCTCGCGCGGTTGATCAGCCTGGTCGCGATGTTCCTGGTCCTGCGCGACGGGCTGCGCAACCTGCAGGAGGTCGCGCCGCTGCCCGAGGCGGCCGCGGACCGCCGCCGCACCTTCCTCTCGGCGCTGCTCGCCGGCATCCTCCCCTTCTTCGCGGTCTACTGGGCGCAGGGGCTGCTGGGCGAAGACGTGCGGGCATACTCGCTGCGCGCTCTCGAGGTGCGCAACGGCGTCATCTGGACGGCGGCTGCCAACGGCGAAGGTCCGGTGAGCTCGGTCGACACCGTGCTGAACCTGCCGATCAACGTGTGGACCCTTTCGATCATCGTGCTCGCCTTCGCCGGCCGTTGGGCGTGGTCGAAGTGGTCGGCGAAGCTCGCGAAGTGGCTGTCGCCGGTCGCGGTCTACTTCGAGGTCGTCTGGGTCTTCTTCTCGGTGATGGTGCTCGGCGACATCTTCGACACGATCAAGGCGTGGGTCGACAGCCGCGCGGCCATGGCCTTCCTCGAGACGGTCAGAGAGCAGATCCTGGATGCCGTCGCCCCGCTGCGCTGGCTCTGGGAGGGGATCGGCTGGCTGCTCTCCGAGGCGGGGCCGGTGCTGCTCGCTCCGCTCGCGTGGCTGACCATCGCCGGTGTGGTGTTCGGCCAGGCGATCGTCGCCGAGAAGCTGCGTGTGGAGAGCGAGCTGATCGCCCGCGTGCGCGAACACGCGGCCGTGATCCCGAACCCGCTCGTGCGCCGGCTCAAGGATCTCGGCGAAGAGCTCGGTGCCCGCTTCCGCCCGATCGGGCGAGCACTGCTGCTCATGTGGCGCGCAGGGCCACTCCTCGTCGGCTCCTACGCGCTGCTCTACGTCATCGTCAAGGCGCTCGAGTCGTACCTCGGCTTCGGCATCACCCGGCTGGTCGGCCCACAGGAGTACGTGTTCTGGGCGATCGCCGCGCCGCTCGTGTCGCTCGTGCCGCTGCTGCTCATGGAGCCGGTGCGCATCGCGGTGATCAGCGGGGCCTACGACGCCACCCTCGCGCGGCTGCGCAAGCGGCAGCAGGACCGCACCGACACGGTGGGCGTCTCGGAGGCGGAGGGAGAGATGCGTGCCGTCGCCGATGCCGCCGGACTCCTGCCGTCATCGGTGGATGCCGTCGCCGCCGCGATGGTCACCGCGCCCGCCAGGGACAGCGTCGAGGGTCAGGGCTCGAACTCGAACCTCACGAAGGACCCGCCGGCGTCGTAGGGGCGCACGTCGACCCAGAAGGGGCCCTCGACATCTTCCGGCACCACGAACGGCACGATCATCTCGTAGGCGCCGGCCTGCTCGCTGAGGCAGGTCTCCGGTTCGTCCGCGCTCCAGTCCAGCCCGATCTCCGCGCGGACGGGACCCCACTCGCGCCCCGTGGACTGCTCCACGAGGGTCGGCGTCTCGCACCCGATCCCCTCGGCATCAGGATCCACAGGCACCCCGACGGCGATCAGGCGTGTGTTAGGAGGGACGTCGAGACCCGCGAGATCTTCGATCTCCCCACCGCGCACCGGCCCCCAGGTCGCGCCGGCGAGATCGGTCGTCTCGTCCTCGACGACCACCACCGGTGTGACCGCACGGGCCCCGAATCCGAAGAACTGGTACCACTCCTGCCACCCGACCGCGATGGCGGTCGCCGGCAGCAGCACGACGAGTGCGACCAGAGCCAGAGTGTTGCGGCGCCACCAGGAGGGCGGCTTCGCCGGGGCGGCGGCGGCCTCCGCGTCTTCCCGAGGCGCGGGCGGTACCGGAGGGAGGGGGATGGTCATCGGGCCCAGCCGTTCTCGTCCAGGAGCACCTCGGCCTCGACGGGCAGCGCGGCGAGGTCGATCGACAGCTCGATCACGGTGTCGCGCACCACCTCTCCGAGGCCGGACCCCGGCATGCCCAGGCGGAGCGTCGCGCGGTCGCCGGTCACGTCGTCCGGGAGCTCGAACGCGAGGCTCCCGGAGCGGGGGACACCGGTGACCAGCCGCTGATCGACGAAGCTGGTGCCGCGATCCGTCGCGCTGAACGTACGGTCGCCGATCGTGAGTTCCGCGAGCCGTGAGCCGCTCTGATCCTGCGTCACGCCGGTGGCGGCCTCGAGGTCGACGACGAGCCAGGTGCCGTCGGCCGACCAGCCCTCCGCATCCGTGACCCGATCCGCGAGGTGCACGTCGGTCACGGTAGCGACCAGGTTGCGGGTGGAGGCCTGTTCGCCGATCTGCGCGACCGAGGCGAACGCGGCATTCGGGGCGTCGTCGGGAAGCGTCGCCTTCGAGACGCCCCACGCACAGACGAGCAACGCCACGGTGGCGACCCAGATCAGGATGTGCTTCTTCACGGGAGCGGCACCTCGTCGATGGTCGCCGTCAGCGTCGCTCCGACGCGGACGTCCACCCAGTAGTCGCCGCGCATCACGCTCTGCCCGACGTAGTGGTCCGACTCGGGGAGGGTGACAGTGATCTCGTCGCCGTCGTCGAAGTCGTCCGGCCCGACGGTCCAGGTGAGCAGCATGCGGGCGGGGACGTCAGGCTGCAACCGGGGCGCGCGCTCGCCGTCGTCGGCACGGAAGACGTCGCCCTTCTCATCGAGACCCTCGATGCGGATGCCGTCGAGGACCGGGGATTGCGGGGGGTTCGCCGTCGACGGTCGGGGCTTGTCGAACGTGTTGACGACGTCGACCGTGACGACCAGGATTCGCTCGCTCTTCTCCTCGTCCGGGAAGACCAGGGTTCGACCGCTCTCCGCGCTCAGCTCGTCGCGCAGCTCGACCCCGAGCACGGTCATCTCGAGATCGGAGCCCGCGAAGGTCTCGCCGACCTCGACGACCGGCGTGGGATCGACGGCCGCGGCCTCGAGTCCGCCGAAGACGGCGGTGGTCGCGAGCAGCACGGCTCCGGCGCCGGTGATGAGCCAGGACGTCGGGATCAGGTCGATGCTGCGTCGCGCCCAGCCGAGGACCTTCGCCCTCGCGCTCGCGTTCGCCGCGGTGACGGCCGGATCCTGCCCCTGGGCGGGGCTCTCCGGCGGCGTCGTGGTCACGGCAACAGCTTAGGACCGCGCGCGCGGCTGATCGCTCCTCTGCTTTCCGCAAGAACGAGACTTCTTTCCGCGTCATGCGGGCGAAGAAGGGGTGTTCCCGGAGCCGTGCTCAGTACTCTGAGCGAAAGTCAGGGGCAGAGACGCCCCGGAGCGGCCCCGTCGACGTCGACGGGCGGAGGAGGATGCAGTGGCAGTCATCGGCATCGTGCGGGAGCCTGCGGGCGAAGCGCGGGTCTCGGCCACCCCGGCGACGATCGCGTCGCTCGGGAAGCTGGGCCACACGGTCAGAGTGGAACGGGGAGCGGGCGCTGCGGCCTCGTACCCCGACGCCGAGTATGAGGCGGCCGGAGCCGCACTCGTCGAGCGCGCAGAGGCATGGGGCAGCGAGATCGTGCTCGCCATCACAGCGCCCGGCCCCGACGAGATCGCCCTCCTGGCCGACGGCGCGACCCTCATCGCGCTGCTGTCACCCGCCCTCCGCCCCGACCTGGTCGAGTCTCTCGCCCAGCGCGGGATCACGGCCGTCGCGCTCGACGCCGTACCCCGCATCTCGCGCGCGCAGTCGATGGACGTGCTGAGCTCGATGGCGAACATCGCCGGGTATCGGGCCGTCGTCGAGGCCGCCCACGAGTTCGGGCGCTTCTTCACAGGACAGGTGACCGCCGCGGGCAAGGTGCCGCCGGCGAAGGTGCTGGTGGCGGGAGCCGGCGTCGCCGGACTCGCGGCCATCGGTGCCGCGTCGAGCCTCGGTGCGATCGTCCGTGCCACCGATCCGCGCCCCGAGGTCGCCGACCAGGTCACGTCGATCGGCGGCACGTATCTTCCGGTCGACGTCGAGGTCGCCGCCTCCACCGACGGCTACGCGAAGGCGACCAGCGCCGACTACGACCGCCGGGCCGCCGAGATCTACACCGAACAGGCCGCCGACGTCGACATCATCGTCACGACCGCGCTGATCCCCGGGCGCGCGGCGCCTCGCCTGATCACGGCATCCGATGTCGCGCAGATGAAGCCGGGCAGCGTGATCGTCGACATGGCGGCGGGTCAGGGCGGCAACGTCGAGGGTGCGGTCGCCGGCGAGCGCGTCGTCACGGACAACGGCGTGGTCATCCTCGGCTACACCGACCTGGCCTCGCGCCTGGCCGCCCAGGCCTCGCAGCTCTACGGCACGAACCTCGCCAACCTCGTCGCGCTGCTGACCCCCGCGAAGGACGGCCGGCTGGTGATCGACTTCGAAGACGTGGTGCAGCGCTCGGTCACGGTCGTGCGCGACGGCGAGGTCACCTGGCCGCCGCCCGCCGTGCAGGTCGCAGCCGCCCCCGCGGCTAAGGCCGCGGCGGCGCCGGTCGAGGTCGCGCCGCCGAAGAAGGTGTCGACCGCGCGCCGCGTCGGCCTGATCGTGATCGGCATCGCCGCGCTGTTCGTCGTGAACGCGTTCGCTCCGGCTCCGCTCCCGCAGCACTTCACGGTGCTCGTGCTGTCGGTCGTGATCGGCTTCTTCGTGATCGGCAAGGTGCACCACGCGCTGCACACCCCGCTGATGTCGGTGACCAACGCCATCTCCGGCGTCATCGTGGTCGGCGCGATGCTGCAGATCACCTCACCGCTGCCGATCGTGCAGGTGCTCGCCGCGATCGCGGTTCTGCTGGCGTCGATCAACATCTTCGGAGGGTTCGCGGTCACGCGTCGGATGCTCGCCATGTTCACACTCGGGAACTCGGCGAAGGGCGGCCGGAAGTGACCGTCGACGCGCTCGCCGGAGCGGCCTACATCGTCGCCGCCCTGCTCTTCATCCTCAGCCTCGCCGGCCTCAGCCGCCACGAGTCCGCCCGTGCCGGCGTGGTCTACGGCATCGCCGGCATGACGATCGCGCTGGTCGCGACCGTCGCCCTCACCGTGGCGGATGCGTGGAGCACCGGCGCCTTCCTCGGCCTCGGGCTGCTCGTCGCCGCGGTGCTCATCGGCGCGGCCATCGGCCTGTGGCGCGCACGGGTCGTGGAGATGACCGGGATGCCCGAGCTGATCGCGCTCCTGCACAGCTTCGTCGGTCTCGCGGCCGTGCTCGTGGGCTGGAACGGCTATCTCGCGCACCCGGACATCCCCCCGGCGCTCGTTGGCATCCACGACGCCGAGGTCTTCATCGGCGTCTTCATCGGCGGGGTGACGTTCACCGGATCGATCGTCGCGTACCTGAAGCTGTCGGCGAGGATGTCGTCGAAGCCGCTCATGCTGCCGGGCAAGAACGGGCTCAACATCGGGGCGCTCGTCGCGTTCGTCGCCCTCACCGTGTGGTTCGTGAACGACCAGCAGCTGTGGCTCCTGATCGCGGTCACCGTGCTCGCGTTCGCCCTCGGCTGGCATCTGGTCGCCTCGATCGGCGGCGGTGACATGCCGGTGGTCGTCTCGATGCTCAACAGCTACTCGGGCTGGGCGGCGGCTGCGGCCGGCTTCCTGCTGAACAACGACCTGCTGATCGTCACGGGCGCGCTGGTCGGATCCTCGGGTGCGTACCTCTCCTACGTGATGTGCAAGGCCATGAACCGCTCGTTCCTCTCGGTGATCGCGGGCGGCTTCGGGGCCGCGGCACCGTCCGCGGACGACACCGAGTACGGCGAACACCGGGAGATCACCGCGGAGGGTGCGGCCGAGATGCTCGTCGCGGCGAGCAGCGTCGTGATCACGCCCGGCTACGGCATGGCGGTCGCGCAGGCGCAGTACCCGGTGGCCGACCTGGTCCACCGGCTCCGCGAGCGGGGTGTGGACGTGCGCTTCGGCATCCATCCGGTGGCCGGTCGTCTGCCCGGCCACATGAACGTGCTGCTGGCCGAGGCCAAGGTGCCGTACGACATCGTCCTCAGCATGGACGAGATCAACGATGACCTCGCCTCGACCTCGGTCGTGCTCGTGATCGGCGCGAACGACACCGTGAACCCCGCGGCCGCGGAAGACCCGTCGAGTCCCATTGCCGGGATGCCCGTGCTCAAGGTGTGGGAGGCCGAGAACGTCATCGTGTTCAAGCGCTCGATGGCCGCCGGCTACGCGGGCGTGCAGAACCCGCTGTTCTTCCGCAACAACGCGCAGATGCTGTTCGGCGACGCGAAGCAGCGGGTGGAGGACATCATCGCTGCGCTGTGAGCTGTCGAGAGGGGTGCGGGCTCCCGGCCTGCGGGGTGATGCAGACCTAGGGTGGACACATGGCAGAGTCGTCGTCATCTCCGGCGGATGCCGTGGCATCCGCACCCCTCGCAGACCGTGCCGTCGAGCTTGCTCGGCGGTGGGCGATCGAGGCCGCCGCGATCGAACCCGACCCCGCTGCCGCCCGTCTCGCCGGAGTGCTGCAGGACGCGAACGGGCTGCCGTTCACGCTCGGCTTCGTCGACGGCGTCATGCGCCCCGAGAGCCTGAGCGCCGCCGCCTCGCAGCTGCACCGCATCGCGCCGATCGTGCCCGAGTTCCTGCCCTGGTACCTGCGCTCGGTGGTGCGGCTCGGCGGGGGCGTCGCGCCGATCCTGCCGTCGCCGGTCGTGCCGATCGCGCGGAAGGTGCTGCGCGACATGGTCGGGCATCTCATCGTCGATGCGCGGCCCGCCAAGCTCGAAGCGGCCATCGAACGCATCACGGCCACGGGCTCGCGCCTGAACCTCAACCTGCTCGGCGAGGCCGTGCTCGGCGAAGCGGAGGCGAAGCGCCGCCTCGACGGCATTCACGACCTGATCCGACGAGCCGATGTCGACTACGTCTCGGTCAAGGTCTCGGCCATCGTCAGCCACTTGTCGATGTGGGCCTTCGACGAGATCGTCGACGAGGTGGTGGAGCGGCTGCTCCCGCTGTACCTCACGGCGGCCGCGGACGGCACCTTCATCAACCTCGACATGGAGGAGTACCGCGACCTCGACCTGACGATCGCGGTGTTCACGCGCATCCTGGAAGACCCTCGGCTCGCGGGGCTCGAGGCCGGGATCGTGCTGCAGGCGTACCTGCCCGATGCCCTGCCCGCTCTGCAGGAGCTGACCGCCTGGTCGCAGGACCGCGTCGCGCACGGCGGCGCCCGCATCAAGGTGCGCCTCGTCAAGGGCGCTAACCTCGCGATGGAGCAGGTCGAGGCGCGGATGCACGGCTGGACCCCCGCGACCTACGACACCAAGCTCGACACCGACGCGAACTACCTGCGCTGCCTGGACTGGGCCCTGCGCCCCGAGCATGCCTCCGCCGTGAAGATCGGCGTCGCGGGACACAACCTGTTCGGGATCGCCTACGCGTGGCTGCTCGCCGGCGAGCGGGAGGTGCGCGAGGCCGTCGAGTTCGAGATGCTGCTCGGCATGGCACAGGGGCAGGTGCAGGCCGTCTCGCGTGAGGTCGGGCCCGTGCTGCTGTACGTGCCGGTGGTGGCGCCGGCCGAGTTCGACGTCGCGATCAGCTACCTGGTGCGCCGGCTCGAGGAGAACGCCTCGCCGGACAACTTCCTCTCCGCGGCATTCCGACTCGGCGAGGACGAGGCCCTGTTCGTGCGGGAGCAGGACAGGTTCCTCGACGCACTCGACCGGTCGGACGATCCCACGCTGCGAACCGGTCCGCGTCGCACGCAGGACCGGAGCGCGCCCGTGCACGAAGCGCTGCGCCCCTCGCCCGTGTCGCCGCTGCCGGAGACCGACCTCACTCAGGCCGTGCTCGGCATCTCGCGCGGCTCCGACGACGACGGCGGTGGTCGCGAGGCCTTCCTCGAGACCGCGGTGTACTCCGCCCGCGAAATCGAACAGGACGCCGGGGGAGCACCGGGGTTCTCGAACACCGTCGACAGCGACCCCGCCCTGCCGGTGAACCGGGACTGGGCGCGCGAGGTGCGGGAGCGCATCGGCTCGTCCGACCTCGGTGACGCGACGGTCGCGGCCGCATGGATCGACGATGCGGAGTCCCTCGAGCGGATCATGCAGGGGGTCCACGGTGCGGCTCCGGCGTGGGGTGGGCGTCCCGCCGCCGAACGCGCCGAGGTGCTGCTGCGCGCCGCCGCCGCGCTGGAAGCCCGACGCGGCGACCTGATCGAGGTCGCCGCCTCCGAGACCGGCAAGATCTTCGCCGAGGCCGACATCGAGGTGAGCGAGGCCGTCGACTTCGCCCGGTACTACGCGGCCACCGCGCGCGAGCTCGACGCGATCGCGGGTGCCGTATTCGTGCCGGCATCCGTCACGGTCGTCGCGCCGCCGTGGAACTTCCCGCTCGCGATCCCCGCCGGAGGAGTGCTCGCCGCGCTCGCTGCGGGTTCGGGCGTCGTCTTCAAGCCCGCGCCACAGGCCCGCCGCTGCGCCGCCGTGATCGCGGAGACGCTGTGGCAGGCGGGCATCCCGCGCGATCTGCTCGCGCTCGTCGACATCGAGGAGGGAGAGCTCGGACGCGAGCTCATCACCCACGACGCGGTCGACCGCGTGATCCTCACCGGCGCGTGGGACACCGCCGCGCTGTTCCGCTCCTGGCGTCCCGACCTGCCGCTGCTCGCCGAGACCAGCGGCAAGAACGCGATGATCATCACCCCCTCGGCCGACCTCGACCTGGCCGTCGCCGACCTGGTGAAGAGCGCCTTCGGGCACGCGGGTCAGAAGTGCTCGGCCGCCTCGCTCGCGATCCTCGTCGGCCCCGTCGGGCGCTCACCGCGGTTCAAGCGGCAGCTCGCAGATGCCGTGCGCTCGCTGCACGTGGGCACGCCCACCGATCCGCTCGCCGAGGTCGGCCCGGTGATCGAGCCTCCGCAGGGCAAGCTCGCCTGGGCGCTGAGCGAGCTCGAGGGCGAGGAGCAGTGGCTGATCGAGCCCGCGCTCGCGGCCGACGACGACGGCAGCGGGCGGCTGTGGCGCCCCGGCATCCGCGTCGGCGTGCAGTCGGGGTCGCGCTTCCACACCGAGGAGTTCTTCGGGCCGGTGCTCGGCATCATGCACGCACCGACCCTCGAGAAGGCCGTCGAGCTGCAGAACGCCGTCGCCTATGGGCTCACCGCCGGGCTGCACACGCAGGATCCGGGCGACCTCGCCTTCTGGCTCGACCGCGTGCAGGCGGGCAACCTCTACGTGAATCGCGGCATCACCGGGGCGATCGTGCAGCGGCAGCCGTTCGGCGGCTGGAAGCGCTCGGCCGTCGGTCCCGGCGCCAAGGCGGGTGGCCCGAACTACCTGATCGGGCTCGGCTCCTGGCGCTCGCAGCCGGGCGGACCGGCATCCAGCACCCTGCATCTGCGCGGGCTCGACTCCCGCATCACGGCGCTCATCGAGTCGGCGCAGTCGTCGCTGGAGTACGAGAAGTTCGAGTGGCTACGGCGCTCGGCGCTCTCGGATGCGCTGGCGTGGGACCGCGAGTTCGGTCAGGTGCGTGACGTGTCGCACCTCGGCGTGGAGCGGAACCTGTTCCGGTACCGTCCCGTACCCGTCGAGATCCGGGCGACGGAGGATGCGGCCCTGCAGGATCTGCTGCGCGTCGTGATCGCGGGCGTGCGCTCGGGTGCGGCCTTCGTGCTCTCGACGCCGGTCGGTCTGCCCGGCGATGTGCGCCGCGCGCTCGGCGACCTCGATGCCTCGGTCTTCCTCGAGACCGACGAGGAGTGGATGCAGCGGATGCTCCGTGACGAGGATGCCGTGGAGGGCGTCGTCGCGCTGCCGGTGAGCGACCGGGTGCGTCTGGTCGGCGGTCGTGCCGCGGTCGCCGCGCTGCACACGGCCCTGGCGACGGCATCGGGGGGTGATCCTGACCTCGCGGTGTACGACGGCGAGGTCACCGCGGCCGCCCGGATCGAGCTGCTGCCGTTCGTGCACGAGCAGTCGATCTCGATCACCGCCCACCGCTACGGCAACCTCGACCCCTGGAGCAGCGACGTGATCTGACTCGATGTAAAGAATTCTTGACACGGTCGCATAGGCGGCGTAGCGTGAGTGTCAAGAATCTTTTACATCGGAGGCATCATGGTCTACGAGGAACGCAACGCCTGGGCGGGACTCATCGTCAGCCCGATCGCGCTGGTCGTCTACATCGTGCTGGTGCTGCAGCAAGCCGGGGGAGGGCCACTTACCGCCGTCGACTGGTTCCCGCTCATGCTGTGGACGATCGGCGGAGGCATCGTCGCGACGATCGTGATCAGCGTCGTCTGGGGCATCCTCGCCGGCATGAAAGACCCGGACGGCGCCGGTCGCTCCGACATCCGCGACCGTGACATCAGTCGCATGGGCGGCCGGGTCGAGCAGGCCTTCGTCGTGATCGCCGGACTCGGGGTCATCGCGCTGTGCGCGGTCGGCGCCGATGTGTTCTGGATCGCGAACACCATGTACCTCGGCTTCGCGGTGTCCGCGCTCGTCGGGGGCATCGCCCGCGTGATCGCCTACCGGCGGGGGCTCGTCTGATGGTGAAGCCGACCCTCGTCTCCAACAGCATCCGCGCCCATCGCGAACAGGCCGGGCTCACCCAGGCCGAACTCGCCCGCACCGTCGGCGTGACGCGGCAGACGCTCATCGCCATCGAGCAGCAGAAGTATTCGCCCACGCTGGAGCTGGCGTTCCAGATCGCGCGGGCGTTCGGGGTCGGGATCGACGACCTGTTCGCCTACCCCGCCCCACCCGCATCCGGAGGAGCATCATGACCGAGACGATGAACGCCTGGCGACGCGAGACCTACGGCCCGTCATCCGGGGTGGGCCTCGAGCAGATCCCCGTGCCGGTGCCGCACCGCGGCGAAGTGCTCCTGAACGTGCGGGCCACTTCCCTGAACGCGGGCGACGTGCGGTTGCTGCTCGGCGATCCGCTCCTCGTGCGCCCGGTCTTCGGCCTCACCCGTCCGAAGCATCCGGTGCGTGGCATGGAAGTCGCCGGCACCGTCGTCGCGGTCGGGCCCGACGTGGTGAGCGCTGAGATCGGCGAGGAGGTCGTGGGCGAGCTGGTCGGCGGCGGAGGGCTCGCCGAGTACGTGCGGGTTCCCGCGTCGCGGCTCGTGCCGATCCCGCCCGACATCACGCCCGAGGCGGCGTCGTCCCTCCCCATCGCCGCCGGCACCGCGTGGCAGGCCCTCGATCTCGCGGGCGTCGGCCTGCGCGGAGGCGAGGCTCCCCGGGTGCTGATCATCGGCGCATCCGGAGGTGTCGGCACGTTCGCGGTGCAGCTCGCCGCCCTCCGCGGGGCCGAGGTCTGGGCGACCTGCAGCGTTCGCAACGCACCGCTGGTCGAGCGCCTCGGCGCCGTGCGCACCTTCGACCACCGGGTGTCGCCGCTGAGCGAGATCCCGGCCGGGCGTTTCGACGCGATCGTCGACATCGCCGGAGGGATGCCGCTGCGCGAGCTGCAGCGACTCGTGGGGCACGGTGGTCGTGTCGTGCTGGTCACGGGCGACGGCGGGCACGTGCTGGGGCCCATCCCGCGGATGCTGCGCGCCGCGGTCCTGTCAGTCGGCTCCCGGAGCATCCGTCCCCTCGCCGCGACGCCGCGACCGGAGGTGCTGGCCAAGCTCCTCGAACTCGTCGCCGACGGCCGCATCGTGCCCGTGATCGAGCGCGAGTATCCGTTCGCGGAAGCATCCGCCGCCCTCGCCCACCTCGAGGCCGGGCACACCGCGGGGAAGGTCGTGGTCCGCGGCTCGGGGGTCTGAGCGCCTCGGATGAAGCGCGGCTCTGGCGGCGTACAGGGGGCGGGTGACACAATGGACTCCGGCGTGCCCGAGTCGCATCTTCCCCGTCGCCGGCTCTGAACGAGCAGCGGGTCGAAGGACCGCCGGGCCCCAGGACAGCGTCCGCCGCGCCCGTCCATTCGAGGAGCCCCCATGTCGACGACTGAAACCGCCGTCCGCACCGCACCCGCCCGCACCGCGCACCGCCGCCACTACCTGATGTGCAAGCCCGAGCACTTCACCGTGAACTACTCCATCAACCCGTGGATGGAGCCGTCGCGGCCGACCGACACCGCCAACGCCGTCGCGCAGTGGCAGAAGCTGCACGACCTGTACCTCGAGCTCGGCCACACGGTCGAACTCATCGAGCCGCTCGCGGGCTACCCCGACATGGTCTACACGGCCAACGGCGGATTCCTGATCGACGGCCGTGCGTACGTGCCCGAGTTCCGCTTCGTCGAGCGCCAGGGTGAGGCCCCGGCGTTCGCCGACTGGTTCCGCGCCGCCGGCTACGACACCGTGATGCCGAAGGAGGTCAACGAGGGCGAGGGCGACTTCCTGCTCGTCGGCGACGTGATCCTGGCCGGTACCGGCTTCCGCTCCACCGGCGACAGCCACCGCGAGGTCGGCGAGGTCTTCGGCCGTGAGGTCGTCTCGCTGAACCTCGTCGACCCGCGCTTCTACCACCTCGACACCGCGATCGCCGTGCTCGACCCGGTGCAGGGCACAGACAACGGCGGCCCGGAGCATGCGAACATCGCGTACCTCCCCGGCGCCTTCGACGACGCCAGCCGTGCCGAACTCGAGAAGCGCTTCCCCGACGCGATCCTCGTGTCGGACGAGGACGGTTCGGTGTTCGGGCTCAACTCGGCGAGCGACGGCTACAACGTGATCATCTCGCCGCGCGCCAAGGGCTTCGAGAAGCAGCTGCGCGAGCGCGGATACAACCCGATCACCGTCGACCTCTCCGAGCTGCTGCTCGGCGGCGGCGGCATCAAGTGCTGCACGCTCGAGCTGCGGGGTGCCAAGTGACCGCGGTCGACGTCGCGAACGAGGGCGAGGCCACCGAGGTCGTCGCCGAGCCGCACGTCGCGCACAACTACCACCCGCTGCCGGTGAACATCGCCCGCGGTGAGGGCGCCTGGGTGACGGATGTCGAGGGCAAGCGCTACCTCGACCTGCTCGCCGCGTACTCGGCCGTGAACTTCGGGCACCGGCATCCGGCGCTCGTGGCCGCGCTCACCGAGCAGCTCGGCCGGGTCACGCTCGTCAGCCGCGCGTTCCAGAGCGACCGGCTCGAGCCGTTCGCCGCGGCGCTCGCGGAGCTTGCCGGCAAAGACCTCGTGTTGCCGATGAACACCGGCGCCGAGGCGGTCGAGACCGGCATCAAGGTCGCCCGCGCCTGGGGGTACCGGGTCAAGGGGATCGCTGCGGGCAAGGCGCGCATCATCGTCGCCGCCGGCAACTTCCACGGCCGCACGACCACGATCGTCAGCTTCAGCGACGACGAGCAGGCTCGTGATGACTTCGGTCCGTACACCCCGGGCTTCGACGTCGTCCCGTACGGCGACGCGGAGGCCATCGCCGCGGCCATCACCGAGGACACGGCCGCCGTGCTCGTCGAGCCCATCCAGGGCGAGGCCGGCGTCGTGATCCCGCCGGAGGGATACCTGCGCCGCATCCGCGAGATCTGCGACGAGAACAACGTGCTGTTCATCGCCGACGAGATCCAGGCCGGTCTCGGCCGCGTCGGCGAGACGTTCGCCTGCGACCGCGAGGGCGTCGTGCCGGACCTGTATCTGCTGGGCAAGGCTCTGGGCGGCGGCATCCTCCCGGTCTCGGCCGTGGTCGGGAACACCGATGTGCTCGGTGTCATCCGTCCGGGCGAGCACGGTTCGACCTTCGGCGGCAACCCGCTGGCCGCGGCCGTGGGCCTGCGTGTGGTCGAGATGCTGCAGACCGGCGAGTTCCAGGAGCGGGCGCGGGCTCTCGGCGCGCACCTGGAGCAGGCGCTGCAGCCGCTGATCGGACACGGCGTGACCGCCGTGCGCATCGCCGGGCTCTGGGCCGGAGTCGACATCGATCCCGCCCGGGGAACCGGCCGCGAGATCGCCGAGAAGCTGCTCGATCGCGGCGTCCTGGTGAAGGATACGCACGGTCAGACGGTGCGCATCGCGCCGCCGCTGGTGATCCGCGCGACGGAACTCGACTGGGCGGTGGAGCAGCTCAAGCTCGTCCTCGGCGCGTAGTACTCAGCGCAGGAGGCTGTGACGGGCAGCGCCACCGCAGGGGGGAGGCCGTCTCTGGGGGAGACGGCTGCGGTGACGCTGCCCTCTCGGAGCGCTCAGGCCGGTGGGGAATCCGGGTCGAGCGTCTTCAAGGTGTCTTCCTCGGCCGCGTTGTCGGCGTCGAGTTGGTCTTCGGTGCCCTCGTCGCCGCCCAGCGCCGCGCGGTGACCCTGGCCGGCATCGCCCTGGATGGCGCCGCCGGTCGATTCGCCGCGCGAGCTGTCGCCCTGGATCGCGCCGCCGGTGCCGTCGCCCTGACCGGCATCCTCATCGGGGACGCCGACGCCGGGAGCGCCCTCGGCCGGGTCCTGCGGGTGGGGTGTGCGTTCCGTGTTGTCGTCCATGCACCGACGGTACGTACGTCGGGTGCACTCCGTAGAGGGCGTTGACAAACCGCGGAAAGAGGCTCAGCCCTCGAGGTCGTTCCTCTTCGCCGTGCGGATGGGCGTGGTGACGGCTGCTTCGTCGCTGAACTCGATCGGGTCGGGCCGCTCGACCACACTCAGTGGCCGGGTCTCGTCGAGGGTGAGCAGGAAGCGGCGGTTCTCGGCGCGGCGCAGGCGGCCCGAGGTCGCCACCCAGATCACCCCGATCGCGCAGGCGACGAATCCGGCCGTGCCGCCGAGCATGATGGCCGCGCGCGGGCCGAAGGAGTCGGCGACCCACCCGGCGATGGGAGCACCCACCGGGGTCGAGCCCATGATCACGGCCATGTACAGCGCGAGCACGCGCCCGCGCAGCGCCGGCTCGGTGGTGATCTGCACGTACCCGTTGGCCGTGGTGAGCAGCGTCACGATCATGAAGCCGGTGAAGGTCAGGGTGACGGCATACGAGGCATACGTCGGCATGGCGGACGACACGAACGCGGCGATGCCGAATCCGCCGGCGGCCATGATCACGACGCGCACCCGCGCGCGATCCCGGCGCGCCGCGAGCAGGGCGCCGATCAGGGAGCCGATCGCGAGCACCGAGCTGAGCACGCCGTAGCCGTCGGCCCCTGCGCCGAACTCGAGCGCCATGGTCGAGGCGAAGATCGGGAAGTTCATGCCGAACGCGCCGATCAGGAACACCGTGACGAACACGACCCGCAGGTCGCTGCGCCCCCAGACATACCGGAACCCGGCCGCGAGCCCGCCGCGGCTGCGGTTCTTCAGCCGTGGCGCGAGCAGGCCGGTGCGCAGCATCGACAACGCGAGGATCATCGCGAGGAAGGTCGCGGCGTTCACGATGAAGACCCAGCCGGAGCCGATTGCCACGATCAGCAGACCGCCGACCGCCGGGCCGACCATGCGGGCGAGGTTGAAGGATGCCGAGTTCAGGGCGACCGCGTTCGACGTGTCGCCCGTCGACACCATGTCCGAGACGAATGCCTGCCGGGCCGGAGCATCGAATGCGTTCACGACACCGAAACCGAGGGCGAAGGCGAACATCATCGGCAGGGTCATCACGTCGTTCAGCAGCAGCACGCCGACCGCGATGGCGAGGGCCAGGAGTGCCGACTGGGTGGCGAACAGGATGTGGCGTCGGTCGAAGCGGTCGGCCACCCATCCGGTGAGGCTCACCAGCACGAGCGGCGGACCGAACTGCAGCGCCATGGTGACGCCCATCGCGGTGGCGTCGTTGTCGGTCAGCTCGGTGAGCACGACCCAGTCCTGGGCAGTGGCCTGCATCCAGCCGCCGACGTTCGAGACGAGGGCGCCGGCGAACCAGATCCGGTAATTGATGTTCGCGAAGGAACGGAACATCGCGCTCATCGCTCCACCACCCGTCGCATCAGGGCGCTCGCTTCTCGGAGCGTCGTGAGCTCGGCCTCGGTGTATTCGACCTCGCGCAGCATGTCGGCCAGCAGCTCGTCGCGGCGGCGGATCGTCTCGACGACGAGCTCGATGCCGGCGTCGGTGATGTCGACCTGCACGCGGCGGCGATCTTCCTCGTCGGGGGTGCGGACGACGAAGCCCTGCTCCTCGAGTCCGTTGATGGTGCTGGTCATCGACGGTGCGGTCACGCGTTCGCGCACGGCGAGGGTCGAGATCGTGCGGCGGCCGTTCATGCGCAGGTCGGCGAGCACCGCCAGCTGAGCATCGCTCATCGAGTCGGCCGCGCGGGCGCAGCGGAGGCGACGGGCCAGGCGGAACGTGGCCATGCGCAGGTCTGTGGCGGTGAGGGCGAGGGATTCATCGGACGCAGACATTACTTAGATAGCCTATCTAATTTTTCTGACGCTGTCTCGGCGCCGGGCACAATGGAGGAGTGACCCGAACACTCGCCTTGGAAATCGCCGTGCAGGACCCCGCCGGAGTGCGCATCGCCGCCGAGATCGGCGCCGACCGCGTCGAGCTCGCCACGGCCCTCGCCCTCGGCGGACTGACCCCGTCTCCCGCGACGCTCGAGCTGGCGGTCGAGGCGGCCGGAACAGACGGGCCCGAGGTGCACGTGCTCGTCCGGCCGCGCGGCGGCGGCTTCCACTACACCGACGACGAGCTGGCGATCACCGAGCGCGACGTGCGTCGCGCGATCGCTGCGGGTGCGACCGGCGTCGTCATCGGCGCGCTCGACGCGGAGGGGCACCTCGACCTGTTCGCCATGGCCCGGCTCCGCGATGCCGCGGGCGGAGCGCCCGTCACCCTGCATCGCGCCATCGACGTGACGGCTGACCCCGTGGCGACGCTGCGCAGCGCCAGGGAACTCGGCCTGCGCCGCGTGCTGACCTCGGGTGGGGCATCCGCCGCGATCGACGGCATCGACACCCTGCGCGCGCTCGTCGCTGCGGCCGAGGGTGAGATCGAGATCATGGCCGGCAGCGGAGTCGACGTCGCGAGTGCCCCGGTGCTCGCCGCGGCGGGCGTCGACGCGATCCACTTCTCCGCCAAGCGCTCGGTGATCGAGGAGGGCGGCGTGCGGATGGGCTCGGCCTCCGACGGCGTCGGCGGCTACGAGGTCACCGACCGCGACCTCGCCTTCGCGATCCGGGATGCCGTCGCGCGGTAGGCGGTGCGGGTGCGCGGTCGCTAGGCTCGCAGCGTGACGGATACGCGCGAGTTCACCGACGCCCATGGCGTGGCCATCGTCTATGACGTGCATCCGGCTGCGGGTACTCCGCGCGGAGTCGTGCAGCTCCTGCACGGCGTCGGCGAGCATGCCGGACGATACGGCGCTCTGATCGGCGCCCTCACCGAGGCCGGCTTCCACGTCTACGCCGACGACCACCGGGGCCATGGCCGCACCGGCATCCGTCAGCACGGCGGGCCCGAGAAGCTGGGGCGACTCGGCGTCGGCGGACTCCGCGCGGCCGAGGATGCCGTCTGGCAGCTGACCGGAATCATCCGCGACGAGAACCCCGACCTGCCGCTCGTGCTGCTCGGCCACTCGTGGGGTTCGTTCCTGGCGCAGATGCTCGTGAACCACCACCCGGAGGCGTGGGATGCCGTGATCCTCTCGGGCTCCGCGCTGCGCACCCCCGGGTTCCTCAACGCGGCACCCCTGAACGCGCGGTGGGCGAAGGACGAAGGCGCCACGGGGCTCGAATGGCTCAGCCGCGATCCCGCCGTGTGGGCCGCGTTCGCCGACGATCCGCTCACGACCGACGTCCCGCTGCTCAAGCTCTTCGGTCCGATCGAGGCCGCGCGGCTCTACGGGCGTCCGGCCAAGGACCTGGGTCGCGACATCCCGATGCTGCTCCTCGTCGGTCGCGACGACCCGGTGGGCGGACCCCGCAGCGTGCACAAGCTCGCCGACGAGTACCGCAGCCGGTCCGGGCTCACCGACATCACGACCCTCGTGTACCCGGATGCGCGCCACGAGATCTTCGCCGAGTTGCAGCAGGAAGAGGTGCGCGCCGACGTGCTCGCCTGGCTCGACGCGCACATCCCCGCGCGCTGAGCAGCGCGCCTCGCATTCCCGCTTCCGTGCGGTGTGACGCGACGTTACGCCCGGTGAAGGCGTGTGACGGACCCGTTCTCCGGGCTCGGAGACGACCGTAGATTCGGGTCAGTATTCCGCGCAGGAGCGAGGAGCGCGCCGTTGTGGGCTGCCCTCGCACGGGAGGGACCGCACCGATGAGCTTCGTGAAGGACTGGCAGGACTGGCACGCGTCGCGCGAGCGCTACGCAGGGTCGGAGTATGGTCCGTCGGCGCTCGAGTCGACGAACTGGCTCATCACGGAGGCGGCAGCGGTCGACGGCATCCCCGGGCTCTGGGCGCTGACCGGCGACGGCGGCATCCGGGGGAGCGAGCTCGGTCAGGCGGGATCGACCGTGGTCCTGCGCGGTACGGAGAGTGTCCGCCTCGGCAGGCGTGAGCTGCGGGTGTTCGATCGCCACGGTGCCCTCGCGCTGCGGGTGCTGAATCCGGCACGGCCGCAGCGCGAGTGGTTCACCGCGATCGACGCCTACGCGCCCGACGAGCGTTGGCGACTCCCGGCGGTGTTCGAGGAGACGCCGGATGAGCAGATCCTGATCACATCGGTCGACGGTGAGGCGCGGGAGACGCCGGTCGCCGGGCGGCTGCGGTTCGAACTGGCGGGGGCAGCCCAGACGCTCACCGTCACCCGGAACGGACAGGGCGCGTTGAGCGCGGTCTTCGCCGACGGCACCAACGGTCTGGAGACGTACCGCTTCCGGTTCCTGCCGGTCGACGAGCCCGCCGCCGACGGCACGGCCGTGATCGACTTCAACCGCGCCTATCTGCCGCCATGCGCGTTCTCGGACCAGTACGTCTGCCCGCTGCCGCCCGCCGGCAACCGGTACTCGACGCCGATCCGCGCCGGGGAGCGCGTGGTGGTGCTCGGGGGCTGATCCGTCCGGTGGTCGGTCCGTCACGGCTGACCCGCCGGATCGGGGCTCTCGCGCCTTAAGCTGGAACCGTGCACGGTGAATACAAGGTCCCAGGTGGAAAGCTCGTCGTCGTCGACCTCGAGATCGAGGACGACCGGATCGCCCGCTTCCGCCTCGCCGGCGACTTCTTCCTCGAGCCGGACTCGGCGCTGGACGACATCAACGCCGCGGTCAACGGGCTGGCCGCCGAGACGGACTCGACGGCCATCGCCGCGGCCGTCCGCAGCGCCCTTCCGGATGGCGCTCAGCTGCTCGGCTTCTCGCCCGAAGCCGTCGGCACCGCGGTGCGTCGCGCGCTCGTGACGGCCCCGGGGTGGCGCGACTTCGACTGGGAGATCGTGCACGACAAGGCGGTCTCGCCGCGCATGAACCTCGCCCTCGACGAGGTGCTCACCGCCCGGGTCGGCGAGGGGCGCCGGCGTCCCACCCTGCGCATCTGGGAGTGGAACGAGTCGGCCGTCGTGATCGGGTCGTTCCAGTCGTACCGCAACGAGGTCGACCCTGAAGGCGCCGCGCGGCACGGGTTCGACGTGGTCCGCCGCATCTCCGGCGGCGGGGCGATGCTCATGGCCGCGGGGCAGATCATCACCTACTCGCTGTACGTGCCGGCATCGCTCGTCGCGGGCATGACCTTCGCCGACTCCTACGCCTTCCTCGACGACTGGGTGCTGCAGGCGCTGCGGTCGCTCGGCATCGACGCGGTCTACCAGCCGCTCAACGACATCGCGAGCCCGACCGGCAAGATCGGCGGCGCTGCGCAGAAGCGCCTCGCCAACGGGGGAGTGCTGCACCACGCGACCCTGTCGTACGACATCGACGGCCAGGTCATGACCGAGGTGCTGCGCATCGGCCGCGAGAAGCTCAGCGACAAGGGCACCACCTCGGCCGCCAAGCGCGTCGATCCGCTGCGCAGCCAGACCGGACTCGAGCGCGCTGAGATCATCGAGCGGTTCAAGGACACCTTCCGCTCGCTGACCGACGCCGAGACGGGGGCGATCACGGCCGACGAGTACGCCGACGCGGAGGCTCTCGTCGAGTCGAAGTTCGCCACCGAGGCGTGGCTGCATCGGGTGCCGTGACCGCGGGCGCGGTCACCGTCATCGAGGGCGACAACCTCGCCGTCGCGGCGACCCTGCCCACGGGTTCCTTCACGCTCGTGTACCTCGACCCGCCGTTCAACACCGGCCGGACGCAGGGCCGGCAGGTGGTCACCGCGCGCCGGACGTTCACAACCCAGGAAGAATCCGCAGATTCGGGCGCGGAGCCCGTCGAATCGAGCGAGGCGGCACCGGTCTTCCTGAGTTCTGAACCGCCGGCGACCGAGCCCGAGCCTGAGCCCGAGCCCGCGACCGAGGTGCGGCACGGGTTCCACGGCCATGCGTACGAGCGGGTGCGCGGGATGCTGCGCGCGTACGACGACCGTTTCGACGACTACGGCTCCTTCCTGATGCCGCGGCTCGAGGAGGCGTGGCGGCTGCTCGCCGACGACGGCACGCTGTATCTGCACCTCGACTACCGTGAGGCGCACTACGCGAAGGTGATGCTCGACGCCGTGTTCGGGCGGGACTGCTTCCTCAACGAACTCATCTGGGCGTACGACTACGGCGCGAAGTCGCGCAGCCGCTGGCCCACGAAGCACGACACGATCCTGGTGTACGTGAAGAACCCGCGGGAGTACGTGTTCAACTCCGACGAGGTCGACCGCGAGCCCTACATGGCACCCGGACTGGTCACGGCCGAGAAGGCTGCGCGCGGCAAGCTGCCGACCGATGTGTGGTGGCACACGATCGTGCCGACGACCGGGCGCGAGAAGACCGGTTATCCCACGCAGAAGCCGGAGGGGATCCTGCGCCGCATCGTGACCGCGTCGAGTCGACCCGGCGACCGGGTGCTCGACCTCTTCGCCGGCAGCGGCACGACCGGGGCCGTGGCCTCGGCGCTCGGTCGCGATGCCGTGCTGGTCGATGACAACCCCGAGGCGATCTGGATCATGAAGACGCGGATGCCGCACGCCGAGGTGATCACGCCCGGCTGAGGGCGTTCGTGGTGTCGCCGCTCGCCGTCCACAGACGGGAGAATGCTGTGATGACGGATACCGACTTCGAGACGACCGCCGACCTCGTCGAGGTGACGACCACCGCAGGACGCGTGCGCGGCCGCTGGCGTCCGACCACCGGTGGTCGAGGCAATCCGCGGTCGGCGGCGTTCCTGGGCATCCCGTTCGCGGAGGCCCCGGTCGGTGAGCTGCGCTTCCAGGCGCCCGTGCCGAAGGCACCGTGGGAGGGCGTGCGCGACGCGCTCGAGTTCGCCGCCACCGCGCAGCGCGGCGATCCCGGCGTCACGCTCATCCCCGAGCCGAGCGTCGAGGGCGAGTCGACGCTCAACGTCAACGTGTTCACGCCGAGCCCGGCCCGCGCCGAGCAGGGAACCGGGCTCCCGGTGCTCGTCTGGATCCACGGCGGCGGGTACTTCGCCGGCTCGCCCGCGAGCGTCTGGTACGACGGCCGCAACTTCAACCGCGACGATGTCGTGACCGTGTCGATCTCGTACCGCCTCGGCTTCGACGGCTTCGGCTGGATCGAGGATGCTCCGTCGAACCGTGGTGTGCGCGACTGGCTGCTCGCGCTGGAGTGGGTGCAGCAGAACATCGCCGCGTTCGGCGGCGACCCGTCGCGCGTGACGATCGCCGGCCAGTCCGCGGGCGGCGGTGCCGTGCTGACCCTGCTCGGCATGGAGAAGGCGCAGCACCTGTTCCACGGTGTCTACTCGATCTCCGGCGCGCTCGCCGATGTCGCCGCCACCCGTGCCGAGACGTTCGGTCGCGGGCTCGCCACCGCCGGCGGGGTCGAGCCGACCGTCGCCGGCTTCTCCTCGCTGTCCGAGGAGCGCATCCTCGAGCTGCAGAAGAAGGCGACCCAGCTCGGGCCGTCGTCGGTCGGCACCATGATGGAGGAGGGGCTGCCGCTCGGACCGCGCATCGACGGCGATCTGCTGCCACGGTCGACGCGCGAGGCGCTCGCCGCGGGTGTCGGCGCCGACAAGCCGCTCGTGCTCGGGGCGACCGACGACGAGTTCACCATGGTGTTCTCGGACGCGGCGAAGAAGCTGCGCTGGGTGCCCCGGTCGCTCCTGCTGGGAAAGCTCGGGCTGCCGAAGGCCGCGCGCCGTGCGTACCTCGCCGCCAACGCCGACGTCACGGGACTCGGCAATGCCCGTGTCGCCGGGCGCCTGCTGACCGACCGGATGTTCCGCTCGGCGCTGCTGAAGGTCGTCGCCGACCGCGGGGCCGCGCCGACCTGGGTGTACCGGTTCTCGTGGCCGTCGGGGCGCTTCGGTTTCGCGGAGCACTGCCTCGATGTGCCGTTCTTCTTCGACTGCCTCGACGGGCCCGCGATCGAGCCGCTCGCCGGCCCGAACCCGCCGCAGCAGCTGGCCGATGAGGTGCACGGCGCGGCGGTTGCGTTCGTCACGGGCGGGGATCCCGGGTGGCCGCGGCACGAGGGGGATGCGGGCATCGTCCGGGTCTACGACGTGCCGACGCGCGACGTCCGCGATGCCTACGCCTCCGTGCGTCCGCTCCTGGGCGAGTCGTCCTGACGATCTGAGCCGACCTGCCGTCAGGCCGCATACACCTTGCGGAGCGTCTCGGTCACGGTCCAGGTCGTGCGCATGCCCTCGGCGAGACGCACCACCGAGCCGGGGCCGACCTCGAGGTCGGGCAGCTCCGACGAGGCGAACGAGATCGTGGCGCGGCCGCTCAGCACGACGAACACCTCGTCGGACTCGGTGTCGGTCGCAGTGCCGGGTGTCATCTCCCACACGCCGATCTCGACCCCGCCGAGACTCGCCAACTCGTGCACGGCGGTCGTCGGGGCGCCGGCGAGCACCTCGCCCGCGGGCAACGGCTCGTGCGCGAGTGCGAGACCACGAGCATCCATCCCCGTCCCCGCCGCGAGAGCGTTCACGAGTCGAAGCCCATGCCGACGGCGTCGAGCGTCTTGAGGAACAGGTTGCGCTTGCCCTCGTTGTGGTCCGCCCGGTCCATGGCCGCGCGCACCAGGTTCACGCCGATCGACGCGGCGGGCTCCGGCGGGAACGGGATCGGCTTCTCGCGCACCATCCGCAGCTCGGTGCGTTCGGTCGAATCCCCCGACAGCGTGTCGAGCATGACGTCGGCGGCGAAGCGGGCAGCCCCCACACCCAGTCCGGTGAAGCCGGTCGCATAGGTG
Organism: Microbacterium sp. Mcb102; assembly: GCF_024519805.1. Classification (NCBI taxonomy): domain Bacteria; kingdom Bacillati; phylum Actinomycetota; class Actinomycetes; order Micrococcales; family Microbacteriaceae; genus Microbacterium; species Microbacterium sp. Mcb102. Next base: position 4,876 of record NZ_JALJRG010000003.1, on the reverse strand, counting down.
ACGCGGCCCTTGCGGGCGGTGCCGAAGAACGCGCAGAAACGGCTCGACGAGTCGATCGCCCCGGCCCAGCGGTGGGTGAAGCGCAGGCCCTCCAACTGCGGGAAGGTCGTAAAGAAGTGCGAGGCGAGCTTGCGGTGGCTCTCGATGCGGTCCTCGTACTCGGGGCGCACCTTGCCGCCGTAGTGGTAGACCGCGTCGTAGCCGCCGAACAGGATGCGGTCGTCGGCGGTGAGCCGGTAGTAGTGGAACTGGTTCGCGCTGTCGGCGAGGCCCTGGCGGTTCGACCAGCCGATCGACGCGAGCTGTTCGGCGGAGAGCGGCTCGGTCATCAGCACGTAGTCGTAGACCGGCACGGTCATCAGGCGGTTGCGCTTGAGGAGCGAGGGGAACACGTTGGTGGCGAGGGCCACGGCATCCGCCACGACCCGACCGTTCGGCGTGACCAGCGTGATCGGACCGGAGCCGTCGCCTTCGATGGCGCGCACGATGCTGTGCTCGTAGATCTCGACGCCGAGGTCTGCGGCGACGCGTGCCAGCTCGACGCCCAGCTTGGCCGGGTGCACCAGGGCAGAGCCCTCGCGGTCCCAGGCTCCGGCGAGGAACGTCTCGGAGTGCACCTCCGCCTGCACGGCTTCGCGGTCGAGGAAGCCCGGTTCGTCCCGGAGCCACTCGACCTGATGCGGCTCCACCGCCACGGCCACCTGACCGGTGCGCTCGAACTCCGCGTCCATGCCGTAGCGTGCGACGGTCTGCTCGATGCCGTCGAGGTTCTCGTGGCCCAGCTCCTCGAGCCGGTCGATCTCCTCGGGCCACCGGGTCACGCCGTTCTCATGACCGTGGGTGAGGCTCGACTCGCAGAAGCCGCCGTTGCGACCGGACGCCGCCCACGCGATCCGCGACGCCTCCAGCAGGACGACGCGGCGTTCGGGGTCGCGCTCCTTGGCGCGCACGGCGGTCCACAGTCCGGCGTAGCCGCCGCCGACGATCGCGAGGTCGGCGCGGACCGTGCCGTTCAGGCGCGGATGCGTCGGTCGATCGACATCATCGAGCCAGAACACGCGGAGCGCGGTGTCGCGCAGGGAGTCGTCGACGACCCCCTGCGGCGGCCGACGGCGTTCGAAGACGGTGGTTCCCATGATCACTCCGATGCGTCGGGGGTGCGCCTCAGCGCGTTCCCCAGTTGTAGAGGTCTTTGTAGAGGCCCGCGTAGAGCAGACTCTCGGTGTGGACGATGCCCGGGATGGTGCGGATGCGGGTGGCGATGAGGGTGATCAGGTGCTCGTCGTCCTCGCATACGGCCTCGACGAGGATGTCGAACGTCCCGAGAGTGACGACGACGTAGGCCAGCTCGGGGATCGTGGTGAGCTCTTCGGCGATGGCGCGGGGATCGCCCGAGACGCGGATGCCGATCATCGACATGCGGTGGAAGCCGAGCTGCATCGGATCGGTGACCGCGACGATCTGGATGATGCCGGCCTCGGTCATCCGCTGCACACGCTGACGGGCGGCGGCTTCGCTGAGCCCGACCTCACGCGCGATCTCGGCGTACGGTCGGCGGCCGTCCTCCTGCAGGAGTTCGACGATGCGCTTCGAGATGTCGTCCAGTGCAGGCTGGGCAGGCTTGGGGCTCATCTATCGATATTGACAGTCAACACCGGATTCTGCAACTGATTCAGTCGCTGTGCGCGGGCGATATCTTCCGATTCCGCAGGCTGCGCGCTACCATGACGGCATGTCCCGCACCCTTCTGAAGAACTCCGCGCCGTTGCAGAACTTCATCGGCGGTCGCTACGTGCCCGCGTCCGGGGCGGAACGGATGCCGCTCCTCGATCCTGTCACCGAAGCCACGTACGGCGAACTGCCGATCTCCGACGGTGCCGACGTCGACGCTGCCTATGCCGCGGCATCCGCGGCCTTCCCGCTCTGGCGTGACACGACGCCCGCCGATCGGCAGCTGGCGCTGTTCCGCATCGCCGATGAGATGGAGTCGCGGGCCGAGGAGTTCGCCGACCTGGAATCGCAGGACACCGGCAAGCCGCGTGCGAGCCTCGTCGCCGACGAGATCATGCAGTCGGTCGATCAGCTGCGTTTCTTCGCCGGTGCCGCCCGCAGTCTCGAAGGTCGGGCGGCGGGGGAGTACCTCGCCGGGCACACGTCGTTCGTGCGTCGGGAGCCGATCGGCGTGATCGGTCAGGTGACGCCGTGGAACTATCCGCTGAACATGGCCGTCTGGAAGATCGCGCCTGCGCTCGCCGCCGGGAACACGGTCGTGCTCAAGCCCGCGGAGTCGACGCCGTTGACCACGCTTCTGCTCGCCGAGATCGTCGCGCTGCATACCCCGGCCGGCACTCTGAACGTCGTGCTGGGCGATCGCGACACGGGTGTGGCGCTGGTCGAGCATCCGACCCCGCAGATGGTCGCGATCACCGGTTCGGTGCGTGCGGGCATGGCGGTGGCGCGCTCGGCGGCGAACGACGTGAAGCGCGTGCACCTGGAACTCGGCGGCAAGGCGCCGGCGATCGTGTTCGCGGATGCCGTGCTCGAGAAGGCTGTCGACGGGATCATCACCGGGGCCTTCTTCAACGGCGGCCAGGACTGCACGGCGGCCACTCGGGTGCTGGTGCACGAGTCGCAGCACGACGAGCTCGTCGCGGCGCTCGTGGCCAGGGCGAAGACGCACGCGCGCACCGGCGGACCGCACGAGGAGGGGGTGCTGTACGGCCCGCTGAGCAGCGCGGCGCAGCTCGCTCAGGTGCAGGGCTTCATCGACCGCCTGCCGGCGCATGCGACCGTCGAGACCGGCGGACGCCGCCAGGGAGACCGGGGCTACTTCTGGGAGGCCACGATCGTGTCGGGCGTGCGGCAGGACGACGAGGTCGTGCAGGGCGAGATCTTCGGTCCGGTGCTGACCGTGCAGGCGTTCGGATCCGACGACGAGGCGCTGGAGATGGCGAACGACGTGCCCTATGCGCTCGCCGCGTCGGTATGGACGACGGATCATGCCAGGGCGATGCGGTTCTCGCGCGACCTCGACTTCGGCTGCGTGTGGATCAACACGCACATCCCGTTCGTGTCGGACATGCCCCACGGCGGGGTCAAGCACTCCGGATACGGCAAGGACCTCTCGCAGTACGGCTTCGATGACTACACCCGCATCAAGCACGTGATGAGCGCGCTCGACTGAGTGGCAGCGGCCGCGGAGCCCGCGCAACGCGCCGACGGTTCGAGTGTGAGGGTCAGCTCACGTGCGTCTGGAGCCAGGGCATGGGGTCGATGGCGACGGTGTTGATGTGGACCTCGAAGTGCAGGCAGGAGCCGAACACGTAGCCGGTCGATCCGACGTCGCCGATGTACTGACCTTCGTCGACACAGTCGCCGACCTCGACCGCACGGGTTCCGTAGTTCAGGTGCGAGTAGACGGTGCTCACGGCCTGTCCGTCGACGATGCTCTCGATCTGAATCGTCACGCCGTAGCCCTGGTAGCTCTCGGTGGAGCGGGAGACGCAGCCCTTCATTGCGGCGTTGATAGGGGTGCCCACACCCGCGGCGAAGTCCTGGCCGAGGTGAGACCGGCCCGGCCGCGACGCACCGAAGCCATCGGTGAACGAGTAGGTCCCGTCTGCCATCGGCATGATGATGCGATCGGCGATGGGGATGTCGACGGCGCTTCCGAGCGGCATGCCGGCAGCGAGTGCCGCCGCGACGGCACGGGAGCGTGTCTCCTCGATCTCCTCGGGCGTCGTCGCCGAGAAGGTCCCGCGCGGAGCGATCTCCGCGCGGATCTCGTCCGAGGACGAGGACGCGGACGTGGATGTGTAGGACTGCGCGGCATCGGCAGCGGCCGCAGTGGTGAGGCTGGTGGTGGCGCCGGCGACGACTCCTTCGCTCCCGGTGGCGAGTGCGGGCAGTGCGGCGCCGGTGACCATCACGCCGATCGCGAATGTGGCGCCGAGCGCTTTGGCCTTCGCCCACGGACGCTTCGCGCGGCGGGGACGGACCGGAGACGAGGCGGGCTTTCGCGCGAGACGCCCTCGCGGGCTCCGGGGGCGGCCGGGCGTGCCGGTGGCCTTCGGGTGCGACGGGCGTGGGGTGTCCGTGGTGGCGGTGCTCGCATCGACGGGAGACTGCGCGTCTGTGGCGGTGCTCGCGTCGACGGGAGACTGCGTCTCGGTGGCGGTCGCGGTCGCGGTGCTCGCGTCGACGGGAGACTGCGTCTCGGTCGCGGTGCTCGCGTCGACGGGAGACTGCGTCGCGGTGGAGGCGTCGGCCGTGCGGGGAGGCTGTGCGTCCGAGGGCGTGTCCGCCGTGCGGGGAGGCTGTGCGTTCGAGGGCGCGTCCGCCGCGCGGGGAGCTTCAGGAGTCGTGGGGGCGGAGTTCCGCCGATCGCGCCGCAGCAGCGGGCGGGGTGCGACTGGTGCTTCTTCGGGGGCTTCCGGGGCGTCGTGAGCGCGCTCGGGTGGCAGGGAGTTCGTGACGGAGTCCTTCCGGAGGGCAGATGTACGCGGCGGTCGATCCCCCCGGATGCCACCGTTACCGATCTGTAATTTAGTTGGCGAACCTGTGAGCGTCAAATCGAAGAGCGGATGCTCGACGTCATGTCGACGACGGATGGTCTGTCTCCGGCGACATCGGTGTGTGCGGTGTCGGCGCGGATACTCACACTCTGCCCTGGTGGGGGCGTCCGCGTGTGTCGCAGTGGGGCGTGCTCTAGCCAGTGTGGACAAGTGTTGAGTCGGTGTTTCTGTGGAGGGCGTGTCGGTGTTTCGCGTGTTTCGGAATATTGCTCTGAACTGGGGTTATCGAGGTTCTAATGTCGGTGGTCCCGGGTTGACTGGGGGTATGAACAACCCCGCGGAACTGCTCGGCCAGGTCGTCG
>NZ_JALJRG010000002.1:0-536196 GCF_024519805.1 Microbacterium sp. Mcb102 | reverse complement strand
CCGCATGCGCCACGGCACACCCCACGTCCGCGGACCCGCCTGGTGGGACCCCACCCGACGATGGCGCACACCACGACCCGCGACACCACGATCTGCGACGCCACGGACGACGGCAGCCCCCTGCCGCTCGACAGTGCTCAGAGCATGAGCGGCCACGACCGGGCTCGGCGTGAACTGTCGACCTGTGCGACACGATGTGGCATGCTTGCGGGCATTGCGCCGGGCCCCGTTTCTGGGGCCGTCCGTGAATTGAGAGGTAGACGCCGGAGCACATGTCCAGACCACTCGCGGGACCGCAGGGCCTGCTACGCACGCTCAACGGTCGCGCGATCCTGGAGGCGCTCGCGCGCAGCGGTCCGCAGACCCGCGCGGAGCTGATGTCGGCGACGGGGCTGTCCCGCACGGCCGTCACCCAGGTGCTGCGGATGCTCGAGGCAGCGGGCGCCGTCGCCTCGGCAGGCATCGACCGCGAGACGCGGGGGCCTGCCGCCGGTCGTGTGACCCTGCATCCGCGGCTCGGGTTCGCCGCCGCCGTGCACATCGACCACCATGCCGCGCACGTGGTGCTCGTCGACGCCCGCGGAGTCGTGCACGCAGAGGAGCACGCCGTGCTACCGCTGCAGGAGGATCGCGTCGAGCGCATCGTCGCCCTCGTCGACCGTTGCCGAGGCTCGGTGAAGGCGGCCAAGGGAGCGATCCACCTCGCTGTCGTCGGCATTCCCGGGATCGTCACCGCCGATGGCGGCATCCGCGACGATCTCGGTCCGGACGGCGGCGCCTTCCGCGCTGCGCTGACCGCATCGCTCGGCTGCCCGGTACGCATCGAGAACGACGTCAACCTCGCCGCCCTCGCCGAGCTCACGGCGGGCGTGGGCGGCGACCTCGCCAGTTTCGCTCTGCTGCTCCTCGACGACGGGCTCGGTGCCGGCATCGTGATCGACGGCGCACTGCACCGCGGATTCTCCGGTGTCGCGGGCGAGGTCATGTACCTGCCGCAGACTCCGCTCCCGATCGGGGCGCCCATCGTGAGCGACGCCGTGGTCGGAGATCTCGCACTCGGGGAAGGGCGAGACGCCGAGGCCACGTTGGAGGACCATCTCGAAGCCGCCGGTCGCGGTGACGAAGCCGCGATCCGGGTCGTCGCCGAGATCGGCAAGCGCATCGTCCTCGTGGCCGGCAGCATCGGCCTGGTGCTGGACCCGGAGGCGTTCATCCTCAGCGGCACGGCAGCCCATCCCGTGCTGGTCGACGCGATCCAGCGCGTCGCAGACGAGTATGCCGCCCAGCTGCCGCTGCGGTTCCTGGTCTCCTCGTTCGGCCCGGAAGCCCCGCTGGTCGGCGCCGTCGACGAAGCGGCATCCGCCCTCCGCAGCATGCTCTTCACCCGCATCCTGACGCCGACGCCGAAGCCCGGCCGCTGAGCACCCCCGATCGTCGCCCCCGATCGCCCGTCCCTACCCGACAGGACCTCTGATGACCGCTCCCTCCGATCTCGCCGACCGCCTCGGCCTCGCACCCGGCGCCAGGGCGATCATCCTCAACGCCGACGACTTCGGCATGTGCCATGCGGCGAACACCGCGATCGTCGAGCTGCTCACGACCGGGCACATCGACTCGACGACCGTGATGGTCCCGTGCTCGTGGTCGCCCGAAGCGCTGGCCTTCGCGGCTTCCCGCACGGACCTCGACGTCGGCGTGCACCTGGTGCTCACCAGCGAGTGGAGACGCTACCGCTGGCGCCCATTGACCGGCACGGGAACGAGCCTCGTCGACGCCGACGGTTTCTTCCCCGCTGATGTCGCGACCGTCGAGCGGGATGCGACCGACGACGATGTCGCCGCCGAGCTCGCCGCCCAGCTGCAGGCCGCGCTCGACGCCGGGGTCGACGTGACGCACCTCGACAACCACATGGGCTCGGTCTACGGCCTCGTCACCGGCCACGACTTCCTGCGCCCGGTGTTCGAGCTCGCCGCCCGCAACGGCCTCCCGTTCCGGCTGCCGCGGACGATGGACGGGGTGGGGGAGGATGCCGCGTTGCAGGCCAAGCTCGACGACGCGGCGGCCGCAGCGGACGCCAGCGGCATCGAGATCATCGATCGGCTCTGGTCGCATCCCTTCGAGCTCCTCCGCGAGGGCGAGCCCGACGAGGAGACCTACGAGCAGGTGCGCGACGGCTTCATCGCGTTGCTGCGCGCTGTTCCTGCCGGCGTCACCGAGATCTACCTGCACCCGATGATCGACGACGACGAGCTCCGGGCCGCGGTCGACTTCAGCGCGGCGAAGCGTGGGTACGAGCTGCGTCTGCTCACCGACCCCGCCGTGCTGCAGGCCATCGAAGACGAGGCTCTCGTGCGCATCGGCTGGCGTGACCTGCGCGACCTGCAGCGGTCGTCCGCGCGATGACGGTTCTGGGCGAACGCCTGCGCGATCGACGGCTGGATGCGGCGCCGACCAGGGCGCAGACGATCGCATTCGGGGCATCCGGGTTCCCGACCCAACTGATGGCGCAGACCTTCTCGGCCTTCATCGTCTACTTTTACGTCTCACACCTCGCTGTCCCAGCCGGATGGGTGGCCGCGGCGATGATCGCCCACGGTGTGCTGAACGCGGTGCTGAATCCGGTCGTCGGCACGATCTCCGACCGGCTGCGCACTCCCTGGGGTCGGCGCATCCCGTGGATCGGTCTGGGCATCGTGCCGCTCGTGGTCGCCTTCGCGCTGGTGTGGATGCCGCCCGAGCTCCCGGCGGCCGGCCTCATCGTGTGGTTCCTCGTGGTCGTGGCCGTGTACGACATCGCGTTCGTCGTCGTGGTGCTGAACATCTCGGCCCTGTTCCCCGAGATCTTCCGCACCACCGAGGAGCGCGCCCGTGGCAACGTGCCGCGGCAGATCTTCGCGATCCTCGGCATGGTCCTCGGCACCGCCGGCGCGCCCGCCCTGTACAGCGCGCTCGGGTGGCCGGGGATGGCCCTGGTGCTGGGCGCCGTCTGCCTGGTGCTGCTCGTGTGGTCGTTCCTCGGCGGGATGATCGAGCGCCGGGTCCCGGAGGCGGCTTCCGAGGCCATGCGGTGGGGCGACCAGCTGAAGTACACCTTCCGCAATCGGGCCTTCGTCCCCTACGTGCTCGGGTCGCTGTTCGTGCAGACCTCGATCGCGGTGATCCTCGCCGCGATCCCCTTCTACGTGCGGTACTCGCTCGGGGCTGCCGAGGGAGAGGGCAGTCTGCTGCTCGGGGCCATCTTCGTCACCGCGATCCCGTCGATCGTGCTGTGGAGCGCGGTCGTCCGCCGCACCTCGCCGCGCACGGCGGTGCTGTGGAGCGTGGCGGTCTTCGGCGTCGCCGTGCTCGGCTACCTCGCCCCGTCGAACGTGCTCGGGGCGGTGCTGGTCGGCGTCGCGGTCGGGGTGGGCGTCGGCGGCCTGCTGCAGCTGCTCGAGGTCATGCTCGCGCAGATCATCGACGAGGATGCCGTGCGCACCGGGCACCGCCGCGAGGGGGCCTACTTCGGGGTCAACGGCTTCGTGGTGCGAGGATCGGTCGTGCTGCAGGCGGTCGTCGCCGCGGTGGTGCTGACGGCATCCGGATTCGATGCCACGCTCGGCGACGCGCAGCCCGAGAGCGTCGACGGCGGAATCCGTCTGATGCTCGCCGTGATCCCGCTCGGGTTCACCGCCCTCGCGTGGCTGTGCTTCTGGCTCTACCCCATCCGCGCCCGCGACGTCTGAGGTCTTCTCCTCGTACCCAGCACGGAGGAGGCGCGGCCCGGAGCCCGTCCCCACAAGTCGAAGACTCAGACCGATGCAGCCTGCCGCGCCTCCCACCCCGTGCGCACCATCTCGTCGACCGTGTACCGCATGGTCCAGTCGAGGTCGCGGGCGGCGAGCTCGCCGGTGGCGACGATGCGGTCGGGGTCGCCGGGGCGGCGGGGGCCGATCTCGGGTGTGAAGTCGATGCCGGTCACGCGGGCGACGGCATCCATGATCTGCTTCACGCTGAGCCCGTCACCGGAGCCGAGGTTGTACGCGGGCTCGATGGTGCTTCCGTCGGCGAGGCGCTGGGCGGCGGCGACATGGGCGGCGGCGATGTCGCCCACGTGCACGTAGTCGCGCACGTTCGTGCCGTCTGCGGTGTCGTAGTCGTCACCGAAGATCTTCGGGGTCTTGCCCGCGAGCAGCGCTTCGAACACGATCGGGAAGAGGTTGTGCGGGCTCACGTCGTAGACGGTCGGGTCGGCGGAGCCCACCACGTTGAAGTACCGCAGCGAGGTGTGTCGCAGCGGACGCGCGGAGTCGGCCGTCGCGATCGCCTGGTCGCGCAGCAGCCATTCGCCGATGAGCTTCGATTCGCCGTAGGGGCTGGCCGGCTTCTTGGCGGTGTCCTCGACGACGAGCGCGACGTCGGGGGTGCCGAACACCGCAGCCGACGACGAGAACACGATGTTCGAGACGCCCGCGGCTTCCATCGCCTCGAGGATGATCCGGGTGCCCTCGACGTTCTGCGCGTAGGTGTGCAGCGGGCGCTGCACCGAGACGCCCGCGTACTTGTACCCGGCGACGTGGATGACGCCCTGGGCGTCGTGGTCGCGCAACGTCTTCTCGACCAGGTCGCGATCGAGGATGCTGCCCTGCACGAACGGCACGCCCTCGGGCACGAACGACGCGACGCCGCTGGAGAGGTCGTCGAGCACGACCGGGGTGAGCCCTGCTTCGGCGAGGGCCCTGACGACGTGGGCTCCGATGTAGCCGGCGCCGCCGGTGACGATCCAGGACATTGCGTTCCTCTCCTGCCGCGGAGTGGTCGCGGCTCGATCGATCATTCTCTCAGGCGTCGCGGAGCGGACCTGCGGAGGGGGTGACCGTGAACAGGTGCGGGGCGCCGAATCCCGAGGCGGCGAACGCGGCGGTCACGGCACCCGACACCGCCTCGACGGCATCCTGCTCGATCAGCGCGATCGCAGCACCGCCGAAACCGCCGCCGGTCATGCGGGCGCCGAGAGCGCCGGCGGCCAGCGCGGTGTCGACCGCGGTGTCGAGCTCGACGGTCGAGATCTCGAAGTCGTCCCGCATTGACACATGCGACGCTACGAGGAGGTCGCCGATGGCTCTCGCGCCCTTCTCCCGCAGCACCTGGACGGTGTCGAGCACGCGCTGGTTCTCGGTGACGATGTGACGCACGCGGCGGAAGGTCACGTCGTCCATCAGCTCCTGAGCGCGGGGAAGGTCGGCGATCGACACGTCGCGCAGGGCGGGCACGCCCATGAGTGATGCCCCGAGTTCGCACGACGCCCGGCGTTCGCGGTAGCCCCCCGTGGAGTGGGCGTGCTTCACGCGGGTGTCGATCACGAGGATCGCGAGTCCGGCCTCGGCGATGCCGAGCGGCACGGGCCGGGCCTCGAGCGAGCGGCAGTCGAGGAAGATCGCGGTGTCGGGCTGACCGAGCATGGACGCCATCTGGTCCATGATCCCGGTGGGGGCCCCGACGGCCTCGTTCTCGGCGCGGCGTCCGACGCGGGCGAGAGCCGTGGCGTCGAGGCCTGTGCCCCAGAGCTCGTTGAGGGCGGATGCCGTCGCCCCCTCGATCGCGGCGGAGGAGGAGAGCCCGGCCCCCACCGGCACGTCGGAGGCGATCGCGATGTCGAGGCCGTGGAACGGGCCGTCCTCGGCGGTCTCGTGCCGCAGCGCCCAGGCGACTCCGAGCGGGTAGGCGGCCCACTCCGGGACGACGGGGTGTGTGCCCGGCGCGGTCGGGAAGAGTCCGTCGAGCTCGTCGAGGCCGACCTCCACCGGTTCCTCGGCGAAGGTCGAACCGACCATGACCCGGCCGCGATCGTCGCCGCGCAGCCCGACTGCGGCGACCGTGCGCTGGGGGATGGCGAACGGCAGCACGAAGCCGTCGTTGTAGTCGGTGTGCTCGCCGATGAGGTTGACGCGGCCCGGTGCCGACCAGAGGCCGTCGGGCTCGCGGCCGGTGAGGTCGGCGAACAGTGCGCGGGCGTCGTCGTGGGCGGCGGTCATGCGGATGCTCCGTCGGAGGTCTGGTCCGGGGATGAGGTCTGGTTCGGGGATGAGCGTTCGATCGCCTCGCGGAGGCGTGCGGCACCCACCTCCGGCGGGACCTCGGCGGCCCACGCCCCCATCGCGGCCTCAGACCCGGCGAGGAACTTCAGCTTGTCGGCGGCCCGGCGCGGGCTCGTCAGCTGCAGGTGCAGGCGCACGGTGTCGCGGCCGATGTGCACGGGCGCCTGGTGCCAGGCGGCGATGTACGGGGTCGGGGTGTCGTACAGGGCATCGACGCCGCGGAGCAGGCGCAGGTAGAGCGGGGCCAGCTCGTCTCGTTCGGCCTCGGTCGTCTCGGCGAAGTCGGGCACGTGGCGGTGCGGCATCAGGTGCACCTCGAGCGGCCAGCGGGCGGCGAAGGGGACGAAGGCCGTCCAGTGCTCGCCGCGGAACACCACGCGCTCGGAGGCCTGCTCGGACTCGAGGATGTGCTGGAACAGGTCGGGCGCGGTGCGGTCGATCGACTCGAGCAGTCGCGTGGTGCGCGGCGTCACGTAGGGGTAGGCGTAGATCTGGCCGTGCGGGTGCGGCAGGGTGACCCCGATCGCCTCGCCGCGGTTCTCGAACGGGAAGATCTGCTGGATGCCGGGCAGCTTCGAGATCGCGGTCGTGCGGTCGGCCCAGGCCTCGATGACCGTGCGGGCGCGGGTGACGGACTGCGTGCCGAAGGAGCCGGAGTGGTCGGGACTGAAGCAGACCACCTCGCAGCGGCCGACCGACGTGCGGGTGCGACCGAGGCCCAGGGCGGCGAGGTCGTCGAGGCCTCGGGGCGCGTTCGATGCCTGTGGCGCGGTGCCGACGGCCTCGGCGAGGGCGGGACCGAATGCGGGGGAGCGGTTCTCGAACACCGCGACGTCGTAGCGGGACGGCACCTCGGAGGGGTTGCCCGGTGTCTGCGGCGCGAGCGGGTCGGCCTCGGCGCTGGGCATCATGACGCGGTTCTGCCGGTTGGCGGCGACCGTGATCCAGTCGCCGGTGAGCACGTCGAGGCGCATCGTCGCGGTGTCGGGGCGCGGGTCGAGGGTGCGGGCATCGACGGCGCGCTCGGCTCCGAGCGCGGTGCCCGGGTCGTCGTAGTAGATGAGGTCGCGGCCGTCGGCGAGGGTGGTGGCGCGTTTGACGACGCCGGCGCCGAGGGTCTCGGTGCGCAACTCAGGAAGATCGTGCGTGTTCACGTAAACATGGTAGCCACAGGGCTGTGATAACGTCAACATTGCGGAGTTGTGCACCGGCGGCGAACGGAGAAAGTGCGTGGGAGACGAACGCGACCTGGTCGGGGAACCGCGCTCGGGACGGCACGCATCACCGTCGGGACGTGTATCGATGGCAATGGTCGCCGCCCGCGCCGGGGTCTCGGGCCAGACCGTGTCGCGCGTCGTCAACGGCAGCCCGCGTGTCGACCCGGACACCCGCGCCCGCGTCGAGAGCGCGATGGCCGACCTCGGGTATCGCCCGCACCGTGCCGCCCGCGCCCTGCGCACCGGACGCTCGCAGACCATCGGCCTCGTGGTCACCACCCTCGCCACGGTCGGCAACTCGCGGATGCTGCAGGCCACGGCCGAAGCGGCGGCAGAACGCGGATACGCCCTGACGCTCGTGACCGCGACCGACGGCGTCGCCGAGGCTTTCGAGCGGCTCGCCGAGCAGGAGGTCGACGGCGCGATCGTGCTCAACGAGGCCTCGGCACTCGTGCCCGCGTCGCAGCCCCCCGCGGGACTGCGCCTGGTCGTGGTCGATGCGCCGACCGACGCGGGGGTCACCTCCGTGCACAGCGACCATGCGGGCGGTGCGGCTGCGGCGACTGCTCGGCTCCTCGCCCTCGGACGCGAGACGGTGCACCACCTCGCCGGCCCCGAAGATTCCTTCGCGGCCGCCGAACGCGAACGGGGGTGGCGAGCGGCCCTCAGCACCGCCGGCATCCACCCGCCCGCCGTGGTCCGGGGTGACTGGAGCGCCGACTCGGGATACTCGGCGGGGGGAGCGCTCGCCGGAGCGTCCGCGGTCTTCTGCGCCAATGACCAGATGGCGCTCGGGCTGATGCGCGCCCTGGCCGAGTCCGGCCGCCGGGTGCCCGAGGACGTCGCGGTCATCGGCTTCGACGACGTGCCGGATGCGGCGAACTACCGTCCGCCGCTGACCACTATCCGGCAGGACTTCGCCGCCCTCGCCCACCGTGCGGTCGCAGCGCTGGTCGATGCGATCGAGGGTGCCCCGCGGTCCGAGGGCTCCGCGGTCATCCCGACCGAGCTCGTCGAGCGCGACAGCGCGGGCTGACCTCGGGCGCGAAAGCGCTTCGGTTGCGTTCGGCTCTCGTCTCGTGGCATGATCTCGGAAAGCGCTTTCCACTCACGGTCGAGAGGAAGCACCGACAGCTTCCCGCGAAAGAAACGGAACACCATGACCCAGGCGAACACCCGCGAGATCGGCATCATCATGAACGGCGTCTCCGGACGCATGGGATACCGACAGCACCTGGTGCGCTCGATCCTCGCGATCCGCGAAGAGGGCGGCATCGAGCTGCCCGACGGCTCCCGCATCACGGTCAAGCCGATCCTCGTCGGTCGCAGCGAGGCCAAGCTCGCCGAGCTCGCCGCGAAGCACGGCATCGAAGACTGGACGACCGACCTCGACGCCGCCCTCGCCGACCCCCAGTGGGAGATCTACGCCGACTTCCTGGTGACCAAGGCCCGCGCCACCGCGATCCGCAAGGCCATCGCCGCCGGCAAGGCGATCTACACCGAGAAGCCGACCGCCGAGTCGCTCGAGGAGGCGCTCGAGCTCGCCCGCCTCGCGAAGGAGGCCGGCATCAAGACCGGCGTCGTGCACGACAAGCTCTACCTGCCGGGCCTGCAGAAGCTCAAGCGCCTGATCGACTCCGGCTTCTTCGGTCGCATCCTCTCGGTGCGCGGCGAGTTCGGCTACTGGGTGTTCGAGGGCGACTGGCAGCCGGCGCAGCGCCCGAGCTGGAACTACCGCACCGAAGACGGCGGCGGCATCATCACCGACATGTTCCCGCACTGGAACTACGTGCTCGAGAACCTCTTCGGCGAGGTCAAGAGCGTCTACGCGCAGGCGGCCGTGCACATCGCCGACCGCTGGGACGAGAAGGGCGAGCACTACACCGCCACCGCCGAAGACGCCGCCTACGGCATCTTCGAGATCGAGGGCGGCGTGATCGCCGAGATCAACTCGTCGTGGACCGTGCGGGTGAACCGCGACGAGCTCGTCGAGTTCCAGGTCGACGGCACGCACGGCTCGGCCGTCGTCGGGCTGTTCGGCGCGAAGATCCAGCCCCGCAACGCCACGCCCAAGCCGGTCTGGAACCCCGACCTGGAAGACACCCGCGACTACGACGCCGACTGGCAGAAGGTGCCCACCAACGACGTGTTCCTCAACGGATTCCGTCAGCAGTGGGAGGAGTACCTGGTCTCCTACGTCGAGGGCACCGACTACCCGTTCGACCTGCTCGCCGGCGCCCGCGGCGTGCAGTTCGCCGAGGCCGGTCTGACCTCGAGTGCCGAGGGTCGCAAGATCGCCCTCGAGCCGCTGACCCTGGGCTGAGGCGCGCATGAGCACCCTCCGACTTCTCCGCGTGACCGGTGAGACCGCCGACGTCGCCCTCAACGACTCGGGCGCGTACACCCGTCCGACCGCCCCGCTGCAGAGCCGCGTCGCCTATGCCGCGGCGCACGTGGTGCCGAAGGTCCACGCCGACAACACCCCGGGGCAGCCGGCCGACATCGACTGGGACGCCACGCTCGCGTTCCGGCGCAACGTGTACTCGTGGGGACTCGGCGTCGCCGACGCCATGGACACCGCACAGCGGAACATGGGACTGGATGCCGCGGCCACCCGCGAGTTGATCTCCCGCAGCGCCGAGGTCGCCCGAGAGGAAGGCGGCTCGGTCGTGGTCGGCGTCAACACCGACCATGTCGCTGAGACGCACATCTCGATCGACCAGGTGATCGCCGCCTACCTCGAGCAGCTGCACTTCACCGAGGAGCAGGGGGCCGGCCCCGTGCTCATGGCCTCCCGCCACCTCGCCCGTGTCGCGACGGGCGCCGACGACTACCGTCGCGTCTACCGTGAGGTGCTGTCGCGCGCGACCGCTCCCGTGGTGCTGCACTGGCTCGGCACGGCGTTCGACCCCGAGCTGGCCGGATACTTCGGAGCCGACGACTGGCAGACGGCATCCGCGGTGCTGCTCGATGTGATCGAGGAGAACCCCGGCAAGGTCGCCGGCGTCAAGATGAGTCTGCTGAACGCCGAGTCCGAGATCTCGGTGCGGGAGCGACTGCACGAGGGCGTGCGCATGTTCACCGGCGACGACTTCAACTACGTGAGCCTGATCGGCGGCGACACCGTCGGCGACGGCGCGGGGCACTCGGACGCACTGCTCGGGGCGTTCGCGGCGATCACCCCGGTGGCGTCGGCGGCGATCCAGGCGCTGGATGCCGGAGACCCGGAGGCGTACCTGCGCATCCTCGGCCCGACCGAGGAGCTCAGCCGACAGGTCTTCGCCGCGCCGACCTTCTACTACAAGACCGGTGTCGCCTTCCTCGCCTGG
Source organism: Microbacterium sp. Mcb102 (assembly GCF_024519805.1). Lineage (NCBI taxonomy): Bacteria > Bacillati > Actinomycetota > Actinomycetes > Micrococcales > Microbacteriaceae > Microbacterium > Microbacterium sp. Mcb102. The sequence goes on along the minus strand of NZ_JALJRG010000002.1, from coordinate 525,573 downwards.
CTGAACGGGCACCAACCGGCGTTCCAGATGGTGGGAGGCCTGCACTCCGCGCGCAGCCTGCCGCATCTGAGCCGCATCGTCGAGCTCGCCAACGCCTCGCTCGCGCTCGAGCAGCCCGACCTCGCCCGCGAACGGTGGCACGGGATGCTGCGCCTGAACGGAGTGGACGCGTGAGCGCCGTGGACCCGCGCCTGTCGATCAACCAGGCGACCATCAAGTACGCCGACCTGGCCACGGCCCTGCGGGTCACCGCCGACGCCGGCATCCAGGCGATCGGACTGTGGCGCGAGCCGGTCAACGAGGTCGGCCTCGACGTCGCGGCCCGGATGCTGTCGGACTCGGGGCTGCGCTTCACGACCCACTGCCGTGGCGGGTTCTTCACGCTGCCCGTCGGGGCCGAACGGGAGGCCGCGCTCGACGACAACCGTCGGGCGATCGAGGAGACTGCGACCCTGGCTGCCGCCGGTGCCGAGGGCTCGACCGCGGTGCTCGTGCTCGTCGCGGGTGGCCTGCCCGAGGGGTCGCGCGACCTGATCGGGGCGCGCGAGCGTGTCCGCGATGCGATCGGCGTTCTCGCTCCCGAAGCGAAGGCCGCGGGGGTCACACTCGCGATCGAGCCGCTGCATCCGATGTTCGCCTCCGATCGTGCGGTCGTCTCGACGCTCGGTCAGGCGCTCGACATCGCCGCCGATTTCGAGCCCGAGGTGGTGGGGGCGGCGGTCGACACCTTCCACATCTGGTGGGACCCGCAGGTGCTCGAGCAGATCGCCCGCGCGGGGCGTGAAGGCCGCATCGCCACCTACCAGGTGTGCGACTGGAAGACGCCCCTCCCGTCCGACGTGCTGCTCTCGCGGCATTACACCGGCGACGGGGTGATCGACTTCGGCTCGCTCACCCGTGCGGTCATCGCGACCGGGTACGACCGCGACATCGAGGTCGAGATCTTCAACGCCGACATCTGGGCGGATGCTCCTTCGAACGTCGTGCGCCGCACGGCCGACACCTTCGCCGCGGCCGTCTCCCCGCACCTCGGATGACGCCCGCCGGTCGCCGGCAGGAACGGGACTGAGAGGATGACGCCATGACCCGCACCCGCCCAGGACTGTGCTCGGTGACCTTCCGCGCGCTCGCGCCCGAGCGGATCATCGAGCTCGCAGCGGATGCCGGGCTCGAGGCGATCGAGTGGGGCGGCGATGTGCACGTGCCGTCGGGAGACGTCGTCCGAGCCGGGGAGGTCGCCCACCTCACCGCGGACGCGGGCCTCGCGGTCGCGTCGTACGGGTCGTATTTCCGCGCCGGAGCGGACGAGCCCCTGACCCCGGTGCTCGACAGCGCCGAGGCCCTCGGAGCCGATCGTGTGCGCATCTGGGCAGGCAGGATCGGCTCGGATGCCGCGACCCCCGACGACTGGAGCGCGGTGGTCGACCGACTGCAGGCCGCGGCAGCAGAGGCGGCGGGCCGCGGCATCGCCCTCGCTCTCGAGTTCCACTCCCGCACGCTCGCCGACACGGCGCCGACGACGCTGCGGCTCCTCGCCGAGGTCGGCAGCCCGGCGCTGTCGACCTACTGGCAGCCGACGGTCGGAGCCTCCGTCGACACCGTGCTGGAGGAGTACCTCGCGCTCGCCGCGCACACGCGGGCGGCCCACGTCTTCTCCTGGTGGCCACAGGACGAGCGGCTGCCCCTGCGCGCGCGGGACGCGCTGTGGACCCGGTTCTTCGCGGCGGCGGCATCGGCCGCGGCGCCCCCACGGGATGCGCTTCTCGAGTTCGTGCCCGGCGACGATCCGGCCCTGCTCGCCCGCGAGGCGGCAGCGCTGCGCGACTATCTGGAGAGGCCCGCGTGACGAATTTCCGGGAAGTAGGCTCGGAGTCATGACCAACCCCGCATCCCCCGCGGAGCGGCCGTCGTCGGAGCGCGCCTCACGTCATCCCCGCGGCCCCGCGCCCACGCTGCACGACGTGGCGCGCGAGGCCGGTGTCTCCTTGGCCACGGCCTCGCGCGCGCTCAACGGCTCGGAGCGCAAGGTGGCCGAATCGTTCCGCGAACGCGTCGAAGCCGCGGCGGCGAAACTCGGCTACACCGCCAACGTCTCCGCCCAGGCGATCGCTCGGGGCACGTCTCCCGTCATCGCCCTGCTCGTCGCCGACATCGCCGACCCCTACTTCGGGCTGATCGCATCCGGCGTCGCGCGTGGTGCCGACGAGCACGGACTGGTCGTGACCATCGCGATCACCGAACGCGATCAGGAGCGGGAAGCGCGGATCGTGCGTGCTCTGCGCGGCCAGCGTCCGCGCGGGCTGATCCTCGCGGCCTCGCGCACGCAGGAGCCCAGGGAGGTCGACACCGCGCACGAGCTCGCCGAGTTCGCCCGCCTGGGCGGCACGGTCGTCGCTTTCGGGCCGGACGGCGACGCGGATCGGCGCATCGAGATCGACAACCGTTCCGGCGCCGAGGCGCTCGGTCGGCGGATGGCCGAGCTCGGCTACCGCTCAGCGATCGTGCTCGGCACCGCCGAGGGCGTGCGCACCTCGGATGATCGTCTGGCCGGTTTCCGCGCCGGGTTCGAGGCCTCCGGGGGTGCGGTGGAGAGCGTGCGGCGGGGGGACTTCCGGCGCGAATCGGGTGCGGCGGGCATGGCGGCCGCCCTCGCCGACGGGGTGCCGGCGGGAACCCTCGTCTTCGCGATCAGCGATGTCGTCGCGATCGGTGCGATGTCCGCCATCCGCGAGGCCGGTCGCGAGATCGGCGCGGACATCGCCGTCTGCGGCTTCGACGACGTGCCCGCGAGCAGCGACGTGTCCCCGGCGTTGACGACCGTCCGCGTACCGCTGACCGAGGTGGGCTACCAGGCCTTCCGCGCGACGGTCGACGCCGATTGGGAGCAGTCGCCGCTCCCGCTCGAAGTCGTCGTGCGGGCGAGCACTCCCGCGATCCCCCGATGACCCGCGTGGTGCTGGCGCCCGACAGCTTCAAGGGCACGCTCACGGCGGCCGACGCCGCGGCGGCGCTCGCCGAGGGATGGACCGCGGTCGATCCGGCCGCGGAGTTCGTGCATCGACCGATGGCAGACGGCGGCGAGGGCACGGTCGCCGCGTTCGAGGCCGCGGTCCCCGGTGCGGTTCGGATGCCCGTGGTCGTCGACGGGCCTGCCGGAACCCGCATCGACACCTCGTGGCTGCTGCTGCCGCCGAGCGAGGATGCGCCCGCGGGAACCGCGGTGGTCGACCTCGGTTCGACCTCCGGAATCGAGCTCCTCGACGAGCTGCAGCCCTGGGATGCGGACACGACGGGCCTCGGCCAGGCCATGGCCTCAGCCCTCGATCACGGTGTCTCGTGTCTCGTGGTCGGCATCGGATCGAGCGCCTCGACCGACGGCGGCACCGGGATGCTCACCGCGCTGGGTGCGCGGTTCCTCGACGATTCCGGCGCACCCGTGGCCCGCGGTGCCCGCGGGCTCGCCCAGATCGCCACGGTCGACCTGACGGGGTTGCGAGCGGCGCCCGAGGTGCGTGTGCTGACCGACGTCACCAACCCGCTCACCGGCCCACGGGGTGCGGCCGCAGTGTTCGGCCCGCAGAAGGGGCTGCGCGCGACGGAGGACATCGCGCTCGTCGACGACGGTCTGCGCCGCCTCGCCGACCTGCTGGGCATCGACCCGGCGGGGGAGGGGTACGGCGCGGCGGGAGGCACCGGTGCCGCGCTCGTCGTGTGGGGCGGTGTGCTCGCACCCGGCGCCGCCGAGGTGGCCGAGCTCATCGGCCTCGCCGACGCGATCGCCGACGCCGACTTCGTCATCACGGGCGAAGGCTCCTACGACGGACAGTCCGGCGACGGCAAGGTGCCCTCGTTCCTCGCCGGCGTCGCCGCCGTCGCGGACACCCGCGCGCTGCTCGCCGCCGGGCGCATCACCGCGGATGCGGACACCGCGCTCTTCGCGGCATCCGTTTCTCTCACCGATCTCGCCGGCTCCTCCGAGGCCGCTCTCGCCGACCCCGCGCGCTGGCTGCGCGAGGCCGGCGCCGTGCTGGCCCGCGCCGCGGAGTCCTGAGGTCGCGCGCTCCCTGTTCTGGCGACAGAATTCACGGGATTCGGAGTTCGTTGATCGGTTCTCGACGGCTCGCCAGAATCGCCGGAGCGATGGCAGCGACGAGAGCCGTGTTCACAGCGACCACCGCCAGCGCTCCGGTGAAGGTTGCCCCTGGCCAGGGGTCGCCACTCGCGGCGAGCGCGACGAGCGAGATGCCGATTCCGATCCCGGTGCCGATGACGCAGAGCACCGCGGTTTGCATCAGGAGGAGGGTGATGATGAGCGCGCGACTCGCCCCGAGCGCCCTCCTCCGGCCGAAATCCTTTCGCCTCATCAGCACCAGGCCGTACTGCAGAACAGCGACCAGAAGGGCGGTCAGAGTGAGGAGAGCGATCACGAGGCCTCGGGAGAATCCGCGGAGTTGCGCGTCGATTAGTCCTCGCAGATCGGCCAGCGCCTCACTCGTCTGTACCTTCGTCTTCGAGGCGTCCTCGACGCCGAGCAGAGATACGACTGTCTCACTGATCGGGCCGACGAGTTCGGGTGACGTGGCGATGACGATAAGGACAGCGATTCGCTCGTCGCCATCGACGGGGTGTGGGACCAGCGCCAGAGGCTCGAATCTCCGAAGAAATTCTGGAACCTCAAGTCGCCCGCCTATGCCGAAGGCGCCGCCCGAGTCGACGATTGAGACTCCACCGACGAAGTCTGGAGTGCCGAGCTGCTCCGCTGCCTGATCCGACTCCCAAACCAGGGCGCCTGGTAACGGGGACTCATGGGGTATTCCTAGTCGCTCGAGGTCGGCGCCGTAGGCGAGGCGAACGGGAACGTGCGCCCCGCCTGGCACGCGCGAATTGGTGGCATCCACCGCAGCCGACAAGCCCGCGGCCCACTCGATCCCTTCGATCCCGTCGATCCGGTCGAGAACGTCGGCGGTGAGGCCGGAATCGGGATCGGCGCGGATCGTTATCGAGCGCGTGCCTGCGGAGTCGATGGAGTTGAGAACGTTCTGCTCGGCTCCGACGGTGCGCCCGGTGGTGAGCATGACGACGACGATCATGCCCACGACCATCAGGACCGTGATGAGGGAAGCCACCGGTTGGGAGCGGATCGCCGCTCGCGATTCGCGGAGAACAGGACCGATCACAGTGTGATCTCCCGGTCGCACGCGCTCGCGACCTCGGGGGAGTGCGTGACGATGATGACAGCGGCCCCCGCGCGGGCATGATCCTGCAGTGCCTTGACGACGACGCTTGCCGTCGTCGGGTCCAAGTTTCCCGTGGGTTCATCGGCCAAGAGAATGTCCGGCGCGTTGAGGAGAGCCCGGCAGAGAGCGATGCGCTGTGCCTGACCCCCGGACACTTGCCCGGGTTTGCGTTGCGCCGGCACATCGACACCGAACCGCGCGAGAAGCTCGTGTCCTCGCGGCTCGAGAGCGTGTCGAGGCAGTCCGCGGTACAGAGCCGTCTCAGTGACGTTGTCCAGCACGGATCGCGTGGTGTCGAGGGCGGCATCCTGAAAGACGAATCCGATCCTTTCGGCGCGCAGATGCGCGCGCTGCGCATCGCGGAACACACGGCTCGAAGTCCCATCGATCAACACTTCCCCGCTGCTCGGCTTCAGCATGAGGCCGAGCAGGTACAGCACCGTTGACTTTCCGCGGCCAGACCGGCCCGTCAGCGCCGTTGTCGAACCGGCGGGAAATTCTGCCGACCAGCCTTCGATGAGCGGATGATCGGCGTCGTACCGGAAGGTCAGGTCATCGGCGCGCAACCTCATGCCGGTCGCGGAACTCATTTCGTCGCACTCCCGGGGATCTGTACACGCAACCCCTGCCGCGCCCCGGTGATCGCCGACATCCCTTTCGCAGACGCAACGACCTTCACCGCGACCTCACGCCCGTCCTCATCGACAACAGCTGTCGATCCGTCTGCGACGGTCACCAGCGCCGCAGAGGGCACGACAAGTCCTTCGACTTCTGCGACGACGATGATCCGTGAACGGAGGGCGGTCTTGCCCGTAGGCGGTATCTCGCTGCACGCGGTTGCGCAGATGAACTCTCCGTCCGGTGCGCTCAGACGGATATCAATGGCGCCTTCGTCACCGCGCAGTTGTTCTTCGGCGGTCGCCTCCCATGTCTCTCCGCGCGGAGAGGTGATCTCGACTTTCGTTCCGGTGGGCATCATCGCCGCCTGAGCCTCGGTGACGGGGATCTGGAATGTCGGAGCGGGCGAGAGTCCGCGTACGACACTCTCGCCCCCGGTGAGCGTTGCCCCGCGATTGATCACGGCGGTGTCGAGCGTCACGCGCGCGGGTAGCGACGGCACAAAGATGACGTCACCGACGTCGACCATCCCCGACGGTTGTGCGCCAAGCGTCCTCTGCCAGCGGCTGACGGCGCCCTTGGTTCCCTCGCCGAACACCCCGTCGATGCTGCCGCCGTACTGGCCGCTGTCGCGAAGCATCTCCTGCAATTGGCGAACGTCCGCGCCCGCGCTGTCGAGACCGAGGGATCGGAACATCGGAACGGCGCCCTGAGCGACGACGACCGGACGCAGATCGACGGTGTAGAGCACCGTGCCGGAGGTGACCGCGGTGCCTGCTTCGACGGCGATATCCGTGACGATTCCCGCGGCACGGTTGGTGCCGATGGGCTGCTGCGCCCACTCAGTCATCGTGTTGAGGCTCACCGCGTACCCGACACTGCCGTGTTCCACCGCGACGAAGGAGTGTCCCGCCGAGGACAGAGGATCGTCGGCGGGACGGAGGATCGTCACGACGGCCCAAGTACTCGCGGCACCGATCACCAGCAGGGCGATGGCCGCGAGGATCATCGCACCGCGCAGGCGACCGCGAGGCCGTCCGGCGATGTCCTCGCGGTATGCCGAGTCGACAGGTGATGAAGACATCTAGTATCCCGGCCGAGGGCACTCTTCGAGAAGTGCGAAGTACTCGTCTTCGGTGACCTGGGAGTTCGAGGTCGTGTACACCTCCGCGTACGGGTCCCATGCGTTCCCATCGGCGAGTGCACCTTCCACGAAGCTCTGCTCGCTCGGTGGGCTCCCTGGATCGAGGCCCTGACCGCGGATGCACTCGGCCGTGTCCAGCTCCATGAGATAAAGCAGCCTCAACTCGGGTTCGGTGAGTGCGGGGGCGATCTTGTCGAGTCCGTTCTCCTTCGCGCACTCCGCGAGGTCTGCGTCATACGGCTCTTCCTGTCCATCGGGGACGTTGCTCAACACTCCGCCGTCGCCGGTGACGTCCGCGTCCCATCCGTGATCGACCATGCATGACGCCATGGTGCTGCCGAACTCTGGATCGATCCCCAGATCCACGCTTTCCGCAGTCGCGCGCGGCTCCGGGGCTGAGCTCGCGCATCCTCCGAGGAGTAGTGCGGGGGTTGCGATGATTGCGCTGAGTAGCACCGCTGCGGTTCGCTTCATCACCGACCTCAGTAGCTGCAGTCGTAGCCTTGATATACCCAACGGGAGGCGCTCGTGTACGCTGATCCGCTCTGCTGATCCTCGTTGGGGCTGTTCACGTAGCGGCGGGTGGCGACGGCGCCGTTGCCCCAGGTTCCGGACTTGGTTCCCGTTCGCGCCGTCCCGGTGATCTTCAGCGTCACGGTGTTCGTAGCGGAGCCTTCCACATACGCGTGCATGGGCCAGTAACAGTCGTGCGGGCCGTAGTACGTCGTCATCGCGGCGGCGGGCAGCGCGGTGAGCGCGACCAGTGCTATCGCGCTGAACGTTCCGATCAGCCCCAGTCGAATCTGCTTCTTCGTTTCCATAGTGATGGCCTCTCCCTATCGTGAGTGATGTGTAAAACATTACTGACGATACGGGTAAAGGTGAGAAAAGTATGTCCCCCTTCTGGGGGACATACCCGTTTTGGTGGCGGTTGCCTCAGCCCTCGAGCGCAGCCGAAACCACGGCGCGCGCCTCGGCCTGCACCTCGGCGAGGTGCTCCGGGCCGCGCAGGCTCTCGGCGTACAGCTTGTAGACGTCTTCGGTGCCCGACGGTCGGGCGGCGAACCAGGCGTGCTCGGTCTGCACCTTGAGCCCGCCGATGGCCGCGCCGTTGCCGGGGGCGTGGGAGAGCTTCGCCGAGATGTCCTCACCGGCGAGAGTCGTCGCCGTCACGGCCTCGGGAGCGAGCTTCGCGAGCGTCGCCTTCTGTTCGGGCGTCGCCGGTGCGTCGACGCGCTGATAGGCGGATGCCCCGAACGCCGCCTCCAGCTCGCGGTACCGCTCCGACGGCGTCTTGCCGGTGACGGCGATGATCTCGGCGGCCAGCAGGCACAGCAGGATGCCGTCCTTGTCGGTCGACCAGACGGAGCCGTCGCGACGGAGGAAGGATGCGCCGGCCGACTCCTCGCCGCCGAACGCGACCGAGCCGTCGAGCAGACCGGGCACGAACCACTTGAATCCGACGGGCACTTCCAGCAACCGCCGGCCGAGCGACTCGGCGACGCGGTCGATGATCATCGACGACACGAGCGTCTTGCCGATCGCGGCATCCCGCGGCCAGTCCTGCCGGTGCGAGAACAGGTAGTCGATCGCGACGGCCAGGTAGTGGTTCGGGTTCATCAGCCCGGCATCCGGGGTGACGATGCCGTGCCGGTCGGCATCCGCGTCGTTGCCGGTGAGGACGTCGTATGAGCCCTTCTTCGCGACCAGCGAGGCCATCGCCGAGGGCGACGACGGGTCCATCCGGATCTTCTCGTCCCAGTCGAGAGTCATGAAGCGCCAGGTCGGATCGACCTCGGGATTCACGACGGTGAGGTCGAGATCGTGCATCTCGGCGATCAGCGACCAGTACTCGACGGATGCTCCGCCCAGGGGGTCGGCGCCGATGCTGACCCCGGCGTTGCGGATCGCATCGATGTCGATGATGGAGGGCAGGTCGCGCACGTAGGCGTCGCGGAAGTCGTAGCCGTCGAGCGCGTCCCAGTCGACGTCGGCGAACCGCACCGACTTGACGCCCTCGAGCCCCGCGGCGATCAGCGCGTTCGCCCGGTCGGCGATCCAGCCGGTGGCATCGGTGTCGGCGGGTCCGCCGTGCGGCGGGTTGTACTTGAAGCCGCCGTCACGCGGAGGGTTGTGCGACGGCGTCACGACGATGCCGTCGGCGCGGCCCGGGTCGTCGGCCGCGCGGCCGCGGTTGTACGTGAGGATCGCGTGGCTGAGCGCCGGCGTCGGCACCCACGAGTCGCGCGAGTCGACGCGCACGTCCACGCCGTTGGCGAGCAGCACCTCGATCGCGCTGCGCTCGGCCGGCAGTGACAGCGCATGCGTGTCGCGACCGAGGAACAGCGGACCGGCGATGCCCTGGGTGGCCCGGTAGTCCACGATCGCCTGCGTCGTGGCGAGGATGTGGTTCTCGTTGAAGCTGTTCGACAGCGACGACCCACGGTGGCCGCTGGTGCCGAACACGACCCGCTCGGCGGCGACGTCGGGGTTCGGTGCGCGGTCGTAGTAGGCGGCGATCAGCTCGTCGACGTCGATCAGGTCACTTTCCTCCGCGGGGAGGCCGGCACGGCTGGTCATCTCTTCAGTCTGCCCCCTGATCGGCAGGATCGCATCCGCGAAGTCATCCGCATATCGGTCTGTCAGCTGGGGGATAAGGTGAAACCCGTGACTGAACGCCGTACCTACAGCTATCTGGGCCCTGCGGGAACCTTCACGGAGGCGGCGCTGGAACAGGTGGCCGAAGCCCGAGGTCAGCAGTGGCGCTCCGTGCACAACGTGGGCGAAGCTCTGGCCGACGTGCTCGAGGGCCGCAGCGACGCCGCGATGATCGCGATCGAGAACTCGATCGAGGGCGGCGTCTCCACCACGCAGGACGCCCTCGCGACGCTCCCCGGCCTCCGCATCATCGGCGAATACCTGGTGCGGGTGAACTTCGTGCTCGTCGCGCCGCGGGGGACCACGCTCGACCAGGTCGAGGTGATCGCGGCGCATCCGGTCGCGTACGCCCAGTGCCACGGCTGGCTCGGCGCCCATCTCCCCTCGCACTCGCACGTGCCCGCATCGAGCAACGTCGCATCCGCGATCGGCGTCCTCGACGGCACGCTGCCCGCGCAGGCGGCCATCGCGGCACCCGGCATCGTCAACCACTACGACGTCGACGTGCTCGCGGAGGGCATCGGCGACAACGCCCAGGCCGTGACTCGCTTCGTCCTCGTCACCCGCACGACCCGTTCGCCCGAGCCGACCGGGGCGGACAAGACCTCGCTCATCGTCGAACTCCCGCACGACCACCCCGGCTCGCTCCTCGAGATGCTCGAACAGTTCTCGACCCGCGGCATCAACCTGTCGCTCATCGAGTCGCGGCCCATCGGCGACGAGCTCGGTCGCTACCGGTTCGTCATCGACGCCGACGGTCACATCGAGCACGAGCGCATGGCCGACGCGCTGCTCGGCATCCGGCGATTCAGCCCTCGGGTCGTGTTCCTCGGCTCGTATCCGCGCGCCGACCGGCAGATCGTGCACTACCCCGAGCGCTACTCCGACGACATCTTCATCGAGGCGCGCGACTGGTTGCGCGGCATCCTCTCCGGCGAGCCCGACGTCTGACGTCACCCGCCCGACCGCCCAGCACGGTCAGGCGGATGCCGTGGTTCAGTGCTCCTGGAAGCGGGGCCAGTCGCTGCCCGGAGCCATATGGGAATGCAGGGAGCCCTTCGCTGAAGCGAGGTTCGGGTACGTCCCGGTCGCCTCGTCGGAGCCGACCATCGTCACCGTGTAACCGGCGTCATCGTGGCGGATGCTGCCGACGACGCCGTTGCGGCCATAGGCGACCCAGAGGGCGAGAGTCTTGGTGGTGCTCATCATCGAACTCCTTCTGCTGCTGCCGACAGTGCGATCGCCGAAGGGGCTGCGCCCCTGTCGACGGCACTGTGCGTGACGCTACGCCTGTACCGGCGGGAAAGCCAGGGCTTGACAGGAGCTCAGCGCGCGGCGGCGATGAGCTCGAGCGTCTGTGCGCGACCGGTCGGTGCGTCGTTCGGTTCGGCATCGTAGGCGCCGGCGACCGGCGACAGCATGACCTCGTCGACACCGTATCGTTCGGCGAAGGCGCTGATCTCCGCGGCCACGCTCTCGCCCGTGCCGACGAACCACCGCGAGCGGGCGGCCTGTACGACCTCGTCGGTCGCAGCGTCGGTCTCGGCCGCGGCCGCCTGCTCGACGGTCTCGAGAGCGGCGAGCGGCTGATTCAGGCGCAGTCGCGCCATCATGCGCAACTGCGGGAGGGCGCGCGCCTCCGCCTCCTCCTGCGTGGGTGCGGCGACCGCGTTGACCGTGAGGAAGGTGCGCGGCTCCGGGTGCTCCTCGCTCGGACGGTAGCCGGTGCGATACAGGTCGAGCGCGCGCTCGAGGCCCTGACCCGAGAAGTGGTTCGCGAAGACGTAGGGCAGGCCGTGCGAGGCGGCCAGCTGTGCCGAGTAGTCGCTCGATCCGAGCAGCCACACCTCGGGGGTGCCGGTCGCGGCGGGTGTCGCGCGCACGGTGTACTCGCCGCCCGAGGTGAACCGCAGCGCAGCGCCCTCGGCCGAGAGCAGCGCCGCGATGTCCTGCACGTGGCGGGGGAACTGCTCGACGTCGCTCGTGGTGCCCGAGCCGCGCAGCAGCTGCGTGATGACGGGGTCACTGCCGGGGGCGCGGCCGAGACCCAGGTCGATGCGTCCGGGGGCGATGGCCTCGAGCGCCGCGAACTGCTCGGCGACGATGAGCGGGGCGTGGTTGGGCAGCATCACACCGCCGGAGCCCAGGCGCATGCGGGAGGTGCGGGTGGCGGCCGCCGCGATCAGCACCGGGGGAGTGGTGGAGGCCACCGACGGCATGTTGTGGTGCTCGGCGAACCAGTACCGGCGGTAGCCGAGCCGATCGGCGGTCTCGGCGAGGGACAGGGAGGCGGCGATGGCCTCGGCACTGGTCTGGCCGGTGCGCACCGGGACGAGGTCGAGGACGGAGAGGGCGACGTGATTCATCCCGAGGGACAACCCGCCGCCGCTCTCCGGCATTCCCCGATCAGGCTGCGACCGGCGTGGCGGGGGTGGCGCGCGCGGCGCCACCCCCGGTAGGTCAGGCGTCGATGGCCTGGCGCTGCTCGGTCGACTCCACGGTGATCTTGCGCGGCTTGGCGCGTTCGCTCACGGGGATGATCACCGAGAGCACGCCGCTGTCGTACGAGGCGCTGATGCCGTCGAGGTCGACGCCCTCGCCGAGCGAGAACTGCCGCAGGAACGAGCCGGCACCGCGCTCGCGGGCGAGCCAGCGCACTCCTTCTCGACTGTCGGCCGTGCGCTGCGCCCGGAGGGTCAGCTGGCCGCCGTCGAGGTCGACGTCGATCGATCCGGGATCGACTCCCGGCAGGTCGGCGTGCAGGATGTACCGGTCGCCGTCGCGGTACAGATCCACCGGCATCAGCCGGGGTGCGCGAACGGAGTCCAGCACGCTCGCGGCGAAGCGATCGAGCTGACTGAAGGGATCGAAGGTGAGTGCCATGGGGTGTCTCCTTTCGTGCGGCCCAGTTGGGCGGTGATTCGATGCAGGTTATCTGCATCTCGTGCTATAGATTTTTTATAGAACAACTTCGGAGAACTCGCAACCCGAGCTGAGGGACTTTTCAGGATGACGCACCGCGACTCACGCACACCGCTCTACGGCATTGCCGTGGCAGCTCAGCTCGTCGACCTTCCCGAGGCGACGCTCCGGTTGTTCGAAAGCAAGGGTCTGCTCCTGCCGGCGCGCAGCAAGGGCGGCACCCGGCGCTACAGCGACGACGACATCGACCGGCTTCGGCGCGCGGCGCAGCTGCGAGACGACGGCCTCAACATCGTCGGGATCGCCCGGGTGCTCGAGTTGCAGGACGAGAACGCCGACCTGCGCGAATCCCTCGCCGACGATTCCGCGTCCGCCTCTGATCGGGAAAGGCCCACCTCCCGCCGCTCCTGAGCGCCGGGAAGCCATGCAGGGCGGCGATACGCTTCCCTCATGGAAGCAGGCATCTTCTACGTCCTCGTCGGCTCGGTCGCGGTGGCGGCGTTCGCGCGCTCACGAGGGTGGCCGGCGCCGCTGCTGGTGACGGTCGTGGCGCTCGCCGTCTCGTTCCTCCCGTTCGTCCCCGACATCGACATCGACGGGCACCTGCTCCTCAGCCTGGTGCTGCCGCCGCTGCTGTACTCGGCCGCGCTCGACGTCTCGTTCGTCGGGTTCAAGCGCAGCCTGCCGCAGATCCGCAGGCTCGGGATCTGGCTCGTGCTGATCACCGCCCTCGCTGTCGGATTCGTGGCCTGGTGGATCTTCCCCGCGCTCACCCTCCCCGGCGCGCTGCTGCTCGGTGCGATCGTCGCCCCGCCCGATGCGGTGTCCGCCGCGGCGATCGGTCGCCGACTCGGTCTGCCCCGCCGGATCATGACCGTCCTCTCCGGCGAGAGCCTCATCAACGACGCCACCTCGCTCACGCTGTACCGGGTGTTCGCGGCGATCCTCGCCGGCGCCACGGTCTCGGTCTGGGGTGGGATCGGGCAGTTCCTGCTGGCCGTCGCGATCGGGGTCGGCATCGGCCTCGTGTTCGGGATCGTCCTGCACCAGCTGCGGATGCGCATCAGCGATGCGGTCGTGATCGGCACGTTCGGGCTCCTCGCTCCGTTCGGCGCCTATGCGATCGCCGAGCATCTGCTGGGCTCCGGGGTTCTCGCCGTCGTCGCGATGGGCCTCTACGTCGGGTACAACTCCCCGCGCACCGACTACACGACCCGTCAGCAGGAGAAGCCGCTCTGGCTCTCGGCCGACCTGCTGCTGGAGAGCTTCGTGTTCGCCTACATCGGGCTGCAGTTCCCGCGCGTGCTCCGCGATCTCGGCAGCGAGTCGGTCGGACACATCCTCCTGCTCTCCGGTGCCGTGCTGCTGGTCGTCCTGGTCGTGCGGCCGCTCTACATCTACCCGACGAGTGCCTGGGCGAACTTCCAGGACCGCCGGAAGCTCGAACGGTGGGACCGGGGTGTGCAGAGCGGCGAGTTCGAGAAGCGGCACCGCAAGTCCCGGCGCTGGGGGGACTACACGGCCGACGAGCTTCGCAGCCAGATCGTGCGCGACCGGATGGCGGGGCTCAAGCTCACTTGGAAGGACAGCGCCGTCATCTCCTGGGCGGGCATGCGCGGCGTGGTCACCCTCGCGATCGCGGTGGCCGCCGCCGACCTCGCGACGCTCGACGCCGAAGCCTCGCACGCCATCGTCGTGGTCGCCTTCATCGTCACCGTCGGCACGCTACTGCTGCAGGGGCTCACGCTGCCGCTGCTCATCCGGAGCCTCGGGATCGCCAGCGACGCCGATGAGAAGGAAGACGAAGCGGCGCTCGCCGAAGTGCGGGCGAAGAGCCGCGAGGCCGGGAAGAAGTTCCTCGCCGAGAGGCGCGTCGAGTGGGAGGCGAAGTACGGCGAGGTCGACCTCGGTGTGTTCGACGCGTTCACGAAGCGCATGACGCGGGTCGAGAAGGACACCGACGAGGCGCAGAAGGTGGAGGATGCCGCGAGCCGCCCGTCCTACGAAGACCTCGTCGCCCTGTCCCGGGGATGGCTGCAGGTGCGGCGCGAGATCCTCCTCGCCGAGCGCGACGCGGGCAACCTCGACGAAGAGGTCATGCGCGAGCTGATCGCCGCGATGGATGCTGAGGAGCTCGCGCTCGACACCCGCGGCGCGACCCGTCAGCAGAGCCGGGCCTGACCTGAAACGCCAGAGCGCCCCGTCCCGAGAAGGGGCGGGGCGCTCTGTGCGAGGCGGGAATGGGGTCAGCGGGTGCCGACCGGCTCCTTGTCCGTGGCGGCATCCGCCTCAGGAGCATCCTCGTCGTCGCCGGAGTCGTCGGCGAAGGGCAGGCCCTCGCGCGGCGCGTTGTAGAGCTCCTCGTTCAGGATGCCCTCGCGCTTGGCGACGATGGTCGGGATCAGTGCCTGGCCCGCGACGTTGACCGCGGTGCGGCCCATGTCGAGGATCGGGTCGATGGCGAGCAGCAGCCCGACGCCCTCGAGCGGCAGGCCCAGGGTCGACAGCGTCAGCGTGAGCATGACGACCGCGCCAGTGGTGCCGGCGGTGGCCGCCGAGCCGACGACCGAGACGATCACGATCAGCAGGTACTGCACGAAGTTCAGCTCGATGCCGAAGAACTGGGCGACGAAGATCGCGGCGATGGCCGGGTAGATCGCGGCGCAGCCGTCCATCTTGGTGGTCGCGCCCAGCGGCACGGCGAACGACGCGTAGGAGCGCGGGACGCCGAGGTTGCGCTCGGTGACGCGCTCGGTGAGGGGCAGCGTGCCGATCGAGGAGCGGCTGACGAAGGCCAGCTGCACGGCGGGCCAGACGCCCGAGAAGTACTGCTTGATCGACAGGCCGTGCGTGCGCACCAGGATCGGGTACACGACGAACAGCACGAGCGCGAGGCCGATGTAGACGGCGGCGGCGAACCAGCCGAGCGAGGCGAGCTTCTCCCAGCCGTACTTGATCACGGCCGAGCCGATGAGACCGAAGGTGCCGAGCGGGGCGATGCGGATGATCCACCACAGCACGCGCTGGATGACCTTCAGCAGCGACTCGGTGAAGATGAGGAAGGGCTCGGCCTTCTTACCGGCCTTGAGTGCCGCGATTCCGATGACGGCCGCGACCACGATGACCTGGAGGATGTTGAAGCCCACGCTCGACGAGAACGTGCCGTCGGCTGCGCCGGGCGAGGTGTTGACCGTCAGGCCGAGGAAGTTCTGCGGGATCAGGCCCAGCAGGAAGTTCCACCAGGTGCCCACGGTGTACGGCTCCCCGGTCTCGAGACCCTCTCCGGCGCGGTTGCCCGGCTGGATCACGAGCCCCAGCACGATGCCGATGATGACCGCGATGAAGGCGGTGATCGCGAACCACAGGATCGTCTGGCCGGCCAGGCGTGCGGCGTTCTGCACGCGACGCAGGTTCGAGATGCTGGCGACGATGGCCGTGAAGATCAGCGGGACGACAGCGGCGCGCAGCAGCGTCACATACGAGTTGCCGATGGTGTCGAGGGTGGCCGACAGACCGTTGGGGTTCTCCGCCGTGGCTCCGAGCTGGCGGCCGATCAGACCGGCGGCGATGCCGAGGACGAGGGCTGCGAGGATCTGGAAGCCGAACGAGGTCAGCAGCTTCCGGACCGGCCCGCGGGTGTCAGGCGCCTTCTGGGCGCGTGCGGTGGTGCTCATGAGGGTGGGGACTCCAGGATCACGGCGCGCCGAGTGCGCGCCCTGAGGCCCAACGCTATGA
The DNA here is from genome assembly GCF_024519805.1 of Microbacterium sp. Mcb102. Classification (NCBI taxonomy): domain Bacteria; kingdom Bacillati; phylum Actinomycetota; class Actinomycetes; order Micrococcales; family Microbacteriaceae; genus Microbacterium; species Microbacterium sp. Mcb102. The sequence continues at coordinate 509,259 of NZ_JALJRG010000002.1, read as the reverse complement.
CCGCCTGGGAATTCCCTGGGCGGATGTGACGAACGATGACGCGGGTGTCGCGTCAGCGCGGAGCCAGCACCAGCAGCTCACCCACCTCGCAGTCGAGCGCCTCGCAGATCGCGCGCAGCGTGGAGTACCGGATGGCGCGGGCGCGGTCGTTCTTCAGCACCGACAGGTTCACGATGCTCACCCCCACCGTGGCGCTGAGTTCGGTCAGGGTCATCCCGCGCTCGGCGAGCAGCTCGTCGAGCCGGCAGTGGATGCCGGTGAACTCGTCGTCGCTCTCGGCCGGGGTCACACCAGTCCCTCCGTGTCCTTCTGCAGGCGCTCGGTCTCCTGCTGCAGGCGAGCCCTGTCCTGCTCTAGACGCATGCCCTGGCGGAAGACGGCGGCGAGGGCGACGAGCGCGAGCGCGGCTCCGAACGGGAGCGGGGTGACGGTGAGCTGGTAGGCCGAGGGGTACCACTCGCTGTCGGGCGGGAACACCTCGCGCAGCCCGGCGGTCGCAGCGATCCCGCCCAGCAGGTCGGCGGCGACGCCGAACACGAGGACGGCGATCGCGCCGCCCACGAGAGCCCGCGTGACCGTGCGCGAGAACACGCGTCCGCGCAGCGTATGGAAGCAGATGACCGCGAGGATCACGGCGGGCATGGTCGTCAGGGCGAGGGTGCTCAGCTGGGCCGCTGCCGCGAGGAGGCGAAGCCCGAGGGAGGCGTTCCCGACCGTGAAATCCGCGAGCGACGACCCGCCGCAGGTGAGCATGGTCGTCGCGCTGTCGCCGAATTCGGAGCACGGAAGGTCCGCCGGCCATGCCACCCAGACGTTCGTCTCGCCGTGGAGCTCGGCCCAGTCGACGGTGAACGCTTTCGCGATGACGATCACTGCGCCCACGGCCGAGAGCAGGATCCACCACGCGGAGAGGGTGAGGGCGGCATCGAGGGCGACGGTGCGGCTCCCACGGCGGCGACTGTTCCATACGACGACCGCCACGATCAGGGCGATCACCGCGAGCCCGATCCCGATGTAGAGCAGGGACTGTCCGAGTTCGTCAGATCCGAAGGTGAGCATCAGACGAGTCCCTCCGTCTCCTTCTCGAGCGCCGCCTTCTCGTGCTGCAGGCGGATGCCGCGGCGGAATGCGACGGCGACCAGTCCGACGGTCACCCCGGTGGCGAAGAACGGCGCGATCGTCCAGAACTCGACCAGATGTACGGGCTCACCGTCGCCGAGACCGAGAGCGCTCGTCACGCCGTTGCGCCCCATCGTCTCCAGCATCACGATCAGGATCGGCGCTCCCACGAGCGTCCAGCCGATGATGTTGAATGCCCAGACGTTCGCGCGGACGAAGAACCGGCCGCGCAGGAAGTTCCAGGCGACCAGGGTCACGCTCGCGATGACGAGGAGCGCCGCGAGAGCCCACAGCGCGATGGCGGCGACGATCGCGACGATCGACACCGTGTCCACGCCGCTCGCGATGATCATCGCCTCGTCGGCGAACCCTTCGATCGAGATGGCGCCCGAGTCGGTCGTCGCCGAGATCGGCTGCTGGTCGATCAGGATCGTCCAGGCGATTCCGGTCTCGCGGAACGTGCGCGCGATGCGCAGGATCGTGGCGAACGCGACCGTGACCAGCGCCGCGGCGGCGTAGAGGATCACGGTGATGGCATCCGCCGTCTCGGATCGGGTGGCTCTGGTGGTCGTGTTCGTCGTGGTCATCAGACGAGTCCTTCCGTGTCGCGCTGCAGTCTTCGGCCGATCTCGAACAGACCGGCGACGAGGGCGAGGGCGAACGCCCAGCCCACGGGTGCGAGGTCGAACTGCACGAGGAGCGTCCACAGCACGTCCTCGACCTGCGGATCGGTGGCGGCGAGGTCCTGCACGATCATGGCCCGGCCGACGCCGCCGGCGAACTGTCCGAACAACGAGCCGGCGATCATCAGGATGGCGGCGACCGCGAACATCCAGCCGAGCGATGCGCGGAAGGGCCGCGAGCGGATGAGGGAGACGCCGAGCCACCAGACGCCGGCGCACAGCGCCACGGTCGCGAGGGCCGGGAGCAGCGTCTCGAGGAGCAGCATCCAGCGGGCCCCCGAAGGCATCGCCGGAACCGTGACGAGCGCGGTGTCGACCGTCGCCGCGCTCACGCCGGAGACTCCGTCCAGCGCGGTCAGGTCGACGTCGTGCACGGGCATCGACACGGTCGGCGCGGTGCCGAAGATCTCGGATGCGGCCGAGGTCACGGCGACGATCGCGCCGATCCCGACGCTGACGGCGCCGGTGGCGATGAGTCCGAGGGCGATCCCGTCGACGAGTGAGGGGCGTCCTTCTCTGGTGCGCATCGCTGCCTCCTTGAGTTCGGTTGTTATCGACTGTCGTTAACATAACGACTGTCGATAACACGGTCAAGCCCCGGTATGCCCACGGCGAACACGGGCATACGTGCCCGATGTGGTGGTTACTCTCGATGTACAAGCGCTTCACGCGTCTTCGCCCCGTGCGAATAAGGAGTCACAGCATGTTCGAGAGATTCACGGACCGAGCCCGTCGAGTGGTCGTCCTCGCCCAAGAAGAGGCGAAGATGCTCAACCACAACTACATCGGGACCGAGCACATCCTGCTCGGCCTCATCCACGAGGGTGAAGGCGTCGCCGCCAAGGCCCTCGAGAGCCTCGGCATCTCCCTCGACGCCGTGCGCGAGCAGGTGCAGGACATCATCGGCCAGGGTCAGCAGCAGCCGACCGGGCACATCCCGTTCACGCCGCGCGCCAAGAAGGTGCTCGAGCTCAGCCTCCGCGAGGCCCTGCAGCTCGGCCACAACTACATCGGCACCGAGCACATCCTGCTCGGCCTCATCCGTGAGGGCGAGGGCGTCGCCGCTCAGGTGCTCGTCAAGCTCGGCGCCGACCTCAACAAGGTCCGCCAGCAGGTCATCCAGCTGCTCTCCGGAGCCCCTGGCCGCGAGCCGGCATCCGTCGGCGCGCAGACCAACGACTCGCCTGCCGGCACCCAGGGTGGTTCCGCGGTGCTCGACCAGTTCGGTCGCAACCTCACCCAGGCCGCGCGCGACAACAAGCTCGACCCGGTCATCGGGCGCGAGAAGGAGGCGGAGCGGGTCATGCAGATCCTCTCCCGCCGTTCCAAGAACAACCCCGTCCTGATCGGCGAGCCCGGCGTCGGCAAGACCGCCGTCGTCGAAGGTCTGGCCCAGGCGATCGTCAAGGGCGATGTTCCCGAGACGCTGAAGGACAAGCAGCTCTACTCGCTCGACCTCGGCTCTCTCATCGCCGGTTCCCGCTACCGCGGTGACTTCGAGGAGCGCCTGAAGAAGGTCACCAAGGAGATCCGCACGCGCGGCGACATCATCGTCTTCATCGACGAGATCCACACCCTCGTGGGTGCGGGTGCCGCCGAGGGTGCGATCGACGCGGCCAGCATCCTGAAGCCGCTCCTCGCTCGTGGTGAGCTCCAGACCATCGGTGCCACGACGCTCGACGAGTACCGCAAGCACTTCGAGAAGGATGCGGCGCTCGAGCGCCGCTTCCAGCCGGTGCAGGTCAACGAGCCGACGCTGCCGCACACCATCAACATCCTCAAGGGGCTGCGCGACCGCTACGAGGCGCACCACAAGGTGCAGATCACCGACGGTGCGATCGTGGCCGCGGCGAACCTCGCCGACCGCTACGTCTCCGACCGGTTCCTTCCGGACAAGGCGATCGACCTGATCGACGAGGCCGGCGCACGCCTGCGTCTGTCGATCCTGTCGAGCCCGCCCGAGCTGCGTGAGTTCGACGAGAAGATCGCCACGGTGCGCGAGCAGAAGGAAGTCGCCTCCGAGGAGCAGGACTTCGAGAAGGCCGCATCCCTCCGCGATGAGGAGAAGAGCCTCCTCGCCGAGCGTCTGCGTCTCGAGAAGCAGTGGCGTGCGGGCGACGTCGCGACCTCCGCGGTCGTCGACGAGGGTCTGATCGCCGAGGTGCTCGCACAGGCCACCGGCATCCCCGTGTTCAAGCTCACGGAAGAGGAGTCCAGCCGACTCGTCTTCATGGAGAAGGCCCTGCACCAGCGCGTCGTCGGTCAGGAAGAGGCGATCGCCGCCCTCTCCAAGACCATCCGTCGTCAGCGTGCCGGTCTCAAGGACCCGAAGCGTCCCTCGGGCTCGTTCATCTTCGCCGGCCCCACGGGTGTCGGAAAGACCGAGCTCGCCAAGGCGCTCGCCGAGTTCCTGTTCGACGACGAGGCGGCTCTCATCTCGCTCGACATGAGCGAGTTCGGTGAGAAGCACACGGTCTCGCGTCTGTTCGGTGCCCCTCCCGGATTCGTCGGATTCGAAGAGGGTGGCCAGCTCACCGAGAAGGTGCGCCGCAAGCCGTTCAGCGTGGTGCTCTTCGACGAGATCGAGAAGGCCCACCCCGACATCTTCAACTCGCTGCTGCAGATCCTCGAAGAGGGTCGGCTCACCGACGGCCAGGGTCGGATCGTGGACTTCAAGAACACGGTCATCATCATGACCACCAACCTCGGTGCACGTGACATCGCGGGCGGTCCCGTCGGCTTCCAGATCGAGGGCAACGACTCGACCAGTTACGACCGGATGAAGGGCAAGGTGAACGAAGAGCTCAAGCGGCACTTCAAGCCCGAGTTCCTCAACCGTGTCGACGACATCATCGTGTTCCCGCAGCTGTCCAAGACCGAGCTGGTGCAGATCGTCGATCTGTTCGCCAAGCGCCTCGGCGAGCGTCTGCTGGACCGCGACATGACGATCGAGCTGTCGCAGGCCGCCAAGGAGCGTCTCATCGAGATCGGCTTCGACCCGGCGCTCGGCGCCCGACCGCTGCGTCGCGCGATGCAGCACGAGGTCGAGGACCGTCTGTCGGAGAAGATCCTGCACGGTGAGCTCAACTCGGGTGACCACGTGAAGGTCGACGCGAAGGACGGGGAGTTCCTGTTCGAGCACGGCCCGCGCGGCGAGAAGGTCGCGGTCGGTGCCAACACCGGCGGCGGCGCGATCGCCGGCACTCCCGACCTGGCGGTCGCCAGCGGGGAGTGACCTCCGGCTGAATCACGAAGGCTGAATCACGAAAGGGGCGGATGCTGCGGCATCCGCCCCTTTCCTGTGTCCGGCACAGGCGGCGACGGGTCGTGGGTTCTAGGCTTGTCCCGTGAGCGAGTACATCGTCCGGCCGGCCCGCAGCGCCGACATCGTCGGCATCCGCAACCTGCTGCAGCCCCTCGTGGAGCAGCGCATCCTGCTCGGTAAAGACCTGGCGGTGCTCTACGGCGCGGTGCAGGAGTTCGTCGTCGCCGAGGCCGACGGTGTGCTGATCGGATGCGGCGCGCTGCACGTGTTCTGGGAGGATCTCGGCGAGGTGCGCACCCTGCTCGTGCAGGATGACTGGCTGCACCACGGCGTCGGCCGGGCCATCGTCGATCGTCTCGAGGAGAACGCGCGCACGCTCGGGCTGTCGCGCCTGTTCTGCCTCACGTTCGAGGTCGAGTTCTTCAGCCGCCGCGGCTTCACTCCCATCGGCGAGCAGGTCGTCGACCCCGACGTGTACTCCCAGCTGCTGCGCAGCGGTGACGCGGGTGTCGAGGAGTTCCTCGATCTCGCGCACGTCAAGCCGAACACGCTCGGCAACACGCGCATGCTCAAGGTGCTCTGAGGGCCCACGGCAGACCACCGCCGCGGCCTCCCAGGCTGCACGGGCGGGATCGCTTAACCTGGAACCATGCCCCGTCCTTCCGCTGCCGTCTATCGTCGTCGGCGACTGGTCGTGGTGATCGGGCTCATCCTGCTCGTCGCCGCGATCGGCATCGGGATCTGGCTCCTGCTCGCGAAGCCCTGGGCAGCCGCGGATGCCTCTCCGAAGCCGGCATCCTCGTCGTCGGAGACGCCCACCACGACCACGACCCCGACGACCGACGCCGAGTCGCCGTCGCCGAGCCCTTCGTCCGAGCAGACGCCGGCGATCGTCGCCTGCGAGGCGAAAGACGTCGAGGTCTCGGCGGTCACGGACGCGGAGACCTATGCCGCGGGTGTCCTGCCGAAGCTCTCCATCTCCTTGACCAACAAGGGCACGAAGGACTGCACGCTCGATGTCGGCTCGACGACGCAGGTCTTCACGATCTCCAGCGGCGCCGACGTCTGGTGGCGGTCGACGGACTGCCAGGAGAACCCGAGCAGCATGATCGCGACGCTCACCGCCGGCACGACCGTCACCAGCAAAGACCCGGTGACCTGGGATCGCACCCGCTCGAGCGTCGAGACCTGCGACCAGGAGAACCGTCAGCGCGCTCCCGGCGGGGGAGCCTCGTACCACGTCGAGGTTTCCATCGGCGGGTTCACGAGCCTCACGACCACGCAGATCCTCCTGTACTGACCCGTCGTTCGAGTTCGCTGTTCGCACTTCGAAGTGATCGCGCCGCAGCGCCTTCGAAATGCGTCGCGTTGAGCGGCTTCCCATGCGGAAAGGCGCGACCTTGGCATCCTCGGCTGTCTGAGGCAGACAGGCGCGGATCTTTGGGATACCATTGAGGTGACTCTCCGCATCATGCGGCAACATGCCATCCCCAGTGGCGTCGAACTACAGCGTCCCCAGCGCTTCGACATCGCCGCACCGAGAGTCCGAGGGCCCTCTCGAGTACCCCAGTCCCCAATGGAGGACTCGAGAGGGCCCCTTACATCTCCGCGGTCGATTCCGCGCGCGGCGCCTCGCCGTCTGCATAAGCTGGATGCATGGCAGCGAAGAAGGCGAAACCCGGGAAGAAGAAGCCCGCCCCCGAGGACTTCCGTTCGGAGGCTCTGGCCCTGGCGCTCGAGAAGCAGGACGTCGCAGCGGTCGCCCTCGCCCTCCGTAACGGCACCACGGTCGTGCCGCTGATCAAGCCGGGAGCCCGCGACAATCCGCTCGACAGCGGAGAGGTATGGACCTACCGTGACGCGAACACCGGTGACCTCGCGCTGCTGTTGTTCAGTGACGCGAAGAACAAGCCCGCCAACCTCCCGCCCGGCGTGGGCATCTACACGTCAGACTGGCTCCGGAGCTTCCTGGCGGCGCATCCGATCACGACCGTGTTCCTCGACATCGCGGGCCCGCATCCGATGCAGGCGGACCCGGTCGAGCTGCTCAAGGCGCTCGACGCCTGAGAGCCGAGACCCTCGGGGGCTGCAGCGACCCGCCGGGGTCGATCAGAACGGCGGGACGTCGTGATCGGAACGGCGTGACGTGTTGCGTGCGCGCACGTCCCCGAGCGCGGCGCGGAGGGTCTTCGACCGGTCGTCGACGACCTGCTCGTAGCCGAGCCGGGCGGCCTCGGACCGACGCTGCGCCGCCTGGGTGACCGGACGGATCTCGCCGGCGAGGCTGAGCTCGCCCACGGCGGCGACCGTGCGCGGCACCGAGAACTGCTGGATGGAGCCGGCCACCGCGATGGCGATCGCGAGGTCGGCTGCCGGTTCGGTGAAGCGCACCCCGCCCACGGTCGACACGTAGACGTCGAGCGTGCTCGTCTTGATGTTCGCGCGCCGCTCGAGGATCGCCAGCACCATCGCCACGCGCGACGAGTCGACTCCGTGCACGATGCGGCGGGGGTTCGGGGCGTTGCTGGGAACCGTGAGCGCCTGTACCTCGACGGGAAGCGCGCGGCGCCCCTCGAGCGAGATCGCGACGCACGTGCCGGGCTCGGTGGCCCCTTGCGAGAGGAAGAGCCCAGAAGGGTCGGGGACTTCGGCGATTCCGTCACCCGTCATCTCGAAGCAGCCGACCTCGTCGGTCGGACCGAAGCGGTTCTTGAGCGCGCGGATGAAGCGCAGCGACGTCTGCCGGTCGCCCTCGAAATGGCACACCACGTCGACCAGGTGCTCGAGCACGCGGGGGCCGGCGACCTGGCCGTCTTTCGTCACGTGGCCGACGATGATGATCGGCAGATCGCGGTCCTTCGCGATGCGGATCAGGGTCGCCGCGACCTCGCGCACCTGGCTCGGCTGCCCGGCGGCACCGTCGATCAGCGACGACGAGACGGTCTGCACCGAGTCGACGATCACGAGCTGCGGCTTGACCTCGTCGATGTGGCCGAGGATGGTCGCCAGGTCGGTCTCGCTCGCCAGGTACAGCTCGTCGTGCAGGGCGCCGGTACGTTCGGCGCGCAGACGCACCTGGCCCGGCGACTCCTCGGCACTGGCGTACAGGACACGGCGACCGCCGCGAGCCGCCTGGGCCGCGACCTCGAGCAGCAGGGTCGATTTGCCGACTCCCGGCTCGCCGCTGAGCAGGATCGCGGCTCCGGGCACGATGCCGCCGCCGAGCACCCGGTCGAACTCCCCGACGCCGCTCGAGCGCCGCGGAGCATCCTGCGTCGTGATCTGCGTGATCGGTCGTGCCGCGCGATCCGCCGTCGGAGCGACGGGGCCGACGCGTCGGAGGATGCCGGTCTGCGCTGCCTGCTCCTGAACCGTGCCCCACTGCTGGCATTCGCCGCAGCGGCCGACCCACTTGGCGGTGGTCCACCCGCATTCCGTGCAGACGTAGGCTGGAGGAGCGGGTTTTCGGGTGGCCATGCTGCCAGGCTATCGCCGGGATCGGACATCCCTATCGACCAGGTGTTTATTCACGGCCGGACACCGGTGCAAAGTCCCGGTATCACGGGATACTGGGACCATGGCCAACGGCGGGTCCGTTTGCGGGCCGATATCGAGCTACTCCCGGGTGCAGATCCTGCACCTGCTCTTCGAGGCGGGAAGCACGAGGGCGCGCGCCGAACTGACGATCGCGGAGCTGTGCGAGGCCACGGGTCTGCATCCCAACACGGTCCGCGAGCACCTGCAGCGCCTGATCGAAGGCGGCCACGTCATCCCGACCGTCGAGCACCGCAAGACGCGCGGACGACCGCGCACCCTCTACCGGGCAGCCACGGGCGCGCCGGGCGCGTCCAGCCCGGTGGCGCGCGACAAGGCCAAGGCGGCTGCGCGTCGGGGCGACCTGATGCGCAGCATGATTCCCGACGCGGCGTCCGACCTCGGCCGTGAGGCCACGTATCAGCTCGACGCGCTGGTGGAGCACCTGGAGGAGAGCGGCTTCGAGCCGGTCGTCGACGACGGCAGCCTCTCGGTCGACCTCAGCCCGTGCCCGCATGCGGCCAGTCGGTCGGAGGACCGTCCGATGCTGTGCCGCGTGCATCTCGAGCTCATGCAGAGCGTGCTGAACGAGGCCGGCGGACCACTCGAAGCCGAGTGCGTCCGCGACGCGGTCCTCGCATCGGATTGCACCGTCCAGCTGCGCGACGCCACGGCGCGGATGGCTGAGGGAACGACGCTGCGGCGTCACACCGCGGGGCAACGGCCTCACAGAACAGGAGTAGCGCATGGAATGGCTTGATCCGCTCGCTCTCGCCCGATGGCAATTCGGGCTGACGACCGTCTACCATTACCTCTTCGTTCCGCTGACGATCGGCATGGCCCTGGTGGCCGCGATCTTCCAGACCGCGTGGGTGCGCACCGGCAAGGTCCAGTACCTGCACCTGACCCGCTTCTTCGGCAAGATCTTCCTGATCAACTTCGCCATGGGCGTCGTCACCGGCATCGTGCAGGAGTTCCAGTTCGGCATGAACTGGTCGGACTACTCCCGCTTCGTCGGCGACGTGTTCGGCGCCCCGCTCGCCTTCGAGGGACTCCTCGCGTTCTTCTTCGAGGCGACGTTCATCGGACTGTGGATCTTCGGCTGGGACAAGCTCCCTCAGAAGCTGCACCTCGCCACGATCTGGTGCGTCTCGATCGGCAGCATCCTCTCGGCGTACTTCATCATCGCGGCCAACGCGTTCATGCAGAACCCGGTCGGCTACACCTTCAACGAGGCGACCAACCGCGCCGAGTTGACCGACTTCTGGGCCCTGCTGACCAACCCCGTCGCGCTCGCCGCGTTCCCGCACACGATCTTCGGCGCGTTCATGTTCGCCGCCGGTGTCGTCATCTCGGTGTCGGCCTGGCATCTCTCGCGCGGCCAGCACTTCGACACCATGCGCATCTCGCTCAAGTTCGGGCTGTGGGCGATGATCGTCTCGACCGCCGGGGTCGTGCTCACAGGAGACCAGCTCGGACTCGCGATGTACGCCGCGCAGCCGATGAAGATGGCGGCAGCGGAGGCGACGTTCAACACGGTCTGCGGACCGGATGCCTCCTTCAGCCTCTTCACCCTGGGCACGCCGGACGGCAGCTCCGAGCTGTTCTCGATCCGGGTGCCGTACCTGCTGTCGCTGCTGTCGACGCACACGCTCGACGCGTGCGTGCACGGCATCAACGACCTGAACGCCGAGTACGCCCAGACGTACGCCGCGACGGGGCTCGAGGACTTCGCCCCGGTCCTGTGGATCACGTACTGGGCGTTCCGCTGGATGATCGGCCTGGGCATCGCGGCCGCCCTCGTCGCCGTCGCCGGCCTCTGGCTGACCCGCAAGGGCGCCAAGAAGCCCCCGGCGCAGTGGATGTGGAAGCTCGCGATCTGGTCGTTCCCGCTCGCGCTCGCCGCCAACATCATGGGCTGGGTCTTCACCGAGATGGGCAGACAGCCCTGGATCGTGTTCGGGTTGATGACCACCCAGGACGGTGTCTCGCCGGGAGTCAGCGGCCTCGAGGTGCTGATCTCGCTGATCTCGTTCACGGCGATCTACGCGGCGCTCGCCGTCGTCGAGATCCGCCTCATCATCCGGGCCGCGCAGAAGGGACCGGACACCGACGAGCAACCGCACGAGGAGACGGCCCAGCTGCCGTCGGTCGTCTACTGAGAGGGAGGAGCATCATGGATCTCGCAACACTCTGGTTCTTCATCGTCGCCTTCTTCTTCGTGGGCTACTTCGTGCTCGACGGGTTCGACTTCGGAGTCGGCATGTCGCTGCCGTTCCTCGGCAAGGACGACGTCTCGCGCCGTCAGGTCATCAACACGATCGGTCCGGTCTGGGATCTCAACGAGACCTGGGTCATCGTCGCCGGCGCCGTGCTGTTCGCGTCGTTCCCCGAGTGGTACGCGACGCTGTTCAGCGGGTTCTACCTGCCGCTGCTGCTGATCCTGCTCGCGCTGATCCTGCGCGGCGTCTCGTTCGAGTACCGGCACCAGCGCGACAGCGCGAAGTGGAAGGCCGGCTTCGACCGGATGATCGTGATCGGCTCGGTCGTGCCGGCGCTGCTGTGGGGCGTCGCCTTCGGCAACATCGTGCAGGGCGTCGCGATCGACGAGAACCACATCTACGTCGGCGGCTTCTTCGCGCTGCTGAACCCGTATGCCCTGCTGGTCGGCGTCACCACGCTGCTGCTGTTCTTCCTGCACGGCGTGCTTTTCGTCGCGCTCAAGACCGACGGTCAGGTGCACGAGGATGCGCGGCGTCTGGCGAAGAGGGCGGCCATCCCGACCATCCTCGTGGCGGCCGCAACGGTGATCTGGACGGTCGCGATCGCGATGGGGCGCGAGGCTCCGCTGCTCTGGCTCGTCATCGGTGCCGGTGCGCTCGCGGCGGTCAGTCTCATCGCAGCTGTCGGGCTCTCGCTCGTTCGGCGCGACGGCTGGGCGTTCTTCTCCGGCATGCTCACGGTGCTGTTCGCCGTGGTGATGCTGTTCGCCGCCCTGTTCCCGTTCGTGATGCCGTCGACGATCGACCCGGCCTACAGCCTCACGATCGCCAACGCATCCAGCACCCCTTATACGCTGCAGATCATGAGCTGGACCGCCCTGATCGCGATGCCGCTCGTGCTCGCGTACCAGGCGTGGACCTACTGGGTGTTCCGTAAGCGCGTCACCCGGAAGTCCATCGAGGGGGCTCCGGCGCACGCGTGAAACCCGTCGATCCGAGACTGCTGCGCTACGCGGGTGCCGCGAGGGGGTTCCTCGCGGCATCCGCGTTGATCGGCGTCGTCCAGACGGCGGTCGTTATCGTCTTCGCCTGGCTGCTGACGGATGCCGTCACCGGGGCGATCGCGGGGCGTGACGTCTCGGCATCCCTGATCTGGTTGCTGCTCACGGCGCTGCTGCGCGGGCTGCTGATCGCCGCCTCGGATGCCGCGGGCACCCGGGCCGCCGCGAAGACCGGGATGCAACTGCGCTCGGCCCTGATCTCCGCAGTCGGTCGATTGGGACCGGGGTGGCTCGCGCAGCGGAACCAGACCGAGCTCGCCGTGACCGCGGGACACGGACTGGAAGCGCTCGACGCGTACTTCGCCCGCTACATCCCGCAGCTCGTGCTGACCGTGATCGCGACGCCGGTGCTGGTGGCGGTGATGTGGTGGCAGGACTGGCCGAGCGGGCTCACCGCGATCATCACCCTGCCGCTGATCCCGCTGTTCCTGATCCTCATCGGGATGGCGACCCGCACCGTGCAGACGCGGCAGTGGCAGACGCTGCAGCGCCTCGCCGCCCGCTTCGCCGACACGGTGCAGGGGCTGTCGACGCTGCGGCTGTTCGGGCGTGACCGGCGGGCGGCCGACCGCATCGAGGTCACCGCCGACGAGTACCGCCGCGAGACCATGAAGGTGCTGCGGTTCTCGTTCCTGTCCGGCTTCGCGATGGAGCTGCTGGCCTCGCTCGCGGTCGCACTGATCGCGGTGTCGGTCGGGTTCCGGCTGCTGTCGGGCGACCTGACACTCGAGGTCGGGCTGTTCGTGCTGCTGCTCGCGCCCGAGGCGTTCCTGCCGATCCGACAGGTGGGGGTGCAGTTCCACGCGGCCGCCGAGGGGGTCGCGGCGACCGAAGACGTGTTCGAGGTGCTCGACGCGGCACGGGCCCGGGTACAGATGCAGGACGGTTCCACGGATGCAGGAGGAATCGCCGGCGAATCGTCCGGCATCCGTGAATCGATCCTGCAAGTGGGACCGGCGGGACCGGCGGATGCGGGAGCCCTCGTGGTCGAAGGGCTGCGCGTGCGGGATCTGCCGCCCGTTTCGTTTACCGCCGAGCCCGGAACGATCACGCTGATCGAGGGGCCGAGCGGCGCGGGCAAGTCCTCCCTGCTCGCGGCACTTCGGGGCGCGGCCGACTTCGACGGGACGGCCACCTTCGCCGGGCACGACCTCCGTGGGCTCTCCCCGGCGGCCTGGCTCGCCTGGGCCGGGCAGACTCCGGGGCTGAAGCGGGGGACAGTGGCGGCGAACGTCGCACTCGGCGATCCGGAACCGGATGCCGACCGCATCCGAGTGGCGCTCGACGACGCCTGTGCGGAGGGCATCGACCCCGCCCTCGAACTCGGCGTGCAGGGCAGCGGTCTGTCGGGCGGTCAGGCGCAGCGCGTCGCTGTCGCCAGAGCGCTGTACCGTCAGTCGTCCGGCCCGCGCCGGATGCTCGCGCTCGACGAGCCCTCGAGTGCTCTCGACCCCGACACCGAGGACCGGCTCTGGCGGTCGCTGCGCGCACGAGCGGATGCCGGGGCGAGCATCCTCCTGGTGTCGCACCGTCGGACCGCGCGGCACATCGCCGATCACATCGTGACGCTGGGGGTGAACGCATGAGCGGGTCGACACGTCGCGAACGGATCCGCGGTGTCCTGCAGCTCGCGCAGCCGCCGATCGGACGCTTCGTCCCCGGCCTCGTCTGGGGCGTGTTGTCGGCCGCCGCCGCCGTGAGCCTGCTGGCGGTCAGCGGCTGGCTGATCGTGAGCGCGTCCATCGTCGACTCGCTCGTCCCGCTGTCGATCGCGGTCGTCGGCGTGCGGTTCTTCGCGGTGTCCCGCGCCGTCACCCGCTATCTCGAGCGGCTGAGCGGCCACGATGCTGCGCTGCGACAGCTCGCCTCGACGCGGGCCGACATGGTGCGGAGACTGACACCGCTCTCTCCGGCCGGTCTCGGTGCGACGGATCGCGGACAGATGCTCACCGCCCTGGTGGACGACGTCGAGAACCTGCAGAACCTGCCGCTGCGTGTGGTGCAGCCGCTCGGGGTCGCCGCGGTCGTGGCGGTCGGGGCCGTGGGCTTCATCGCGTTCTTCTCGCCGCCGGCCGCCCTCACCCTGGCGCTGTGCCTGGTGGTCGCTGCGGCCGCGGCGATCGGACTCGGTTGGGTGTTCGGCTCGCGTGCCGAAGCGCTCGTGTCCGTGCGACGGGCCGAGCTCTCGGCCGCGCTGGTCGACTACTTCGGCAGCCTCGACGTGCTCCTGGCCTACGGTGCCGAGGCGCAGGCGCGCGAGCGGATCGCGGCGGCGGATTCCGCCCTGCGACGCGTCGTCGACCGCGCCTCATTCGCGCAGGCCATCGCCGCGGGCGTCGTCTCCGCGGTCGCCGGCGCGGCATCCGTGTGGGCGCTCGCCGCTGCCGCGCCCGGACTCGTCGACGGTTCCATCGACGGGCCGTGGCTGGCCGTCGCAGTCCTGGTGCCGATGGTGGTGTTCGAGATCTTCGGCGCGGTGCCGGTGGCCGCGGCGTCATGGCGGAGCGTCCGTTCGAGCGCGGAGCGCATCGTCGACACGTTGCCGGAGCGGATGCCCGACGAGCTCCGCCCAGACGCGGGCGACGACGTCGAGTTCGACGGTACGCCGACGATCCGGATGCGTGGCGTTCGCGCGAACTGGCCCGGCGGTGCTCCTGCGCTCACGGGGGTCGACCTCGATCTGCGGCCAGGGGAGCGGGTGCTGGTGGCAGGGCCGAGTGGGGCGGGGAAGAGCTCGCTGGCGGCTGTGCTCGTCGGCTTCCTCCGCGTGCAGGGCGAGTACCTGATCGACGGGCAGGACGCGGCGGAGATGTCCGGGCCGGCGCTGCGTCGGACCATCGGCCTCTGCGAGCAGAGCCCCCAGCTGTTCGATGAGGACATCCGCCAGAACCTGCTCTTCGCGCGCGACACGGCGACCGACGACGAACTGTATGCCGTGCTCGACCGGGTCGGTCTCGGTGAGTGGGCGCGGGAGCGTGGCGGTCTCGACGCCCGGGTCGGCGACCGGGGCGCGCTCGTGTCGGGCGGTCAGGCGCAGCGCATCGCCCTTGCCCGCGCCCTGCTGCGTGGGTTCCCTGTGCTGGTGCTCGACGAGCCGACCGCGGGGGTCGACCCTGATGCTTCCGATGCGCTGCTGCGCGACCTGCTCGAGGCGGCAGGGGAGCAGTCGGTGCTGTTGATCTCGCACGTGGCCCCGCCCGCAGGAACGGTCGACCGCGTGGTGCGCCTCGACGGCGGCCGCACGGTCTGAGCCACGCTCGCGCAGGTTGCTCCGGCGGGGCGTCAGCCGCCGATCGCGTTCATGCCGCGTGCAGGCTGGAGGAAGGCCGGGTCGTTGATCGCGTGTCCGGGCAGCTTGGCCCAGACGCAGCGCCGCAGCACGTCGTCGACCGCCGCGTCGCTGCCGGGGTCGCCCGTGGCGCGAAGCACGGGCAGGAGGTCGAACTCATCGGTGGAGAAAAGACAGTTCCGCAGCTGCCCATCGGCCGTGAGGCGCAGGCGATCGCATGCGCCGCAGAAGGGAGCCGTCACCGAGGCGATCACGCCGACGGTCGCCGCCCCTCCGTCGAGATGCCACCGCTCGGCGGGTGCCCCACCCCGGCCGGGGATCTCGGTCAGCGTCCAGCGCTCGGAGAGCGTGTCGAGGATCTCCTCCCGCGTGACCATCTGATCGCGATCCCAGGTGTGACCGGAGTCGAGCGGCATCTGCTCGATGAAGCGCAGCTCGGCTCCGCGGGCTGTCGCGAACTCGACGAGGTCGCACAGCTCGTCGTCGTTGACTCCGCGCATCGCGACGGTGTTCAGCTTGAGGGGACGCAGCCCCGAGGCCGAGGCCGCCGCGATCCCGCGCAGCACGTCGTCGAGGCGGTCACGTCGCGTCAGGGCGGCGAACCTGTCGGGGCGCAGCGTGTCGATCGAGATGTTCAGGCGGCTCAGACCGGCGGAGATCAGGTCGTCGAGCACCTCGTCGAGGCGGATTCCGTTCGTCGTCATCGCGACCTGGACGGGGCCGTCCTCGGTGTCGATCTCTCGCAGTCGACGCACGATGTCGACGATGTCGCGGCGTAGCAGCGGTTCGCCGCCGGTGAGGCGGAAGGTCGTGATGCCGGCCTCGGCGGCGATACGGGCGACCCGGACGATCTCGTCGACGGACAGGATCGACTCGCGCGCGAGCCACTCGTTGCCCTGCTCCGGCATGCAGTAGGTGCAGCGCAACGAGCACCTGTCGGTGAGCGAGATGCGGAGGTCCTTGTGGCTCCGACCATGCGTATCGAGGAGCGCACCCGACGTCGGGTGCGACGCCGGCGCCGGCGGCATCCGGCGTCCGATCTGCACAGGAACGGTCGTCACGATCTGCCCAGGTTACGCTTTCCACCGACGTCTCGGAGCATTCCCGCGACCACCAGGGCGAAGGCGCCGACGAAAACCAGGAGCCATAGACCGAGCGAGTAGGAGTTGGTGTCGGGGTTGTATGTCGCTCCCATGACCAGCGGCGGGAAGTATCCGCCGAGGCCGCCCGCTGCCGCGACGATGCCGCTGACCGATCCGACCTTCTCCGGTGGCGTCGATGGGCCGATCCAGGCGAAGACCGCCCCCATGCCGAGCCCCATCGCCGCGGCCATCAGGATGAAGGTCACCCCGGTGACCACGCCCTCGGGCGGCTGCTGGCCCACGATGTAGGCGAGGGAGACGATCCCACCGAGTGAGATCAGTGCGATCACCTTGGGGCCGAAGCGGTCGGCCAGCACGCCGCCGATGGGACGCGCGACGACCGCCGCCGCGGCGAACAGAGCGGTTCGTGTCCCCGCTCCGACGACATCGACGTCGTCGGGATAGATCGTGGTGAGGTACTTGGGCAGGAAGGTCGAGAATGCGACGAAGCCGCCGAAAACGATGCCGTAGAGGAAGGCCATCTCCCACGTCACCGCGAGCTTGAGCGCACCGATGACCTTCGGCACGAATCGCTCCGTGTTGGGCCGCCAGACCGGCGAGTCGCGGAGGAAGAACCAGGAAAGCACGGCGAGTGCGGCCAGTGCCCCCGCGATCACCAGGTGCGTGGGGAGGTAGCCGATCGACTCCACCAGGCGGGGCGTGAAGAACGCCGAGACGGCCGTGCCGATCATCCCCATCCCGAAGACGCCGTTCGCGAACCCACGTCGAGCCGGCGGGAACCAGGCGCTCGAGAACGGGATGCCGACCGCGAAGATCGTTCCGGCGACACCGAGGTAGAACCCGGCGATCAGCAGCAGGGGGAAGCTGCGGATCTCTCCCGCCACCGCGACGAGGAGGACGGCCGGAACCGAGATCAGCAGCACGGCGGTGAACATCTTCCGCCCGCCGAAGCGATCGGTCATCGCACCGACGACGATGCGTCCGAGCGCGCCCACCAGCACGGGCGTGGCCAGCATCAGCGAGATCTGCCCCTCATCGAGGCCCATATCGGTGGCGTACGCCTTCTGCAGTGGAGCGATCGCCATCCAGGCCCAGAACCCGACCGTGGAGGCGAGAGTCGCGAGGATCACCTGCGCGAAGCCGCCTTTGAGTTCGGACGGGGCGGGGGAAGTTGCGGCAGAACTCATGGGTGGTTCCTCCTCTGAGCGATGAGAGTAGCCCCGCGACCACCCCGCACACCACCCTGTTCTCCCGTGCTAATTGCCCCGCGGATTAACACGGCGCACCCTTGTGCGGGTCCGGGCTCGGGTGTTGGATGCTGAGTCAAAGGCCGCCTGAAGGAGACACGATGACCCCTGGCATCCGAACCGAGAGTCCGCACTCCACAGATGGCGCTCTCGCCGATGGGCTGGTGAGCCTCGGCAGGTTCATGACGCCGGGCGAGGTCTCCTCCGATCTGCGGTCGCTGTTTCTGGAAGGCGGCCGCTCGGGCGATGCGTTCTACCGCGACCGCTGGTCGCACGACAAGGTGGTGCGCTCGACGCACGGTGTGAACTGCACGGGCTCGTGCTCGTGGAAGGTGTACGTCAAGGACGGCATCATCACGTGGGAAGCACAGCAGACCGACTACCCCTCCATCGGTCCCGACTCGCCGGAGTACGAACCGCGCGGCTGCCCCCGGGGTGCCGCCTTCAGTTGGTACACGTACTCGCCGACCCGGGTGCGCTATCCGTACATCCGCGAGACGCTCGCGCAGCTCTACCGTGAAGCTCGGGCCGTGCACGCAGACCCCGTCGACGCCTGGGCCTCGATCGTCGAAGATCCGGAGAAGGCCACCGCCTACAAACGCGTCCGTGGCAAGGGGGGTCTGATCCGCGCGACCTGGGATGAGGTGCTCGAGATCGCGGCGGCTGCCCACGTGCACACGGTGAAGAAGTACGGCCCCGATCGCGTCGCGGGCTTCTCGCCGATCCCGGCCATGTCGATGGTGTCCCACGGAGCGGGCTCGCGCTTCCTCAATCTGCTCGGTGGCACGATGCTGTCGTTCTACGACTGGTACGCCGACCTGCCGGTCGCGAGCCCCCAGGTGTTCGGCGATCAGACCGACGTGCCGGAGTCCGCCGACTGGTGGAACGCCGGCTACCTCATCATGTGGGGCTCGAACGTCCCGGTCACCCGCACGCCGGACGCACACTTCATGGCTGAGGCGCGCTACCGCGGCCAGAAGGTCGTCACGGTCTCGCCGGACTACACCGACAACACCAAGTTCGCCGACGAGTGGGTCGCGCCGCACCCGGGTACGGATGCTGCACTCGCGCTCGCCATGGGCCACGTCATCCTCCGCGAGCACTTCGTCGAGAAGCGGACGCCGCGGTTCGAGGAGTACATGCGGCGCTACACCGATGCGCCCTACCTCGTGGCGCTCGAGGAGCGGAACGGCGGGCTGGTTCCCGGCAAGTTCGTCACGGCGTCCGATCTCGACGGGGACGCTGCAGCGCAGGCGCGCGCCGACTTCAAGCCGGTGCTGCTCGATGCCGTCGGGAATCCGGTCGTTCCGAACGGTTCGCTCGGCCACCGGTTCACGGCGGAGGACGAGGGGCGCTGGAACCTCGACCTCGGCGACGTCGTCCCGCCGCTCTCCATCAGCGATCTGCCGGGCGATCACGATGCCGTCGAGGTGCGGTTGCCGCGCTTCGATCTCGATCCGGAGCCGGGTCAGGAGCATGCCGGCGGGTCCGGGGTCGTCGTGCGCGGCGTTCCGGTGCGCACGGTCGCCGGGCGGAAGGTCACGACCGTGTTCGACCTCATGCTCGCCCAATACGGCGTCGGTCGCGAAGGGCTGCCGGGTGCGTGGCCGACCGGCTACGACGACGCGAGCAGTCCCGGAACACCGGCGTGGCAGGAGGAACACACCTCGGTCCCGGCGCCGCAGGCGCTTCGCATCGCGCGCGAGTTCGCCGACAATGCCGAGCGGTCGGGCGGCCGGTCGATGATCCTCATGGGTGCCGGCACGAATCACTGGTTCCACTCCGACACGATCTACCGCACCTTCCTGGCGCTGACGACGATGACCGGATGCCAAGGGGTGAACGGCGGCGGCTGGGCGCACTACGTCGGTCAGGAGAAGGTGCGTCCGATCACGGGGTATCAGCAGTACGCGGCCGCAGCGGACTGGGGGCGCCCGCCGCGTCACACCATCGGGACCGCGTTCTGGTATCTGGCGACCGATCAGTGGCGCTACGACGGGCTGCCGGCCGACCAGCTGTCGTCTCCGCTCGGTCTCGGCCGCTTCGCCGACCGCACCACGGCCGACTGTCTCGTCGAGTCCGTGCAGCGCGGATGGATGCCCAGTTATCCGACATTCGACCGGAACCCGCTCGATCTGTGCGACGAGGCCGATGCGATCGGAAAGGAACCGGCGCAGTACGTGGTCGACAGCCTCGACGACGGCTCCCTGAAGTTCGCCGTCGAGGATCCGGATGCGCCGGAGAACTTCCCGCGCGTCGTGCTGGTGTGGCGGGCGAACATCCTCGGCTCCTCGGGCAAGGGCAACGAGTACTTCCTCAAGCATCTGCTCGGCACCGACGCGGCGATCCGCGCCGACGAAACAGCGCCGGGCTCGCGCCCGACCACCATGACCTGGCGGGACGAGGCTCCGGAGGGCAAGCTCGATCTGCTGATGACGGCGGATTTCCGCATGACGAGCACCACGCTCTTCAGCGACATCGTGCTGCCGGCGGCGACCTGGTACGAGAAGCATGATCTCTCGTCGACCGACATGCACCCGTTCATCCATGCGTTCAACCCGGCGATCGCGCCGCCATGGCAGACCAAGACCGATTTCGACACGTTCGGGATGCTGGCGGAGAAGTTCAGCGAGATGGCCCGCACGCACCTGGGTGTGCGGCGGGACCTCGTGGCGGCGCCCCTGCAGCACGACACCCCGGATGCCATGGCGACGCCCCACGGCACGGTGCAGGATCTGCCCCGCGTGCCGGGTGTGACCATGCCGAAGCTGATCGTCGTCGAGCGGGACTATCCGAATCTTTTCGACAGGTGGAAGGCGCTCGGACCGCTCACACAGAAGCTGGGCATGACCACCAAGGGCATCACGTACCGTGCCGAGCCCGAGATCGAGAAGCTCAAACGGAGCAACGGCGTCGTCGAGGCAGGACCGTATGCCGGATCGGTGCGCCTCGACGACGATCGTCGGGCGTGCGAGATGATCCTCGCGTTCTCGGGCACGAGCAACGGCCGCCTCGCTGTGCAGGGCTTTCACGCACTCGAGAAGCACACTGGTCAGAAGATGGCCTTCCTCGCCGAGGAGCATGAGGGGACGCACCTGACCTTCTCCGACGTGTCGGTTCAGCCGCGCAGCGTGATCACGTCGCCGGAGTGGTCGGGGTCGGAGCACGGGGGTCGGCGCTACACGGCCTTCGCGATCAACGTCGAGCATCTCAAGCCGTGGCACACCCTGACCGGTCGCCAGCACTTCTACCTCGACCACGACTGGATGGACGAGCTCGGCGAGGCGCTTCCGATCTACCGGCCCCCACTCGACATGCACCGTCTGTTCGGCGACGTCGTTCCGGGGACGAACGGTGGGGCAGAGGTGCACGTGCGCTACCTGACGCCGCACTCCAAGTGGTCGATCCACTCGGAGTATCAGGACAACCTCTTCATGCTGTCGCTGTCGCGCGGCGGCCCCACGATCTGGATGAGTCCGCAGGACGCCGAAAAGATCGGTGTCCGTGACAACGACTGGATCGAGTCCTACAACCGCAACGGGGTGGTCGTCGCGCGGGCGAACGTCTCCCACCGCATGCCGGAGGGCACCGTGTACATGTACCACGCGAAGGATCGCACGGTGGATGTGCCCATCTCGGAGATCAGCGGACAGCGCGGCGGCATCCACAACTCCCTCACCCGCATCCTGCTCAAACCGAGTCATCTGATCGGCGGCTACGCGCAGCTGTCGTGGGCGTTCAACTATCTCGGCCCGACCGGGAACCAACGCGACGAGGTCACCACGATCCGTCGCCGCGACCAGGAGGTGCGGTACCGATGAAGGTCATGGCGCAGATGTCGATGGTGATGAACCTCGACAAGTGCATCGGATGTCACACCTGCTCGGTCACGTGCAAGCAGGCGTGGACGAACCGCACCGGCATGGAGTACGTCTGGTTCAACAACGTCGAGACACGGCCCGGTGTCGGGTACCCGCGTGGGTATCAAGACCAGGAGAAGTGGGGCGGCGGCTGGGTGCGCGACAAGCGCGGTCGGCTGCGGCTGCGGAGCGGCGGACGGTTGGCGAAGCTCATGCGCATCTTCTCCAACCCGAAGCTGCCGGGCATCGACGACTACTACGAGCCCTGGACGTACGACTACGACATGCTCGTCAACGCTCCGAGCGGCGAGCACACCCCGGTGGCTCGACCGAAGAGCCTGATCACCGGCAAGGACATGAAGATCTCGTGGTCGGCCAACTGGGACGACGACCTGGGCGGTTCGATCGAGACCATGCAGGAGGACCCGATCCTGCAGAAGATGAGCGAGCAGGTCGAGGCCGAGTTCCAGAAGGCCTTCATGTTCTACCTGCCGCGTATCTGTGAGCACTGCCTCAATCCCTCATGCGTGGCATCGTGCCCCTCGGGTGCGATGTACAAGCGGGAAGAGGACGGCATCGTCCTCGTGGACCAGGATGCGTGCCGCGGTTGGCGCATGTGCGTGTCGGGCTGCCCCTACAAGAAGGTCTACTTCAATCACAAGACCGGCAAGGCCGAGAAGTGCACCATGTGCTACCCGCGGATCGAGGTGGGGCTGCCCACCGTGTGCTCGGAGACCTGCGTCGGCCGACTGCGGTATCTCGGACTGGTGCTCTACGACGTCGATCGGGTCGCCGAGGCCGCGGCGGTGGAAGACGAGCACGAGCTCCTCGAGGCGCAGCGTTCGGTGATCCTCGACCCGAACGACCCCGCGGTGATCGAGGCGGCACGTCGTGACGGGATCCCCGAGGACTGGATCGATGCCGCCCAGCGGAGCCCGATCCACCGGCTGATCCAGAAGTACAAGGTCGCGCTTCCCCTGCACCCCGAGTATCGGACGATGCCGATGGTCTGGTACATCCCGCCGCTGTCGCCCGTCGTCGACGTGATCACCGGATCGGGCAGCGACGGGGAGGATGCGCGGACGCTCTTCGCCGCGATCGACAAGCTCCGGATCCCGATCGGCTACCTCGCCGAGATGTTCACCGCGGGCGACCCGAAACCGGTGGATGCATCGCTGCGCAAGCTCGCGGCGATGCGGTCCTACATGCGCGGGGTCAGTCTCGATGACGAGCGCGACGAGCGCATCGCGACGGCGGTCGGCATGACCGGCAACGAGATCGAGGAGATGTACCGGCTGCTCGCGATCGCGAAGTACGAGGAACGGTACGTGATCCCGGCAGCGCACGCGGAACGGGCGCATGAGCTGGAGGAGATGGCCTGTTCGCTCGACTACGACGACGGGCCCGGCATGGGTGGCGCCGGCCCCTTCGGAGCGAACAGCGGCTACCCGACGCCGGTCGCGGTCGAGAACTTCCACGTGCTGGCCGACCGGCAGACCGCCGACAGGCCGTCGACACCGAATCGCCTGAACCTGTTGAACTGGGACGGCAACGGCAGGCCGGGCGGCCTGTTCCCGCCGGAGGCGGACTCGTGAGCAGCGTGCTCCCGATCCGGGACCGGACGGAGCGGGTCACACCGCTGCGTCCGCTTCCCGAAACGTTGGCTCCCACGACGCTCACCCCCGGTCAGCGCCGGACGGTGCATATGCTCGCGTCGCTGCTTCTGGAGTACCCGGACGCCGTGTGGTTCGACCGCATCCCCGTGCTGCGCGAGCACATCTCCGCGTTGCCCCGGCCCGTGGCCGAGCCGATGACGCGGTTCCTCGATGGGGCGGAGCGTGACGGGGCATCCGGGCTGCAGCGCGAATACGTGACGACGTTCGACCTGAAACGGAAGTGCTCGCTGTACCTGAGTTACTACGCCACCGGTGACACTCGGCGTCGTGGCACCGCACTCGTCACGTTCCTCGAGGCGTACCGTGCAGCCGGCTGGGAGTTCGACGCGGCCGACCTGCCCGACTACCTGCCGGCTGTGCTGGAGTTCTCCGCGCTGTCGGGGTCTCCCATCGCCGACGCGCTCCTGGCCGCGCACCGGGAGGGCGTCGAAGTGCTGCGGGCTGCGCTGGAGAGCATGGACAGCCGCTGGGCGGATCCCGTGCGCGCTGTGACGCTGTCGCTGCCGAAAGTCGACCAGGCCACGAGAGAGCGAGTGCTCGCGCTGGTGAACGAGGGGCCGCCCGCCGAGACGGTCGGTCTGAGTCTGCCGATGCCCGCATTCCGAGCGAGGGAGTCGAGATGAGCGTGCAGATCATCCTGTGGGTCGCGCTGCCGTACGTGTGCGCGGCGATCTTCGTCGTCGGCCACATCTGGCGGTACCGCTACGACAAGTTCGGGTGGACGACCCGCTCCTCTCAGACGTACGAGAACAGACTGCTGCGCTGGGGATCCCCGATGTTCCACCTCGGCATCCTCATGGTGATCGCCGGACACGTCGTCGGGCTCCTCATCCCACGGGAGTGGTTGTACGCGATCGGTATCAACGAGGAGATGTATCACATCGGGGCGACCGTGCTCGGAACGGCCGCGGCGGTGCTCACCCTGGCGGGGCTCGCCATCCTCATCTACCGACGCCGCACGGTCGCGGCGGTGTTCCTCGCGACCACCGTCATGGACAAGGTGATGTACGTGTTCCTCGGCGCGACACTGCTGTTCGGTACGGCGGCCACCGTCGTCTACCAGGTGTTCGGGGAGGGGTTCCACTACCGCGAGACGGTCTCGCCCTGGTTGCGTCAGCTGATCATCCTCCAGCCGCGACCCGACCTGATGCTCGATGTGCCGCTGCTCTTCCAGCTGCACGTCATCACGGCGACACTCCTGTTCGGCCTGTGGCCGTTCACTCGCCTGGTGCACGTGTTCTCCGCACCGGTCGGGTACCTGTTCCGCCCCTACATCGTCTACCGCTCGCGCGACGAGCAGCGTGGATCGCGGGCGCCGAAGCGAGGGTGGGATCCGATCTCCACTCCGGATCCGGAGCGGCTGCGTCGCCCCTGACCGGCACCCCTGACCGGCGCGCCTGACCGGCGCCCGTGACCGTGCAGACCCGGGATCGGGAGGCCGCGTCAGTGTGCCGAATCGGCGACGGCCGCGGCGAAGGGAGTCGCCGGGGAGGCGAGCACTTCAGCGACGGCGGCATCCTGGACGATGCGCCCGGCCTGCACGATCACCAGCCGCTCCGCGAGAGCCTGGGCGTCGAGGATGCCGTGCGAGACGAGGATCGTCGTGGTGGCTCCGCGCTGTTCGCGCACGACCTCGCGCAACTGGGCCGCGGCCTCGACGTCGAGCGAGGTGAACGGCTCGTCGAGCAGCAGCAGCCGCGGCGAGGCGGCGAGGGCTCGCGCGAGGGCGATGCGCTGGCGCTGTCCGCCGGAGAGCTCGTCGGGGCTGCGGGTGCCATACCCGGCGAGGCCGATGCGGTCCAGCCACTCCGTCGCGCGTCGGGTGGACTCCTCGCGGGTGCGTCCGGCGGCCCTGGCGGCGAACGCGATGTTCTCTGCCGCGGTCATGTGCGGGAACAGCAGGGCGTCCTGCCCGAGCAGGCCGATCGCACGGCGTGACGGCGGCGTGTGCTGCCGCGGTCCGGAGAGGCGGATCCCATCGAGGTCGACGTGCCCCTCGTCGAGTCGCACGAGCCCCGAGATCGCCTCGAGGAGAGAGGTCTTGCCGGCACCGCTCGGGCCCATGATCGCGACGAACTCGCCCGCGGCGACGCGGAGCGCGGCATCGAGACCCGCATGCCGCACGATGACGTGAGCGTCGAGGGCGCCGTGGTCGAGCGAGCCGACGTCGCCGGTCATCGGAGGGCCCCCGGCCGCCACGCCCGCACGAGCAGCAACACGGCGACGGCCGTCCCCAGCAGCAGGATCGACAGGGCCACCGCCGTCTCGCGGCCGGCACCGGCCCCGTTGAAGGCGGTGTAGATCGCGAGCGGCATGGTCTGCGTCACGCCGGGGGCATTGCCGGCGAACAAGGCTGTGGCCCCGAACTCGCCGATGGCGCGGGCGAAGCACAGGATCACCCCGACCACGATGCCGGGCGCGGCGAGGGGCAGCGTGACCCGCCACAGCACCGTGCTCGGCGAGGCCCCGAGTGTGGCAGCCGTGCGCTCGTATCGGCTCCCCGTGCTGCGGATCGTCCCCTCGACCGCGAGCACCAGGAACGGCAGCGCCACGAACGCCTGCGCGAGCACCACGGCCGCCGGCGTGAACGGGATGCCGGTGCCGAACCACGCGGCGATGACGCCCCCGAGTGGACTGGAACGGCCGAGGAGGAACAGTAGGGCGACCCCGCCCACCATCGGCGGGAGCACGAGCGGCACCGCGACGAGAGCCCGCAGCAGGGCGGAGGTGCGCGGTCCCGAGCGGGCGATCAGCAGGGCGAGCGGGAGGCCGAGCACGATGCACAGCGCGGTCGCGGCGAGCCCGGTGGTGAGTGAGAGGCGGAGGGCGTCCAGTGCCACCGTGGAGGTGATGTCGGTCCAGAAGGTCGACCAGGACGCGCGCGTGAGCAGGGCGACCAGCGGCAGCGCGAGCAGGAGGATGCCGAGCACGGCGGGCGCGACCAGGAGGAACGGGGGCGCCGCTCCCGTGTCGACCCGTCGCATCGTCGTCGTGCTCGTCCTCGTCATGCTCCGCCTCGCGGGCCGATCCCCGATCACGGCGTACCGAAGCCGTGGTCGGCGAGGATCCCGCGGCCGACCGGACCCCGCACGAACTCGGTGAATGCTCCTCCGGCATCCGTGGCTCCGTCGAGTGCGACGATCGGGTAGCGGTTCACGACCTCGTCGCTGCCCTCCGGAGCGAAGCTCTCGACGTCTGCGCCCACCACGTCGGTCGCGTAGACCAGACCGGCGTCCGCTTCGCCGGCGACGATCTTCTGCAGGACCGCGGAGACGTTCTGCTCGAGGCTCGCCGCCGTGACCGAGACGCCGGCGGCGTCGAGCAGCGTCTGCGATGCCGCCCCGCAGGGCACCTCGGGCGCACACAGCACGGTGGTCGCGTCTGCGAGGTCGGCGAGAGAGGTGATGCCGGCGGGGTTTCCTGCGGGCACCGCGACCACGAGGGTGTTCGTCGCGAACGGCTCCGGGTCGTCGGCGAGGCCGGTGTCGATGAGCGTCTGCATCGTGCGTTCGTCGGCGGTGGCGAGGACATCGGCGTGTGCGCCCTCGGCGAGCTGCGTCACGAGCACGCTCGACCCGTCGTAGACGATCGGAGCCACGTCGACCGTCGGGTGCTCCGCGGTGAAGGCCGCGGCGATCTCGTCGAAGACCGGGCTCAGCGAGGCCGCGGCGAAGACGGTGACCTCGCCGGTGAGCTCTCCCTCGGCGGGGGAGGGCGACGGATCGGCGGAGGAGACGGCAGAGCAGCCGCCCAGCAGCAGGGCGAGGACCAGCGCTGCCGACCCGGTGAGGAGCCGGTGGTTCACCGCGGCGTCTCCACGATCACGGTGGTGGCCTTGATCACCGCGACAGCGAGAGACCCCGGCTGCAGATCGAGCTCGCGAACGGCCTCGGCCGAGAGCAGGGAAACGAATCGATGCGGACCCGCCTGGATGTCGACCTGCGCCATGACGCCGTCGATCTGCACGCGGGTGACGAGTCCGGTGAAGCGGTTGCGGGCGCTGGAGAGCACATCGCCCGGAGTGGGTGGCGCGGCGGCGAGGGCGACCGCGTGCTGGGCGAGGGCCTCGCCGGGGATGCGGGCGGGACTGTCGGCGGTGACCGGCAGTGCGTCCTGGTCGACCCACCGCCGCACCGTGTCGTCGCTCACGCCGAGCAGCCGTGCGGCTTCGGCGATGCGATAGGTGGTCACAGACCGAGCCTAAAGGCGCGAGTTCCGCAGATCCAGGCCATCTGCCGTGCATATTCCGCATCCGCGGAGATCTGCCGCATCATCGGTCCTTCGGCGGGGGATTTCTCCGGCGCTCGGAGGGCCCGCTGCCACGCGTCCCGGGGTAGCCTGAGCGCATGCCGCTGCCTCCGCTCGTCGAGCCCGTCGCAGCACTCAGCGCCGCGGAAGCACAGCGGACCGCCCGGCACCTCGTCCTCGCCGACCTCGGCGAAATCGGACAGCGACGGTTGCGCGCGGCCCACGTCACCGTCGTCGGTGCGGGTGGGCTCGGATCTCCCGTCGTGCTCGCGCTCGCCGCAGCCGGCGTCGGCACCCTCACGGTCATCGACGACGACGTGGTCGAGCTCTCGAACCTGCAGCGTCAGGTGCTGCACCGCCTGGCCGACGTCGACGCGCCCAAGGTCGACAGCGCGGTGCGCGTCGCGGCGGATCTCGCGCCGGAGACGACCGTTCGTCCCGTGCGCGAACGACTCACCGCGGCCAATGCCGAGGCGCTGTTGTCCGAGGCCGACCTCGTGATCGACGGGTCCGACACGTTCGAGACCCGCACGCTGGTGGCTGCGGCCTGCGAGCGGCTCGGGGTGCCGCTGGTGTGGGGTGTCGTGCAGGAGTTCGCGGCTCAGGTGACGGTGTTCTGGTCGGCTCCGCCCGAGGGAGTGCCGCCGGTCGTGCTGAGCGACCTGTACCCGCCCGAGGGGGTCGGCGAACTGCCGAGCTGCGCGGCGGTGGGAGTGCTCGGGGCGCTCTGCCTCCAGGTGGGTTCGGTGCTCGCGATGGAGGCCATCAAGCTCATCGCCGGCATCGGGGAGCCGCTGTTCGGTCGCGTACTGCTGATCGACGCGCTGCGGGGACGGATGAGTGAGGTTCCGCTGCGCGGGCGCGCGGAGACGGCCGGTGCGGCGACGACCAGCGCGGCGACCTCGGTTCCCGCGCGCCCGGCGGTACCTCACGTCGCCGCGGACGCACTCGACGACGAGGTCGCCGCCGGAGCGTTCGTGCTCGATGTGCGCGAGGCGGATGAGATCGCCACCGGCGCGATCCCCGGAGCCCGGCACGCTCCGCTGGCGGAAGTACTCGGTCGTCCCGAGGCCTTTTCCGCCGAGGGCCGGATCGTCGTCGTGTGCCAGCGCGGACTGCGGGCAGTGCGCGCTGCGGCAGCCCTGCGGGACGCCGGGGCCGACGCCGTGGTGCTGACCGGCGGCATGGACGCCTGGAGCGCGCGATGAGCGGCATGCGCACGGTCGAAGAGCAGCTCGCCGTGGTGCTCGCCGCCGTGCGGACCCGTCCGGCGGTCACCCGGACTCTGGACGAGGCGGTCGGCTTCACGCTGACGGAGCCTGCTCGCGCGCAGAACCCCGTCCCCGTTTTCGACAACTCTGCGATGGACGGCTTCGCGGTGCGTTTCGCCGACGTCGCCACGGCATCCGACGCGCATCCGGCGGTGCTGCGCGTCGTGGTGGACGTCCCGGCGGGCAGCGCGGAGGATCCACCACTCGCTCGGGGCACGGCCGCCCGCATCATGACCGGCGCTCCGGTGCCGGCTGCGGCCGACACAGTCGTGCCTTTCGAAGACACCGTGGGTGGCCTCGCCGACTCCCTGGGGGACATCCGGGTGGTTCGCGCACCGGCGGCGGAGGGCTCGCATGTGCGTCGGGCGGGGGCGGATGCCGCGGCCGGTGCCGTCGTTCTCGAGCCGGGCACGCTGCTCGGCGCCCGGCAGCTGGCCGCACTGGCATCCGTCGGCATCGCTCGGGTCGCCGTCGCCCCGCGGCCGCAGGTGGCCATCGTCTCGACCGGCGCCGAGCTCGTCCCGCCGGGGGAGCCGCTGGCCCGAGGGCAGATTCCGGAATCGAACGGGCTGCTGCTCGCCGGGCTCGTAGCCGAGGCCGGGGCCGAGGTCGTGTTCCGGGAGATCGTCGGTGACGATGGTGCCGGCCCGGCCGACGCTGTGGCGCGTGCGACCACGCTCGGGCTCGATGCCGTGATCTTCTCCGGGGGCGTGAGTGCCGGCGCATACGAGCCGGTGCGGCAGGGTCTGAGCGACGCGATGGAGTTCGTGAAGGTCGCGATGCAGCCGGGCAAGCCCCAGGGGTTCGGGGCGACGGCTGAGGGGATGCTGCTGTTCGGCCTGCCCGGCAATCCGGTGAGCGTGGCCGTCTCTTTCGAGGTGCTGGTGCGGCCGGCGTTGCTGCGCCTGCAGGGCCGCCGCGATATCCATCGCCCACGGAGACGTCTCGCCGCGGGCGTCGGATGGCGAACCCCTCCCGGGCGACGTCAGTATCTGCCCGCCGTGATCGACGCGGAGGGCCTCGTGCATCCGGCGACCCGCGGGGGATCCGGCTCGCACCTCGCGGTCGGCCTCGGGGCCGCCACCGCCTATGCCATCGTCGCCGCCGAGACCGAACAGGTCTCGGTCGGCGACCTCATCGACGTGATGGAGCTGTCATGACCTTCACCCACCTGGATTCGGCCGGCCACGCGCGCATGGTCGATGTGACCGAGAAGCAGCCGACCGTGCGGGCCGCGACCGCCGCGGGCTTCGTGCGCTGCGAGCCGGAGACGGTCGCCCTGCTCCGCGATGGCACGGTGCCCAAGGGCGATGTGCTCGCAGTGGCCCGCATCGCCGGCATCCAGGCGGCCAAGCGCACGCCCGAACTGCTGCCGCTCGCACATGTCATCGGCGTGCACGGCGCGGTCGTCGACCTCGACATCGAAGACACCGGGATCCGGATCAGCGCCACCGTGCGCACGGCCGATCGCACCGGGGTCGAGATGGAGGCGCTCACCGCCGTCTCGGTCGCCGCTCTCGCCGTCGTCGACATGATCAAGGGTGTGGATCGCGCCGTGACGATCGAGAACGTGCGCATCGTCGCCAAGGAGGGCGGGCGCAGCGGGTCCTGGCGGAGGCCCGGGGAGTGACCACGTCGTCGCACGCCGGGGTCGGCGCCGTGCTGCTCGTCGGTGGCGAGGGTCGCCGGATGGGCGGCATCGCGAAGCCTCTTCTCACGCTGGAGGGGCGATCGCTGTTCGCCCGCACCGTGGAAGCGCTGGTCGCAGGCGGGGTCGGGCCGATCGTGGCGGTCGGTCCGGTGCTCGATGAGTCGGCCGACGTGGTCTGGACCAGGGAGGAGCCGCCGCTCGGCGGTCCGGTGGCGGGGATCGCGGCGGGACTCGCGCGGATGCCGGCGGAGAGGGTGCTGATCCTCGCCGGGGACCTCGCGCGACCGGATGCGGTCGTGCACGGCTTGCTCTCCCACCGCGCCGATGATGCGGGGGCAGCGGCATCCGTCGACGGTGTCGTGTTCTCTGCAGACGGGCAGCCGCAGTGGCTGGCCGGCCTGTATCGCACGGCATCGGTCCGCGGCGCGCTCGACGTGATCGAGACCGACCGGAACGCCTCGGTCCACGCCCTCCTCGGCGGTCTCGCCATCGAGTGGGTCGTCGACCAGGAGGGGACCACCGCCGACATCGACTCGCCCGCCGACCTGGCTCGCGCACGACAGGAATTCGAGGAGACGCCATGACCGAGAACAGCCGCACTCTTCCTCCGGAGGCGCTCGACGCCTGGGCGGCCGAGCTGCGCGAACGATTCGACCTGGGGGCGGACGATGTGCCGGTCGCGCTGATCCTCGACCTCGCGAGAGATGTCGCGAACGGGGTCGCGCGCCCGGCCGCGCCGTTCAGCGCCTTCGTCGCCGGTCTGGTCGCCGGTCGTGCGGGCGGCTCGCCCGATGACGTGCGGGCCGCGGTCGCCGCGATCGTCGAGCTCGCGAACGCGCATGCGGCTCAGGAGCAGAGCTGATGGCCACGGTGCGGTACTTCGCGGCAGCGGAGGATGCGGCGGGCCGGGCGACGGAGCCCACGGATGCGGTGACCCTCGGCGCGCTGCGGGCCGAGCTGGTGGACGCGCATCCGGCACTCGGAGCGATCCTCGACCGCTGTGCGCTGCTCGTGGACGGCGCCAGGGTGGACGACGACTTCGCGCTGGCGGGGGTGGGGACCGTCGACGTGCTGCCTCCGTTCGCCGGAGGCTGAGGCTCAGCCGCCGATACCCTTCCAGGCGGTGGTGCCGTCGGCCTCGACCTGACGCTTCCAGACCGGGAGCTCGCGCTTGATGGCCTCGATGATCTCGCGGCACACCACGAACGCCTCGTCGCGATGTGCGGCGGCGACCGCGACGACGACAGCGGCCGAGCCGACGGGCAGGCGGCCGATGCGGTGGCTCACGGCGACGATCGCCTCTCCGCTGACACCTGCGGCGACGGCGCGTTCGGCGAGGTCGCGAAGGATCCGCTCGGCATCCGGGTGCGAGGAGTACTCGAGGGCGACGACCTCGCCGGCGGCATCCGGGTCGTGGTCGCGGACGCGTCCGAGGAACGTCGTGACCGCGCCCGCGCGGGCGTCGTCCACCGCGGCGAGGTGCGCATCGAGAGACAGGGCCGTGTCGCTGATCGCGGCAAGGGTGACGGTCATCGGTGGTCCTCTCCGTCGAGCTGGGCGATCACGTGCTCCGCGACCGACAGGATGATCGGCATGCCGTCGGCGACGCCGCCGGGGGAGCCGGGCAGGTTCACGATCAGCGCGCCCTGCGCGGTGCCGGCGAGGCCGCGGCTGAGCATCGCGGCGGGGAACCTCGCGGCACCCTGCCGCCGCAGCTCCTCCGGGATTCCCGGAAGCTGTCGCTCGAGCACGCGTGCGGTGCCCTCGGGGGTCTCGTCGCGCGCGGCGATGCCGGTGCCGCCGGTGGTGACGATGAGCCGCAGACCGCGGGCGAGGAGTTCGTGCAGCGCCTGCTCGACGGCATCCGCGCCGTCGGGGATGATCACAGGGTCGGCGCAGTCGAACCCCGCTTCGCGGAGCGCGGCGACGGCGAGGGGACCGGCCGTGTCGGCGCGGGTGCCTGCCGCACCGCGATCGGACACGGTGAGCACGGCGGCGGAGGTCATAGGCCGAGGGTAGCGTCGAGCGTGCCGGACATGAGCGGTCAGACGCTCATGTCGACGGGCGGTTCCATCACGATGCCCTGTGCCTCGAAGGCGCGGCGGCGCTCCTCGATGCGGCGGTGCAGCTCGACCTGCGCGTCGTCGACGAACTGAGGGTCGAGGTCGACGGTCGGCGGATGCGGGTCGCCGTGGTTCGCGGCGATGTACGCGTCGAGCTCGGGTCCGCTCGTCCACGACGTGATGAGGGCGTAGCGCGGGGCGGTGCCGCGGTGCCAGACCGCGTGCCAGAAGCGCTGGGTGTCGACGATGATGCGCGAGCCCGCGCGCAGCGGCAGGCGGATCTCGGTGGCCGGGTCGAAGCGGTCTGAGCGCAGGATCAGCATCGACTCGGTGTCGTCCGAGAGGTTGAAGAACCCGCGGACCACCCACCCGGTTCCCTCTTCGTTGAGGCGGTTGTTGTCGTCCTGATGCAGGTTGTAGATCGCGTCGGCGTACTCGTTGGGCTGCAGCTCGATCACGCGGCAGCGGCCGATGCCGGCGCCCGGCTCCTGTGCCCGGCGCTGGAGCGTGGGGGCGATCGCGATCTGCGACTCGACCCAGACGCCGTCTTTGTCGGCCC
Organism: Microbacterium sp. Mcb102; assembly: GCF_024519805.1. Lineage (NCBI taxonomy): Bacteria > Bacillati > Actinomycetota > Actinomycetes > Micrococcales > Microbacteriaceae > Microbacterium > Microbacterium sp. Mcb102. Next base: position 476,408 of record NZ_JALJRG010000002.1, on the reverse strand, counting down.
GCGGCGGCGTGTGGTTCCAGAAGCCGTTGCAGTCGACGTCGCCTGCGTAGCTGGTGAGCGGGGCGAAGCGCGTGATGCCCGAGGAGCGCCACCCGACGTACTCCAGATCGAGCCATTCGGCCGGATCGGCGGCCGACGTGTGGTCGTCGAGGACGACGTAGCCCGTCTCGGCCAGTGCCTCGGACGCGATGAAGCCCATGATGAGTACCCTTCCCGTCATCGCTGCCCCCACAGGCGGCGGGTTCTTAGGCAATCCTAACCCGGTTCGGCCGCGCGCGCGGAGGGATCCTGCCGTGCAAAAGCACGAGGGCGCCGGTCCTGCGCGCCGATATTCTGAGGGCATGACTCAGCCGCAGGGCGCCCTCCTCGTGGGCAGTGTGAACTTCGACGACGCCGAGACCACGATGCGCACGGCGGCAGAGCTTCTCGGCGATCGGCTCCGCCGCATCCCGGACGGCGAGGTCGGCACGCGATTCCACTGGATCATGTTCCAGCCCGACGTGATCGGCCGGGCCGACGGCATCGAGCGCATCGGCGACGAGCCCATCCCGTTCCCCGCAGGGATCGACGCGCGCGGCCTGCGCATCGCCGAGGGAGTGGATGCCGCGAGCATCGCCCTGCCGCCGCTCGGCTACGCCGCCGCTGCGATCGAGTCGTACGCCGTGTTCACGCGCCTCCGCGCTGAGGGGGCTGTGCCCGCCGGCATCCGATTCCAGGTGTCGCTGCCGACCCCGCTGGCCGTGATCTCCTCGTTCTTCCACGGCGACGATCGGGCCGCGATCGAACCCGTGTACACCGCCGCGATCCTCCGGGAGCTCGCCGAGATCCTCGCGGCGATCCCGCACGAGGACCTCGCCGTGCAGTGGGACGTCGCCAGCGAGATGGGCATCATCGAGCGCGCGGCCGGCTACGGAGCGGTCATGGAGGCATGGTGGCCCGGCGATCCGTTCGACGGGCTCGTCGAGCGCCTGGCCGCGCTGGTCGACGCCGTGCCCGCAGGAGTCGAGGTGGGCGTGCACCTCTGCTACGGCGACGCGGGAGAGAAGCACTTCTTCGAGCCGACGGATGCCGCGAACCTGGTGCGCTACGCGAACGCCGTGGCCGCGGCATCCGCCCGCCCGCTCACGTGGCTGCATCTGCCCGTGCCGATCGCCCACGACGACGCCGCCTACTTCGCGCCGCTCGCCGACCTCGCGCCCGTGAACGAGCTGTACCTCGGGCTCGTGCACCGGGAGGATGGCGCCGAGGGGGCCGCGCGCCGCATCGCCGCCGCATCCCCGTACGCGGCCGAGTTCGGCGTCGCGACCGAGTGCGGCATCGGCCGCGCACCCGCCGGCTCGACCGAGGGCATCCTGTGCACCCACGCCGAGGTCGCCGCCGCCTGGTGACCCGCATCGCTCGATTCGCGCGCTCGCCCCGCGTCGCGTAAGCTATTCCGCGGTGACGTGTCCGAGCGGCCGAAGGTGCAACTCTCGAAAAGTTGTGTAGGGTAACCCCCTACCGTGGGTTCAAATCCCACCGTCACCGCCACCACGAAGGCCCCGAATCCCTTGGAAACACTGGGATGAGGGGCCTTCGTCATGCTCGGAGTGCGGGCAGCAGCCACGAGGCAGTAATTAGAACGCAGGTCGGATGCGGCGCAGGCAACTTGTGAATCTGCTCGCGACCCTCACTGAGATGAGCCTGTCTGCGGCAAGCGCGTTCGCCATCTCGCTCTGAACCCTACCTCGGCCGTTGCCGATTTCGTGTGATGGCACCCGTTGAGATCGGTGGCAGATGCTTCATGAAATTCGGTCTCGTCGACGCGGGGGGTGACTGCTACGGTCGTGGAAGGCGAGCAACGATCCGCATTCGCGGGGCTCTGAAGAGGGAGACTGCGGGGCAATGGCGCAACCCGAGATTCTTGACGGTCGGTACCTGATGCTCGAGAACTATAAACCCCGCGCCGGTGGCTCTGCGGTTGTTCGAAAAGCGATTTCCATGAGCGATGGCCGTTCGGTCGCGGTTAAGTTCGTTTCGGGTGGTACCGACGGCGTGCTCCGCAAGTTGGTGGAGCGTGAGGTTGGTCTGTTACGTAAAGCGAACCAGGCTTCGCATCCGAACATCATCACGTTGATCGATCACGGCGTGGAAGAGGAGACCACCACCCCGTTCCTAATCTTCGACTGGGTCGATCAGAATCTAGGCGATGTGCTCGCCGATTCGAAGTCGTGGGACTGGCGCGATTTTTGCGAGAAAGTATTGCGCCCCGTTGCTGGGGCTATCGCGTTCCTGCACAGCAACGGAATCACGCATCGGGATGTCAAGCCGGGGAACATTCTTTGGAGCGACCAGGGCACCGCTCTTTTGGCCGACTTCGGAATCGCGAAGCAACATCGTATGCGGGACGATACAACGGCGACCGTCGGATCGCTTCGCAGCCACCTCTATGCGCCCCCGGAGCGGGAGTCAGAGTTGCCGTTCGTGCGTGATGTGTTTTCGCTTGGAGTCCTTGCGATCCAGGGTCTCAGCGACGAAGGTAACCGAGCTTCGGAGTTTCACGAACTTGAGCCTGCGCTCGATGCGCTCGGCCTGCCGGACGTCTTGGACAATCTCATTCGGCGGTCGGTGGCACTAGCACCCACGGATCGCCCCGTGAGTGGCAAAGAGTTCCTCCGGCAACTCGAGCTTGTCCTCGACGATTCGCCAGCAGAAGAGAGGCGACTGCGAGTCACCCTCAAGTTGACGAAGTCAGCGATCGCAGCCGTGGCGGCTGAAAGCGGTGCTGCCGCCGCTCGAACGATCGTCGAGCATGATCTTGCGGGCCGAACGCATGCCAGTTCGTATTGGGATCCGCAACAGAACAGTTATGACTTCAACTCCTTCCTCGTCTTGGGCGAAGCGCTGAAACTTCTTGTGCGTCGTGATTCTTCGACCCAAGAACTCGTGGTCGTCTCAGCAAGGAAAACAGAATACGAGGCCCTCGAACGCGAGCGAGAGGCATCGATCGTCACGGACACTTTCGTCGACTGGTCCTTGGCATCCCCGCTTAGCGTCTTGGCGGCTCGTGAGTCTCAAAACTTGCTGTTGGCCCGCCTTCGCGAGCATCGAGAAGCGGAACAGGAGCGACTAGCTAACGGGGGTGAGGCGCTGGTTCGTGAACTTCTCGGGGTGTGGCAGCGCACACTCACGGCTCGCGAAGCGCTGGGACTGGGCATGATGCCCACCATCAGGTTCGACCGCGCGGAGGCCCGCGGCCACACCGAAAGTGCTTTCACACTGAGTGAGCCATTAGACCTGGATATCCGAGGGAGCGAGTGGGAGTACACCGACGAGGTCGGAAGAGTGCGGGCTCGTGGCGCGGCCGTCGAGCAAAGCCCGAGCAACCTGACGATTCGTTGGAATTGGCACGACCTGGGGAGTATTCCTCAAGCAGGGAAGCTCACACCATATCTGGGACCGACACAGATCGCCATCGATCGCCAGCGAGATGCTTTGCAACGACTCGAGAGCGGTGACGCGATGCTCCCATCGCTCGCGGACATCTTGGCTGAACCCGCTGCCGCTCAACCCCCGCGCGAAATCGGAGAGGTAACGTGGGCAACCACGCTCGATGCAGACAAGCAGGCATCAGTGAGAGCAGCGCTCGGCACCGATGATTGCGTGCTCGTGACGGGGCCTCCCGGCACGGGGAAGACTCGGATGATTGCCGAGCTCGTCGCGCAGGAGCTCGAGCGAAATTCCTCCGCTCGGATCCTGCTTGTCAGCCAAACTCACGTGGCGATCGATAACGCTCTCGAGCGAATCCAAGCACTCGGCGTTAGCTCGATTGTCCGTATGGCGCGCGAAGACGATGAGCGGGTAGCGGAAACGTCGTCGAGCCTGAGACTCGATCTCAAGCTTCAGGGATGGGCCGAAAATGTTCGCAAGAATGCCGACGGAGCGTTTGCTGTTCTATCTGCGGCAGGCGGTATGGATCCCACCCATCTGAGCGCAGCGATGCATCTCGAGGAGTGGAGAGTCGCTCATCGTTCTCGATCGAAGAGCGCTTCGCAGATCAAGTCGGCGCAGCTCGCCGATGATACGACGGCGAGCCGCCTCGAGTTGACGCCCAGTCTCGACGAGCTGAAGCGGCAGTTTGACGACGCCGTCGCCCGGGAGGAGAAGGCGCTGGAAAATGCTAGAGCAGCCCTCGGGGACGAGATCGAAATTGGGCAAGCAGTCAGCACGGACGATGTAGACGCCGCGCTCGAAATGATTCTGGAGCAGTCCGAAGATTCGAACCGGCTCCTCGCCTTATTGAAGCTTCAGGCCGAATGGATACAACGCGTTTCCACGGATCGACGGATGGCGACCATCCTGCTCGAAGACAGCTCTGTCGTCGCCGGCACATGCCTTGGCTTCATAGGGCATCCTTCGGCCCGGTCGCTGACGTTCGATCTATGCATCATCGACGAGGCCTCGAAGTCGACGAGCACCGAGGTTCTTGTCCCGATGGTGCGCGCGTCTCGTATAGTCCTGGTCGGGGACACCAACCAGCTGCCGCCTCTCGATGAGGATCTGTTGCGGGAGCCGGCGATCTTGCGCGAAGCTGATCTCCTGCCGGCACAGGTCAGGGAAACCCTGTTCGAACGGCTGGCGACGCACCTACCAGCCACCAATCAGTTCCGGCTAACTGAGCAGTTCCGTATGGTTCCCGCCATCGGAGACATGATCTCCACCTGCTTCTACGAGGGCTGGTTGCGTTCGTCGGCGGTCGAGGGGTTGAGAGGATACGACCTGCTCAGCAAACCGGTGCTGTGGCTGGACACTTCCGGCCTCAAGAATCGCCGAGAAACCCGCGATGCTCGAACCGCGGGAAGCTTCGTGAACAACTGCGAGGCTGATGCCGTAATCGACCGGCTTGGTGCGATCCAGCGCGCGATCGAGAGCGGATTGATACCCGCATCCGAGGGCGGCGGGTATCACGTGATCGTCATCGCGCCTTACCGGAGCCAGACGGAGGAACTCAAGCGACGCCTCGACCGCGTTGCGGCGGAGCTCAGTCACCTGCATGTTGAAGTCGAGTCCGTCGATGCGGTGCAAGGACGCGAGTGTGATCTGGCCGTCTTCAGCGTCACGAGGAGCAACGATGCGGGAAAGCTCGGATTCTTGAGCGAACCGTATTGGAGACGAATCAATGTTGCGCTTTCGCGCGCGAAGTTCGGCCTGACGATCGTTGGGGATGCCGAGTTCTGCGAGGCGAAGCCTGGCGGCCTCAGGAAGGTCATTGACTACATCCGCGAGAACGCAGACACTTGCGAGATGAGACGAGTATGACCTACTTGACGGACCATGATTTGTTCTTGCGCTTTCAAGAAGCTCGGCCTGGTCGAAAGCTGATCGCGATCGAAGACGTGGCACTCCCCGTCACAGTCCTACGTGTTCTAGTTGCTGCTCAGGAGGACAAGGATCTTCCTCTGCTTGAGGAATTCCTTCTGCGCGGAGTGCACGCCGGGCTGACTTCTGCCGAACAGGTTGCCGGACTTCTGGGGCTGGAGACATCTCAGCTTGAAAGTGCGATGGTCAATCAACTGGCCGTGGGGAACCTTGGCTATCATTCCTCAACCGGAAAGGTTGGGCTCACAGCACAGGGCACTCAGGCCGCGTTGACTCTGCGCGCGGTTACGCCTGTTGACCTCGAGCTGCCGGCCAGCTTCGACCGGACACTGTGGCGAGTCACCGAATACCGAGACCGGGACCTCATCACTAAGTCGCAGGCGAGAGAGAGAGCGATGCGAATCGTTCCGGCGTCTCGTCATGAGCACGTCGAGGCGTCGCACATTCGACTTCAAGACCTCGAGCATCTCGTTCGCGTGGAGAAGCGAGGGCATCGCCACCTCCAACTTCTCGCGATTCTTCGTGCGAGCGTGGTGAAACACCGCTACCTTCCCGCGAAGCTACTGCTCTTTACGGATGAGGTGCAGCCTATTCCTGAGGTCGCTTGGGTTGTGGACGGCGACGAGAGCCCAATCCATGCCCGGGAGTTCGAGAAGCTGGCATCCGGCCAGATGAGCCGGATGCAGGTCGTGCATGATGAGGTGCCGGCGTGGGATGAAGCCGAGGCAATCCTCGGCGAGAGCGCGCGGGCGGTGAGTTTCGAGCAACTGAGTCCGATGGCGCAGCAAGCGTTCGCTCGGGCCTCCTTGACGGGAACGGACCGCCGCATCTCGGTGCTGACGGGCAGGCTCAGCGCCGCTGTACTGGATCATGCGACGACGGCGCAACTCGAGTCGAACTTGCGACGTGGCGCCAGGGTGTGCATCGGATACTTCGACGTTGACGAGGCTGAAAGCGATCAAGAAGTGGTTCGTCGATTGGAACAATTAGCTCGTCGGTACCCCAACTTCCGCATAGCCAAGCTCAAACAAGCTCCCCCTCACCTGCTTGCCAGCGACAGCAAGGTCCTGCACTCCAACCTAGAGCTCTTGTCGTTCAAGTCCCATCCCTCGGGAAGGTACCTCTCGAGCCACGGCCGGTTGTTCGAAGACGTACGTCAGACGGCTGTGGCGCATGATGCCATCGCCAGGCTCGTGGACGTTGCCGGCGATCAGGCATGACACGGAACGACCAGTGAATGTGCGGCCGCCCGAGAGAGGTTCGGAGTCAACCCGAGATGAGTCGTCTGCCGGTGAGGCCCAGGAATGTTGCTGTCCTCGGGCGCGAGGTAGGTTGGGCGTCCCGGGTGGGATTGAGTGTGATTCCCTACTGGCGTATCGGAGATCTCCGTGACACAGAGTTCATGGTTGCCAGGCTCTGAGCGACTGGAAACGCTCAGAGCTTCGTGCGCCAGGGGGCGCGCATGGGGAACGAGGCTGGTGACGCATACCCAATCCAGAATGCAGGCGAGTGACTTCATCGCAGGGCGATTCGCCCCTGATGAGCATTGGCTCACCCGCGCGGCATGGGTGCTCAGGGCGAATTATGGGAGATCCGCCGATCGGTGGCTGCGCCGTCGCGGAGCGGGTAGGTCGCGACGCCGAATGCCTCGGTAAGTTGTCTTATTCGACGGATGCGGGGTACGGCGCTGCTGCGGAGGGATGACACCCTTTAATCTGAGTCCTCGTCAACCTCAGCTTCGGGCTCGACTTCGATCTTGAGCGCGTCAAGCTTGGACGTTGGGGTCGCGGACTTGGTGCCTGTCGGCCGTGTGTACGCGGTCTCAGTGAGGTGGGCGCGAAGCGCTGCTAGACGAACCCTCCGGCTCTGGAGGTCGCTGGCTGCACGTTGCACGTATCTGGCGTAATCGCGGACCTCTTCAGTGGCGGGCGTCTCGTCGTCAGCAAGATAGGTGCTGATTGAGGCGCTAAACGCTGCCAGGCGGGCCTTCTGTCTTTCAACCTCGTCCTTGGCCAGCGGCAGCGAGTCGGTCTGCTCCGCGTAGAACGCGAACAGTGTGTAGAAGTCGCTCTTGCGCTTCCACCGTGTCGAGGAATCCCAGTCGACCACGGAGGTCAGTACTTGGCACACTGCTTGGAAGGTCGATTCGGTCTCCGCGCGGGCCGGGAACTCCTCCTCGAACTCGCCGTAAAGGCGGTCAACATTGTCCTTCTTATTTTGCTGCCCGTAAAGAGCCGCAATGGCGAGCTCGCTGATGAACTCGACGTCGAGCATTCGGCGGAAGTCATTGACTGTGAAGATCCCGCTGTCGACCCAGAACGGATCGTCGGCGAGCCGGTTCATCGTGGTGATGAATTCGCCCCAGTAGGTCGCGTTGCGCAGCTCCTGCTTGTTCAGCGCCATGTTGTTTCGGTTGAGGCGACCGAAGATCTCTCTGATTAATGTCTCGTCGAGTGCGGGAAGCACTCGCACCGCGAATCGGTACTGGCGAAGGGCTGTCTTCTGGTCCTTCGTCAGATCATCGAAACGGGCGCCATCCCAGTCTGCATCTCGTTCTGAAAGAGCGAAGTTACCGGCCAGGAACTCAAGGCAGGCGCGAATGCGTTGCTGGCCATCGACAACGATGTGACGATCGTTGCCGTCCTTGTCCTCGGTGGTTTGAAGGTAGATCTCCGGTACCGGATAGCCACGCAGAATGCTGTCGATCAGGTAGCTCTTCTGGGTGGACGTCCACACCGGGTTGCGCTGGAAAAGTGGCTTCAACACTAGCTCGTCGTCGCTAAGCCTTTTGTTGAACCACGACACTGTCTGAGTGGTGGGCTCCAGGAAAGTACTCCGGATAGCGTTCATTCCAGTTCCTCTCGCGCGTGACGCGCACTCTTGAGTTGGTAGGCCCGCAGCGATTCAAAGTCGCGGTACAATCGTGCCTTGACCGTGTGTCCGACAACGGGCGGGTTCTTTCCCGCACGTAGCAGAGCGTCCTGCCAGGCCGGGCCGTATTCGAGCATGCTCAGGATCTTGTCGGTGGCGATGCATCCGTCGAAGAGCAATCCGCGGCGATGCCGCGCAATCTTTGTCTTCATCGTTTTGCTGAGAAGGTTTGGCTGCAGGGAAAGGTCGCGCACCTTGCGCCAGGCGAGGTCGAAATGATGGTTTGAGATTACGGCCACGTCTATGTCTGAGCGTTCGTGAAACAGCGTGAACCCCTTGGTTGGCGACAAACTGACTCCGGTCGCGGCGCTCCCAACGATGCAGATCGCATACGGGTCGACACCCAGCGCTTCCGCCAGTGACTGCTTCCAGTCTATGTAGGCCGCCCGGTCGTCGAACAGCCATGGCACTCGGTCGAGAATTTGGTGGCTGCAGAACTCAGCCGGTTCCAGCGCCACTGCGGCCTCCACGAGATTGGCGACCTTTGCGTCAGCTGCGTCCATGAGATGCGAGGGTATCGGCACTCCGGGTTCCGACCTTTCGAGATAGTGTTCCGGGCACAGCCTAACTGTCGAGGATGCGGCGTGTCTTTGGCCCGCGCACTGCACTTCGCCTGCGCCTGTTGATCCAGTGCGGCGTCATCGTGGGCGATTTGGAGGGGCGTGATGGTGGTGCCATACCCACTATCCGGCTCATCGATGGTGCTCCTCCTGCACCGCCGATGCACGGGCCGGATACCTTTTTGATGCAGGTCTAGTCTGGGCAGCGATCCTGACCCTCTGGAAACTCAGGCCGACTGTGGGCGTCGGCGAAGCGACGACGATGAATCGACTCGGTTGGGGCCGCCGCTCACGCGCTGAGATCGAGCGACACCACAAAGGCTGGGCGTCGGAATCAGCGGTCACGACTCGGCAGACTCGCAACTCAAGGACTGTAGCCGCTGTCAAGATCCCCGGGTCCGCTACCCGCTCTCCGACGGAGGAACTCGTTTCGTCGATGATCGAGTAGACGGCACCTCAATCGCAACAACTGGCGCTTGTAAGCGAGCGTGAGGATCAGTTCCGCGGCAAGCCTGGCGAGAACCTCCAAGTGCTCGAGGGCGAGCGCGATGAGTAGTTCAGATGACCCGGCGCGAAGTATCGGGACGGCCATCGTCACCCGTTCGCGGGCTGGTTTCTTCTGAAGTTGCCGCGCGCGGTGGAGGCTCAGCGACCCTGCCAAGGAAGCGAAGAACCCGAATAACGCAGTGATGCTCAATGGGCAGGTGGTTGTCGGTGCTGCTAATACATGAAGGGCGCACCATTATTTACTCCAGCTACCTCGATGGCGCGATTCATCGACTGATCGCTGGCCGACGACCGGACGGACGGATCATTACAGCCGGAAGCTCCTAAGAGTCAGATTCACGGGCCAGGTCGGCCCGAAGTTTCGCGCGTGCCCGCGAGTATCGGCTGCGGACGGTCGCCGGCTTCTTGCCGAGGATCTTCGCTGTTTCTGCAAGGGAGGACCCGTCCCAGTGGACGAGCTGGATGATCTCGCGATCACCCGCCGGAAGTGCCTCGAGTGCTTCCCACACGTCATCACGCACGGGGCGGGCATCGCCGCTGACGAGCGCTTCGCCCGTGAGTCTGTCGCTGAGCTTCCGTCTGCGGGAGAGGGCGCGTCGGTGGTTGGCCAGGACGTTCCGGGCGATCCCGAACATCCACATCCGGGCTTCGATATGGTCGGGCGGCATGGCGTCGATCTTGCGCCACATCGTGAGCAGGACCTCGCCGGTGAGGTCCGCGGCATCGTCGGTGGAGACGACCCGTCGAGCGAAGTAGCCGAACAGTGCACGTTTGCTTTCATCGATCAGGCGAGGAAGGTCGAGCCTGTCGTCGCTCCACATCGATACCAGCGCTTCGAGGGGCTCCTCAGGACGGCCGGGCATCAGTGCCGCACCCACGTGCACGTCGACGTGCCGGCGGTGCCGATACCGGGTGCGTTGATCAGCTCGAACGGGATCTCGTTCCCGATAGCGGTGACGATGCCTGTGGACACGGTCGTCCGGTCGAGGTCCTCCTGGGTGAGCTCGGGAGCCACGTCAGGGTCGCCGACAGAGTCAGGGTTCTTCTCGCCGAGGTCGTAGCCGCGTTGGCCGATACCGGTCCAGTCGTGCGAGGCGATCCATTCCTTCGCCTCGGTGACGTCCGTGCCATCCCAGGACGTGACCGCGAGCGAGTATGTGCACTCGACCGTCTTGCCCTCATCCGTGACGTAGGAGATCGGGATGACGACGTCCGGGGTGAAGCTCGGGGCGATGTAGACGGCTGCCGCAGTCGCGATCGCTCCGACGCCCAGAAGTGCAGCCACGACCGCGGCGATGCGGACACCACGCCGGCGACGCGGAGGCCGCGCGGTCTGCTCTGCGGCATTCCTGGCGACGCGGTCGAGCATCGCGTCAAGGACTTCGGGCGACTCCGCCCACTTGTCGTGTGGAGTGAGCAGCCGGTTGAGCTGTGTGTCGTCCATGGGTTTCCTCCGATGATCCGTTCACTACTGCTCATGTCCGATCATCGCCGAAGCGTTGCATCGGGGAAGAACCTCGGGAGTCGCGCGAAGTATCCATGCCGTCACGGGTTTTCAGGAACCCAGGGCCTCAAGTCCGTCGCACGGGGGATGCTCGCGAGCATCCGGTTTCCGTAGCGTGGGTCGCATGGATATCGCTTCAATGATCATGGGCGCCTCGATCGTCTCGATCGGGTGGATCGCCTTCTGGCCGTGGGCGCAGCTGAAGCGCCTTCGAGAGCTCGAGGCGAGTGCCGCCGTGGACCCCGATCAGGAGTCGTAGATTCAGCCGGAAAAGGGTCTCACAGCACCTCGAGCTTGTACGCGAGGATGACCGCCTGCACGCGATCCCTCAGGTAGAGCTTGGCGAAGACGCGGTTGACGTGGGTTTTCACCGTCGCCGGAGTGAGGTGCAGCCGCTCACTGATCTCCGGATTGGAGAGCCCTGTGGCGATCGCGAGGAAGATGTCGTATTCGCGAGGAGTGAGACGGTCGAGGGGTGAGGGCGGGCTGCCGGTGACCGGAGTCGCGTCGCGCTTCACGTAGTGGTCGATGAGTCGTGTGGTGATGCGCGGTTCGACGACGCTGTCACCCGCGGCAACGGTGCGGACGGCCGCGGTGAGTGTTTCCGGCGTGGCGCTCTTGAGGAGGAACGCACTCGCACCTGCATGGAGCCCGCCGAAGGCGTACTCGTCGATGTCGAAGGTTGTGAAGACGATGACCTTGATCCGGGGGTCTTCCGCCGTGATCCGTCGGGTGGCTTCGATGCCGCCGATGCCGGGCATGCGCACGTCCATGAGCACGACGTCGGGGCGCAGTTCCGCTGCCAGGGCGACGGCCTCTTCGCCGCTGCCGACTTCGGCGATGACCTCGATGTCGTCGGCACTGTCGAGCACGAGGGCGTTGCCCATGCGTACGAGGGGCTGGTCGTCGACGACCAGGACGCGGATCGGTGGCGGAGTCATGAGGGATCGGCTCGGCTTTCATCGTCGATGAACAGGGTCGCGGTCGTGAGCCACCCGCCGGTGGGGAGTCGTCCGCTGGAGCTGGTGCCCGCGTACGCGGCGGCACGTTCCGCGACGCCGCGGAGCCCTCTGCCGCTGCCCTGGCTCGGTGCCCCGGCTGCGGGCGCGTGTCCGTCGTCGGTGATCGTGAGTGCGACCTGGGCCCCGTCGGATTCGAGTCGCACCTCGACGCGCGTGGCTCCTTCGGCATAGCGCAGCGCGTTCGTCAGGCCCTCTTGGACTATTCGGTAGACGGTGGTCGCCAGGGTGGGGTCGTGCGGGATGGCGCTTCCGACGCGGACCAGGTGCACGGCGAGTCCCGCAGCGCGGAAGACGTCGACGAGTTCTTCCAGGGCGGGGAGGTTATGGCCGGAGTGATGCAGTGCTTCTGCGAGTTCGTCGTCGTCGTCTCGGAGCAGGTGAAGGATGCGACGCATGTCGCTGAGCGCGGTTCTTCCGACGTCGCCCAGGTTCCGCAGCGCGGTTGCGGAACGGTCGGGATGCTTCTGCCACCCGGTCGATGCGCCGTCCGCGAGGGCGATCATGATCGAGATCGAGTGGGCGACGACGTCGTGCATCTCGGCGGTGATCCGGTTCCGTTCGCTGACCCGCGCGTTCTCCAACCGCTGTTCCACGAGCGCCGCGTGTGACTCCTGACGTTGCCGGCGGTTCTTCACGGCCAGCCCCAGCGACAGCGCGACGAGGGCGAGCGGGTCGAGGAACAGCGGTGAGAACGCCACCCCGTTCGTCAGGAAGAGCGCCAAGGCACTCAGCGCAGGAAGGCAGACGCCGATCGCGTACCCGAGGGCAGCGCGCGGAAAGGGGCGAGTCGCGGCGACGGTGTAGAGCGCGAACGCGAACGGGAAGCTCAGCGCCCCGATGCCGGGAAGGATCCATACGGCGACGGCACCGACGCACACCGTCGCGCAGAGTGCGAGCAACGGTGATCGGCGACGCCAGAACAGCGGTACGGATGAGACGACGGCGATCAGGGCACCGGGCCAGAGCGGACCCTGCCCGGCCAGGGCGAAGGCGAGAACCTGCAGCGCGACGGCGGCGATCACCACCAGCACGTCGACGACGAACGGGTGTGAGGTGAACCAGCGCATCTTCTCGAGCATCCGTCCTGCGTGCTGTTCCTTCTGCGGGGTCGGGGCGGCAGCCCGGAGTTCGGACCGCCGCCCGAATGCTGTCATGCGTCCCGGCGTCTGAGCACGATCGCGGCTGCGGTGAACAGGACGACGGTCCAGGCCAAGAGTACGAGATAGCCGCCCCAGGGCCCCATCGCGTCGGTTCCGAGCGGTGCCAGCAGGAGCGACCCCGACTCGATCGGGAAGAAGCGGGTGATCTCGGTGCCGTACTCGGAGAACATCTGCGGGATCACCGGCACGATGATCAGGAACACGATGGTCGTCAGGACGGCCGCGACCACGTTCCGGATGAGCGAGCCGACGGCGATGCCGATGATGCTCAGCGTCGCCAGGTAGAGCCCCGACCCGAGGATGAGGCGGATCGCATCAGCGGTATCCAACGGATAGCTGTAGCCGCCGCCGGCGAGGATGGTCGGTGCGATCGCGAATCCGATGCTCGAGCTGACCACGCCGATCACGAAGGACACGGCGGCGATGATCGTGGCCTTCGACACCAGCGCCGGAACCCGCTGGGGGACCGAAAGGAGCGTCGTCTTGATCTGACCCGAGCGGTACTCGTTGGTCACCATCAGGGCGGCGAGGACAGCGAGGACGACGCCGACGTATCCGGTCTTGTCGACGATCATCTCCGCGTAGGCCTCGTAGTCGGCCTTGGGCGAACCGCGGTCACGGAACACATAGGCCAACGGCATCGCGATCCCGTTCGCGATGAGCAGCAGCAGGGTGAATCCGGCCAGGGCGAAGTTCGAGGTGAGGCCCCGGAACTTGATCCATTCCGAACGGATCGCGCCGGGGAGGTCGGCATTTCTTCCGGTGGCTTTCACCGGCTCGGTGAGAGTGGTCATCATGGTCCTTCCTGCGGAGCTGATCTCAGAGCCCGGTCGAGGCATACTCGACGGCGTCTCGGGTCAGCGCGTTGTAGGCGTCTTCGAGGGTCTGGCGTACAGGCGTCAGCTCCGTCAGGAGGATGCCGGCTTCGTGCGCTGCCCGAGCGATCTCCTCCGCGGTGAGTCCGTCGATCTCCAAGAGCTCGAGCTCCGAAGAGGTGACCGTGACGCCGGCGTTCGCGATCCGGTTGCTCAATGCGGCGGTGTCCGTGGTGCGCACCCGCACTCTGGTCTGCCCGCCCGCCGTGAGAGCGTCGATCGGTGAGTCCGCGATGATCTCGCCGCGTCCGATGATGATGACGTGGTCCGCGATCAGTGCGAGCTCGCTGAGCAGGTGCGACGAGAGGAACACGGTGCGCCCCTCAGCGGCGAGATCACCGAGCAGGGTACGCACCCAGGTGACGCCTTCGGGGTCGAGACCGTTCACGGGTTCGTCGAGGATCAACGTCGACGGGTCGCCCAGCAGTGCGGCGGCGATGCCGAGCCGCTGGCCCATGCCCAGCGAGAACCCGCCCACCTTCTTCTTCGCCACCGAGGTCAGTCCGGTCGCCTCGAGCACCTCATCGACCCTGGCCCTCGGGATGTGGTGGGTGGCCGCGATCGAGGCCAGGTAGTTCACGGCCGTGCGGGACTTGTGGGCCGATCTCGCGTCGAGCAGCGCGCCGACCTGCTGCAATGGCGCTCGGTAGGACGCGTACGGCTTCCCGTCGATCAGTGCCTGTCCCGAGGACGGGCGGTCGAGTCCGACGATCGAGCGCATCGTGGTCGACTTGCCCGCTCCATTCGGCCCGAGAAAACCCGTGACCGCGCCCGGCTGAACCGTGAACGACACGTCTCGCACGGCATAGCGATCGCCGTACCGTTTGCTGAGATTCTGAACCTCGATCGTCATTGCGTCTCCTTCGATTTCGCGTTTTTCGTCGACCTGTTTCAACGGTAGAAATCCGCACTCCGCCCGCCCGCCAACCAGGGGTTGATCTTCGAGGTCCACCGACGGATGGGGGCGTCCGGCGGAGGGCTACAGAGCCCGGTCGGGCGCAGCGAGGACGCGCCGCAGCAGGGGAGCCGTCGCGACGACCCCGAGCTGCACGAGCAGAACGCCGAGCGCGATGCACGCGATGACGGTGGCGATGAACAGAGGGGCGGTGAAGACCGACAGTGCGACCACCGGGGCGAACAGGACGCATGCGGCCACGGCCGGAAAGACCGCCGCGACGAACAGCGGAGAGGCCACGGCGAGACGTCGGGAGCGATTCATCACCCGTGGCGGCATGCCCAACCGGTCGAGGCTGACGTAGAGGGCGCGACGTTCCAGCACGGACGCCGCCTGAGTGATGCCGACCGTGCATGCCACGAGCAGATACGACACCGCCACCGCGGCGATGACGACCGTGCGGATGTCGGCGAAGAACACCAGCTGGTCCGCCGCGAGGACGGTGTCGCCGTTCTGCACCATGTCGAGGAACCCCAGAACCGAGCCAGCCGGAACCGCGATGAAGCTCGCCAGTCCCACCCCGGACACCCATCGCCACGCCGCCGCCGGGGACTCCAGCACGCCGCGAGCTGCGATCAGGTCTTCAGCCGTCCGGGCGCGAGCGAGCTTTCGCCGTGCGCGCCAGCCGATCAGGAACGGCCCCACGAGATTGAGAACCGCCATGACCGCCACGAGCACGACCACGATCGCCGCGGTGATCCCCACAGCGCCCCAGCTCACCGACGTGACCTGCATCAGAGTGACGCCACCGGCGAGCACGACGGCGCCCGCCAGCAGCCGAACCCAGTGGAGACGCGGAGCATCCGTCCGCATCCGAACTCCCAGAGGCGAGATGATCACGCGGCGCAGCCCCACCGCGGCACTGATCGCCGCCACGGCTGTGAGGGCGCAGACCAGAACTCCGAGTGTCCACGCCGGGAGCCACACCTCGGAGAGAGCGGGGCGCTCACCGGCTATCGGCACCAGGGTGAGCGCGGGGACGAGAACGGCATAGCCGAGCAGGCCGGCGATCGCCCCAGCCGCAGCGAGAAGAGACGCCTCGATCACGGCGAACCCACGGACCCACGTCGATGACGCGCCCAGCAGACGCAGCACCGCCAGACGGTCTTCCCTTCGACGGGCGGAAAGCTGAGCTGCCGATGTCCCCAGGGTGCCGGCGGGCACCACCAGCACAGCGACCATGGCGACCGCCAGGATGCTGTACTGGCCGAAACCGTCATCCGACGCCATCCAGAACAACCTCGCCAAGGCTGCGGCCAGATACGTCACCGCTCCGATGATCGCGAAGGCCACCACCGGGAGCGTCACGGCGGAAGCGTCGCCGCGGGAGGGACGCACGAGCACGGCCAGCGCCCGCAGTCTCATCGGGACGCCTCCTTGGCGGCATCGATTCGTCCGTCGCGGAGGCGCACCACCCGATCGCACCGCGCGGCGACATCCTCGTCATGCGTCACCACGACCAGGGATCGCCCCTGCCCGGATGTCGCTGCCAGAAGTACCCCGAGAACATCCGACGCCGTGCGCGAATCGAGCGCCCCGGTCGGTTCGTCGGCGAAGATCACGCGGGCATTCGTCGCGCGTGCGCGGGCGATGGCGACCCGCTGCGCCTGTCCGCCGGAGAGCTGACCGATCCGTCGGTCTTCCATGCCGCCCAAGCCCAGCTCTGCGAGCAGACTCTCGGCGGTCTGCTGGGCCTCCGCCCGCCCCGTGCCGTTCAACAGCAGAGGCAGAGACACGTTCTCCACGGCGGTCAACTCCGGAATGAGCATTCCGTCCTGGAACACGAAACCGAACTCCGTCAACCGCAGGGCGGAGCGCTCACGATCCGCCATCGCTGCCACATCCACCGCGCCCTGCTCGGTGTGCAGCATCACCGTGCCGGAGTCGGGGCGGATGACCCCGGCCAGCACGAGGAGCAGCGTGCTCTTCCCCGATCCGGATGCCCCCATGATCGCCACGGCTTCGCCGTCGAGGATCGTCAGCGACACCCGGTCGAGCGCGACCGTCGAACCATAGTGATGGGTCAGATCGGTTGCACGGAGGCGTGGTATTCGGTCACGGCTGTCGACGTCGTGGGCGTGATCTGATTCTTGCATGGAGCACACGCTAAGAGGCGCCGGCTCACGCGAACACCAACCACGGGTTGAGGTCTGCGGCTCCTTCGAGGTCGGCTAGCGTGGTGCGCATGCCTCTCCGCTCATATGTCTTCCACAGCCACGCCGAGGGCGGTGCCTCGTGAGCACCGACGTGTGGTTCCTCGCGGCGAACGCCTCGTTCGACGAGTTCGTCGCCGCATTCCAGCCGGGCGACGCCGGGCGTGACTTCGGTGACGGGCAGACCCTGCTGCACCGCGCTCTGACCAACGGTGACCTCTCGGCACGCGTGGCGATCAGTTCGTTCCTGCTCGACGAGGGGGCCGATGCCACCGCCCTCTCCGGGGTCGGTGGCGAGCGGAACACCGTGCTGCACGCCCTGCTCGGCCGGGGTGACCACGACGTGCCGGCGGAGGTGCCGTTGCTGCGCCGGCTCATCGAGGCGGGTGCCGACATCAATCACTTCTCCGGTCGGTTCCGCACTCCGCTGCTCACGATCGCCCGTCAGGCGAAGTTCTCGGATGCCACGCTGGCGCCGTTCTACGACGTGCTCTTCGAACAGTCGCACCTCGATCTGCTGGCCACCGCCAAGGATGGCCGCTCGGTGTACGAGAGCATCCAGCTCATGCGCGAACCGCATCGTTCCGACCTGAAGCGCCGTGCGGCCGCCTACCTCGCAGAGCGCGGCCAGCAGGCTCCTGAGACCGCAGCGAAAGAGTAGGTGGATGAACATGAGGCCCGCCGACATCATCACCAGCGCTGTGAAAGACACCCTGAAGCCGTATCTCCTGGAGAAGGGGTTCGAAGCGGATGGAACCACCAAGTTCCGACGCTCGGTCGGTGAGACGGTCCAGACAGTGGAGATTCAGCGCAGTCGCGTCGGCGGGGCGCAAGGCTTCGTGTACCTCAACGGCATCATCCACCTGCCGGCGATCAGCGAACTCCTGGCTGGGGTGGATAGCAGGCCGCGCCCGACTAATCTCATGTTCCGCCCCCACAACGTCGATCGGAGCCTCCCCGAGGCGATCACCATCACGCAGGAATCCGACCCGGCCGACATCGGGGCTCTCGGGGTTCGCGGTATCGACGCGGTGCTCGGCCGGATGAACGAATTCACGACGACGGCCGATGCCGTCGACTATCTCTCCGGGAAGAAGCTCAGCCTCTTCGAGGGCGTCTTCGCGTGGTACCTGCAACACGATCAACTGGACCGCGCACAGGCCTTCGTCACCGGACTCCACGAGTACTTCGGCGCACAGCCGCGGTGGGAGAAACTCGCGGGGATGCTCGACGCCGTCGCAGCGCACATCTCCCCGGAAACGCCCTGGCGAACCTGGCTCGCCACCCCGTGACTAGCGCGATCGGATGACGGGCGGCACGCCGCAGCCGCTGGTCGAGCTGCTGATCGAGGGTGTCGATCTCGAGCTGGTCGATGTCACGCTCGAGCCTCCGTCGGTGCCGACGACGCTCGCGTGGTGCTGGGCGCACCTCGACCGCTCTGTCCCGGATCCTGCACGCGTGCAGTTGGTGGTGACCGGGTATATGGCCGGTTCGGTGGCGCGCTGGTCTCCCGAGAAGGACGCCGCGGGAATCCATGCCGTCGAGCACGGTGCGGGGCTCTCCGCAGGGAAGACGATCCGGCTGCCGGACGGCCGCGCCGTCGTGCTTCTCCACGCGCACCACTTCCGCAATGATCTCGACAGCGACCAGTCCGAGGTCAACGAACTGATCGCCAGGCGTGTCCTCGTGCACGAAACGCAGCACGTCGTCATGCATCAAAACGGGCAGGTGCATCAGCCCGATGCGACCGCGAGCTTTCGCGATCTCAACCTCGTGGGCGGAGCTGCAGCGATCATCGAGGAGTACCGGGCAGAGATCAGTGTCGGCGAAGAGTTCCGCCGCGGTGAGCCGCAGTGGGAGCCGGCCGCGATCATCGCCGATCTGCAGGCCAACCTCGATACAGCTGTCGCCACGTACCAAGGTCATCGCTCCGTCGACAGGCTGGTGTTCGAGGTGACGAGCTGTGTGCTGATCGGGTGGCGCGGACTCGCGTATGCCGCCGCCCGGGACGTGGTCGTCCCCGATGGCCGACTCCCGAGCGAGGTCGGCACGGACCCGGTGTGGTTGCGGGGATTCGACGACTTCTGGGCCGCCTTCACCGCTGTTCTCGAGCGCATCGGACCCGCGGATGCCGTCATGTCGAGACAGGCTCTGGACGACGCGGCCGAGGACTTCGCCCGGATCCTCGGCCTCTCGATGACGGGCCTCGGCTTCCGCTGGCAGGGCGACATGTTCGCGATCGAGCCATGGTTCGTCGAGTCCTCGACGTACGCGTCCACGCCCGCCGACGGGTTGACGGCCATGCAGCGGCTGCGGATGAAGTGGGCCCGACGCCCCGCACTGGGCGGCCGCATCACGAGTTGAGGGTTCATCGCCGCCTCGACCTATGGTGGGACACAGTCAGATAGAACACGGCCAGATAGGAGATGGATGATGCCGAGCGCATACGGATCAGCGAAGTCGGGTTCCTACGAGGACTTTCTCGCCCTTTACGACGGAGATGCTCACGCTGTCAGCTCCACGGGGCTGACTCTGCTGCATCGTGCGCTCGGAAACCGGCACCTCGACGCTCGTATCGCGATCTCGAATCGGCTGCTCGACGACGGGGCGGATGCGGGAGCAGTCGTCGCCCCGGAGGGGTATTCGACGCTGCACATCCTCTTCTCCCACACCTCCCATGACTTCGCCGGCGAGGTGTGGCTCCTCGAGCGGCTCCTGGAGGGTGGGGCAGACGTGAATGCCAACGCCGCCCGCTGGGGCACGCCGCTGCAGACGCTCGCGGGGTTGCACAAGTACTCCGACGAGGAGCTCGCACCGTTCTACGACGTGTTTTTCGCGCGCGACGATCTCGATCTCCTCACGCCGGCAGGCGAGGGGATCAGCACGCTCGAGACCAGCCGCCGGTTCGAAGAACATCGTGCGAACCTCACCGCGCGGATGGAGCAGTACCTCTGACGCTCGCGCTGGCGGGCTAGGCCTGTGCGGGTGCGGTGGTCGTTGCTCCGACCGGCCTCTCGTCTGTTCCCTTGATCACCCAGCGGACGACGACGACAGCGAGGATGCCGATGACGGGCGCCAGGATGCTCGCCCCGGCACCGTTGAGCGGGGCGAAGCCGACCGCGAAGACGGATATATCCCAGAGTCCGTGCAGTGCCATGGCCCAGATGAGAGAGCCGGTGACCCGTCGCACGATGTAGAAGCAGGTGCCGGACATGGCGGCGATCACCACTTGACCGAGAGTGCCCGGGAGCGGGGCCCCGAGGGCGGCGTTGAGCAGGTGCATCGCGCCGAAGAGGATCGAGGTGAGCAGCCAGACCCAGACCTCGGATAGGCGTGAGCGGAACGCTGTCAGCAGGAGCCCTCGCGACATCAGTTCTTCGCAGAATCCGACGGCGACTCCGAGGGCGAGCAGGGACAGGAGGAATGACGCGTCGAACTGGGACCAGTCGGTGCTGAACAGGTTCACCACAGCGACGACGAACATCAACGCCGGAACGAAGATCGGCCACTTGTGGTGCGATCGCTTCCGCTCGAACAGCGCAGGCTTCCACCACCCCAACGCCCAGGTGGTGATGGCGAGGAGGACAGCGCCGACAGCGAGATCGAGCACCGCGCCGCGCCAGGTGAACTCGGCAGACTTTCCGATGTCGGTATATGCCACCCCGCTCAGCTTCGACACGACGAAGATGACGACGACGTAACCGACGTAGATCGCCAAGCCGATCCAGACGCGAGGGGTGACGCGCATGTGCTGTTGCCTTCCGGTCAGGAGTGGTTCGACTGCTCAACCTAGCGCGGTGCGCCGAACGCCGCATAGCGAGGGACGGGCTCACCCGAGCAGTTCCACCCCGAATCCCGAGACGACGGTGCGTAGCTCGGCGAGGTAGCGCTGCGCCTGCTCGGTGAGCGGGATCGCGGAGTGGCCGATCCAGCCGATCTCGATGCGCTCGTCGACGTCGAGGGGGATGGCGACGATCTCGGGGTCGAGGTCGTCGCTGATGATGCCCGTCGAGATGGTGTACCCGTCGAGTCCGATCATGAGGTTGAAGATGGTCGCGCGGTCGGAGACCCGGATCTCCTGCGGGCTCGAGAGGGTGGAGAGGATCTCCTCGGCGAAGTAGAAGGAGTTGTTCGCGCCCTGATCGAAGGTCAGGCGCGGCACCTCGGCGAGGTCGTCGAGGCTCACACGATCCCGCGAGGCGAGGGGATTCTTGCGGGAGATGAAGATGTGCGGCTCGGCGACGAAGAGCGGGTGGAACGCGAGCCCGGAGTCGCGGAGCAGTTTGTCGATGACGTTCCCGTTGAAGTCGTTGCGGTACAGGATCCCCAACTCGCTGCGGAGGGTGCGGACGTCTTCGATGATGTCCCACGTGCGCGTCTCTCGGAGCGAGAACTCGTACTCGGCCGCCGAGGTCGCCTTCACCATCCGCACCAGCGCGTCGACCGCGAACGAGTAATGCTGCGTCGACACTCCGAGCAGGCGTCGGGACGGTGGCCGGTCGAGGTAGCGCTGTTCGAGGAGCGCGACCTGCTCGACGACCTGTCGGGCGTAGCCGAGGAACTCCACGCCATCGGTGGTGAGTGTCACGCCGCGCGCGGAGCGGAGGAGGAGCACACGGTCCACCCGGCTCTCGAGGTCTTTCATCGCCGCCGACATCGTGGGCTGCGCGACGTAGAGCAGGTCGGCGGCGGCGCTGATCGATCCTTCCGCGGCGACCTCGATGTAATAGGTGAGCTGCTGCAGGGTGATGCCGCTCGAACGCTTGGCCATAGCCACAGACTATGCCACGGCATAGTCACAGCGCATTTCTCGATAGGGCGGCTTGCACCGCACCATGGAGTCACCCCCTTTCGCGAGGCCGAGCCCGGCCGATCAGCTCACCGATTGGCAACCTCATGGCCCACGACTTCACGTTCCGCATCACGACGACCCGCTTCGACGAGGACTATTCGCCGTCGGAGAACTCCCGCATCACCACGAACTTCGCCAACCTGGCGCGCGGTGAGCACCGCCAGCAGAACCTCCGCAACGCCCTGTCGATGATCGACCGTCGATTCAACGATCTCGCCGAGTGGGACAACCCGCACGGTGACCGCTACACCGTCGAACTCGAGATCGTCTCCGTCGCGGTCCAGTTCGCCGCGGTGGGGGAGGACCAGGACTTCCCGCTGCTCGAGGTCCTGGACATCCAGATCGTCGACCGTCTCACCGGAAAGCGCAGCCACGGGATCGTGGGGAACAACTTCTCGTCCTACATCCGCGACTACGACTTCAGCGTGCGACTTCCGGCGGCGACGGCAGCGGCAGGAGGGTTCACCGTTCCCTCCGACTTCGGCGACCTGCACGGCAAGCTCTTCCAGCACTTCCTCGACTCGGCCGCCTACCGGGAGCGCTTCGCGGTGTCGCCGGTGATCTGCATCAGCGTCTCGACGAGCAAGGCATACCGTCGCACCGAGAACCACCACCCGATCCTCGGCGTCGAATACGAGCAGAAGGACCCGTCGCTGACCGACGCGTACTTCGGGAAGATGGGTCTCTCGGTCCGGTACTTCATGCCGCGCGGCAGCGTCGCGCCGCTGGCGTTCTACTTCCGCGGCGACCTGCTCGGTGACTACACGAACCTGCAGCTCATCGGCACGATCAGCACCATGGAGACGTTCCAGAAGATCTACCGACCGGAGATCTACAACGCGAACTCGGCCGCAGCGAAGGTCTATCAGCCGAGCCTGGAGCAGCAGGACTACTCGGTGACGAAGATCGCCTACGACCGCGACGAGCGCAGCCGGCTCGCGGCCGAGCAGGGGAAGTACACGGAGGAGCACCTCATGAAGCCGCACGGTGAGCTGCTCGAGCAGTGGGCCGCCGGCAGCTCCGCCGCCTCCCTGGTCTCCGTCGGATGATGGCCGGAGAATCGCCGATCATGAACACGCTGCTTCCCACCTCGATCGTCGGCAGCCTGCCCAAGCCGTCCTGGCTCGCGCAGCCGGAGACCCTCTGGTCTCCCTGGAAGCTGGAGGGGGAGGCGCTGGTCGAGGGCACGCAGGATGCGCTGCGCATCGCCGTCCAGGAGCAGCGCGTCGCGGGCCTCGACATCGTCAGCGACGGTGAGCAGACGCGCCAGCACTTCGTGACGACCTTCATCGAGCACCTCTCCGGCGTCGACTTCGATCAGCGGGAGACCGTCCGCATCCGCGACCGCTACGACGCGAGCGTGCCGACGGTCGTCGGTGCCGTGGGTCGGGAGAAGCCCGTGTTCGTGGAGGACGCGAAGTTCCTCCGCCAGCAGACCGACCAGCCGATCAAGTGGGCGCTGCCCGGTCCGATGACCATGATCGACACTCTCTACGACCGCCACTACAAGAGCCGCGAGAAGCTGGCCTGGGAGTTCGCGACGATCCTCAACCAGGAGGCGAGAGAACTCGAGGCCGCGGGCGTCGACATCATCCAGTTCGACGAGCCGGCGTTCAACGTGTTCTTCGACGACGTGCGGGACTGGGGAGTCGCGGCGCTCGAGCGGGCGGCCGAGGGGCTGCGCGCCGAGACCGTGGTGCACATCTGCTACGGCTACGGGATCAAGGCGAACACCGACTGGAAGGCGACCCTCGGGGCGGAGTGGCGGCAGTACGAGACGTCGTTCCCGCTGCTGCAGCGCTCGAGCATCGACACCATCTCGCTCGAGAGTCACCACTCCCACGTTCCTCTCGACCTCATCGAACTCATCCGGGGTAAGAAGGTCATGCTCGGAGCCATCGACGTCGCCAGCGAGACCATCGAGACGCCGGAAGAGGTCGCGGACACCCTCCGCGACGCGCTCCGTTTCGTCGATGCCGACAAGCTCGTGGCGAGCACGAACTGCGGCCTGGCGCCGTTGCCTCGTGACGTCGCACGTGGAAAGCTGCACGCGCTCAGTGCGGGTGCCGCTCTTCTGCGCGAAGAGCTCGCCGTGGTCGAGGACTGACTGCGCGGCACCGGCTCCGCGTGCCGCTAGCATTCGCCGGGTGAGCGGGCAAGGGGCGCGGGGATGCGGCGCTGGTGCCGTAGAACGGCACTATGCAATCGATCCTGTATGGCGGCGAAGAGTTCCTGACCGGTGACGACATCGCGGACGCTCTGCTGGCGTACGGGCGCGCGCTGGGAGATGAGGAGCGCGCGGAGATCATCGAGATACCGGTGCGGGAGCAGGACGGCACCGTCGTGGCGGCGAAGTTCCTGATCGGTCCGGCCAGCCAGATCGTGGCGAAGGCGATCAGCGGCAGCGGGCCGGAGCTGGAGGATCCCGAACTGGTCCGTCGTCTGCAGGCGCTCACCCGCGCGGTCGAGTCCCCCTCGGGGCCGCCCCTCGACGCACCCGAAGGTCCGGAGTACGAGCTCGGCTAGACGGCGCGTACAGTTCTTCTCATGGGAACTCTGGAGTACAACAGTTCGCGCCCCGCGATCGAGATCGACGATGCCACTCTGGCGCACCTCAAGATCGTGATCGGCACGAAGCTCCGCCGCAACGAGAGCTTCATGATGACCTGGCTGCCGAAGCCTGAAGTGCAGTCGGGGCGGTTGAGCATCTGGGTGCACCCGAGCATCCCGTTGGTCTTCGAGTTCGACAAGCCTACGCTGCCGAGGGTCGAGGCCAACCGGGTCACGCACATGATGGAGCAGTTGAACTCGCGCGGGGAGCTCGTCCTCGATCAGCTCTGAACCGTCACGCGGTCAGCCCTCGGCGTTCCAACGGAGGCGCGGGGGTGAGGCGTCGAGGTCGGCGAGCAGCGCGGTCGGGTCGGCGACGGGGAACATCGTGATGAGTCGGCGACCCTGTGCGGGGGAATCGAGCGCGTAGGCGAGCGCCGAGGGGTGCGGCCGCCGATCGGCGACCGCGACGACGGCATCCACGTCGCCGAGTCGTTGCCGCCGCACCGGCACGCCGGCGATCAGGGTCTCGGCGACCTCGGTCACGCGGTCGAGGAGTGTGCGTTCGCCGATCCAGGGGACGAAGGCATCGGGGGCCAGTCCGCACGCGCGGGCCAGCTCATCGCCGAGCCAGCGATCGCGCTTCAGGCCGTACGGAGTGGGCGTGGTCGAGAGCAGATAGCCGTACACGTGCAGCAGTCCGGCGTTGCCGACCGGCCACGCCGTGTCCAGACCTGCGCGGTCGTGCAGCGCTTCGAAGGTCGACCGTGACAGCACCGGCGCTCCGACGTTCTCGTCCACGGCGGTGGATCGGCCCCAGCGGGCGAAGCGCTCGTCCCGAGCATCGGCATCGATCGCCGGACCGAGCCAGTCGAACATCGACAGCACGTCGGCGGCGTCGTGCGCGGTAGCCGCGGCATCCAGTCGTTCGATCACGACGATGAGCGTAGCGGGCGCGGATGCCCGCACCGGAACGGGAGTTCACGCACTGTTCACACAGGATGGTCGTATCGTCCATAAACGACTGCAACTATGGACGCATCGTCCCGATCCTGACCAGGAGAACCGTGCTCCCCACTATCGTCCTCGACTTCGACGGCACCATCGCGCTCGGCGCGGGACCGCTCGAAGCCTTCGCCCGCGCCGTCGCCATCTCCGCCGACGACCCGACGTTCGCGGATCGCGCGATGTCCGACCTCGCCGCGTTCGAACGCGGCGAGACCGACGCCCGCGATGGCTACGACGTGATCAGCACACTCGCGACCGGGCAGGGAGTGACCGCCGATGCGCTCGAGGCCGCCTACCAGTCGTCGCGGGCGCTGCTGGGCTCCGAGCACGCGGCGATCGCGCCACCGGCAGGGCTCGCCGACTTCCTGACCCGTGTCCACCCGCGGGTCCGGCTGGTGCTCGCGACCAATGCGCCCGGTGCCGGCATCCGCCCCGTGCTGGAGGGGTGGGGCATCACCCCCCTGTTCGACGACCTGCACTTCACGGTCGGCAAGCCCTCGGGGCTCATCCCCATCATCCAGGCGGCGATCGCCGAAGGGCCGGTGCTCTCGGTCGGCGACATCTTCGAGTTCGACCTCGCACCGGCCGCCGCGCAGGGCGCAGCCACGGCGCTCGTCGGCGCCACCGCCGAACGCTCCCCGGCCGCCGTCACGATGCGCGGCCGGACCATCGCCGACCTGTACGGCGACATCGAAGCCTGGGCCGCGACTGCGGCTTCCAGTACCCCCCGCAGCACCACCCTCACCGAAAGGCACGATCCGAATGCGTAAGTCCTTGCTCACCACGGGCATCGCCGCCGTCGCCGTCCTGGCGCTCGCCGGCTGCAGCAGCAGCGCACCCGACGAGACGGCAGACGAGACGACCGAATGGCCGTCCTCCATCACCCTTTCGCTGGTCCCGTCGGTCGAGGGCGAAGACCTCGCCCAGGCCCTCGACCCGCTCACCACGTACCTGTCCGAGAACCTCGACATCGAGGTGAAGGGGGTCGTCGCCTCCGACTACGCCGCCACGGTCGAGGCCCTCGGCACCGACCAGGCGCAGGTCATCATCACCGACGCCGGATCGCTGTACAACGCGACCGAGCGCTACGACGCCGAGCTCATCCTCCGCGACGTGCGCTTCGGCGCCACCTCGTACGCCTCGGTGGCGTACACGAACAACCCCGACAAGTACTGCGAGGACGAGCCGGTCATGTCGACCTACGCGGCCAGCGGCATCGAGCTCTCCTACTGCAACGGCATCGAAGAGGCCGCCGCCGACGCGACCGGCTCCGGTCCCGCCGGCATCGAGGCGCTCGGTGAGATCTCCGACGGCACGAAGGTCGCCCTGCAGGCAGCCACGTCGCCGGCCGGTTACCAGTACCCCGTCGTCGCGATGCGCGAACAGGGCGTCGACACGGATGCCGGCATCACGCAGGTGCCCGTCGAAGGCAACAACAACGCGGTCCTCGCCGTGTACAACGGCGACGCCGAGGTCTCGTTCGCATACTGGGACGCCCGCACGACCGTGACCGAAGAGGCCCCGGACATCGCCGAGAAGGTCGTGGCCTTCGCCTACACGGAGATGATCCCCAACGGCGGCGTCGCGGTCACCTCGACACTTCCCGACGACCTCGTCGCGGAGCTCACCGAGCTGCTGGACGGCTACGCCGACTCGTCCGAAGAGGCGGCGTCCGTGATGTTCGACCTCGTCGGGCTCTCCGACTGGACCAGCGAGACCGCCGAGGACGAGATCACCCGCTACGGCGAGATCCTCGCCGAGTTCTCGAACTGACACGCAGAACTGAGAACATGCACACTGATCCGCAGCGCGCGGAGGCCGGAGCCCTGCTCCCGGCCTCCGCGTCGTGGTCGATCCGTCTCGACGACGTCTCGGTCACCTATCCCAACGGCACCCGCGCCCTCCGCGGTGTGTCCCTCGACATCGCCGCCGGCGAGATGGTCTCGGTGGTCGGCCTCTCCGGCTCGGGCAAGTCCACGCTGATCCGCACGATCAACGGTCTCGTGCCGGTGACGAGCGGTACAGTCACCGTCGGCCCGCATGCGGTCACCGGCATGCGCGGACGACGCCTGCGTGAGACCCGAGGGCACATCGGAATGATCTTCCAGGGGTTCAACCTCGCCGATCGGGCCAGCGTCTACCGCAACGTGCTGGTCGGTCGGTTCGCTCACACTGCGACCTGGCGGACCGTGCTCGGCCTGAGCACGGTGCAGGATCGCGAGCTCGCCCTGCGCGCACTCGACTCGGTCGGCATGCTCGAGAAGGTCTGGAGCCGCGCAGGTCAGCTCTCCGGGGGCCAGAAGCAGCGCGTCGCGATCGCCCGGGCTCTGACGCAGCAGCCGAGCGTCATGCTCGCCGACGAGCCGGTCGCCAGCCTCGACCCGCCCACCGCGCACGCGGTCATGCACGACCTGCGCCGCGTCAACGTCGAGGAGCACCTCACCGTGCTCGTCAACATCCACCTGATGGACCTGGCACGTCAGTACACGACGCGCATGATCGGCCTGCGGGCCGGCGAGGTCGTCTACGACGGGCCGGCAGCGGATGCCGCAGACCACGACTTCGAGCAGATCTACGGGCGTCCGATCCAGCCGAGGGATGTGCTCGGCGCATGATCACCGAGCCCCGCCCCCTCGTCGTGCCGCCCAAGCCCACCTCCAGGCTGCGCACCAGCCTCGTCGTCCTGGCCTTCGCCGCGTTCACCGTCGCCACCTGCATCCCGGCGATCGGCGGCATCGAGCTCGACTTCGGTGCGCTCATCCGCAACTGGGACAACGGGTCCGCGCTGCTCGTGCAGTTCCTGCAGCCGGACTTCTCGTTCCTGCCGCGCACGTTCGGGCCCATGCTCGAGACGCTCCAGATGGCCGTGGTCGGTGCAGCGGTGGCCGCCGCGGTCTCCGTGCCGCTGACGCTGTGGGCCGCCGCTCCGACCAACCCGAACAGTCCGTCCCGCATCGCGGTGCGGACCGTCATCAACGTCATCCGCTCCGTCCCCGACCTCGTGTACGCGACCGTCCTGGTCGCGATGGTCGGCGTCGGTGCGCTGCCCGGCCTGCTCACCCTGTTCCTGTTCGACATCGGCATCATCGTCAAGCTCGTGTCGGAGGCGATCGACTCCACCGATCTCCCGGTCATCGAGGCCGGACGCGCCACCGGCGGCGGCCAGACGCAGATCAACCGCAGCGTCGTGCTGCCGCAGACCTGGCCGCTCTTCGCGAACCAGTGGCTGTACACGCTCGAGCTCAACGTGCGCATCTCGGCGATCCTCGGCATCGTCGGCGCGGGCGGCATCGGCCGACTCCTCGACGAGCGGCGGGCGTTCTACGCCTACGACGACGTCGCGGTGATCGTGCTCGAGATCCTCGTCGTCGTGGTGCTGATCGAAGTGTTCTCGAATTTCCTGCGGAGGCGATTGGTATGACGCTCTCGACCACCGCACGGGGCATCGGGCTCGAGCTGCCCCGGCATCCGTCCCGTCTCGTCCCGACCGTCGTCGCCGTCATCGTCGGCGTCGTGGTCCTGGCTGCCGCCGCAGGATTGCCGATCCCGTGGAATGACCTCGGCGCGCTGCCCGGACAGATCGCGCACTACCTGACGCTCATGTTCGCCGACCCCAACTGGGAGAAGCTGCCGCAGGCGCTGTTCGAGACGTGGCGGTCGATCTCGATGGCCTGGATCGGCGCGATCGGCTGCGTGATCGTGTCGATCCCGCTCGGCATGCTCGCCGCGAACAACGTCGGACCGGTCTGGGTGCGGCTGCCGCTCCGCGGGGTGTTCGCCGTGATCCGCGCCGTGCCCGAAGTCATCATCGCGCTGCTGTTGCTCACCGTCACCGGGCTCACCCCGTTCACCGGTGCGTTGGCGCTGGCGATCGCCGGAATCGGCACGCAGGCCAAGTGGGTCTACGAGACGGTCGAGTCGGTTCAGGAGGGCGCATCCGAGGCCGTCAAGGCTGCCGGTGGCAACACGGCGCAGGTGACGCGGTGGGCGCTCTGGCCCGCGGCGGCCCCGACGCTGCTGTCGTTCGCGCTCTACCGTTTCGAGATCAACATCCGCACCTCGGCGGTCCTCGGACTCGTCGGTGCGGGGGGAATCGGCAGCATGCTCGCGAACTACACGAACTTCCGCGAGTGGGATACGGTCGGGATGCTGCTGATCGTGGTCGTCATCGCGACGATGCTGATGGATGCGGTCTCCGGTGCGATCCGCCGCCGGATCATGCGCGGCCCGCGGGTCAAGGCGATCGTGGAACCGGAGAAGGAGCGCGCCGATGTGGCAGGGACCCGCTGAGACGCCGCCGACGGCGCGCATCGCGATGCTGGCTCCGTCGATGCAGCCGAGCGAGCGTCGTGTGGCCGAAGCGATCGCCGCCGATGTCGACATCTCGATCGAGCGCACGGCGCAGGAGATCGCGGATGCCGTCGAGGTCGGTCGCACCACCGTGGTGCGCACTGCCCAGACCCTCGGCTACGACGGTTACCCGCAGCTGCGGGTGGCGCTCGCGCGCGAGCGGGCGAGTTCGGCGCCATCGCAGGATGCCGCGGCCGATGCCACGATGCTCGGGGCGCTTCGTGGTGCGGTCGACCGCTTCGCGTCCCGCCTGGCGCACACCGTCTCCGCGGTCACCGAGGAGACCCTGGCGGCCTTCGTCGGCGAGCTCGATGGTGCGACGCGGCTGCTCGTCGCGGCCAACGGTCTCTCCGCGCCGGTCGGCGCCGATCTCTCGATGCGCCTGACCTCGGCCGGTCGACCCGCCGAGTACGTGGCGGACACCCTCGGCCAGCAGATCACCGCGTCGCAGCTCGGCGCCGGCTCGGCCTGCCTGGTCGTGTCCGGGTCGGGGGTGAATCGCGCATCGATCGACGTGATGACGGCCGCCCGGGCGAGCGGCGCCCGGGTGCTCGCGATCACGTCGTTCCCGCGCTCACCGGTCGCCGAGATGGCCGATGTGGCTCTGGTCGTCGCCCCGATCAACGACTCGTTCCGCGACGAGCTCCTCTACACCTCGCGCGCCGCGCTGATGCTCGTCACCGAGTCGGTCGTCGGTCTGCTGGTGAGCAGGCGCGGGGCGAGCGCCACGGCGGCTCAGGTCGCGACGTTCTCCGTGCTCGGCCACTCCCTGTCGGAGTGATCACCAGCCGAGGAGGGCGAGTGCGCCGGTTGCCGCGGCGGCGATGAGGCTCGTCCACAAGACGATCGCGACGACCTGCCACAGGATCACCCATCGCTTGCTCACCCCGGACGCGACGAAGAACGCCGCCGTCAGCATCGTGGGCAGGGCGAGCGGAGCCAGGATGCTCGCGCCGGGAACGCCGAAGCGCACCAGCCAGCGACCGAGCTTGGCCCGTCCCTTCGTCTTCCGTGACGGCTTCTCCGGATCCGCGTCGCTCGGCGACGTTCCGCCGGGAGCCGGCGCCGTGCCAGATCCGCCGACGAGGGAGGGCTCGAGGCGCATCGCCTCGGTGCGGGCTGCTTTCCGCGACACGACGCCCTCTCTCATGCGTGCACCGAGGAAGACCACTCCGATGACGCACAGGATGTTTCCCGTTGCTCCCGCGACGGCGGCGACGATCGGGTTGATCCCTGCGAGGATGCCGAGGCCGGCGGCGCCTTCGCCCTCGATGTAGGGGATCGCGCCCGCCAGCATGACGAGGAGCGGCTGCAGGAACTCCGGCAGCTGGTCGATGGCACTCTGCAGCCACTCGTACGGGTTGTCCACCATGGCGGTGTCTCTTTCTCTTCAGGCGCGGCCGGAAGCCGGCGCGGGGCACGAGAAGCAGTACAGACCCTGTTCACAGCACAGGGTCAAGCGACCTCGGCAGATCGACGTCGGGTCTTGACCCTGTTCCGAGAACAGGGTCTTGAATGGTGCTGAGCGCCACGACCGAGACCCCGGCCCTGAGTGCCGACAGAAGGATGGACGGATGCCCTGGAGTACGAGTGAACTCGCCGAGCTCGCGGGGACGACCGTGAACACGGTGCGTCACTACCACCGCTCCGGCCTGCTCGAGGAGCCGGAGCGGATGTCGAACGGCTACAAGCAGTACCGCGCTCGGCATCTCGTCCGGCTGCTGCAGATCCGGCGGCTTCGCGACCTCGGCGTCCCGTTGGCCCAGATCGAGTCCGTCGGCTCTGCGGGGGACACCACGAAAGAGGCGCTGCTCGCGATCGACGCCGACCTCGCCGCGAGCATCGAGCGGCTGCAGCGGGCACGGGCCGAGATCCGCGCCATCGTCGACGGAGCATCGACGACCGACCTGCCTGCCGGGTTCGAGGACGTCGCGGGGAGACTGTCGACCACCGAGCGGTCGCTCATGCTCGTCTACGAGCAGCTGTACGACACGGAGGCGATGGCGGATCTGCGCACGATGGTCGAGACGGAATCCGACGACGGCAGTGCAGAGTTCGAAGCGCTCACCGCGGAGGCGGATGACCAGACGCGTCAGCGCGTGGCAGAGATGTTCGCGCCGGTGATCGCGCAGCACCTCACCGACTACCCGTGGCTCAGCGAGCCGACCGAGCATCTGTCGAAGGGCCCGCGCGTCACGGCGCAGGCTTTCCTGGAGACCGTCGGTGGGCTGTACAACGAGGCGCAGCTCGACGTGCTCGGCCGAGCATCCGCGCTCGCCAGGGAGCAGGCGTTCGGGTCGAGCGCCGCACCGAGCGACGACGCTGCATCAGACGACGCTGCACTCGCCGATGCCGCACCCGAAGAAGGAGAGAGATGATGACGGACCAGCCCGACGCCCGCTCCACGAACGATTCGCCCGACCCGCACCTCGGCGAGCCCCTGCTCGTCGAAGACGTGCTGCTCCTGCTCTTCCAGCCCGATTCGGGGTCCATCGCCGGGGAGAACATCCTCTTCTACGTGCTCGGCGGCGCTGCGCTGGGCGACCTGGCGCTGCAGGAGCGGATCGAGATGCGCAACGAGGGAGCGCTCACGAGCCGCATCCACGCGCTCGACGCTCACGCCGCGCCCGACGAGCTGCTCGTGCCCGGGCTCGAGTACATCGAACGGAAGCCGCGCGATGCGCAGACGGTGCTCGCGGCGATCGGCCCGAACCTGCGTGCACCGGTCCTCGACCGCCTCGTGGAGCGCGGCGACCTCACCAGGGAACACGGCAGATCGCTCGGAATCTTCCCGACGACGAAGCTCGCCCTGGGAAGCGACCGACGTGCCGTGTTGATCGAGCGGGTGCGCTCCGTGCTGACCGACGGCGAGACACCCGACATCCGCACAGCCGCGAGCATCGCCCTCCTGTCGGCGAGCGGAACCCTGCCGCAGTTCCACAGGGAGATCCCGTGGAGCGGCGACGTCTTCACGCGCGCCAAGGCGATCGAGCGCGGCGACTGGGGTGCCGCAGCCGCGGCTGAGGCCGTGGCCCGCACGATGAGCGCGGTGCTCACGAACGCGCTCATCGCCGCCCTCGCCCTCCCCAAGAACTGACAGGGCACACCGGCTCACGCGGGAGCTGAAGGCGCTCTTGAATCCGTCCGGCCGTCGGCGCTGGTGCCCGGCCCCGGCATGCGCGTCACGCGGCCGGGTGCGCGCTCATCGTGCGGCCGCGGGTCACACGCTGCCGCGCGGTGTGTAGATTGCAGGACGTGGACCTCTCCGACATCCTCGCCGCCCTCGGTCTC
Organism: Microbacterium sp. Mcb102; assembly: GCF_024519805.1. Lineage (NCBI taxonomy): Bacteria > Bacillati > Actinomycetota > Actinomycetes > Micrococcales > Microbacteriaceae > Microbacterium > Microbacterium sp. Mcb102. The sequence goes on along the minus strand of NZ_JALJRG010000002.1, from coordinate 443,332 downwards.
GTTCTTCTCGCGCTCGGAGGCGGAACGTTCTGGTCGTTCTCGACGGGGGTGATGCCGGGGCTGGGGCGTACCGACGACGAGACCTTCGTCTCGTCGATGAGGTCGATCAACCGCGCTGTCGTGAACCCGCTGTTCCTGCTGCCGATCTTCCTGCCGCCGGTCCCGCTCGTGTGGGCGGGGCTCCTCGATCTGGACGACGCGCGCGGATGGATGCTCGTCGCGTCGGGCGTCATCTTCTTCGTCGGGGTGATCGTCGTCACGGGCGCCGGCAACGTCCCGTTGAACAATGCCCTGGATGGCTCCACGTCGTCATCGACGGCTGCGCGCGTGGCGTTCGAACGGCGCTGGAACGTCCTGAACGGCGTGCGCTCGCTCTCGTCGGTCGCAGCCATCGTGCTCGCGGTGCTGGCGCTCGTGGTCTGAGCGACCCGATGGGCCGATAACCTTATCAAGGTTGCAGTGCGTTGATAATGTTATCAACATGCGTGATGCACTCGACAACCCCTTCAGCCCTGGCTCTGACACCATCCCCGAGGTGTGGGCAGGACGCACCGCGCAGTTGAGTGACTGGCGCGATGTTGTGCGTCCTCGCCGCCTCGCGGGTCTACCGGAGCGCGGCAGAACGATCCTCGGGGAGCCGGGGCTCGGGAAGTCGACGCTGGTGCGACGCATCGCTCAGGAAGCATCGCGTGCCGGCGACTGGGTCACCCCGCAGCTGCGCATCCCCACCGGAGCTGACCCTCTGAAGCTCGTCGCCGGAGCCGTGCTGAAGCTCGCGACCGACGCGGGACTCTCCTCGTCGCGTGAGAAGCGCATCGGCGATGCCATCGCACGCGTGCAGGCCGTCGCCGTCTCCGGCATCTCCCTCACGCTTCGCGGTGTCGACGGGCCCGAGCCCTTCACGGCTCTCACCGAGCTGCTGATCGAAGTCGGTCTCGCCGCGATCGCCAACGGCCGTGCCATGGCGCTGATCCACATCGACGAGGTGCAGAACATCACCGATGAAAAGGCGCTGTCCCAGCTGCTCATCGCACTCGGAGACGCCCTCACGCACCAGGTCGAGGTCGCCGTGCCCGGTGGCGCACGCGTCAGCCGCTCGTTGCCGATCGCCGTCTACCTCACCGGCCTCCCGGATTTCGAAGACATGGCTGGTGCCCGCATGGGGGCGACCTTTGCCCGCCGTTTCAAGACCACCACTCTGTCGGCCATCGACGACGAGGATCTTGCCCAAGCGCTTCAGGAGTTCGTCCTCGAGGGGTGGGCAGTTCCCGACGGCACCGGCGGATCAACTCGCGTGCGGATGGACCCCGACGCGGCAGCGCTCATCGTCGACGTCTGCCGCGGAGAGCCGTTCCTGTTCCAGCTTGCCGGTGAGCAGTCCTGGTACGCAGATTCCACTCCGACGATCACCGCAGACCAGGTCCGCCGCGGCTGGCAGGGCGCCCAACGGGAAGCGACCGCGCACGTGGAACGGATCCTCGAACGACTCCCCGCCCGAGAGCGCCAGTTCCTCCAGGTGATGTCAGCGCTGCCTGCCCCGGAGCGCACAGCCACCCGCATCGCCGAGGCGATGGGGTTCTCGAAAGTGACCGAGGTGGGCCCCACAGCCCAACGCCTGGAAACCGTGCGCGGCGTCATCGACAGGGGCAAGCCCTACAGCTTCCGGCACCGCGCCGTCGAGGCCTACCTGACCAGCGAGTGGCCGAGGGTCTGAGCGACGGACAGATGTCAGTCGAATTCGTGCAAGTCTGAGGTCATGTCGCCGCCGGCGTCTCCGGTGTTCACCGTGCCCTTCGGCTCGAACAGGATCGCGTGCACCTCGTCGGTCGCCTTCGGGCAGTGCTCGACTCCGCGCGGCACGACGAACACGTCATTCGGGTTCAGTACGACATCGCGGTCGCGGAGCTGGATCGTCAGCTGACCGCTGACGACCATGAACAGCTCATCGGTGTCGGGGTGGGTGTGCCAGACGAACTCGCCCTGCAGCTTGACCACCTTGACGTCGTAGTCGTTGATGCTGGTGAGCCGATGCGGCTGCCAGTGCTCGTCGATCGTGGAGAGAGCTTCGAGCACATTGCGAACATCGTCTGCCATACGTCTCAGCGTAGCCGCGTCGTCATCGGAGGGATCTGTCGAGCTACGGCGCAGCGCCCACGCGGATGAACTCCCGGATGTCCGTAGCGAGTGCGACCCGGGGTGCCTCTCCGAGATAGGGCATGTGGCCGGATCCGTAGACCTTCAGGTGTACGCGCGAGCGATCGAACCGGAAGCGGGTGAAGGTGAACTCGGTCGCCGCCCTGGTCGTGACGAGGTCGTACTCGCCCACGCCGATCATCAGCTCGAAGCGCTCGTCGCGACGCACCGCCTCGGTGAAGTCGCCGAAGCAGTTGCTGTGGGGTGAGTCGTGCCCGTCCCAGTCCCAGCCGCCCATCGCGAGACGGAAGTCGATGGCGCGGTATTCGTCGTCGCTCTCGTATCCGAGTTCCTCGCGCAGATAGTGCTGGATCGCTCCGGTGAACTGCGGAGCGTATGCGCCCATCGCCGGGTCGTCGGCGACAGGGTCGGAACCGGCGCCGTCGGCGGCGAGCGTGTAGCGGCTGTCGTACATTCCGAGCTGGCGACCCTGCTCACGCAACGCGAGCCGGGCGAAGGCATCCGGGCTGATACGCAGATCGTGCTCGATGATCACCGGGGCGGGGAGTCCGAGCAGCCCGCCCATGCGCGCCGCGAGTGCCTCCCGCTCCGCATCCTCCAGCTGCGTTCCGGCGACGAGCGCCGGGAGCAGCTCGGTGCGGGCGAAATCCGAGACGTCGTCATCGGAGAGGTCGGAAACGGCACCGTGGTGGCGCGCGGTGTGCACGAGCGTGGGGAATTCCAGTGCCGCCTGGACGTCGCTGCTCCAGGCGGGTTCGCCGAGTCCGAACGCCGGCCCGAGCACGATCGCGCCGTTCAGCGAGGTCGCCCTCGTGGTGCCTCCGCGCATCGGGCCGCCGTTCGCGAGACGCGACATGCGTGCCGCGCGATGCGTGCCGTAGCTCTCACCCATCACGAAGCGCGGCGACTGCTCCCGGCGGTGGCGCCGCACCCAGCGACCGATGAACTCCAGAGTCGCGCGGGCATCCTGCTCCACACCGTGGAAGCGTTCGCGATCGGCATCCGGGTGGATCCTGCTGTAACCGGTGCCGGGCGGATCGATGAACACCAGGTCGGCGACATCGAGCGGAGAGTCGTCGTTGTCGACGAGTGCGAAGGGGGGAGCCATCCGCGGATGCAGCGTGTCGGCGTCGGCCACCCGTCGAGGTCCGAGGCCCAGGTGCAGCCATACCGATGACGAGCCGGGGCCGCCGTTGAACGCGAACAGCACGGGGCGCGCGGCGCGTTCGTCGTCGGTCAGGTCGGTGCGGATGTACTCGGTGTAGACGTAGCGCGCACCGGGGCCGTCTTGACCGTCGGAGACGTCGATCTCCCCGACGGTGCCGCGGTACTCGATCTCGGCGCCGCCGATGCGCGCCTTCCGGACCGGGGCGGTCACTCGTGGCCGCCCGTCACGAAGTCGCGCAGATCGGCGTTGAGCTTCACGATCGTGTCTCTCTCGCTGTACATCATGTGACCGCCGTCGTACCAGTGCGAGACCACGCGCTCCCGCGGCAGGTCCCACTGACGAAGCAGATGATCCGCCGAGCCGATGGTGGTGAGGGAGTCGTAGATCCCGGTGCCGATGAACAGGCGCCCGGTCGGCATCTGCTTCATCCACCGGCTCAGACGGGCCGGGTACGGGTAGGTGTGGAACGGCGACGGCTTGCCCATCGACATGAACAGGGCGCCGCCCTGATCCGCCCATTCCCATTCCCTGGCGGCGTTCGCGTCGTGGACGAGATAGGGGATGCCGGGGGTGTCGTCGAAGAGCTCCTCGAAGAGCTGCGCGAACGCCGCGGTGTAGCGAGGGGAGAGATGCGTGCCGGCGGCGTCGAGTCCGAGCTCGCCGAAGCCGGGATCGGTCGCGGGGGAGGTGTAGCGGCTGTCGTTCACGCCGACCTCGAGCCCGCGATCCCGGAGCAGTCGCTTGCGGAAGTCGGTCTTGGAGATCCAGAGGCGAGACCGGACCAGTTCCTCTGCGGGGATCCCGATCATGCCGGACAGGCGGGCGGCCTCGGCCTGCAGCTCGGCGCCAGGCAGTGACGTCCCCTGCAGCATGGCGGTGGCGAGGTCGCCCCAGGCGTAGTCGAGCGCGGCGTGGATGGCATCCTCGACGGACGCGTGCTCGCGCGATCCTGCTCCGTGGTACCAGGCGACCGCGGCCTTGTACGGCACGTTCGCCAGGGCGCCGGGCACGTTGCCGGGTCGCTCGGCCGTCTCTTGGATGTTGACCGCCTGGCCCAGCAGCGCGATGCCGTCCAACGGCACCGTCGACATGCCGTGTGTGCTCGACGCGAGGAACGCGGCCCGGTGGGTGCCGTAGCTCTCGCCGAGGAAGTACTTCGGAGAATCCCAGCGTCGATGCCGGCCCACCCACTCGGTGAGGGCCCGGGCGAACGCCTCGGCATCGCCCTCCATGGAGAAGAAGGGCGTGAGGTCTGCGCCCTCCGCCACCGTGCCGAACCCCGTCCCCGGAGCGTCGATGAACACCAGATCCGCGGTATCCAGCAGCGACGACGGGCTCTCCTCGATGCCGTAGGGAGCGCGGACACCCGACTCCAGGTCGGCGGGGATCTGGGCGCGGAACGGGCCGATGCCGCTGAGATGCAGGTAGCTGGACGCGGCGCCGGGGCCGCCATTGGTGAGGAACAGCACGGGGCGGTGCCGACGGGTCTCGGCGTCGGTCTCGGCGATGTACGAGAACGCCGACAGCGTGCCGACCTGGGTGCCGTCGGCCGTGCGCAGCGGGATCTGCTCGAGGCTCATCGCGTAGTCGATCGGGCGTCCGTTGCAGGTGGCGGAGCGGATGACGCGTCGTTCGTCCACGAATCCCTATTCCTCTTCGTTCGAGGCGTCCGCGGATTCCTCGATCTCGTTCAGATAGTTGTAGATGGTGTGCCGACCGACCCCGAGGTTCTGGGCGGCGATCGGCACGGCCTCGCGCATGGTGAAGAAGCCGCGATCGCGCAGCTGCCGGACCACCTCCACCTTGTGCCGCTTCTTCATAGCCTCGACCGGGATGCCGGTCTCGGTGACGGCCTCGGCGAGGATGCCCTGCGCGAGATCCTCGACGGAGGCGGGGAACTTCTCGGCGGTCATCGTCTCGGATCGCAGCGACGGATCGATGGTCGTGATGGCGCTCAGGCTGCGCAGCAGCTCCTGCGCGCGCACCACTTCGCTCACGTCGGTGTTCAGGCACAGGCAGGCGACGGGTCGACCACTGGCGGCGTGGAAGAAGATGCTGGACGAGCGCATCGGCAACCCGTCGTTCGTCTCGGTCCGGTAGCCGATGAGGTGCTCGTTCCACCCCGAGGAGAACGTGCGCAGGCCCAGATCGGTGGCCGGGCCGCCGATGCCGCGCCCGGTGATGTTGCCGCCGATCGCGGCGATCGTGCCGGGCATCTTGGTGAGGTCGTGCAGCAGCACCTCGGTGCGAGGAGCGAGCGCGCGGGCCAGCGGCACGATGATCGGACCCACGATGTCGACGATCGTGGCGGCATGCGCCCGCTCCTCATCGGTGAACGCGGGGATGCGCGATGTCGTGTCCGACGTCGGCGGTGCGGTATCCGTCATGGTCCCTCCACAGTTCTGGGTACCTGGAATTTGGCACAGATTGTAGAAATTTGCAATGAATTCTTGCCCGGCCCGGATAGGAGGCTGATCTGCTCTCTCCCGGAATCACGGGGTATTCGGGCGAGTTATCACCGCCGTAACACAGTTGTTACATGAACGTTCTTCGTCATGGTGTTGAATAGCGCCCAACAAACTGTCGAAGGCGACGACGCTCGCCCCGAACCCTGGAGGACCCTTGCGCACTACCCCGAAGTCCCCGCGCCTCGTCCCCGCTGCGGTGGGGGCCGGCCTGGCCCTGGCAATGGCGCTCACCGCGTGCACCCCCGCCATCCCCGGCGAATCCGGCGGAGGTGGTGACAGCTCGAAGCTCACCATGCTGCTTCCGGACACGGTCAACAGCATCGACCCGGCACTCGCGTTCAGCACCGGCGGACGCCAGGCCACCTGGCTCATCTACGAGGCGCTCGTCCGGGAAGACCCGAAGACCGGCGAGGCCATTCCCGGACTCGCGGAGTCGTGGGACTTCACGCCGATGTCTGCCTCCTTCGTCATCAAGGAGGGCGCGATGTGCGCCGACGGTAGCGAGATCACCGCCGGCACCGTCGCCCGCAACTTCGAGCGGTGGAAGGACCCGGAGACCAACGCCCCGCTCGTGAACAACTTCTTCGGCTCCTCCGACTTCACCGTCGAGTACGACGACACCGCCCGCACGGTCGACGTCGCCCTCACGGTCGGCATGCCGTTCCTGGGTGCAGAGCCCTCGTTCACCCAGCTGGGGATCGTGTGCGACTCGGCGCTGGAAGACCCGTCGGTGCTCACCACCGGCTCCGACGGCACCGGCCCCTACGTCGTCGACGAGTTCGTCACCGGCTCGCACATCACCCTCACCCGCAACGACGACTACGCCTGGGGCCCGGAAGGGTTCTCGGTCAAGGACCTCCCGAAGACCGTCAACCTGAACATCGTCGAAGACCTCAACACCCAGGTGAACCTGCTCCTGGGCGGCGACGCCGACACCGCGCTGCTGCAGGTCGATCAGCTCGCGCGGCTGGAGGGCGAGTCGGGCTTCACCGAGCAGGTGGCCGACACCGGCGTCACGATGATGATGTTCAACGAGCGCGACGGCTACCCGACGCAGGACGAAGCCGTGCGTCGTGCGCTCGCCCAGGCCCTCGATTTCGAGGAGCTCACCCAGGTGCAGACCCAGGGGCTCGGCTACGTGGCCGACTTCCTGCGCGCACCCTCGAACATCTGCGTCGACCAGAAGGCGATCGCCGACGTCATCCCCACCGGCGGCATCGAGGCGGCATCCGCCACGCTCGAAGAAGCCGGTTACGCGAAGGGCGACGACGGGATCTACGCCAAGGACGGCGTGCCGCTGAGCGTGCAGCTGCTGCAGATGGAGTTCACCTCCGCCGCATCCGAGCTCGTCTCCAGCGCCTGGAAGGACCTCGGCGTGAAGGTCGAACTCGACAACCGCGGACCGGCTCAGGCCGTGGACGTGCTGTACTCCGGCACCGGATGGAGCGTCAGCTTCGTCTCCATGGGAGCGTCGCAGCCCACCGGCTTCCGTCCGTTCTTCGTCGGCCCGGCGGCTCCCGAGGGCCCGAACTTCGGTGCGATCAACAACCCCGTCTACGCGCAGAAGCAGGGCGAGGCGTCGCAGGTCGGCGGACTGGACTCCTGCCCGCTCTGGATCGAGGCCGAGGCATCCGTGGTCGAGCGCGCGGACTGGGTGCCCACCATCGCCGCCGACTCCAAGTGGGTGCTCGGGGAGGGCGTGAGCTTCTTCTCGAAGGGCGCCTTCGTCGATCCGCTCACCCTCCGCAAGAACTGATCGCAGGACAGACCGCGTGATGACCAGCACCGTCACCACCCCCTCCCGGGAGGACTCGTCGGAGTCCTCCCGGAAGGGGGCGCGATCGCCGTGGGTGGGCTTCATCGTCCGACGCACCGGATCGCTGATCCTGAGCCTCTGGCTGATCGCCACCCTCATCTTCTTCCTCTCCCGCGCCATCGGCGGGGATGCCGTCCGCGCCGCCGCGGGCGTCACCGCGACTCCGGAGTACGTCGCCGCCCGTCGTGCGGAGCTCGGCCTGGATGACCCGCTGCTGGAGCAGTACGGCCGGTTCATCGAGCGGATCGTCACCTTCGACTTCGGCGAATCGATCTCGACAGGCAACAGCGTGGCCGTCGAGATCGCCGCGCGACTGCCGTACACGGTGCAGCTCGGCCTCTACGCGTTCCTGCTGGCGATGCTCGTCTCGATCCCGCTCGGGATCTGGATGGCCGTGCGCACCGAGAACGGGCGCGGCGAGCGCACCAACGCCGCCTTCAACGCGATCTCCGGGTTCTTCGCCTCGATCCCCGACTTCCTCATCGCGATCTCCCTGGTGATGATCTTCGCGGTCGGTCTGCGCTGGCTGCCGGCCGCCGGGGGAGAGGGCGTGACCGCGTTCATCCTTCCGGTGCTCACGATGTCGCTCGGTCTCATCGCCGTGCTCAGCCGTCTGATGAAGGCCGAGACGACCCGGGTGCTGCGCGAGGACTACACGCGCACCGCCCGCGCCAACAACCTTCCTCCCCGCGTGGTGCTCTTCCGGCATGTGCTGCCCAACGTGATGACCGCCACGCTCACCTACTCGGGCATGATGCTGGCCTCGCTCATGGGCGGCGCGATCATCACCGAGACCGTATTCGGATGGCCGGGCATCGGCAACCTCTTCGTCAAGTCCATCGCCGTGTACGACTATCCGCTTCTGGAAGGTCTGGTGATCATCATCGCGACGTTCTCGCTCGTTGCCACCTTCATCGTCGATCTGATCCTCGCGAAGGTCGATCCCAAGTCTCTGATCCGGAGCAGCTGATGACCGAGTCCCTCACCACCACGCTCGGCACCAAGACGCCCCGACGACTGCTGCGGCGGGTGTTCCAGACGCCGGCGGGCCTGGTCGGGTTCGTCCTCGTCCTGTTCTGGGTGCTCGCCGCCCTCTTCGCTCCGTTCTTCCTCGAACCGCAGGCGAACGACTTCGACACCGCCAATCCGCTCGCCGGGCCCTCTCTCGAGCACTGGTTCGGCACCGACGCCCTGGGGCGCGACGTCCTGAGCCGTGTGCTCGTGGCGGCACGACTGACCTTCGCGCTCACCTTCGGTGCCGTCATCATCTCTCTCGTTCTGGGTGTGTTCATCGGGGTGCTCGCGGCCGTGCTCGGCAACGGTGCCCGCCAGGTGCTGTTCCAGCTGATCGCCGCGGCGACCGCGTTCCCCTCGATCATCCTCGCCCTGCTGCTGGCGACGATGCTCGGCCGCTCGGGAACCGCCGCGATGCTCGGTCTCGCGCTCGCCGGTGTGCCGTCGACCGCGCGACTGGTGGTCAACCTCACCGCCACCGTCGCGGGCGCCGACTTCGTCGGAAGTGCGCGCCTTCTCGGCGTGCCCAAGGGGCGACTGATGTGGCGCTACATCGTCCCCAACGTGGCCGAGCCGATCGTCACGCTCACCGTCGTGACCATGGGCGCGAGCCTCATGATGATGGCCGCCCTCTCGTTCCTCGGCATCGGAGTGCAGCCGCCCGAGTACGACTGGGGCGGGATGATCGCCGAGGCGATGAAGGACATCTACTCCACGCCCTGGACCACGATCGGCCCTGCCGTGGCGATCGTCTCCGCCGGGATCGGATTCAGCCTGCTCGGCGAGAAGCTCGCGGAGCTTCTCGACCCGCGGGGCGCGGTGATGACCCCGGGCCGGATGCTGCGCCGTCTCGCCCGCGACCGCGGCCGTGGTGGAGCACCCGCCGCCGAGATCGACGACGCACCGTCGTCGCAGGCCCCGAAGGGCGAGCTGCCGCAAGACGTGGTGCTCGGTGTGCAGAACCTGCGCGTCTTCACCGGCCACGGCGACGATCGGCGCGAGCTCGTGCGCGGGATCGACCTGATCGTCCGCCGCGGTGAGCGCGTCGGCATCGTCGGAGAGTCCGGCTCCGGGAAGAGCCTCACCATCTCGGCGCTCGCCCACATGCTCCCCGGCCTGCTCGAAGCCGAGGTCGACGCGCACACCTTCCTCGGCACGGATCTGCGCGGGCTCAGCCGTTCACGCCTCCGCCGCATCATCGGCGCGAAGATGCCGATGATCTTCCAGGACCCGATGTCATCGCTCAACCCGTCGCTCACGGTGGGGAGGCAGATGCGCGACAAGCTCGACGCCCACACCTCGTTGCGCGGTGCTGCGGCGAAGGCGCGCATGATCGAAGCACTCGAGAACGTCGGCATCCCCGAGCCCGCGCGGCGCCTTCGGCAGCATCCGCACGAGCTGTCGGGCGGCCAGCGTCAGCGCGTCATGATCGCGATGGCCACGCTCGGCGATCCGCAGGTGATCCTCGCCGACGAGCCGACGACCGCGCTCGACGTGTCGGTGCAGGCGCAGGTCATCGACCTGTTGAAGAAGCTCAACGAGGAAGACGGGACGGCGCTGGTGATGGTCTCGCACGACCTGGCGCTGATCAGCCAGGTCTGCGAACGCGTGATCGTCATGTACGACGGGCGCATCGTCGAGGAGGGCCCCATGGCCGAGGTGATCGGTGACCCGCAGCATCCGTACACGAGGGCGCTGCTCGGCGCGGTACCCGATCTCTCGGGTGGCACCGCGCACGAGCTGACCACGATCGACGACTACTCGTGGAACACGGACGAATACCGCGCCGCCCATCCGGTGCCCCGGCACACGGACTCCGCAGCGAGCGTCGCAGGAGGTGCACGATGAGCGGTCAGTTGATCGGCTCGGACATCCACGTGGTCTACGGACGCGGGGCCACTCGGGTGCATGCCGTGCGCGGCGTGAGCGTCGCGGTCTCGACCGAGCGCTCGCTGGGCCTGGCCGGAGAATCCGGATCGGGCAAGTCGACGCTCGCCCGCGCCCTCGTGGGCATGAGCCGGCCCACCGACGGGCGCGTGGAATGGAACGGCGCCCGATTGGAGACGCTGCCCGCGCGCGGCGTGGGATCTCGTCCTCGCATCGTGCAGATGGTGTTCCAGGACCCGATGTCGTCGCTGAACCCGCGCATGACCGTGGGCGACGCGATCCGCGAGGCGCTGCAGGTCAACGACATCCCGGGAGACCACCGTACGGAGACGGTCCGGCTGCTGAACATCGTCGGTCTGAGTGCGACGGACGTCGAGAAGTATCCGTTCCAGTTCTCCGGCGGGCAGCGTCAGCGCGTGGCGATCGCCCGTGCGCTGGCCGTGCGACCCGAGGTGCTCGTCTGCGACGAGGCCACGAGCGCGCTCGACGTGAGCGTGCAGGCGTCGGTGCTCAACCTCCTCCGCGACATCCGCCGCGAGTCCGGGCTCGCGCTCGCCGTGGTGTCGCACAACCTCGATGTGCTGCGCTACCTCTGCGACGACATCGCCGTGATGCGGCAGGGCGTCGTCGTGGAGAACCGGCCGGCGGAGGACCTGTTCCGCGACCCGCACGATCCCTACACGCGGATGCTGCTCGACGCCGTGCCCCGGTTCTCGGTGACGCCGGGGATCGACCGGGGGACGGCCGCATGATCGACGAACGCGCCATCGCCGACCACTTCCCGCATCGTCCGCGCGGGTACTTCGATCACGCGGCGGTGAGCACGGTCCCGGTCGAGGTGGAGTCGGCCGTCGCCGGAGTCGCGCGCGCTCTCGGTCGCGGGACGCGCGGTTCGTCGGACTGGCACGAGCTCACCGATGACGTGTCGGTGCTGCTGGCCGACGAGCTCGGGGTCGCGGCGACCGCGGTCTCGGTGCTGGCGAACACCGGCACGGCGATCAACGCCGTGGCCCGCGCGATCCCCTTCGTCGACGGCGACGAGGTCATCGTGCTGGCCGACGACTTCCCGAGCCCGCGGATGCCGTGGCACACGATCCGCGGGCTCTCCGTCCAGGAGGTCGCGACCACCGCGCACGCCGACCGCACGACGGCGCTCATCGCGGCGATCGGCCCGGCCACGCGGGCGGTCTCGGTGACGCACGTGCACGCGACGACGGGTGATGTGCTCGACCTTGCTCGGCTGCACGACGCGTGCGTGTCTGCGGACGCGCTCCTGATCGTGGACGGGGCACAGGCTGCCGGGCTGTTCCCCGGTGCCGCGCGCCACGCCGACGTCTACGTCGCCGCGTCGTACAAGTGGCTGCTGGCGGGATTCGGCGCCGCCGTGGTCGCGACCGGCGAGCGCTTCGACGACCGCGCGGTCCCGGGGCTCATCGGCTACATGAACGAGCCGCCCTCGCCGCGACTGGCCGTCGGCCACAGCAACCTGTTCGGCATGGCCGCGCTGCAGGCCGCGGCCCGCGTGCGGCACGCGATCGGGCTCGAGGCCATCCGCGCGCACACGCTCTCGCTCGCCCGGCGCATCGCCGACGGAGCAGCCGAGCTCGGCCTCCCGCCCGCCGTCGCCGAGCCCGCATCGGGCATCGTCAGCCTCGCGGTGGCGGACGCCCCGACCCTGACCGACCGGCTGAAAGACCGCGGAATCACCACGACCGTCCGGGACGGCGCCCTGCGCGTCTCGCCGTACCTGACGACGACCCACGACGACGTCGACCTGCTGCTGTCTGCGCTGACAGAGCTCGCGCCGGCACACCATCCCCATGGAGGACACTCATGACCACGCGCGCCACCCTCGTGCCGCAGCCCAAAGGCCCCTACGCCACGACCAGGCGGGTCGGAGACGTGCTCTACCTGTCGGGCCAGGGATCGATCGACGTGGCAACGGGCGACGCCGTGCTCGACGACATCGGCGCGCAGACCCGCCGCACGCTCGAGAACGTCGAGGCGCTGCTGCACTCGGAGGGATTCGCCCTCGAAGACCTGGCGCAGATCGTGTGCTTCCTCACCGACATGGACGAGTGGCCGGCCATGAACGAGGCGTATGCGGCGTACCTGAGCGATCGCGCCCACCCGGTGCGGACGGCAGTGGAGGTCTCCCGGCTGCCGTTCGGGATCAGCGTCGAGATGTCGTGCATCGCGCATCGACCGGCGGCTCGGGGATGAGCATGCCGCGGTTCGAGCTCGACCTCCGGCCCGTCGCGGACGGCGAGGTGTGGACGGCGTTCGATGTGCAGTACGTCGTCGACCTGCCCGCGGTGCCTGCGGGCGAGACGCTGCTCAGCATCCCGGAGGTCGTCGTCTCGATTCCGGCCACGCCCTACCGGACCGAGGATCTCGACGTCTCCGACGACGCGGGGCCGCTCGTGCTCACGGAAGCCGAGCCCACGTCGGATTCCTCCGGTGTCTACCGTCACTGGGTCGCGGATCGCACGACGGAAGGCCCTGTCGAGGTCGCCTTCCGGGCGCCCGTGCGACCCCACGACGAACTCACTCCGGTGGGGCCGCTGTTCGACCTCCGGGCCGAAGAGCTCGGACTGTTCGGCGCCGGCCTGAACTTCCTGGTGCTTCCCGGCGACGTCTCGACCCCCGACGGTCCCGTCTTCGACTTCTCGCTCCGTTGGCTCCTGGACGAGGGCGTCCAGGCGGTGTCGAGCTACGGCACCGGCGATCGCTCGTGGAGCGGGCCGCTGCAGTCGGTCGCGTTCTGCTACTACGCCGCCGGCACCCCGCACCGCACTCCGGAGGGGTCGGCGGACTTCGGCATCCACTCCTACAACGACACCCCGTTCGATCTGGACGAGATCGGCGAGTACGTCGCGAGGCTGCACACCGAGTTCACCCGGTTCTTCGAGGACGAGGGGTCGAGCTACCACGTGCTCATCCGCAAGAACCTCGGGCAGGGGACGGGCGGTTCGGCGTTCCCCGGATCGTTCGCGTTCGCGTTCTCGGCGGTCGGCGAGACCGAGACGGATCAGTTGCGGAGCCTCCTCGCACACGAGATGGCGCATAACTGGCCGACCCTGAACGACCACCACTCGGCGATCTCCTGGTACACCGAGGGCACCGCCGAGTACTACTCGCACGTACTCCCGCACCGCAGCGGCATGCTCTCGACCACGGCGCTCGCCGCGCAGCTCACCGACAGGTTCCAGCAGTACGACACCAACGCCCTGCGGGGGCTCGACAACGATGCGGCCTCCGCCGCCTACTGGGCCGATCCCCGCGCGCAGCGCATCCCCTACGGGCGCGGTCTCCGCTACCTGATCGCGACCGACGGCCGGATCCGTCAGGCCACCGACGGCGAGAAGGCGCTCGACGACGTCGTGCTCGACATCCTCCGCGCGCAGCGCGCCGGCGAGCAGGTCGGGGCCGCGGGTTGGGTGGAGCGGGTAGCGGTGTTCACGGGGGCCGACGCGCAGCGCGACTTCGACGCCATGGCCGCCGGGACCCCCATCCCGCTTCCGGATGCTCCGTTCGAGGGGATGCGAGCGGTCCCGGCGACGGCTGCGGAGTACGACCTCGGCTTCGACGTCGCCTCCTTCCGCAGCGACGGGCGGCGCGTGCAGGGTCTGCGTCCCGATTCCGCGGCCGCCCGTGCCGGGGTGCGCGACGGGGATGCGCTGGTCGATCTCGCACTGCCGTACCACGCGTCCCGATACAGCGACCGGCCGCTGTCGCTGCACGTCGTTCGTGACGGCGAGCTGCTCGACTTCGACTATCTGCCGGCCGGCGACCAGGTCGCCACGGTGCGCTGGGAGGCGCTCTCATGACTCTGCCCGTGTTCGATCTCGAGCTCACCCCGTTCCGCAGCGCCGAGGGATGGGCGGGCATCGACGCCCGCTATCGCGCCGAGTTCGGCCCCGTCGCCGCGGGGGAGGTGCTGCTCCGGCTCCCTGCCGTGATCGCCTCCGTCCCCGGCGCGGTATACCGAGTGGAAGACATCCGGGTGAGCGATTCCGCCGGCGCCGTCCCGCTGACGGAGGTCGAGGGCACGTCGGATCCCATGAGCACCTACCGGCACTTCCTCGCCGCCCGCGACGTCGACGGCGTCGTGGAGGTCGCGGTGCGGGCCCCCGTGCGCGACGTGGATCTGCGCACACCGGTCGGGCCGCTGTTCGACCTACGCCGCGAGCCGCTCGGACTGTTCGGTGCGGGCTGCACCTTCCTTCCCGTGCCGCTCAGTGCGGAGAGCGAGTTCGACTTCTCGCTGACCTGGCACCTCGACGAGGGCGTGACGGCGGTCTCGAGCCACGGCGCCGGCGATGAGGTGCGGCGCTGGTCGGGCGACATCGCATCGATCGAGCACTGCCTGTTCGGCGCCGGGACCCCGATCATCGCTCCGGACGGAGCGACGAACTTCGGCATCCACGCCTACAGCGACGTGCCCTTCGACCTCGACGGCCTCAGCAGCTACCTGCGAGACATCCACACCACGATGAGCGCGTTCTTCGAAGAGGAGAATCCGCAGTATCACGTGCTCGTGCGCCGCAACCCCGACAAGGGCTCCGGCGGCACATCCTTCCCGTCGTCGTTCGCGTTCGGCTACTCGCCGACGACCGAGGTCGACGAGGCGGATCTGCGCACTCTGCTCGCGCACGAGATGGTGCACAACTGGCCGCACCTCGACGAGGACTGGACCGTCGGATCCTGGTACAGCGAGGGGACGGCCGAGTTCTATTCGCTGGTGCTGCCCTGGCGAGCAGGGATACTCGACTCCGCGACCTTCGGCGAACAGCTCACCGACATGTACCGCCGGTACGACGCGAACCCGCGACGGCACCTGAGCTATGCGGCCGCGGCCGATCTGTTCTGGGCGGATCTGCGGGCGCAGACCATCCCCTATGGGCGGGGCATCCAGTACCTCGTGGCCGTCGATGCCCGTCTGCGGGCGGAGTCGGCCGGAGAGGTCTCGCTCGACGACATCGTCATCGACATCCAGCGGGCGCAGCGTCGCGGCGAGAAGGTGCTCGTGGAGGGCTGGCTGCAGCGGATCGAGAAGGTCATCGGCGAGCGGGCGCGAACCGACTACGACGCGATGGTGGCCGGCGAACCGATCGAACGACCGACGGAGCTCTTCCAGGGGGTGCTTCGCCCGGTGGCCGCTATGGCCCCCGAGCATGACCTCGGTTTCGACATCGTGTCGTTCCAGGAGCCGCGGCGCATCACCGGTCTGGTCGCGGGGTCTGCGGCCGAACGCGCGGGACTCCGCGACGGCGACGAACTCGTCACACGCCGCTTCTCGTACAGCGCGGCGCGGGATGGGTCCACCCCGCTCGACATCGTCATCGCGCGCGACGGCGAGGAGGTGACCGTGCGCTACGAGCCCCGAGGCGGCGACATCCGCACCACCGACTGGGTGGTGGACGGGTGAGGTCGATCGAGGGGCGCGTATCGCTCGGCGCAGATCTCGGCGAAGGCGTCGCGCGGTGGAGCGAACTGGTCCTCCTCGGGCCCGACGGCGAACCGGATGCCACCATCAGCGCGACGAGCTACGTCCGGGATTCCGACACGGAGCGCCCTGTCGCCTTCCTGTGGAACGGCGGCCCCGGCGCCTCGTCGTCTCCGCTGCACATGAACGCCCTGGGCCCGCGCATCCTCCGCTCGGGTGAGGTCGTCGAGAACGCCGTCTCGCTGCTCGACGCGGCCGATCTCGTCTTCGTCGATCCGGTCGGCACCGGGTTCAGCAGGATGCTCCGGGACGAGGCGAAGGCTCGGCTGCTCACGGTGCCCGGCGATGCGGATGCCGTGGAGACCTTCGTCCGCGCCTGGCTCCGCGCGAACGACCGGGAGCACGCCTCGATCCATCTGATCGGAGAGAGCTTCGGCGGCTACCGGCTCGCCGCCGTCGCCCCGCAGCTGACGGATCTGCGGTTGGACAGCATCACCCTCATCTCGCCGATGCTCGACGCCACGACGGTCGCCGAGGCGCCCGAGAACGACCTCGCCACGGTGTTCGCGCTGCCGACGATGGCGGTGGCGGCCTGGTTCCACGGTGACGTCTGCGCGGGCGTCGACCACGTCGCGGAGGTCTGGGCCGAGGCGGAGCGTTTCGCCGTCGACGAGGTGCTTCCTGCGTTGCACCGGGGCGCGGCCCTCGAGCTCGAAACCCGCACCCGCCTCGCCGCACGGATCGCCGAGCTCGTCGGCCTCTCATCGGATGACGTGCTCGCCGCCGACCTGCGCGTGGGCAGCGAGGACTTCCTCCGCCGCCTGCGGGCCGACGAGGGACTCGTCGTCGGACGGCTGGACGTGCGCGTGGCCGGTCCGCTGCCCGAGCCCCATCCCGACGGTCGTCCGCCGGCAGCCGATGACCCGGCTCTCGGTCTCGGCCGCGGCAACGTCATCCACTCCGCGCCCATCGCCCGGTACCTCCGCGACGAGCTGGGCGCACCCGTCGATGCGGACGAGCCCTATGTGTCGCTCTCCCTCGATCTGAACTTCGCCTGGGACTGGCGTCCGGCAGAGGCCATGCCGCCCATCTTCCGCACTTCGGTGGCGACGAACCTCGGCGAGGTCGCGAAGGAGCGGCCTGACCTGCGCGTCCTCCTGCTCGGGGGCTACTTCGACCTCGCCACCACGCTGGCCAGCACGATCCACGCGGTGCGGCACTCCGGCGTGCCGGCATCCGCCGTCGAGATCCGTCCGCTGATCGCCGGGCACTCCCTCGATGAGACGGTTCTCGTCGAGGCCCGCGACGCGATCGGCCGAACCATCACCCACACCTCGAAAGCAGGGACCCGCCGATGACGGTGCAACTGATCCTCGTGTCCAACGGCGAGCCTGTCGGATCACTCTCGGCCGACACCGATCCGGACGGCCTCACCCGCATCGTCTACGAGGTCGACAACAACGGCCGCGGTGCGAGACTCGCCGAGACACTCCGGCTCGATGCCGGTCGGCCGGTGCGGTGGGAGATCGACGGCACGTCGCTCATGGGCGGCACGGTGCAGGAGAGGTTCGCGATCGACCCCGACGGGGCGGCGCGCTGGAGCAGCCAGGCCGACGAGGGCACCACCACGGCGGAGGGCTTCTACCTTCCCGCCGACGCCAGCCCGTACGGCCTGGTGCTGCTGGTCGAGCGTGCCCTCGCCACCGGAGGGCCTGTTCCACTGCTGCCGGCCGGGGAGGTCGCGGTCGTCCCGGTGCCGCTCGGTGAAGTCGGCGGCCGTGATGTCGAGGCCTTCGCGCTCACGGGTGTGCAGCTGCGGCCGCAGTACGTGCTGCGAGACCGCGTCACCGGGGAGGTGCTCGGGATCTCCGACGGCGAGCTGCTGCTCCACCCGGATCTCGTCGCCGCGGCAGCCGAGATCGATGCGGCGCTGCAGCGAGCGACCAGACGCCGCTTCGCCACGCTCTCCCGCGAGGCCACGCTGCACCAGGGCGGGACGCTCGTCGTGCGCGACGTGCGCATCTTCGACCCGGTGAGCGGGCAGGTCGGCGATCCGCAGACCATCGTGGTCGACGGGCGACGCATCACCGGGATCGGCCCCGACATCGCGGTTCCCGACGGCGCCACGATCATCGACGGGGCCGGTCGCACCGCCATCCCCGGCCTGCACGACATGCATGCTCATCTCGACACGTCATCCGCTCTGCTGTACATCGCCGCCGGAGTCACGAACATCCGCGACATGGGCAACGACAACGACGCGCTCGCCGCCCTGATGGGCGCCATCGAAACGGGGGAGGTGCGCGGGCCTTCCGCCGTGCCCGCCGGTTTCATCGAGGGCCGGAGCGCGCATGCGATGCGGATGGGCCACGTCGTCGAGAGTCTGGACGAGGCGCGCGCAGCCGTCGACTGGTATGCCGACCGCGGGTTCCACGCGATCAAGATCTACAACTCCTTCACACCTGATTGGGTCGCCGAGACGGCCGCGCGCGCCCACGACCGGGGGATGCGGGTGCAGGGCCACGTGCCGGCGTTCATGGATGCCGATCGGGCCATCGCCGACGGGTACGACGAGATCACGCACCTGAACCAGCTCGCACTCGGCTGGGTGCTGGAGCCGGAGGAGGACACGCGCACGCCGCTGCGGCTGACGGCGCTCACCCGGGTCGCCGACCTCGACCTCGACTCGGAGCGAGTCCAGCGCACCATGACCTCGATGGTCGACGGGGGCGTGAGCCTCGACGTGACCCTGGTCATCCTCGAACAGCTGATGCTGAGCAGGGCGCGCACCGTGATCGCCGCTCACGAGCCGGTCATCGAGCACTTCCCGGCGGGCGTCGGCCGCTATCGCCGACGTACCTACGTGCCCTACCGGGACCAGGCCGAACTCGACAGCTACGAGACGGCGTTCCGGCGCCTTCAGGAGATCGTGGTCCGGCTGCATCAGAAGGGCGTGAAGCTGTGGCCGGGAACGGATGACGGCACCGGCGTCACCGTGCATCGCGAACTGGAGCTCTTCGTCGATGCCGGCATCAGTCCGGTCGACACGCTCCGCATCGCCACGATCGAGTGCGCAGAGCACCTGCACCGCGCCGAAGACCGGGGCACGATCGAGATGGGCAAGGCCGCCGACTTCATCCTCGTCGACGGCGACCCGACGCGGTCGATCAGGGACATCCGCAACGTGGCCCTCACCGTGGCCGAGGGGCGGGCCGTGAGCCCGGCGCGGATCTACCGCGGCTTCGGGATGGTGCCGTTCGCCGCGGAGCCGGGCGTGACGACCGGATAGCCTCCCTCCCGCTTGACGAGATGTCGATCCTTCGTGATACTTAGGTGCATGCCTAAGTATCACGAAGAGATCGACGCCGTGTTCCGCGCTCTCGCGGATCCGACGCGTCGCGCCATCGTGGAACGGCTGGCGAAATCTCCCGCTGTCGTGTCCGATCTCGCGGCGCCGTTCGCCATGGCGCTGCCGTCGTTCCTGCAGCACCTGAACGTGCTCGAGGGTGCCGGAGTCGTGACGTCGGAGAAGCTCGGGCGGGTGCGCACCGTGAGTCTGCGGCCCGGCGCCCTCGATGTGCTGCACCTGTGGCTCGGCGAGCAGCGCACACCCGCGGAGCACCACGCCGACCGACTCGGCATCCACCTCGCTCTCACGACCCCGAAGGAGAACTGACATGACACGTGTCCGCATGGACCTGTTCGCCTCGCTGGACGGCTACACGCCGTCGGATGCGACCCCCGAGAATCCGATGGGCGAGGACTGGGCGCGCCTCACCGCCGCGTATACCGCCACCCGCACGTTTCGCGCGAACGTCTTCGGGGACACGAGCGGCGCGGGCACGACCGGCGTCGACGACCGTCATGCGGCCGCGTTCTTCGACGGAGTCGGCTCCGAGATCATGGGTGCCGGCATGTTCGGACTCCACTCCTTCCCCGACGATCCGGACTGGAAGGGCTGGTGGGGTGACACGCCTCCGTTCGGCACCCCGGTCTACGTCCTCACCCACACCGCACCCCGAGCGCCGCTGCCGATGAACGGCGGAACCACCTTCCACTTCCGCGACGCTCCGATCGACGAGGTGCTCGCCGAGGCGAAGGAGGCGGCCGGCGACCTCGACGTGCGCGTCGGCGGAGGCTACCGAACGGCGCGAGACTTCCTGCGCGCAGGGCTGATCGACGACCTGCACCTCATGGTCACCCCGATGTTCCTCGGTCGAGGGCATCGACTGTGGGACGACCTGGTCGGCTTCGAGCTCACCCACGAGGTGACGACAGAAGTCGCCGAGAGCGGCGCGATCCACGTCACTCTGGCCCGATAGGAGGCGGGGATGACGATCGAACGCCGACTCGCGCGCTCCGGATTCACCCTGACCCGCGACTATGCGGCGCCCGTCGAGCGCGTCTGGGCGGCGTTCGCCGACGAGGACAGCAAGCGGAGCTGGTGGGGCGACGCCGACCGCATCCGCCCTCGGGAGTGGGTGTTCGACTTCCGCGTCGGCGGCCGTGACATCGACGAGGGCAAGTTCCACGGCGGTCCGGTTTCACGGTACGAGGCGACGTACACCGACATCGTCGAACACGTCCGCATCGTCACCACGTACGACATGTGGCTCGACGGGGCCCACATGTCGACGTCGGTCGCGTCGTTGGAGTTCGAACCGATCGATGCCGGTACCCGCTTCACGCACACGGAGCACGGCGTCTTCTTCGACCAGTTCTGGGCGGACGGGCAGGGGCGTGAGGACGGCACGCGCGGCCTCCTCATTGCGCTGGGTCGGCACCTCGCCTGACCTCCGCAGATCTCAGCGGGTGAGCAGTGCGACCACCACAATGATGGCGGCGATCGCCACGACCAGCGCGGCCCAGCCCAGCCAGCTCCCCCGCGGCGGGCGTCCGATCGCGGGAGAAGTCCCCAGTCGGACGCGGATGGCGTCGGCTTCGGCCTCGAGTTCTTCCTCGCCATCGTCCGGGGGGAACGTTGCGAGCGTCCCGCGCAGTCGCTCGCGCGCGATCACCTCGAGTTCGACCTGGATGTCGGCCAGACGGCGCTCCAGCTCCGCCCGCTCTTGAGCGGGGAGTGCCTCGCGGTGCCCGTGGTCGCTCACGGGGTCAATCGTCGGACTCGATGGCGAGGGTGTTTCCGTCGGGGTCTTCCACCCAGGCGATGCGGCCACCGCCCGCACGCGGTCCGATCCCATGATCGTCTTGCCCGAATCCCTCGTAGCGGACGGATTGCGCCCCCGCCGCCGTCAATCCGGCGACGACCGCATCGATGTTGTCGACGTACCAGGTGGCCACTGTCGAGCGCGTCGAACCCGCAGTGGGCGTCTCGAAAACGTTGAGCACGGTCCCCTGCCCGCAGGCGTAGAACCGAGCGCCTCCTTGGATTCCGGCACTCGGGCCGATGCTCACGGGGACGAGGCCCAGCACTTGCTCGTAGAACGCCGCCGACCGTTCGATATCGGTCACCCCGATCGAGGCCCTGACCGGGTAATTGCCTAGCGTCATGAAGTCACCATGCTCTCGAACTCTGTGAGATCCATGCGAGGGCGAAGCGCTCCAGGACCATCCTTAGACTTCCGAACACATTCCGAATAGAATGAACGCATGACGATCCTCAACGACCTCCGCACGACGACTCGGCGCTCGTCCGATCTCAGCAAGCACTCCGCTGACGTCTTCGCCGAGGCGGAGGACCACACGGTCCAGATCACGCGCCGAGACGGTGAGCCGCTCGTACTGATGTCGCAGCGTGAGGCCGACGCCCGCGCGGCGCTGCTGCAGTTCGCCGCCGACCTGATCACGGTCACGCTCGACGAGGAGGGCACTCTCGCGTCGCGGATGGCTGACCGCTTCCCGTGGATGCTGGCGCTCTCCGATACCGACCAGGCGACGTGCGCACGGGATCTCGTCGATGCGGCTCGCGCATCGTTCGCCACAGGACAGCCCCATCTGGCGATCGCGGAGCTCACGTCCTGGCGGGAGACGGCGACCGCGATCGCCGCAGGGCTCTCCGCTCGACCTGCGGAGTGGCTGGATTACGACGAGCTGATCGAGCGTCCCTGAGCGTGGCCAAGGACGACCTGGTCGCCAGGCCCACGAAGAAGACCGAATACACGATCCGATACGCGACCGCCGGCGCCCGCAGGGGTTGGCGCGACCTCGTCGCGACCATCCGCAACCCCATGGCCGATACATGGGACTTCCTCACGGGAAGCCCTCTCGAGCGAACACCGACGAACTATCCGCTGCGAGGCGAGCTGCAGTTCATCCAGCGCGGCAACGCTCGTCACGAGCGCTGGCAGCACAAGCCGACCGCCCAGGGTGATGCGCGAATCTGGTTCTACGTCGACGGTGGCGACGTGTTGATCGAGCAGGTGCACACGCATCACCCGAACGCGACGAAGTAGCGAGCCACTTCTGGTGCACTCGCCCACGGCCGGGGCCGGTCCGGTGACTGACGGGTGGGTTCGACCCCTCAGCGATCCTTGAGCAGCTCGTCGCGCACCTGGCGACGCAGCACCTTGCCGATGAGCGACCGGGGCAGGTCGTCGACGGCGGTGATGCGGCGCGGTACCTTGTAGGGCGTCAGCCGCGTGCGGCAGAAGTCGCGCAGCGCATCCACGTCGAGGGTGGCGCCCTCGCGGAGCACGACCGCGGCGGCGACGTCTTCTCCGCCATGGGGCCTCGGAAGACCGACGACGGCCGCGGCGGTGACGTCCGGGTGCGCCGCGAGCACGTCCTCCACCTCGCTGGGTGACACGTTGAACCCGCCCGTGATGATGAGTTCCTTGAGGCGGTCGACGATGCTCACGAACCCGTCGTCCGAGACCTCGGCGATGTCTCCGGTGCGGAGCCAGCCGTCTGCCAGCAGCGCATCCGCCGTATCGCCCGGACGCCCCCAGTAGCCCTGGAAGACCTGAGGCCCACGGATGAGGAGCTCTCCGCGCTCGCCGGCCGGCATGTCGACATCGGTGTCCTCGGGGTCGACGACGCGGATCTCGGTGCTCGGGAAGGGCACGCCGACGGTGCCGGGACGACGGGTCGGCCCCATCGGATTGCCGAGTGCCACCGGCGAGCTCTCGGTCATGCCGTAGCCCTCGACGAGGAGGCCGCCGGTCGCCTCCTCCCACCGCTTCACCGTCGCGACCGGAAGGCTCATCGCGCCGGAGATGGCGAAGCGGACCGTCGAGAGATCGATGGTCCCGCGCGTGGCTGCGCGAGCCAGAGCGTCGTAGATCGGCGGCACGGCGGGGAGGAAGGTGGGCGGAGTCGAGCGCGCCGCGGCGGTGACCAGCCCCAGATCGAACGCGGGGAACAGGACGAGCCGCGCTCCGATGCTCATCGCGAACGTGAGGCACAGCGTCATGCCGTAGGCGTGGAACAACGGCAGCACGCCGTAGAACGTCTCCTCGCCGCCGACGAGGCCTGGTACCCACGCCCGCCCCTGCATCGCGTTGGCGCGGAGGTTCGAGTGCGTGAGGATCGCGCCCTTCGGAACGCCCGTCGTCCCACTCGTGTACTGCAGCAGTGCGGTGTCACCCAACGTGGGACCGGGCACGCGTCGCGAGAGCCGGCGATGGTCGACGAGACTCTTCCAGGCGACGAGGTGCCGTGCCTTCGGCGTGCCGGTCAGCTTCGCTCGTGCCTCACGAGCCTTGGGCACCGGGAGGCGGAGCGCGACGCGCTTCGACAAAGGCATCGCCGCGGTGATGTCGACGCTGACGATGTGCTCGACCCGGAGGTCGGCGGGAAAACCTGCGACCATGTCGGCGGCCTTGTCCCACACGATGGCGACGCGCGCACCGTGATCCTCGAACTGGTGTCGCAGCTCCCGCGGTGTGTAGAGGGGGTTGTGCTCGACCACGATCGCGCCGAGTCGAAGCGTCGCGTAGAACGCCACGACATGCTGCGGACAGTTGGGAAGCACGAGGGCGACGCGGTCGCCCTTGCCGACCCCGAGCCGCCGCAGGCCCTCCGCGGCGCGCTCGATCTGCTCCCCGAGCTCCCGGTACGTCGTGACCGCGCCGAAGAAATCCAGTGCCGGACGCCGGCCGAACGCCTTCACGCTCGCCGACATCATCTCCGGAAGGGTCTGCGTCGGCTCATCGATGTCTGCGGGGACGCCCTCCGCGTACGAGTCGAGCCAGGGGCGTGAAGAGAGGGGAGGAACGGGCATGCCTCCATCCTGCCGGGGAATGCCGGTGCCTGTCAGGCCGGCCGCCGTCGATTCACCCCACGAACAGCAGAATGATCGAGAGCACGACCGCCGCAGCACCGACGCTGGCGAGCGTGACTCCGAGCACCTGAACGGCATGGAGGAGAGGGCGGCGGGGTTCGAATCGCATCAGGCTCGGGTGGTGTTCGCTGACGAACGCATCGACCTCTTCGCGGCCCTGCCAGTGGCCGGATTCGTCGGCGCGGAGCGGGCGCTCCCAGAAGTCGCCGGCGGTGAACCATCGGGCACGGGCGCGGCCGTCGTCCTCGAGGATGAAGACCTCCTGCGGCACCCAGCGGCCATCGT
The DNA here is from genome assembly GCF_024519805.1 of Microbacterium sp. Mcb102. Classification (NCBI taxonomy): domain Bacteria; kingdom Bacillati; phylum Actinomycetota; class Actinomycetes; order Micrococcales; family Microbacteriaceae; genus Microbacterium; species Microbacterium sp. Mcb102. Next base: position 418,849 of record NZ_JALJRG010000002.1, on the reverse strand, counting down.
GCACTTTCACCAGGAAGACGATGAGCAGGAGGGGGAGACCGACCCCGAGGCCGATCCACGACAGGATCTCGGCGATCAGCCCGATCGCATCGGCAGCATCCATGATCGGCTCCGTTCTCCTGAGAAAACAGTACCGGGGGTGTGTGGGCGCTCGTGTCAAGGCCCGAGCCTCGAGCGCGTCGAATCCGTAAGGTGGGCGTTCGCCGCCCGATACCCGACGGGCGTCAGGAGGATTCGACGATGACCGATGACTCGCTTCCTACCGAAGCGCTGCTCGATGGGCGCTATCAGCTGCAGGAATGCGTCGGGCAGGGCGGTATGGCCCGCGTGTATCGCGCCGACGACATCTTCCTCGGCCGCACCGTGGCGATCAAGATGCTGCGCGAGGAGATGGACGACGCCCAGTCATCCGGTCGTGCGCGCAGCGAGATGACGGTGCTCGCCTCGCTCAATCACCCCGGCCTGGTCACGCTCTATGACGCGCAGCTCGTCCCGGGGCGAGCCGAGTACCTGGTGATGGAGTTCATCGATGGGCCGACCTTGTCCGCCCGCATCGCGCAGGGGCCGCTCGCACCGGCCGAGGTGGCCCGGCTCGCAGCGGACCTCGCCGAGGCGCTGCATGTCGTGCACGGCGCCGGCATCGTGCATCGCGACATCAAGCCGTCGAACGTGTTGATGTCGCGGACGCCGCTCGCCGGCAGCCGGTCGGGGGCGAAACTAGCCGACTTCGGGATCTCCGTCCTCGTCGATGCTGCGCGGCTCACCACCCCCGGGCTCGTGATCGGAACCGCGGCGTATCTCGCCCCGGAGCAGTTGAGAGGGGAGCCGCCCGCTCCGCCCGCCGACATCTATTCGCTGGGGCTGGTGCTGCTCGAGGCCCTCACCGGTGCGCGAGCCTTCCCGGAGGCCGAGGGTATCGGTGCCGCGATGGCCCGGCTCATCGAGACGCCGGAGGTGCCGGCGGCGCTGGGATCCGAGTGGTCCACCCTCCTGACCCGGATGCTGGCAGCGGACCCCGGGGATCGGCCGCGCGCCTCGGAGGTCTTCGCCGCGTCGTCGGCACTCGCGACCGCATCGTCAGCATCGTCGCGTCCGGCACCGCCTGCGCCTCCGCGTCCTGCCGTCCCGGCCACGGTCGCCGCGATGGCCGCAGCGGGCGCCGTGTCATCGCCGGCCACCACCCCGACCCTCCTTCTTCCCGACGGAGCTGTCCGACCGCGCGGTCGGACAGCGCGAAAGGCTCGCAGACGTCGCCGGGGGATCATCGGCGGCGCGGTGGTCGCGGCGGTCGCGGCATCCGTCCTGACCGGTGTGTGGCTGTCGGGCATAGGCGCCGTGGATCCGGACGTGACCGACACGGTCGACACCGAGCAGTCTCCCGCGACGACTCCGGAGCCCTCCGTGACACCCGTGAACGCTCCCGTGCAGCCTGCCGAGCCGGTCGTGCCCGCCGAGGACACCGAGCCCGGCGGTGGAAAGCCGACCGACGAGCAGAAAGCCGCCGAGAAAGCGGCCAAGGAGGCGGAGAAGGCGCAGCAGAAGGCTGAAGAAGAGGCCAGGAAGCAGGCGGAGAAGGTGCAGAAAGAGGCGGAGAAGCGGGGCGACGGTTAGATCCTCCGGCCTCGGACGGCTCGCTACTCGACGATGCAGGCCGAGCTCACGGTGAGGTGGACCAGGCCGTCGGTGCTCGATGTGTCCCGCACGCTCATCCGCTCCACGGGGCGGCCCTCGCTGTAGCGGATGTCCTCCTGCATGGCACGATCCTTCTCGTACCCGGCCCGGTCCCAGATCTTCAGGATGTCGGCGACCGATCGGGTGTTGTCGTCGGTGCGGAAGTCGAGCCGCAGCTCGCGGCGGGTGCCGGGACCCTCGGCACACGCAACGGAGCGGATGGGCAGGGCGGCGGTGTCGATCGGAGCGCCGGATGCGTCGACGGCGGTTCCGGAGGCGGCGTCGAGAGAGGCGCTCACGAGTTCCGTCGTCTCGTCATCGACCGATGCGGCGGTCACGGGCGCCGGCTCGGGAGTCGTCGCGGGGGCCGGGGAGGGAAGCGGTTCGCGGTGCGCGTCGAGACCGCACTGCGGCGTACGCCCTTCGAGCACGGGCACGGAGAAAGCCCCCGCGTAGGTGCCCAGCGGATTCGAGCCCGCGTTCGGCCGGTTGATCGCGTACGAGACGGAGAGTGTGTCGCCCGCCTCGGTCACGGCGTAACCTCCCATCGCGAACGGCTCGTACGCGTCGTCGCCGGACGTCCGCGCGACCGAGGTCGCGATGAGGCCGTCCTGCCGGTACACCGTGCCACTCGACCCCCTCAGCGACTGGTGCTCGACGACGACGTAGCCCGTGTCGCAGTCGCCCTGCAGCAGCGGCGTGGCTTTCGCGTCGCCCACGAGCGTGATGACCACGGCCGCGAGGGCGGTGGCGCAGGCGGCGAGGACGATGCCGATGATCTTGAGCGCCAGCATCCACCGCGGCGCATCCACGCTCCACAGCCCGATGCCGAGGGAGAGGAACGCGATCAGCATCGCGAGGCTCATGAGGCTGCGCTCATCGAGCGGCCCGATCAGGAGGGAGGCCGTGCCCGAGGTCGCTGCCGACACCCCGAGCTGCCCGAGCACGACGGCCGTGGCGAAGGCGAAGAGTGCGCCCGCGACCCTCGCGACCGTCCGTCGACGAGAGGCAGCGGGTCGGGGCACCTCTGAAGCCTAGGGCGGGCCGAGCGCCGAGCCGCCGGATACCCAGGACACTGTCGGCATCCGGTGAGCGTCGACCGGCGAACCCGCAGAAGCAATCTGACCGCTGGTCCTCAGCGGTCAGTTCGTTCCGGGCGGGAGCTTGTCGACGCCGTGCCGGTTCGGCTTGCCGGGTTCGGCTGCCGTCTCGGGCGAGGCGTGGGTTTCGCCGACGGGTGCCTCGGAGGTCGGATAGCTCGGCTCTTCGATCTCGATCGCCTTGTCCCGCTCTTCGAGGGGAGGCAGGTGGTCCAGGGGCTGTTTGATGTCGTCTGGGTGTGTCATGCCCCGAGGATGCGACGCTCCGGAAGAGAACGCCAGGGGGTTGCGCACGTGCGAATCAGGTCACTCGTCCTGGTCGGCGACGTCGATATCGTCGTCCTCGTCGATGTCGTCATCGGTGGACGGCATGTCCGGGTCGATGCCGACGGCGTCGACGAGGGGCTGGTCATCGTGGTTGTTCTGCGGATCTGACATCAGAGGCTCCATTCGGCTGAGGGGTGGGGCGATCAGTCTCGCCCCACCGGCCCGGGCACGCGTGCCCATTGACAGACGCGTGCGCCGGGCCGGACAATCCCGACCCTCGTCGGCTCGCCCGCCGGCGTCTCGTCGACGTCAGGCGGTGGCCAGCGGGGGCAGATGCGGGATCGGAACTGGGCGTCCGGCACGGCTCGGCGAGTGGAACCGCTGCACGTCCTCCAGAACATCCGCCGCAGACATGTAGTAGGTCGCGAGCGGCAGGTCTCGTAGCCAGACGGCCTCGACCTCGACCGTGTCGACCTGAAAGATGCAGGCGACCGTGCGGCGCGAGTCATCCGCGGCGTAGCGGTGGTCGAGGATCAGCCACTCGGTATCGGTGATCTTCCTGAGCTCGAATCGGGGATCGGGCATCGTGAACATCTCAACACTCCAATCAGTCGGCCGGCATCGGCTGTCGAGGAGCGCACCGCATCCGAGGATGCTGATCTCTGCATCGTGCGGTGGAACGGGCGCCCTTTCAGCCCCGCCGGAATTCACGGAAATTATACGTCCGACCCGATATGTTGCTCAACTTCCGGTGCGCGTCGTTCGCGTGGGGTCGCCGAGTGCACGGCGTGCCCGCGAGTGCACGGCTCGTCGACGCGGATACCCCGTGCATTCGGCGCCAAGCCGTGCACTCGGCGGGGAGTGGGAGGAGTGAGAGGAAGGGGGGGGAGGGAGGGGACCGGGGGTCAGCGGCGGACGCGGGCGCGGGTCTTCGCGACGCTCGCGAGAGTCGCCCGCACCGGGGTGCCGAGGTAGAGGCCGAGCGAGGCGCCGGACGCCAGACCGATGCCGATCACTGCGGCGTCGATGAGCGATCCGCCGGCGACCAGCATCCCCGTGGACGTCCCGGTGGCGTGCACCATCTCCAGCAGGCCCTGGAACACGGCGACACCGGGAACGAGGGGGACGATGGCCGCCGTCGTGACCGCGACCGACGGGACGTGCAGGTTGCGGGCGATGAGCATCCCGAGGAAGCTCGCGAGCAGAGCGCCGACCGCGCTCGCCGCAGCCGGGTGCAGGTTCAGCGCCACCGAACCCGAGTAGCCCGCGAGGGTCACCGCACTGAGCAGCGCGCTCACCAGGATGATGCGGATGCCGGCGCCGTTGAACACCGCGACGGCGATCGCGATGATGATCGCGCCGACGAACTGGTTCAGGATCGGGCCGAACGGTGCCGGGTCGTCGGGGAGGTCCATGGTGAACCCCAGGACGCTCCCGAGTTCCAGGCCGACGAGGATGCCGATCACCACACCGAGGGTCTGCATCGTGAGGTCGAGGATGCGCCCGCCGGCGGTGAGTGCGAAGCCGTCGATCGCATCCTGTGCCGCGCCGACCACGGTGAGCCCGGCCAGCATCAGCACGATGCCCGAGGCGACGATGATGGAAGGCCGGATGCCGACGAACGGCTCGATCCCCGCCGAGCCCAGCGCCGAGACGACGACCGCCACGACGGTGGTCACGAACCCTCCGGCGATCTGGCTGAAGAACAGCGGAACGCGGAGGCGAGCGAGACCCGCCTGGGTCAGAGCCGCGCACAGGGCGGCGACGAACGTGAGTCCGACGATGATCGGGGAGGCGCCGAGCATGATGCTTACGCCGACGGCGAGCAGGGCTCGGGCGACGATCACGACCGGCTGCTGATAGCGGAACGGGACCCGGCGGATCGCTCGGAAGGTCGTGCGGGCGGATTCGAGGTCGAGCCCACCGTCGATGTCGGCGACCAGGGCCTGCACCCGCTGCAGCTTCGCATGGTCGGGGGCGGTGACCCGCACGACGCGCACCAGCGTCTCGGGCCAGACCTCGCCGCTCAGGTGGAACGACACCGTGATCGAGTTGTAGGTGACGTCGACCTGCACGCCCTTCATCCCGTACGCGTCGCAGACGCGGGTGATGGCCAACGTCACCTCATGGGCCGAGGCGCCGACCGCGAACATCGACTCCCCGATCCTCGTCGCCAGGTCGAGCACCCGGGGCACCGTGCGTTCGTCGATGACGGGCAGGACCTCGGTGTGCGCGACCGTGGAGGGGTCGGTGTGCAGCAGGCGGCGCACAGCGGAGAGCAGCGGCCGGCGGGGTGTCGCGGACATAACGTCCATTCTCCCGGACGAGGGCCGCCGATCGAGGTGATCGAAGGCTCTGCTTTCGAAGCGGATGCCGAATACCGTGCGGATCGTCGCTCCTGCAACCCCTACGGCGCGCGCTTAGCGCACCGCTGCCGCGGCTGTAAAGGGGAGCGCGCTGTGGACGGTGCGCACGTATCGTTCCAGAGTGCCGAACTCCGCCCGACCCGATCACGACGTCCTCTGGGCCTGCGTCGAGGAGGGCTTCCATGTCGGAAGCCGCCGCGGCGACTTCCTCGGATACATCGACAGGCAACCGGACGGAGGGTATCGCGCGTTCGATGCCCGGTCACGGCCCCAGGGCGACTTCCCGACGTTGCCGGCGGCCACGGCCGCGGTGGAACAGCTGATGGTCGAGTCGTCGCCCGAGTTCCATGACGGTGAGCAGGGGGTGGCGTTGTGAGCGCGAAAGCCGACACCGGTCTGGTCTCGCTGGTCTACACCAGCACTGCTTCCCAGCCGTTCCGTGAATCCGCACTCGAGCAGCTCCTCACCGTGTGCCGGCGTCTCAACGATGGGCGTGCCATAACCGGCATGCTCCTTCATCGAGACGGGCGCTTCATCCAGGTGCTGGAGGGGGATCCGGAGACCGTCGCGGACCTCGTCGACGTCATCCGCGACGACTCCCGACACCACGACCTGCGCGTGCTCATGCAGGAGTCGATCGCCGAGCGCCGCTTCTCGGACTGGACCATGGGGTACCGGGTGCTGCATCGCGGCGAGAGGCGCCCCGAGGGTTACCGGGACTCGTTCGCCGACCTGGACGCCGGCTCAGATGTGGACACCCTCGTCCGGGCGCTGACCGAGCTCACCCTCTGGTTCCGGGTGCGCGCGGGGGATCGGTCGGTCAGTGCCGAAGCTGTGGCGAGTCCGGGGCGGTTCGGCGAAGCGACGGCCTGAACGACCGCGAGCGGGCGCGAGCGAGCCGCCCGCCGCGGTCTCAGTCCTGCGCGAAGATCTCGGGGTGCGCGCCGATGAGCTCGGCCTGCTCCGTCCACGAGAGGCCCACGATGCTCAGCACCACGCGCACGACGGTCGAGTCCGCATCGGTCGTGGTGAGCCGCAGCTCGCGCAGGGTGGCCCGCGCCGTCTCCTCGATGAGGAAGGCGAGCAGCTCGGCCGGCATGTCTGCACGGAACGCCCCGGAGTCCACGCCGGCCCTCGTCAGATCGCGGATCCGTCGGCGCAGCGGTGCCAGAGCGAGCACGGTGTCGGTCAGATGCGCATCATCGAGGGCGATGTTGGCGGACGCGCGGACGGCCGAGGCCTCCCGCCACAGCCGCGTCGCCATCCGCGCCAGCGTGACGCGGGGGTCGGATTCGTCGGTCGCCTCGGCGATCGCGTTGAACCGCTGTGCGCCGACGGCGATCACCTCGCGCAGCAGGCTGTCGCGGTCGGCGAAGTGGCCGTAGACGGACCGACGCGTGAGGCCGGCGGCCTGGGCGATCACGTCGAGCGACGCCGTGGGGTTGGTCGCGAGCACCGACTGCGCCGCGCGCAGCAGGGCCTCGCGGTTGGCGAGCGCATCGCGCCGACGTCGGGGATTCGGTGAGGTCACTTCATGGTCCTTTCGCGGAGACACAGGAGTCACGACATCAACTTGGTCGACGCGAGTGCGTCGACGAGCTTGCGGTTGTACGTCATCAACGGGCGACGGAGCACGAGACCGAGGAGCAGCGCGGGGATGACGAACAGCGCGAGCGCGCCCAGCGACCACCAGAAGTCGCCCTGGTAGACGCCGGCGATCGCCGATCGCACCATGTTCACGGCGTAGGTCGCGGGCAGGAACGGGCTGATGCTCTGGAACCAGTCGGGCAGCAGCTGCAGCGGATACGCTCCGCCCGAACCCGAGATCTGGATCACCAGGAGCAGCACCGAGAGCGCCTTGCCCGCGTTGCCGAACGCGACCACGGCCGTGTAGACGATGAGGGTGAACACGGTCGAGATCGCCCACCCGGCCAGGATCAGCAGGAGCGGATGCGCGGGTTCGACCTGGACGAAGAGGATCAGCCCGAGGGTCAGCAGCGTGCTCTGTGCGAGTCCGACCAGGCCGAAGATGCCGTAGCGGCCGAGATACTTCTGCGTCGGGGTGAGTTCGGGGCGATCGGGGAGCGTCTCGGCGTTCACGTCGACGCGGATCGTCACGGTCATCAGCAGCGCACCCACCCAGAGGGCCAGGATCATGTACAGCGGCGCCATGGCCGCGCCGAAACCGGCCACGGGGAAGACCGCGGTGCGGTCCACGCGCACGGGTTCGGCGAGGGACGTGGCGAGCACGCCGGGGTCGGCGCCCATCAGCTCGCTGAGATCGCCGGTGTCCGCGGCCTTCGTCATCGCCTGCTGCACGGTGTCGAACCGGTCGGCCAACGTGTTCAGCGATGCCGACAGCTGCGTCGTGGCCTCCTGTGCGCGCGACAGGGTCGACTGCACGGAATCGGATGCTCCGGAGAGGCCGGACGTGATGCCGGAGAGGTCGGAGCGGATCGCCGAGACGTCGGAGCCGATCTGCGTGAGGGTCGACGAGAGGGAGTTCAGCTGTGCCTTCAGCCCGTTGTCGTACGTGCTCCGTGCATCCGTGATCGCCTTCTTCGCCGCGGCGATCGCGGCGGTGATCTCCTGATGCGAGCTCTGCGCCGAGTCGTTGCCGGCCGCGATCTCGGTCGCCGCGGTCTGGAGGCGCTCCTGCAGGGCCTGCTGCCGGGCGATGGCCTCATCGAGCCGACTGATCACGGCGTCGAAGTCGGGCTGCGCGGATTCGGGAAGGTTCGGTCCGACCTCGGTCTCCAGGGTGTTCTTGACCGCGGAGTACTGGTCGAGCTGCTGCTGCACGCGGTCCGCGAGCGTGGTGATCGCCTGCACCTGGCTGCCGCTGAGCGAGTCGGCCCCGGCGTACAGTTCGTCGATGCGCTGACCGACGGCGTCGTAGCTACTCGCCGTCGCCGCGAGCGCATCCGTCAGGGACTGGGCGGCCGTCTGCAGGGTCGACTTCAGTGTGCCCGCCGCGTCCACCCCGCTGCCGAGCGCGCCCGAGGTGTCGGTGAATGCGTCACCGGCCGAGTCCACCAGGCCCGAGGCGCTGTCGAGCAGGGGTCGGCTCGCCTCCAGCAGTGCCGTGAAGGTGTCGGCCGTGTGCGCCCCGGACCGCAGCTGATCTCCCACGCTCCCGAGGCGGGCCTCGATGCGGGTGAGCGCTGCCTGCGTGTCTTCATCGGTGAGGTAGTCCGACATCGACGAGACGAGGCCGAGAGCCACGTCGCCGAGCGTCTGGGCGAAGGTGTCGCTGATCGCGGACGAGACCCCTTCCGCACCCTGTCCGGTGATCTTCGGCGCCAGGGCGTTCTTCTTCTCGTTCGTGTAGAGGGCGATGTGCGTGCGGTCGCCGCCGTCGGCGTAGAACGTCAGCATGTCGGCGCTGAACGTCTCGGGCAGCACAATGGCGGCGTAGTACTCGCCGGACTTCGTCCCGTCGATCGCGTCGTGCTCATCCGTGATGACCCAGTCGAGCTGGTCGTTCCCGCGAAGCTGGGAGAGGACCTGTTCGCCGACGTTCACGCGGATCGGCACGAGGTCGCTCTCGTACCCGGCGTCGGTGCTCGCGACCGCGATCTTCAGGTCTTTCGTGTTCGCGAACGGATCCCAGCTGGCGATGACGTTGAACCAGGTGAACAGCGACGGGATGACGACGAGGCCGAACAGGACGATGCACGCCATCACGTTCTGGGTCGCGTGCCGCACGTCGCGGGCCGTCAGGTGCAGGATGTCCCTCATGCGCGGTCCTCCCCTTCTGCTGCGCGGTGTTCGTCTTCGTCGGTGAGTGGTTCTTCGTCCGCGAGATCTTCTTCTGCCTGCTCGGCGTCGTCCTGCTCGGCGGTCTGCTCGGGATCCGGTCCGATGCGGGGTTCCGTATCCGGCCCTGTCTCCGTCTCCGTCGCCGTCTCCGGGTACGGCTGCGTGTCCGGCTCGGGCTCGAACCATTCGGTGAGCAGGGCGTCTGCCTCGGCGCCGGCGGCCGGAGCATCCGGGGCCTCGGGCGCCTCCGCCTCGGTCGTGGCGACCGGTGCGTACCGGACCGTGCCGAGCGGCCCCTCCGCTGAGGCGGGCATGACCGCGTCACGGCCGGCGGGACCGACGAGGGCGAGCTCACGCAGCTCTGCGTCGTCGAGGGCCGCGACCTCCGCACCGTTCTCGAAGCTGTGCTTGATGTACTCGATGGCCACCAGGAATCCGATGACGAGGAGGATCCAGAGCGTCCACAGTCCCAGCAGCAGCGCCTTCGATCCGGGAAGCGCCCAGGTGATGACCCCGAGCACGACGAGCCCCGCGACCCCCGTGAGCACCGTCGCCTTCAGCAGCGCCGGATAGCGGCGGGTGAACGGCTCGGCGCGGCGAGCGAGGTCTTCGCGGTACTCCCCGCGGTTCGAGAGCGCTCGGATCACGTCGGTGAGCCGGTATCCGCTGCCGACGACCTGCACCTTTTCGCCGATGAGGAGGTCGGTGGCGAGGACCTGCCGGTTGAAGAGCAGGGTGAAGTTCGCGAGACGGCGGCGCAGCACGAGCCCGATGAGGAACGCGAGAGCGACGAACACGGCGAGGGCGCCCAGGAAGCGCCAGTAGTGGCCGTCGTAGAAGCCCCCGATCGTCTCGCGCATCGCGTCGATGCCGTAGGAGAACGGCAGGAGCGGATAGATCGCACGGAAGAATCCGGGCATCAGCTCGATCGGGTACAGCCCGGACGCGCCGGGGATCTGCATGATCACGAGCAGGATGCACAGGCCACGACCGACGTGCCCGAACGCGACGCAGAGGGCGTAGATGATGCTCACGTAGGCGAGGGCGATGAGCACGCCGGTGCCGAGGAAGGCGGCGGCGCTGACGGTCTGCACGCCGATGATCAGGTTTCCGGTGCACACGATCAGCGCCTGGCCGACGGCGAGCGTCGCGAAGAGGAAGAAGCGGCCGAAGTAGGCCTCGCGCACGGTGACGCCCTCGACGCCCTCGGTGTCGACCTCGACGCGGAAGATCACCATGAGCACGAAGGCGCCGATCCACAGCGACAGGTTCGTGAAGAGCGCCGCCATCGCCGACCCATAGGTGTCGACGGGGAACACCAGGTGCTCGTCGACCTCGACGGGGGAGGAGATGAACTGGGCGATCTGCTCGGGCTCCAGGTCGGTCAGTGTGCCCAGCAGACCCCATTCGGATGCGGCGTTGAGGGCGACGACGTCGGTGCGCGAGGTCTGCAGCCCCTGCTCGATGCCGGCGAGGTCGCCGTCGAAGCTCTCCAGTGCCGACGAGGTGGCCACGAGCTGAGAGTCCAACCCGCCCAGCAGCTGGTCGGCTTCGGCGAGCACGCCCTTCTGCGCATCCAGCGCCGCCGACAACGATCCGACGCTCGACGACAGCTGCGACATGGCGCTGTTCAGCGAGGGGACGGTGCGGGTGAGGATGTCGCGCATCGCCGACGACGCATCCCTGGTGTCCTGCATCGCCTTGTCGACCGCGTCGGCCGTCGCCTGGACGGAGCCCACGGTGTCGGATGCGCTGGCCTTGAGGTCCTTCAGGTCTGCGAGCAGCTGCTGGTCGGTGGCGTTGCGCTGCTGCAGCGAGGCGATGACCTCGGTGAGCTGCTGCTTCGTCTCGTCGCTGAGGTCGGTGTCGTCCACGAGCGCCTGCAGACGCGCGGCGGCCGCTTCGTTCGCCTCGAGCACGTTCGAGACGTCGTCGATCCCGGCGTCGATGCGCACACCCGCCTGCTCGAGGCTCTGGGTGAGACGGGTGATCGAGACGTTCGCCTTCGACGACGCATCGGCGAGCAGCGTGGTGCCCTGGAGGAACGCGGTGGTGGCGCTGTCGGTGAAGGCGATCACCTCCTTCTGCGTCTCGGCGATGATCGACTGCGTCTGGTCGAGCGACTTCTGCACATCGCCGAGCGTCTTGTCGACGTCGCCGAGCGTGCTCCGGGCGGAGGCGAGAGTGCCGCGAGACGAGGTCAGCCCGTCCTGCGTCTCGGCGAGGTTCTCGCGCGCCGACGAGATGGTCTGCGCTGCCTGGTCGAACGCGTTGAGGGTGTTGTCCCTGGCGTTCAGCAGCCGCAGCTCGGTGGAGTCGCCGACGTCTTTGAGGGCGTTCGTCGCGGCGAGTGCCACCTGCTCCTTGAAAGCGGTGGTGACCTGCTTGTCGAGTTCGGATGCGCCGACGTCGGTGATCTTGGGCGCGATCGCGCCGGCCTTCTCGTTGACGTAGTACTCCAGCGCCGGCTGGGTGAAGTCACCGCTGGTGATGCTGACCAGGTCTTCGCTGAACTGCGCGGGGATGACGATGGCGGCGTAGACGTCGCCCTTCTTCACGGCCTCCTGAGCCTCGTCCTCGCCCATGAACGTCCAGCCGAGCTGGTCGTCGTCCTCTAGCTGCGCGGTCACCTGCTCGCCGATGTCGATGTGACCGGTGAGGTCGGAGGTGGCGCCCTCGTCGAGATCGACCACCGCCACGCGGATGTTCGCGGTGTTCGCGTAGGGGTCCCAGAACGCGTTGATGTTGAACCACGCGTACAGGGCCGGGGTGATGAGCACCCCGATGATGATGATCCAGGCTTTGGGTACGCGGGAGAGTCTCTTGACGTCGCGCTTGTAGACCCGCCAGCTCTGTTTCACAGGACGAGTTTACACAATACGTGCACACGAGCGTGCAAGTTAGCTGAGTAAAGCGGTCGGGGCGTGCGTCAATTCAGGGTCGTGACCGTCAGCTCGTTGGTGGCGGTGTCGCACATCGTGAGCTGCCACACGGGCGCGCCGTCGTCCATCACGCGGGCCATCTCCACGATGAGTGGACTGGGGTATTCCTCGCCCGAGAGCTGCGCCGCGGTATAGGCGCTGCTGCCGTTCAGCTGCTGCTCCGCCTCGGTGAGCTCCGTCTCGCCGGTCGAGAGAACCTCCAGGGTGCGGACGTCGACCAGCGACTCCCGGCCGAAGCTCGGGTCGTCGACCCGTTCGCCGAACGCGTCCTCACGGGTGTCGGCGCTGCGCAGCCGCCACGCGAAATCGTCGTCGAGCCACTCGAGGCGCAGACCGACGATGGTGCCGCCGGTCGCCTCGGACTCTCCGGGCAGGGATTCGAGGAAGTCGGAGGGCCAGGAGACCTCCGACGGCAGGCAGGTGCCGGGGAAGCCGTCGCCGACGGCCGCGGGCGGGCTCGGGACGGCGGCCGCCGAGCATCCGGCACAGGCCAGCATGCCTGCGAGCACGAGTGCGCTCGCGCGCAGCCTGGGGGGAGTGGGCATCGGTGCCTCCATGGTCGTCGACGGCTTCTGGGAGCCTAGCCGGGCCAGCGTCGTCGCCCCCGCCCGGACCTCCGGCGGTCATCGCGGCGGGATCGGCGAGGCGATTCCGATCAGTCTGCGCAGCTCGTCGGCGGTGACGTCGGCGCCGAACGCGGGGTTCCCGGGTTGGAGCGCAGCTCCCGCCGCGAGGGTGTCGATGAGCACGGCATCGAAGCCGAGCCTGTCGATCACCTCCGCGACGCGGGCGAGGTCGGCGGACTCGTCACCCGCGACGGCGATGGCCTTGCGCCCGGGCGCTCCGGCGGGTCGCGATTCGTCTTCGAGGTCGTGATAGCCCATGTGGTTCAGGGCCTTCACGACCCGCGACTCCGGCAGGAACTCCTGCACGAGCTCGCTGGTCGAGGTGCGTGGATCGCTCAGGTCGTCACGGATCCCGTCGGTCTCCCACCAGTAGTTCATGGCGTCGAGCACCAACGTCCCGCGCAGATGCTCGACCGGAAGCGTGCGGTACTTGCCGAGGGGAAGGGCCAGGATGACGGCATCCGTCCCGGCAGTCGCGTCCGCGGCCGTCACCGCGCTGGCCCCGGGGGCGAAGACGTCGATGGTGAGCGCGATCCGCTCCGGAGCGTCCGAGCCGGCGATGAGCACGCGGTATCCCGCGGCGAGGGCGAGGCGGGCGATCGTGGTGCCCACCTTGCCCGCGCCGAGGATGCCGATGGTTTCGATGGTGTCGTTCATGGTGATCTCCCTCACGCGTGGACGGCCTTGCCGTCTTTCGTGATCCGGGCCACACCCGGGTCGGCGAACGCGCCCTCTCCCGGGTCGTCGGCGAGCAGTTCGCGCACGCGCGGGGCGACCTTCTCTCCGAAGAGGCGGATGCTGCGCGCGCGCACGTCCTTCGGCAGGTGCATGATGTCGTACTTCAGGTCGAACCGGGACAGGTGATTGCTCCGAACCGCGGCGGCGAGCTTGTGCGCGACGGTCTCGGGGGAGCCGACGTAGAGGGCACCGGTGTCGACCTCCTCCTCGTAGCGCTCGAGCGTCGGTGCGTAGAAGCCGCGCTCCTTGCTCATCTGGGTCACGACCGGCTCCCAGTGCTTCCAGTGCACGTTCTTCGCCTCATCATCGGTGTCGGCGATGAGGCCGAGCGAGTGCTGCCCGATCGGGAGTTCCGCCCGCCCGAACTGCTCCAGTGCACGCAGGTAGAGCCGGGCGTGGCCGGCGAACCGCTCGGGGCGTCCGCCGATGATCGCCATCATCAAGGGCAGTCCGTTCTCGGCGGCGCGGATGACGGAGTCGGGGCTGCCGCCGATCCCGATCCACGCCGGGATGCCGCCCTCGGGCATGCGCGGATGCAGGCGCACATTCTCGAGCGGGCTGCGGTAGGAGCCGCTCCAGGTGACGTTGTCCTCGCGCATCAGGCGCAGGAACAGGTCGAGCTTCTCCTCGAAGATCCGCTAGTACTCGGCGATGTCGTACCCGAAGAGGGGGAACGACTCGATCGCCGACGCCCGTCCGAGGATGAGCTGGGCGCGTCCGTTCGAGAGTCCGTCGACCGTCGCGAACTCCTGGTACAGCCGCACCGGATCCTGCGTCGAGAGCACGGTCACCGACGAGCCGAGCCCGATCGTCGACGTGGCCTGCGCCGCGGCCGCCAGCAGCACCGGGGTCGCGGAGTCCATGTGCCCCTCGCGGTAGTGCTCGCCGACGCTGAAGACATCCAGGCCCACCGACTCGGCGAGCTGCGCCTCTTCGACGAGCAGCCGCAGCGTCTCACCGTCCGACAGGATGCGACCGCCGTCCGTCGCCACCTCGCCGAAGGAGTTCAGCCCGAACTCGAGTTCCGTCATGTCCATCACGACCCTTCTCCACGGCACCGGTCCCTCCGGATTGACGTGTCAATACCTTGCAACCGTAGAATTGACATATCAATTCCCAGGAGGTGTCATGATCGAAGAACGTCGTCGCCGCACGCCGACGCCCGAGCAGCTGCGCATCTGGCGGGACTTCATCGAGACGAGTGAGGTCCTTCGCTCTCGTCTCTCCGCACAGTTGCAGAGCGAGTCGTCGCTCTCCTCCGGCGACTACCAGGTGCTGCTCGCGCTCAGCGAAGCTGACGGCCGCAGGGCGCGCTCGTCCGAGCTCGCGACGCTGATCGACTGGGAGCGCAGTCGGCTGTCACACCACCTCGGACGGATGGAGAAGCGCGAACTCATCCGACGAGTCCCGTGCGCCGACGGCGTGCACGGCGTCGACGTGCTTCTCACCGAGACCGGAGCCGACGCGTTCCGGGCCGCGAACGTGCCGCACCTGCGCGCCATCCGCTCGCTGTTCGTCGACGCGCTCTCGCCCGAGCAGCTCGCGCAGGTCGACGACATCACCACTGCGCTGCGCAGGAACCTCGAAGGCTGATCGGGCCTCGAGGAGCCTCAGAGCGCGGCGTGGTCGGCGGCGACCTGGCGTCCGATCTCGGCGGACAGGATCACGCCGGGGTGAGCGACCGCCAGATGGAGGCCGGGCATCGCCGGCACCGGCCCGACCAGAGGGTGGCCGCCCGCCGGTATCGGGCGTTCGGCGATGACGGCGTGCTCGAGGCGGACGTCATCGGTGTCGACGAAAGAGCGGCGGATCGCGGCGAGAGCGGCAACGGCGAGCTCTCTCGGATCACCGGAGAAGCCCTCGGGGACGTCTTCTGCGGCGAGGAGGGTGGTGTCGTCCAGCTGGCGAACCTCGAGCTCCGGGGTGGAGAGGATGCCGCGCGCGAGCGGGCGGGGCGTGGAGAAGCGCAGCAGGCAGCACGGCGACCCCACGACGTCGATGTTCACTCCGGCGGATGCGGCGATCCCCACGGATGCGGTGCCCGCAGCGATGACGACGCTTTTCGCCACGAGTTCGCCATGGTCGGTCAGAACGCCTCGAACTCCTCCGTCATCGCTGAGCACCCGCACGACGGTGATACCGGTCCGCACCTCCGCACCGTGCTCCTGCGCGCTCTGCAGCAGGGCGCGCGTATACCCGACGGGGTCGACGCCGACATCGTCGGGGGCGTAGGCCACGACGTCGGGAACTTCACGAAGGCCAGGCTCCCGCATCCGCGCCTCGTCGGCCGTGAGCAGCTCCATCCGGTGTCCCGCGGCCTGGTGATCGGAGACGAAGGCGCGAGTCAGCGCATCGGATTCCTCCCAGGTGACCGCGCCGAACGCACGGAGCCCGATGGGCGCGGGGAGTTCCGTGACGACGCGATCGAACTCCGGCCGCGCACGCTGACGAAGGGAACCGGCGTAGGCGTCGGCCGGGCTCTTGGCCATCCCGACCCAGGCGAACGACGCGGCCGTCACCCCCGCCCCCGGTGCCTCGCGTTCGAGCACGATCACGTCGTGTCCCGCGCGAGCCAGATGATGTGCGACCGCGGCGCCGATCACACCGGCACCGATCACGATGATGCGGTCGTGTTCGGTTGCTCGCCGCTCGGGCTCCGCTTCCCGCGTCGTCACTCGAAGACGGGGCTCAGGAAGCGACGCTCGTAGCGGCGGATGCACTGCGTCCGCCGCGCGAGGGCGAACGCCTCGACGCACTCCGGATCGGTCTTCGACGCGGTCCGGTAGACCTCGTACTCGGCGAGGGAGGGGAAGGTGAACAGTGCGAACGCCTCGTCGCTGTCGCCCTCGCTCGGCAGGAAGTAGCCGTGGTGGGTGCCGCCGTGCTTGGCCACGAGCCGGATCCAGGTGCGACCGTACTCGGTGAAGTCCTCGAGCTTGTCGGGGTCGATCTCGTAGCGCAGGTGAACGGTGATCATGCCCCGATCCTGTCAGAGCACCGAGGCCGCCTGACGCGCCATGCCGACGGCGACATACTCCGCGGCCTCCGGCACCTCGACCGGCAGCTCGAACACCAGCGGGGCGATCTCGCGCACGGCCTGCGACTGGGCGCCCCCGCCCACGAGCAGCACCCGCTCCAGGGGGATGCCGAGCTCGCGCAGCGCGTCGAGCCCGAAGCGCAGCCCGCCGAGCATGCCCTCGACCGCAGCCCGGGCGAGGTTCTCGCGGGTGGTGGAAGCGAGCGTCATGGCGGTCAGGCTCGCGGTGGCATCGGGCAGGTTCGGGGAGCGCTCGCCCTCGAAGTACGGGACGAGTCCGAGTCCGCCGGCGCCGGGTTCCGCGATCAAGGCGAGTGTGCTCAGCCCGTCGTGGTCCACCCCGAGCAGTCGGGCGATCACGTCGAGCACGCGCGCGGCGTTGAGCGTGCAGACCAGCGGCAGGTACCCGCCGTCGGCATCAGCGAACCCCGCGACGATGCCGGTCGGTTCCGCCACCGGACGGTCGGTCACGGCGAAGATCGTGCCCGAGGTGCCGATCGAGACGACGACATCGCCCGTCCGCGCGCCGAGGCCCAACGCGACGGCCGCGTTGTCTCCTGCACCGGGGGCGACGCGACGCGACGCAGCGTCCGTCACGGAGTTCCGCGGTCCGAGTACTCGCGGCAGGATCGCGTCGTGGCCGAGCGCGGCGATGAGCAGCTCGCGGTCATACTCGCCCGTCGCCGGGTTCCAGTAGCCGGTGCCCGAGGCGTCCGACCGGTCGGTCACCAGCTCGTCGAGGTCGGGCCGCTCGGGGCCGAACCCGCGCAGGCGCCAGGTCAGCCAGTCGTGCGGCAGGGCGACGGCGGCGACCCGAGCCGCGTTCTCGGGCTCGTGGTCGCGCAGCCAGCGCAGCTTGGTGATCGTGAACGAGGCGACCGGCACGAGCCCGGTGCGATCGGCCAGGGCTGCGGCCCCGAACTCGCCGATCAGGTCTTCCGCCGCCTGCGCGGAGCGGGTGTCGTTCCACAGCAGGGCGTCGCGGATGACGCGTCCCTGCGTATCGAGGGCGACCAGGCCGTGCTGTTGCCCGCCGATCGCCCAGGCTGCGACGTCGTCGAGGCCGCCGGCATCCGCGATGGCTGCCTGCAACGCGACCCACCACGCCTCGGGATCGACCGACGTGCCATCGGGATGCGGGGCGCGGCCGGAGCGGACGACGGCACCCGTCTCGGAGTCGACGACGACGACCTTGCAGGACTGGGTCGAGGAGTCGACCCCGAGGACGAGTGCCATCGCCGGACTCAGCGCGCGCCGAGCAGGTGCTCGGTGGCGAGCTGCTGCAGGCGCACGAAGCCGAAGCCCTTGCCGCCGAGGTACGCGTTCGCGTCGAAGTCCTCGTAGGCGGAGCGGTCGGCGAGGAAGTCGTCGTACGACTCGCCCTCGTTGAGCGTCGGGGTCGAGAGCTCGGCGACCTTCGCGGCGGCCAGGGCCTCCTGCACCTCGGGGTCGGCGCGGAAGGCTGCGGCGCGCTCCTTCAGCAGCAGGTACGTGCGCATGTTGGCCGCGGCGGAAGCCCAGACGCCCGCCTCGTCCTCGGTGCGCGAGGGCTTGTAGTCGAAGTGGCGCGGGCCGTCGTAGGCGGGGACACCGCCAGGGCCGCCGTTCTCGAGCAAGTCGACGAGCGAGAACGCATTGTGCAGGTCGCCGTGGCCGAACACGAGGTCCTGGTCGTACTTGATGCCGCGCTGACCGTTGAGGTCGATGTGGAAGAGCTTGCCGTGGAACAGCGCCTGGGCGATGCCGGCCGTGAAGTTGAGTCCGGCCATCTGCTCGTGCCCGACCTCGGGGTTCACGCCCACGAGCTCGGGGCGTTCGAGCGAGTCGATGAACGCGATCGCGTGGCCGAGCGTCGGCAGCAGGATGTCGCCGCGGGGCTCGTTGGGCTTCGGCTCGATCGCGAAGCGGATGTCGTAGCCCTTGTCGGTCACGTAGTCGCCGAGCAGGTTCACGGCCTCGCGGTAGCGCTCCAGTGCCGCGCGCACGTCCTTCGCGGAGTCGTACTCCGCACCCTCGCGCCCGCCCCACATGACGAAGGTCTTGGCGCCGAGCTCGGCACCGAGGTCGAGCTGGCGGAACACCTTGCGCAGCGCGAACCGGCGCACCTGGCGGTCGTTGGAGGTGAAGCCGCCGTCCTTGAAGACCGGGGCGCTGAAGAGGTTGGTGGTGACCATCGGAACGATCAGGCCGGTGTCGGCGAGTGCGCCCTTGAGACGGTCGATCTGCGTCTGGCGCTCGGCATCCGTCGATCCGAACGCGAACAGGTCGTCGTCGTGGAAGGTGAGGCCGTAGGCACCGAGCTCTGCGAGCTTCTCGACCGCGTGCACGACGTCGAGCGCCGGACGGGTCGGGCCGCCGAACGGGTCAGTGCCGTTGTAGCCGACGGTCCAGAGTCCGAACGAGAACTTGTCGTCGCGGGTGGGGTTGGGCATGATCGCTCCTCTGCGAATGCTGCGGGCGTGCGGGATGCACGGACGCAATAAGTTGTGCTTCACAACATAACCGATGACAGGTGGCATTCGCACCCCTAAAGTGGGAACGTGCCCCCTGAATCCGCTGCCCCGCGCTCCCGCGAAGCGAACCTGGCGTGGATCCTCTCGATCGTCCACCACGACGGCCCCCGTTCCCGCTCGGCCCTGACCGAGGCCACGGGCCTCAACCGCTCGACCATCGCCGCGCTGGTGGCGGAGCTCGTCGCCGCCGGACTCGTCGACGAGCGGCCGCCGGAATCCTCGGCGCGAGCCGGCCGCCCCTCTCCGGTGGTCGCGCCTTCGGCTGACGTCGTCGCGATCAGCGTGCACCCCGAGGTCGACGCGGTCGAGATCGCCGCCGTCGCCCTCGACCGCAGCATCCGCGTCCGCGAGCGCATCGTCAACACCGGTCAGCCGACCACGGCCGATGTCGCCGCCCTCGTCGCCGAGCGCCTCGAGAGCTGGCGGACGGATGCTCTCGCCGACTGCGCCGTGATCGGTATCGGCGTCGCCGTGCCGGGCCTCGTGCGCTCGGCCGACGGCGTGGTGCGCAACGCCCCGCACCTCGGCTGGACCGACGAGCCGCTGGCCGCCCTGATCCACGAGGCGACCGGCATCCGCACCGCCGTCGACAACGACGCGACCCTCGGTGCGCTGGCCGAACACCTCTTCGGCGCCGGCCGCGGTATCGACGAACTCGTCTACCTCAACGGCGGCGCCTCCGGCATCGGTGGTGGCCTCGTGATCCATGGTCTGGCCGCCACCGGCGCGAGCGGCTACGCGGGCGAGTTCGGGCACAACCGGCCCGGCATCGACGGCGCCGACCGTCGCACCGACGACGGCGTGCTGGAAGACGAGGTGAATCGCCGGCACCTCCTCGACCTGCTCGGGCTCGACGACGCCGACGACGACGAGCTCGCCGCAGCCCTCGCCGCCACGGAGGCGCCCGAGGTGCACGCGGAACTGGTGCGGCAGGCCAAGATCCTCGGAAGTGCGCTGGCGAACGCGGTCAACGTGCTCAATCCGGCTCTCGTTGTTCTCGGTGGCTTCCTGGCGCTCGTCGACGAGGGGGCGCACGACCTGCTGGTCGACGAGGTCTCGCGGTTGGCGATGCCCGAGAGTGCTGCCGCGGTCGCGATCCGCGCCGCCGAACTCGGCTCCGACCGGCTGCTCGTCGGTGCAGCGGAGTTGGCGTTCCGCCCGCTGTGGGGGAGCACCAGGGCGTTCGACGCGTCCCGCTGAGCGCAGGATCCGCCGGCCGGAATACTCCCGGTCCTCCCGCCGCGGCCGAACACTACGCTGAGTCTCGTGACGAACTCGCGCGACATGGTCCACATCCCCGGCGGCACGTTCCTGATGGGGTCGGATGACTTCTATCCCGACGAACGGCCGGCGCACGAGCGCGAGGTCGAGTCGTTCTTCATCGACCGCTATCAGGTGACGAACGCGCAATACGCCGAGTTCGTCGGCGCCACCGGATACGTGACCGTCGCCGAACGAGAGCTCGATCCCGCCGCGTTCCCCGGAGCCGATCCCGCCGACCTCGTTCCCGGGGCGATGGTCTTCACTCCGACCGCCGGTCCGACGAATCTGGGTGACTGGCGCAACTGGTGGCGCTGGCAGCCCGGGGCGTTCTGGCGCAAGCCGTTCGGCCCTGACTCGTCGATCGATGACCGGCTGCAGCATCCGGTAGTCCACATCGCGTTCGAGGATGCCGTGGCCTACGCCGACTGGGTGGGGATGCGGCTGCCCACCGAGGCCGAACACGAATACGCGGCGCGGGGAGGACTCGAGGGTGCGGCCTTCGCCTGGGGCGACGAGGCGTACCCCGACGGGGTCGCACAGGCGAACTCGTGGCTCGGACGCTTCCCGTACGACAATCAGGGCGTCGGCGGCACGGCGCCCGTCGGCTCGTACCCGCCCAACGGTTACGGCCTCTACGACATGATCGCGAACGTCTGGGAGTGGACGACCGACTTCTACACTCCGCGCCACCTCCGCCTCTCGGACACCCCGGTCGATGCCGGCAAGCGCACGAACCTGCTCGCCGCCGCCAGTGCGCAGGAGGGTTTCCCCGACATCCCGCGCCGTGTGCTCAAGGGCGGATCGCACCTCTGCTCCCCGGACTACTGCCTGCGCTTCCGGCCCGCCGCGCGCTCGCCGCAGGCCGAGGACACCGGGATGTCGCACATCGGATTCCGGCTCACCCGCTCCGTGTGAGGGCCCCTGGGCACACGCCCGGAATACTGCTTGGCTTCGACCGAGGGCACGTGCCCACCTCACCGGTCGAAGCTAGGAGTCACTCATGGCCGAGAAGCCCAACATCCTCATCATCTGGGGCGATGACATCGGCATCAGCAACCTCAGCACCTATTCCGACGGTCTCATGGGCTATCGGACGCCGAACATCGACCGCATCGCCGACGAGGGCGTGAAGTTCACCGACTACTACGGCGAGCAGAGCTGCACCGCGGGGCGGGCGGCCTTCATCACGGGGCAGAACCCCTACCGCACCGGTTTGACGAAGGTGGGTATGCCGGGGGCCAAGCTGGGTCTCCAGCCCGAGGACCCCACCATCGCCGATGCGCTCAAGCACCACGGCTACGCCACCGGACAGTTCGGCAAGAACCACCTCGGTGACCGGGACGAGCATCTGCCGACCGCCCATGGTTTCGACGAGTTCTTCGGCAACCTCTATCACCTCAATGCGGAGGAGGAACCGGAGCACCCGGACTACCCGACGGATGAGGAGTACCCCGGGTTCAGTGAGAAGTTCCGACCGCGCGGGGTGCTGCACACCTGGGCGAACGGAGACGGTACGCAGCGCATCGAAGACACCGGTCCGCTGACGAAGAAGCGCATGGAGACGGTCGACGAGGAGTTCCGCGACGCGGCCGCCGACTTCATCCGCACGCAGGCCGCCGACGACACCCCGTTCTTCGTCTGGTTCAACTCGACGCACATGCACTTCCGCACGCACACCAAGGAAGAGAGCAAGGGGCGAGCGGGGCGCTGGCAGTCGAACTACC
Source organism: Microbacterium sp. Mcb102 (assembly GCF_024519805.1). Taxonomy (NCBI): domain Bacteria; kingdom Bacillati; phylum Actinomycetota; class Actinomycetes; order Micrococcales; family Microbacteriaceae; genus Microbacterium; species Microbacterium sp. Mcb102. The sequence continues at coordinate 396,840 of NZ_JALJRG010000002.1, read as the reverse complement.
ACGACACGATGCTCGATCACGACGATGTCGTGGGTAGTCTGCTCGACCTGCTCGACGAGCTCGGGCTGGCCGAGAACACCATCGTCATGTACTCCACCGACAACGGTCCGCACATGAACAGCTGGCCGGATGCGGGCATGACCCCCTTCCGCAACGAGAAGAACTCGAACTGGGAGGGTGCCTACCGGGTGCCCGCGATGGTCCGCTGGCCCGGGCACATCCCCGCGGGGACGACGCTCAACGGCATTGTGAGCCACAACGACTGGTTCGTCACGCTGCTCGCGGCCGTCGGTGACGACGACGTGGCCGAGCGGTTGAAGTCCGGGACCGAATTGCACGGGACCGAGTACAAGGTGCACCTCGACGGACACAACCAGCTCGACTACATCACGGGTGCGGTCGAGCACAGTCCGCGTCGACACTTCTTCTACGTCTCGGACGACGGCGACCTGACGGCGCTGCGTTTCGAGAACTGGAAGCTCGTGTTCCTCGAGCAGCGCGCCGCGGGAACCCTGCTGGTGTGGCAGGAGCCGTACATCGAGCTGCGCTTCCCGAAGCTGTTCAACCTGCGCACCGATCCGTTCGAGCGGGCGGACATCACGTCGAACACCTACTGGGACTGGGTTATCGACCGCATCTTCCTGTTCGTGCCGGCCCAGGCGTACGTGGCGCGCATGCTGCAGTCGCTCGCCGAGTTCCCGGCACGGCAGGAGTCGGCGTCGTTCACGATCAACCAGGTGATGAAGAAGCTGAACACCACCGCCGGCAACTCCTGAGTCTTGAGCGGGTGACCTCCGGGTCACCCGCTCAAGATGAAAACCCCTGTCGGTCGCCATCGACGGTCGATAGTTTCTGGAGAGGTGGCGGATTCACCGCCGCTCTCACCTGAACCGATGAGGGACCTGATGAAGACATATCACGAGGGCGAGCGGTTCCCAGGCCGTATCGGTCGCACGTATGAGGAATCCGAACCGGCATTTCCGATGCCGCCGACAGCGCCGGAAGGCGCACCGAACGTCCTGTACATCGTCATCGACGACATCGGATTCGGATGGATCGATGCCTTCGGTGGTCTGATCCACACCCCGAACATCTCTCGGCTCGCCGACGGCGGCCTGCGCTACACCTCGTTCACCACGACGGCGCTGTGCTCACCGACCCGCTCGTGTCTGCTCACCGGTCGCAACCATCACTCGGTGGGAATGGCGAACATCCCCGAACTCGCGAGCGGGTTCCCGGGCTACAACGCCCGCCAGCCGCAGAACAAAGCCGGGATCGCGGCGATGCTCCACGATCACGGATACACGAGCTTCTGCATCGGCAAGTGGCACAACACGCCGTCCGAGGAGACCGGGATCTCCGGGCCCTACGATCGCTGGCCGACCGGCCCCGTGTTCGGGTTCGACCGGTTCTACGGTTTCCTGGGCGGCGATTCCGACCAGTGGTATCCGAAGCTCTTCCTCGACAGGGAGGCGATCGACCAGCCGCGGCTCCCGGAGGAGGGATACCACCTTTCCGAGGATCTGACGGAGCGGGCGATGAGCTGGATCGCCCAGCACAAGTCGCTGTCACCGGACAAGCCGTGGTTGACCTACCTGGCTTTCGGCGCGATGCACGCGCCGCACCACATCTGGCCGGAATGGGCGGACCGGTACAAGGGCAAGTTCGATTCGGGCTGGGACACCTACCGCGAGGAGACACTCGCAAGGCAGAAGGCGATGGGCATCGTCCCGGAGTCGGCGGAACTGTCGCCGATGCTCGAGGGCGTGCCCGAGTGGGACACCCTCTCGGCAGACGAGAAGCGTCTTTTCGCCCGCATGGCCGAGGTCTACGCCGGCTACATGGAACACACGGACGAGCAGATCGGCCGATTGATCGACTTCCTCGAAGAGACCGAGCAGCTGGAGAACACCCTCCTCTTCGTGTTCGTCGGCGACAACGGCTCTTCCGGTGAAGGCACCCTGAACGGTCTGTTCAACGAGCAGTCCGTGACGATCTTCGCCGGAGAGCCGCCCGAGACGGTCGAGCGGAACGTGGAGCGCATGGATCAGCTGGGTCAGCCCGGGTCGTACAACCACTATCCGGTCGGGTGGGCGTTCGCGGGGAACACGCCGTTCAAGCTGTGCAAGCAGTACACGCACTGGGGCGGTGTGCGCAACCCGATGGTGGTCCACTGGCCGGCCGGGATCAGCGCCGCCGGTGAGCTGCGCCATCAGTATCACCACGTCACCGACATCGTGCCGACCATCCTCGATGCGGTCGGCGTCGAAGCGCCGCGCTTCGTCAACTCCGTGCAGCAGGCGGAGATCGAGGGCGAGTCGATGCAGTACACCTTCGAGGCCGAACCCGACGCCCCGTCGACGCACGTGACCCAGTACTTCGAGATGCTCGGAAACAGGGGCCTGTACCACGATGGCTGGAAGGTGGTCACTTATCACGGACGCAAACCGTGGGAGAACGCCGCCGCATGGTCGTTCGATGAGGACAAGTGGGAGCTGTACCACGTCGCCGAGGATCCGGCCGAGGCCCACAACCTCATGGAAGGCAAAGACGCGAGCAATCTCGACGATCCCGATGTGCGCAAGTGCATCGATCTCGTGTCGCTGTGGTGGGCAGAAGCGGGCAAGTACCAGGTGCTGCCTCTCGATGACCGGTTCCAGGCGCGCGCGCTCGATCGGGAGGCGCTGTACGCCGTCAACCCGAAGACGACCTGGTACGAGGGTGCCGTGCGCATCCAGCCGTTCGAGGCCCCGCCGACGCTCAGCCGGTCCTGGTCGATGAGCGCCGTCATCGAGGTTCCCGACGGCGGTGCGACCGGTCCTATCGCGGCGATGGGCGGCGACTCGTCCGGATGGAGCCTGTACTTGAACGACGGCGTCCCGACGTTCTGCTACAACTTCCCCGGGCCGGAGCTGACCTACATCCGCGGGACCGAGAAGCTCAGCCCCGGGCGTCACACCATCGACTACGTCTTCGAGAAGACGGGGCCGGAACCGCTCGGTGCCGGGGGCGTCGGACGGATCACCGTCGACGGAGCCGCGGTCGCCGACGGCGAGATCCCGCGAACGTGCACGGTCGGATACTCCATGGACGAGACGTTCGACATCGGATGGGACAAGGGGTCACCCGTCTCGGAGGACTACGGTCCCATTGCCGAGTTCACCGGGAAGATCATTCGCGTCGATTTCGATTCGCAGCCGGATCTGCACCCCGACCACGACGACCATCACGCGCAGCACCACGTCACCCAGGCGATGATGCGGCAGTAGGAGTACGCGACGAACGCCCCGCCCTCCACGCAGGAGGGCGGGGCGTTCTGCCGTCCTGCGGAGCTTCGCGTCCCCTCGGTTGCTCAGCCGCGAGGCGGGCCGGACGACTGACGGATGATGAGCTCGTGCGCGGTCTCGATCGTCCGCGCCTCGTCGCTCGCCGGGCGGAGGATGAGCGAGACGGCGTGCTGTCCCATCTCGAACATCGGGATGCGCGCGGTGGTGAGGGCGGGCGCGACATCCGGGGCGACGGAGATGTCGTCGAAGCCGACGACCGACATCTCTTCCGGCACACGGATGCCGTGCTGTCGCAGTTCGCTGAGGATGCCGATGGCCATGGCGTCGTTGAGGCCGACGATGGCGGTGACGTCGCGGTCGAGCAGTTCGCGGGCCCCGGCGATGCCGCCCTCGCGGGTGAACTCGTGGGAGACCACGACGAGCTCCAGGTCCGGATCGCTCGTGCCCTCGCGGAGCCCGGCGATGCGGTCGGCGACCGTGTTGAGGTCGAGCGGGCCGGCGACGACGCCGATCCGGCGGTGCCCCAGCTCGGCGAGGTGGCGTCCGACCGAGATGCCCGCCCGGTGGTTGTCGGGCAGCACCGCGTCGACCGGAAGGTGGTGGCGGCCGATGACCGCGGCACGGCCTCCGGACAGGGTGAAGTCCAGCAGCGCCTCGGTCATGCCCTGCTCGCGTCCGGGATCGGCGTATCCGGAACCGGCGATGATGATCGAGCCGACGCGCTGGCGCAGCAGCGACTTCACCTGTGCGAGCTCGCTGTCGGGGGTGCGGTCGGCCTGGGCGATCTGCACGGACCGGTTCTCGAGCGTCGCACTGCGGATCACGCCGCTGGCGATGTCGGAGAAGTAGGGGTCGCCGATCTCGTGCACCACGAGGCCGATCGTCGGCACGAGCCCGCCGGCGAGTCCTCGCGCATGCATGTTGGGTTCGTAACCGAGCTGCTTCGCGATGACGCGCACGTGCGCCGCCACTTCGGGAGAGATGCCGGAGCCTCCGGTCATCGCCCGCGACGCGCTCGCCAGGGAGACCCCTGCGGTTTCGGCCACATCGATGAGTCGTGGCGCGCCTTCACGCTTCACGAAACCTCCCCCTTGTGGAGCAAGATCAACGCTGATTGCGAGGTAGGTTGCTCTTCGTTCTTCGGTCCCACTATAGTGGCGGAAGCGCTTACGAAAGCGCTTTCGCTACGATGACGTAGGAGACTCGGATGACTGCACCCAGACACGGTCGACGGATCGCGGCAGCGATCGGAACGCTGTCGATCGCCGCGCTCACGGTTTCGGCCTGCTCGGCCCCCGGCGATCAGGCGGAGGGGGGTGGATCCGACGATCCGATCGTCATCGGCATCTCTCTGCCGCTCACCGGCGACTTCTCCGAACCCGGCAAGGGCGTCGAGCGAGGCTACGAGGCCTGGCGCGACATCGTCAACGAGAACGGCGGCCTCCTCGGACGCCAGGTCGAGCTCAAGATCCTCGACGACCAGTCCAACGCCGACCGCGTGGTCTCGGACTACGAGTCGCTGATCGCACAGGACGGCGTCGACCTCGTGTTCGGCCCGTTCTCCACGCGACTCGTCGTTCCCTCGGCGCGCGTCGCCCAGGAATACGGCATGCTCTTCGTCGAGCCGGCCGGTGCGGCGGAGGAGGTCTTCGAGCAGGGCTTCGACAACCTCTTCTACGCGGCCCCCGCGATCGCGAACGACCACTACAACAACCTCGCGGACTACCTGCTCGCGCTTCCCGAGGAGGAGCGGCCCGAGACGGTCGCCGTCGCCGCGATGGACGACCCCTTCGCGCAGGGCACCGCCTACGGCCTCAGGGACAAGCTCGAAGAGGGCGGGGTCGAGGTCGTCGTGAACGAGGTCTACCCGCCGAACACGACCGACTTCTCCACCATCGCGGCCAAGATCGCGCAGTCGGATGCCGACATGGTGATCGGCGGCACGCAGTATCAGGATGCCGTCAACCTGATCATCGCGCTGCAGCAGCTGAACTATCAGCCGGAGCTCGCGGCGTTCTCGACCGCACCGACGAACCCCGAGTTCGCCGCTGCGATCGGCGGTGCGACCGAGGGCATCCTCGCCCCCACCGGCTACTCGCCGAAGTCGCAGTTCCCCAGCAACATCGAGTTCGTCGAGAAGTACACCGAGATGCACGGCAACCCGCCGTCCGAGGACGAGGCCAACGCCTACACGACCGGTCAGGTCGTCGCCGCTGCGGTCGAGGCCGCGGGCTGCGCCGAGCAGGGTGAATGCCAGCAGGAGCTCATCGACTGGCTGCGCGACAACTCCGTGGAGACCGTCGTCGGCGAGCTCAGCTGGGACGAGACGGGCAAGCCCACCGGCGCGCACCTCATCCAGCAGTGGATCGACGGCGAGATCCTGATCGTCCTCCCGGACGACGTCAAGGAAGCCGACTTCCTCTTCCCGAAGCCGACGTGGTGATCCGCACATCGTGAGTGGAGCACTGCTGCTGCAAAGCCTGATCCTCGGCATCCTGCTGGGAGGGCTCTACGCCCTCCTGGCGGCCGGGCTCACGCTGTACTTCGGAATCATGCGCGTCGTCATGATCGCGCACTCCGCCTTCCTCATCCTGGCCGCGTACCTCGCGTGGTGGTTCAACCGGGAGACCGGCATCGACCCCCTCGTGTCGCTCGTCGTCACGGTGCCCCTGTTCTTCCTGACGGGGGTCGTGATGCAGCGACTGCTCGTCTCGAGGCTCAAGCCCCTGACCCTGACCATGATGTCGGTGCTGCTCACCTTCGCCGTGGCACTGATCATCGAGGGGGCGCTCGGGTTCTTCTTCACCGGCACCCAGCGCCGCATCCCCCTGCCGTATGCGAGTGCGAGCCTCGACTTCTTCGGCGCGCAGGTGCCGGTGGTCAAGCTCATCGCCTTCGGGCTGGCGGCGGTGGCCCTCGCGCTCCTGTTCGTGCTGCTGAAGTACACGAAGTTCGGGCAGGCGCTGCGGGCGACGATCCAGCACCCCGAGGCCGCGCGACTGGTCGGCATCAACACCGACCGGGTCGCCGGCTACGGGTTCGGACTCGGGCTCGCCACGGCGGCGATCGGCGGCACCGCGCTCTCGCTCGACGCCACGATCTACCCGTCGCTGCACTGGCACTGGATCGGACCGCTCATGGCGATCATCGTCGTCGGCGGACTCGGCAGCATCCCGGGTGCCGCCATCGCGGCTCTCGTCCTCGGCGTCGCACAGAGCCTGCTCCAGCTCCCGCTGGGGCCGACCTGGGCACAGACGGTGTTCTACGTCGCCCTGTTCGCCACGCTCATGTTCCGTCCGCAAGGATTCTTCGGAGGTCGTCTTGCCCAGCGTTTCTAGCAGAGAGCCGATCCCCACCGAGACGGTTGTGATCGCTCCTCCCGCCCCCGTGCGGCGCTCGTCGTCGAAGTGGGTGCGGATCGTCCTCCTCGTCGTGGGCGCAGCCCTCGTCCTCTCCTTCCCGACCATCGCCCCGAACCCGTACATCCTGTCGGCGGGCGTCGTCATCCTCAACTACGCCGTGCTGTCGACGGGGTGGAACTTCATGGGCGGGTTCACGGGCTACATCTCCCTCGGACACGCCGCCTACTTCGGGCTCGGCGCCTACGGCACCGGCCTCCTCATCAAGTACCTGGCGCTGCCCGGCTTCGTCGCCTGGATCCTCGCGGCCGTGCTCGTCTCGATCATCGCGATCCCGATCGGCATCGCCGCCCTCCGGGTGCGCGGAGCCTCGTTCGTGATCGTGTCGATCGCCTTCGTGCTGATCATGCTGCTGGTGTTCCAGAGCTGGCGCGAGGTCACCGGTGGCTCCGAGGGACTCAACGTCCCGCGTCCGTTCGACGTGCTGCGGCCCGAGCACCACCGCATCTTCTACTACCTGTTCGCCGGCCTCCTGGCCTTCGCACTGGTGGTCTGGTGGATCATCGACCGGTCCAAGTTCGGCACCGCGCTCAAGTCGGTCCGCGAGGATGAAGACAAAGCGCAGGCCCTCGGCGTGCCCACCACGCGGTACAAGCTGATCGCCTACGTGCTGTCGGCACTCTTCGTGTCGCTGGGCGGCGGACTCTACGCGCTGTGGTTCGGAGACCTGGATCCCATCTTCCAGTTCTCGATCCTCATCGGCTCGTACATGGTGCTGATGGCGCTGCTCGGCGGGGTGCGCAACCTCTTCGGTCCGCTGCTCGGCGCCGTCGTCGTCGGTCTCGCGCTCGAGTATTTCAAGCTCGAGTTCGGCGACACGCAGTTCCACCTCATCGCCACCGGCATCCTGCTCGGCATCGTCGTGCTCTTCATGCCCGACGGCATCATCCCCGCCGTGAAGGGACTGTTCACGCGGTCGTCGAACGCGGCATCGATCCGCGAGTTGACCGCCGGCCAGCTGCTCGAGCAGAACGAGAAGCGGGCGGCGGATGCGTCGGCCCGAACAGCGGATGCCTCGACGAAGGAGACGTCGTCATGAACGCCCCCACGGCACAGCCCACGACGCTGGAGAGCCTGAGCACGGTCGAGATGACCAAGTCCTTCGGCGGCGTCACCGCCGTCGACGGTGCGACGGTCACCTTCCAGGAGGGCAAGGTCAACGGTCTGATCGGGCCGAACGGCTCGGGTAAGACCACCTTCTTCAACTGCGTGACCGGCATGATCAAGCCCGACTCGGGCGAGGTGCGGTACCGGGGGCAGGCGATCACCCGCAAGTCGCCCGACCGCATCGCCCGTGCCGGCATCGGCCGCAGCTTCCAGCTGTGCCGGGTCTTCCCTCGCATGACCGTGATGGAGAACCTGCTCGTGGCGGTGCGTAGCACGAGCATCCGCCAGCAGCTGCGCTCGGCGCACGATCCGGAGGAGTTGGAGCGGGCGCGCGGCTGGCTGCGGCGCGTCGGCATCGATCACCTCGAGCATGCCGAGGCACGCAATCTCAGCTACGGCCAGCAGAAACTGCTGGAGCTGGCGGGCGTGCTCATGGGCGAACCCGACACGATCATGCTCGACGAGCCGGCCGGTGGGGTGAACCCCGCCCTCATCGGACGCATCGCCACCCTGGTGCGCGAGCTCAACGAAGAGGGCAAGACGTTCATCATCGTCGAGCACAACATGGAGATGGTCATGAGCCTGTGCGACCACGTCGTGGTGTTCGACCGCGGGCGCCAGATCGCCGAGGGAACGCCTGAGATCATCCAGCAAGACCCGCGAGTCCTGGAGGCCTACCTTGGAGTCTGAAGCGAAGAACCTGCTCGAGCTGCGCGACATCGAGGCCGGCTACGGCCGGGCGGCGCTCGTGCTCCGTGGGCTCACCGTCGAGGTGCCGCCCGGATCGGTCGTCTGTCTCGTCGGGCCCAACGGCGCCGGCAAGTCGACCGTGCTCAAGGTGGCATCCGGCATGCTCAAGCCCCGCTCGGGCAGCATCCGCGTCGATGGTCGCGACATCACCGGCGAGGGACCGCAGTCGATGCTGCGCCACGGGCTCGCGCACGTCCTGCAGGGGCACAGCGTGTTCCGGGAGATGACGGTCGGCGAGAACGTGATGCTCGGGGCCTTCACCCTCAAGGATCAGAAGGTCATCCAGGAGCGCGTCGATTTCGTGCAGAACCTCTTCCCCATCGTGGGGGAGCGGTGGAAGCAGCTCGCCGGCCTGCTCTCGGGCGGTCAGCAGAAGCAGGTCGAATTCGCGCGGTCGCTCATGGTGAGCCCGAAGGTCGTTCTTCTCGACGAGCCGTCGATGGGCCTCGACCCCAAGACGACCGAGAAGGTGTTCGAGCAGATCGTGCGCATGCGCGATGCGGGCACCGCCGTGCTGCTCGTCGAGCAGAACGCGCGACGGGCGCTCGAGACCGCTGATATCGGGTGTGTGCTCGACCTCGGCCGGGTGCACATCTCGGGTCCGGCATCCGAGCTCCTCGCGGATCCGACCCTCGCCGCGCTGTATCTCGGCGGCAAGCCCACCGTCCCCGACGCGGGATGAACCTCCGGCGGGAGGAGGCAGCGACTGCCTCCTCCCGCCTTTCTCGTCCATCCGACGAAAGCGCTTGCGAAAGCGTTTCCGCCCCCGAGCCGCAGTACCGTTCCACGCCTTCTCCGCTGCAGTGCCGCCCCGGAGAAGGCGGCACGACCCATCGGCACGACACCACACGACGACGACGTTGAGAGGTTTCTGATGCACGAAAGATCCATGCGACCCGCGAGTTCGAGCACTCGATCGGCAGCACCTCCTCCTCGATCCTTCGGGGTGCGGCGAACGGGTGCGCTGGTCGCCGCGGCGGCCGTCGTCGGAGCCCTGCTCACCGCGACCCCCGCTGCCGCGGCGGAAACCTTCACCGAGCTGGTCGACTTCGAGGCGTATGAGCGCGTCGCGCTGAACGGGCAGGACGGATGGACGTCGTCTGCGGCTCCGCGTGTGATCGCCGACCCGCTCAACGGCAACAACCAGGTCGTCGAGTCCGTGGGTGGCGGGCAGCAGTCGTATCGCGCGATCCCGGCCATCGCCGAGGGTGACACCGGCACGCTGTTCTTCCGCTTCCTGCGCACCGGCAGCGTCGACACCTCGTTCGGCCTCACCGATGTGGATGCGCCGAACGACTACGTGAACAGCCGCGCCTACGTGAACAACCAGAACGACGACGTGCTGCGCGTGCGCGACGGCGGCGCCTTCAAGCCCGCGGGCGTGTGGTCGAAGGACGCCTGGCAGTGCGTGTGGATCGTCGCCGACAACGCGACCGACAAGGTCACCGTGTACAGCCAGGGCGGCGCGTACGAGGAGCAGACCCGTCTCCCGGAGGGCACCGAACAGCAGTTCGGCTTCCGCCAGGCGGTGAACGGCGCGCTCGACCGGTTCTTCTGGAAGAACGGCGCCACCAGCACGGGACGGCTCCTGCTCGACGACGTCGCCGTCGACAACACGGGGGAGAACCTCGCGATCGCCACCGGCAACCCCGGCGACTGCGCACCGGGCGGCACGGCGAACGAGCCGTTGCTCAACCCGCTCCCCGACCCCGCGCTGGCCGACCTCGGCATCGAGGTGACCGAGCTCGCACAGCTGCCGAAGTCACAGACGACCCCGGCCACGCAGGACCAGCGTCTGGTGCGGCACAACCGCATCACGCACCTCGACGAGGTACCGGACGATTCCGGCCGGCTGATGGTCCCCGACAACAACGACATCCTCTATCTGGTCGACAAGGAGTCGGGCGAGTACGTGCCGTACCTCAACGTCCGGAACGAGTTCATCGACAACTTCCACAACAGCGCGGGGCTCGGCACGGGTCTCGGATCGGCCGAGTTCCACCCGGACTTCGCCGAGAACGGGCTGTTCTACACCGTGCACACCGAGGGCGGCACGGCGCTGACCGAAGACACCCCGGACTTCCCGGCCTTCGGTACCACCGCGTTCCACAGCGTGATCACCGAGTGGAAGGCCGATGACCCGTCGGCGGCGACCTTCGCCGGCACGCACCGCGAGGTCATGCGCATCCCGTTCGCGGGCCGCGTGCACACCGTGCAGCAGATCGCGTTCAACCCCACGGTGTCGGAGGGCGATGCCGACTACGGCAACCTCTACATCCTCGTCGGCGACGGCGGCAACGGCGTCGGCAACGGCAACCCGCAGGACCTGGCGACGCCCCAGGGCAAGATCCTGCGCGTGAACCCCACCGGTGACGACAGTGAGAACGGCGAGTACGGCGTTCCGGCCGACAACCCGTTCGTCGATGACGCGGATGCGCTGCCGGAGATCTACGCCGTCGGCATGCGCGACCCGCACCGCATCAGCTGGGACACCGAGGGCGACCACACCATGTACCTCGCGCACATCGGCGAGTGGCAGGTCGAGTCGGTCTACGCCGTCGAGCCGGGAGACAACTTCGGCTGGTCGGTGCGTGAGGGCTCGTTCCTGGCCGAGAACCGGCAGATCTTCCCGCTGCCGAAGGACGACGCGGAGAACGGCTTCACCTATCCGGTGGCCGCCTACGACCATAACCGCGACCCCGGTCAGACCGGCGATGCGGGAGTGGCCGTGAACGGCGGATTCGTCTACCGCGGCGACATCCCCGAACTCCAGGGCCGCTACCTCTTCACCGATCTGGTGCGCGGTTGGGTGCTGTCCACCGATGCCGAGGAGATGGTGCGCAACGACGGCGACATCGACGACCTCGCCACCATCGAGGAGCTGCGGGTCTTCGCCGACGGCGAGGAGACCACGTTCCAGGAGCTGGTCGGCGACAAGCGCGTCGACCTGCGGTTCGGCTCCGACGCCGACGGCGAGCTGTACCTCGTCTCCAAGGCGAACGGCAAGATCTGGAAGGTCACGGGGGCGCGCTCGGTCGATGAGTCGACCAACCCGTTCGTCCTCCCGGCGCTCGCGCCGAACCTCGTCACGCACCACGACTTCGACCACCCGGATGCGGCGAAGCCGACGATCGAGGTCGACCAAGGTCGTTCCGGCACCGACATCTCGCTGATCAACGGCGGGGTCGAGATGCGGGTCGCCGACCGGGCCTACCCCGGTGCGGGCGAGGCGCTGCAGACCCAGCAGATGAGTCCGCGGACCGCGTCGAACGACGACTGGAAGGCGGGCATCTACGACGCGAACGGGGTCGAGTCGCTGGACGCGTTCGCCGGTACGGACAAGGCCTCCGTCATGGGCTGGTTCAAGCCGACCGGCGATCACCCGGCACTGAACTCGGGCACCGCGAACCCGGACGACGTGTACAACGCGATCGGTCTCGCGGGCGTGCTCACCGGCACCTCCGACGGACACGCGGTGCGGGCGCTGCTCGAGGTCATCACGGTCGACGGCGAGCTCAAGCTCGTGGCGCTCGGGCGTCGTGTCGACGGTGCCGGCTCCTGGACGTTCGCGGCCGACCTGCCGTGGAACGAGATCCTCAAGAAGGGGCAGTGGGTGCATCTCGCGGCGACCTTCGACTTCGCGGCGGGCGAGATGAAGCTGTTCATGAACGGCGAGGAGCTGGCGGGGAAGTACACCGCGGCCAACCCGTGGGGTGAGGGATCCACGTCCGACACCGCACCGGCCGGCATCAAGATCGGCGGCAGCTTCCCGCAGAACACGCGCGAAGCCAACCCGTTCAACGGGCGGATGGACGACATCATGCTGCTCGACACCGTGCCGACGGCCGAACAGGTCGCCGCACAGTACGCGCTGTACGCGGTGCCCCCGGTCGAACCGCCGACGCCGCCCACCTGCACGCCCGACGGCGAGGTCATCACCGACGTGATGGCGGAGGGCGACTGGGCGCCGCGGACACCGGCCAAGTGGGACTTCCCCGGCGACGAGGTCGTGCTCACCGAGGCGGGCACCAACCCGAACGACGGCATCCGCCGACCGTTCGAGTACGCCGTCCTCACCGAAGGACCGGAGCTCGGATCGTTCGACCTCACCGGCCAGGTGCGGATCGACGAGAAGGCCTCCGTGAACAACCGCGACGTGATCATCGTCTTCGGCTGGAAGTCGGACACGGAGTACTACTACGCGCACCTCTCGCAGGACAACTCGATCTACCCGCACAACGGCATCTTCAAGGTGAACAAGGCCGACCGTGAGCGGATCGACGACCAGTGGGACGGCGCGGTCGGTGCTCCGCCGGCGGTCACCGACGAGGAGTGGCACGACGTGCGCGTGGTCCGCTGCGTGGACAGCGGCGACATCGCCGTCTACGTCGACGGACTCGACGCCCCGCTGATGACCGCGAACGACAAGACGTTCCCCGAGGGTCGGGTGGGCTTCGGCTCGTTCGACAACTTCGGGCGTCTCCGCGACCTCTCGGTCACGGCGGCGGCGACGGACACCACGGCTCCCGCGGCGACCGTCAAGAGCGGCGCGGAGTTCACGGTCGGTCGCGACGGCGTCTACAGCCAGGTGTCGTTCAAGCTCCACGACGAGGGGAAGATCGATCGGCTGACCCTCAACGGCGTCGAGAAGGATCTGACCGACAACGTCTGGTCCGACCTGAACCACGTGAAGCCGGGAGTGTTCGGCGCCGTGGCCGGCGCGAACACGCTGGTCGTGTACGACGTGGCGGGCAACGCCACCACCCTGAAGTTCACGCTCGACGTCACGGCTCCCGCCGTGACGGTCAAGGAGGGTGGCCAGTACACCGTGGGCGCCAACGGCTCCTACAGCCTGGTGTCGTACAAGCTCAACGACGGCGGCAAGGTCGATCGGCTGACGGTCAACGGAGTGGCGAAGGATCTGACCGACAACGTCTGGTCCGACCTCAACTTCGTGAAGCCGGAAGCGTTCGGCGCCAAGGTCGGGGCGAACACGCTGGTCGTGTACGACGTGGCGGGCAATGCCACGACCGTGCCGTTCACGCTGACCGGCGCCGGCGGGTAGTCGCGATCTCGGACGGCGCGGCCTCGGGGGCGGATCATCGTTCCCGAGGCCGCGCTGCGTGTCGGCCACATAAACTCGAAAGTGATCGTTCGTTCCGGGGGGAAACATGCACGAATCCGCTGAACCGCAGGGCGTGAGTCGACGGGGCGTTCTCCGCGGCGCCGCGTGGGGAGTCCCGCTCGTCGCCGTCGCGGCTGCGACGCCGCTCGCCGCCGCATCGGAGCAAGACGGCGGGACGCTCTTCCTCATCGGCAACGCCTATGAGAACGCCGGGATCTATCTGTCGGGCACGAACTACAACGGCGCGACGTCGACGATCGCGTATCCGATCAATTCTCTCCGGATCACCATCTTCCTGCCGGAGATCGACGGCATCGAAGACGCGCTGCTGAACACCTCGCCCAACTGGACCGCCTTCCGAGAGCGCAACGTCGTCACCTTGATGAACCGGAACGAGCTGGCCGCCGGAGCGGAGTCGGGCGACATCGGCAACGTGGAGATCACGGGTCCGTTCCCGCCGGGGAGTCCGTACACGATCTCGGTCGCCCCGGACACGGTCGCCGTGGAGTTCCGGGGGAACCTGCAGTACACCGGGACGTTCACGAGCTGATCCGTGCGTCCGGTGCGCAGTGCTCCCGCCGGCGTCAGACGACGGCCGAGCTCGCGCGGGCGAAGAGCGTGGGCGTCATCGTGATCGTGCGGTGCGTGTGGTCGGCGGGGTCGGAGATCTCCTCGTAGAGCACCTGGGCGGCGGTGCGCCCCATCTCGTGTCCCGGCTGGCCGACGCTGGTGATCGGGATCGAGCTGTCCTGCGCGAAATGGTTGTTGTCGTAGCCGACCACCGCGATGTCCGAGGGGACATGCATGCCGGCCAGCTGCATGGTCTGGATCGCTCCCGCGGCGAGGGCGTCGGCGGCAGCGACGAGCCCTTCGGGGCGCTCGCCGACGGGGCGCGAGCTGAGCATCTCGCCGAGCGCATAGCCGCCGCGCACGGTGATGCTGTGCGTCTCGATCGTCTCGAGATGGGCGTCGGCGACCTCGGCCACCGCCCGCTGCGCTCCGATGTGACGCTGGGCGATCGCGGAGAGCGAGAACGGGCCTCCGGCGAAGGCCAGACGTCGTAGACCCTGGTCGAGCAGGTGCCTGGTCGCGAGGTAGCCGCCGAGCTCCTCGTCGACGACCACGCCGCAGGCGTCGTCGTCTCCCGGCCAGTTCACGTGCACGACGGGCATGCCGCGGTGGCGGGCGGCACGAGCGGCATCGAGCGGTGCGTCGAGAGGGGCGAGGAGGATGCCCGCCACCTTCGCCTCCTCGAACACGCTGATGTACGAGTCCTGCTTCGCGAGGTTCACGTCGCTGTTGGCGAGGAGGAGGCGGATGTTGTGCGCGTCGAGCTCTTCCTCGACCCCGCGCGCCATGTCGACGAAGAACGAGTTGCCGACATCGACGACGACGAAACCCACGGTGTCCGCTCGCCCGGTGACGAGGGAGCGCGCGGCGTTGTTGCGCACGAACCCGAGTTCGTCGATGGCGTTCAGTACCCGCTCGCGCGTCTCCTGGGCGACGATCTGCGGATTGTTCAGCACGTTCGACACCGTGCCGAGGGCGACACCCGCGTGCCGGGCGACGTCAGCCATCACCGGGCGGGGCCGACTCGCGTCGGGGGAGGTGTTCATGTGTTCGTCGTCCGTTCGTCACGAATTGCCATTTGCATCTTGGAGCGCTTCAAGCGTACTATCTGAAGCGCTTCAAGTGTGTGATCAATGCGGCTCGCCCGTTTCAAGGAGGAAATCATGAAGCTGACCACAGCACGGCTCTGGAGACGCGGTGCGATCACCGCCATCGCCGGAGCATCGGCCCTCGCACTCACCGCATGCGGGGGCGGCGGGGGATCGACGGCGGGCACGGACTCGCTGTCCCTGTTCGTGAACGTCGAGAACACCGAAGTACCCGCCATCCTGGAGACGCTCGCCGGTAAGGCGTGCTCCGCCGAGGCCGACACCCTGCCGCTCGATGTCGAGACGGTGCCGCAGTCGAACCTCGACCAGCAGCTGCAGCTCAAGGCCGGCCAGGGCGACCTGCCGGTGCTCTTCAGCGCGGGCAACGCCCCTGCACTGACCAAGACTCTCGCCGATTCGGGCAACGTCGCCGACTTCGAGGAGATCCTCACCGACCTCGACGTGATCGACAACATCGAGCCCGCGGCGATCTCGACCATCGAGAACCTCTACGGCGGCTTCCGTGTGCTGCCCTTCGAATACAACGTCGAGGGCATCTGGTACAACAAGGCGATCTTCGCCGAGCAGGGCATCGACGAGCCGCAGACCTTCGACGAGCTCACCGCCGCCGCCGCGAAGCTCGAGGCCGCCGGCATCCAGCCGTTCTCCGCGAGTGGTGAGCAGGGCTGGCCGATCACCCGCCTCATCTCCGGCTACCTCTTCCGCGACCTCGGTCCGGACGCACTGCAGAAGGTCGCCGACGGCGAGGCGAAGCTCACCGACCCCGAGTACGTGGCCGCCGCGCAGGCGATCGCCGACCTCGGCGCCGAGGGCTACTTCGGCAAGGGCGTCGGCTCCATCGACATGGCCACCAGCGAGAACCAGTTCCTCAACGGCTCCGCCGCGATGTTCTACATGGGCTCGTGGTTCCTGAGCCAGGCGAACGACCCCGAGGTGAACCAGATCGGCGCCGAGAACGTCGGCTTCATGCCGTTCCCGGGCGTCGAGGGCGGTGCGGGCGACCGTTCGCAGCTCGCCGCCAACGTGGGCCTTCCCATCACGATGAACGCCAAGGCCGTGAACGACGACACCGAGGCGTGGCTGTCCTGCATCACCGAGAACTACGGCTCCGTGGCGCTCGAGCAGGAGAACCGCGTGTCCGGCTTCGCGCTGAACACCGAAGTCACCGATGTGCCGCCGCTCACGCAGCTCATCCAGGAGCAGGTCGCCGACACCGAGACGACCGTCCTCTGGTTCGAGGCGCTGTTCTCTGCGGAGGCCACGACGACGAGCCAGCGCAACGCTGCACCGCTGATCACCGGCAGTGTCTCCGCCGAGGAGTTCATGTCGATGATCCAGGCGGACCTCGACTAGCGAGAAAACGAGAGGGGGCGGCGTCCCCGCACGCCGCCCCCTCATCCTTCAGGAGAACGAATGCAGAACGTGCTGGGCGACCGCAAGGCGATCGCCATCCTTCTAGGCCCCGCCTTGCTCATCTACTCGGTGGTGATGCTCATCCCCGTGTTCTGGTCGCTGGGCTACACGCTGTTCGAGGGCAACGCCATCGTCGGCTTCGAGTTCGTCGGCCTCGACAACTTCGTCCGGCTGATCGGCGACTCCGAGGTGCACGCCGCCCTGCTGTTCACCCTGAAATACGCCGCCGTCGTGACCATCGGGCAGGTCCTGCTCGGGTACCTGCTCTCGCTCCTCTACGTCTTCGCGCTCAAGCGCGCCTCCGGCCTCGTCCGGACCCTGGTGTTCTTCCCCGTCGTCATGCCGACGGTCGCCGTCGCGCTGCTCTTCCAGCAGCTGTTCTCGATCGCGCCGACAGAGGGCGTCGTCAACTCGATGCTGTCGGGCCTCGGCGGGGTGCCCGTCGACTGGTTCGGTGACGGCGCGAGCGCGTTCATCGTCATCGCGATCATGGACATCTGGCGCTCCATGGGCTTCTACGGCGTGCTCCTCTACGCCGGCCTGATCGACATCCCCGAGGACGTGCTGGAGTCGGCCCGCCTCGACGGCGCCAGCGGATGGAAACTCGTCCGCCACGTGGTGCTGCCGCTCTCCGCCCCGGTGCTGATCTCGTCGCTGATCTTCTCGGTCAACGGGACCCTGAAGGTGTTCGACAGCGTGCTCGCGCTCACCAACGGTGGCCCGGGCACCTCGACCAGCCCGCTCACGATCTCCATGTTCGACAACGCCTTCACCTACGGCAACTACGGCTACGGCTCGACCATCGCGATGCTGCTCACCATCATCTGCCTCGTCGTGACCGTGTTCATCTTCCGTGCCAATGCCCGCACGGCGAAGAAGGGAGGCGTGGCATGAGCGCGTCGACACCCGTATCCCGCCGTGCGACGAGGATGCTCCGCCGCACACCCATCTGGCTGCTCGTCGCCGTGCTCCTGGTCGTCGTCGGCTACCCGCTGATCTGGCTGCTGCTGGGCTCGTTCAAGAGCCAGCGGGAGTTCCTGGAGTCACCCACCTGGGCGCTGCCCGAGCAGTGGAACTTCGACAACTACATCGTCGCCTGGGACACGGCCGGTCTCGGCCAGTCCCTCTTCAACAGCGCCATCACGGTGCTGCCGTCGCTCTTCCTCATGCTGCTCCTGGGCACCGCGGCGGCGTTCGCGCTCGAGGTTCTCGTATGGAAGGGCCGCAACGGGGTGCTCATCATCTTCCTCGCCGGCATCATGGTGCCGACGCAGATGATCCTGCTCCCGCTGTTCAGCACCTACTTCCAACTCGGGCTCACCGGCTCGCTGTGGCCGCTGATCATCACGTACACGGCCACCGGCCTGCCGCTGACGGTCTTCCTGATGGCGACGTACTTCCGGGCGATCCCGCGTGAGGTGTTCGAGGCGGCGACGCTCGACGGCGCCAGCATCTACCGGCAGTTCTTCTCCATTGCGCTGCCGATGATGAAGAACGGGCTCTTCACGGTCGGTCTCGTGCAGTTCTTCTTCTTCTGGAACGACCTGCTCATCGCGCTGACCTTCGCCAACTCCGGCGACCTGCGCACCCTGCAGGTCGGGCTGCTCAACTTCAACGGCCAGTTCGGCACGACCCAGTACGGTCCGCTGTTCGCCGCCATCAGCATCAACGTGTTCGCCCTCCTGATCATCTACCTGGTGCTCAACCAGCGCATCCAGAAGGGCCTGACGGCCGGAGCGGTCAAGGGATGAGCGCGCCCACCTCTGAAAGGACGTTCGTGAAGGTCTCCGCTCCCCGGTTCGAGCACATCGACGACACCCTCGGGATGGGGGCTCGCACGCCGCGACTCTCCTGGAAGACCGAAGCCCCGGAGGGCTGGACCCAGTACGGATGGCAGCTCGAGTGCGAGCGCGCGGACGGCACGGTCATCGCCTCCGGCAGCACTCCCGACCAGGTGCTCGTGGCGTGGCCGTTCGAGCCGCTGTCCTCCCGCGAGCAGGTGCGCGTGCGCGTGCGTGTCCGTGGCGAGGATCAGCGCTGGTCCGCCTGGAGCGACCAGACGACCGCCGAGGCGGGGCTGATGGATGCCGCCGACTGGGTCGCCGCTCCCGTCGGCGCGCCGTGGCCCGAGACGCCCGACACCGACCGTCGTCCGGCCCTCGTGCGGCGCACCTTCCGTCTCGACCGCCCGGTCTCCCGGGCACGCCTGTACGTCACGGCGCACGGGCTCTACGAGGCGGAGATCAACGGTGTGCGCATCGGCGACCACGAGTTCTCACCGGGGTGGACGAAGTACGACGAGCGTCTCGTGTACTGGACCTTCGACGTCACCGACGAGCTCGTCGAGGGCGAGAACACCGTCGGCGCCTGGCTCGGCGACGGCTGGTACCGAGGCCGCCTCGGCTTCAACGGTGGTTACCGCGATCTCTACGGCACGGACCAGGCCCTCATCGCCCAGCTGGAGGTCACGCACGACGACGGGACCACGACGGTCGTCGCGACCGACGAGAGCTGGTCGGCCGCGCCGAGCCCGGTCCTGGTGTCCGGACTGTACGACGGCGAGAAGCACGATGCCCGCGAGGAGCAGCCCGGGTGGTCGCGCCCCGGAGCCGGTGACGACGGATGGAGCCCCGTGCGTGTCGGACATCGCGACCCGGCGACGCTTGTCGCCCCGGCACTCCCGCCGGTCCGCTGCACCGAGGAGCTCGCGCCCGTCACTGTCACCCGGGTCGACGACACCACCCACCTGCTCGATTTCGGCCAGAACCTCGTCGGGCGGCTGCGCGTCCGGGTGCAGGGGCCGGCCGGGCACGTGATCGCGCTGCGCCATGCCGAGGTGCTGGAGCACGGCGAGCTCGGTATCCGGCCGCTGCGCCTGGCCGACGCCCAGGATCTGATCACGCTCGACGGGGGAGAACCGCGCTTCTGGGAGCCGAAGTTCACCTTCCACGGCTTCCGGTACGCGACGGTCACCGGTCTCGACGAGATCGGGGAGGGAGACGTGGTCGCCCGCGTCATCCACAGCGACATGCGCCGCACCGGCTGGTTGGAGACGTCGAACCCCGATCTGAACCGCCTGCACGAGAACGTGCGGTGGGGCATGCGCGGCAACTTCCTCAGCATCCCGACCGACTGCCCGCAGCGCGACGAGCGCCTCGGCTGGACGGGCGATGTGCAGGTCTTCGCGCCCACGGCATCCTTCCTCTACGACTCGGCCGGCTTCCTCGAGAACTGGCTCACCGACGTCGCCTTGGAGCAGCTGCCCGACGGCACCATCCCGTGGTTCGTCCCGGTGATTCCCGGCGGCCCCACGTGGAACCCGATCCGGACGGGGGCCGTGTGGGGAGACGTCTCGGTGCTCACGCCGTGGACGCTCCACGAGCGGTTCGGCGACCTCGAGGTGCTGCGCCGCCAGTACGACAGCGGCCGGAAGTGGGTCGAGCGGATGATCGACCAGTCCGGACCGTCACGGCTCTGGCGCGACGGTCATCAGCTCGGTGACTGGCTCGACCCGGCGGCACCGCCGCACGATCCGGCCGACGCGCGCACCGACAGGTACCTGGTCGCCTCCGCGTACTTCGCCTTCTCGACGCGGCGTCTGGCTGACAGCGCCAGGCTCCTCGGCCTCGCGGCCGACGCCGACCGCTACGCGCGGATCGCCGAGGAGGCGCGCGATGCCTTCCGCGCCGAATACGTGCGCGGGGACGGGACGCTCACGTCCGACGCGCAGACGGCCTACGCGCTCGCGATCCGATTCGGTCTGCTCAGCGTGGATGAGGAGGCCGTCGCGGGCCGCCGGCTCGCGACACTCGTGCGCGAGGCCGGCAACCGCATCGCGACGGGCTTCGCAGGGACCCCGGTCATCAGCGATGCGCTCACGTCCACGGGACACGTCGACACGGCCTACGACCTGATCCTCGAGACCGAGTGCCCGTCGTGGCTGTACACCGTGCGCATGGGCGGGACGACGATCTGGGAGCGCTGGGACTCGATGCTCCCGGACGGATCGATCAATCCCGGCGAGATGACCAGCTTCAACCACTTCGCTCTCGGAAGCGTCGCGGACTGGATGCACCGGGTCATCGGCGGCCTCTCGCCGGCGGCACCCGGATACCGTCGCATCGAGTGGGCACCGCAGCCCGGAGGTGATCTCGAACATGCCCGGGTGGCATTCGACTCGCCCTACGGCCTCATCGAAGGGTTATGGGAGCGTGTGGCCGAAGGGATCCGGTACTCGCTCTCCGTCCCCGCCGGTGTCGAGGGCACGATCCGCGTGCCGGGTCTCGACGAGCAGTACGTCGTATCGGGTGGACGGTTCGAGACCGTCGTCGCGGCGATCGACACGGTCGCCGCGTGACCGGCCACGTCGAGGCGACGCGGCCTACGCCGTCCTGAGCGCGCTCAGTCGCCGCCCGTGGTGGCCGCGATGCGCCGGTTGTGCAGGGCGAGCGCCACGAAGGCGATCCCCGGAACGACGAGCACGATCAGCACCGGCCACCGCCAGCCCTCAGCGGTGAGCATCACGGCTCCGAAGACCAGGAGACCCGCGCCGATCGAACGCATCGCGACCGAGCCGACGGGGGTCTCGGCCGGGTTGCGCCAGAACGGCACCGTGCTCGTCGCATTCGCACGCAGCGTCATCGCCAGGGCGGTCAGGAAGAGGATCGAGCCGGCCAGGGAGAGGAGCACACCGAACACGTTCATGCCTCGAACGTATCAAGGACGTCACGCGTCGCGTGGAGCGACGATCGCCGCTGGGGGAGCCATCGCGCTGGTCGCGCTCAACGCGCGGGTGCCGCTCGGCGCGCCGCCCCGCGCCCGCTGACTGCTAGCCGCCGTAGGGGCGCACGCAGGTGTCCTGCGCCGCGCTCTGTCCATCGAGGTTCTCGGGGAGTGGGTCTGCGTCGGCCGGTGGTTCCTCCTCGGTCGCACCGTCGTCGGGTTCGGAGCTCGGCGGGTCTGTGTCTCCGGACAGTTCGCTGCCGCGGCCGGTGCGGTCGGCGCCGATCGACACGGTGTCACCGGCGCGCACCCGCTCCAGCAGGGTGGCCGCGGCGGCCTCGTCGGGGACCACACGGTCGCCCGCGGGCAGGTGCGGGTACGACACGAACGCGATGTTCTCGAGGGGGAGCTCGCTGAACACTTTCGCCATCGAGGTCAGCGTGCCCAGGTCGGCCAGCTGCGTCGAAAGCGTCATGTTCCGCGTCGCCGCATCGGCGATGCTGTAGAGCTTCACCGGATCGGTGAGGGTCGACTGGTCGCGCAGCGTGCGCACGAGAGAGGATAGTAAGACCTGCTGGGTGGAGATGCGGGCGAGGTCGCTGCCGTCGCCGACGCCGTAGCGGGAGCGCAGGAGCGCCAGGGCCTGCTCGCCGCTCAGGTCGTACGTCCCCGCGGCGGGGATCTCCAGCCCGGAGTGCCGATCGTGGATGGGTCCGGCGAAGCAGATGGGGACGCCGCCGACGGCGTTCGAGGCCTCGATGACGCCGGTGAAGCTGATCTCCGCCGCGTAGGCGAGGTCGATGCCGGTCACCGCGGTGACGGTGGAGGTGACGCAGCCCAGTCCGCCGCGGGCGAGCGATTCGTTGAACTGCACCCGCCAGCCCGCGTTCCAGGTGCTACCCGTCTCGGGATCGGTGCACGCGGGGATGTCGACGAGCAGATCGCGCGGGAAGGAGATGACGGTGGCGGCGTCGTGCGCCTCGTTCACGTGCAGCAGGAGGGTGACGTCGTTCCGGCTGCCTTCGACATCGCCGCCCTCCCCGTACTGGACGCCCTGCCCGGCGCGGCCGTCCGATCCGACGAGCAGCACGTCGAACTCCCCGTCGAAGTCGGCCACGGCGGGAGGCTCCTCGCTGTCGCGTACCGGCTGCAGCTCGACCGTGGTCACGTTCTGGGACAGCCGGATCGCCGCGATCGCGACCGTGCCGCCGGCGATGATCAGGATCCCGACCGCAGTCAGTGTGAGGAAGCGCCGCAGGCGTCTCCGGCGTCGTCGGCTCGGAGAAAGGGGAGGGGGGAGACTCATGGGAAGACCTCTCGACATGGGCGAGCAGCCATCGTCGAGGACGAATGTCACACGAGTGTCACAGGCGAGGAAGGGTCACGCGGAACGTCGCGCCGGGGGAGCGGGGGAGCAGCGCGAGCTCCCCGCCGAGGAGCCGCGCGTTGTCGCGGGCGATCGCGAGTCCGAGCCCAGTGCCCACACCGTCGGAGCGCGAACGGTCGGTGGTGACGAAGCGGTCGAACACCCGTTCGGCATCGGGCTCGCCGATGCCGGGGCCGTGGTCGCCGATGTCGATGTGCAGCATGTCGCCGTCTTCGTGCACGCGGACCGTGACGGGCGGGCGACCGTGCCGGGACGCGTTGGTGAGCAGATTCGCCACCACGGTGTGCAGCCGCGACGAGTCGGTGCGGATCCGAAGGTCCGGGGCGACCGACAGTTCGGCGACGTCGACTCCGGTCGCATCCACGACGTCGGTCAGCAGCTCCGCGAGCACGACGGTCGTGCGGTGCACGCGCGCGACCCCGGCATCGAGGCGGGAGAGTTCGAGCAGGTGCTCGATCAGGGAGTGCAGGCGGCGCGTTCCGGCGCGCACGACCGCAGCGGCGACCGCCCGCTCCTCCGCGGTCGCCTGCTCCTCGTCGTCGAGGAGCTCGTCGACCGCGATCATCGAGGTGAGCGGTGTGCGCAGCTCGTGGGCGACGTCGCTGACCAACTGCCGGGACTCCGCCTCACGGCGCTGCAGCTGCCCGATGGTGTCGCCCAGACGTTCCGAGGAGAGGTGGAGGGCATCGGCCACGCGGTCGACGTCGTCGAACGACGGCTTCCATTCCGGCGGGCCGTCGCCGGATCCGACCGCATGAGCGGTGTCGACCAGGCGTCGAAGCGGGCGCGTCAACGCACCGCCGAGCAGACGCTCGAGCAGGACGACGAGGACCACGACACCCCCGCTGAGGAGCGCGCCCGAGACGATGAGCTCTCGCACCTGCTCCTGCTGCGGCTGCATCGAGTACGCCGTGACGACGGCGAGGCGGGCGCTCGGATCCTGGGGGAGATCGTCCCGGACGGTCGAGACGAAGAACACTTCACGATCGTCGAGCGTGGTCATCAGCGAGGTCAGATCGCCGGAGCGACGGCTGTCGTCGATGCCCAGCGCATCCGGCACCTGACCCGGACGGAGCTCTCCGGCGCTGCGGCCACTGTCGAGGTCGATGATGACGGTCTCGCCGGGGAGGATCTCGGCGTAGTACTTCCACGTGTCCTTCGGGGACGCGGTGGAGATGGAGGTGAAGAGGGCGTCAGCGGTCGTGGAGAACTCGTCGAGCAGGCCCTCCTGCCGCGACTCGTACACGATGCGCCCCGCGGTGAACACGACGACACCGGTGACGAGCACCGAGACCGCGATCGTGCTGCCGACGAGGGCGAGGGCGATGGCCGTGCGGAGGGTGGGGCGACGACGGCGTGCGGTCATCGCAGCCGGTATCCGATCCCCCGCATGGTCTCCAGCTGTGGCGTCGCGACCTTCGCCGCGGTCAGCTTCGCACGCAGCCGCTGGATGGCGGTATCGACCACCCGCGGAGTGTCGGGTGGCGACTGCGCCCAGACCGCGTCGATCAGGTGCGAGCGGCTCAGGGCATGACCGTCGTTCAGCGCCAGCTCATGCAGCAGGCGGAACTCGGTGGGGCTCAGCGGCAGGGCTTCGCCGTCGGCCAGTGCCTCCGCGGAGTCCTCATGCAGTTCGAGTGTGCCGACCCGGAGCGGCTCCGCGGTGAGACGGGAGCTGCGGCGCAGGACCGTCCGCAGGCGCGCTTCGAGCACGGCCACACTGACCGGCTTCGTGATGTAGTCGTCTGCTCCGGCGTCGAGGCCGATGACGATGTCCGCATCCTCATCGCGCGCCGTGAGCATGACGGTCGGGAAGCCCCATCGGGTGCGGATCTCGCGGCACAGCGAGAACCCGTCGCCGTCGGGGAGCATGACGTCGATGATCGCGACATCCGGAGCGATCCGTTCGGCGAGCAGGCGGGCGGAGGCGACGTCCTCGGCGGTGTCGACGGTGTGACCGCGGCGCCGCAGGGCGGTCGTGAAGCCGAGGCGGATCTCCGCATCGTCATCCACGAGCATGACCTTCATCAGGCGCCCACCTCCTCGGCCATCGCGCGCTTGCGATGTTAGACGCCTGCGCCCGTGCAAGTGCTCCATACGGCGACCGGCAGGGGCGCAGGAAGGCGCCAGGTCGAGCCGCTACCCTCGGGGCATGCGCCGATTCCTTGTCCTCCCGCTCGTGCTCGCCGCCGGCCTCATCCTGGCGGGCTGCTCGCAGGTGACGCAGATGGCGGGCGACGCTCTCGGCGTCGACGTGCAGGCTGCCTGCACCACCATCGACGACGCGTACGGGCAGTACCAGTCCCTGCTCGATCAGGGGGAGCTCTCGGCCGAGCAGGCGGATGCCGCGCGCGACGACCTGGTCGCCTCGCTCAACGGGCTGGCCGAGAACACCGACGGTCAGCTGGGCGACCTCATCCGCTCGGGTGCGGAGAAGATCGGCGGGATGACCGATCTGCAGGCGCCCGAGACAGTCGAGGCGATCGAGCAGCTCAAGAACTCCGCCTCCGCGTTCTGCGGCTGACCGCGAGAGGTGCTCGCCGATCGCATCGGTGTCAAGGGGCGTGCCACTGCGCCTGCACCGTCGTAGCGTCGGACCGACATAGACGTCGTCCCGCATGCGCGGGGCCTGCGGCGTCTGCCCACGGGAAGGAACGCACATGAGTGGTGGAAGCGACGACATCCGCACCGACCGGAACGACATCAGCACGGAGCCGGGCCCGGGTGCAGAGGAGAACGACAACCTCGGCGCCGAGGACGGCAAGGGGAACCCGCCCACGGTGGTCCCGAGCGACGGAGGCGACACCGACGACGCCGATGTCCTCGCGGAAGACCCCGAAGACGGCTGACCGCGCTCCTGGCCGACGTCTCAGTTGAGGCGTTCGGTCAGGATGGTGAGCTTGATCACCGCTGAACGCCCGCATGCATGCGCGAACTGACGCTGAGTCCAGTCGCTAACATTATACTTCGGGGTCATTCGGGAATTGGATCAAGAGATTTCCGAGGTTGTGAGGAGTTCAACGTGACCGAAGCGCGCACCACGCGTCCATCAGGCGCAGTCATCACTGGCTGGGTGGCAGTTCTCTTCTGCGGAGCTCTCGCGTTTCTCAACGCGACGATCGCAACCGAAGTTGGATTTCGGGTCTTCTTTCTCGTCTTTGGGGCAATCCTCGTTGTCGGGGGGATTTGTCTCATCGCACGCTGGTACCGCGTGAATTCGAAGATCAGCAAAGCCCCGAACTGATTCAAGTCGGACGAGCACGCAGAAGGAGGGGACGACCGGACTGGTCGTCCCCTTGTTCTTGCCCCGGGTGGCGAATTCCGCAAGGACCGCCAGAGGGAGACGAGTCCGGGCCGTCGCCAAGACGGATCCGAGGCGCCGACCGGTTAGGCCGTGACCTGCGCAGCGGAGGAGTTCGATCGCTTCGCCGCGGCCGGCGTCGCCCGCTGCATCGCATAGGCCCAGGTGGCGAGACCCAGGAGCGGACCCCAGAGCCAGAACGGGAACATCAGAAGCACGTACACGGAGTTCTCCACGGTGCCCACCCCTTCCAACGCGAACTGGATGCCGGCGGCCGTGAACAGGACGCTGACGAGGCTCGCCGGGACGATGGCCAGCCCGGGCGGCACCGATCGCCCGCCGAGTCCCGCGAGGAAGCGGGGGAACCGCTCGCCCCAGGGCAGGATCAGGCCCAGGGTGAGCACGCCTCCGGTGAGCATGGCCGCGCCGAGCGCAAGACCGAGCACGCGGACCGAGGGGTCTGCGGCGAACATCTCCGCGCCTCCGCCGAACAGCGGCCAGGGCGTCAGCCAGCTCGCGCGGGCGAACGCGTAGGGGAGGGCGCACGCGGCCGCCACGATCGTGATCGCGCGGCGGTGCCGGAGCGCCTCGCGCGCGAATCGGCTTCGGCGGGACGACGGATCGGCGATCATCCAGATCAGCAGGCCGGCGGCCGCGGCGACATGCGCGAGTGCCAGACCGGCCTGCGGGAGGATCATGCCGTAACTGCCCAGGATCTGTGGGACGAGCGGCCCGGCCCCGAGTCCGATGGCGGCGTAGGCGAGGGCGCCGACGACCCCGGCGGCGAGGAGGAGACCGAGCAGCGGACGGCGCAGCACCGTGAGGACGATGAGGACCAGGGCGCCGACGATGACCATCATGGCGAAGGTGTAACCCGCCGCGGCGATCACCCCTCCGGGCATCGTGACGGCGAGGAGCCCCCCGGCCACGAGACCGACCGTGTGCAGGAGCCACCGCGGCACGGCGCGGTTCACGAGGTCACGAGTCGCCAGTGCGGACACGGATACGAGGAGCGCGGCGAGCGCCCCCGTGAGGGAGAGCGCGAGTTCGACGCCGTGACCGAGGTTGCCGACGAGGCTCGAGGGCAGTGCGTCGGTGCCGGGGGCGAGCATCCTCACGAGGCTGGTGGCGGTCACGGCCAGGGCGCCGACTGCGGCGGCGAGGAGGACGATGATGCGTGTGGGAATGGACATGCTTCCACGCTAGGAACGCGTTCCGCCGCCGACTTCGACCGCAGGGGTCATCCTCCTCACCCGCAGGAGTGAACCTGCGGGCGCAGAGCGGTCAGCGTCCCGGGCGCAGCAGCCCGTTCTCGTATGCCCAGATGACGACGTGCACCCGGTCGGGAACGCCGAGCTTCGCGAGGACGGCCTTCACATGCGTCTTCACCGTGTTCGCCGAGAGGAACAGCGTCCGAGCGATGTCGTCGTTCGAGGCGCCGGTGGCGAGAGCGCGGGCGACCTCCTGCTCGCGAGGGCTGAGGGCGGCGAGCGCCGACGCCGGGTCTGCTCCGGGGGCCCCGTCGCGAACGAACCCGATCAGTGCCTCGGTGGCGCGTGAGGACATCACCGACTCGCCGGAGGCCACGGCGACGGCGGCATCCGCGAGTTCCGCCGGGCTGGCGTCTTTGGTGAGGAAGCCGCTCGCCCCCTCGCGGATCGCCGCGTATACGTACTCGTCCAGGTCGAAGGTGGTGAGGATCAGGACCCGGGTGGCGGGCCGGAGCCGCAGCACCTCCCGGGTGGCGGCGATGCCGTCCATCCCCGGCATCCGGATGTCCATCAGGACCACGTCGACGGCATGAGCGCGCACATGCTCGATCGCTGCTTCGCCGGACGACGCGGTGGCGACGTCCGACAGGCGCGGATCGCGCGAGAGCATCAGCGCGATGGCGGTGCGGAACAGCTCCTGGTCGTCGACGATCAGAATGCGCAGGGTCATCCGATGCTCCTCTCGGTCGGAAGATCCACCGTGACGATCCATCCCCGCGGATCCCGTCCGTGCGCGGTGAGCGTGCCGCCGGCGAGCCGCACCCGCTCAGTGATGCCTACCAGGCCCACGCCGCTGCCGAGATCGGTCACGACCGGGCCCGACCCTCCGTCGTCTTCGATCGTTGCCTGCACCCCTTCCGGTCGCCAGTCGATCCGCACCTCGATGGCGACCGGAGGCGCATTGTGACGGATCGCGTTCGTGAGCGCCTCGCGCACCGCATGATGCAGTGCCAGCGCGGCGTCGGCGCGAAGTGGAGCCCTGGTGCCCGACTCGCTCAGCCGCACGTCGGTCGAGGGAGTACGCACGCCCTCGACGAGCTCCTCCAGGGAGTCGACGGTGGGCAACGGCTGGCGCGGGGCATCGTCGGCGACGACCGAACGCATTCCGCGCAGAGCCTCACGGCCGGTGTCCACGACGATCCCGAGAGCAGCGTCACTCCGGTCGGGGTCGTCGGCGCGCACCGTGCGGGCGACCTCGGCCTGCGCGATCATCACCGTCATCGAGTGCGCGACGATGTCGTGCAGGTCGCGGTTGATCCGTCCGCGCTCATCCGCGATCGCCTGCGAGACGCGCGCCGCCATCCGCTCCTCGGCCTGGTCACGCCGCACCCGCAGGACCAGCCCCAGCGCCCAGGCCGCCGCGATCGCACCGCTGAGTCCGAGGAACGCCCCAAGGCGGAGCTCCGGATCGTCGAGTCGAAGCTCGGTGAAGGCGATGAGGCCGGCGCCGAAGATGCCGCCCGCCAGCGCCGCGATCCGCACGCTCGAGCGGGTCTGCGCGGCGACTTGGCCGATGACGAGCAGGTAGGCCGCGGCCGAGGGGAGGAAGGCTCCGGATGCCGCGCGGATACCCGGGACGAGCACGAGTGCGCACATGACGGCGTTCGCGATCACGATCGCGGCGACCGGGTGCCGCACGGCGAGCAGTGTCGTGAGGTGGAGCACCACGTACAGGGCGATCATGAGCGCGAGGATCCAGGGCTCGGGGCGCGTGGCCGGCTCTGTGAGGATCGCGATGCTCGACGGCAGCAGGATCACGAGGGCGATGAGCGCCACGATGACGTCGACACGCAGCCAGGCGTGCCGACGGGGACTCGCGACAGAGGCCTCGGACCGCATCGCCCTCATGCTCTCACGCGGCTTCGCGGCGGCGGATCACCCCTCCGGGTGAGTGGCGAGCGGCGGCGCAGTCGGCGGGACGAGGGCTTCGGCGACGGCCTCCGCGACGATCGCGCTGGCGCGGGCATCGAGATGGATGCCGTCCGGATGCCGCGTGACGGATCGGCGGGTGACGTCGAAGACATCGATCAGGTCGACCCCCAGCCTGCTCGCGACGGCGCGCACGATCGGGGCCACCTCGTCGGCGATGATCCGCTCGTGGACCCCGCGGCGATTCGGGAACGCGACGGGTGGAGTCAGCAGGAAGACGGTCGCGCCGCGCGTGCGGTAGCGCTCGACGAACGCGGCGAGCTGGGTCTCGTAGCGCTCCGCATTCCAGTTGTCGCCGCGGGCATCGTTCGAGCCGAGCATGACGAGCACGATGTCCGCCCCCGCGTGCAGAGACGCCGTGGCCTGGGGAGTCGCGTCGTACGGCCAGTCGCCTTCGTGCTGCAGCGTGCACCGATTCACGCCGTAGTTGAGCACCTGGTATCCGTCGCCGAGGAGCTGTTCGAGGCGGCCCGGGTAGGACCGGCGGCCCCGGCCTCGGAACAGCATCCCTGCACCATAGGTGTTGCTGTCACCGACGGCGGCGATCCGGATCCGGTCTTCCCGGGAGCGGGGCAGCGGCGGGTACATGACGCGTCTGTAGACGACGCCGACGACGGCCGCGAAGGCAGCGACCGCCGCCGCGATGGCGACGAGGGGTTTCCCGGTCAGGCGCGTGCCGGTCATCGAAGCGATCTGCCGATCTCGTCACGGATCATCCATCCATCCTCTCTCAATCGCCGTCTGACGGGGCTGCACGCGGGAGACTGTCTCCGAGGCCTGCACGCACGAGAGGAGAACGATGACGACCGTCTTCCCCCGTTCCGTCTCGGTGGTCATCCCGGTGCGGAACGACGCCGTCCTTCTCGAGCAGTGTCTGCGCGCTCTCGAGCGGCAGACCCGCAGAGCCGACGAGGTCGTCGTCGTCGACAACGGCAGCACGGATGACACGGTGGCGGTCGCCGAGCGATTCGGCGCACGCGTCGTGACCGAGCCCGTGCGGGGGATTCCCCGGGCGTCCGCGGCGGGGTACGACGCGGCGACGGGCGACATCATCGCGCGGTTGGACGCCGACTCGCGCCCGAGGCCCGACTGGATCGAGCGGATCGAGCGGATCTTCCGCAGCCGCGACGGCCTCGACTTCCTCACCGGCGACCCGAGCTTCTACGGCTCCACGCCGCTGGTGCACTGGATGGGGGAGCACCTCTACATCGGCGGCATGTACACGGTGCTCACGCCGCTGCTCGGGCATGCCCCGCTGTTCGGCTCCAACATGGCGATGCGCGCCGAGACCTGGCGGTTGCTGAGCGGCGAGGTGCACCGGGAGCCGCAGAACATCCACGACGACTTCGACCTGTCCTTCCATGTGCGTCCGGAGATGACGGTGCTGCGGGACCGGAGTCTCGTCGTCGAGGTGTCGGCGCGCCCGTTCCGGGATTGGGCGTCGCTTCGACGTCGGCTGAGCTACGTGCTCCCCACGGTCCGGCTGCATCTGTCGCACGAGCCGCTGCGCGTGCGGCGACGGGCGCGGCGTGACGCTGATGCGGAGGCCCTCCGCGGCTGAGTCAGCCGTCGGCGCGCGCGTAGAGATCGAGCAGGTCGGCGGTGAGCTGATGCGGAGTGGTCTCGCTCGGGCTGTGCCCGGTCGCGAAAGCGCGGAAGTCGGCGCCGATGTCGTGGGCGTAGCGTTCGTGGGCGGCCAGCGGCCACAGGTCGTGCGAGCCGGCGACGACCAGCTTGGGGATCGGCAGCGCCCGCACGCGGTCACGTACATCCGGGGCGGCCATCATGAGCCCGACGATCTCGTCGACGCTGCGCCTGCGCGTGAGCGCGAACCGGGAGCGGACGAACTCGAGCCTCCGGGGCGGGACCCGGTTCTTGTTCGTCACGATCCCCCAGATCATGAGACCGGCACCGCGACGTGGGCTCGCGATCGGCGCGATCGGGCCCAGCCACTTCATGGTCGCGAACACGTTGCCCACGCCGGGGGGAGTGGTCAGGAGCGCCAGGGACAGCACGAGGTCGGGGCGACGGACGGCGACCAGCTGCGCGACCGTGCCCGCGAAGGAGTACCCCAGCAGATGAGCGGGGCTGTCGGCTTCGAGGAAGGCGATGAGGTCGCCGATGAACAGCTCGTACGTGTAGCTCGTGTGCGCGCCGGCGGCGTGGGACTCGTACTGCCCGGCGAGATCGAACGACTGCACGAAGAAGCCGGCCTCCGCCAGGAGCGGCAGCATCAGGGCGAAGTCCTCCTTGGAGCCGGTCGCCCCGGGGACCAGGACCACGCGCGGATGCGCGGGATCGCCCAGCGACACCACGGCCAGCTCGCCGCTCGGCGCTGAGAACCGCGAGGCCGTCGACCCGGGCGGCGGCACCGTCCAGTCGACGTCGCCGATCGCCGCGTCGAGGTCTGCCGGGGCGATGTGCGCCCGCTCACTCCGCGATTCCGTCGACACGCTGACACGGTACCGCTCGGGGTGCCCGCCGAGAAGGAAGAGCGCCGTCACTGTCGGATCTCCCTGCACTGCCGACAGTGGGCAGAGAGTCCCTCGGGGCCGCCGGGCGACTCTGCGCCCGGTCATGCGCACAAGGAAGGCGGCCCATGAAGCCGAAGAAGTTTGTCCCTGTCCTCACGATCACCGCGATCGCGGCGGTCGCTCTCGCCGGATGCTCCGGGGAATCGGCGGGCCCGCAGCAGGGCGTGTTCGAGTTCGAGTCGGCCTACGGCGATTCGACCACGGGTGAGCTGCTCATCCGCGTTCCGGAGGCTCTCATCGAGGCCGCGGGCAGCGATGCCGACGCACTGCTCGTGCGTGAGGTGCGGGCCACGCCCCGCGAGCTCGACGGCGCGCAGTACTGTGCCGTCGACCTCGCCATGACCTACGCGGGCGATGCGCCCGACGTGCTCACGGAGCCGTCGATGACCCGGGCCGAGCGGGAGGCGCAGGCGGAGGACGAGTTCGAGCGTCGGCTGACCGGCGACTTCGGCGTGAGCACCGAGGAGGAGGCGCTCGCGAACGGCGCGGATCCCGCGCACATCGAAGAGCTGAAGGAGGTCGCCGGCATCGGCGCACCCTTCACGCCGACGCCGGCGTGGGCTCCGCTGATGGCCGCCGTGCCGGTCGCCGATCTCGACGACGCCGATGCCGCACCCGGGCTCTACCACTCCGACGACTACGCGACCCTGACGCTGGTGCAGGACTGTGCGGCATCCGCATCGGATTACGACAACAGCACCGAGTTCTGGCTCCCTGCGATCGCCGATGACGGCGGCATCACCCGGTTCGCCGGTATGAACCTCGCCGTGATGACGTCGGGCACGATGTTCGTCCACGAGGCGGAGATCTCCAGCTACGTCCGTGACTCGGAGGGCAACTGGATCGCCAGCTGACGGCGGTTCCGCTCCGTGTGTCGGGGGTTCCTCTCATCGTTCCGGTGAGAGGAGTCCCCGATCGCGCTCCAGCGTCGTGCGAGCCAGTCCGCGAGCCACCTCGAACGGCGCGCCGAACGTCTCCATGCCGACCGTGACGATGGCGCCCTCGTAGAGCAGCATCAGGGCCTTCGACATCAGGTCGGGGTCCGCGGCGCCGGCCTCCCGGCAGAGCTCGGCGAAGAGGTCGAGCAGCCAGGCCTTCTGCCGCGCGACTTCGGGGAAGACCGGGTGGCCGTCGTGGCCGTCGCCGATCTCGGCGCGTGCGTTGATCGCGCTGCACCCCTTCGGGCTGTTCTCGTCCGACCAGGTGATCGCCGCGTCGAACACGGCGAGCACGCGCTCGATGCCGGGCTCCGGTACGCGGGACAGGTGCTCGGCGACGTGTGTCCGCCATCGTGCATCGCGGTGCTGGAGGTAGGAGACGACCAGTGCCTCCTTGGAGCCGAAGCGGTCGTAGAGGGTCTTCTTGGTGACGCCAGCGGCCTCGGCGATCGTGTCGACGCCCACCGCGTGGATGCCGCGCTCGTAGAAGAGCAGCGACGCCGCGTCGAGCACGCGGGAGGCGCCAGGGGTGAGCGGGGCGAGGTCGGGAACGGGGACGGCCATGCCCCGAGTATACCAACCTGTATAGTCGAGGGATTGGGTATACAGATCGGTATAGTTCGAGTCGGCGTGACGATCGCGGCATCCGTGGCCTTCGTCGTCACCTGGAGCTCCGGATTCCTCGTGCCGGCGATCGCCGCCGTCGAGGTGCCGCCGCTGACGCTGCTCGTCTGGCGCTTCGTTCCTCTCGCTGTGATCCTGCTCGCCGTGGTCGGCTTCACCGGCGCGGGGCGGGACGTCACCCGCGCTGATGTGGGACGGCAGGCGCTCATCGGTCTCTTCGCCCAGTTCGGATACTGCACCGCGGTGTACGCGGCCGTCGCCTCGGGCGTCGCCACCGGCACCACGGCGCTGATCGACGCCGTGCAGCCGCTCATCATCGCCGTCCTCGTCGGTCCGCTGCTCGGACTGCGTGTACGCGGGGCGCAGTGGGCCGGGCTTCTGATCGGCGCGGCGGGCGTGCTCCTGGTGGTGCGCTCGCAGCTCGACGACTCGACTGCGCACCCCGCCGCCTACGTCTGGCCTGCCCTCGCCATGGCCAGCCTCATCGTCGGCACCTTCCTCCAGCGCCGTTCGGAACCGCGTACGGGCACGCTTGTCACGCTCACCATCCACGTGAGCGTGACCGCACTGGCCCTCGTGCCGGTCGCCGCAGTCTTCGGTGCCCTCGCGCCGCCGGCATCCGCATCGTTCTGGATCGCCGCCGGATTCGCCGCTGTCTTCCCGACGCTTGCCGCGTACGGGCTCTACTGGTGGCTGCTGCGCCGGGTCGGCATCACGGCTCTGAACGCGCTGCTCTTCCTGATCGCTCCGACGACCGCGCTGGCCGGAGCGCTGCTGCTGGGTGAGCCGCTCACCCTCGTCACCCTCGGCGGATTCGCCCTCTGTGCCGCCGGTGTGACCGCGGTGCTCGTGAGCGAGACGCGCGCCGTGCATAACTCCTCAGAATCGTCGGGAGATTCGCGATCCGGGGCTCTGGGCTCGGTTTCGCGCGCGTTCATTGAGGAGTTGTGAACACCCTCTCGATAGTTGCGCTTTCGCAACTATCGGAGTATGGTTGACCTCGATCAACTTTCTACGCAGGAGCGTTACCCCCGTGACACACACCCCATCCTCAGCACCCGAAGCCACCCGCTCGGCCCGCGAGGTCTTCACCGCGATCTCCGGACTCGTCGTCGGCATGTTCGTCGCCGTGCTCTCGGGCACCGTCGTGTCGACCTCGATGCCGGTCATCATCGCCGACCTCGGCGGCACCCAGTCCCAGTACACCTGGGTCATCACCGCGAGCCTTCTGGCCACCGCCGTCTCGACCCCCATCTGGGGCAAGCTCGCCGACCTCGTCGACCGCAAGGTCCTCGTGCAGATCTCGCTCATCCTCTTCACGGTCGGCACCGTGATCGCCGGCTTCTCGACCGACACGAACATGCTCATCGCGGTTCGCGTCATCCAGGGCATCGGCGTCGGCGGCCTGATGTCGCTCGTCATGATCGCCGTGGCCCTCATCATCTCCCCGCGTGAGCGCGGCAAGTACATGGGCGTCGTCGGTGGCATCATGGCCCTCGGCACCATCGGCGGCCCGCTGCTCGGCGGACTCCTCACCGACGTGTGGGGCTGGCGCTCCAACTTCTTCGTCGGCGTGCCGTTCGCGATCCTCGCCCTCGTCCTGCTGCAGTTCACGCTGCACCTGCCCAAGCCGCAGCGCGATAGCAAGGTCTCGATCGACTACTTCGGCATCGTGCTCCTCGCGGTCGGCGTCTCGACCCTGCTCATCTGGGTCTCGATGGGCGGCAGCCAGTTCGACTGGGACTCCTCGACGAGCATCATGCTCGCCGTCATCGCCGGAGTCGCGATCGCCGCCTTCATCACGGTCGAGTTCTTCGTCAAGGAACCGATCGTGCCGATGTCGCTGTTCCGCAACCGCACCTTCACGCTGTCGGTGATCGCCTCGATCGCCATCGGCGTCTCGATGTTCGCCACCTCGGTGTTCCTCGCGCAGTACTTCCAGCTGGCTCGTGGCGCCACGCCCACCGAGTCCGGCCTGATGACCATCCCGATGATCATCGGCCAGATGGGTGCGTCGATCATCATCGGCCAGCTCGTGAGCCGCTTCGGCAAGTGGAAGGGCTGGATGCTGACGGGCTCGGTGCTCGCCACCATCGGCGTCAGCCTGATGGCCACCCTGCGCTACGACACCCCGTTCCCGCTGGTCGCCGTCTACATGTTCATCCTCGGTGCGGGCCTCGGCATGGTCATGCAGAACCTCACGCTCATCGTGCAGAACGACACCGCGCCGCAGCAGCTGGGCGCCGCGTCGTCGAACGTGAACTTCTTCCGCACGATCGCGGGCACCATCGGCGTCACGGTCATGGGTGCGATGCTGTCGACCAGCGTCGCGTCGTACATCACCGACTCGCTCGAGGGCTTCACGCCGACGACCCCCGCCGAGGTCGATGCGCTCAAGCACCTCGCCTCGGGTGATGTGCCGAAGGTCGGACAGCTTCCCGACACGATCCGCACGATCGTCGAGGGTGCCTACGGCCACGGCATCGCCGACTCGTTCATCATCGCCATCCCGCTCGCGGTGATCGCCATCATCGCGATCGCGTTCATCAAGAACAAGCCGCTGTCGACGAAGAACGCCGCCGAGCAGATGCTCGAGCAGGCGGAGGAATCCGTCATCGAGGTCTCCGAGGCCGAGGTCGGCGCGTCGCTCTCCACCGGGGCCATCCGGCTCGGAGGTGCGGAGTCCGAGTCGCCCGCGACCGGTTCGGTGCGCGTCCTCGAACGCGAAGATCGGGACCAGGAGCGCTGACATGCTCGCCCCCGAAGCGGTCGGACGGGCGGATGTCGACAGCGCGCTCGGTGACCTCCAGGCGCACCTGAACCTCATCTTCGCGAGGACCAGGTCGCTCTGGAAGGAGTCTGCAGCTCGGGTGCACCCCGAGCTGCAGGTGGCCGGGTACAAGCTGCTGACATTCATCGCCCGGGCGGGCACCGCGAACGCGCATGAGCTGGCCGAGCGGTTCGAGATGGACAAGTCGGTCATCAGCCGTCAGGTGCGGATGCTGGAGGAGGCAGGACTCCTCGAGTCCCGGCCGGACGAGCGGGACGGGCGGCTCCGGGTGCTGAGCGCGACGCCGTCGGCCTGCGAGGCGCTCGCCGAGGTCCGCCGCGAATACGGCACACGCTTGCAGGCCGTGGTCGACGAGCTGACGCCCGACGAGATCCAGGCCGCATCCAAGGTGTTCCGACTCCTCGCCGAGGTCTGAGTGAAGCCCCGCTGTCACGTTCGACAGTGGGGCTTCGCCGTACACTGGCGAGCATGAGCGCCTCGTCCGACGCCCCCGCCGACACCCCCGCATCTCCCTCTGAAGAGGGCCGTCTGAGCGGGGCGGATCTCGACCAGGCCGTCACCAGGGTCGAGCAGGAACTCGGCCGTCTGTTCGCGCGGATCCGTATCAGCTGGCGCGAGGCCGCCGCGACCGTCCACCCCGAACTGCAGCCGCTGGGATACCAGGTGCTCACGTCGATCGCGACAGGCAAGGCGACCTCGGCGGGTGCGATCATCGAGCATCTGCAGACCGACAAGTCGGCGGTGAGTCGTCAGGTGCGTCAGCTCGAGCAGCTCGGACTCGTCGAGAGCGTGCACGATCCGGAGGACCGCCGCGCGCGTGTCCTCGTCGCGACCGACCTGGCGCAGGAGCGGATCGCTGTCGCCCGCTCCCGCTACGAGGGCCGCATCGGCGAGCGGCTGCGCAAGTGGACGGCCGCCGACCTCGACCACTTCGCCGACCTGCTGTCGGCCCTCGGTGGCAACTGAGGGGAATACGAGGCTCGCCCCGAGCCTTACCTCCCACTGTGACTCTCTTCGATCCGGCCGTCTTCGGCGCCCTGCAGCTGTCCAATCGCGTCGTCATGGCGCCGCTCACCCGCACCCGCGCGGATGACGACGGCGTGCCCACCGAGGTGATGGCGGAGTACTACCGGCAGCGCGCGGGTCAGGGCCTCATCATCTCCGAGGGCACCTGGCCGGCTGCCGAGGGCAAGTCCTATGCGGGCCAGCCGGGCATCGTCACGCCCGCCCAGATCGAGGGGTGGCGGCCCGTCACCGCGGCGGTCCACGAGGCGGGCGGCACGATCGTCATGCAGCTGATGCACGGTGGCCGAGTGGGGCACCCGGAGATCTCGGGGCAGCCGCGCGTGGTCGCCCCGAGCGCGCTCGCCGCACCGGGTCAGACGCACACGCCCGTGGGCAAGGTCGATCTGCCGGTGGCTCACGCGCTCACCCTCGACGAGATCCCCGAGGTCGTCGAGCAGTTCGCGCAGGCCGCGCGCAACGCGATCGCCGCGGGCTTCGACGGCGTCGAGGTGCACGGCGCGAACGGCTACCTGGTCCACGAGTTCCTCTCGCCGGTGTCGAACATCCGTGACGACCAGTACGGCGGGTCGCCCGAGAACCGCGCCCGCTTCGCGATCGAGGTCACGACAGCCGTCGCGGCGGCGGTGGGAGCCGACCGCACCGGCATCCGGCTGTCGCCGCAGCACAACATCCAGGGTGTGCTCGAAGAGGACGACGCGGACGTCCACGCGACCTACGCCGCCGTCGCCCAGGGCTTCGCCCCGCTCGGTCTCGCCTTCAGCGATGTGCTGAGTGCCGCACCGACGAGCGAGCTCGTGCAGCACATCCGGCGCACGGCGGGCGCGCCCCTGATCATCAACACCGGCTTCGGCGTCGTCACGACGCGGGAGGAGGCCGAGGCGCTCGTCGCCGACGGGTGGGCGGATGCCGTCGCCGCGGGCCGCCCCGTGATCGCCAACCCCGACCTGGTCGAGCGCTGGCGAGAGGGCGCGGAGCTCAACGACCCGCGCCCGCAGCTGTTCTACGGGCGCACGGCAGAGGGGTACACCGACTACCCGTCGCTGGAGGTCGTGCGCGCCGGGGTCTGAGGGCTCACCGAGACGCGCCCTGCTCGGCGGCTGCCGCCGAGGAGACCCGGAGACTGATGGCCGTCCACGAGACGGGCGGCAGCTCGACGACCGCGACGCCATCGGAGACGACCAGGGTCTCGTTCTGGCGAAGAGCAACGCGCTCCGGGTCCTCGAGTGTGTTCACGGCGTACACGTCATCGTCGCTGAGCGTGCGGGCGTGGGCCTCCCGCACCGCTCCGAACTCTGAGACGTCGAACGAGAGTGTCACCGGGTCGGTCTGCGATCGGTTGACCAGGAACACGCTGACGCTGCCTGTGGCGGCGTCGAACGTGGTCACGGCGTCGATGACCGGCACGCTCCCGTAGGCGTCGGTGTCATAGAGATCGCACTCGATGTGCGTGGGGATCGACTGCCCGGATGCGAGCTCCGAGGTGACGGCGAACGGGAAGAACGTCGTCTGCTTCCAGGCGATGCCGCCGGGCTCCGTCATGATCGGGGCGATCACATTGACCAACTGAGCGAGCGAGGCGCTGGTCACCCTGTCCGCCCGGCGCAGCAGTGAGATGAGGAGGCTACCCACCACCACGGCGTCCGCCACGGAGTACGCGTCTTCGAGGAGCCTCGGCGCGGTCGGCCAGTTCTGCGCACCGGTGATCTTGTCCACGGTCTCGAACCGGGTGTTGTACCAGACGTTCCACTCGTCGAACGAGATGTTCACGACGTGATCGCTGCGCTTCGCCGCCTTGACATGATCGATGGTCGCTATCACCGACTCGATGAACTCGTCCATGTCGACCGACGACGCGAGGAAGCTCGCGAGGTCTCCGTCCTTCTCCTCGTAGTACGCGTGGCAGGAGATGTAGTCGATGTCGTCGTACGTGTGCGAGAGGACGACGCGTTCCCAGTCGCCGAAGGTCGGCATCGAGCGACTCGAAGAGCCGCAGACGACCAGCTCGAGCGTGGGATCGAACATCCGCATGGCGCGAGCAGTCTGGGCGGCGAGCTTGCCGTAGTCGTCCGCCGAGCGGTGACCGAGTTGCCATGGGCCGTCCATCTCGTTCCCGAGGCACCACATCCGCACGTCGAACGGCTCGGTGCGGCCGTTGGCTGCCCGCTCCACCGCCCGTGCCGAGCCCGATCGCAGGTTCGTGTACTCCAGGAGGTCGAGCGCCTCCAGTGTGCCGCGTGTGCCCAGGTTCACGGCGAGCATGAGCTCACTGCCGACGGAGTCGAGCCACGTCGCGAACTCGTGCAGGCCCACCTGGTTCGATTCCGCCGAATGCCAGGCGAGGTCGAGTCGGGCGGGGCGCTGCGAGCGCGGGCCCACGCTGTCCTCCCAGCGGAACCCCGATACGAAGTTGCCACCGGGGTAGCGGATCGCGCTCACCCCGAGCTCGGACACCAGCGCCTTCACGTCGGAGCGAAAGCCCTCGGCGTCGGCGCTCGGGTGTCCGGGCTCGTAGATGCCGTCGTAGACGGATCGGCCGAGGTGCTCCACGAAGGAGCCGAAGACTCGTCGGTTCACAGCTCCGACCGGAAGCTGAGGGTCGAAGGTCAATCGTGCGGCGGTCATTTCTGCCTTTCGGTCGAATCGTCACGGTGCTGGCGAGCGGGTCGCGGCCGGCGTGCGGATGGGGGTCTACTTGAGCCCGGTGCTCGCGACGCTCTCGATGAAGCGCCGTTGGACGAACAGGAACATGATCGCGAGCGGCACCACGGCGATCAGGGAGCCCGCCATCATGACGCCGTAGGGGATGATGCCGCTCGGCCCCGTGAGCAGCGTGAGCCCGGAGGTGATGGTTCCCATCTCCTGCTCCGTGGTGAAGACGAGCGGCCACAGCAGGTCGTTCCAGTTGTTGACGAAGGTGTAGATGCCGAGCGTGAGAAGTGCGGGGATGGCGTTGGGGAGCACGACGCTGCGGAAGATCCGGAACTCCGAAGCCCCGTCGATGCGGGCGGCGTTGTCGAGGTCGCGCGGGAGGGAGAGGAAGAACTGGCGGAGGAAGAAGATCCCGAAGGCGTCTGCCGCGCGGGGGATGATGAGGCCCCAGAACGTGTTCACCCAGCCGAAGTCCGAGACCAGCTGGTAGATCGGGATGAGCGTCGCCTGGAACGGAATCATGAGGCTCGCCACGATCACGACGAGGAGCACACGACTTCCACGGAAGTCGATGCGGGCGAGGACGTAGGCGGCCAGAGAATCGAAGACGAGTGCGCAGATCGTGACTCCGCCCGCGAAGACGAAGCTGTTGAAGATCAGTCGGGCGAACGGCAGGTCCGTGAAGATCCGCTCGAAGTTATCGAATGTCCACGTCCCCGGAACGAGCGAGGGTGGGAAGGCGTTGACCTCGGAGACCGGCTTGAAGGCGGTGAAGACGATGATGAGGATCGGCAGCAGGATGAGGAGTGTGACGAACAGCATCGCCAGGAAGCAGAGCCCGCGTCCGACACGCAGTCGGGTGGGTCGGCGTCGGGATGTGGCGATGTCGGTCATGCGGCGTCCTTCGCTCGACGGCCCGAGAGGGCGAACTGGACGAGGCTCAGGAGGAGCGTCGCGATGAGCAGTACGTACGACACCGCCGAGGCGAAGCCGAGCTCGAGGTCACGGAATCCGGACTGGTAGATCTGCATGACGATCGTCTGCGTGCTGCGGTACGGTCCGCCGCCGGTGAGCACATAGATCTGGTCGAAGGCCTGGAGCGCGGCGATCGTCGCGATGATGAGCACGAATCCCGTGGTGTTTCCCAGCAGGGGGAGGGTGACGTTGCGGAAGCGGGCGATGGGGCCGGCGCCGTCCATGTTGGCCGCCTCATACAGGCTCTTCGGTATCTCCTGGAGCCCAGCGAGGAAGACGATCATGTAGAAGGCGAAGTTCTTCCACACTGCGACCAGGACGACGGTCGGCATCGCGAGCACCGGATCCTGGAGCACATTGCCGATGCGGATGCCGAAGGCCTGTAGCCAGTAGTTCAGCAGACCGACCTGCGGGTCGAGCAGATACTGCCAGGCGAACGCGGCGACGGCGAGGGAGACGATGAACGGCAGGAACAGCCATGTGCGGAACATGCCGCGCAGGGGGAGATGCGGGCTGTTGAGCGCGAGGGCGAGCAGGAGTGCGAGCACGACGGCCACTGGCGTGAAGAGCACGGTGTACAGCACGGTGTTGCTCATCGCCTGGAGCATGTCGGGGTCGGTGAAGACCTCGACGTAGTTGGCGAAGCCCACGTATTCCTCGAGCCCGAATCCGCTCGCGTCGGTGAAGGACAGCCGAAGTGCGGACACCATCGGCCAGAAGACGAACAGGGCGAGGATCGTCAGGGCCGGCACGAGGAAGGCGAGGATCGTGAGGCGGCGCTTCGCGATCCCGGCGATCGGGCCGCGTCCGCCGAGCTGCGCCGGCGGGCGACGGCGGCGGGCGGGTGGGGAAGTCGTGGCGGTCATTGTCACTTCTCTCTACAACGTTGTAACCCACACAGTAAGGACCTTGGGGTCGGCTCGTCAACTCGCGGTCACGAGCGCTGGACGGCTGCGGGAGCGCCCAGGTGGGACGAGGGGCCGAGTGGCTTGACTTTTCTCGGAACATCGAGAACCATAACCTCTATAACGTTTACTTACAACGTTGTAAAGCGATGATGAGGACACCCGTCCTCCGCGCCGACAGAGTGGTCGAACAGTGGAGGTTCCCCTGATGAAGAAAGCACTACCCGCAGCATTCGCGAGCGTCCTTCTGCTCGCCC
This sequence comes from Microbacterium sp. Mcb102, assembly GCF_024519805.1. NCBI lineage: Bacteria > Bacillati > Actinomycetota > Actinomycetes > Micrococcales > Microbacteriaceae > Microbacterium > Microbacterium sp. Mcb102. The sequence goes on along the minus strand of NZ_JALJRG010000002.1, from coordinate 354,751 downwards.
TGGCCGGCTGCTCGTCGGCCGGCACACCTTCCGAGGAAGGCGGAGTGATCGAGCTCGACTTCTGGCACGGCTACACAGAAGCGGATGGCGAGGTGCTGAACGACCTCGTCGCCGAGTTCAACAAGTCGCAAGACGAGGTGAAGATCACGCCGTCGGTCAAGCCCTGGGCGACACTCCTGGACTCGGCTCTGCCCGCGCTCACCGCGAAGAAGGGGCCGCAGCTCATGGCGATCCCTCCCGAGAACATCCCGGTCTTCGCGTCGAAAGGCGCGCTCCAGCCCCTCGACGACTGGTACGAGAGCGACAGCGCCTCGGACGTCCTCAATCCCGGTGCCGTCGATACCGGCATCGTCGACGGCGAGCGCTTCGGGGCTCCGCTGAGCTTCACCCCGCTGACGATGTTCTACAACGCCGCGATGTTCGAGGCAGCCGGTGTCTCGGTGCCGACGACGTGGGACGAGTGGGTCGCTGCCGCGACCGCGCTCACCGTCGACGCGAACGGAGACGGTGAGCCCGAGCAGTACGGACTCGCGCTCCAGGACAATGCGACCGTGGGCAACGGCGTCTGGCCGTCTCTGTTCAAGAGCGGCGGTGGCGATGTCGTGACCGCCGACGGTGACGTCGTGGTCGATTCGCCGGAGAACGTCGAAACGCTCACGTACTGGGCCGATGCCGTCACCGCCGGCAAGTTCTCGCCGACGGGTCTCACAGGCGCCGACGCCGACGGACTCTTCAGTGCGGGGAAGGTCGCGATGACCCTCGGGGGGCCGTGGCTCGCCACCGTCTCCGAAGAATCGGGCATCGACTACGGCATCGCGCCGCTCCCGGCCGGGCCTGACGGCATCGTGGCCTCCGCTCTCGCCGTCGACATGAGCATCACGGCTCAGGCGTCAGCGGAGGAGAAGGCGGCGGCCGAGAAGTTCTTCAGCTGGTTCTACCAGAAGGAGAACATGGTCACGTGGTCGCTCGCTTCCGGCTGGCCCCCGCTCACGTCGGAGGTTACGGCCGAGGACGTGGCGGAGAACCCCGTCGTGTCGGCCCTCACTGAGCAGTCGCAATACGGTGCCGCACTCCTGCCGGGTGTCATCCCGTCGACGGATGTGCTCACCGCACTCGACACCGCCACGCAGAAAGCGCTCGCCGGGGGCGACCCCGCGGAGCTGCTCCGCACGGCGCAGCAGGAGATGGAGGCGGCCCTGGCGGGCTGACTCCGTTGCACGACCACCCGCACCGACGCTCCCGATCGGTGCGGGTTGCCGTGTGTCGGGCGCCGACACGCGGCAGAGAGATCGAAACGGATCCGCGGATCCGAGAAGGAGAACGACGACGTGAACTGGTTCGAGGACGGACGCCTGCGATTCGCGATGGGAGTGGAAGACACCTTCATCCCTCAGACCCGGCCGGGTGAGCGCGCGCTGGATGAGTACGAACTCATGCAGCACTACCGTTTCTGGTCGGAGGATCTCGGCTACTGCGCCGACGTGGGCAGTGAGATGGTGCGGTGGGGCATCCCCTGGTACCGCGTGAACCCGGCGCCGGGTGAGTGGGACTGGGAGTGGCTCGATAAGGTCATCGACCGCTTCGACGAGCTGGGGATCGAGCTCATCGCCGATCTCGTCCACTACGGGACGCCGCTCTGGCTCGAGGATCAGTTCGTCAACCCGGAGTATCCGGAGCGCGTCGCCGAGTACGCCGCCGCCGTCGCCGAAAGGTATCGAGGTCGAATCCGGCACTACACGCCTCTGAACGAACCGCTTCTGAACATCATGTACTGCGGTGAGTTCGCGCAGTGGCCGCCGTACTGCTCCGGCGATCGTGGCTTCGTGGAGGTGCTCCGTGGGATCTCCCGCGGCATCGTCACGACGCAGCGGGCCATCGCCGCCGCCGATCCGGATGCCGATTTCGTGCATGTCGAGGCCTCCTTCCGGTTCGCGGGGGACACCGCTGCGCAGAGCGAGACTCACGAGCACCTCCGGCATCGCGCGTACATCGTCCAGGATCTCGTGATGGGTCGCGTCGGCGGCGACCACCCGCTCGCCGAATACCTGGGGGAGAACGGGTTCACCGACGAGGACTTCGCCTGGGCCATCGAGAACACGGCGATCCCCGACGTGGTCGGGGTCAACTACTACCCGCAGCACTCCACGGAGGTCTTCGAAGCAGGGGTCGTGCACACCGGGGGTCCGCGCGATCTTCGGCCGCGCCTCGATGCCGGCACCGAAGGTCTGGCGGACGTCATCCAGTCGTTCGCCGCGCGCTACGAGCGGCCCGTCTTCCTGACCGAGACGAGCTATACCGGCACCGTCGAAGAGCGGATCGCCTGGATGGATGCGTCGATCGCGGCGGTCGAGGACCTTCGCGCGGCCGGCGTCGACGTCATCGGATACACGTGGTGGTGCATCACGGACATGGTCGAGTGGTCCTATCGCCCGGGAGACGGCAAGCCGATGGACTACCGCCTTTCCATGGGACTGTGGGCGCTCGAGGAGGACAGTGATGGTGTGCTCCAGCGGCATCGCACGCCGGTGGCCGACGCGTTCCTGCGGCATTCCCGGCGCTGATCGCCGCGGCTCTTGACTGATTTACAACGTTGTGCAATTCTCCATTTACAACGATGTAAATCCTGATGGGGAACTCCGCGTCAGGACCTCAACCTCGGAGGACGCAATGAAGCGGTTATCGGAACAGAGATCGCGCGGGAGGCTGGCAGGACTGTCCGCCATCGCCGCGACGCTGGCACTCGTGGCGACGGGATTCGTCGCGACATCGGCTCAGGCGGTGACGACGGGCAACGGATCGCTCGTGTACGCCCCACCGGACGGTTCGTCGTTCAACGATGAGGGCGGAGACGCGACGGGCACGGCCTACGCGAAGATCATCGCCCTCAAGCACAACGGCACCTCCAACGGGACGCTCCTGAACACGTTCGACGACGGGCGTCTGATCAAGGACGTCAACCCGAGCTCCAACCCCACGACGGACACGCAGGCCTGCCTCGCGAACCCGGCCCTGGCGTGCCACCAGGAGTGGCCGATCTTCCGCAGCACCAACGACGGCACGAGCTGGCAGAAGATCTCGGCGGTCAACCCGGGGCTGCAGTTCCCCGGGACCGCCGGACAGGAGAGCACGACGCAGCTCGACCGCCTGGCGCAGCCCTTCCTCTTCGAGGTCCCGCAGACAACCGGAAACCTCGCGGCGGGCACGATCCTGCTCACCGGTCAGATCAGACCCGCTGACCGCAACGCCGCGTCGTCGGTGACGAAGCTCGTCGTCTACAAGAGCACCGACCGAGGGGCCTCGTGGAGCTACGTGAGCACGATCGACACGGGTGGACCGGCGATCTACGACCCCTCCTCGACGTCGACGACCACGACCGTCTGGGAGCCGACGCTGGCGATCGATGGAGGGGGCGGGCTCGTCGCCTACTTCTCGGATGAACGGCAGAAGGCGAATGGCGTTCTCCAGGCCGTGTCCTACCGGCGCTCGCTCGACGGCGGCCAGACGTGGGGCGCGCTCTCGAACGTGTCCGCTCCGACCGACTCCACGCATCGCCCAGGAATGATCACGGTGGACAAGCTGCCCGACGGCTCCTACATCGCGACGTATGAAGTGGTGAATGCGCAGGGATATGCCTTCTCGAACGCGTCGCCGGTGTTCTTCAAGAAGTCGCCCGACGGACTCAATTGGGGATCGACGACGAGTCTGGGAACGCCGGTCGAACTCGCGGACGGTCGCGGAATCGGATCGTCCCCGACGGTGAAGTGGGTGCCCACCGGCGGGCCGAAGGGAATGATCGTCGTCGCCTCGAAGTGGGGGCTCGATGCCGCCGGCAACCTCGACGGCGGACAGAACTTCTTCGTCAACTACAACCTCGGCGCCGGTCCGTGGGAGCGACTGCCCTTTGCGGTGACGTTCAACGGTCCGAGCTCGATCACCGGCTTCGCGCAGGGGATCGACTACAGCCCGGACGGACGCACGCTGTACCAGGCGGTGAACGTCGACAACTACCGCGCGAATCCGTCGAACCCTAGTCAGACCTACCTCTACAACGACATCCGGGTCGGGACGATCCCGCTCACCGCGACCGCCTACGAGGCGGAGAACGCCGCGCGGACGAACACCACGCTCGTCACGCACGGCGACGCCTCGAACGGGAGCAAGGTCGGCAACATCAACTTCGCCGACAGCACGGTGACCTTCACCGTGGACGTTCCGCAGGCGGGAACTTACGACCTCAACGTCCGGTACGCGAACGGCACGGGGGCCACGAGCGGCCATGCGGTGTCGGTGAACGGAGGGGCGGCGTCGAGCATCAGCTATCCCGCCACCGCTGACTGGGGCCGCTACCTCTGGGCGCAGAAGGCCGTCACCCTCAACGCCGGGTCCAACACCGTGCGGTTCGCCTACTCGGGGACCTTCGCCGAGCTCGACCAGATCCAGCTCCACAAGAGCGGGACGACCCTGCCGGCGACCTTCCAGGTGCAGAACCGCAACAGCGGCAAGGTGCTCGAGATCCTGTCTGCGCTCACGACCGACGGTGCCCCTGCCGGGCAGTGGGGGCCGACGGCGAACGCCACGCAGATCTGGAAGGTGCAGCCCGCGACGGGGGGAACGTTCGAACTCGTGAACAAGAACAGCCGGAAGCTCCTCGAGATCCCAGGGGCGTCCACGGCTGACGGCACCGACGCGGTACAGCGGTCGGCGAGCGGAACCGCGACGCAGCGCTGGAACCTCTCGCCCAACAGTGCGGGTTACTGGACCGTCGCCAACGCGAACAGTGGAAAGCTCCTCGAGATCGGCTCCTGCTCGACCGCCGACGGAGCGGTCGCGCAGCAGTGGGGCCCGACGGGCGCGGCGTGCCAGGAGTGGCGCCTCATCAAGGAGGGCATCCAGTGATGCAGGAGTGATGCAGGGCGCGGGGCGGTCGGAGACATCGGCCGCTCCGCTCCGGTATCCCGACAGGCGTCAGTCGGCCGGGACTGCGGATTCGCGGACGACCACCTCGAAGTCGACCAGCACCTCGCGGGGCTCCGATGGCCGACCGCCGCCGTCACGGATACGGGCGAGAAGCAGTTCCACGGCGAGAGCGGCGATCTGCTCCCGACCGGGGTTGATCGTCGACAGGCTCGGAAGCGTGTACTGGGCCTCGTCGATGTCGTCGAAGCCCACGACCGAGACGTCGTCGGGAATGCGCAGGCCTGCCTCCTGGAGGGCGCGCATCGACCCCAGGGCGAGTGCGTCGTTGAGGCCGAAGACGGCATCGAACTCGACGCCGTCGCTCAGAAGGTCTCGGATCGCCGCGGCACCGTTGGACCGGTGCCAGAGCGTCGTGTACCGCACCAAAGAGGGATCGACCTCGATGCCGGCGGCGGTGAGCGCCTGCTCGTAGCCCCGCGTGCGGAGGGCTGCGGACCCGACATCCTCATCGACGTGCGCGCCGACGAGGGCGATGCGTCGGCGACCCGCTTTCAGGAGGAGTTCCGTCGCGGCCTGCGCCGCCTCGACGTTGCGCATCGTGACGTGGTCGACGGGGCCGCCGAAGATGCGCTCGCCGAGGAGCACGACCGGGAAGTCGACTTCGAAGTGCCGCGCATCCGCCTGACCCATGCCGAGCGGGCTGAAGATGAGTCCGTCGGTGAGTTGCATGCGCGGACTGGTCAGGACGGCGATCTCGCGGTCACGATCGGCGCCGGTCTTCTCGATGAGCACCACGAGACCATGCTTCTCCGCCTCGGCGATGACCGCGTCGGCGAGTTCCCCGAAGTAGCTGAGGCTCAACTCGGGCAGCACCAGCCCGATCACTCCGCTCCGTCCGGAGCGGAGAGAGCGTGCCGACAGATTCGGCTGGTAATTGAGCTCTTCGATCGCCTGGCGTACGCGGGTCCTCGTCGACTCCTTGACATGCGGATAGTCGTTCACGACGTTGGAGACGGTCTTGATCGAGACGCCGGCGAGATTCGCCACGTCGTGGAGGGTGGCTGCCATACGACCTCCCAGACGTCATCACCGTCCTTGATGATACAACGTCGTAATCTCCTGGCTGCCGTAGGGGTGAGGGTAGTGAGTCGGCGACTCCACCGGTCCAGTGCGCTCCGTCGCCGGCGTCACAGCAGGATGTCATCCGCAGTGTCCAGACTCCGCCATCCCGTTTCCCGCGCTCCGGGTCGCTCACGCACATCTGCAGCTGGCAGCGGGCCCAGGTCGATGCCGGTCAGAGCGGCGATGTCGGCGATCGGCACCTGGAACGTGCGGAAGGCCCAGAGTGGCGGCACGGCGAGCACGCCCTCCCGCGTGTCGACGAGCTCGGACTGGTCGAGCAGGAACCCGGCGGCGGCGAGCCCGTCCGGTCCCTGCCAGGCGGCGATCTTCCAGAACCGCAGCGGAATCCGGATGCCGCGGTACGGCGGGTCGTCGTCGGCCAGGACCGGCGCGGTGAAGACCGACACCCGCTGATCGGTCGTCTCGGCGTAGGCGAGCACATGGTCTTCGAGGCCGAGCCAGAGCTCCTTCGACTGGTTGAAGCCGGCCGCCTGCGGTGCGGCGTTCGGGTAGGAGAAGGTCGCCTCGGTGGCGGCGCGAGCCGCATCGACCGGTCCCCATCCGGGATCGCGGCGGCGCACGAGGTGCCCGCGGTCGAGGTCGTTGCGGGCATAGACCTCCGGCCCGGTCTGCTCGGCGGCCGGCACGCGTTCGTCGAGCCGCCAGTCGCCGGTGCGCGGGAGATCCTGCAGCGAGGCGCCGTCGATGTTCACCGCGGTCACTGCGGCGAGCTGCCGTGCAGGATCGAGCAGCACCGTGAAGCGCGGATAGGGGAGCGGGCGCACCGTTTGCGCGGGGCGCGGGAGGGGGAGAGTCGCTCCGAGGAACGCCGGATCGTAGCCGTCGGTCATGCCCCCATCGTGCCCGGTGCCACCGACGTACGCACGCCCCCGACCGCTCGCCGCGCCGCGGTCAGGCAGGCATCGCCGCGTAGGCCGCGGCCAGCGGCATGTACTCCGTGTCGAAGTCGTCGAGAGAGGGCAGCGGTCGATCGGTGGACGCGGCGACCAATCGGTCCAGGTACCACTCCCAGCCGGGGCCCGTCTCGCCCAACGTGCCGGGGTCGACGTCCTCCTGCCGAAGGGTGAGGGTGGTGCGCCCGTCTGCCTCGACCAGCTCGGCGACCAGCCGCCAGGCGCCGTACTCATCGACGGCACTGACGTCGAGGCGATGCGGCGGCTCACACACGTGGATGTCGTAGGGGGCGGGCGGGATGGGCGCAGCCTCGGCATTCATCGTGACCAGGACCCGCCCCGTCGACGGGTCGCCCGTCCAGGTGCCGAACCAGCGTGCGAGTCGGTCGGATTCCGTGATGCTCGCCCAGACGTCTGTGACGGGTGCAGAAAAGACCCGCTGCAGCGATAAGGTGCGCCGTTCGGCGTCGAAGACTCCGGTCGGGTTCATGCGATGTTCTCCTCCGTACTCAGGGATGCGGATGCGGCGCGGCGACGGTCGCGGCCCGCGCGATGAACCTCGGTGTCGAGCGCGTCCAGGTGCTGCGCCGTCACGGGTGCGCGACCGGCGACCAGCTCCGCGAGGAAATCGCCGACCACGGCGAGCGGCTCGATCTCGAGCGAGTAGTGGCGCTCGCGACCGTGGTGTTCGCCGCGGGTCAGCCCGGCGTCGGTCAGGATGCGCAGGTGCTTGCTGATCGCCGGTCGTGAGATGTCATGCCGGTCGGCGAGGTCCACGACGCGCGCGGGGCCCGCTGCCAGCCGACGCAGCAGATCGCGACGGATCGGATCGGCGATCGCCGCGAAGATGTCCATGCTCAGAATGGTAACCAGGAGGTTACCATTGGTCAAGTGCCGGTACGCGACGATCCGCGGCACGGTACCCGCGATGCCGCCCGGGGGTCCGGCGCCCGCTAGCGCTCCTCAGCCGACGATCACGTCCAGCGCGACGGTGGGGCAGGCGACCCGCGGGAGGTCGGCGAGACCGCTGCCGCGCACCGAGTCGCCGGTCGCCCATCGCGGATCGGTCGACACGACCACGCGTCCGACGCCGTTGGTAAGCGTGACCTCGCTGCCCAGCGCGGCGAACCGGTGGGTCAGGTCCCGCTCGACCGCCGAGACGAGCAGATCGAGTCCGGCGACGCCGATCCGCTGTCCGTCCACATCGGCGGGCACGGCGATCGTGATCGTGTACTCGTCGCTGCAGAGGTAGTCGACGTAGGGGCCGGCCACATGCGGCTCCCCGGTGGTCATCGGCACGCGGTACCACTCGAGCGCGCTGTAGTCGATGTTCTCCTTGTTGAGCGACTGCGAGGCGAGCACGAGCTGCCGCCGGTCGTCGCCCTGCCACCACGCCAGGTGGCTGTGGGCGTCGGCGAGCAGATCGATCGCCGCGATGAACCCGGCGCCGTAGACGGGCACGCCGCGCAGGTCGAGTGTCTTCAGGGCATGCGGGCGCACCAGGGCATCGATCTTCGAGCGGGTGAGCGGTCCGCTGGCCCTGGCCTCGGCGACCTGGGTGGCGAACGGGCCCACCCAGTCGACCAGTGCCCGCACGGGCGCTGCGAAGTAGTCCTCCACGATCGCGGCCGCGGCCTGGGTGGCGGTGTCGGTTGCTGTGTTCATCGCGTCCTCCTGTGCACGTCGATGCGGGTCTTCGGAACTAACCGTTCGCGGCCTGGAGCCGGATCAGCGCGTCGATGGTCTCGGCGGCCATGAGCTCGGTCCTCGCCCCGGCGGCGTCGGGGTCTCCGGCCTCCACGGCGTCGATGACGGCGGCGAGGTGCGCGCCCTGCCGTCGAAGATTCTCGGTCTCGTGCGCGACGAGACGCAGGTAGGGCGAGAGCTCCGCCTGCAGCTTCATCTGCTCACGGGTCAGTCGCGCGGACTGGCTGAGGGCCACGATCTCGATCTGCACGTCGTCGAGCAGCCGGCGCTGCGCCTCGGTGTCGAGCTCGTCGATCCGGTCCATCCGACGGCGCACCCGCTGCGTCTCGCTCGGGTCGGCGCGCCTCGCTGCGAGGCGGACGCAGGCACCGGTGATGGCGGCGTAGTGCGCGCCGAGGTCACGCAGGGCGAGGCGAGAGGTGCGCCGCACCGCTTCCCGCGCGAACGTCAGGGGGTCGGCGTGTGCGGCGACGAAGCTGCCGCCGTTGCGTCCGCGTCGGGTCACGACGAGGCCGCGACCGCGCAGCGCGAGCAGCGCTTCGCGCACGGTCACCGGAGCGACGCCGAGGCTCTTACTGAGGTCGGCTTCGGAGGGGAGACGCTCGCCGGCGCGGAGGTGCCCGCGGGTGATCGCGTCGACCAGGCGGCGCTCGACGAGCTCCGCCCTGCCCTCGTCGCCGATGGGCTGGAACAGTGCGCCCTGAAGGCGGTGCGGTTGTTCGTGCTCCGCGTCGGGGGAGGGGTCGGCAGGGGCGTGCGTCGGATGCGTCGTCGAGCTCGATGCCATTCTGCGATTCTCCCTTCCGCGCTCACCATACCCAAGAAACTCGCTGTTGACATATTACCTCTGGGTTTATATGTTTTGGGGAATCTTCCGAGTTCGACGATGACCGAGGAGCGCGAGATGATCGCCACGGCACCCGCAGCACCCGCAGCCGCAGAGGCCGCCCGCCCCGACGGGACGGTGACCCTGAGCGGCGTCACGAAGTCGTTCGGCGAGTTCACCGCCGTCCGCGACCTCGACCTCGAGGTCGCCTCGGGCGAGTTCCTGTCGATGCTCGGTCCGTCGGGCTCGGGCAAGACGACGGTGCTGCGCATGATCGCCGGGTTCGAAGACACCACCTCCGGCAGCATCCGCCTCTCCGGCGTCGACGTGACCAGGACCCCTCCGCACGCCCGTCCGGTCAACACCGTCTTCCAGGACTACGCGCTGTTCCCGCACCTGACCATCGCCGACAACGTCGGCTACGGGTTGCGCGTCCGCGGCGAGGGCAAGAGCGCCAGGGCCGCGCGGGTCCAGACCTCGCTGGAGCAGGTGCGGCTCGATCACGTCGCCGACCGTCTGCCGCATCAGCTCTCCGGCGGTCAGCGGCAGCGGATCGCCCTGGCCCGCGCCCTCATCCTGCGCCCTCAGGTGCTGCTGCTCGACGAGCCGCTCGGTGCGCTCGACAAGCAGCTCCGTGAGCAGATGCAGATCGAGCTCAAGCAGATCCAGCGCGAGGTCGGCATCACCTTCATCTTCGTCACCCACGACCAGGAGGAGGCCCTCACGCTCAGCGACCGCGTCGCGGTGTTCAACGGCGGCCGGATCGAGCAGGTCGGCACCGCACGCGATGTGTACGAGCGCCCGGAGACCGAGTTCGTCGCACGCTTCCTCGGACTCTCGAACCTCATCGGCGGAGAGCTGGCCGAGAGCCTGACCGGCGACCGGCGGACCATGAGTGTGCGCCCGGAGCGGATGCGGCTGATCGGACCGGATGCGGCGCTCGCCGCGGGCGAGGTCTCGCTCACAGGCACCATCAGCGAGGTCGTCTACACGGGCCCCGCCACCCGCTACCTCGTCACGACCGATGCGGGCCTCGACCTCATCGCCGAACGCCCGAACGCGCGCCACTCCGCCGACGACGACCTCGCCCGCGGACACCACGTCCGTGCCGTCTGGTCACCCGACCACGCGGCCCGGCTTCCCTGAAGAACCGCACGTGAAACACCGCAACACCCGAACACCTGAGAACACAGCAGCACCGATCACGAAGGAGCGATCCATGCGTAAGAAGATCCTGGCTACCGCGGCGATGACCGCGGTCGCCGCCCTGGCACTGTCCGGCTGTTCCACCGGCGGAGAGGAGACGCCGGCCGAAGGGGGCGGCGGACTCCAGATCGACGTTCCCGACATCGCGATGCAGGAGGAGCTCGGCGACTACGAGGGCGAGGTCAACATCGTCGCCTGGAGTGGATTCGTCGAGCCCGCCTGGAGCGACGCCTTCACCACCGAGACCGGCTGCGTCGTGAACCGCCGCGTCGCCGGCACCAGCGATGAGATGGTCCAGCTCATGCGCACCGGCGACTACGACCTGGTCTCCGCCTCGGGCGACGCGAGCCTGCGCCTGATCGCCGGTGGCGACGTGCAGCCGCTCAACCTCGAGCTCATCCCGAACTTCGGCGACGACATCGTCGAGGGCATGAAGGGTCAGATCTACGACACCATCAACGGCAAGTCCTACGGCATCCCGATCGGTCGCGGCGCGAACATCCTCCAGTACAACAGCGAGGTCGTGACCGAGGAACCCACCAGCTGGGACATCGCGTGGGAGAAGGACAGCCCCTACGCGGGCAAGGTCATCGCCTACGATGCCCCGATCTACATCGCCGACGCCGCGGTGTACCTGATGGCGCACGAGCCCGACCTCGGCATCACGAACCCGTACGCGCTCGACCAGAAGCAGCTGGATGCGGCGATCGACCTGCTCAAGCAGCAGAACGACATCGTCTCCGAGTACTGGTCCGACCCGGCCGCGCAGATCACCTCGTTCGCGGGCGGCACCACGGTGCTCGGCACGTCGTGGGAGGTGCTGCGCAAGCTCACCGAGGATGACAAGTTCAAGAGCGTGCTGCCGGAAGAGGGCTCGACCGGATGGTCGGACGCCTGGATGATGGCGACCGAGTCGAAGAACCCGAACTGCGCCTACGCGTGGATGGACTACTCGTCTTCGCCGGAGGTGAACGGCGCGATCGCGATGAACTTCGGCATGGCGCCCGCGAACGCCGCCTTCTGCGACACCAGCGATGAGGCGAAGGCGCACTGCGACTACTTCAACGCCACCGACGAGGAGTACTTCAAGAACGTCTGGTTCTGGACGACGCCGATCGAGCAGTGCATCGACGGCCGCACCGACGTCACCTGCACGAACTTCCAGCAGTGGACGGACGCCTGGCTCTCGGTCAAGGGCTGAGCCGCATCGAGGGGCGGGTCTTCCGGCCCGCCCCTCACCTCCGCAGATCTTCCGCCACCACGAACGGGATCGACATGAAGCGCCGCCTCCGCATCGCCGGGCTCCTCGCTCTTCCGATGACCTGGCTCATCGGGATCTACATCTTCTCGCTGGTCATGCTCCTCGTGACCGCCTTCTGGATCACCGACCCCTTCACCTCGAAAGTGAAGCCCGGTTTCACGCTGCGCAACTTCGAGCAGCTCTTCGTCAATCCGGCCTACCTGTCGACCTCGCTGCGCACCCTCGGGATCGCGCTCGCCGTGACGGTGCTCGCCGTGCTCATCTCCGTCCCCCTCGGCATCTTCATGGCGAAGGTCGCCTCGCCCTGGTTGCGGGCACTCCTCGCGGTCTCGATCACCCTGCCGCTCTGGGCCGGCTACCTCGTCAAGGTGCTCGCGATGCGGATCACCTTCACCGAGCAGGGCTTCGCGAACTGGCTGCTCGCACCTCTCGGGCTCTCCGGCCCCGGCTTCAGCATCCTGACCGTCGTGCTGACCCTCACGTACCTGTGGCTGCCGTACATGGCGGTCCCGGTGTACACCGCGATCCGACAACTGCCGCCCAACCTCTTCGACGCCTCCGCCGACCTCGGTGCGGGGTCGTGGCGCACGATCGTCTCGGTCGTGCTCCCGCTCATCAAGCCCGCCCTCATCGCGGGTTCGGTGTTCACGTTCTCCCTGAGCCTCGGCGACTACCTCGTCGCCCGGTTCGTCGGCGGCGACACGCAGATGATCGGCAGCGTGATCGCGTCGAACATCAACCTGAACCCGCCGCTGGCGGCCGCGTACTCGCTCGTGCCGATCGCCTTCGTCGTCGTCTACCTGGTGAGCGTGCAGCGCACCGGTGCTCTGGAAAGGATGTGAGTCGCGCATGCTGAGACTGTCCCGCACCTCCAAGGTCGTGCTCGGAATCATCGTCGCGATCGTGCTCGCGTTCATGTACATCCCGCTCGCGCTCGTCGTGCTCAATTCGTTCAACTCCGCGCGCATCGTGAGCTGGCCGGTCACCGGGTTCTCGCTCGAATGGTGGGGCAAGGCGTTCACGAGCGAGCCGGTGCGCGCGGCTCTGCTGAACTCGGTCCTCGTCGCCTCCGGTGCCACCGTGATCGCCGTGATCCTCGGAACGCTCGTGGCCTTCGCGCTGCAGCGGTACTCGTTCTTCGGTCAGCGTGCGGTGAACCTCCTCGTGGTGCTGCCGATCGCCCTGCCCGGCATCGTCACCGGTGTCGCCCTGAACAACACGTACAACCAGATCCTGGAGCCCATCGGCATCCAGGTCGGGTTCTACGGCATGATCATCGCGCACGGCACCTTCTGCATCGTCATGGTGTTCAACAACGTGCTCGCGCGGCTGCGACGGATGAACCCCGGCATCGAGGAGGCGTCGAAGGACCTCGGGGCGAGCCCGTGGCAGACATTCGTGCTGGTGACGCTGCCGCAGTTCCGCAGCGCGCTCATCGCCGGCGCCATCCTCGCCTTCGCCCTCAGCTTCGACGAGGTGTACGTGACGATCTTCACGGCGCCTCCCGGCGTCGACACCCTGCCGCTGTGGATCATGAACCAGATGGCCCGGCCCAATGAGGCCAACGTCGTCAACGTCGTCGCGACGGTCGTCATCGTCGCGTCCTTCATCCCGGTGTGGATCTCACAGCGGCTCGGGAAGGAGGTCGACGAGCGCGGCTGACGCGGACGCGGGCGTCGTCGGATGCGGCGCTCGCTCAGATCTGGGGGACTGCAGGGGGCTGCGGTCAGGCACACAGCAGTTTTCGGTCTTCCACGATCAAAGGAGTTCGTTGATGGAAAAGCGCATGAGTGACGTCGTCTTCTCGCGGCGTGCAGTGCTGGGCGGGATGCTCGGAGCGGGCGCGATCATGCTCGTCGGGTGCGGCCCGGATGAGGCATCGCCCTCGCCGTCCGCGGGGAGCGGAGGAGGCTCCTACGACGTCATCGTCATCGGGGCGGGGTCCGCCGGCATGGCCGCCGCGCGGGAGCTGATGGACGCCGGCAAGAAGGTGATCGTGCTCGAGGCGCGCGACCGCGTGGGCGGACGCCTGTGGACCGACCGCACCTTGATGAGCATCCCGCACGAGCGCGGTGCATCGCTGTGTCACGGCGGGCCGGACACCGAGACCTGGGCCTGGGCGCAGAAGCTCGGGATCGAGGGGCGGAAGTTCGAGAACAAGTTCTCCCGCTACAGCCCGAGCACGCCGTGGGTCGGCTGGGACACCCCCGACTTCTACGCCTTCCCCGAGGGCACGCCCGCGCTCGCGGTGCCGCTGCCGGAGCCGACGGCGAAGGAGTCGGCGCTGCAGTACCTGGAGCGCCTCGGCATCGCGCCGACGAACTACCCGCTCGCGCTGTTGGGCATCCAGGTCGACACCGAGCAGTTCGCCGTCTACCCGGCCTCCGGTGTCGTCGACACGCTGACCGCCTGCCTGACGGTGTCGAAGACCGGGGTGATCGAGCCCGACGGGTACGCCGGTGACTACAAGCTGCTCGCGCCGTACGTCGACATCCTGAACGCCGTGGGGGAAGGCGTGGAGGTGCGGTTGGAGACGCCGATCGAGACGATCGACTACTCCGGATCCGGAGTGAGCGTGCAGGCGGGATCCGAGACATTCGAGGCGGATGCCTGTGTCGTCACGGTGCCCATCGGGGTGCTGCAGAAGAAGTCGATCACCTTCTCGCCGCCGCTGGAGGACGACCGGATGGCGGCCATCGACGCGGTGAAGCAGACCGTCGCGTACAAGACCATCCTCGAGTTCGACCACCCGGTGCGCCCGGAGAGCTTCGACATGGTGAACCAGCACGACGAGGGGCCCTGCCAGTTCTGGGATGAGTCCACCGGGATGCCCGGCTACGACGGCCAGCTCATCGTGGCCTGGGACACCGGGGATCGCGCGCGGGAGCTGCTCGCGCTTCCGGAGAAGGAGCGGTTCGACGCGGCGCTCGCCGGAGTGCGCAAGCTCGCCGGCGACCAGGGGCTGGACTACGTGAACGCGTCGAACTACGACTGGCGCGACGACGAGTTCGCCCTCGGGGCGTATGCGACCGGCGAGCGGGATCAGGACACGATCTACCGGCCGGCGAAGGACACGCTGTTCTGGGCCGGGGCGATCAAGAGCTCGGTCGCGAGCGCGCACTCCAGCGGGCTCGAAGCGGCGCAGGCGGTGCTGGTCGCGTCGTAGCGGCGCGGGAGTAGGGGAGGAGCGGGGCCGGTGGCGCACGTCCCGCTCCTCTGCCGCCTCGGCGCGACTTTGACATAGGTCAAAATCTCGAATAGCGTCGAGCCATGGCACAGGCACGCGATCGCGACGACGTCTCCGACCGCATCGCGGGCGCCACCGCCGCCGAGATCTCGGAGAGCGTGCGCGATCTCGTCGATCGCGGCGAGCTCGCCCCCGGCGATCACCTCCCCTCGGTCCGGGCCCTCGCCGCCCGCCTCGGCGTCAACCGCAACACGGTGCTCGCGGCCTACCGCTCGCTGGTCACCGCGCGCATCGCTATCACGGGCGGTCGCACCGGCACGACGGTGCTCGGTCCTGCGCAGAACCCCGACGAGGGCTTCACCGCGGGGACCGTGCTGCGCGACATCGGGAGCGGCAACCCCGATGCCGCGCACCTTCCCGACCTCGCCGCCGCCTTCGCCGGTGTCGAGCCCGCCCACGTGCTCTACGGCGAGTCCGTGATCGACCCCGCACTGGCCGAATGGGCCACGGAGTGGATCGCCGCCGACCACCCTCGTCCGTTCCGTCTGTCGATCACCGCCGGGGCCGTGGACGCCGTCGAGCGCCTGCTCGCCCAGAGCCTGGTGCAGGGCGACCGTGTCGGTCTCGAAGACCCGTGCTTCCTCTCCAGCATCCACACCGCACGCCTGGCGGGGTACGCGCCCGTCGCGATCCCCGTCGACCGCGAGGGGATGACCGTCGAGGGGCTGCGCACCGCACTGGAGAGCGGCGCCCGCGCGATCGTCTGCACGCCGCGCGCGCACAACCCGACCGGTGTCGGCATCAGTGCGGCGCGGGCGATGGCGCTTCGCGAGGTGCTCGCCGAGCACCCGCACGTGCTGGTCATCGAAGACGAC
The DNA here is from genome assembly GCF_024519805.1 of Microbacterium sp. Mcb102. Taxonomy (NCBI): domain Bacteria; kingdom Bacillati; phylum Actinomycetota; class Actinomycetes; order Micrococcales; family Microbacteriaceae; genus Microbacterium; species Microbacterium sp. Mcb102. The sequence continues at coordinate 338,736 of NZ_JALJRG010000002.1, read as the reverse complement.
CATTTCTCGCTGCTCTCGACCACGCCGTACTCCAGCATCATCGCTCCCGCGCACCAGCGGTGGGCGCTCGTGCGCTCGGTGTCGAAGTTCCTCGGACCCGACATGCGCCTCGCAGTCACGGCATCCGACCCGGTCACGGCGAACCGGCTCGCCCTGCGGCTCAGCCCCGGCACGATGTGGGTCAGTCACGTGATGCAGCGGCTCGCCGCCGGGATGCTGCGCGATGCCGCCACGCAGAGCCTGATCGCCGACGCCGGCACACACTATGCGGCACGCAACCGCGCGTTCGTCGCGCAGCTGGCCGCACGGGGAGTGCACGCGCAGGGCGACGACGGGCTCAATGTCTGGGTCGACGTGCAGGGCGATACCGCCGAGGCCGCCCGTCGCCTCGCGCTGCGAGGCTGGCTCGCCCGCTCCGGTGCGGAGTTCGCGCTCGATCCTGACGGCTCGCCCGGTGAATCCCACCTGCGTCTGACCGTGCACGACCTCGACGAGGCCGACACGCAGCGCCTCGTCGACGACCTCGCCGGTGCCATCGCCGGCACCCGCGGGACGGGAGCGGAGTCATGAGGGCGGGTGGGATGGCCGAAGCCGAGTATCGGATCGGGCGTTCCTCCCGGCTGGAGGGCGTGCTGTACGACCTCCGCGGCCCCGTCGCGGCACGCGCAGCCGAACTCGAGCGCAGCGGTGAGTCCATCCTGCGGCTCGACATCGGCAACCCGGCGCCCTTCGGATTCGAGGCTCCGCCGGCCATCGTCGAGGCACTGCGCTCCGCGCTCCCGCACGCGCACGGGTACTCGGAATCGGCCGGCCTGCCCGAGACCCGCGAGGCGATCGCTGCGCACTACGCCCGCCGCCGCGGTTTCCCCGCTCTCTCGATCGACGACATCACGGTCGGCAACGGCGTCTCCGAGCTCGTCGGGCTCACGCTGCAGGCGCTGCTGGAACCGGGCGACGAGGTGCTGATCCCGAGCCCGGACTATCCGCTGTGGACTGCATCGACCGTGCTCTCCGGAGGGCAGCCGGTGCATTACCCCTGCGTCGAGTCCGACGGCTGGATGCCGGATATCGCGGCTATGGAGGCGCTGATCGGCCCGCACACCGCGGCGATCGTCCTCATCAACCCGAACAACCCGACGGGGGCGGTGTACGGGCGCGAGGTGCTCGAGCAGATCGCCGAGCTCGCGCGCCGACACGGGCTGCTCCTGCTCTCCGATGAGATCTACGACCGGGTCGTCTATCCCGGGTTCGAGCACCTCTCGACCGCACAGATCGCGCCGGATGTCCCCTGCGTCACGTTCGCCGGGCTGTCCAAGACCCACCGCGTCGCGGGCTACCGTGCCGCCTGGATGACGCTCACCGGGTTCCATGCCGATGACCAGTTCCTCTCCGGCGTGCGCCTGCTGGCGTCCATGCGGATGTGCGCATCGGTCCCCGCGCAGCACGCGATCACGGCCGCGCTGACGCAGGATGACTCGCTCGACGCGCTGGTCGCATCCGATGGCCGGCTCACGCGGCAACGGGATGCGGCGCTCGACGCGCTCGACGCGATTCCGGGTGTCCGCACCCAGGCCGCGGGTGGCGGGCTGTATCTCTTCCCGCGTCTCGATCCGGAGCTGCACCGCATCGACGACGACGAACGGCTGGTCCTCGACCTCCTCGATGCGGAGCGCATCCTCCTCGTGCACGGGAGGGCGTTCCACCTGCGTACCCCCGATCACGTGCGGATCGCCTTCCTCCCTCAGACCGACGTGCTCGCAGACGCGCTCCGACGCTTCGGCTCCTTTCTGAGTGGATACTCTCCGCCAGGGCGCTGAGCGCCTCCGACCCGGTGGAGTGACCGAGTGGCCAGGTCGCGGTCCGCAAGACCGTGCACGCAGGTTCGATTCCTGCCTCCACCTCAGACCGGGCTCACTCGAGCCGACGCCGACGAAGGGCCTCCGCCATGGACAGCGCATTCATTCCCGCAGCCAAACCGCTCATCGGCGACGAGGAGGTGGCAGCTGTCGAGCGCGTACTGCGCAGCGGGATGCTCGCCCAGGGCCCGGAGGTCGCCGCGTTCGAGGCGGAGTTCGCCGACCAGTTCCTCCAGGGGCGCACGGCGGTCGCCGTCAACTCCGGCACGAGCGGGCAGCTGCTGGGCCTGATCGCTTCGGGAGTGGGACCGGGAGACGAGGTGATCGTGCCGTCGTTCACGTTCGCTGCGGTCGCGAACTCCGTCGTCCTCGCGGGCGCGACCCCCGTCTTCGTCGACATCGAGCCGGTGCACTTCACCCTCGATCCGGCACGGGTACGCGCGGCGATCACGCCGCGGACGAAGGGCATCATGCCGGTGCACCTTTATGGGCATCCGTTCCTCGTCGACGAGATCGAAGCGGTGGCGGCCGAGCACGGTCTGGCGATCTACGAGGATGCGGCGCAGGCGCACGGCGCGGCCTGGCGCGGTCGTCCGGCCGGCACCATCGGCGCATTCGGGATGTTCAGCCTGTATCCCACCAAGAACATGACGGCCATCGAAGGCGGCATCGTCGCGTGCGCCGACGAGGACATCGCCCGCACCATGCGGCTGCTGCGCAACCAGGGGATGGAGACGCAGTACGCGAACGAGATCGTCGGATACAACAACCGCATGAGCGAGGTGCACGCCGCGGTGGGACGCGTGCAGCTGCGGAAGGTCGGGGAGTGGACCCGGCAGCGTCAGCGGAATGCGGCGCTGTTGGATGCGGCTCTCGCCGGCATCGACGGGCTCACGATCCCGCGGGTCGCCGACGGCGCCGAGCACGTGTATCACCAGTACACGGTGCGCATCGCCGGGGGCGAGCGCGACCGGGTGCGAGATGCTCTGCGTGATGAGCACGGGGTCGGGGCGGGCGTCTACTACCCGATCCCCAACCATCGGCTGCCCTCGCTGCAGCGATACGCCCCCGGGGCCGACCTCCCCGAGACCGAGCGGGCGGCGCAGGAGGTGCTCTCGATCCCGGTGCACCCGTCGCTCACGCGCGAGGACCTCGACCGGGTCGTCAACGGTCTCGAGGCCGTGATGTCGGCCGGCGGCTGATCGCCGGGGTTCCGCTGCGGGTCAGGCGGCCAGGGCGAGCCACGCTCTCGGCGAATGGCCGATGCGCTGGGCGAACACCCGAGAGAAGGCCGAGGCGCTGGCGTAGCCGAGCTCCGCGGCGACGGTGCTCACCGGCATCCCGGCGCGCAGCTGCTCCTGTGCGACGGTGAGACGCCACTCGGTGAGGTGGTCCCCGGGCGATCGTCCGAGGACGTCCTTGAACCGCGCGGCGAACGCACTCCGCGACATGTTCGACCGGCGCGCCAGCGACTCCAGGTTCCAGGGATCGCCGGGCGCCTCGTGCATCGCGACGAGTGCCGGGGCGAGCCGTTCGTCCGCGAGCCCGGGAAGCAGGCCCGGCGGGAGGTCGAGGCGCCCGCTGTTGTCGAGCATCCATCGCAGCAGCTGGATCAGGACCACTTCGAACATGCGGTCGGCGACGAGCGGGCGTCCGCAGCGGACGTTGTCGACCTCGGAGAACAGCAGGTCGAGGGCCGGGGCGAGGGCGGTGACCTCGTCGAGGGGCAGCACGATCACCGACGGCAGCGTGCGCACGAGTGGATGCGTCGCACCGCCGTCGAAGTCCAGCGTCGCGCACGCGAAGTCCGACTCGTCGGTCGGCGCGTTGAGGAAGGTGTGATCGAGCGGACGCGGGAAGAACAGCAGGCTCGGCCGCGTGATGACCTCGCGCTCGGTGCGGCCGTCGGGGCGACGGTGGGTCACCTCCATCTCTCCGCGACGCAGCACGTGCAGGTAGCCGTGACCGCTGCTCGCCGGGAAGGCGGTCGTGCCGCACAGGGGGCCGGTGTGGAACAGGCGCGTGCGCACGCGGAAGCGCTCGAGCAGCGGAGTGAGGCGGTCGACAGAGGGCATGGTTCCAGTATCTGGACGATCGGTCATGAATGCAAGACGTTCTGGTGCGCATCGTCCGGCGATTCTCGGAAGACTCGAGGTGAGGCCGATCGGCCTCATCCTGCTAACGAAGGAGCATCACATGCCCAACGTCTCTCTCATCGAACGCGAATCGGCCACCGGACCCGTCAAGGAGCAGCTCGACCAGATCGCCGGGGCCTTCGGAACCGTGCCGGCGATGTTCCGCGCCGTCGCCCACTCTCCGGCTGCCCTGACCAGCATGTGGAGCGCATTCGGCGCCTACGGGGGCGGCACCCTCGGCGCGGCGCTCGGTGAGCAGATCGCCGTGGCGGTCGCCGACCGCAACTCGTGCAACTACTGCCTCGCGGCGCACACCGCACTCGGCAAGAAGGCCGGTCTGACGCGCGAGACGCTCGCCGCAGCACAGGTCGGCGAGTCCGACGATCCGCGCACGGCCGCGTTGCTGGCATTCGCGCTGAAGCTCGTCGACGCCCGCGGACAGGTGTCCTCGGCCGATGTCGACGCGGTCCGCGCGCAGGGGTGGAACGACGAGCAGATCGTCGAGACCATCGGCCAGGTGGCGCTGAACCTGTTCACGAACTACGTGAACATCGCCCTCGATGTGCCGGTGGACTTCCCGAGCGTGGCACTGCGCCGCGCGAGCTGATCCGCCACCGACGAAGGGCCGGGTCCGTCAGGTCCCGGCCCTTCGTCGTGCCGTCTCAGTTCGCGTCGGCGTGGTGCGCTGGGCTGTCGACCTCGTCCAGCCAGGCGGCGATCGCGGTGCGAGCGGCGGTCTCGAGCCGCGGGCCGTGGATCCTCGCCTGCTCGCGGATCGTTCGCGGGTCGATGCCGTGGTGGTGCAGCTCGTGCGCGTGTCCGATGAGCCAATTGCCGATCGTGCGATGGTCGGCCTCCAGGTGGAACTGCAGCGCGAGCACGGTGTCGGTGGCGAACGCCTGGTTCGGGAAGTCCGGAGTGCGGGCGAGATGGCGGGCGCCCTCAGGGATGGCGAAGGCATCGCCGTGCCAGTGCAGGACGGGCAGCCCGTCGAGGGGGCGCAGGGGGGAGTCGAGCCCCTCGGCCGTGAGCTCGAGCGGCGCGTAGCCGATCTCCACGGACCCGGTCGGAGCGACCGCTGCTCCCATCTCCTCGGCGATGAGCTGTGCGCCCAGACAGATGCCCAACATCGCCCGGCCGTCGCGCAGCCGGTGCGCGATCGCCTCCTTCGACGCGTGCAGGAACGGATAGTGCACGGTCTCGTACACCCCGATGGGGCCACCGAGCACGATGAGCAGATCCGCGTCGTCCACCCGCTCGATGTCGATCGCCTGCACGCCGAGGTCGACGTACTCCACGCGATACCCCCGCTCGATCAGCAGCGGCTCGAGGATGCCCAGGCCTTCGAAGTGGACGTGCCGGAATGCGAGCGCGGTGCGCGGCGGCGAGGACGAGGTCGTCATGGAGTCCGCCTTTCTGCGACGTGTGCGACGAGTTCGGTGAGACGGTGCGAGTATCCCCACTCGTCGTCGTACCAGGCCGAGATCTTGACCTGCGAGCCGATCACGCGGATCAGTGTGGTGTCCAGAATCGACGAGTGCGGGTCGATGACCGAGTCCGAGACAGCGATCTCGTCGTCGGCGCAGCGCAGGATCCCCTTGAGTCGATCGTCCGCGCCTGCCTGGTACGCGGCCCTCACCTCGTCGGCGGTGACGGTCCGATTCGCGGTGACGGTGAGATGCGTGATCGACCCCCTGAGGGTGGGAGCCCGCAGCGCCGTGCCCTCGAGCCGCCCGTCGAGGTGCGGGAGGACGCGCGTGACGGCCTCGGCGGCGCCGAGGCTGCTCGCCGTGATCCTCGCGTCTCGGGTTCCCGCGGGCAGCAGGTCGGCGTGGGGGATGTCCTGGACGCAGTCGTCCATGGAGCCTGCGTGGACCGTCGTCATCAGCGCCGCGTCGATCCCGAAGGCGTCATCGAACACCTGCAGCACCGGCGCCAGGCAGAGCGTGGTGCACGAGCCGCTGGAGATCACGTGGTGCCGGTCGGGGTCGTACGATCCGTCGTTCACGCCGAGCACGAAGGTCCCGTCGTCGCCGGCAGCGGGCGACGTCATGATCACCTTCTCGGCGCCGGCGGCGAGGTGCTCCCTCGCGGCGTCCGCGCGGGCGGCCTGGCCGGTCGACTCGATGACGATGTCGACGCCGAGTTCGTCCCACGGCAGGGATCGGCGGTCGTGTGCGGAGTACACGCGGATCGCGTGGCCGTTGAGGAAGAGATGCTTGTCGTCATGTCGGGCCGCGGCTGTCGGCCGGCCGCTTCCCCGGTCGCTCTCGAGGAGGTCGGCGATCCCGCGAGCGCCGCGCGGGTCGTTCAGCGCGACCAGCTCCAGGTCGGACCTGCGCGTCATGAGAAGGCGGAGCTGGTTGCGCCCGATCCGCCCGAGTCCGTTGATGGCGATCTTCGTGGGCATGGAGTTCTTTCGGGGGTGGTGAGGATCCGGAGCGATCTGTGAGGATGTTCGGTCGAACACGGATCAGGCGAGAGCCGTCAATGCTCGATCGATCACGTCCATCGCGATGTCGAGCTGCTGGTCGGTGGTGGTGAGGGTCGGCAGGAAACGGATCGCGTTCGCGTCGCTGCCCGCGGTGAGGAGGAGGATCCCCTCCTGTGCCGCGAAAGCCGCAATGGCCGAGGCCGCGCCGGCCGCCGGACGTGACGTCCCGGGTTCGGTCAGCTCGAACGCGTACATCGCACCCCGACCGCGCACGTCCCCGATCAGCGGATGACGCGTGGCGAGGTCGTTCAGCTGCTGCTCGAGCCTCTCGCCGATGCGCGACGCCTCGGCGAAGAAGTCGCCGTGCTCGAGCTCATCGAAGACGGCCAGGGCGGCGGCGATGGATACCGGGTTGCCGCCGAACGTCCCGCCGAGGGTGCCGGGGTCGGCAGCATCCATGATCTCGGCGCGCCCGGTGACACCGGCGAGCGGGAGACCGGCTGCGATGCCCTTGGCGGTGAGCACGAGATCGGGCACCACACCGAATCCCTCGCTCGCGAACCAGGTCCCCGTGCGGCCGAGGCCGGTCTGGATCTCATCCGCGATGAACACGACGCCGTTGCGGGTGCACCACTCCTGCAGCGCGGGCAGGTAGCCGTCGGCGGGCACGACGAATCCGCCCTCGCCCTGTATCGGCTCCGCGATCAGAGCGGCGAGGTCGGTGACGCCGATGCGCTGTTCGATGTGGTCGATCGTGCGCTGCGCCGCCTGCTCGCCGGTGAGGCCATCCCGGTACGGGTACGAGTTCGGTACGCGGTGGACGTCGGGAGCGAAGGGACCGAAACCGGTGCCGTACGCCGCCTTGTGGTTCATGGCGAGGGCCAGGTTCGTACGCCCGTGGAAGGCGTGGTCGAGTGCGGCGACCGCGCGGCGGCCGGTGTGTCTGCGGGCGATCTTGACCGCGTTCTCCACGGCCTCCGCTCCGGAGTTGGCGAAGAAGGAGCGCTTCTCGTGCTCGCCGGGAGTCTTCTCGGCGAGGCGCTCCGCGAGCCGTACGTATCCCTCATAGGGGGTCACCGTGAAGAGGGTGTGGGTGACCTGCTCGAGCTGCGCGGCCGCTGCGGCGATGGCGGCGGGATTCCCGTGGCCGATCGTGGTCACGCCGATACCGCTCCCCAGGTCGAGGAAGCGGTTGCCGTCGACGTCGGTCACCCACGGGCCGTCGGCATGGTCGATGTAGATCGGGAGCACGCTGCCGACCCCGCGGGCCACGGATCTCTGACGCCGCTCGTGGATCGCACGGCTCCGCGGCCCCGGCACCTCGGTGCGCAGGGAGGGGGCGGATGAGCGGCCGGGAAGCACGTCGAGCGGGGACATGGGGCTCCTGTCGGGTGTGGCGCGAGGTGATCCAGCCTCACATCAGATCGGCCTAAGCCTATGTTAGTCTTTGGCCTATGTCAAAAATGGAACGGCCGGACGGGGCCGACGATCGATACCCCACGGCGGTCACCGTCGACGACTTCCGTTCCAACATCGCAGCGGTCCGCGCACGCATCGACGAGGCGGCCCGTCGCGCGGGGCGTCACCCGCACGACATCACGCTGCTTCCGGTGAGCAAGACCGTCCCCACCGAGCGCGTCCGGGTCGCCATCGAGTCCGGCATGCGGCTGCTCGGAGAGAACAAGGTGCAGGAGGCGGTGCGCAAGCACGGCGAGACGACCGACCTCGACGTGTCGTGGTCGATCATCGGACATCTGCAGACCAACAAGGCACGGGACGTCGCCGCGTTCGCCGCGGAGTTCCAGGCCCTCGACCGGCTGCGTGTCGCCGAAGCGCTCGACCGGCGCCTGCAGGCGGCAGGACGCAGCCTCGACGTCTTCGTGCAGGTGAACACCTCGGCGGAGGACTCGAAGTTCGGGATGCCGCCGGAGGAACTCCCCACGTTCCTCGAGGCGCTGCCCTCGTATCAGAGCCTTCGCGTGCGTGGACTCATGACGCTCGCCATCCTGACGCCCGACGAGCACCGTGTGCGTGAATGCTTCTCCCTCCTGCGCACGCTGCGAGACCAGGCCAGAGAAGACGCCCCCGACCTGATCGGCACCGGCGAGCTCTCGATGGGGATGTCGGGGGACTACGAGATCGCCGTCGAGGAGGGGGCGACCTGTGTGCGCGTCGGACAGGCGATCTTCGGCGCCCGTGCCCTGCCCGACAGCTACTACTGGCCCGAGGCCTGACCGGCGACGACGTCGGCGCGGCGATCAGTCGTCGGTGCGGAAACCCGCCGCCTTGTGGGTGCCGTCGCAGAACGGCTTGAGGGTCGAGAGCCCGCAGCGGCACAGGGCCACGGTGCGGCGATGCGGCTCGATCGGCTCACCGTCGGCGGTGCGCAGTTCGACGTCGCCGCGCACGAGCAGCGGTCCGTCGGGATACGGCGTGATCGACGGCGGCTCGGTCCGGGCACTCATGACGCCACCCGCGGTCGGAGCGACGAGGTGCCCGCCTGCCAGGACTCCAGGATGTGTTCGCCGCCCCAGCCGTCCATGGTCAGGCACGCCGCCGCGCCGAACAGGATGTCGGGCAGCAGGTCGGGGTGGTCCTCGGCGAGGCTCCCTGCGAGGTCTCGCGCGGCGATCTGCTCGTGCACCGCATCCGCCTCGACGTGCTCCTCGAAATAGGCCGCCACATCCGGGTCGAACCCCAGACGATGCAGGCCGTCGGCATACAGGCGGCAGGGGATGGACGAGGTCATCTCGAATGCGGCCAGGTGCCCGACGATCGCGCCGACGAGGCGGCGGTTGAGCCCGAACATCGACATCATGTTGTGCGAGGCGAGAGTGATCGCCGGCACATCGTCGACGTACGCCCCGTACGTGGCATCGAGGCCCGCGGCACGCATCGCGCGGGCGAAGAGCTCGGCATGCACGCGCTGCGGTCGTCCGCCTCCGTACTCGTCCGACTGGATCTCGACGAGGGCGGCCTTGGCGCGTCCCTGCAGGCGGGGGATGGCCCAGGAGTGCGGATCCGCCTCGCGCAGGGTGTACACCGAGCGCTGGATGAGGGTCTCCTCCGCCTGCTCCCTGGTGGCCTTCTTCGCGATGTGCCGCGAGAGGCTCGGTCCCGTGTCGGCGGCGGCCAGGGCGAAGAGCGCGCGGCCGACGGCGTCCACGGTCGGCTCGGGAGACTCCGGCATCGGCACCCTCGCGCGCAGCGCGCTCTCGAACGCCTCCTCGAGGATCCGGCGGGTGGTGAGAAGGGCGGGGTCCCACTCCAGGTCGGCATCGAGCTGCGGGAGCGATCCGTAGGACGAGGCGTAGAGGACGAAGAGCGCGAGCTGGATGTCGTCGTCGCGCACCACGTCAGCGCTCGCCGCCACGGCAGCGGTCGCGAGGCCCGTGTGGTCGGCGGCAGCGGCGTCGTCGCCCGTCAGGTGCGACATGACGGCGTGACTCAGCGGCCCTCTGTCGACGAAGGGGAGGGTTGCGGCCGGGGCGGATGCCGGGGCGGATACGGTCATGAACAGGGCTCCCATCGGTGCGATGCTTCGCATCCTGCCCCGTGTGGATCATCCGCTCCAGGGACTTGACGCAGACGGGCGTGCGGGGCATACACGCCGCGGCGCGGGCGGGGTGTCGACATCCGCTCCGCAGAGGCGGTCAGCGAACCGGTACCGTGGGGGCATGATCCCGGCCGTGCGCACCTTCGGGCGCCTCCTCGCACGGCACGGTCTCGCGTTGGCGGCCTGGTATCTCGCCGGCGAGGCCCTTCACGAGATCTTCGTGCAGCTCGCGGGTTTCGTAGGCGGACTCACCACGCTCGGCGGACTCCTGCTCCTGCCGCTCGCCGTGGCCGCGCGCCTGGTGTCGTACGTCGCCATGTACCTCACGGTGCAGCGGTCGCTGCCGCACAGCGCATCCGACCACCGCCCGGGCTACCGGCAGTTCGCGCAGACGACGCTGGTCGCCATCCTGCCGTTCTTCGCGTTCTATGCCGCCTGGGGAATGCTCGACGTCGACATTAAGGCGTTCTTCAACATCGCGAGCGGCATCGCCCTGCGCGACGCCAGTTACGACGCCGCCCAGCTCGGCGACCGCGGCGGCCTCATCGCGGTGGGCGTGCTGCCGGTCGCCGTGCTGGTCATCGCGCTCGTCGTGCGCGTGCTCCTCGCTCGGATCGGCGGGAGACTGCCGTCGTGGACGCTCGCGCTCGCCGCGTACGCCGAGGTGGTCTGGACCTTCATGCTCTTCACCCTGGTGGGCCAGTGGTGGGCGCAGGCCAAGGAGTGGATCGCCGAGCGAGCGGGCATCGCCTGGTTCGAGGGCATCGGCGACTGGTTCGGAGCCCACGTGCTCCCGGTGGCGACGCTGTGGGAGACGGTGCTGTGGCTGGTCGGACTGGTGGTCGCCGCGGTCGTCGTGCCCGCGGCATGGTTGACCGTGGCCGGCGTCATCTACGGAACGACCTTCGACGCGACTCCGGCGGTGCTGGGGCGTATCGAGCAGGCGCCCCCTGGTGCGGTGTCGAACCTCGCGCGAAACCTCGCACTCCGCCTCGAAGGGCTGTGGGCGGCACTGGCCCTGATCTGGCGCGGCGGCCCCGTCGTGTTCGGCTGCACGGCACTGGCGTATGCCGTGTGGTCGTGGGCCGAGCAGGTCGGCTCGCGCGGCGTTCTGCAACTCGTCGGCGCGCACGACACCGCGTTCTGGTCGGGCTTCTTCCCGCTTCTCCTCGTCGCCGTGGCCGCCGTAGCTGAGCCGCTGCGTGTCGCGATCGTGGCGACCGCCTTCGACACCGTGGTGGGTCGCCCGGAAGCACGGATGGGCACACGCGAATCAGGGTTCGATGGGGAAGCGCGCGATCTCGTCGGTGCCGGGGATGTCGAGCACGAACGGCCCGTCGGCGTCGTCGGGGAGCAGGAACACCGCGAGGATGACGGAGGAGCCTGACTCCTTCTGGCAGCCCGACTCGCCCTCGTCGTAGGGCACGTCGAGCACGGACCGGGCGTTGGTCCAGACGCGCGCGCCGTCGGTCTCGGCGAGGGTGAACATCCCGCATCCGGCGGACTCGCCCTCCGCCCTGGCATCGATCCGGATGCTGAGTGTCCGCGATCCCGCCGGTGCCTCGAACTCATCCCAGCGGGCGGAGTCCAGACGGAGTGTCTGCCCGGCGACCTCGGCCCTCCCTTCTTCCGCATCCTGCACCTGCGTGCTCTTCGGGGCGGCAGGCAGCACATCGAACCAGACGTGCACAGCGATCGCGGCGGCCGCGGCCACCACGAGCGCCACCAGCGCGAAGCGCTGTGTCCGCCACCAGGTCATGGCGCCCCCAATCGCGGCTCGTCGAGTTCCCTGTCGGTCTCCTGCGGCACCTCATCGAGCGAGAGCGGGAAGGTGATGACGTCGTCGAGACGCGGCGTCGGGTACTCACCGGTGAGGCGCAGCTCTCCGTTCCCGGTCCGCAGGCCCTCCGGAAGCTCGAACGCCAGTGTCCCGACGGTGTCGGTGCCCACTCGCAGCTTGGCCCGAAGCAGCGATGTCGGCGGACGCTCGCTCGCCAGGAATACCTGCCCGTCGACCACGAGGCTGGCGACGCCGATCACGGCGTCCTCCTCCGTCGTCGGTGCGGACACGGCGAGTTCGATCACGAGCCAGTTCCCGTCAGCCTCCCACTTGTCCGCCACCGTCAATCTGTCGGCGAACGAGGTCTCCTGCACCGCGGCGATGAGGGTACGGGAAGTCGCCGTATCGTCGACGGCCACCCTCGTGAAGAAGGGATCGGTCAGCGCATCCTCGGGCGGTGTAACCGCCGTCACCACGCCGGCCGCGAGGACGAGTGCGACACCCGCGACCCACGGAACCCATCCGCCGCGCGCGCTCACGGATCGACCTCCACGGGGGTGCGGGCGATCAGGTCGGTCCGCCGCCACGTGATCGCCGACGGCGAGAGGATGACCTGGCCGGACTGCTCCCTGGCGTCGTACACATCGAGGTGGGCTTCGTGCTCGTCCAGCGCATCGTCGGCGACGGGGAAGGCGATGCGCACATCGGCGGGGACGCCGGGTTGCAGCACCACCGCGCGCAGCGAACCGTCCGCCCGCCAGGAGCGCGCGGTGTCGGTCACGGTCACGCCTGAGAGTTCGAGAAGCGGTGTGCTCGAGGAGAGCAGCCGTGAGGCGACCTGGTCGGCCGTGCCCTCCACCCCGACCGCGCGGTCGGAGAGGTTCTCCAGTCGCACCGTGACGATGAGCAGGGTCTCACCCGGCTCCGCCTCCAGATACTGCTCCTCGACCTCGTCGGTGACCTCAGCGTCCATCACGGTCACGGTATACAGCGAGGTGCGCACCTCGCTGCCGACGGGAACGAGCAACGGCTGCGTCGTCGCCGGAGCGAGGCCGCCGAATGCCACGAACGCGCCCAGCAGGGCGATGATCACCACCACCGCGGCCCAGAGCGGCACTGTGCCTGTCCTCGTCACGCCGTCAGCCTAGCGACAGGTCTCGAACACGTAGCTGTCATCGGCCGGGGTGACCAGGTCGCGGTCGCGGAGCACCATCGATGCCGGGGAGTCGTCGTCCGCACACATCTCGGCGAACGGGCGGGGCAGCTCGTCGGCGTATTCGATGTCGATGACGTGATCACCGTAGACCGCGGTGTAGGCGCCGCACTCGGCGTAGACCGCGCACTCTTCGGTGACCGCGAAGTCGAACCCGGCCTGGTCGTGCAGCACCGCCGCATCCTCGGCCGTGTTCTTCTGCCCGGCCGCGAGGCCGGCCTTGTGAGCCGAATCGACCAAAAGCGTGGCCAGCGCCAGGTTGTCGTCGAAGGAGAGCGCCCCGTCCGACCGGGTGTACGAGTCGAGGTTGTCGAACTCGACGGCGTCGAAGCCGTCATCCGCGCACCCCTCGATCCACGGGATCACCGTGGCGGCGATCCGGTCGCGGCGCTCGGCTGTCGACGTGTCGAGCAGTGCCTCGTCGGGCCAGTCCGGGTCGAAGACCACCTCTCCGTCACGCTGCAGCAGCAGGTCGCGGGGCCAGGAGTCGAGTTCGTCGGGCTGCGTCTGGAATCCGTTGACGTAGCAGATCGAGTACACGCCCTCGGCCGGCTCCGCGCTCCGGTCCCGGCCGACGATCCCGACCTCGGCTGCCGGTTCGTACGCACCGCCGAGCTGGTAGTCGGGGGTCGCGCCGGACGGCGGAAGGCTGAACGACGCGGTGGGGGCGGACGATTCGCCGGACGCGGGGGGAGCGGCGGGCGCCGCGCATCCGCCGAGCGCCAGCACCAGCACGGCGGCGGCGAGCGGCGTCACGCCCCGGCGCATCCTCGTGGGCACGGTCACTGCGGGGCGCCGGACGCGGCGACGTCGGCCGGTGCCGGTTCGGCCGGGTTGCGGCGGATGCCGATCCACGACACCACGCCGCCCACGACGAGCAACGCCGCCGTGACCCAGGCCGCATTGTGGAACCCGTCGAGGTCGAGCGTGCCGCCGACGATCGTCGAGAGCATCGCGACGACGAGCAGACCGGCGACGCGGGAGATCGCGTTGTTCACCGCCGAGGCGATGCCGGAGTGGTTCTCATCGATCGCCCCCAGGATCGCCGCGGTCAGCGGCGCCACCGTGAGCGAGAGGCCGAGGCCCATCACGATCATCGCGGGCAGCACCTGCCACCAGTAGTCGAAGTCGTCTCCGACGAGCAGCAGCATGAGCGCGCCGACCGCCATGATCAGCGGGCCGGTGGTCATGAAGATCCGTGGCCCCCACCGGCCGGCCCATTGTCCCGCGCGGGAGGAGATCAGGATCATCAGGATCGTCATCGGCAGGCTCGCGAGCCCGGCCGCCGTGGCGCTGAGGCCCGCGCCCTGCTGCAGGTAGACGCCGACGACGAAGCCGTTGAGCGACAGCGCCGCGTACACGAAGAGGGTGGCGAGGTTGCCCCAGCCGAAGTCGCGCACCCGGAACAGCCACAGCGGCATGAGCGGCGACGCCGAGTGCTGCTGACGCCACAGGAACAGGGCGAACAGGGCAGCGCCCACGACGGCGGGGATCCAGATCGCCGGGGACTGCCATCCCATGTTGGGCTGCTCGATCAGGGCGAACACCACGGCGCCGAGGCCGAGCGCGCACAGCGCACCGCTCCACCAGTCGACCTTGATGCCGCGCGGGTGCTCCGGAAGTTTCAGACGGGCGAGCAGCAGCAGGGTGATGCCGATGGGGATCACGTTGATGAGGAAGACGAAGCGCCAGGACAGGTAGTCGACGAACAGGCCGCCGAGCAGCGGGCCGACGAGCTGGGCTCCGGTCGTGAAGGCGGTCCACACACCGATCGCCCGGGACTGCACGTCGGCGCGCATGGTCGCGGTGATGAGCGCGAGCGAGCTCGGCACCAGCAGCGCGCCGGCCGCACCCTGCGCGGCCCGGGCGATGATCAGCATGAGCGGATCGAAGGCCGCGGCCACCGCGATGGAGGCGATTCCGAACGCGATCAGGCCGATGCGCATCACCAGCACGCGGCCGTAGGCGTCGGACACCGATCCGGCGAGCAGGATCAGCGCGCTCAGCGTGATCAGGTACGCGTCGACCACCCACTGCTGAGTGGTGATGCCGCCGCCGAGTTCGCGGCTGATCGCGGGCAGGGCGACGTTCACGACGGTGCCGTCGAGGAACGTCACGAACGAGGCGAGCACGGCGATCGAGATCACGAGCCGCTGGAGAGGGGCGAAGGAGGAGGCCACAGGCCGACATTACTCCCGGCGGTGGACACCCGGGCGGCCGCGGTCAGGCTGCCGGCGCGGGCGCGGGCTCCTGTCGTTCCCCGTGCGGATCGGGTCGAGGCGCAGCTGGTGCCGGGTGAGGTGCCGGCGTTCCGGCGCGGAGGAGTCGCGCGAGCCCGGCCGTCCCGTCCTGCTCGACGCTGCGGCGCTGCCGAGTGGCGCCGGTGCCGTCGGTGCGCAGCCGGGCGAGCCCGTCGTGCGCCCACTCCTCGTCGCCGAGTTCACGAAGCGCCGGGGCGATCACGGCCTGCATCCGCTCGGCGACGGTCCGCGCGTCGTCGATCTCCCCGGTCGTCGGGTCGATCACGCGCGCGTCCATGCCGCGGCGAGCAGCGGTCCACAGCGACGCGTCGATCACATCCGCGCCGATCGCGGCGGGAGGCTGGTCGTCGGTCAGCACGATCGCGCGGCTGAGCAGCGCGGCGAGCACCGACTCCTCCGGAGTCAGCTGCGCGTCGAAGACCCGCACCTCGACCGTCGGGTAGCGCTCCGAGATGCGCACCGCCCAGGAGAGCGACGCGGCATCGGCGATGGCCCGCAGATCGATGAGTCGCTGCACTCCCGAGCGGTAGTCGGTGAGGTCACGGAAGTGCGGCGGGCTCCACGAGCCGGGCAGACGACGGATCAGGATGCTGCGCCAGCTGGCGAAGGAGGTGTCGCGGCCCTCCACGAACGGGCTGTTCCCGGTGAGGGCCAGCAGCACCGGCAACCAGCCGCGCACCCGGTCGAGTGCGCGCACCCGCTCTTCGTCGTCGAGCACCTCGACGTGCACGTGCAGGCCGTTGACCTCGTGATCGTGGGTGAGATGGCCGAGCTGCTCGGCGACCACGTCGTAGTGCGGGGACGGGGAGACGGCGGAAGAGCGCGTCGTGGCGAACGGCGTTCCCGACGAGGCCGCGATCGCCTGCTGCTCCTGCGCATGCCAGCCGATCAGCTCGCGCAGGTGTCGCAGCTGTGCCTCGGCATCCGCTCCGGTCGAGACGGGCTCGGTGAGGCACTCGATCTGCGAGGTCAGATACTCCTTCGTGACCTCGCCGCCGGTGCGGAGCCGCGTGATGCGCTCGCGCGTGCCGGAGGCCAGGGCCACGGGCACCAGCGAGTGCTCATCGAGGAAGAGGAACTCCTCCTCGATGCCGAAGCGGGTCATCCCCGGCCTCAGTGATTCCTGAGGGCAGAGATCAGCTCGGACTTCCGCTTTCCGCTGTAGCCGGTGAGTCCCAGCTCCTTCGCGCGTTTGCGCAACTCCGGAACGGTCCAGTCGTCGTAGTCGCCGTGTTCTCCGCCACGGCGCCCGACGGCGCTGCGACCTTCCTTCGCGGCGGCGTTCGAGATGCGCGCCGCCTTCTCCTTGGACGCCCCGTCATCCCTGAGCTCTTCGTACAGCTCGGGGTCCTTGAGCGAATTGTTCCGTCGTCCTGGCATTGGTTCATCCTTTCGCGCACTCGGAGGGTAGAAGTCAACCCCCTCGGGAAGATGGCTCCGGGGAGCTAGCGTGGGGTCACCGCAGGCGGGCGTTCGCGCCCCGAAAGAAGGGAAAGACCGATGAACATCCTCCTGATCATCGTCATCGTCGTCGCAGTGATCCTCGCGATCACCGGAGGACTGGTGCAGTCGCTCCAGTTCCTCCTGTGGGTCGGACTCGTCCTCCTCGCGATCGCTGTGATCGCCTGGTTGATCCGAGCGATCAGCGGCAGCCGCAAGGTCTGACCGAGGTCTGATCCCGAAGAGGTGGGGCCCGCCCGATGGCGGGCCCCACCTCTTTGCCGTTTCCGGGGGACTCTCGTCCTACTTCTTGTCGAACGCGTCGCGCACGCTGTCGCCGGTCTTCTCGGCGGCGTCCTTCACGTTCTGACCGGCCTGCTTGGTCGAAGCCTTGACCTGATCTGCCTGGCCCTCGGCCTCGAGACGCTCGTTGTCGGTGAGCTTGCCGACGCCCTCTTTGACCTTTCCTGCGGCCTTCTCGGCGGCGTTCTTGACGTCATCTGCAGCACTCATGTTCTGCTCCTCTCCTAGGGCGGATTCGATTGATCCCGACCTTTCCACGCGTGCGCGGAACGGGCCACGGGATTGACAATCCGGCCCGCTCATGTCAGCGCTCCGCCCCATCGACGCGGGGTCCCCGAGGGACTAGCCTGGCGCCAGGCGGGTGGTCCTGCCCGCGGACCTCGAAGGAAGCGGTGAGCGATGGACTCGATGATGATAGGCGCCATGTCGAAGAACATGGAGTCGATGCCCGACATGGGCATGATGGACATGTCCGTCATGCAGGCGTGCATGGATGCGTGTGCCGCGTGTGAGCAGGCGTGCACGGTGTGCTCGACGCAGATGATGGACTGTTCGCCGGCCTGTATGAATTGCGCCGACATGTGCAACACCATGATGCGCTCGATGATGCGGATGCAGGGCATGACCCCGGCCTCGATGATGGCCATGCTCAACGCGTGCATCGCGATGTGCCAGGTCTGCATGGACGAGTGCATGCGGCATGCCGACGACAGCGACGTGTGCCGCATGTGCGCTCAGGCGTGCCAGGCCTGCATGGATGCCTGCATGGCCATGAAGGACATGATGATGGCGAGCGCCTGAGGCGCGATCGTTCTCGGCGCCCCGTCGAAGACGGGTCGTGTCAGACGGTGGCGACGTTGAACTGCGTGCGCCCCACGGCGAGCACCCCGTAGCGGGCATGCAGTGCGACCGGTGTGCCCGGGGCTGCTTCGAGCGCCGCGCCGGATCCGTTCCACAGCTCGTGGACCTCGCCGTCGAGGGTGCGCACGACGAGGTCGCCGGCGACGGCATCCGTCGTCACGACCAGGGCGTCGACCCACTCGGCGGGTGTCGCCGAGGCGATGCGCGCCTGGATCAGGTGCAGCGCGTGGCCGGGTGCGAACGAGGAGCACCGGTCGCCGTGGCTGCACATGCACGCTGCACGCTCACGCACCGGGAGGGGCGAAAGGCGGTTCAGCGGCGTGGACACGGTGGTCTCCTTCAGGATCGACGTTCCGGAAAGACTAGGTCGGCTTCCGGGTCGGATCCAGGCGGGCCGACACGGAGTGAAACAAACGGGTGTAGTCTCTCGGGGTGCTGTCGTCGATGAGCGCCCCTCGGGCGCAGAGCGGAGCTGCAGGCGCCTTCCGCGCCGCATGCAGAGGCTGAAGACCGGCCGGAGGCGGAACCCCCGTCCCCGGTGCTGCGTCGTACCCCGGCATCCGTCCGGGGATCCTCACCCCGATCGACTCGCCCTCCGGGGCGACCACTCCGAAAGCACTTCTCTCATGCGTCCCATCGACGAGCGCGGCATCCGCGCCTCCTTCCTCAACGCCTCCCGCAAGGAGGTCTCCGACCTGACCCTCCCGCCCGGCTTCGCCGAGATCGACTTCGATCGGCTCGACTTCCTCGGCTGGGTGGATCCGAAGATGCCCCGCCGCGCGTACGTCGTCACGTGGGTCGACGACGCCCCGGTCGGTGTGTTCCTGCAGCGTGCCGAGCAGCGCGTGATCGCCCGGGCGCAGTGCTCCTGGTGCGAAGACGTCACGCTCCGCAACGACGTGCAGTTGTTCGTGGCGCGCAAGGCCGGTGCCGCCGGACGCAAGGGTGATTCGATCGGCGTGCTCACGTGCGCCGAGTTCGGCTGCAACCGCAACGTGCGCATCCTCCCGCCGCTGGCGTACCAGGGTTTCGACCGCGAGTTCGCGCGCGATCTGCGCATCCTGCGTCTGCAGGAGCACGTCGCCGGCTTCCTCGCCGAGGTGGCGGGGCCGAGGTCCTAGACGGCGCGTGCGCGTCCGGTCGTCCGGGCGCGCACGTGCGCGCGGGCGGGAGCGGCCAGCGCGGCGGAGAGCCGCGCGAACTCCTCGAAGCTGCGTCGTCCGGGCCAGTCGGCCGGCAGCATCGACGGCGGAAGCCCGGGGTCGGTGTACGGCAGCACCCGCCAGCGGTCGATCAGCTGCACGTAGGCGGCGAACGGCTCGGACGGCAACGCGGCGAGCTGAGCCTGGAAGTCGAGGTGCTCGGCGCGCAGGGCCGCGAGGTCCCACCACTGCGCGGCAGCCTCGACGGGCGTGCCGGCCGGCGCGGGGGCGGACGCCTGGAACAGGGTCGCCCAGCTCCGGGCGTCGAGCTCTTCCAGGATCTGCTCCACCTCCTCCTGGAGATGCCCCGGACAGATCCACAGCGCGGGGGAGACGACCCCGGCGCCGATCCACTGCAGGCGGCGGCGCAGCTGGTGGCGGATGCTGCGTGCGCTCTCGGGGATCGAGAACGAGATCAGGCACCAGGGGTCGGCATCCGTCATCTCGCGCATCTCGAAGATGCGGCGGTCTCCGCGCTCGAGCATCCCGACGGCGGCCGGGTTGAGGCGATAGCCGATCCCGGCGTCGCGCTCCGCGAGCAGGAGCCCCTTCTGTTTCAGGCGGGTGATGCCGGTGCGAGCGGGGCCCGCCTCGATCCCGAGGTCGCCCGCGAGCGCGACGAGGTCGGCCGCCGAGATCCAGCCGCCGAGCGGGCGCAGGAACACTCCGACGAGTGTCCGCAGCAGCGAGGCGGTACTGCCGGGGCGTGCATCGATGTCGTCGAGCACGGGCGCGGCGGCGAGGTCAGAAGTCACCGGACTCCAGGGCATCGCGCACGGCCAGGACCCCGGTGATCGTCTCGGCGTGCGAGGTGCTCAGCGGGGAGAGCCCGAGGCGGATGCCGTCGGGGAAGCGGAAGTCGGGGATGATGCCGTCGGCCCACAGCCGTCGCGTCACGTCACGGAAGTCCGGGTGGCCGATCGTCACGTGGCCGCCCCGGAGATCAGCGTCGCGCGGGCTCAGCAGCCGCACGCCGAGAGGTGCGAGCACCTCGTCGTACGCGCGCACCGCGAGGTCGGTCAGCGACTGAGACTTCGCCCGGACACCGGCGATCGTGGACTGCTCGATGAGGTCGAGCATCCCCTGCATCGCGAGCATCGACGTCACCGGCGGGGTGCCGCTCAGCAGCTGACGGATGTCTCCCGACGGCACGTACTCCGGGCCCATGGCGAAGATGTCGGCGGCGCTCCACCAGCCCTGGATCGGCTGACGCAGCACGCCCTGCAGTCCGTGGCGCAGGTAGGCGAACGCGGGGGAGCCCGGTCCGCCGTTGAGGTACTTGTAGGTGCACCCGACGGCCATGTCGACGCTCCACTCGTCGAGCTGCATCGGGATCACCCCGGCCGAATGGCACAGGTCCCACATCATGAGCGCGCCCGCGTCGTGCACCGCCGCCGTGATGCCGGGCATGTCCGCCAGGGCACCGGAGCGGTAGTCGACGTGGCTCAGCGAGACCAGGGCGGTGCGTTCCGACACGACGGCCTCGACGTCGGCGACGGTCACCCCGTGCACGGCATCGGGTTCGAGCCAGCGCAGCGTCATGCCCGTCTCGGCGGCGACGCCCTCGGCGAGGAATCGGTCGGTGGGGAAGTTGCCGGCCTCGATCACGAGCTCGGTGCGGTCAGGGTCGGCTGATGCGGCGGCGCGCATGAGCTTGTAGATCAGCACGCTCGTCGAGTCGGCCACGACGGTCTGGCCGGCGGCTGCGCCGAGCGCGACCCGGCCGATGCGGTCTCCGAGCTCCATCGGCAGCGCCATCCACTGCTCGTCCCACGAGCGGATGAGCCGCGTGCCCCAGTCTTCCCGCACGAACGCGGCGAGCTTCTCCGGGATGTCGCGCAGCGGGCGGCCGAGCGAGTTGCCGTCCAGGTAGGCCGTGACACCCGGAGCCTCGGCGAACGCGTCGAGGTGGGCGCGCAGCGGATCGGCGGCGTCGAGGGCACGGGCGGCGTCGAGCAGGTCGGTGTCGCGGGGGTCGGTCATGTCACACCTTCAGGTCGGCGGGGGTGAGGGGGCGGGCGTCGAGCGGGTCGGCGGCCGCGGGGGTGCCTCCGGGGAGGAACAGGAGGGGCGAGGCGGGGTCGAGCAGGTCCACCGGAGAGAGCGCACGCAGGAGAGCCGCGTCGTCGAGCCCGGCCTCGCGGAGGGCGGCGATCTCGCGCAGGTTCAGGTCGACCGGCATCGGCCCGTTGCCCAGATCTGTGCCGTAGAGCACGGTGCCACCCGCCGCGTGGAAACGGCTGACGTTGTCGATGGCGATCTCGCGCTCGGGGTCGTCGTGGATCGCGAGGGTCGAGATCCAGGAGGCGCTCGCTGCCTGCCGGCTGATCTCGGAATCGCTCAGCCGTTCGGTGAAGGGCGCGTGCGCGAGTCGGGCGGCGCCGAGACCGACGACCCGCTCCGCTTCGCCTGCGCCCTCGGCATGTGCAACGACGAGGAGCCCGCGGTCGGCGGCGAGCCCGACGATGGTGCGCAGGAGCTCGTCCAAGAACACCGGCCCGGCGGTGCCGTTGCTGGTGACCTTGATGCACGAGGCTCCAGCCGCGGCCATCTCGGTCACGGCCGCGGCGGCGGCATGCGCATCGGCGATCTCCCGCACCGACCCCTCCGGCGCCCAGGAGCGGTCCGACGGATAGCCGCCCGGCGCGGTCAGGAAGGCGCCGCCGAACTCGATGCGGACCTGGTGAACAGCGAGCCGCCGAACAACGTCGGGATTCCCGCCGAGATCGACCACCCGGCCGAGGCGCGAGCCCGCCAGCGGGGAGTGATCCACGAGTTGCAGGTGCACGTGATGGTCGGTGAATCCGCCGACGACGACACCGTCGAGGCGGGGGAGTCCGGTGGTCGCAACCGCATCCTGCAGCCGCACGCGCCCGTCGACGAGCTCGACGACGCCCTCGCGCCAGCCGATCCCGTCGAAGAACGTGGCGGCGGGCATCAGCGGCCGATCTCCGTGCGCACGGTGTAGAGCTCGGGGAAGAAGGTCAGATCGAGGGCGCGCTGCAGGAAGCCGACGCCGCTGGAGCCGCCGGTGCCGACCTTCATGCCGATCGTGCGGGCGACCGTCTTGAGGTGCCGGAACCGCCAGAACTGGAAGTTGTCCTCGAGGTCGACGAGGTCCTCGCACGCCTCGTACAGGTCCCAGTACCGGCTCGGGTCCTGGTAGATCTCGCGGATCGCGGGTACGAGCTCCGGCGTCTCACGGTAGGGCTCGCGCACATCGCGGTCGAGGATCTCGGTCGGGACGGGCAGTCCGCGGCGCGCGGCGAAGCGCAGGAACTCGTCGTACAGCGTGGGCTTCTCCCACTCGGCGGTGAGCAGCGCGAGGTTGGCCGGGTGGTCGGCGAAGACGCTCAGCATCTTCTCGTTCTTGTTGCCGAGGGCGAACTCCACCGCGCGGTACTGCACGGACTGGAAGCCCGAGGAGTTGCCGAGCGCCCCGCGGAACTGCGCGTATTCGGTGGGCGTCAGGGTGGCGAGCACCGACCACTGCTGCGTCATCACATCCTGGATGCGCTTGACGCGGGCGATGCGCTTGAGGGCTTCGCGCAGGTCGTCTCGGGCCAGCAGCTCGCGGGCGGAGGAGAGCTCGTGCAGCAGTTGCTTGAGCCAGAGCTCGGTGGTCTGGTGCTGGATGATGAACAGCATCTCGTCGTGGTGCTGCGGGTCGCTCACCGGATGCTGCGCGGTGAGCAGCTGGTCCAGCGCCAGGTACGACCCGTAGGTCATCCGCCCGGAAAGGTCGGTGACGATCCCGGATTCGAGGGCGCGTTCGTTCTCGGTGTGCATGCGCCGAACATATCACTTCTGAGCCGATCGTCACAGAAGTGAAATGTCTGCGCGGTTCGCAGTGAGACCGTCAGCGTGTGGTGTTCGCGTCCAGGAAGTCGATCGTCTTCTGCAGAGCGGTCCGCGCATCCGGCAGGTCGAGGTGGAACTGGTACTCGTGCGGGAGCTGCGGTTCGTGCGGTGCGGGCCAGAACTGTGTCGTCACGTCGACCCCGAGCTCATCCAGGCGCTTCGCCATCGGGATCGACTGCAGCCAGGTGAGCCCATCGCCGTTGCCGCCGGAGATGTAGGTCGTCGGGAAGTCCTCGGTGACCCAGTCGATGGTCGACATCGTGGCACCGGTCGAGTCCTCTGCCCAGGTCTTCGTGCCCGAGTAAGCCCACATGGCCGACTTGAACCCCCAGCCGGCGATGCCGTCGAGCTGGGCGAGAGCCGACAGGTCGTAGACGCCGCAGTTGAGCACGGTCGCGACGAGTTGGTCCGGCGTGAGCGATGGGGTGATGCCCATGATCTCGGCGTAGTCCGGGCTGGTGATGAGCGTCGCCATCTGGCTGGCGAGCTGGCCTCCCGCGGAGTCGCCCGCGAGGATGAGCTGGTCGGGGTCGACGCCGAGCTCCTCGGCATGCTCGTCGATGTAGGCCAGGGCTGCGTCGAGCTGGTGCACGGCGAGCGGGTACACGCCTTCCGGGCCGATCGTGTAGTTCACGGCGATGGTCGTGTACCCCTCGGCAGCGAGGATGCGCATGTACGGGTCGACGTTCTCCTTCGTGCCCGAGATCCAGGCGCCGCCGTGGATCCAGACGACCGTCGGCAGGGGGCCGTCGGCGGATGCCGGGCGGAAGACGTCCATCGTGGTGTCGGCGCCGTCGTCTCCGTAGGCGACATCCTTCTGCTCCGAGAGCTTCGTGTCGGGGACGTGCTTCTCCATCTCGGCGGCGGTGTCATCCCCGCCCTGGGTGAACACGGAGCGGATGACCATGGCTGACGGCCAGGGCGTGATCGTTCCGATGATCGCGACCACGGCGACCGTGGCGAGGATGATGCCGAGGACGATCTTCGTCCGATGCCACGGCTTGCGGGCCTTCGCCGGGCGTGCGGGTTCTTCGGTGTGCGCGTCGATGCTCATGGACCCCTCCACCGATCAGTGTGCCAGTAGTCCGGGCCAGGGTCAGTCGGCCATCCCGGCGAGGAGTCGACGCAGGCCGTAGCCGAACGCGCGGTCGACGTCACCCCCGAGGCGGAAGGCTCCGGAGAGTTCCATCTGCAGGAAGCCCGTCGCCCAGGCGGTGAAGAGACGGGCGGCATCGAGTGCGTCGTCCTCGCCGACCAGCGCAGCTGTCGCACGGATCAGCGGCGCGGCCGAGTGATCGAGTGCATCGTGGGGCGCAGCGACGGTGAACATGAGCCGGAAGCCCTCCGGATGCGCGTGTGCGAACGCCCGATAGGCGTGGGCGAGGGCGGTGAGGTCGTCGCCCACGGCCTCGAGTCGAGCCGTGAGCGCCTCGATGGAGGCGGTCGCCACCGCGGTGAGAAGCGCGTCCCGGTCCCGGACCCGCTTGTACAGCGATGGGGCGCGCACGCCCACGCGCTCGGCAACGGCCTGCATCGTCAGTCCCGCGGGGCCGGCGATCTCGAGGATCTCCCGCCCGGCCTCGACGATCTCCGCTGTGGATGTGCGTTCGGGTGTCGGCATCGCGTCCTCCTGCATGGCTATTGACAATAGCCATGATAGCTACGTAACGTAGCCATCGCAAACACTCCGAGAGGACCCGCCATGAAGCTCGCACCCCACCTGCACCGCATCGGCAACGACATCGTCGCCGCGTACGTCGTCGACCTGCCCGAGGGCATCACCCTGATCGACGCGGGCCTCCCCGGGCACTGGCACGACCTTCAACGCGAACTCGACGACATCGGTCGTCCGCTCACGGACATCCGCGGTCTGGTCCTGACCCACGGCGACAGCGACCACATCGGCTTCGCCGAGCGGCTCCGTCAGGAGGCGGGCGTCCCGGTGTTCATCCACGCGGCCGACAGTCACCGGGTGCGCACGGGGGAGAAGCCGAAGACGCCGATGGGCCCCGCCAAGTTCGGCCCCACGCTGGGCTTCTTCGCCTACGGAATCCGCAAGAATGCGCTGCGCACGCACCACGTCGCCGAGGTGGTCGAGGTGGCCGACGGCGACGTGCTCGACCTGCCGGGCGCCCCTCTCGTGATCGGTATGCCGGGCCACTCGCCGGGCAGCATCGCCGTGCACGTTCCGGCCGTGGATGCCGTGTTCGTCGGCGATGCCCTGACCACGCGGCACGTGCTGACCGGGCGGACCGGTGCGCAGCCCGCGCCGTTCACGGACGAGCCCGCCGAGGCTCTCGCCTCGCTCGACCGGTTGACCGCGGTGACGGCCTCGTGGGTGCTGCCGGGGCACGGGGCGCCGTGGCATGGTTCCCCCTCCGACATCGCCGCCGCCGTGCGGGCCGCGGCCTGAGGGACCGGCCTCGGACGATCGCCCGAGCCCCGGATGGTTCCCTGAACCCCGGACGATTCCCCGAACCCCGGATGATTCGCCGATCGATCGAAGTCAATTCGTCGGCGGATCGTCATCCGCTCGGCGTTTCGTCAGGCGAGGACGGTCGCCGTGTCGCTGATCGTGATCTGCGGCGGATACAGCCCCATCACCTGCAGGGCGGCCGCGTGGTTCTCGGCCGTCGACCCGGCGCAGGCGTCCGCCGCGATCGTGAGGTGGGCACCCGCGTCGGCCGCAGCCAAGGCCGTCGAGAGGACGCAGCAGTCGGTCGAGACGCCGGCCAGCACGACGTGAGCGCCGCGGCCGACCACGGCCTCGATCTCGGGACCCCACTTGCCGAACGTCGGCAGGTCGATCGTCGGATGCGGTGACAGCCCGGCCGCCTCGGGGACGAGCTGGAACAGCGGATCGCCCGGCGGCTGGTCGGCGAAGGGCCAGGCGGCGAAGTAGTCGCCCCACGAGGTGGACCGGTCGGCGGTCGGCATCCACCGGGTCACCAGCACCCGGTCGCCGAATGCCGCGGCCAGAGCGCGGATGCGCGGCAGCGCCTCCGCGAAGAACGGCGAGCCCCAGGCGGAGTCCGCAGAGGCGAAGATCGCCTGCGGATCGATCACCACGAGCCAGGCGTCGTCGAGCGCCCGAGCGGTCACGCGTTCTCCTGCTGCCGGATCTTGCCGGCCCGCGCGAAGTACGTCACCAGAAACGACAGAACCAGCGCGAAGAACACTCCGAGGTTGGCGTACGCCCAGGCGCCGTCGGGGCCGCCGACGAGGAACAGCAGATAGCCCTGCCAGTTGTTCCACGGCGCATCTTCGGCGAAGCCGTTGAGCACCAGACCCCAGCCGATCACGCTCGTGACGACCATGGTGCCGATCGAGGTCCAGTCCCAGGCTCCGTAGCGGCCACGGCTGTCGAACAGCGCCTCCTCGTCGTAGTCCTTCTTCCGGCGGAGGATGTCGGCGATCAGGATGCCCGCCCACGAGGCGAGCGGCACGCCGAGCGTGATGAGGAAGCTCTGGAACGGGCCGAGGAAGTCGGTCGCGAAGAACACCACGTAGATCGTGCCGATCGTGAGGATCACCCCGTCGATCGCGGCGGCGGACGGGCGGGGGATGCGGATGCCGAGGCTGAGCAGCGTGAGTCCCGAGGAGTAGATGCCCAGCACCGCGCCCGAGACGAGGGCGAGGACAGCCGTGAGCAGGAACGGCACGAGCACCCACAGCGGCAGGATCGAGGCGAGCGCACCGATCGGATCGGCGCCGATGGCCGCCATGAGGTCGTCGTTCGAGCCGCCGAGCAGCAGGCCGAACACGACGAGGATCACCGGTGCCACCGACCCGCCGATCGTGTTCCAGGCGACGATCGCCCCGTCGGATGCCGTGCGCTTCTGATAGCGCGACCAGTCGGCGGCGATGTTGATCCATCCGAGCCCGAACCCGGTCATCACCATGACCAGGGCGCCGATCACCTGGCCGATGCCGCCGTCGGGACGAGCGAGCACGGCGGCGAGATCGATGCTGGGCGCCGCGAGGATGATGTAGAGCACGGTGACGACACCCGTGATCCACGTCAGCACCGACTGGAGTTTCATGATCGTGTGATAGCCGAGCACGGATGCCGTGACGATCAGCGCCGCGACGATCACGGTCGCGATGATCTTGAGTGCGATGCTGTCGCCGTCGCCGCCCAGCTGCGTGATCACGGTGGCCGTGGCGAGCACCGCCATGATCGCGAGGAACGTCTCCCACCCGATCGAGGTCAGCCAGGAGACGATGCCCGGCACCTTCTGGCCCTGCACGCCGAAGGCCGCTCGCGAGAGGACCATGGTCGGCGCCGAACCGCGCTTGCCGGCGATCGCGATGAGCCCGCAGAGCAGGAACGACACCACGATGCCGATGACCGAGACGAGTGTCGCCTGCCAGAACGAGATGCCGAAGCCCAGGACGAAAGAGCCGTACGACATGCCGAACACCGACACGTTCGCCGCGAACCAGGGCCAGAAGAGGTCGCGCGGCTTCGCGGTCCGCTCGGATTCGGGGATGATCTCGATGCCCGCGCGCTCGATCAGGGCCGGCTTGATGTCCGTCATGGTCACATCCTGGCACTGCCGGGAGGCGGTCGGGCGGAGTTCTCGAGCCAGATCCTGCCCGCGGGTCAGCCCGCGAAGAACGACTGCGCGGTGCGCGTGAGGTCGTGCAGGTCCGAGACCCCGGCGAGCTCACGCGCGGAGTGCATCGAGAGGATCGGGATGCCGACGTCGACCGTGCGGATGCCGAGCCGTGTCGCGGTGATCGGGCCGATCGTCGATCCGCAGGGCACGCCGTTGTTCGACACGAACTCCTGGCCGGCCACACCGGCGCGCTCGCACCAGGCCGACCAGGATGCCGCGCCGACGGCATCCGTCGCGTACCTCTGGTTCGCGTTGATCTTCAGGATCGGACCGGAGCCGAGCACCGGCTGCACCACGGGGTCGTGCTTGGCCGCGTAGTTCGGGTGCACCGAGTGGCCGACGTCGCTCGACAGGCACCACGACGAGGCGTACGCCTGCCGACGTTCGGAGTCATCCGCCCCGAGCCCGGCGTACAGGCGCTCGAGCACGTCTTCGAGGAACGGGCCGGCCGCGCCGGAGCGCGACGCCGAGCCGAGCTCCTCGTGATCGAAGGCGGCGAGCACGGCGATCGGCCCACCGGCTGCCGGTTCGTGCGCGGCGAGTGCGACCACACCGGCATGCACCGAGGCGAGGTCGTCGAGGCGGCCGGAGGCGAAGAACGCGCTGTCCTTGCCGAAGACGGCTCCCCGCGCGGTGTCGGCGACCACGACGTCGTAGCCGCGGATGTCGGCGGCCGACACATCGGCGGATGCGGCGAGCTCGGCGAGGATGTCCGCCTCGCTCGGGTCGCCGAGTCCCCACACCGGCTGCGTCTCGGTCTGCTTGTCGAGCGCGAGCCCGTTGTTGACGCCCCGGTCGAGGTGGATCGCGAGCTGGGGGAGGCGCAGCAGCGGCCCGGTGTCGGCGAGCACCACGCGGCCGTCCGCCAGCGCCAGGCGTCCGGCGAGGCGCAGCTCGCGGTCGAGCCAGGAGTTCAGCAGCGGGCCGCCGTAGACCTCGACGGCGGCCTGCAACCACCCGCGCGAACCCGTCGTCGGCTGCGGCTTGAGCTTGAAGCCGGGGGAGTCCGTGTGTGCGCCGAAGATCTGCACGGGCGTGGTGGCCGCGGCATCCGTGGGCACGACCCAGGCGATCGTGGCACCGTCGCGCACGACCACGTAGCGTCCACCCGCCTGGACGGGCCAGGCCTCCTCCTCGCGGAGCGGCGTGAAGCCGGCGTCTTCCAGCCGTCGAGCGACCTCCGCCGCCGCGTGATAGCTCGACGGGGAGGCGGCGACGAAGTCGGCGAGGTCCTCGGCGTGGGCGAGTGCGACCGGGGTGACGGGCATGGCGGGCCTTCCTGGAGACGAGCGGTCCTTCGAGCGTAGCCGGGGTGATGCGCGGGTCCGCTTCCTGCCGCGGGCTGTCGTTTCCCGGCCGTTCATCCCGGAGGGTTAGGCTCGTCTCGATAGCGCCTAGGGTTCCGGGGTCCACACCCGTCTGGTCCGAGCGGCGCCACGGTCCTCCTCCGTAGGAGGGCCGTCATCTGACAGGACAAAAGCCCGGAGGACCCTGTTCGTCGCGCCGTGCGCCGGACGGAAGGGTCTCGTCGTGTCCCCTCTCGCGTTCGTCCTCGTCTTCGGGGCGGCCATCGCCCATGCCGCGTGGAACATCATCGCCCACGGCGTCAGCAGAGCGGGGTCGCCGTTCCTCTGGTGGGGCGCGGTCGGCAGCACGCTCGTGTGGATCGGCGTCGTGCCGTTCACGGGCGGTCTGGGAACGGATGACCTCGGCTCTTTCGCGCTGGGCGTGACCGTCTCGGCCGTGCTGCACGTGGCCTACATGACGGTGCTGCAGCGCGGCTACCGCGAGGGCAACCTCTCCACCGTGTACGCGACGGCACGGGGCACCGGGCCGTTCCTCTCGGTGATCGTCGCGGTGCTGTTGCTCGGGGAGCGGCCCTCCATCGTGGCGCTGATCGGGGTGGCGGCCGTGATCGTCGGCGTCGTGGCGATCGGCCTGGTCGATCGGGGGACCGGCACTGGCTCGCGGCGCATCGATCCCGGCATCCTGTTCGGCCTGCTCACCGGGGTCGCGATCGCCGTCTACACGATCTGGGACGCGCACGCGGTGCGAACCTGGAGCCTTTCGCCCGTCGCGTTCATGGTCGGCACGAGCCTGCTGCAGGTGCCGTTCTACTCGTTCGCGGTGCGCCGTCGATGGGATGCCGTCTGGGCGCTCGGGCGCGCGCAGTGGCGGCGGATCCTCGTCTTCGGCATCCTGTCGCCGCTGTCGTACATCCTCGTGCTGACCGCGATCCAGATCGCCCCGGTGGCGCTGGTGGCGCCGCTGCGCGAGGTGAGCGTCGTGCTGGTGAGCCTGTTCGGGGTGTTCGCGCTGCGGGAGTCGCGTCCGGGCTGGCGGATCGCGGCTTCGCTCGTCGTGGTCGCGGGGATCGTCCTCCTCGCGGTCTGATCAGCGGAAGCTGACGAGCCCGGCGTGCGCGGCGGTGACCAGGATCTGCACGCGGTCGCGCAGGTGCCACTTCGACATCATGCGTCCGAGGTGCGCCTTCACCGTCCCCTCCGAGACGATCAGCGCCTTCGCGATCTCGGCGTTGGACATGCCCTTCGCGAGGCAGTTCAGCACCTCGGTCTCGCGATCGGTGAGAGGTTCGAGGGCGTCGGCGTCCGCGGCGACGGGGGTGGAGTCGCGCACGTGCTTGATCAGCATCGACGCGATCCGCGGGGAGAGCGAGCTCGCGCCGCTGTGCACCTCGCGCACGCCCGTGACGATCTCTTCGGCGCTCGAGTCCTTGAGGAGGTATCCGGAGGCGCCGGCGCTGAGCATGGGGAGCACCGTGTCGCTGCCGTCGAGCGTGGTGACCGCGAGCACGCGCACGTGCGGCCAGCGTTCGGCGATCACTCCGGTGGCTTCGATGCCGTCCATCTCGGGCATCTGCACGTCCATCATCACGACGTCGGGCTGCTCGCGTTCGACCGTGGCGATCGCTTCCACGCCGTCCTCCGCCTGGGCGATCACGGTGATCTCGGGGTCGCGGGAGACGAAGTGCGACAGCGCCGAGCGGACCAGGGGATCGTCATCGACGATCACGACACGGATTTCCTGCATGGGGGAAGCCTAACGGCGCGGGCGACGGGCGATGGCGATGTAGACCTTTGGCTAAAAACCTCTAGACGAGAGACAGATGTGCGCTCCGCGATTCGCCGAGAAGATGAATACAGACATCGACGAACGACTACAAAATGGAGGTGAACGTTATGACTTTCTGGCAGCAGGTTGGCAAGTTCTTTGGTCTCCACAACTAATCTAGTTGGCAAATAGGAGATAGTGAAGCATGGCCTTTGACCACTCGACCCGGGAAACAGCGGATACGCTCCGCCTGAACCGAGGAGAGAAGCTCAGCGCGATCGAGCGGATCATCGTTCTGGTGATCGTTTCGATCACCATCGCCGCAGACGTCATCGGCTTCTTCACCACACCGGGTGTCAACCCGGTCGCGCTTCTGGTCAGCGTCGCCTCGACGGCGTCGTTCGCTCTCTATCTCTGGAAGCCGCTCATAGCGACATGCGCCCTCGGCGTCGTGTTCGCCGTCTCATTCATCCCCGGATCGGAACTCCAAGTCTTGACCGCCGCCGCAGTTGCGGCCGGTCTGGTCATGCGACTGGGGTGGACCTCGCTGATCCTTTCCTACACCGGCGGTTTTCTGGTCGCCGCGGCGCTCGTTCCGTTCGCCGCCGCACCAGGCGTGATCGTCAACATCGGCCTCTATCTCGTCTTCGCCACTGTGGCTGGAGCTGTCGGGTTCGCCCTGCGGCTCGCTTTCGCCCGTGGCAGCCGCCTCGAACGTGAACTCGAGGCGCGCGCCGAGCAGGAGCGCCAAGCCGTACTCGCCGAGCGACGCTGGATCGCCGGTGAGCTGCACGACAGCATCGCGCACCACCTCACGGTGGTCGCACTGCACGTGCAGATGCTCGAAGACCCCCAGACGAGTTCCGATTCGCAGGAGGCGATCCGAGTCGCCGCGCGCAAGGCGATGACCGATCTCCGCTTCGTGATCGAACTCGCCGACGACGGTCCGCAGTCGTCGAGCGTGCAGACGGGCGACCTCGCCGCCGCGATCGACGAAGCGGCGGAGGAGTTCGAAGCCGCCGGCCACTCCGTCGCCCGAGAGGGTGATCCGCAGGACGAGCGGATCCCGAGAGCCGTCGAGATCGTCCTCGCGCGCATCACGCGTGAATCCGCCACGAACATCCTCAAATACGCCGGCCCCGGCGAGGTGCAGATCACCCTCGCCGTGGACGATGAGGTCGCTTTCCTCACGTTGCGCAGCCCCCTTCCGACCACGCCGCGCCGCGAGCTCTCGTCGAGCCGCACGGGCCTCGGGCGGATGGCGGAGCGGGTCATGGGCGCGAGCGGTGAGTTCAGCGCCGGCGAAGTCGACGGATTCTGGGTCGTGTCGGCCCGACTTCCGGTCGTCTGATGCTCTAGAGTGTGGAGGCACCCTTTCCGCGATCCGCGAGAACCTAGACGAAAGTCTAGGGAAGTCTCGACGTTCGACAGTGTGGAACGGGTTGCGCGCAGCCGTATCCTGAAGGCTCCCCAGATAAAGCGTCCCCAGCGCTGCGATCGCGGGCGCGGTCTTTCTGGCTTCTGAAAAACTTGCGCGCTCGCGATCGCCTTCTGCGTTAACGGCCCGTTTCTCCGGCCTCCGAGCAGGGCTTACCCGCTTCGCTAACCGCCGACCGCGCGCATGTAATGCCCGTCCGTGGAGATGCCGGATGCGGCGACCGTGAAGCGCACGACCTCGCTGAGGTAGCGGTCTTCCGAGGCCTCGAAGATCCGCCCCTCCGCGTCGCGAGACGTGCGGGTCAGCCGCAGGATGGGCGTAGAGCGCGGGACACGCAGCAGAGCGGCATCCTGATCATCGGCGGCCACCGCATCGATCACATGCTGCAGGGTCACGATCGGGTGGCCGACCGACGACAGGTGCTCGGTGATCGACACCTGGTCGAGATCGACATCGAACAGGGGTCGGCCCGCGGCCTCGGTGTAGTTGAGGCGCTCGAGCATGGTCGGGCGCCCGTCGAGCAGGCGCAGCCGCACGACGCTGACGATTGTGTCGCTCGGGTCGACGTCGAGCGCCGCCGCCAGGTCGCCGGCGCGGCGCAGGCTCAGCTCCTGCGTCTCGGCCCCGGGGGAGACACCCAGCTCGCGGGCCCAGCGCGTGAACGGCACCGACACGTCCACCGCCTGGTTCGCCTTGCGGGCGACGACCCTGGCCGGCCGGCCGCGGCTCGTCTCGATCAGGCCTTCACCGCGCAGCGCCGCCAGCGCGTTGCGGATCGGGCCGCGGGACGTGTGCCATCTCTCGGCGAGCTCCGCCTCGGTCGGGACGTCGTCGCCAGGACGCAGTCCGCCGGCAGCGATCTGCGCGCGGAGGTCGTCGGCGATCTGGGTGTACACAGCTTCAGCCACATAGGTACATTACTTGGTCAGCCCGGAGGGCGCGAGCACGTTTCTGGAGTGTTCATCCAGAAGAATGCTCGGTAAACGAGGCCTGAACAAATCCGAGTTAGGTACATATCTCGGCGCGGCGCCTGCGAGAGTCTTCCGTGGATCACCCCTCACACCCTGAAAGGCCCTCATGAAGCTTCGCGCTCTCCCCGCCCTCGCCGGCGTCGCGCTCCTCGCCCTCGGCCTCGCCGCCTGCTCCGGCTCCGCCGAGGCCACCGGCACTGCCGGTGCCGACGAATCGTCCGCTGCGAGCGGCTTCGCGGTCGACGAGAACACCCTCGTCTTCGGCGTCGTCCCCGACTCGGTCGACACCGAGACGAACTACCAGCCGCTCATGGACTTCATCGCCGACCTCACCGGCAAGACCGTCGAGTACCACGAGTCCACCGACTACGCGGCGCTCATCGAGGCCGCCGTCGCCGGCAAGGTCGACGTCGCCTCGTTCTCCGGCTTCACCTACGTCACCGCCACCAACAACGGTGCCAAGCTCACCCCGATCTCCTCCATCGTCACCGACGAGGGTCAGGAGCCCGGCTACTACTCGCAGGCGATCGTCCCCGCCGACAGCGACATCAAGAGCCTCGAGGACTTCAAGGGCAAGAAGGTCTGCTTCGTGGACCCGTCTTCGACCTCGGGCTACCTGTTCCCGTCGTACAACCTGATCGAGGCCGGCATCGACCCGAAGACCGACATCACTCCGGTCTTCGCCGGCAAGCACGATGTGAGCGTGACCAAGGTCGGCGAAGGGGTCGAGTGCGAGGTCGGCTTCGCCGAGGACTCCGAGGTCGAGAAGTCGGACAAGGTCAAGGTCGTCGCTGAGACGATGGTCCCCGGTGCCCCGCTCGTGTACTCGTCGACGCTTCCGGAGGAGGTCTCGAAGCAGCTCGTCGACGGACTCTCCGAGGTCACGATCGACGACATCATCGCCGCCGGCATCGACAGCGCCGACAGCGACTCCTTCCGCAGCGTCTTCTACGCCACGAAGCCGGTCGACGACGCCTACTACGACCTGATCCGCGACATCTGCAAGGAGACCGAAGCGGAGCAGTGCCAGGGCTGAGCCCGGCCTGACCCCTTCGTCTCACCCGGTGCCCTCCGCCTCGTCCGCCCCGCGCGGCGAGCCGGAGGGCCCCACCGCAGGACACACACCACATCACAGGAGCTCCGACATGACCGCCTCGGCATCCGACGCCCTCATCCGTCTCGACGGCGTGACGAAGACCTTCGGCACGACCACTGCCCTGAAGGGTGCCTCGCTCGAGGTCTCCCGCGGCGAGATCGTCGTTCTCCTCGGCCTCTCCGGCTCGGGGAAGTCGACGCTGCTGCGCCACCTCGACGGGCTCGAGGTCCCCACCGCAGGCTCCGTGGAGGTGCTCGGCTCCCAGGTTCCCTCGCTGAAGGGCCGGGCGCTCCGCAGCCTCCGCAGCCGCGTCGGGTTCATCTTCCAGCAGTTCGAGCTCGTGCCCTCGCTCACCGTGCTCGAGAACGTGCTCACCGGCTCGCTGTCGGGTGTGCGCGGACCGCGCCTCGGGCTCTGGGGCTACTCGCGGGCCGCCAAGCTCACCGCGCTCGAGCACCTCGACCGCGTGGGTCTGCTCGACCGCGCCTACCAGCGCAGCGACACCCTCTCCGGTGGACAGCAACAGCGCGTCGCCATCGCCCGCGCCCTCATGCAGAAGCCCGACATCCTGCTCGCCGACGAGCCGGTCGCCTCGCTCGACCCGGAATCGAGCGAGCAGGTCATGGCCCTGATCCGCGAGATCGCCGCCGACGAAGGACTCACGGTCGTGTGCAGCCTGCACCAGGTCGACCTGGCGATCAGCTGGGCCGACCGCATCGTCGGGCTCCGCCACGGCGAGGTCGTGCTCGACACCCCCACCACCGACCTCACCAAGGCCGAGGTCATGGAGATCTACGGTCGCGTCGCGACCACCACCGCCGAGATCCGGGCCGTGCAGGAAGAGCTGGTCGTCGCGGCGGCGCAGGTGGCGGCATCATGACGCTCCTCGCCGACCGTCCGCGCACCGCAGCGGCCTCGACGGTCGCCGAGCGGGCTCCGAAGCGACCGATCTCGCCGGAGCGCATCGCGGCGTCCCTCACTCTGGTCGCGCTCGTCGTGCTCGGCATCCTCGCCGTCCGCGAGGTCGACATCTCCATCCCGGCGATGGTGCAGAGCTGGGGCAACGCCGAGAACTTCATGGCGCGTGTGGGCGGCCTCTCGTTCCCCGAGCCCGCCGACCTGGCCTGGCTCATCGCCCTGACCGTCGGCCTCGTGCTCGTCGGCACGCTGCTCGCCGCGGTGCTGTCGGTGCCGATCGCCTACCTCGCCGCATCCAACACGACGCCGGGGAACGGCTGGCGCGCCGCCGCCCGGTTCATCGGCGTCCTCACCCGCGCTCTGCCCGACGTGGTGCTCGCGATGGCGTTCGTGCTGATGTTCTCGCTCGGCACGCTCCCGGGCATCCTCGCCATCGGCATCCACTCGATCGGCATGATCTCGAAGATGTTCGCCGACGCGATCGAGCAGATCGACGAGGGCCCCCGTCTCGCGATCCGCGCCGCGGGCGGCTCGAGGATGCAGGAGTTCAGCGCCGGCATCCTGCCGCAGGTACTGCCCAGCTGGGTGGCGACGGTCTTGCACCGCAACGACATCAACCTGCGCGGCAGCGTGGTGCTCGGCTACGTCGGCGTCGCCGGCCTCGGCCTCGAGATGTCGTACGCCTTCAAGTCGCTCAACTACGGCAAGGGGCTCGGCATCGCCCTGGTCATCTTCATCCTCTGCATCGTGATGGAGATCGTCTCCAGCATGGTCCGCGGGGCGATGCTCGGCGAGCAGAAGCACACCCGCTCCTGGATGGATCGGATGCTGCACCCCCGACTCGGCGCGCATGCCGCAGCGGCACCCGCCGGACGCCCCGCATGGGCCACCAGCCCCCAGACCGCGGTGCGGCGACCCTGGACGGCGCAGCGTGTGCGTCACACGATCGCCGGTGTCGTGGCCGTGCTCGTCGTGATCGGCAGCGTCGTGGTGAGCCAGATCAACTGGATGGACTTCTTCACGTTCTGGGCCAAGCTGCCCGAGGTCGCCGCCCGGTTCTGGCCGCCCTCGTTCGGAAACTACGACGCGAACGCGATGTTCGAGGCCATGCGCGACACGGTCGCGATCGCGCTCGCCGCGACCGTGCTCACCCTGCTCCCGTCACTGCTGCTCGGCTCCCTCGCCGCACGCAACGTCGCTCCCAGCCCGGGGGCGCACGGAACGGCGCGACTGCTGCTCGTCGGCATCCGCGGCATCCCGGAACTCATCCTCGCGATCGTGCTCGTCGTCATCACGGGCCTCGGTGCGCAGGCGGGCGTCATCGCCCTCGCGATCGGCGGCATCGGACTGCTCGGCAAGCTCATCGCCGACTCGTTCGAAGAGGTGGACCGCGGCCCCGAGCGGGCGCTGCGCGCGGTCGGCGCGACGCGTCTGCAGACCTACACCTCGGCCACCGTGCCGCAGGGGATGCAGGCGCTCATCGGCCACAGCTTCTACATGCTCGACACGAACATCCGCGCGGCGACGATCCTCGGCATCGTCGGCGGCGGAGGAGTGGGGTACTACCTGCTCAATGCCAGCCAGGGTTCGCGCTACGAGACCGTGACCGCGATCGTCCTGATGATCCTCGTCACCGTGCTCGTGGTCGAAGGGCTCGCCATGTGGATGCGGAAGGTGTTCCGATGAACGGCACTCCGAACACGGCCGACGTCGTGGTCGTCGGCTCGGGGATCGTCGGCCTCGGTGCGGCATACGCGGCGGTCCGTCGCGGGCTGCGCGTGATCGTCGTCGACCGAACCGATGCCCCGGTCGGCGCCACGATCCGCAACTTCGGTCACCTCTGCATCGGCGCCCAAGGAGGGGAGGCGCGGCGCTATGCCGACGTCTCCCGCGAGCTGTGGCTGCGCCTCGCCAGAGACGCCGGCTTCTGGCTGCGCGAGTCGGGCACACTCGTGGCCGCCCGCCACGATGACGAGATCGCCGTGCTCGAGGCGGCCTCGCGCGAGGGCGGCATCCGCCTGCTCGAGGCCGACGAGCTCCTGCGTCTCGCCCCGCTCCGGGCCGACGGCCTCGTCGGCGGCGCGCACATCGAGGTCGACCTGCAGACCGATCCGCGCACCGCGGCCACCGCGATCGTGCGTCATCTCGCGAGCCTCGGAGTGGAGTTCCGCTTCCGCACCGCGGTCACCGCGGTGGGGGCGGGCCGAGTCGAGACCACCCGGGGCCCGATCGGCTGCGGAAGCGTCGTCGTCGCGGTGAACCACGACATCGACCAGTTGCTCCCCGAGGTCGCCGAGCAGCACGGGATCGCGCGCTGCGCCCTCGACATGATGCGGGCGGCGGTGTCGTTCCGGCATCCGCTCGCCGGACCGCTGCTCACCGGCTGGTCGCTCGTGCGCTACGGGCGCTTCGCCGACGGGGTCGAGGCCACGGTGCTGCGGGAACGCCTGCATGCCGAGCGGCCCGACCTCGCCGCCATCGACCTCAATCAGATGTACACACAGCTGCCGGATGGCACGCTCATCATCGGCGACTCGCACGCGACCGCGGTCGCTCCGGCGCCCTTCCAGCCCGAGGCCGCCTTCACCGCATTCCTCGCCGAGGCCGAGGCGCTGTTCGACGCCCCGGCCCCGCGCGTGATCGAGCGGTGGCAGGGCGTGTACGCGAAGGGGCCGCAGGAGTTCCTGATCGACCGCGGCGACGACGGCGTGCTCGTGCTCGCCGCGACCACCGGCATCGGGATGACCACGGGCCTCGGCCTGGCCGAAGAGAACCTCGCCGCCGCCTTCGGGTGGACGGCAGCAATGGAAGGAACATCATGACCACTCCTCTCGAACTCGTCGTCCTCGACATGGCGGGGACCACCGTGCTCGACGACGGCGTCGTGGAGCAGGCGTTCCAGCGCGCCGCCGAGCGCACGGGCGTCGCCGACCGGATGCCGTGGGCCGAGGCCCTCGACTACGTCCGCGTGACCATGGGCCAGTCGAAGATCGACGTCTTCACCCACCTCGCCTCCGGAGACCGGGCCGCGGCCGAGCGTGCCACCGCCGCGTTCGAGGGGGCTTACGCCGAGATCGTCGCCGAGCAGGGCGTCTCCGAGATTCCCGGCGCGGCCGACGCCATCCAGGAGCTGAAGGATGCCGGGCTCACGGTCGTGCTGACGACCGGGTTCGCCCCGGTGACCCGCGATGCCCTGATCGACGGGCTCGGCTGGCAGGACCTCATCGACCTCGTGCTGTCGCCCGTCGACGCGGGGCGCGGCCGCCCCGCACCCGACCTCGTGCTCACGGCGCTGCTGCGCACGCAGACGTCCTCCGTGCGTGCGGTCGCCGTCGCCGGAGACACCGTCAGCGACGTCGAGTCCGGGCGTCGGGCCGGTGCCGGCTTCGTCGCCGGCGTGCTCACCGGTGCCCACGATCGCCCGGCGCTGAGCGCGGCGGGTGCGGATGCCGTGCTGAGCGATGTGACCGCACTCCGCGGCGCGCTCGCGCAGCGCGAGCTGCTCCCGCTCGTCGCCGCCTCCTGAGAGGGATCGCCATGGGAACGCTGCTGATCCGTCCGCCTGGTCACCGCCGAGATGTCGCGCTGCGTCCGGCGGCGACGGCGATGGTCTGGATCGGTGAAGGCCATCCGCACGAGATCATCGCCGTGCCGGGAGTCGCGCTCGCCGACGGCGACGTGCTCGTCGCGGTCGAGATGTCGACGATCTGCGGCTCCGACGTGCACACCGTGCAGGGCCGCCGGTCGGCGCCGACCCCGCTCGTGCTCGGTCACGAGAGCGTCGGGAGGGTGATCGCGACCGGCGACACCGGCGCGAGCACGGTCGACGGCGCTCCGCTGCGCATCGGCGACCGCGTGGTGTGGTCGGTGACGATCTCGTGCGCGAGCTGCGACCGATGCTTGCGGGGGATGCCGCAGAAGTGCCGCAGCCTGGGCAAGTACGGGCACGACCGGGTCGGTGCGCACGGCGACCTGACCGGTGCGTTCGCGAGCCACGTGCAGCTGCGGGAGGGTACCGCCATCGTGCGCGTGCCCGAGGCGCTGCCGGCCGCCGTGCTCGCCCCGGCGGGGTGCGCGACGGCGACCGCGTGGGCAGCCGTGGCCAGGGCTGCCCGGGACCATGACCTCGATGGTGCCGCCGTGCGGATCCACGGTGCGGGGCTCGTCGGGCTCTCCGCCGCCGCGATCGCCGCGGAGCAGGGGGCGACGGTCGAGGTGCTCGACCCCAACCCGGACCGTCGCGCGCTCGCCGCACGGTTCGGCGCGACGAGTCTGGACCGCGAGCCCGACGTCGTGATCGAAGCCTCGGGCCACGCTGTGGGCGAGGCGCTCGCCGGGGTGACCGTCGGTGGCACGGTGGTGCTGGTCGGCAGCGTGTTCCCCGGCGATCCGGTGCCGTTCGACGCCGAGAGCATCGTGCGGCGCCTGGTCACGGTCGCCGGCATCCACAACTACACGGGAGCCGAGCTCGCCGCGGCCGTCGCGTTCCTGGCCGGACGCGGGCGTGCCTATCCGTTCGGTGACGCGGTCGGCGCGGTGCGCGGGCTGCACGAGATCGATGCCGCCCTCGAAGAAGCGGCGGCAGCCGGCGCCCCCCTGCGGATCGGACTGCTCCCGGGGCACTGACCCGGCCGCGGTGGTCGGCCGAGCTACGCGGTCTGCTGCGGGCTTCGGCGGGGCCCGGCGGGTCGCAGGCCCTCGGCATGGAAGGCCAGGAGCCGGACGGCGGCCTCGACCGTCGCGGCGAGGACCTCTTCGGGATCGCCCGTCAGCGCCAGGCGGCGGTGTCCGACCGCGTCGGGGGTGGCCCACCCGAGGTACACCGTCCCGGGCGGATGGCCGCCGTCGGGATCCGGCCCGCCGACGCCGGTCGTCGACACGCAGAGGTCGGCGTCGAGCAGATCGCGCGCTCCGATGGCGAGCTGCTCGGCGCACGCTGCAGAGCACGGGTCCGTCCCGGGGACCAGTCCGAGCACCCGCTCCTTCACATCCGTCAGATACGCCACGACGCCGCCCGTGAACCACTCCGACGCGTCTGCCCCGGAACCGACGGTGTTCGCCAGCCGGCCCGAGGTGAGGGACTCCGCCACAGCCACACGCAACCCTCGCTCGCGGGCGAGGTCGCTCAGTCGTTCGATGTGATCCGTCACTGCGAGACGCTCTCCGATGTCGTGCCCGTCGTCGTTCAGCGGGACTCGTCGCCGTCGTAGTCCGGACGCGGCGGCTGCAACGGCTGATCGGAGTACTCGCCGCCCGCGCGGCCGCCGAAGGGGCGCCCGTGGTCGGCGAACTCGTCGCGGGCGAACACCAGCGTCCACGGTCCCGCCGTGAAATGCGCACCGGTGCGGAGCGTCTCGGAATCGTCACCCGGGTGCATGGCGTCCGCTCCGGCGCTGGCGTTCATCTCGCCCTCGCCGTGCAGGGTCAGGACATACTCGTCGCGGTCGTCGTGCGTGATCGTGGCGTGCACGGGATCGGTGTCCGCCAGACGCAGTTCGTTGCCTTCGGCGGAGCCGACCCGGACCACGTCGGCCTCGAGCGCGAACTCGGTGCGCTCATCGTCGCGCGTGATGCGCAGCCGGGGGTTTCCCGCGCCCCACTCGGCGTGCGTGGTTCCGGGGGTGTACCCCTCGTCGGGGCGATCGTCGATGTGTCGTGCGTTCATGGAAATGCCCTCCTCGAGCTCGGGTGTTCGAGATTAGGGTGAGCGTGTTCGTTCTGCCGAGGGGGTTGACTTCGCGATGGCGGACCCGCATCCGCCATCGGTCTGAACAGAGGCAGAATACTGTCGCCGCGTGAGCGAGAATAGGATGAGCCGTCGTCTCGGCCAGACTGCGACCAAGGAGCACAGAATGGGCAAGTTCGTCTATGAAGGCGGAGTGAAGACCGAGATCGAGGACCGCGCTCTC
Source organism: Microbacterium sp. Mcb102 (assembly GCF_024519805.1). Taxonomy (NCBI): domain Bacteria; kingdom Bacillati; phylum Actinomycetota; class Actinomycetes; order Micrococcales; family Microbacteriaceae; genus Microbacterium; species Microbacterium sp. Mcb102. Next base: position 297,808 of record NZ_JALJRG010000002.1, on the reverse strand, counting down.
ACACACCTGCAGCTCGTCATCACCGCGAAGCTGCGCCGTGGCGAGCCGTTCCCGTTCAGCTGGCGTGAAGACGCGAGCGTCGGCGGCGGACGCACGACGGTCTGGATCCAGCCGGGCAGCTCGCTGGTGTTCAAGTACTTCGGCAGCCGTCAGCCCTCCATCAACCGGGCGTGGATCGAGGCGCTCGCCTTCACCGCCAACGCGCCGAGCGGGCTGTACCTGGTTCCCGAACCCGCCGAGGCGGGCGTGGAACCCGGTACCGAAGAGGTCCCCGTCACGCCTCAGCTCTGACCCGCCGCACAGCTCCTCTCGCGGCGGCGCTCCTCCTGCCTCCCTGCACGGCTGTCAACCCCCTGCACTCGCGGCTGCCGATCCGGAAGAGTCGGTCGGACACATCGAGACGAGGAGGATCGGCCATGACCGACAACACTTCCGACCCCCGGCACGCGCATCGCGAAGAAGGCTTCCCCGCGCAGCAGCAGGACCAGCCCGGGCTCACGGAGCTGACACGTCCCGACCCCGATCACGGCGAGGAGAGCTATGTCGGCCACGGCCGGCTGGCGGGGCGCCGAGCGCTCATCACCGGCGGGGACTCCGGCATCGGGCGAGCCGTCGCGATCGCCTTCGCGCGCGAGGGCGCCGATGTCGCGATCGCGCACATGCCGGAGGAGCAGGACGACGCGGAGGACACTCTGGCCCTGGTCCGTGAGGCCGGACGCACGGGGGTGAGCTTCGCCGGAGATCTGCGCGACGAGGCCTTCGCCACCGACATCGTCGCCCGCACGCGGAGCGAGCTCGGCGGACTCGACACGCTCGTGCTCAACGCCGCGTACCAGCACGACATCGACGGCTTCGAGAGCCTGGCGACCGACCGGATGCGGCGCGTGTTCGACACGAACCTCGTCGGTCTGCTGTTCTCCGCCCGCGCGGCGTACCCCGACCTCGAGCCCGGCGCGAGCATCATCGTGACGGCATCCGTCCAGGCGTTCAACCCGTCTCCGGGTCTCATCGACTATGCGATGACCAAGGCCGCGCAGGTGGCGTTCGTGAAGGCGCTCGCCGAGGAGGCAGGCCCCCGAGGCATCCGGGTGAACGCGGTCGCTCCCGGTCCGATCTGGACGCCGTTGATCCCCGCGACCGGCTGGGACGCGGAGAGGCTGGCGACCTTCGGGCAGGACACGCCCCTCGGACGCGCGGGTCAGCCGGCGGAGCTCGCCAGCGCCTACGTGTACCTCGCTTCGAACGAGTCCTCGTACACTTCCGGCTCGGTGATCGCGGTGACGGGCGGCAAGCCGCTCTGATCTGAGGGCGGCCGGCGGCGGGCGGCCACCTAAGCTTGTCTGGTGCAGAAGCCCGCCGCATCCGGCCCTCTCGTGGGCGTCGCACTCGTCATCGGCTCCTGCCTCTCGCTGCCCTTCGGCGCGGCCGTTGCGGCGCAGCTGTTCCCGGTGCTCGGGCCGTGGGGCGTGACCTCGCTGCGGGTCGCGATCGCCGCGATCCTGCTCGTCGTCATCGTGCGGCCGCGGCCCGGGAAGTGGACGCGCCCGCAGTGGCTCGCCGCCGTGCTCTTCGGCGTCTCGCTGGCCGCGATGAACGGGTTCTTCTACGCGGCGATCGACCGCATCCCGCTCGGCCCCGCGGTCGCGATCGAGTTCCTCGGCCCGCTCGTGCTCGCCGCCGTGCTGACTCGTCGCCTGGCGGATGCCGCCTGGGTCGGTGTCGCCCTCCTCGGCATGGTCGCCCTCGGCATCGACGGCCTGATCGGGGCCGAGCCGCTCGACCCGCTCGGGCTCGTGTTCATCCTCATCGCGGCCGGGTTCTGGGTGATGTACATCCGTATGAGTGCCCGCGTCGGTGCGCTCATCCCCGGCAGCAGCGGCCTGGCGATGGGACTCGTGGTGGCGGCCGTGCTGCTCATCCCGGTCGGCATCCCGGCAGCATCGACGGTCGCGATGGACCCGCAGCTGCTGCTGCTCGCGGCCATCACCGCGGTGCTGTCGTCGGTGATCCCGTACAGCTTCGAGCTGGCCGCGCTGCGCCGTCTGCCCCAGCGCGTGTTCGGCGTGCTGCTGAGCCTCGAGCCCGCGTTCGCGACGCTCGCGGGGTGGCTGATCCTCGGTCAGGATGCGACCCCGCTGCGGATGCTCGCGGTCGCCCTCGTGATCGCCGCCAGCGTCGGCGCGACGCTCGGCGTGCGGAAGGACCGCCGCGACGGCGGCCCCTCCGGCCCCTTCACCGCCCCGATACCGCTGCCCGACTGACCGCCGGCGTCGGCAGCGGGAAGCGTCGGCGCAGGATGACGCGCTGCACGAGCGTCCACACGACTGTGACCGTGAGGTACAGCGCGGCGGCGAGCGGCACGAAGGCCGCGAACACCGCCGTCAGGTAGTGCAGCGACGACATCACGCGCAGCATCGTCGGGGAGTTCAGTGGCGAATCGTCGCCCTCGACCGGCGTCGGGCGGAACACCCGGCGGGTGACCTCGGCCACGGCGATCATGATGGCGAGCAGCACCCCGAAGACGAGGAACGTCGCCGGCGTGGCCGTGCCGCCGAACAGGGCCGAGACCAGGCTCGTGCCCAGCGGAGCACCGAACAGGTCGTGAGAGAGCAGCTCGTTCGGATGCCCGGCGATCTCCGGCCGGAGGAACAGCGTGTAGAGGATGCCGACGACGGGGGCCTGCGCCAGCACCGGGAGCATCCCCGCGAACGGCGAGGTGTTCTCGGCCTTGTACAGCGCCATCATCTCCTTCTGCAGGCGCTCGGGGTTCTTCTTGTGGCGGCGCTGCAGCTCGCGCAGCTTCGGGGCGAGGCGTGCCCTGGTCTGCTCGGCTTTGGCCTGCGAGATGCCGACGGGGATGAGCAGCGCGCGCACCAGCAGAGTGACGAGCACGACCGCGAGGGCGGCGGCCGATGCTCCGGCGATCGGGGTCAGGAGGTCGGAGAGCCCGGTCAGCGCGCCGTAGGCGGCGTCGAGGAGGGCGGCGAGAGGGGGGAAGGCAAAGGGGTCCATGGAAGTGTCCGTTCGTGGCGTCGGGAAGGGTCGGCGAAAGCCGCGCGATCCCGTCGTGTGGACGGACTACGCGGCGGTCGCGACTCCCGGCGCCCGCGGGCGTGGATGCCCGGCGGCGTCAGGATCGCTCTGCGTGAGCAGGGTTCCGACATCGATGGCCCGCAGCGGATGCGGGGCGTCGGAGGTGGCCTCGGGGCGCACGCTCAGCACGATCGCGAGCGTCAGCGCCGTCACGGCGAGCAGTGCGATGGCGAGACCGAGGGCCGCGGCATCCGGCATCGAGACGAGTCCGAGCGCGGTCGCGACGAAGCTCAGCATCTGCCCGAACCACTCGCTCATGCGCACTCCCCTCTGCAGCCGAGGGTAGCACCGGGGACCGCGGGACCGGCCGTCACGGTCGACCGTCTCCCTCCGCTGCGGGCGTAACGTCGAAGCATGAGTGACCTTCGCGCCCTGCTCGGGATCGAGCATCCGATCATCCTCGGCCCGTTCGGCGGGCTCTCCTCGACCGCCCTCACCGCCGCGGTGAGCGACGCCGGCGGGCTCGGTTCGTTCGGCCTGTACGGCTACGACGGTGACCGCATCCGCGCGACCGGGGTCGAGCTGCGGGCGGCGACCGACCGGCCGTTCGCGGTGAACATCTGGATCCCCACGGGCGATGAGGTCGAGCCGAACCCGCAGCACACGATCTTTGCGCAGGCGCTACAGCCGTTCTACGAGGCGGTCGGTATCGAGGTGCCCGCCCGACCGGAGCGGTACAACCCGCCTCAGGAGGAGCAGCTCGAGGCGGTCTGGGAGATCGCGCCCGCGGTGCTCAGCGTGGTGTTCGGCGTGCCTTCCGCGTCTGTGGTCGAGGAGGCTCACCACCGCGGCATCCGGCTCGTGGGGACCGCGACCACCGTGGCCGAGGCGGTCGCCCTCGCCGAGGCGGGCGTGGATGCCGTCGTCGCCACCGGAGCGGAGGCCGGGGGTCACCGGGTGTCGTTCCTGCGCCCGGCGGAGGAGTCGCTGGTCGGGACGTTCGCGCTGGTCCCGCAGGTCGTCGACGCGGTCGGAGTGCCCGTGATCGCGGCGGGTGGGATCGCCGACCGGCGTGGGGTGGCTGCGGCGTTCGCGCTGGGTGCCTCCGGCGTGCAGGTGGGGACGGCCTTCCTCGCCACCGCCGAGTCTGCAGTGAACGACGCCCACCGCGACGCGATCCGCTCCACCGCGGCCGACGAGACCGTGCTCACCCGGGCGATGAGCGGACGGCTGGCTCGCGGGGCGCGCAACCGCGTCGTGCGGGCGATCGAGGCGAGCGGCACGATCGCTCCGTTCCCGATGCAGAACTGGCTCACCGGGCGGTTCCGCACGGCGGCCGGACAGCAGAACCTGGGCGCGCTGCAGTCGCTGTGGATGGGGCAGGCCGCCCCGCTGGTCGAGTACGACACCGCCGCCGAGGTGTTCGCCGAGCTGGCGGCGGGGGTTCCGCGTATTGAACTTAGCCAGGTAGCTGGCTAAGCTGGCCAGATGACGAACCACAACGTGCTGGAAGCGCGCAACAGCCTTTCCCGGCTCATCGCCGACTCTCAGGCGGGCGAAGACGTCGTCATCACGAAGCGTGGGAAGCCGGTGGCGAAGCTCGTGCCGATCGGGCCGGTCGACCTGGTGCGTAGCGGACGGTTCCTCGTGGAGTGGATCGAACAGGACCCGCTGCCGCATCGCCTTTCTCGCTCCGCCGCTGACCTCGACGCCCAGATCGCGGAAAGCCGGGACTCCTGGGAATGATCTATCTCGATTCCTGCATCCTGATCTACGCAATCGAAGACGAGGGGCCCAGAGGAGTGGCCGTCCGGAACGCTCTCCGAGAGGTGGATGTGGCGGTGGCGTCGAGCCCTCTGGCGCTGCAGGAGTGCCTCGTCGGTCCGCTACGGGGACGCAACGCAGAGCTCCGTGACCGCTATCTCGCGATGTTCGAACGCCTCGAAGTGGTCGCTCTGGATGCGGCCGTCTTCGTCCGCTCGGCGGAGCTCCGGGCCGACTTCGGATTGAAGACCCCCGACGCCGTGCACCTCGCCGCAGCTCAGATCGCCGGTTGTACCGAGTTATGGACGAATGACCGACGCCTCGCAGCGGCTTCCCACGGGCTTGCGGTCGATGTGCTCGGGAGCCGTGGCGAAGGCCCCGTTGGGCCGATCTGACGCCGACCGCTAGAGGATGACCGTGGACTTGCCGTGCACGATCACGCGGTCCTCCGCATGCCACTGCACGGCGCGGGCGAGCACCAGGCGCTCCACATCGGCACCACGGCTCTGCAGCTGAGCCGCCGACTCGGAGTGGGTCACTCGCGTGACGTCCTGCTCGATGATCGGGCCCTCGTCGAGGTCGGCCGTCGCGTAGTGCGCTGTAGCGCCGATGAGCTTGACGCCGCGATCCTTGGCACGCGCATACGGGTTCGCGCCGATGAATGCGGGCAGGAACGAGTGGTGGATGTTGATCACCGGCACCTCGAGACGCGTGATGAAGTCGTCGGTGAGGATCTGCATGTAGCGGGCGAGCACGACCAGGTCGACGTTTCCGTGCAGCAGCTCGAGCTGACGCTCCTCCATGGCGGCCTTGTCGCCGGAGGGGATGTGCACGAACGGCACGCCGAACGAGCGCACCGACTGGGCCAGATCGGGGTGGTTGGAGACGACCATCGTGATGTCGATATCGAGCTGGCCGCGCTGCGTGCGCCACAGCAGTTCCATCAGGCAGTGGTCGTACTTGGAGACGAAGATCGCGACGCGCTTGCGGCGGGCCACATCGTGCAGTGACCATTCCATGCCGAAGCGCTCGGCGACGACGGCGATGTCGGCTTCGAGGGCCGGGCGCGCGGCGGAGAGACCGTCGAGGTGGATCACGGTGCGCTGGAAGAAGCGTCCGCCCTCGGAATCGGTGGAGTGCTGATCGAGCGAGATGATGTTCGCGCCGTGCTGGGCGAGCACACCGGCGACAGCGGCGACGATGCCGGGCTGGTCGTCGCAGGCGATCAGCAGGCGGGCGGTATCGGGCTGAGACATGGGGGCTCCTCGAGGGTGTGCATCGATTCTGCCGTGGATGCTGAGCGGGGGCGAATCGCGGGAGGCGACTCGCTACTCTGAGTCTCGTGGAAGCGAGTGACCTCGGCCTGGTGCTGATCCCCCTGCTGGCCGTTGCGGCGCCCCTGCTCGCCCGGGGCGTGCGCCCCGTGGTGCGGGTGCCGATCGTCGTGTTCGAGCTCGTGCTCGGCATCCTCGTCGGACCGGCGGTGCTCGGCTGGGTCGAGCCCGGCCCGCTGCTGGAGAAGCTCAGCGACTTCGGCCTGGCGCTGCTGTTCTTCGTCGCCGGCACCGAGATCGACTTCAAGATGGTGGCCGGAAAGCCGCTCGCACGGGCATCGGCCGGCTGGCTCCTCAGCGTGCTGCTGGGCATCGGCCTCGGCTTCTTCTTCGCTCCGGGCGAGGGGATGGTGGTCGTGGGCATCGCGCTCAGCTCCACGGCGCTGGGCACGCTGATGCCGATCCTGCGCGATGCCCGCGAGCTGGACACGCCTTTCGGGCGAGCGATCAGCACGATCGGGGCCGTCGGGGAGTTCCTGCCCCTGATCGCGATCTCGATCTTCCTGAGCACGCGGACCACGCCGATCGCCACAGCCGTGCTGCTGACCTTCGTGGTGCTGGCAGGCCTCGCGGTGCTGCTGGCGCATCGCGTGCCCCACGGCCGACTCCACCGCATCGTCCTCGCCACACTGCACACGTCCGACCAGTTCGGGGTACGGTTCGTGATCCTCCTCATCGCGGCGCTCGTGGGGCTGAGCGTGATGCTCGACCTCGACATGCTGCTCGGTGCGTTCGTGGCCGGTGCGGTCTGGCGCATCATCATGACGCGCGCGCCGAAGGAGTCCGCCGAGCAGATCGAGAGCAAGATCGAGGCCATCGCCTTCGGCTTCCTGGTGCCGATCTTCTTCCTCTACACCGGTGTCACGTTCGACCTGCAAGCGCTGCTCACCTCACCCACCGCGCTGGCGCTGGTGCCGATCTTCCTGATCGCCCTGCTCGTGATCCGCGGTGCGGCGGCGCAGCTCTCGGCTCCCGCGGGGATGAGCGTCCGCGACCGGGCAGCGCTCGGGCTGCTGGCCGCCACCGGTCTGCCGATCATCGTCGCGGTCACCGCGATCGGTGTGGATCAGGACATGCTCGACACCGGCACGGCCGCCGCACTCGTCGGGGCCGGCATGCTATCGGTGCTGCTGTATCCGCTGATCGGGATGACGCTGCGCGGCGATCGCGCGGAGGTCGTCGGACCGGCACGCGCGGGCGAGGCTGTGCAGGGGGAACTGTGACCACCGCATCGGCGCTGCTGACCGCGGCTGTGGCCGATCTCGCCGGCGCCCCGAAAGAGGGGCTGGGCGAGCAGCGCGATTCGCGGTGGCGCGGGCGCCGCATCGTGCGCGTCGGCGAAGCCTGGCATCTCGGGGCGCTGCTGCTGACCGACACGCACGCGCTGGCCACCGCCGAAGTGCTGCGGGCTGCCGATCCCGGCCGCCGCGGCTACACGGCCGAGTCGGCTCGCGAGCGGGCCGAGCGTCGGGCCGAGGCGCTGCGTGGCGGGTTCGACGAGGGTGAGGTCGTGCACGTGGGGTGGAGCGTGATCGACGTGGACGCCGTGGACGCCGGGCGCTCGTCCGGTCCGCTGGCCCTGGTCGACGGGGTGCCGTCGGTGCGCTGGAGCGCCGCCGGAGGCTTCATGCCGCTGGAGGCATACCTGCGGGAGCGAGTGGCTCTGCTACGCGACGGGGCAGCCGGCTGACTCAGGCGCGCTGACTCAGGCGCGCTGACTCAGGCGCGCTGACTCAGGCGAAGGTCTCGGCGAATCGCCGGAGGAGCGCCGCGCCCTCGGTGACGGATGCCGCGAGCACCTGCTGCTGCACCGCGTCGAACTCGTCGGGGTCGAAGTAGCCGGTTGTGCGGTAGAACGTCATCCGGTCGGCGAAGTCGCGGGGAGTGGGCTCGGGGTGGAACTGTGCCGCGTACAGATGCGTGCCCACCCGGTAGGCCTGCACCGGGCATGCGTCGTTGGTCGCGAGCAGCACGGCGCCGGGCGGGGTGTGCGCCGCGCTCTCCTTGTGCGCTGTGAAGACTGTGAGCGCGGGCCCGCTGGGGCCGAACACCGGGTCGGCTGCACCCTCGGGCGTGACGTCGATGACCGTGGCGCTCGCGGGCTCCGGGGTGTCGGTGACGACATCTCCGCCGAGCATGCGGGTCACGACGCCGATGCTGAAGCACGTGAAGAACACGGCGACCTCGGACGCGATGGCCGCATCGGCCAGGGTGCGCAGGTCGGCCTCGACGCGCAGCTGCTCCGGGGACTTCACGGTGTCGGAGACGTTGTACGGCGAACCGCCGACGACGATGCCCCGATAGCCCCGCGCGCGCTCGAGGTCGAGCGGCGTGTGCAGCAGATCGAGCCTGTCGACCACGTCGGCGCCGAGCGCCCGCCGGAACGAGGCGTGCTCAGCGTCCGCCGCCCCGAGCTCGGGACGCACGCAGACGTAGAGGAGCGAGGCCATCAGGAGATTCTAACGAGCGCGACGACCGTCGCCGGTCACCGGGAGGAGTTGGCGGTGCGCCCGCGGACGATGCCGACGAACGTCTCGACGTCGGGCGTGGTGCGCTCGCGCGGCCAGACGAGGGCGACGGTCGAGGTCGGTCCTTCAACCAGGATGCGGTGGTCGGCATCCTTGCGGTGATGCATGCGGGCGAGTGACATCGGGACGACCACGATGCCGACTCCCGATGCCGCGGTCGCGATCGCCTCGTGGGTCGGCAGGGCGGCGAAGCCCGCCGGCGTGGTGCCGGGGAGGTCGAGCGGTCCGAGCACGTCGTCGGTCAGGCCGATCACGACCTCGCCCTCCAGGTCGGCGGACGTGAGCTCCTCGACCGCCATCAGGTGCGAGTCGGCGGCGGCCACGACCACCGGGACCTCGTCGTACAGGGGGATGATGTGCAGCGACTCGTCCGTGAGCGGCAGTCGCACCAGCGCCGCATCCAGCTGGTCGAGGGCGGCGCGCTGCGTGGCCGCCTCGATCGGGACGAGCTCGAGCGGCACGCGCGGCATCCGCTGCTTCCACGCATCGATCCACTTGCCCGGAGTCGCACCGGGCACCGCGCCCAATCGGAAGGTGCGCGGTGCCTCGGGCTCGGACTGCGGGGCGTCGAAGACGACCTTGGCCGTCTTCTTCTTGGGCTTCTGCGGGGGGAACCGCTCGGCGGGGGCGGCCTTGTTGCGCCGTACGGGGGTGCCGCGGCCTGCGCCCTTCGCGGGCCGTCTTCCCTGATTCGCCATGCGGACAAGGCTACTCGGCGAAGGGCGCGGCCACTTCCTGCTGCGGGTGGGATGCGGCCGCCAGCTTGCGCTGTGCACGGCGGATGAGGCCGGCGGCCCCGCCGACGAGCAGCAGCACACCGGCGGTGAGCAGGACGATCGCGGTGATCGTCGTGGGCGTCATGGTCATCAGCGCGTCCGCGATCGTCTCCCGACGGGAAGGGTCGGCGAGCTGGCCGAGCGCGAGGGCCGCGATGGTCGCGAACAGCAGTCCCCAGATGATGGCCGCCCAGCGGGTGCGCGGCGCGGTGGTCGGTTCGGTGGTCGGTTCGGTGGTCGTGGGAGTGCTCATCACTGGTCTTCTTTCTTCGGCTCGACGACGGTGATGGAGATCTCGCCGCTGTTCTGATCGATGGTGACGGGCTGGATGGTGGTCGTCGACACGTTCTCCGCAGAGATGTTCTCGGCGACGACCGACTCCCCGTCGCGCCGCGTGCCCGCCCAGGTGCCGGAATCGATGACGTTGTAGTACTCCGCGTCGACGCGGGTCCAGGTGATGTCCGCCGTGTCGACGGTCGCACGCAGCTGCAGCTGGACACCCGGATCGACGTAGATGTTGGTCGCGCCGGAGCCCTTCTCGATCACGATCGGCCGGGGCGCGTCGTCATGCTGATTCAGAGTCACGTTGAGCTCGCCGAACGGCTGCCGGATGTGCTCCGCACGGTAGTTCGTGACCGACGCCCAGCCGAGGCTGAAGCCCTGCAGGGTGGAGAACCCCCCGACGACGAGCCCGCTCACCAGCGTGAGCACGGTGATGAAGGCCAGGAAGCCGCTGCGTCGACGGAAAGCCCCGGCGACGATCATCCCGAGCGCCAGGATGAGGGCGGCGGCGAGCAGTCCGAGCGCGGTGCCGACCACGTCGCCACCCGCGACGAGGCCGACTGCCGCCCCCGTGATGATCGCGAGACCGAGGATGGTCGCGGCGAATGCGAAGCCCGCGCGCGGGTTCGATGCGCGGCGGATGCGCCGACGCTCGGCTGCCTCGGAGGCGAAGACGGCGGCCTCGGCCTGGCGCTCGCGGCGCAGCTGATCGCGGGCGGCGCGCTCGATGTCCTGCTGCTGGCGTCGCCATGCCTGGTCCTGTTCCTTCCAGGCGGCGTGCTGGCCGCGCCAGGCCTCGAGGGCGGCGGGGTCCTGCGAGCCGGGAGGCAGGGGGGCGGGAGGCGCCGGTGGGATCGCCGCGGTCGCTGCCGGGTCGAGCGGCGGGAGGTCGGATGCCCCGACCTCGGCCGAGATGGCGGAGTCCGCAACCACGGTGTCCGCATCCGCCGGAGCGTACGCGCCGTACGGGAGTGTGGCGTCCGTCCCCCCGGCGGTACCCGAACCACCGAGGGCGACGGACGCGGCCGGGGCCGCCTGATCTGCGGAAGCCATCGGCAGATCCGGCGCGGAAGCACCCGGGGTGCGGCTCGCAGCACGCACGATGAGGATGAGCAGGACGGCGACGAGGACGAGGCCGATGATCCAGCTCATGAGAGACAGGGCCGACCAGCCGTCGTAGCCGAGTCCGAAGAGGCGGCCGGCGAGGGGAGCGGTCGGGAACAGCCCGATGACGGCCATCGCGAGGATGCCCCACTGCACCGGCTGGTAGTCGCGGCGGAGCAGATCGCGGACGTGGACGCGGCCGTCGACGTCCGGCAGCAGCGCCCAGGCCGCGGCGTACAGGAAGATGACCGGCAGCCCGAAGAGGGCCGCGACCACGAGGACGCCGCGGACGATCAGCGGGTCGATGCGCAGTCGGGCGGCGATGCCCGCCGAGACACCGCCCAGCCAGCCCTCGGACCGGGCGACGCCGAGACCGGCGACCCAGAGGAGGAATCGCTCGGCTCCGCGAGGGATGCCGGTGCCCGGTGTGCCGGTGGCCGGAGCGGCGTGATCGGCGGGGGGCGGTGGCGCAGTCGGAATCGTCATGCTTCGATCCTGGCGGCAGCCGCGTACTGCCTGCCATGGGGGGAACCCCTGAGCGACCCCTGATTCTGCGCCGGGGAGGACCCGGAGCGGGCACACGGATGATTGGATTGCCACATGTCCTCTTCGGCGCACGCTCCTGCGCGACCTCCGCGCGTGGCTGCACCGCCGCGCCCGCCGCTGACCCGCGACCGCGACTGTCTGGTGGCCGGCGTGAGCACCGGTCTCGCCCGTCACCTCGGTGTGCGCGTGGGGCTGGTGCGGACGCTGTTCATCGCGCTCACCCTGTGCGGTGGCGCCGGCATCCTGCTCTACGCCTGGTGCTGGGTCTTCATGCCGTGGGCCGAGGGTGACAGCGCACCGACGAGGCGGATGCCGGTGGCCTGGCTGCTGCTCGCTCCTGCCGCGGTCGGGATGCTCGTCGTCCTGGTCTGGCGCGGGGGCAGCGACTGGCTGAGCGGGTCGATCCCCCCGGATCTCGCCGCGGTCGTGGTGGGCGGCGCGGCGGCGTTCGCGACCGGTGCCGGGCTGTGGGCCACCCTCGTCGACCGTACCGACACGGCTCGTGGGCCGCGGCACACGATGACCGTGCGGGTCGTCGCGATCCTGCTGCTGGCGCTGCTGTTCACGGTGCTGCTCTCCTGGCCCGTCGCCCGGTCGGGGGTGGCGCTGGTGCTCCTCCCGCTCGCCGGGCTCGCCGCCGTGGTCGCGTCGGCCCTGATCCCACGCTGGCGCGAACTCTCCGGTGAGCGGGTCCGCCGCATCCGCGAGGAGCAGCGCAGCCAGATGGCCGCGCACCTGCACGACTCGGTGCTGCAGACGCTCGCGCTGATCCAGAACAGGGCCGGTGCCTCCAGTGAGGCCGCGCGTCTCGCCAGAGCGCAGGAGCGCGAGCTGCGGGCGTGGCTGTACGACGGTGACGCCCCGGCCGACAGCGACCTGCCGACGGATCTGCGTGACTACGCCGGAGCGCTCGAACTCGACTACCCGGTGCGCATCGACGTGGTCTCGGCCGGCCTCTCCGCCGAGCGCGCGAGTGGGGAGCTCGCGGCCGCGGCCAGAGAGGCGATCCTGAACGCGGCTCGTCACGCCGGTGGCGAGATCTCGGTGTACATCGAGGGCAGCGCGACCGGCGTCGACGTGTTCATCCGCGACCGCGGTGCCGGGTTCTCCCTCGACGACGTGCCCAGCGACCGCCTCGGGGTGCGGGAGTCGATCATCGGCCGGATGCGTCGCGCCGGCGGCTCGGGCGGGGTCCGCAGCGACGAGAACGGCACCGAGGTGCATCTGAGCATCACGTCCCGGGAGGAGAACCGTGGCTGACAGCATCCGCGTCGTGATCGTCGACGACCACTCGATCTTCCGCTCCGGTCTGCGGGCCGACCTCGATGCCAGTGTCGATGTGGTCGGGGAGGCTGCCGACGTGCCGTCCGCCATCGCGGTGATCGGCGCGACGCAGCCCGATGTGGTGCTGCTCGACGTGCACCTGCCGGGCGGCCCCGGCGACGACGCGACCGGGGGAGAGGCCGTGATCCGCGGCTCGGCGCCGACGACGGCCCGGTTCCTCGCGCTGAGCGTGTCGGATGCGGCGGCCGATGTCGTGCGGGTGATCCGCGCCGGCGCCCGCGGCTACATCACCAAGGGATCGTCCGGCATCGAGGTCAGCAAGGCCGTTCATGCCGTGGCCGACGGTGATGCGGTGTTCTCGCCGCGGCTCGCCGGCTTCGTGCTCGACGCGTTCGGGGCCGTCGCGGGGGAGACAGCGACCGCGACGGATGAGCTCGACCGGCTCTCGGCGCGCGAGCAGGAGGTCATGCGTCTGATCGCCCGCGGCTACGCCTACAAGGAGGTCGCGTCGGAGCTGTTCATCTCGATCAAGACGGTCGAGACGCACGTGTCGTCCGTGCTGCGCAAGCTGCAGCTCTCCTCGCGGCATGAACTCACCGCGTGGGCGTCGGAGCGGCGACTGCTGTAGTCGCTCCACCCGACCCGCTCAGGTCGAGCGCGGGGCGTCAGGCCGCGAGCCAGAGGCCCTTCTGATCCGTCGCGATGGTGAGTCCGGCGGCGACCGTCTCGTCGTCGCCGATCCTGGCGCCGCGGACGATGCGCGCTCCGGCGCCGACGTCGGTGCGGACACCCACGTACGCGTGGTCCCCGATCGCGGCTCCCTGACCGATGTGCGCGTGCGCATCGACGAAAGCTCCCTCGCCGACCACGGCGTCTTCGTCGATCCAGGCGCCGCGGGCGATGGTGGCCCCGGCGCCGACGCGCGCGCCCGGTTCGATATAGGCACCCGCCTCGATGTGCGCCTTCGGATGCACCTTCGCGCCATGCGCGACGAGACCTCGACCATTCGCGTGCTTGCGGTACCGCAGCGTCGCGCCCTGGTCGTTCTCGATGTCGACGTAGTTCTTACCCACGATTCCTCCCGTGCTCCGGAGTTCTCCGGATATATCAACAACCACGGCACGGGCGGATTCATTCCCGCGGATGGATGTAGGGAGCGCGGTGCGTTTCGGTTCGCTAGTCGACGCGGGTCGCCGCGGAACCGATCATCTTCGCGAGATCCGCAGGGCGGCTCCACATCGGCCAATGCCCGGTCGGGAGATCGATGACCTCGAGATCGTCGAGGGCATCGACCTCGGCGAACATGGGATGCCCGGCGCGAGCGAGTTCCAGAAGCTGAGCGCTGGGGATGGAGCAGCAGACGAGGGTGGTGGGGACTCGGCGGCGCGCCTCATCCGTGAGTTCCACGGGCTGCCGGAGTACCGGCCCGGGCTCGGGGACGGCTAGGGCACGGAAGCGCTCGAGCACGTCGGGGCTCAGACCTTCGAGGCTGGCCTGTTCTCCGAGGATCTCGAAGGGCGGCAAGGGCAGCTCTGCCACCGTGTCGGGGAGGTCGGGCGCGAAGACGCTTCCCGCTGCGACGGGGCCGGAGTCGACCCAGACGATCCGGCGGACGCGCTCGGGATGCCGGTCGAGGACGATGCTGAGCGGAGCGTTGGCCCCGCTGTGACCCACGAGCACCACGGGGTTCTCCACCGAGGCGTCGGCGCGGGCCATGGCCTCTTCGATCGCCACGGCCTGATCGTCGAGGGTCCGGGACGATCGCTCGGGATCGTGCGGGTCGAGGCCGGGGAGTGTCATCGCGACGGCGTTCTGCCCGTCGGTCGTCAGCCCTTCCTGCACCTCGTCCCAGGCCCACGCGCCGAGCCAGTGACCCGCGATCAGGATGATGGTCGGATTCTGTGTTTCTGTCGTCATGTCTCGATGCTCGCAGCAGCTCCGGACAGGTGTATGGCACTATTTCTGTCATGAATTCAACGAGGTGCCGGCGGTGAAGCGGACCGAGCGGCTCCATGCCCTGACCGAGATGCTGCGCCGCAACGGCACGCGAGGATGCACCGCGGAGCGGCTCGCCGCCGAGTTCGAGGTGTCCGTCCGCACTGTGAAGCGCGACCTCGCCGCGCTGGCGAGCAGCGGTGCGGCGGTGTGGTCGCGCCCGGGGCCCGGTGGTGGCTACGGGTTGGCATCGAGTGCCTCCCTGCCGCCCATCACGCTCTCACCGGCCCAGGCCGTGGCGCTCCTGGCGGCCGTCTCGGCGGCGCCCGACGCCCCCTACGCCGACCTGGCATCGGCCGGGGTGCAGAAGATCATGGACGTGCTCGATCCCCGCACGCGGGAGAGGGCCGCCGACCTGGGGCGTCGAGTGTGGGTCGACGGATCGCCCCCGTCCTCCCGCGCCGTCCGGTCGGTCCTCGAGGAGGCGATGGCCGAGCAGAGGACGATCCGGATCCGCTACACCTCCCTCGCCGGTGCCACGACCGCGCGTGAGATCGAGCCCGTGATGTTCGCATCCACGAACGGCCGGTGGTACCTGGTCGGCTGGTGTCTGCTGCGCGACGCGATGCGCTGGTTCGTCGTGTCGCGAATCGAGCAGGCTCGCATGACGAACACCGCCTGCAGCGGTCATACCGTGCAGGAGGTCGGGGCCCCGCCGGTGAACGCTCGGCCGGTGCATGTCGGCGGTTGAACGACTCGCGCCGTTCCTGCCCGATACTCAGTGCTGGCAGACCGGACACCAGAACGTGACGCGCTCGCGGGTCGGGTCGGCGCCCTGCTCGCCGCGCCGGATGAGGGTTCCGCAGCGGCGGCACGGGCGTCCGGCGCGGCCGTAGACCCAGGTGCCCTGGCCCGGACGGTCGATGCCCGTGAAGGTGCGGTTGCGGCGGTCGCGGTTGACCCGGATGGTGCGCACGCCGAGGTCGAGGAGGGCGGCCACATCCACCTCGGGTGTCGGCCGTGTCGGCAGGATTCCGCGCAGGAACAGGAGTTCTGCGGCGTATTCGTTGCCGAACCCTGCGACGTTGCGCTGATCGAGGAGGGCGACGTGGATGCTGCGGGTGTCGGCTCCGAGTCGTCGGAGGGCTTCAGCCGCATCCCAGTCGTCCGCGAGCGGATCGGGACCCAGATAGCCGACGAGCTGGTCCTCGTCACGAGTGGGCACGACCTCGATCTCGGCGATGTCGACCCCGACGGCATCACGCTCGGAGGTGCCGACGATCGCACGTACCTTGAAGGCCGGATGCCGCCATCTCTCGCCCGGGCGGTACGCGAACCACGCGCCGTCCATGCGCAGATGCGAATGCAGCGTGCTGTCGCCGATGCGCATGAGCAGATGCTTGCCGCGGGGAACGACGCCGTGCACGTGCTGCCCGGTCAGGTCGAGCGTCGCGAATCGGGGGACGCGGAGGTCGAAGCGGGTGACCTCGCCGCCCGCCAGCGCCTCGTCGAGGCGTCGCGCGGTGCGGAAGACGGTGTCGCCCTCGGGCATCAGGAAGCTCCCGGTCCTGCCCCGAGATGCGGCGGCGGCGGAAGCGGTGACGATACGGCGTTCGGAGCGGGCGGCGGAGGTGTCATCGTCGTTCCGGAGGCCGCCGCCGTGGTGCCCGTGCGGGCGAGCATGTCGCGGGCGAGCATCGTGCTGCCGGCGACGGCGACCGGCATGATCGCGACCGCGCCGCCGGGGATCAGGAAGCAGAGTTGTGTGGCGACGCCGAAGCCGAGCACCCGTGCGCGGCTGCCCGAGAACAGCGCGGCGCGATCGAGGGGGCTCAGATCGCGCGCATCGAAGGCGCGGCCGGTGAGCTCGCGCGCCAGCAGTCGGCCGGTCAGGACGACGCCGGCGACAGCGCCCAGGAAGCCGCCGACGCCCGGGATGAGGCCGATGAGAAGCACGGAGAGGGCGATGAGGATGCCGAGGAGGACCAGTCGCAGTCCCTCGCCGAGGGTGGTCCAGAAGCTGCCGCCGTCGGCGGGCGGGGGCGAGCCGAGGTCGACCTCGACCGCGTGCCAGATGCGCTGATAGAAGGGGTCGCCGATGGTCAGGGTCAGCGCGCTGAAGATCACGCTCGCGAGAGCCAGTGCGGCGGCGACGACGACAAGGCTCACGGCGGCGCGCAGCAGACCGCGCCACGGCTCGATCCATCCGTCGGCGAACGGGGTGAGCCACGTGGACAGCGACGGCATGCCGATCACCAGCGGCACGAGCAGGGCGGCGAGCACGATGACGGCGATGATCGCCGGGATCAGGCCCAGCACCATGAGGCCCGGTCGCGTGCGCCAGAGCCCGAATCCGCGCAGCAGGGTGCGGATGCCGGCGGCGAACTCTCGGATCATGGCTTCCAGCGTAGGGGGGGTCAGTAGTGGTAGCGGGCCTGCAGGATGATGACCTGATGGTCATTGGCGGTGTAGACCAGTCGGTTCGTCTCATCGATGCGCCGAGACCAGGCTCCGGCCAGAGCGTGCTTCAGCGGTTCCGGCTTGCCGATCCCCTCGAAGGGGTCGTCGCGCAGGACGTCGGTCAGGAGGAGGTTGATCCGCTTCAGAGTCCGACGATCCTCGGTCTGCCAATGGAGATAGTCCTCCCACCCCTGCGACGTCCAGACCAGTACTCGCGAGGTCATGCCTCGTCGAGTGGATGTTCTGCGACATCGCCCGCCTGTGCGGCGGCGAGAGCGACGAGCAGCCGGTTCGCATTCGCGGGGGAGCGCAGAAGGTGGCTGGTCTCGATCAGGGAGTCGTATTCGGACTTCGACATGAGGACGGCGGCGCCTCGGCGGGAGACGATCTCGATCTCGGAATGATCGAGGTTGACGCGCTCGATCAGGCCGAAGAGGTCGCGGCGCGCTTCGCTCGTGGTGATGGCCATGTGCATCCCTTCTGGTACCACTTATGGTACCACTCTGGATGGTTCAGACGACCTTGCGGAGGGTGTAGCCCCGCGGGGTGGCCACGAAGCCCGCCTCCTGCAGGGCGAGTGCGAGGTCGGTGCCGTAGACGCCTTCGCCGTTGATCTTCTCGACGGTCAGGGTGTCGAGTCGTCGGGCGCGTGCGGTGGCCGCGAGATCGGACGCGGCGGCGCGGAGCACTTCGCCGTCATCACTGAACGACAGCACGGTGCGGCCGCCGCGTTCGAGGGAGAGCACGAGGACGCCGTCGATCAGCACGACCAGGCCGCCCGCTTTGCGGCCCGGGCGATGCGAGACCCCGTCGAGCTTGGGCCAGCCGAGAGCCGCGCCATAGGGGTTGGCGGGGTCGGTGGCCGCGAGGGTCACGGCCTTGCGCGGCGGTGGATCGGCGAGCCCGGCGTAGGTGCGGAGTCGGTCGACCGTGCCGGAGGCGGCGAACTGTGCGGCGCCGAGCTTCTCGATCACATAACCGCGACGGCAGTGGCCCGCCTCTTCGAAACCGGCGAGCACGCGATAGGCCTGGGCGAAGCCACCGGGAACGCCCTCGGCCTGCACGGCTCCGCGCGTGACCACGCCGTAGCGGTCGAGCAGGAGGCCCGCGGTGACGGTGGCGCGGCGGGCGGCATCCGTCTCGAGCGCTGGCAGCAGCGACCAGCGCCCGCCGATCGACGTCGGCCGAGGCGCAGGGGAACCCGTGAAGGACACGCCACGGTAGGTGCGAGCGCGGGGAGCCCGGCGCTTGACCTTGTGCGCCTGCGAACCGCCGGCGAGGAGTGAGCGGATGGGGCCGAACGTGTCGTTCGTGACGTAGCCCGACCACGTCAGCGACCACAGCGCCTCGAGCACGGACTGCTCGTTCTCGGCCGCCGCCATGTCTTTCAGCTGCGCCGCGAAGTACGCGCCGCCGACGTCGAGCGCGATGAGGATCCGAGACTCCAACGAGTCGGAAGCGATCTCGGCGTCGCGCTCCGGCAGCGTGAACGGCGCAAGGTCGACCGGATGCAGCGACACCCAGCCGTCGCGCCCCGGGAGGGTGCCGTGACCGGACCAGATGACCTCGCCCGCCGCCGTGAGCTCGTCGAGCATCGCAGGGGAGTAGTCGCGCACACGAGAGGGGAGGACCAGCGATTCCCACGCGCTCGCGGGGATCGGCACGCCGGCGAACTGCTCGATCACGCTCAGCACACCGTCGACGCCCTCCAGCGGTCGGCCCACGTGCTGCCAGTCGGGCAGGAAGCGGGCATACGCCTCGGGGGAGACCGGCTCCACCGACCCGCGGATGGCCGCGAGCGAACGCATCCGCAGGCGTCGCAGCACCTCGCTGTCGCACCACTCGATCGCGTCGCCGCTGCCGGCGGCCTCGGGCAGGAAGTAGCCGCTCGTGAGTCGGCCGGCGTTCTCCAGCCGCTGCAGGGTGTGGCGGGCCACCGCGGCTCCGAGTCCGAACCGGGTGGCGACGGCATCCGTCGTGAAGGGGCCGTGCGTGCGGGCGTGCCGGGCGACGAGGTCTCCCAGCGGGTCGGCCAGCGGTTCGAGGAACGCCACCGGGATGCCCGTGGGGAGTGCGACCCCGAGCGCATCGCGCAGTCGGCCCGCGTCTTCGATCGCAGCCACCCGGCTCACGCCGCCGATCGTCACCGGAATCGCGCGCCGGGCGGTGATCAGGTCGCTGAGCAGTGCGGCGGCGGTCGCGGTGTCGACGGACTCGGCCTCCGCTTCGAGCACACTCGCGGGGTCGAGACGAGCCGCGACCTCTTCCGCATCGAGCGGTCCGAGCATCCGCAGCAGGTCAGCGACGCCCTCGAGACCGCGGGCACGGCGGTCCGGATCGAGTCGCTGCGCCTCCCGCTCGAACTGTGCGATCACCTCGGGGTCGAGCAGCTCGCGGAGCTCGACGGTTCCCAGCAACTCACCGAGAAGCGCGGGGTCGACCGAGAGCGCGGCGGCGCGGCGCTCGGCGAGCGGCGAGTCGCCCTCGTACATGAAGGCGCCCACGTATCCGAACAGCAGGTCGCGGGCATACGGCGAGGGCTGACCGGGCTCGGTCTCGACCAGGCGGATCCGGCGATCGGCGATGGAGGTCGCGAGCTTGCGCAGGGACGGCAGGTCGTAGACGTCTTGCAGCACCTCGCGCAGCGTCTCGAGGATCACCGGGAATGTCGGATGCCGCCGCGCCACCTCGAGCAGCTGCGCCGACCGCTGCCGCTGCTGCCAGAGCGGCGTGCGCTTCTTCGGGTTCATGCGGGGCATGAGCAGCGCCCTGGCCGCGCACTCGCGGAACCGCGAGGCGAACAGCGCGGAGCCGCCCACCTCCTCGGTGACCAGGTGCTCCAACTCGTCGGGCTCGAACACGAACAGCTCGGCTCCGGGCGGCTCGGCTTCGGCATCGGGGATGCGCACGATGATGCCGTCGTCGCTCGCGACCGCCGATCCTTCGACACCGAGGCGCTCGCGCACGCGGGCGTTGATGGCCAGCGCCCACGGCGCGTGCACCTTCATGCCGTACGGGGAATGCAGGATGACCCGCCAGTCGCCGACCTCATCGCGGCCGCGCTCCACGGTGAGCGTGCGGTCGGTGGGGAGCGTGCCCGTCGCCTCGCGCTGCTCGGTCAGGTGCGCCATGAGATTCGCCCGCGCCTGCTCGTCGAGTCCGGCGTCGATCAGTCGCTGCGCCGCCTTCTCGGGGGTCGCCGCCGACACCTCGCGGGAGAACGCTCCGAGCGCCTCACCGAGCTCGAAGGGGCGACCGATGCCGTCGCCGTGCCAGAACGGCACCTTGCCGGGCTGGCCATACGCGGGGATCACGTTGACACGGTCATGGGTGATCTCGGCGATGCGCCAGCTGGTGGTGCCGAGCGTGAACACGTCGCCCACGCGCGACTCGTAGACCATCTCCTCGTCGAGCTCGCCGACGCGGGCACCGGTGCTCTCGCCCGCGACGAACACCCCGAACAGGCCGCGGTCGGGGATGGTGCCGCCGCTGGTCACGGCGATGCGCTGAGCTCCGGGACGCCCGGTGAGGGTGCCGGCATCACGATCCCACACGAGCCGCGGCCGCAGCTCGGCGAACTCGTCGGAGGGGAAGCGCCCGGCCAGCAGGTCGAGCGTCGCTTCGTACGCCGAGCGGGGCAGCGACTGGAACGGCGCGGAACGGCGGACCGTCTCGAACCACTCCTCGACGCTGATGGCTCCGAGCGCGCTCGCGGCGACCGTCTGCTGCGCGAGGATGTCGAGCGGATTGCGCGGAACCTGGATCGCCTCGATCTTGCCCGCCAGCATCCGCTCGGTGACGATCGCGGTGTGCAGCACGTCGCCGCGATGCTTCGGGAAGAGGGCGGCACGGCTGATCTCGCCCACCTGGTGCCCGGCGCGGCCGACGCGCTGCAGCCCGGAGGCTGCAGACGGCGGGGCCTCGACCTGGATCACCAGGTCGACCGCGCCCATGTCGATGCCGAGTTCGAGACTGCTCGTCGCGACGACGCAGCGCAGCACGCCCGACTTGAGCTCTTCTTCGACCTGGGCGCGCTGCTCTTTCGACACCGAGCCGTGGTGCGCCTTGGCGAGCACGGGGTCGGCGCCCGCGGTCGCTCCCGCCTGCGCCATCATCGCGGCCGGAACGGTCGCGGCCGGGAGCTCGACCCCGATCCGCTCGGAGTAGATCTCGTTCAGGCGGCCGGTGAGGCGCTCGGCAAGCCGACGGGAGTTGGCGAACACGATGGTGGAGTTGTTCTGCAGGATGCGGTCGACGATCGCCTCTTCGACGTGGGGCCAGACCGACCCGGTGACCTCGCTGTACTCGGCATCCGCCGCCTCCCCGGGCACCCCGGGCGGCGGGGGCGGGTTGGTCATGTCGTCCATTGGCACGACCACCCCGAGCTCGAAGGTCTTCGATGCCGGCGGTGCGACGATCTCGACCGGTGCGGAGCCGCCGAGGAAGCGCGCCACCTCGTCGATGGGGCGGACCGTGGCCGAGAGCCCGATCCGCTGCGCCGGGGTCTCGATGCCGTTGAGCCGGCGCAGCGCATCGAGGCGTTCGAGGCTCACGGCGAGGTGCGCACCGCGTTTGGTCGCGGCGACCGCGTGCACCTCGTCGATGATCACGGTGTGCACCCCGCGCAGGGTCTCGCCCGCGCGGCTCGTGAGCATGAGATACAGCGACTCGGGCGTCGTGATGAGGATGTCGGGCGGATCGGAGACCAGCTTGCGGCGGTCGCTCGACGTCGTGTCGCCCGAGCGCACGCCGACCGTCACCGCGGGGGCGGGCACCCCGAGCCGCCGGGCCGACTGTCCGATGCCGATGAGCGGGGACCGCAGGTTGCGCTCGACGTCGACGCCGAGGGCCTTCAGCGGGGAGATGTAGAGGATGCGGGTGCGCGGCTCGCCCTTGGCCGGTGGGGCAGTCTCGGTCATGCGCTCGCGGAACACGCTGTCGATCGCCCAGAGGAACGCCGACAGTGTCTTGCCGGAACCGGTCGGAGCCACCACGAGCGCGTGCTTGCCCGCGGAGATCGCGTCCCACGCACCCGCCTGCGCGGGAGTGGGCGCGGGGAAAGCCCCCCGGAACCAGTCCTGGGTGGCGGGGGTGAAGCGTTCGAGCACGTCGCTCATCCCTCCATCTTCGTCGAGGCCGGGGACATCGGGGTCGCCACACCCGCACGACGACGCCACGCCGGCACGAGCGGACGGGGGGATCCGATCGTGCAGGCGTGATCGCGTCGTGCAGGTGCGCCGCGCGTCACGACCCCAGCGAGACCTCCTGCAGAGCCCCCTCGCCGTCGATCTCGAGCGTCAGATCGAGGTCGAGTCGGCGCAGGAACGCGTCGTCATGGCTGACGACGAGCACCGCTCCCCGATAGGAGCGCAGCGCCTCGACCAGTTGATCGACCGTGTCGACGTCGAGGTTGTTGGTCGGCTCGTCGAGCACCACGAGGTGCGGTGCGGGATCGGCGAGCAGCAGCTTCGCCAGCGCCACCCGGAAGCGCTCGCCGCCGGAGAGGGCGGACACCGGGCGCTCCGCCGTCGCGCCGCGGATCAGGAACCGGGCGAGCCGGTTGCGCAGCTCCTTCTCGGGAACCTGGGGCGCCGCGGCCGCGATGTTCTCGAACACCGATCGCTCCTCGTCGAGGCCGTCGACCCGCTGTGGCAGGTAGCCGATCAGGTCGGTGTGGGCCTCGATGTGCAGGGTCGGGCGTTCATAACTCCTCAATTCTTCGGCTGAATCGGCCGAAGAGCCGTGTTCCGGGCCATCGGCCGCCGTTTTTGAGGAGTTGTGAACACCGCCCGCGACCAACCGCTCCAACAGCGTCGTCTTGCCGGCGCCGTTCCGGCCGATCAGGGCCACACGCTCCGGACCCTGGATCACCCAGGCCCGCTCCTCGTCGCCGACCGTCGCGATGCGGCGGCTGCGGGACACCTGCGGATCGGGCAACTCGATCTTCATCGACGAGTCCGAGCGCACGCGGCGCCCGGCCTCCTCACGCGCAGCATGCGCGGCCTCCTCCTTCGCCCCGACCTCGGTGCGGAGTCTGCCCGCCGACACCTCGGCCGCCATCTTGCGGCCGTGCGCGATGATCTTCGGGACCCGCTTCTCGATCTCGGCCTTCTTCGCCGTGCGGGCGCGATGCGCGAGTTTGACCTCGGCCTCGATCCGCTGCCGCTTCTCCTTGCGGAGCACCTGGGCGGCAGCGACCTCGGCCTGCTTCGCGGCATCCTGCTCGGCATCCAGCCAGGTACGCCACTCCGAGTACGGACCGCCGAACACGCTCAGCGTCTGGGCGTAGAGCTCGGCGGTGTCGTCCATCAGCTCCAGCAGCGACAGGTCGTGGCTGACGACGATGAGCGTGCCCTTCCACGCGTGCACCATCGCCGCGAGCTTCGCCCTGGCGTCGCGGTCGAGGTTGTTGGTCGGCTCGTCGAGGAGCGTGATCGGCGCGCGACGCAGGCGGATGCCGGCGATCGCGACGAGCACGGCCTCGCCGCCGGAGAGTTCCCCGACCCTGCGGTCGAGGAACTCCGGCGCGAGGCCGGCTTCGGCGAGCGATGCCTCGGCCCGTGCCTCGATGTCCCAGTCGTCGCCGACCGCGTCGAAGTGGGCCGGGTCGACATCGCCGGAGCTGATCGCCCGCACGGCGTCGAGCGCCCCGGAGACGCCGAGCAGTTCGGCGACGCGGCGGTCGACGTCGAGGGTCAGCTGCTGGGGGAGGTACGCGACCTCACCGGATGCCGTGACGATGCCCGAGGTCGGTTCGAGCTCGCTGGCCATCAGCCGCAGCAGCGTGGACTTGCCGGCGCCGTTGCGGCCGACGAGGCCGGTGCGTCCGGAGCCGAAGGCCCCGGACACGCCGTCGAGCGCGACCGACCCGTCGGGCCAGGTGAAGGTGAGTCGGTCGAGGACGACCGACGCGTGAAGAGTGGTGGGGGTTGACATGAGTGTCTCCTGTCGAGTGCGAGGGTGCACTGACACCGAGCCCCGGCCGGGCGTGAACACGTCACGGATGCGGAGGGGTGGGTCTGCCGTGGAGTCGGCGATCGTCGGGTCAGCGCGCGGAAAGAGGAGCGCGGAGGCGACGGATCAGATCAAAGGACTTCCAGACACGGCGGACAGGACTCCCCGACGATACCCGGGCGTGTCGGAGTTTCGCAACCCCGGGCGTGTCGCGGAGTGGTCGCGTAGCTCAGCTCTTCGCGATCCCGTCGATCCACTTCATGAGGAAGCGGTGCACGTCGGTCAGCTCCTCTTCGGAGATGCTGTGCGTGAGCCCGGTGTACACCCGGCCCGACAGGTCGGAGTGGCCTGGCAGCCACTGCGCCGTGTGATCGACCAGCTCGGGCGGGATGACGTCGTCGTGCGTGCCGCGCCCCCAGAAGACCGGCGGGCGCAGCTCGGCCAGTGCCTCATCGTGCGGCAGTTCGCCGGATGCCACGTAGCCGCTGAGCGCCGCGACCGCGCCGAAGCGCTCGGGTGCGAGTCGGAGAGCCTGCAGCGACACCGCCGCGCCCTGCGAGAAGCCGAGCAGTGCGACCGAGGGGGCATCCACTGCCGCGACGTCGAGCCAGCGCAGGAACGCCTCGGCGGCGACCGTGACCGCCTCGGGGCTGCGTCCGTCGAGCCCCTCGATCGCGTACCAGGACCGCCCCGGCATCGGCCACGGCGGCGCGAGGGGAGCGGCCACGGAGGCGACGGCGATGCCCTCGGGGAGGTACGGGACGAGTCCGAACAGGTCGTGCTCATCCGCCCCGTAGCCGTGCAGCAGTACCAGCAGCGGCATCCGTGCGCGGTTGGAGGTCGACCAGCGGGTCGCGGTGTCGTCGATCGTCAGGTTCTCGCTCACACCGTCATCCTGCCAGGGACGACCGACGTGCACGCGGTGTCGGTCGGGGGAGGCGGCTGGTAGAAAGGACACATGGCGGTCCGCACACCTGATCCCGATCCGGAGCCCGAAGACGATGGTCTCGGCGGGTTCCCGGACGCGAACCCGCCGGCGCCCGACGGCAACCCCGGCTGGTTGAGTGAGTTCGAACTCGAAGAGGCGCGGCGCCGACTGCCGATGCTCTACGTCGAAGCGATCCCGGTGCGCACCGACGGCTCCGGGCAGGTCATCGAGATCGGCATCCTCCTGCGGTCCACGCCGATGGGGGAGATGACCCGCACGATCGTGTCGGGTCGGGTGCGCTTCGGCGAGACCATCCGCGACGCCCTGTTCCGGCACGTCGAGAACGATCTCGGGCCGATGGCGTTCCCGATCATGCCGCCGCAGCCGCTGCCGTTCACGGTGGCCGAGTACTTCCCGATGCCCGGTGTGAGTGCGTTCCACGACGACCGGCAGCACGCCGTGTCGCTGGCGTTCGTCGTGCCGGTGACCGGCACGTGCGAGCCGCGTCAGGATGCCCTCGAGGTCACCTGGTTCTCGCCGGAGGCCGCGGGGTCGGATGCGGTCGCCGCCGAGATGGAGAACGGACGAGGCACCCTCATCCGTCAGGCTCTCGCCTACCTCGGCCTTCTCCGCTAGTCGGCTCCGCACCCCGCACTCCCTCCGGTCGCCCTGGGCCTTCCCGAGGGTGACTCTTGCGTCGACGAATCTAATGGGCTAGAAAGTAGACCATTAGTCCAATCGGCAAAAGGATGCTTCGACATGGATGCTTCGACAACGACGTCGCACAGCACGGCAGCACCCCGGGAGCGCAATCTCCGCGGGAACCTCGGGGCGGTGTCCGTCACCTTCATGGTGATCGCGGCCGCAGCCCCCCTCACGGTCGTCGGCGGACTCGTGCCCATCGGCTTCCTCGTGGGCAACGGCATCGGCTTCCCGGTCATGTTCCTCGTTGCCACCGTGATCCTGCTGCTCTTCTCGGTGGGCCTCACGGCGATGAGCCGCTTCCTGCCCAAGGCAGGTTCGTTCTTCGTGTTCGCGACCCACGGGCTCGGTCGCACGCCCGGGCTCGCCACCGCCTACCTCGCGCTCGTCTGCTACACGACCGTGCAGATCGCGGTGTTCTCCTACCTGGGCGCGACGATCAGCTCGAGCATCGTCCTCCTCGGCGGCCCCGAGATCCCGTGGTGGCTGCTCACCCTCGCCTCCGTGGCGCTCGTCGGCGCGCTCGGCTATCGGCAGATCGAGCTCAGCTCCCGCGTCCTCGTGGTCGTGCTGCTCGCCGAGATCGGCATCGTCGTGCTGCTGGGGATCGTCATCCTCGTCACCGGCGGTGCGGAGGGTGTGACCTTCGGGTCGTTCCTGCTGCAGAACGTCCTCTCCGGTGCTCCCGCACTCGGCCTGATGTTCGCGATCGCGAGCTTCATCGGCTTCGAGTCGACCGTCGTCTACCGCGATGAGGTGCGCACGCCGGAGCGCACGATCCCCCGTGCGACCTACGCGTCCGCGATCGTGATCGGCGTCTTCTACGCCTTCGCCGCCTGGGCCGTCGTGGTGGGTGTCGGCGAGGGAGCGATCATCGAGGAAGCGGCCGCAGACCCGACCACGCTGATCACCCGTGTCACCGAGCAGTACCTCGGCCCGGTCGGCTCGATCGCCGTCGCCGTGCTGTTCCTCGGGAGCATGTTCGCCGCGGTGCTGTCGCTGCACAACGTGCTGACCCGTTACCACCACGCCATGGCCAACGCCCGGGTGCTGCCCGACCGCGTCGGCACGGTGCACGCGCAGCACGGTTCGCCGCACGTCGCCTCGATCGTGCAGGTGGCGACCTCCGGCATCGCGATCATCGTGCTCGCCCTGATCGGCTTCGCGCCGGAGAACATCTTCTCCTGGTTCGCCGGCATCGGGACGCTCGCGATCGTGATCCTGATGGCGGTCACGTGCCTCTCGGTCGTGGTCTACTTCGCCCGTACCCGGGTGCTGCGCAGTCCATGGCGCACCGTGATCGCCCCGATTCTGGGCTTCGTCGGTCTCGCCGTCTCAGCCGTCCTCATCGCCGCCAACTTCCCGCTGCTCGTGAGCGACGTCGATGCCGAGGGGAACCCCGCCTGGGGCCCGATCAGCATCACCCTCGTCGGAGTCGTGGTCATCGCCCCGGTGATCGGGCTCGTGCAGGCCGCGATCATGCGCGCGAAGGCGCCCGAGGCGTACGCCCAGATCGTGCGCCGATTCGACGAGAGCGCCTGACCCTCGACACGCCCGCCCCGCACCCGAAGGATGGACATCATCAGCACCCCCGCCCTGCCCCGACCCCTGATCGGCATCTCCGGACGACGCTTGCGTGGCGCGGCGATCGGCGCTCCGCACGGTTTCGCCGACGCTCCGCTCGAGGCCTACCTCAGCGAGTACTCGACCTCGGTGCTGCACGCCGGCGGGCTGCCGGTGCACCTGCCGATGGATGCCGTGCCGGCCGAGCTCGTCGAGCGCCTCGACGGCGTCGTGATCGTGGGCGGTGACGACGTCGATCCCCGCCTCTACGGGCAGACCCCGGGACCGTTCACCCCTCTGATCGACCCGCAGCGCGACGCGTTCGAGGCCGGGCTGATCGAGGCCGCCATCAGCGGCGGCATCCCGCTGCTCGGAGTCTGCCGCGGCGCACAGCTCCTCAACGTCGTCCGCGGCGGCACGCTCCACTCGCACCTGGCGCCGGGCGAGGGGGAGTCGCACGGCTCCTACGCCTACCCGCGCGCCCATCGGGTGCACGAGGTGCGCACGGCGCCGGGCAGCGTCGCCCAGACGCTCTACGGCGAGACGACCCGTGTCAACTCTTTCCATCACCAGGCGGTCGATGTGCCCGGCCGCGGAGTCGTGGTGACCGGGTGGGCGCCCGACGGCGTCGTCGAGGCCATCGAGCTCGAAGGCCTTCCGGCGATCGGGGTGCAGTGGCATCCCGAGACCTTCGGAGCCGACCCGGTCTTCGGCTGGCTGGTCGCACAGGCCGCCGCCCGTGCGACGCTCGCCGCGTCCGCCACACAGAACATCGCCTAGGCGTCACCGAACAAGGAGAAGAAATGCGACACGCAGACAAGAACGCCCTCATCACGGGCGCAGGCTCCGGCATCGGGCGGGAGACGGCCCTCCGGCTCGCCGGTGAAGGAGCGCGCGTCCTCGTGACCGACGTGTCCGCCGATGGTGCGGCCGAGACGGTCCGCCTCATCGAGGAGGCAGGCGGCACCGCCCTTGCGTCCGTGGTGGACGTGCGCTCGCGGGAGCAGATCCGCGCGGCGGTCGACCTCGCGCGTGCGGCCTGGGGGTCGCTGCACCTCCTGGTGAACAACGCCGGAGTCGTCACCGAGCACTCGTTCGAGACCCTCACCGAGGAGGCATGGGACTTCGTCTTCGACATCAACCTCAAGGGACAGTTCCTCGTCGCGCAGGAGGTCGCCCCGCTCATCGCCGAGTCCGGCGGCGGGGCGATCGTGAACCTGTCGACCGTCGAGGCTCTCGTCGTCGTGACGAGCACCGGCACCGCGCAACCGCACTACAACGCGAGCAAGGGCGGCGTGCCGATGCTCACGAAGGCGCTCGCGGTCGAGCTCGCGGCGAAGAACATCCGCGTCAACTGCGTGGCCCCCGGCCCGATCGCGACGGACTTCTTCGACTACGAGAGCGTCACGAGCCCCGAGGCTCTGGAGTTCATGAAGCAACGCCTCCTGGTGCCGCGGGTGGGCGTGCCCGCCGATATCGCCTCCGCGGTCTCCTGGCTGCTCAGCGACGAGGCGTCCTGGATCGACGGCATCCAGCTCCCCGTCGACGGAGGGTGGCTGACGCGATGATCGACGACGTGCGCCTGGCTCCGGACGAGCTGGAGGCTGCCGGCATCCGCACCGTGATCGTCGCGACGCCCGACCTGCAGGGTCGACTCGTCGGCCGCCGCATCCCGGTCGAGGGCTTCGGCCGCGTCGTGGAGAACGGTGTCGACATCTGCACCTGTGCCTGGGCGTGGGACATCGACCAGGGCCTCGAACTGATCGATGCGAACAAGTTCGCGCTGTGCGGGATGCACAACGGCGTCCCCGACGTGACGCTGATCCCCGACCTCGAGACCCTCCGCCCCGCGGCCTGGCTCGAGGGGGTGGCCATTTGCCTCGCCGACCCGGTCGACGTGCACACGCACGAGCCGATGCCGCTCTCGCCCCGCGTGCTGCTGAAGCAGGAGCTCGCCCGCATCCGGGAGCTCGGGCTCACCCCGCTCGCGGGGACGGAACTGGAGTTCTACCTGTTCCGCAACGACCCCAGGGAGCTGCGCCGCTCCGGATTCCGTGACCTCGACCCGACCACCCTCACGCCGTCGGACTTCATGATCCACGAGGGCAATCTCTACGAGCCCTTCTTCCAGAAGCTGCGCGCCGACCTCCGTGCCAGCGGCATCCTCGTCGAAGCCGCGCAGAGCGAATGGGGACTCGGGCAGTGGGAGATGACCTTCGAGTACGGCGACCCGCTGGAGATGGCCGATCGGCACGCGCTCTACAAGCTGGCGGTGCGCGACACCGCCGCTCGCGCGGGCATGTCGGCGACGTTCATGGCGCGGCCGCTCAACGACCAGCCCGGATCCTCCTGCCACGTGCACGTCTCGTTCGTCGACGACGAGAGCACGGCGGTGTTCTGGGACGAGTCGGCTCCGGATCGCCTCAGCGGGCGGATGCGGTCGGCGATCGCCGGCGCGCTCGAACACGCCCCCGCGCTGATGGCCTGGTACGCGCCGACCGTCAACTCCTACCGCCGCAGCAACTCGTCCGACGTGGCGGGGAGCGGTCAGACCTGGGGCTTCGACAACCGCACCACGACGGTGCGGGTGGTGGGGCACTCGCCGCAGGCGCTGCGCTTCGAGTTCCGCCTGCCCGGCGCCGACACGAACCCGTACTTCACCCTCACCGGGGTCCTGGCGTCGGCGCGCGACGGCATGGAGAAGGAGACCGTGCTGGGTGACGCCGTGGTCGGAAGCGCCTACGACCTTCCCGCCGACGGGGCCATGCCCGCGGATCCTCGTCAGGCGAGCATCCTGTTCGGCGAGAGCCCGCTCGTGCAGGAGCTGCTCACTCCCGAGCTGATCTCGCATCAGCAGGTGCTGCTCGACCACGAGTGGACGACGTTCATGGCCCGCGTCACCGACTGGGACCTGCACCGCTACTTCGATCGGATCTGACATGACGTACCCCGCCCTGCGCACCTGGATCGCCGGCGTCGCCGAGGACAGCCCCGAGAGCGACGGCACCTGGCTGCATGACCCGAACACGGGGGAGGCCCTGGTCGCCTCCGCGTCGAGCTCACTCGACCAGGTCGGCCGTGCAGTGACCGCGGCGCAGCAGGCGCACGACGACGGGCGCTGGCGCGGCCTCGCCCCCGAGCGCCGCGCGGAGAAGCTGGACGCGCTCGCCGACTGGCTGGACGAGCGGGCCGAGGAGGTCGCGCATCTCGACGCACTCAACAGCGGCGTGCCGATCTCCGTCACGCGGCTGTTCGGCGGGGCGAACGGCGCGACCCTGCGGGATGCCGCCCGGCGCGCGGTCGCGGTCGGCGACTCGCGGGCGCTCGCCGCCGAGCACGGGCCCGTGCGTCTGCACCGTGTGCCCTGGGGGCCGACCGCGCTGATCCTGCCGTGGAACGCCCCGTCGGCCATGGCGGTGAAGAAGACGGCGTTCGCGCTCGCGGCCGGTGCGACGGTCGTGCTCAAGCCGTCCTCGTTCTCGCCGTGGAGCGCCCAGCTGCTGCTGGAGGGTGTGCACGCGGTCGGCATCCCCGACGCGGTGGTGGGTCTCGTGCAGGGCAGCGGCGGCGTCGGACGCAGCCTCGTCGCCGACGAGCGCATCGCCGCGATCTCGATGACCGGCTCGACGCCGACCGGGCGCGCGATCGCCGCGACGGCCGCTCCGCGCTTCGCGAGACTGCAGCTGGAGCTGGGCTCGAACAACGCCGCGATCGTCCGCACCGACGCCGACCTGGAGCAGACGGCGAAGGCGCTGGCCGATGGTGTGCTGAAGCTGTCGGGCCAGTGGTGCGAGGCACCCCGCCGGGTGCTCGTCGACCGTGCGCGCCGGGACGAGCTGGCAGGTCTCCTGATCGCCGAGTTCGGCCGCCGGGCGATCGGGTCGAGCCTGGACGATGCGACCGAGGTGGGGCCGGTCGCGTTCGCCGGGCGCCGCGACGAGCTCGTCGAGCAGCGGGAGCGGCTGGCGCATGCCGGTGCCGAGCTGCTGCGCGTCACGCAGGTGCCCGCACAGGGATCGTTCTTCGAGCCGACGGTGGCGGTCCTCGACGGTCCCGGCCTCGCGGACGAGGTCTTCGGACCCCTGCTGCTCGTGGGCGGCTATGCCGACGAGGACGAGGCGGTGGCGCTCGCGAACACCGGGCAGGTCGGACTCGCCGGCTACGTGTTCGGCGCCGACGAGCACGCCGCGGCCGCACTCGGCACACGGCTCGTCGCCGGTGAGGTCAAGGTCAACGGCACGAGCGTGCTCGACATGTCGCCGGAGTCGTCGCAGAGCTTCTTCGGCGCGAGCGGACTGGGAGGGCACGGAGACGCCGATGTGCTTGACTTCTTCGTGGGGAAGCAGATCGTGGGCTCCGACCGCCCGGGTCTGCCCCTCTGATCGGAGGAGCACGGATGAGCGAGCGTGACGACGCGCCGCACGACTTCTCCCGTGCCGTCCTGCAGCCGGTCTCCGGTTATCAGGCGGTCGCCGGGTTCCTGCGGCGCGAGATGGCGCTCGGCCGCATCCGCCCCGGCGATCGGCTTCCGCCGGAGCGCCGGCTCGCGGAGCAGCTCGGCGTCTCGCGCGAGACGCTGCGTCAAGCCTTGCGGATCCTCGAGGGCAGCGGGCAGATCGTGATCTCGCGCGGTGCGTCCGGTGGGGCGTTCGTGCAGGATGCCGCCCTCGACCCGCGGCTCATCCGCGAGGAGGTGCGCACGCGTTCGGCTGAGATCGGTGAGCTCACCGAGTTCCGCTCGATCGTCGAGTCCGGTGGGGCGGCGCTGGCTGCGAACCGCCGCAGTGACGCCGACCTGGAGGCGATGGTGCTGGCGCAGCGCGACCTGGCCGCCGCCGGCACGAAGGCCGAGTCCCGCATCGCCGACACCGACTTCCACATCGCCCTCGCCGAGGCCTCCGGAAACTCCTTCGTCCGTGATGCGGTCGAGGAGGCGAGGGTTCGCATGTTCGAGCCCGTCGACCTGATGAGCTTCGACTTCGTGAAGGAGTCGAGCTGGCAGGCGCACGAGCAGATCCTCGACGCGGTGCGTCGGGGCGACGCCGAGGCCGCGGATGCCGCGATGCGCGCGCACCTGCGCACCACGCGCGAGGAATTCACGCGCGTCGTCGAATCCTGACGCCCGAGGGGCTCGGGCAGGTCAGCGCGTGGTGAGGCGGGAGAGCTCGGCGACGAACGCGTCGACGTCGGCCTCTTCGGTGTCGAAGCCGCACATCCAGCGCACTTCCTTGCGCGCGGCATCCCAGTCGTAGAAGCGGAACGAGTCGCGGAGCTGGTCGGCGACACCGTCGGGCAGGATCGCGAAGACGCCGTTGGACTGGGTCGGCTGCGTGAAGTCGACGCCCTGGATGGATCCGTCGGCGATGCCGGCCTCGATCTCGGAACGCAGACGCGCGGCCATGGCGTTCGCGTGCTTCGCGTTGCGCAGCCACAGGTCGCCCTCGAGCAGCGCGATCAACTGCGCCGAGACGAACCGCATCTTCGACGACAGCTGCATGTTGAACTTGCGCGAGTACTTCAGGCCGTCGGCCGCGTCGGGGTTCAGCACCACGATCGCCTCGCCGAGCATCGCGCCGTTCTTGGTGCCTCCGAAGGTGAGCACGTCGACCCCGGCGTCGCGGGTGAACGCGCGCAGCGGCAGATCGAGGGCGGCGGCGGCGTTCGACAGGCGCGCGCCGTCGAGGTGCAGCTTCATGCCGCGCTCGTGCACGTGGTCGGCGATCGTGCGGATCTCGTCGGCCGTGTACAGCGTGCCGAGCTCGGTCGACTGCGTGATCGACACCACCAGCGGCTGCGCGCGGTGCTCGTCGCCCCAGCCCCAGGCCTCGCGATCGATCAGCTCGGTGGTGAGCTTGCCGTCGTCGGTGGGGACCGTGAGCAGCTTGAAGCCGCCGATCTTCTCGGGAGCTGCGGCCTCGTCGACGTTGATGTGGGCGGTGGATGCCGCGATCACCGCGCCCCAGCGGGGCAGCATCGACTGCAGGCCCGTGACGTTCGCGCCCGTGCCGTTGAACACGGGGAACGCCTCGACGCCCTCGCCGAAGTGCGCCTGGAAGACCTCCTGCAAGCGCGCGGTGTACGCATCCTCGCCGTAGGCGCTCTGGTGTCCGCCGTTCGCCGCCGCGATGGCCGCGAGGACCTCGGGGTGGATGCCGGAGTAGTTGTCACTGGCGAAGCCCCGGATCGCGGGGTCATGCTGGATGCTCACCGACCCAGCCTAATTGTCCGCATCGCCCTCGCGGTCCGGGGGAGGGTCTTCCGGATGTCGGATGCCGGCCCTACCCTCGACTTCATGGAGCGCACCGCCGCCACTCGGGCATTCGGCAACGTCCTCGTCAACACGCTCATCGCGAACGTGACGACGAGCTTCCTCTGGTTCGCGCTCACGTTCTGGGTGTACATCGAGACTCAGTCCGTGCTGGTCACGGGCATCATCGGCGGCGCGTACATGCTGTTCGTCGCGTTCTTCGCGATGGCGTTCGGCACGATCGTCGATCGCAACCGCAAGCACACGGTCATGGTGATCTCGAGTGTCATCTCCGCCGCTGCCTTCCTGGTGGCAGGGCTCCTCTACCTCTGGCAGCCCGAGGCGGCACTGCTCGATCTGGGTGGCCCGTGGTTCTGGCTGTTCTCCGGGGTGATCCTCTTCGGCGGTGTGATCGAGCAGCTGCGCAACATCGCGCTGTCCACGACGGTGACTCTGCTGATCCCCGAAGACAAGCGTGCGAACGCCAACGGGCTCGTCGGCACGGTGCAGGGCATCGCCTTCCTCGTCACGAGCGTGTTCTCGGGTCTGTCGATCGGGTTCCTCGGCATGGGATGGACCCTCGCGATCGCGATCGCGGCCATGGCACTCACGTTCGCCCACCTGCTGTTCATCCGCATCCCCGAGGGTGCTCCGGAGCCCGACCCGAACGCATCGAGCGCGCTCGACTTCCGCGGCAGCGTGCGGGCGATCCGACTCGCTCCCGGCCTGTTCGCCCTGATCATCTTCTCGACCTTCAACAACCTCATCGGGGGCGTCTACATGGCGCTCATGGACCCGTACGGCCTGACCCTCTTCGATGCGCAGACCTGGGGCTTCGCACTGGCTTTCGCCTCCACCGGCTTCCTGGTGGGCGGCGGCCTGGTGGCGAAGTTCGGGCTCGGCCCCAAGCCCATGCGCACCATGCTGCTCGTCGTGATCGCCATGGGGCTGCTGGGCTCGGTGTTCATGCTGCGGGAGTGGTGGCCGCTGTATGTGATCGGCATGTGGGCCTATATGGCCCTGGTGCCCCCGGTCGAGGCGGCGGAGCAGACCATCATCCAGAAGGTCGTGCCGTACGAACGGCAGGGTCGCGTGTTCGGCGTGGCCGCGGCGATGGAAGCGGCGGCGGCCCCGATCACCGCGTTCCTGATCGCCCCGATCGCCGAGTTCCTGATCATCCCCTACATGAACACCCGCGAGGGGCAACAGAGCTGGGGCTGGCTGCTCGGCGAGGGCGAGGCCCGCGGTATCGCGCTGATCTGCCTGTTCGCGGGACTGATCATGGTCGTGGCCGCGACGCTCGCCTTCTTCACCCGGTCGTACCGCAAGCTCACCGAGCTGTACGCCGAGGCGCCCGAGCAGGAGATCGACCACGGCGAGGACGGCGGGGAAGACGGCGGTGATGCCGGCGCAGAAGCCGTGGCGGAGGAGCCGTCGATCGAGTCGGGCCCTGCCCGGCACAGTGAGGCTCCGCCCGTGGTCCCCGGCATGCCGCCCGAGTCCCGCTGAGCCCGGACGATTCCCCGAGCCCCGACGAGTCCCGCTGAGCCTCGGACGTTTCCCCGAGCCTCGGACGATTCCCCGAGGTTCGGACGTTTCCCCGAGGTTCCGATGGAAGAAGTTCCGCAGATCGTCACTCCGTCGGCGGATCGTCCGACACTCGGGATCAGTCGAGGTCGAACACCCGGTCGTTGAGGGCGGTGGCGTCCGTGTCCCAGAGCATCAGGAGCCGTGCGGCCAAGACCTCGGGATCGAGCGACTTGGCGCGGAACACGACGGATGCGGTGCGCAGCTGCTCACCGGAATCGCGCGCGGACTTCGCGTACCCCTGCGCGACGGCCCGGGTCCAGGCCTCGCTCGCCGCCTTCACCGCGGCGTAGTTCGCCCCGCCGGCGAGGGGCCGCGCGACCGCCGTCGACGACACGATCGCGAACCGGCCCGCCCCCGACGCGCGCAGCGCCGTGTCGAACGCCCGGCTCGTCGCGCGGACGGCCTCGAGCGCGGGCAGCAGCGCGGCGAAGTCCTCGTCGGACTGCCCGGCGAGGCCGCCGCCCCCGCGCCAGCCCCCGACGAGGGGGACGACCGCGTCGACGGGGCCGATCTGCCCCGCCAGAACCGTCATCTCATCGAGCGAGGTCGCATCCGCGAGGAAGACCTCCGTGCCCGCATCCGCCAACGGCTGCAGCCCTTCTGCGGACCGGCCGGTCGCGATCACCCGTGCCCCCGCACCGTGCAGAGCGCGTGCCGCCGCCCGCCCCGCCGCACTGGTCGCTCCGGCGAGCACCACCGTGCGGCCGGACAGTCTCGAGTCGATGAGTTCATCCATGTCGCTCACTCTTCCGGTTCGGAGGGGCTTCTGCGGCCGGAACCCGCGGAGGGATCCGCAGAACAGGTCCGGCCGCAGCGCGGTGCGCCCCAGCGTCACACTCGGAACGCGCGCCATGCGCGCGTGGTCATCAGTCGTCCGTGCCGCGGATGCCCACGGTCGATTCGATGACGGGCTTCATCTTCTTGTGAAGGGTCTCGAAGAACATCGACAGCGGGAACTCGTCGTCCATCACGGCATCCGTGTACCCCTTCGGCGCGCCGGCCAGGATCTCGTCCGACAGGCCGCGGGCCCACTGCGAGGCCGGGTGCGGGGTGAGCGTGCCGCGGACGAGCTCGTACGCGGCGAGCCAGTGCGCGACCTTGGGGCGGTCGATCGAGTGCCAGTACAGGTCGTCGATCGCGTCGCCGAGCGCCACGACGGCATCCGGCACGGCGTCCCAGTCGAAGGTCAGAGCCGTGTCTGTCCAGTGCAGCACGCCGCGCTGGTGCAGCCACGCGAACAGCAGCTGTCCGCCGACCGCGTCGTAGTTGCGTGTGCGGGTGCCCGTGATCGAGAAGCGGAAGATGCGGTCGAAGATCACCGCGTACTGCACGAGGTGCGCGTAATCGTGCATCTCCTGCTCCGTCTCGGTGAGCTCCTCACCGGCGGCGATGCGGGCCGCGAGGGCGCGCTCGATCTTCACCGACTCGCGGAACGCGGTCATGTCGCAGCGCATCTCCTCGAGGGAGTAGAGGAAGAACGGCATCCGCTGCTTGATCATGAACGGGTCGAACGGCAGATCGCCGCGCATGTGGGTGCGGTCGTGGATGATGTCCCACATGACGAAGGTCTTCTCGGCCACCTGCTGGTCGTCGAGCATCGCGGCGGCCCGCTCGGGCAGGTCGAGGTTGGTGATCTCGGCAGCAGCACGGGTGACGCGACGGTAGCGAGCGGCCTCGCGGTCCTGGAAGATCGCGCCCCACGTGAAGGTCGGGATCTCGCGCATCGCGACGGTCTCGGGGAACAGCACGGCCGAGTTCGTGTCGTAGCCGGGCGTGAAGTCGACGAGCCGCAGCGAGACGAACAGCTTGTTGCCGTAGTCGCCGGCCTCGAGGGCGGCGATGAACTCGGGCCAGATCGTCTCGACGATCAGCGCCTCGACCAGGCGGTCGCTGGAACCGTTCTGCGTGTACATCGGGAACACGACGAGGTGACGGATGCCGTCGACGCGGGTCTGCTGCGGCTGGAAGGCCATGAGCGAATCGAGGAAGTCCGGCACGCCGAAGTCTTCGGATGCCCAGCGGTCGAAGTCGACCACGGAGGCGGTGAGGTACTCCGCGTCGTGCGGGAAGGCAGGGGCGAGTGCGCGGATCGCGGCGGTGATCGCGCCGACGAGCTCGCGGGCCGCGGCGTGGTGCGCGGCATCCGGGATCGAGCCGTCCTTGATCTGCATCTCGCGGAGGGCGATCGCGGCGTCCTTCAGCTGCGCCCAGGCGGCGGACTGCTCGGCGATCGACGCGTCCTCGACGACCTCGGGTTCGCCGACGATGGCCTGGACAGCGGAACTGTTGGCGGAAAGAAGGGACATCGGGACCTCCGATCGGAGTTTTCAACGGAAAGATTCCGGCATATACGGAATCCTGACGATAATCTTACAGCCATGGATGATTCTGTCGACCGCGCGATCCTGACCGCGATCTCCCGTGACGGGCGCGCCACGCTCTCCCAGCTGTCGGAGGCCGTCGGCCTGTCGGTCTCGGCCGTGCAGTCGCGTCTGCGCCGGCTGGAGACGAGGGGAGTCATCTCCGGCTACCAGGCGATCCTCGACCCCGAGCAGGTGGGCACCCCGCTCTCGGCCTTCATCGAGATCACCCCGCTCGACCCCGCCCAGCCCGACAACGCTCCGGAGCTGCTGGAGCACCTCGACGCGATCGAGGCCTGCCACTCCATCGCCGGTGACGCGAGCTACATGCTGTTCGTTCGCGTGCCGTCTCCGCGTGCGCTCGAGGAGCTCGTCCGTGACGTGCGGCTCGCGGCGAACGTCAGCACCCGCACCACCGTGGTGCTGCAGACCTACTACGAGCACCGGCCGATCATCCCGGTCGGCTCGGCGGAGTAGTCGGGAGCGCGTCAGAGCACCGCGCCCACCATCGCCTCGCCCAGCGGAGTGCGCAGGTGCAGCATCCGGGTGCCGTCGCGCTCGCTGCCGATCAGCCCCGCGCCCCGCAGCACGGTGAGGTGATGCGACGCGGTCGAGACCGCGACACCGGCATCCTGAGCGACCTGCGATGTCGTGCGGGCGGTGCCGGCTCTGATCAGGATGCCCGCTCGTGCCGGACCGAGCAACGCGCCCAATGCCTCCTCGATGTCGGCGGTGTCCCGCGCCCAGCCGGCGGTGACGCCGCGGGCCGGATAGAACAGCGTCGGCTGCGCCGGGGGCTCGGTGAGCACCATGCAGCCCCACGACGACATGACCGACGGCACCAGCACCAGGCCGCTTCCCCGGCAGTCGACCTGTTCGCTGTGGCGACGCAGCGAGACGCGGACGGCGCCTTCTCCCCAGGTCACCTGCGGGTGCAGGTCTCCGGCCATCCCCGCGATGCCGCCGGTCGCGATCCGCTGCGCACGGAACGCGATGTCGGCGCGCAACAGGCGTTCGAGCTGCGGCCAGACGGGAGCCAGCGCGGCATCCCATACCGCGGACCAGGCGTCGGCGATCATCGAGCGCGCCCGTGCCGGCTTCCCCTGCATCTCGCCCAGCGCCCGCTGCCGCGCTCCGGTCGAGCGCCGCACCATCTTCCCGAAGTCGACGCGCATCGGGTCGAGAGGTGTGATGCGCAGCTCGTCGAGCTCGCCCTCCGGGCTCAGGTCCCATCGCGGTGCGGTCGTCAGGAAGTCGGGCAGGTAGCCGTCGTCCCCGATGACGGTCGCGAGCAGGGCGAACTCCTCGCGGGGCAGGCGCTCGCGCACGGCACGCAGCCACCCCCACTGCAGGGGATGCGCCTCGGGGCGCCGCAGGACCCGCACGGCGTGGGCCAGCTCGTGCCCGGGCGAGATGCCGAATCGCACCGCCTCGACATCGCCGGGGCTCAGGTGGAACTCGACGCGGTGGTCGGGGTGCTCGACGCCCTCGACGGGCCCTGTGTTTCGATTCACATCGAAACTCTAGGGGTGGCCCTGCGCGCTGTCGAGACTGGAGTCATGAACAGCACAACCCCCGGATCCGGAATCGTCGCCGGCGCGGACATCCGCATCGGCACGGGCCGCAGTCGCAGGTTCGTCGGCGCAGAGCACGGCGCGGAGGTGTCGTACTTCTTCGTCGAGAACCAGCCGGGCGAAGGCCCGGGGCGGCACTGGCATCCCTACGCCGAGACCTGGGTCGTTATCGAGGGACTTGCCCGCATCACCGTGGGCGAGGAGACTTTCGTCGCCGGGGCGGGCGACACCGCGACCGGCCCCGCCTTCGTCCCGCACTGCTTCACCAACGCGGGAGACGGGGTCCTCAGGATCATCGGCATCCACGCATCCGCCACCATCATCCAGACGTTCCTCGACGAGGACTGAGCACCAGGAGCACCATGTCCTTCCAGGCATACCTCGACAACATCGAGACCAAGACGGGGCTGACCCCGCGACAGTTCATCGAGCTCGCGACGGAGAAGGGGTTCGACCGCACGACGAAGGCCACGCCCATCGTCGCGTGGCTCAAGGAGGACTACGCGCTGGGGCAGGGGCACGCGATGGCCCTCGTGCACGTGATCACCAAGGGCCCGCAGATCAGCAGCAAGCACGTCGGCACGGGTGGTGCGCACGGCGACGCCTCCGACACGCTCTGGCTCGACGGCAAGGACAGCAACCCGAACCCCTGATCCGTCGTCCCGCTGAGGTCGGGCATCGCCCCGGCCAGTAGGATTCCCTGCGTGGCAGCATCCTCCCAGCGCAAGAAGAAGAGTCGGACCGCGAAGCACACCCCGGCCCGCACCAGCGGCAACCCGGCGCGGCGTCCGGTCGTCGAGGCGGGGCCGGTCACCGCATCCGATTGGATCGGGGCCGCGCGGCTGCGCACCCTCCCGCTCGCGATCGCCCCGGTGATCATCGGAACCGGTGCGGCGCGCAGCACCGGCCCCGAGTTCCACTGGGTGATCGCGCTCGCGTGCCTCGCCGTCGCGGTGCTGCTGCAGATCGGCGTGAACTTCACGAACGACTACAGCGACGGCGTCCGCGGCACCGACGCCCACCGCGTCGGGCCCGCGCGCCTGACGGCATCCGGGCGGGTGAAGCCACGCACCGTCCTGATCATCGGCCTGATCTTCTTCGCGCTCGCCGCGGTCGTCGGGCTCGCGATCGTCGTGCGCACCGAGCAGTGGTGGATGCTGGCCGTCGGTGCGGCGTGCATCGTCGCGGCCTGGTTCTACACGGGCGGCAAGAGGCCGTACGGGTACTACGGCCTCGGCGAGGTCTTCGTGTTCGTGTTCTTCGGCCTCGTCGCCACGCTCGGCACCACCTGGGTGCAGGTGTTCGAGCTGCCGCTGCAGGCGTGGCTCGGAGCCATCGCAGCAGGCCTGTTCGCGTGTGCCGTGCTGCTCGCCAACAACCTGCGTGACATCGACCAGGACCGCGAGGTCGGCAAGCGCACCCTGACCGTCTTGATCGGACGCCGCGCCACGCAGGTGCTGTTCACCCTGTTCGTCCTGGCGCCGTTCGGCATCGCCGTGTTCCTCGCGCTGCTGTTCCCGATCGCATGGATCTCGCTCCTCGCACTGCTGGCGGGACTCCCTGCCATCGTCATCGTCTGGGCCTACCGGCAGCCGAGGGAGTTGGTGACCGCGCTCGCCCTGACGTCGCTGACATCACTGCTGTACGCCGGCGCCCTGTTCTGGGCGTTCGTCGGCTGAGCCGCAGCGCGGCGGTCAGACCTTCGGGTCGTCGCCGGGCTCGTTCGCGTCGATCGCCTGGTCCTCGGCATCCGCATCGGCCTGGCTGCCCGATGACCGACTCTCGCGGCGCTCCGCGAGTCGGGCCGAAGCGTCGGTGAGCGGTGTGCGCAGGAACAGCATCGAGATGCTCATGCCGATGAGGGCGGCGAAGATCGCGGCGAGCCACCAGTATTCGCGGAAGATCGGGAAGAAGAACCAGAGGATGGCGAGCGGGACGAGGAACGCCAGCAGCCGCAGCACGGTGTAGACGAGGAAAGGCGCGGGCTTCTTCACCCCTCCAGTCTACGTTCGCCGCGCGGGCGGCTCGGCGCCGGTGCCCTCGATGCCGAGTCGAGCGAACGGGATGCCGCGCACCACCCGATGCCACGGGTGCTCCCCGAGTGACCACAGCAGCTTGGCGTCGATGTCGAGCGCCAGGTCTTCGCAGCCGACCGGGAGGGGCATGTCGTCCTGCTCCAGCGCCGACCGCGGCCCGCTCCACAGCGCACCGGGGCGCAGGCCGTCGGACTGTGAGACGAAGTGGCGGTCTCCCCACCGCACGGCGCCCTGCATGCGGGGGATGCCGGGGCTGAAGACGTGCTCCTCGGTGAACCGCCCGTCGGCGTCCTCCGGGATCGAGAACTCGCCGATCCGGCCGCTGTCGTCGGTGCGGTGCTCGCCGATGAGGACACGCCGCAGGGGAGTGCCGTCCTCGTCGAACACTCGACCCAGATACGAGCAGCGCAGCGCGACGGGGTGCACGCGCGTGCGGACGGCGACGAGCACCGTCGTGCGACCGCGCCGAGGCCGCCTGCCGGCGATGCGCTGAGCGGCGGCGCCGCGGACCGTCCGCACATCCGCGAGATCGAACTCCCAGATACCGCGTCCGGTCGCCGCGACGAAGACTCGGTCGTCGAACCAGGCGAGTCCACCGGCGTGGATCGGTGCCGGCTGCAGTTCGCCGTCGTTGCCGGGGACGGCGAGCAGCACGTCGAGATGGCGGGAGCGCTCGAGGTCGACGAACGTCACGCGGGAGGCGAGATGTACGCCGTCGAGCTGTTGCCGGAACCAGCTCACCGCCACGGTGCGTCGACCCCGCCACTCACCGAGGTCGATGCCCTGCGGGTACCAGCGTCGGGTCCAGGTCCGGGCGGTCAGCCATCGCAGGTCCAGGGTGTCGCGCTGCTTCTGCCGCACCGGACGCCACGTCGATCCGAAGGGCCAGAGCATGCTCCCATCGTCGCCGATCGAACGGATCCTCGCGAACTCGACCGCGAGTCGAGCGTCGTATCTCGGCCTACGTACAGCTTCACGAAATGCGACATGTATTATGTTACGTGTCGTCGCGCGTATCTCTGGGGGGAGGGAGCGCGACGACACACAACGTCCCGGGTCCGGCTGATGGGGGTCAGCAGGGCACGAGGCGGGCGGGGCCATCATCGGTGGCCCCGCTCTCCGAACGCCTCGCGTTCGGCAGTGCGTAGCACTGGGAGGTGTGGCTCCGTTCGGGTACGGGGCCACACCTCACTGCGCACGGGCCGCAGCATCGGCGGACACCGGTCGTTCACCTCCAGGTCGCCGTCCGGCAACGGTGACCTGGCACGATTCCGGGACACCGCCTCTCCCTGGAGCTCCGTGCGCACACCCCTCGTCACCGTCATCCTGCCCGCGAAAGACGCCGGCGCGTATATCGGGACGACGCTCGAGACGCTCACCCGCCAGTTCGACGATCCTTCTGCGCTCAAGCTCGTCGCCATCGACGACGGCTCGCGTGACGACACCGGTGCCCTCATGCGCGCGTATGCCGAGCGCCTCCCGAACGTCGAGCTCATCCGGAACCCGATCGCCCGGGGCCTGGCGACCGCCCGGAATCAAGGGCTCGAACGGGTCGAGGGCGACGCCTTCTGCTTCCTCGACGGTGACGACTGGATGCAGCCGCGCCGGCTCGAGGTGCTGGTGTCGCGGTTGCGCGAGCTGGACTGCGACTTCCTCCGCACCGACCACGTCACGGTCACCGGGTCGCAGCGGGCGCTCGTGCGTGCCCCGCACCCGTGGCGCGAACGCGTGCTCGTTCCGAGGGCGGCGATCCTGCCCGAGAACGAATCCACGATGGTCGACTACCCCTACGCGTGGGCGGGTGTCTTCCACCGCCGCGTTCTCGACGACGGGCTGGCGCGGTTCCCCGAGGGGCTGTTCACGGCGGAGGACCGGCCCTGGATCTGGCGGCTC
The DNA here is from genome assembly GCF_024519805.1 of Microbacterium sp. Mcb102. Lineage (NCBI taxonomy): Bacteria > Bacillati > Actinomycetota > Actinomycetes > Micrococcales > Microbacteriaceae > Microbacterium > Microbacterium sp. Mcb102. The sequence goes on along the minus strand of NZ_JALJRG010000002.1, from coordinate 254,915 downwards.
CATCTTCGCGCGGGGTCGTTCGCCGTCGTGGATGCCCCCGCGCTGCTCTACCGACGCGGCATCGCGACGTCGCTCACCCAGGCCAGGGATCGCCGCCAGCTCGACTTCGCCAGGGCGATGGACGAGGTCATCGCCGTCGTGGAGCAGGACGCGGAGGCGGAGCGCTTCCTGCCCAAGGTCGTGTGGACCGCGCTCGCGCTCAGTTCCCACCACCTGGTGCGTGCGCGTCGGATGAGCCCGCGGCTGCGCGCCGAGATGCGCGGCGGCATCCGGGACATGCTCCGCCGCCTGCCGGACGACGAACTCGACGAGACGCTCACGCGCTTCGACGGGCCGCGCCGGCGGGTGCTGGCGCGCGTTCTCCGACAGGCGGGGCGCACGGCATGACCCAGCTGTTCGCGCTGCACAGTGCGTACGGACTCGCCACGGCCGCCGCGGCGATCGACGCCGGGCTCCTCGGCCGCGACGGCGGGGCGGAGCGCATCCTGGTGCCGTTCACCTCGAGCCGGGTGCCGGAGACGGCGGTCGGCATCGCGGGCGACCCCGTGCTCGGGCCGCTGCGCGCGCGGTTCGACCGCGTCGAGCCGCTGGAAGATGTCCTCGGCCCGTTGCATCCGAGCTCGTGGGAACCCGCTGAGGCCGACCTCCCGATCCTGGAGCGGTTGCTCGTACGGGCGTGGCGACTCGATCCTCAGAGCCTGGAGCTGTTCGTGCAGAGCCCGCAGGTCGCGCCGGCCCGCACCCTGATGGCGCTGTTCCCGCACGCGCGGATCACCATCGTGGGGGATGGGCTCATGACCTACTCGCCGATGCGGGTGCGGCTGCCGTATGCGGTCGCGGCGCGCATCGAACGCGTGGTCCATGCGGACGTGGTGCCCGGAGTGCGGCCGCTCGTCGGGTCTCCTCGGGCGGAGATCGTGCCGGTTCCTCCCTCGGTGTTCGCGGCGGCACTGCGGGAGACGGATGCCGGTGACCCGGGCGTCGGCGACGATCCGCCCAGCGTGCTCGTCCTCGGCCAGTACCTGTCGGCGCTCGGACTCATGACGCCCGCCGCGGAGATCGACCTGCAGAAGCAGCTGATCGACCGTGCCGCGCGGTGGACTCCGCAGCGCATCGTCTTCAAGCCGCACCCCGCCGCACCGCCGCTGATGACCGCGGCGGTCCGCGATCGGGCGCACGTGCACGGGATCGACTTCGTCGAGTATCGCGGCCCGCTCGCGGCCGAGCTGCTGGCCGAACGACTGGATGCGCTGGCCGTCGTCGCCGGGTTCTCGACCGCGCTGCCGACGGTGCACACGCTCTTCGGCCGGGCGATCGGATCGGCGGGCAACGACCGGGTGCTGGCGGCGCTGACGCCGTTCGAGAACAGCAACCGCATACCCGTGACCCTGGTCGATGCCCTCACCCGCGACGACGCGCCCTACAGCGACCCCGCCCGCTTGCAGCTGTTGGTCGACGCGGTCGGCTACGCGATGCAGCCTGAGAACGCCGCCCATCTGCGCGGTCGCGCCGAAGAGCTGCTGCACGACCTGGACTCGGTCGAGAGGGATCGGTATTTCGCGCCACGACGGCTTGCGGAGCTGCGGCTGCCGGGAGCACCGCGGGAGAGCGCCCTGAACCGTGCATTGCGCCCCGCCGGCGGAGTGGGCAGGGTCGAGGAGTGGCGGCTCCACGCCCTCGGCGCGCGGCGACGAGTCGGTCGTGCCTGGCGGGCGCTGCGCGGGCGATGACGATGACGACGAGGATGACGATGACGACGAGGATGAACGACATGGACGAGCAGCGGCCCCTCACGGTGGCGATCATCCCCGCGCGCGGCGGGTCGAAGCAGGTGCCGCGCAAGAACCTCCAGCGAGTGGGCGGAGTCCCGCTGGTCGAGCGTGCTGTTCGGGCGGCGACCGCGGCATCCGGCATCGACCTGGTCGTGGTGTCCACCGACGATGACGAGATCGCCGCGGTCGCGAACACCGCGGGAGCCCGTGTCATCCGCCGCCCCGCCGAGCTCGCCGAAGACACGGCGACCTCGGAGAGCGCGATCCTGCATGCCCTCGACGAGCTCGAAGCAGCCGGAGAGAGGGTCGAGATCGTGGCGTTCCTGCAGGCGACGTCGCCGTTCATCCCGAGTGACGCGCTCGCCGCGGCCGTGGAGGAGATTCGTGCAGACCGCGCCGACAGCGTGTTCGCGGCCCATGAGACCTACGGATTCCTGTGGCGGGAAGACGACCGCGGTGAGGCGGTCGCGATCAACCACGAAGCCGCGCACCGCCCGCGGCGCCAGGACCGGGAGCCGCACCACCTCGAGACCGGCGCCTTCTATGTGTTCCGGGCCGCGGGGTTCCGTGAGAGCCGGCATCGGTTCTTCGGCAGGATCCGCATCGCTGCGGTGCCGGAGTGGACGGCGATCGAGATCGACGATGCGGATCAGCTCCGGGTCGCCCGTGCTCTCGCGACCCTGCACGAGGTTCCAGGGCGCATCCCGGTGCGGGCGGTCGTGACCGACTTCGACGGCGTGCACACCGACGACACCGCGATCATCGATGCCGACGGCGGGGAACGGGTGCGGGTCAGCCGCGAGGACGGGATGGGGGTTGCCCTGCTGCGCCGCGCCGGTGTGCCGCTGCTCATCCTGTCGACCGAGGTCAATCCCGTGGTCCGCGCCCGGGCGACGAAGCTCCGCGTTCCGGTGCTCCATGGCCTCGACGACAAGGAGACGGCACTGCGCGACTGGGCGCAGGAGAACGACGTGCCCCTCGCCGACATCGCCTACCTCGGCAACGACGTGAACGATCTACCGGCGCTGCGGATCGTGGGGTGGCCCATCGCGGTCGCGAACGCGCATCCGCTCGTCATCGAAGAGGCCAGGGTCGTGCTGAGCCGCCGCGGTGGCGAGGGTGCTGTTCGCGAACTGATCGAACGGGTGTTGTCGAGCTGACCGATGCCGGTAACCCGGTCGTCGCCCGGTGTTCATCCTCGGCCCGTAGTCAGGAGGGAGGGGTTGCACCAGCGCTCGACGACCGGAGGAATCATGACTGTCAGCATCGGCTCACGAGTGATCGGCGGCGGTCGTCCCGCCTATGTCATCGCCGAGATCGGACTCAATCACAACGGCGATGTCGACATCGCGAAGAAGCTCATCGACGTCGCAGCCCGCGCCGGCGCCGATGCGGTGAAGTTCCAGAAGCGCACGCCCGAGATCTCCACTCCCGAGCACATGCGCGACGTTCCGCGTGAGACGCCGTGGGGCGTCATGAGCTACCTCGACTACCGCCGTCGCGTCGAGTTCGGCCGCGACGAGTACGTCGAGATCGGCGATCACGCCACCATGCTCGGCCTGGACTGGTTCGCGTCGCCGTGGGACGTGCCGAGCGTCGACTTCCTCGAAGACCTCAACGTGGTGGCGCACAAGGTCGCCTCGGCCAGCCTCACCGACACCGAGCTGCTGGTCGCCCTGCGCGAGACGGGCAAGCCCGTGATCCTCTCGACCGGCATGTCGACCATCGAGCAGATCGACCGGGCTCTCGACACGCTCGGCACCGACCGGGTGGTCCTCATGCACGCGACCTCGACCTACCCGCTCGAGCCCGAAGAGGCGAACCTGCGCGTGATCGCCACCCTGCGCGACCGCTACCCGGGTGTGCCCGTCGGCTACTCGGGGCACGAGCGCGGCCTGCAGATCTCCCTCGCCGCGGTGGCCATCGGCGCAGTTGCGGTCGAGCGCCACATCACGCTCGACCGCACGATGTGGGGCTCCGACCACGCGGCCTCCCTCGAGCCGACCGGTCTCGAGCACCTGGTGCGCGATATCCGCGTGATCGAGCGCGCGACCGGCGACGGGGTCAAGCGCGTGTTCGACAGCGAGCGCGCGCCGATGGCGAAGCTGCGCCGCGTCTCCGCATGACCGGTGCCACCGGCATCCGCGTCGTCGCGATCGCGGACGCCGACTCCTTCGTGAAGTGGGCGGCCTCCCTCCTCGGGTCGGTGCCGGGACTGCGGCCGCATCTGCTGATGGTGCGCACGCCGCTCACCGCCAGCGTCGCGCAGCAGCGCACCGCGCTCGCCGGCACGACGCTCGGCGACGATGACGTCACCCGGATCGGGTTCGCGGAGACGGCCGGATGGTTGGCCGGGCAGCGACCGGATGTGGTCCTGCTCGCCGGTCGCGGACCGTTCGTGCGGCTGATGGGACGGGTGATCGATGCGCTCGAACACCGTCCGGTCACGGTCTCCGGACTTCCGGGGATGGCGATCCCCGCGCAGCGTGGAGCACTCGACTACCGCCGTCACGCCGACCTGCTGGTGGTGCATTCGCATCGCGAGGTCCGCGCGTTCGAAGAGCTCGGTCGGCGGATCGGCGTGCAGACGCCCGTGGCGCTCGCGACCCTGCCGTTCGCCCGGCGCCGGCAGCGGATGCTGCGCTCGGAGCGGATACGGGTCGACGCCGCGGCCGGCGGTCGCGGTGGCATCGCGGTCGCCGAGCGCCCGGCACCGGCTGCTCCGGCGCGACCGCCTGCGACGGACATCGTGTTCGCCGCGCAGGCGCTCGTGCCCGTCGGGAAGGACGAGCGGGCCGAGATCGCGGCCATGCTGGTCCGGGCGGCGGAGGCGGAGCCCGCGCGACGCGTGGTGGTGAAGCTGCGGTCGCGGCCGGGGGAGTCGGAGACGCACCTCGAACGCGAGCCCTACGCGGGGTTGCTGCCGTCGCGCCTTCCGCAGAACCTGGTCTTCTCGTACGACTCGATGTCCGCCGCCCTGCAGACGGCCGCCGGTCTCGTCACGGTGAGCTCGACCGCCGCGATCGAGGCCACCGCGCTCGGAGTGCCCGTGATCGCGCTCGACTCCTTCGGGGTGAGCAAGAGCCTGCTGAACACGGTGTTCGTGGGAAGCGGGCTGCTCGGCGGTCGGAGCGAGGTCGTCGCCGGGCGGTTCCGGCATCCGCATCCGGACTGGCTCCGCGACAACTACTTCCATCCCGAGGTCGAGTCGACGTGGTGGGAGCGGGTGGAGCAGCTCGTGGCGCTGCGGCGCTCGGGCGCGCTGCCGGCACGCCGCGTCCCGGCCGCTCGCGGGGGAGCCCTGCACGAGGCGTGGCATCGGGCGAGCGTGCTCGGCGCCGAGGATCGCACGGTGCAGGGCGCGGTCGCGCTTGCGGTGGGTTCTCCTGCGACTCGCGCGATGGCCGCGGTCCGCGCGCGCCGGGCGCCGTCCGGCGGAGGCACCTGGTCCGATGCGTCGACGGACTACACGCTCGAGCCGAACCCGTTCGACGACTCCCTCCGGCGCTGAATCGGCCGTCTCAGCGCCCGAGGAGAGCCACGATCTGACGGTCGATGTCGTCGACGAGCTCGTCGACGGTCAGATCGACGTTCGTGCTCGCCGTCAGGGTGAGGAACATGATGGCGGACACGATACGGGCGAGGGCGGCGGCACGTTCCTCGCTCGTCTTCGGGTCGCGGCGGAGGATCGACGCCACGGCGTCCTCGGTCTCGCCCACGATGCGGAGCGCTTCGGCATGGTGCCCGTCAGAGGGTTCGGCGAACACCATCTCGCGCAGGTAGGTGCGTCCGTTCTCGACCTGAACGCGGTTGCACTCGACGATCGGTCGCAGCAGTGCGACGATCGCCGCGCGCGCATCGGGAGTCGCTTCGGCCGCCGCGATGCCCTTCTCGAGGGCGACGGCGTAGTGCGCGTTCTGCACGAGCAGCAGCAGCTCGCCCTTGGTCTTCGCGTAGAGGAACAGGGTGCCGGTGCCGACATCGGCTCGCTCGGCGATCTGCTGGGTCGTGACATCGTCGATGCCGTGCTCGGCGAAGAGCTCCGACGCCGCGGCCGTGATCCGTTCGAGTTTCTGCTGCTTGTTGCGCTCGCGACGACCGAGGGCGTTCGAAGCGGACGTCGACATACTCTTCCTCCGGGAATAGAAACTGATTACGCTCAGTTATGACGAGAGTCGCTTATGCGCACGCTCAACTATCACTCATCATCGCAAAGAAGAGAGCAGTCCATGCCTTCACTCCACGGAGCCGTCGTCCTCGTCACCGGAGCGAACGGAGGCATCGGCACGCAGTTCGTCCACCAGGCGCTCGCGCGCGGAGCCGCCAAGGTATACGCCAGCGCCCGCACGCCGCGCACCTGGGACGACGAACGCGTCGTCCCTCTCGCCCTCGATGTGACGGATGCCGCGTCGATCCGCGCCGCCGTCGACGCGGCGCCCGACGTGACGGTGCTGATCAACAATGCGGGCGCCTCGGTGCCGACCGCGGAGATCCTGACACATTCCGACGAGGACATCCGCCGGAATGTGGAGACGAACTTCCTCGGACCGCTCTTCCTGACGCGGGCCTACGCACCGCTTCTCGCCGGACGCCAGGGAGCGGCGATCATCGACATCCACTCCGCCCTCGCCTGGTACGCCGTCGGCGGCATCTACAGCGCGACCAAGGCGGCGCTGTGGTCGGCGACGAACTCGCTCCGCCTCGAGCTCGCCCCGGCGGGAGTGCACGTCGTGGGGGTGCACGTCGGCTACGTCGACACCGCCATGGCCGAGCACGTCACCGACCCCAAGACCGATCCGGCCGATCTCGTCAGGGCCGTGCTGGACGCAACCGAGCGCGACGAGTACGAGGTGCTTGCCGACGAGATCTCGGTGCAGGTCAAGGCGGGGCTGAGCGCGCCGCTGGAAGCGGTCTACCCGCAGCTGCGGGCGAACGCCTGAGGAGCCGTCATGCGTGCATTCGTCGTCGACAAGTACAAGCAGCCGCTCGAGGAGCGGGAGGTCGCCGAACCCGAAGTCGGTGACCGAGACGTCCTCGTGCGGGTGGAGGCCGCGGGGCTCAACCAGCTGGACGAGAAGATCCGCCAAGGGGAGTTCGCGCAGATCCTGCCCTACGACCTGCCCCTGGTCCTCGGCAACGATGTGGCGGGGACGGTGATCCGTGTCGGTCGGCTCGTCGACGGATTCCGGCCCGGCGACCGCGTATACGCCCGTCCCGACGCCGCCCGTATCGGGACGTTCGCCGAGCGGATCGCCGTCGCCGAGAAGGATCTCGCCCCCGTGCCCGCCGGTCTCTCGATGGCCGAGGCGGGGTCGCTCCCGCTGGTCGCCCTCACGGCCTGGCAGGCGCTGGTCGAGCGCGGTGGGGTCACGGCGGGCCAGAAGGTGCTCATCCACGCCGGCGCCGGTGGGGTCGGATCCATCGCCATCCAGCTCGCGGCGCACCTCGGGGCCACGGTCGCCACGACGGCCAGTGCCGCGAACGCCGAGTTCGTCCGCGAGCTCGGCGCGGACATCGTGATCGACTATCGTCGGCAGGACTTCGCAGAGGAGCTGTCGGGCTACGACTTCGTGTTGGACAGCCTCGGCGGCGAGAACCTCGAGAAGTCGCTGCGGGTGCTGAAGCCGGGTGGGCTGGTCGTCGGGATATCGGGACCGCCCGACCCCGCCTTCGCCCGCGCCCAGGGGCTGAACGCGCTCGTGCGGCTCGCGATCGCAGGCCTCAGCCGCAAGATCAGGCGGCAGGCGAAGAAGCTCGGCGTGCGGTACGAGTTCCTCTTCATGCGTGCGGATGGCGACCAGCTGCGCGAGATCACGGCGCTCGTCGACAGCGGCGCGATCCGCCCCGTCGTCGCGAAGGCGTACCCGTTCGACCGTCTGCCGCAGGCCCTCGCCGACCTCGCCGCCGGGGTGAGCCGGGGCAAGCTCGTGGTCACGAACGACTGAACCCTCGGCGTCGGCAGCCGAAACCCGGACGCATCGTGCTGGCGCCGGCGCGTCGCGGGTGGACACGCCGACGGTGCGCCGCTGCGGCTGGGTTTTCGCATCCAGGCGGCGGCGCACCGTCGGGCCGGGTCAGTTGCTGCGGCGGATGGCGCGCACCCCGACGATCAGTCCGACCACCGCAACCGCGAGAGCCGAGACCCACCCCCACAGGACAGTCACGTCGCCGAGGTCTCCGGCGAACAGCGCCCGCTCGGCCTGCACGACCCAGTTCACCGGGTTGACCGACGCCACGGCGCGCATCCACTCCGGAGCATCGTCGAGCGGCAACAGCATCCCGGACAGGATCAGCAGCGGGAAGATCAGCGACTGCTGCACTCCCCAGAACAGCCACTCCCGGTCCTTCGTCGCCAGCGCCAGCGAATACGACAGCGAGCCGAGGCCCACCCCGAACACGGCCAGCAGCGCCAGCCCGATGAGCAGCCCGGGGATGTCGGCGGCGAAGCCGAACGGCCAGGCGATCAGCACAATCACGAGCGCCTGCACCACGATCGGCGCGATCTCCTTGAGCGCACGCCCGACCAGCAGCGAGGAGCGGGCGAGCGGGGCGACCAGGGTGCGCTCGTGCGAGCCGGTCATCATCTCGTACTGCAGGTTCGAACCGGTGGCACCGGTGCCGAACAGCACGATCATCACGAGCACGCCGGGCACGAACCAGGCCAGGGTCTCGCCGGCCGGCTGCCCCGAGTCGCCGATCAGCAGCGGAGCGAACAGCCCGAGGAAGACGAGCGGCTGCAGCAGACTGAAGATCAGGGTGAACGGATCGCGGACCACGGGCTTGAGCTCGCGCGTCAGCACGTTGCGGGTGTCGCGCGCGAGGTTCGGGCGCACGAGCGTGTCGGTGGCGGTCATGAGAGGACTCCTGTCGTGCTGTTCGCAGCGGTCGTGCTGTTCGCGGAGGTCGTGCTGGTGTCGGCGGAATCGGATGCTTCGCCGGCGGCATCCGCTCCTTCGCCGGCGTCGCGCAGGGTGCGGCCGGTGAGCGCGAGGAACACGTCGTCCAGCGTGGGCGGGACGCCGGTCGCCCGGCGGACGAGGATGCCGGCGGCGTCGAGCTCGCGCACGATCACCGGCAGCAGCCGGTCGCCGTCCTGCACCGCGAGCGAGATGGACTCGCCCTCGACCGTGACCTCGGCGCTGCTGAGGCGGGCGACCACGGCGCGGGCGCTCGCCGCCTCGGCAGCATCCGCGAACCCGAAGGTGAGCACGTCGCCGGCCAGCGTCGCCTTGAGGGAGGCGGCGTCGTCGTCGGCGATGATGCGCCCCTTGTCCATGACCATCACGCGCTCGGCGTAGCGGTCGGCCTCTTCCAGGTAGTGCGTGGTGAGGAAGACCGTGGTGCCGTGCTGCGTGCGCAGGTCGAGGATGTGCTCCCACAGGTTCGCCCTGCTCTGCGGGTCGAGTCCGGTGGAAGGCTCGTCGAGGAAGATCAGCGGCGGTGCGTGCATGAGCCCGAGCGCGATGTCGAGCCGGCGCTTCTGCCCGCCGCTGAGCTGCTGCACGGTCCGCGTCGCGAAGGAGGTGAGGTCGAGCGACTCGATCAGCTCGTCGGCCCGCCGAGCACTGTCGCGCCGTGACATCCCGTAGAAGGCACCCTGGCTCAGCAGTTCGTCGCGCACCCGCTGCGAGAAGCTGCCGCTGGTGAGCTGGCCGACGTAGCCGATGCGGGCGCGCACCCCGGCGGCATCCGTGCGGATGTCGTGGCCGACGACGCGTGCGCTCCCCGAGGTGGGCGGGATGAGGGTGGTCAGCATCCGCAGGGTGGTCGACTTGCCGGCGCCGTTCGGGCCGAGGAAGGCGACGAGCTCGCCGCGCACGGCGGTGAAGGAGACGTCGGTCACGGCATGCACCGGCGTCTTCTTGACGGTGAAGACCTTGGTCAGGCTTTCGGTCTCGATGAGGGATTCGTTCATGGGGAGAGCGTAGAAACCCATGCGGACAGATCCTGTCCGCATCATCTGGCAATCTGAGACGCATGACCGACACCACCTCGCGTGCATTGGCTCTGCTCAACCTGCTGCAGACGCACCGGCACTGGCCGGGGACCGAGCTCGCCACCCGGCTGGGCGTGACCGAGCGCACCGTGCGCCGCGATGTCGACCGGCTGCGCGAGCTCGGGTACCGCGTGGAGTCCACCCCGGGCATCGCCGGCGGCTACCGGCTCGAGGCCGGGAGTGCGGTGCCTCCGCTGCTGCTCAACGACGACGAAGCCGTCACGATGGCCATCGGGCTGCGGGTCGCCGCCACGCAGCAGCTCGTCGGCGGTCCCGAGGTGACGCTCACCGCCCTGGCCAAGCTCGAGCAGGTGTTGCCGTCGGCGCTGCGCCAGCGGGTCAACGCGCTCGCCGCATCGGTGCAGGCACCGCGCATCGGAGACGGTCCGGTCGTCTCGCCCGAGGTGCTGGGGGAGATCGCGCTCGCCACGCGCGACACCGAGCGGCTGCGGCTGCGGTACGTGGATGGCGAAGGGCGCGAGAGCGTGCGCCGGGTCGAGCCGCACGCCCTGGCGCCGGCCGGTCGCAAGTGGTTCCTGCTCTGCTGGGACCTCGACCGCGAGGACTGGCGCACGTTCCGCGTCGACCGCATCGCTGCCGTCGAGCACACGCGCATACTGTTCGCCCGCCGCGACATCACCGAGGAGGAGATCGAGGAACGCGTGCTGATCGCCTCGTCGTGGTCGCCGCAGAAGGTCGAGGCAGCCGCGGTGATGGAGCTGCCGCTCGCCGAGATGCAGGAGCGCTTCGGCCCGTGGTCGCAGGGAGCGACGGCGGTGGGCGACGACCGCACGCGGTGGCCGTTCGGAGGCTCGGACTGGCGCGAGGCCATGTATGCACTGCTCTGGATCCCCGAGGGTGTCGAGTACGCGGTGGCGCTCGCCGAACCGCACCGGAGCGAGTTGCGCGAGACCGTCGCCCGGCTGCTGCGCGCCCTCGACGCCCCGGAGCCCGATGACGCCGCGTGACCGGCATCCGTCATCCTCAGACTCATAGGGTTATCCCAGGCAACGGTCCTGGCGGGTCAGATCACGGCCGGGTAACGTCATTCCCATCGCGGCGATCCGGGCGGTCCCGGGCCTCAGCTCATACCTGATGGCGTTGCGGGTTCGACTCCCGCCGTCGCGTCCACTTCAGGTCCGCCGTCGGGCGGCAGTCGGAATCGTCAGCGGTTCCGTCGCTTCGAACGGATCGTGAGCGCCTGAGACAGCACCACGCAGGCCATCGCGACGACGGTGAACCACAGGGTCGGGCTCAGCACCTCGGTGAGGATCAGCACCGCGCAGGTCAGCCCGAAGAGGGCGCCGAAGGCGAGCAGCCCCCAGTGGATGCCGGTGCTGGTTCCGTTGCCTCGCATCACTTCACCCTGCCAGTCGGGCGCGTCGGTGTCGACCGGGGATCCGTCCTCGTGGCGAGCGGACGACACACCGAGCGGCCTGTTGCATATCGGTGGAGAACGGTTCTCCGGGCGAGGTCATGCTTAGCATCGGAGGATGCGAACGCGACGAACTGTGCAGGTCTACGTCGACGGTTTCGCGCTCTACAAGGGGCTGCTTCAGCGCAGGTTCCCCGAGCACAAGTGGCTGGATCTGAATTCCCTTTCCCAGAGGCTCTTCCCACATCGAGAGGTGGTCGGCGTCAAGTTCTTCACGGCGCAGCTCAAGCCGCAAACGAACGATCCAGGCGTCGGACAGCGCCAGCAGGTGTATTGGCGAGCCCTACGCACGGTAGGTGTCGACATCATCGAGGGAACGTTCCGGTTCAACCGCCAGTACCTGCCGAAGTCGCCCGAGGAGCTGGACGCGTCGGGGAAGGTGGTCACGGTGAAGGTGAAGCGCCCAGAAGAGAAGGGCAGTGACGTCGCGCTCGCCTCGCATCTGATCATTGACGCGTTCGAGATGGTCGCCGACTCATACGCCGTGATCACGAATGACTCTGACCTGGTGGCTCCCGTTCGTATGCTCAGCGAACGAGGGCACGCATTAGCGCTCGTGTCTGTAGCGAACGGAATGTACAACAAAGCGTTCGACTGCGTGGGTCTTGAGACCGTGCGCCAGATTCGGCGGGGAACGTTGTCTGCGTCACAGTTCCCGACCGAACTCATCGGTGTTGACGGGAAGACCATTCGGAAGCCATCGACCTGGCCCTAAAAAAGCAGGCCCTCCGATCTCTCGGAGGGCCGCGCCCGGTAGTCGAAACATCCGGGTGGTTATGAGTCAAGGATACCTCAGCAGCGGCGTAACTGCTCAGGTTTGTCCGCATCGCAGGGAACGCTGGTCTCGTCGGTGTGCACCTGCCCCCTCATAACCCCAACTGATCCAGCCGCTCCTCGAAGCGCACCTGCACGTCCTCGGGCTCGTCGCCCTCGGCCTCGGCCCAGATCGCATCCAACTCCTTCTGCACCGAGTCGGGGAGCGCGGCGAACTTCTCGTCCCAGGCGGCGACGGGCGTCCAGTAGCCGACGACCTTGAACCGGGTCGCGGGGAGGCCGAGCTCCTTGCGCAGGTACTTGCGCACGTCGCGCAGCGCCACGGTCTCGCCGGCCACCCACACGTACCCCTCATCGAGGGGGAGCCGGTCGTCGACGATGCCGCGGACGAGCGGGCCGAGCGCGCTGGGGCCGTGGCCGTTGCCGCCGACCACCCAGGTGACCTCGACGTCGGGGCCGACCTCGAGCGGCACGCGGTCCGCCTCGCTCGGCACCTCGAGCACGACCCGGGTACGCACGCCCGACGGCACCTCGGCGATGATGCGCGCCACGGCGGGAAGCCCGGTGAGGTCGGCCACGAGCACCTGCCACGTGATGTCTTCCGGCGGCGAGTAGAGACCGGTCGGGGAGTTCAGACCGAGCACGTGCCCCGGCTCCGCGCGCGCAGCCCACGGCCCCGCGATGCCCGCCTCGTGGATCACGAAGTCGATGTCGAGCTCGCCGGCATCCGGGCGCACACCGCTGATCGTGTACGTGCGCATCGGGGCTTCGGGTGCGCCCTCCGGCGTCTCCCACCAGTCGCCTGCCGGTACGGGAAGCGAGACATCTTTCGGGTCCTCGCCGTGCGGGAAGAACACCCGCACGTACTCGTCGCCGATGCCGGTGCTGAGGAAGTCGGTGATGCCGTCACCGCCGAGTGTGACGCGGACCAGGGTCGGAGTGAGGGTGGTGGTGCTGCTGACGATGCCGCGGTGGATGCTCACGGAGTCTCCGTCTCTGTGGTGGGGGTCTGGCCGGCAGGGGTGTGGCCGGTGGGGGTCTGGGGGTGGGGAGTGCTGCGGGTCTGGGCGAGCCAGGAGTCGCGGTAGAGACCAGCCGTGGCGATGAGCTCGTCGTGCGTGCCGCGCTGCGTCGGCCTGCCGTCGGCGAACACGACGATCTGCTCGGCGGTGACGGCCTGCTGCAGCCGGTGCGCGATGAGCACGGCGGTGCGGCCCTTGCGCAGCGCCGCGATCGCGTGTTCCACGGCTTCGCGGTGATGGAGACCGACGTCGGCGGTGGCCTCGTCGAGGATCACGACGTCGGGGTCGGCGAGGAACGCCCGCGCGACCGCGAGCTGCTGGATGCGTCCCTCGTCGAGCGGCACGGCGGACGCGGATGCGGCACCGCCCTCCCGCTCGGAGACCATCGCCTCGACCGCCCACTCGGCGCCGACCGCCCGCAGTGCGGCGACGATCTCGTCGTCGCTCGCCTCGGGGGCGACCAGCCGCAGGTTGTCGGCGATCGTGCCGCGGAAGTGGTGCAGCTCCTGCGACAGGTAATACGGGGCCTCCGCGCTCGACGCGAGGTGCACGCTGCCCGAGGTGGGCGGATGATGCCCGGCGATCACGCGCGCGAGCGTGCTCTTGCCCGACCCCGAGGTGCCGACCAGTGCCGCCGTGGTGCCCTGGTCGACCCGCAGGTTCACGTCGCTGATGCCGCGACCGGTGGTCGGATAGTGGAAGGTCAGGTCCCGCACCTCGATGCCCACGGATGCCCGTGGTGCCGCATCCGTCTCCTCGTCCCGCGGGGCCGAGGCGGGCGCGAGGTCGATGACCCCGACGAGTCGCGCGAGCCCGATCGCCGCGCGTTGGATGTCGTTGAGCCCGAAGATCAGCTGTCCGACCGGCCCGAACAGGCGGTGGAACAGCAACGCGGCCGTCGTGACCGCGCCCACCGTGATCGCGCCTGCGGACTGCAGGAGGAACCCGGTGCCGAGGATCGCAGCCAGCCCGACGAGCTCGCCGCCGTTGATCCACCGGAACAGCCGGTTCGTCACCCGCACGCCCTCGATCTGCATGTGGATCGACGCTTCGGCGCGCTCACGGACCCGCTCGAGCGCGTGGTCCTGCTCGTTGAACGCGGTGAGAGTCTCGATGCCCTCGACCGCATCGAGCACGGCCTGACTGCGCGCGGCCTCGCGCACCCGCACCTCGCGGAACACCACGCGCGACCGCCGCAGGAACGCCCGGGTGCCGAGCACGTAGAAGGGTGCCGAGGCGATTCCGGCGAGGGCGAGCCACGGGTCGAGGGCGGTCAGCGCGACCACCGAGACCCCGATCGCGAAGCCCGCCGACAGGAGCGTCGGTGCGACGTTGCCGCCGGCCTCGGCCACCGCATCCACGTCTCCGGTGACGCGGGAGAGCAGGTCGGCGCTCTCGCCGTCGTCGACCTCGCTGACCGGCAGCCGCATCGCCGAGGCGAACACGTCTTCGCGCAGGGTGGCGAGCATGTCCTGCACCAGACCGGTGAGCACTCGCACGGCCCACAGCATCATCACGGCCGCGCCGATCGCACCGAGGCCCGCTCCGGCCACCCAGCCGGAGATGGTCGCGAAGCCGGCATCCGACGAGACCGCATCCACGATCCGGCCGAGGCACGCGGGCATCACGATCCCGAGCGCGGATGCCGCGAGGAAGAGCGCGGCGACGGCGGTGGCCCGGCCCGGATGCTGCCGCAGCAGCCCGCCGACGACGGTCCGTACACGGGCCCCGGAGGCGATGGGCAGCAGAGCGGCGGTCGGGGTCGTATCACTCATGGGGAGCATCCGATCCGGGAGAGGAGAGGTCGATGACCCGGTCGCAGGCGTCGAGCAGCACGGGGGAGGTGGTGATCACGATCACGGTCTCCTCGTGCGCGGCGAGGGCGTGGGCGATGTGCGCCTCGGTGAGGGCATCGACGGCCGAGGTCGGCTCGTCGAGCACCAGCACGTCGGCCTCCGCGTGCAGGGCGCGGGCGATCCCGATGCGCTGGCGCTGTCCGCCCGAGAGCCGTCGACCGGCCTCGCCCACCTGCGATTCCCAGCCGCCCACCTGCGCCACGGTGTCGTGCAGTGCTGCCATCTCGATGAACGGCGGATGCGCGGGTCCGTCCGCCCCGTGGCCGCGCACGGCCTCGCGCAGAGACCCGCTCACGATCGTCTGCTCGTGTGGCGGGGCGACGACCCGACGGCGGTACTCGACGGGGTCGAGGGTGGTCAGATCACGGAGTCCGCCGTCGACGGCGACCGACACCAGCCCGGGCTCGGCGCGCGAGCGCAGCCCGAGCAGGCGGGAGAGCGCGCGGGCCGCGTCGCTGTCGGCGGGACGGATGCCGAGCACCTCACGCTCGCGCACCTCCACGAGCGGGGATCCCGAGTCGGCACGGAAAGCCAGCACGACGCCCCCGGCCGGCTCTGTCGGAGAAGACGCGGCGGGCGGGTCGAGCAGATCCTCGGTGTCGATCACCTCGGCGAGGCGCTTGGCCGAGGCGAGCTTGTGGATCCAGTTGCTCGGGAACGAGCCCGCGTACGCGAGATACCCGCTGATGAACTGGGCGAGTCCGAGCACGGTCACCAGTTCGCCGATGCTGATGCGGCCCTCCGCCGCGAACCACGCAGACATGCCGGCGAGGGCCGTCGTCGCGACCGCGGCCAGGGTGCCGCTCACCGCTTCGTACGAGGCGAGCGATCTTCCGGCGGCCGTCGCGGCACGGCGGGAGGTGTCGCTCGCCGCGATATACCGCCGCACGGCCTCTTCGCGCGCACCGATTCCCACGAGCACCCGGAAGCCGCTCATGAAGTCGGCTGCGACCGCCCCGGCCTCGGTCGCGGCGTGCTGCTCGGCGAAGCCGCGACGCTCCAACGGGCGCGAGACCACCTGCATCACGAACATCATCGCGATGGTCGAGCCGAACACCACGAGCGTCGCGACGGGCGAGATCACGAGCATCGCGAGACCTGCCCCGATGATCGCGGCGATCGTCGAGCACTGCTGCGCGACCGACCAGGCGACTCCGGCCACGCGGTAGGTGTCGGAAGTGACGAACGTGAGTGCTTCGCCCGGAGTGACCGCGCGACGGGAGAGCCGGGGGCGCAGCATCCGCGACAGGGCGAGGTGGCGCAGCGCCTGCTCGCCGTACCCGTAGATCGAGACCATGAGCCGCGAGGCCGCCTGGTAGCTCGCGGTCAACACGAGGAACGTGCCGACCAGCACGCCGAGCCAGAGCGCGAGGGCTGCGGGGTCGGCGGGCAGCACGGCGCGGTCGATCGTCGCCCCGATGAGGACCGGGATGGTCGCCTCGGCGAGGGAGTGCACGATGAGCAGCGCGGTGGCCCCGGCGAGGGCGATGCCGCGCCCATCGGACTTCAGTGCGATCCCGAACAGCCTTCGCGGAGTGGATGTCACGGCGTCCGCCGTCCGAGCGGCAGCACCAGCGGGGTGCCCGACACCGGGTCCGTGATGACCTTGCAGGGCAGGTTGTACACGGCCTGGACGAGCTCGGCGGTGATGATCTCGCGCGGGTCGCCCTGCGCCACGATGGCGCCGTCACGCATCGCCACGAGGTGCGTCGCGTAGCGGGCGGCATGGTTGAGGTCGTGCAGCACGGCGACGAGCGTGGTGCCGCCGCGGTGCAGGTCGGCGAACAGCTCCATCAGGTCGATCTGGTGCGCGATGTCGAGGAACGTCGTCGGCTCGTCGAGCAGCAGGTGCTTCGTCTGCTGGGCGAGGGCCATCGCCACCCAGACCCGCTGCCGCTGCCCGCCCGAGAGCTCGTCGACCAGGCGCCGCGACAGGTCGGTGACCCCGGTCGCCGCCATGGCCTCGGACACCGCGCGCTCGTCGGCGCTGCTCCACGTGCGCATGGCGCTCTGGTGGGGGAACCGACCGCGGCCCACGAGGTCGGCGACGGTGATGCCGTCGGGGGCGATGGACGACTGCGGCAACAGGCCGAGCTTGCGGGCGGCCTCCTTCGGCTTGAGCGAGCGCAGCTCATCGCCGTCGAGGAGCACCGCGCCGGTCGTCGGGCGCAGCAGGCGGGCGAACCCGCGCAGCAGGGTCGACTTTCCGCACGCGTTCGGTCCGATGATGATCGTGAAAGAGCCGTCGGGGACCTCAAGCGACAGGTCGGAGATGATGGGGGTCTCTCCGTAGCCCAGCGTGATGTCGCGGGCCAGCAGCGAAGCGGTCATGGGTGTTCCTTTCAGGTGCGGCGCGCGTACTGGGCGGCCAGCAGCCAGGCGAGGTAGATGCCGCCGACCGACACCGTCACGACGCCGACCGGCACGGCGACGAGCTGGGCGACGGCATCCGACACCACGACGAGCGCGGCGCCGGTCAGCATCACGGGCACCGTGCCCATCGGGGTGTTCGAGCGGGTGAGCCGCTGCGAGATCTGCGGGGCCGCGAGGGCGATGAACGAGATGGGTCCGGCGGCGGCGGTGACGAGAGCGACCAGGGCCACGCCGAAGACCATGGCCGCGAGGCGGGTGCGCCCGGGGCTGATGCCGAGCGCGGTGGCCGCGTCGTCGCCCATCTCCAGCACCGGCAGCGTGCGGGCGAGGGGGAGGGAGAGCACGGTCACGACCGCGAACACGATCGCCGCCGGGATCAGCTGGTCGAAGCCGAGCGAGGCGAGCGAGCCCGCGCCCCAGGTCGCCGCCATCATCGCCTTCTCGACGCTGACCGAGATGAGGATCCACGAGGTGAGCGACCCGAGGCCGGCCGAGACGCCGATGCCGACGATGATGAGGCGGAACGACGACATCGTGTTCTTGTTGGCCAGCACGTAGACGAGCAGCGCGGTGAGCAATCCACCGACGAGGGCTCCCGCCGCCTTGAACATGTAGGTGCTCAGCTCGAGCACGATCATCACGAGCGTCACGCCGAACTGGGCTCCGATCCCGAAGCCGATGATGTCGGGGGAGCCGAGCGGGTTGCGCGTGAGGGACTGGAAGATCCCGCCGGCGAGGGCCAGCGCTGCTCCGCACAGCACCGCGAAGAGCACGCGCGGCAGACGCCACTCGAAGACCACCTGGCGGATGTCGGGGTCGGATGCCGGATCGACGATGGCGCGCAGGACCGCGGGGAAGTCGATCTCGTAGGCGCCGATGGTCATCGAGGCCAGGCCGGTTCCGACGATGACGATGATGAGCACGACGCTGACGATGACGGAGCGCACCGGGATGAGGGCGGCGATGCGCCGGGTCTCGATCCGGATCAGGCGGCGGCCGTGATCGACCGGGGCGAACTCGGTGTGCGAAGAGTTGATGGCGGGCAGGGTGACGGACTTCTGGTCGATGCTCACAGTCCGCTCACCCGCTTCCGGCGCACGAGGATGATCAGGATCGGGGCGCCGAGCAGAGCGGTCACGATCCCGACGCGCATCTCCCCGTTCGGGAGCACGATGCGGCCGAGGATGTCGGCGAACAGCAGGAACGCCGGGCCGATGACCATCGAGTAGGTCAGCACCCAGCGCTGATCGGGTCCGGTGAACCAGCGGACGATGTGCGGGATCATGAGCCCGACGAAGGCGATGGGGCCGGCAGCGGCGACACTGGTTCCTGCCAGCAGGGTGACGGCGATGATGACGAGGATCCGCGTCACGCGCACGCGTGCGCCGAGCGCCTGCGCGAGGTCATCGCCGAGGGCGAGGGCGTTCAGCGAGCGCGCGCACAGGAGACCGATCAGCAGACCGATCGCGATGAGCGGGGCTGCCCACGCGAGCTGGTCGAGGGTCCGTCCGCCGATCGAGCCGACACCCCAGAAGCGCATGACCTGGAGGGTGCCGAGGTCGCGCAGCACGATCGCGGTGGTGAATCCGGTGAAGGCCGCGCCGAGGGCGACTCCGGCGAGCGTGAGTTTCATGGGGGTCGCGCCCGACGCCCCGAACGAGCCGAGCACGTAGACGAGCACGGTCAGGACGAAGGCCCCCGCGAGGGCGAACGGCACGTAGGCGCCCGGCGCCGTCAGGCCGAGCACGCCGACCGCGAAGGTGACGGCGAAGGAGGCGCCGGCGTTGACTCCGAGGATGCCGGGGTCGGCCAGCGGGTTGCGGGTGAAGGCCTGGATGAGTCCGCCGCACACGGCGAGGGCGGCACCGACGACGATGCCGAGCAGCGTGCGCGGCACCCGCAGCTCCATGACCATCAGGTGCAGCGGGTTCTCGTCGTCGTAGGAGAACAGGGACTGGAGCACGATGAGGGGATCGATCGCCCGGCTGCCGATCGCGAGCGAGGCGATGACGGCGACCACCAGCACCGCGGTGGAGACGATGAGTCCCGGCACCAGCGTCCCGTTGCGGTGCGGGGAGTCGTCGCTGCGACTCCCCGCACCTGTGTTCGAGACGTCCGTGTCGTCATGCGTCGCCAGGGACATCTCGCGGGTCACTTCCCGTCGATGGTCGGCTCGCCCTGCAGTGCGGCTGCGAGGTCGTCGACGTACTTCGGGAGGATGTACTTCAGCGACAGCACGGTCGGTGCGCTGATCGCGGAGGCCTCGGCGTCGTTCGCGTAGATCACGTACGACCCGTCGGCGATCGGCTCCCAACGGGAGACGACCTTGTTCTCGACCGTGTACTTCCCCTCATCCGCGCTGCCGCCCCAGGCTGCGAACAGGTCGGCCTGCACGTCGTAGAGGTTCTCGAGGCTGACGCCGGTGTACCAGTTGTCGCCCTCGGCGCTCGCGAGGAAGCTGTCCATCGCCGAGGTGGAGGTGAAGCCCAGCGCCTCGGTGATGCGCACGCGCGGGTCGTACTCGAGGTATACGCCGAGGTCGGTGCCGCCCTCGTTCAGGGTCAGACCCCAGACGAAGGTCTTGTCCTGGAACTCGGGGTGCTCTCCGGAGAGGGTGGTGATCTGCTCCTCGGTCTCGGCGATCAGCTCCTCGGCATTCGTCTCCTCCGACAGGGCCTTGCCGACCGTGCGGGTCATGCCCTCCCAGGTGCCCGGGTTCCACGGACCCTCGATGTACGGCACCGTCGGAGCGATCTCGCTCAGGCGCTCGTACTCGATGTCGGTGACGCCCGAGTAGAGGCTCAGGATCAGGTCGGGCTTGAGCTCCTTGATGGCCTCGTAGTTCGGGCCGTCCTCGACGAAGGGGATGATCTCGGGGGTCTCGCCGTATTCCTCGGTGACGTAGTCCTCGAACCAGGGCTGGTAGCCGCTCTCGTCGGCGCCCCAGACCTCTTCGATGCCGACCGGGTTGGTGCCGAGGGCCGCGACGATGTCGGGCGTCATCCAGCCGAGGGCGACCACGCGCTGGGGCTTCTCGGGGATCACGGTCTTCCCGTGGCCGTGCTCGATGACCACCCCGTCGACGGCGGCCGACGTGGGTGCGGATCCGGCGGCTTCACCGGATGCCGTGCACCCTGCCAGGGTGAGCGCGGCGGCGATGGCCGCGGCGACGAGGGCCGAGCCTCGGCGGATCTTCGGGCGCGCAGAAGCGTGCGACATGGTTCTCCTTCGGGAAGGGGGGAGGGGTGTGCCGCGTCGACGCGGCGAGAAGTTAGGTAAGCATGCCCTAACAGAACGATGTTAGAACGCGGATGGCTCGCTCAGTGTCGCGGGAGCGACGACTTGTGTCGTGGAACCGACAATGGCGGTCGGAACAACCGTGGGCGGTCAGCGCCAGTACAGCTGATGGGCGGTGTCGGCCTGCACGCGCGCGACGTGCTGGCGGGGGGTGATTCCGAACCGCTCCTTGAAGGCGGCGGAGAATGCGCTCGTGGTCGCGTAGCCGCAGCGGTGCGCGGCGGCGCCGATGGGTGTGCCGTCCACGATCAGGCGCGCGCCCAGCGTCATCCGGACTCCCGTGCGCCACCGGCCGAAGCTCATGCCGACGTCGTTCTGGAAGATGCGCAGGACCGTGCGCTCGTGGAGTCCGTGCGCGAGGAACAGCTCGACGGAACCTCGCGGATCGCCGGGGTCGGCGAGTACCGCCTGCACCAGCGGGGCGACCCGTTCGTCGGTGGGCATCGGCACCTCGCCCCACTCGCTCGCGGCCTCGGGCAGCGGCTGCTGCAGCATCTCGATCAGCACCGACTGGATGCGCACGCGCAAGTCGGTGGGCATGTCGTTGATGCCGAGGTGGAGCAGCATCTCCTGCACCGCCCGCGGCACCAGAACTCGGGTGATCTGGTCGACCGGAGCGAGCAGGGCCGTATCCGGGATGTAGGTGTAGCAGCCGATCGAGTCGGGCTCGTGATGGGCGGTGTGCGGGGTGTTCGCGGGGATCCACACGCCCTGCCCCGGGGCCAGGCGCCACCGCGCGTCCTGCAGGTGCACCCAGACCGTGCCGCGGTAGCACCAGGCGAGCATCGGGTCGGCGTGGCTGTGCGGAGGGGAGAGCGGACGAGCGCCGGTGTCCTCCCCGGTGACGACGCCCGTGCCCATCAAGTACGGCTCGGCCACGGTCGACGGAAACGAGGGGCTCGCCGCCCAGTCGTCCTGCCGGTATGAGTTCATTCGCGCTCCGCGTGAGGGCCGCGCGTGCAGCCGTGGAGCGGATGCCGCGCGGCTCGCCGTACCCCGCAATGCTAGCCGGGCTGCAGCGGGAGGCTGCGTGAGGCCCGATGATGGAGACATGCCTTCCGCCCATCGCCCCGGTCTGCGGGTCTCGTCGGGTCTCACGATCCCCGAGGCCGAGCTGTCGTGGCGCTTCTCGCGGTCGTCGGGTCCGGGAGGGCAGGGCGTGAACACCGCCGACTCGCGTGCGGAACTCGTGTGGGACGCGGCGAACTCCACTGCGCTCACGCCGTATCAGCGCGAGCGGCTCCTCGATCGGCTCAGCGGCCGTCTGGTCGACGGGGTGCTGACGATCGCGGCATCCGAGCACCGTGCGCAGCTGCGCAACCGCGACGCCGCGCGCGACCGGCTGGTCGCGCTGGTCGCCGAAGCGCTGAGGCCGCCGGCGCCCCCGCGTCGTGCGACCAAGCCGAGTCGCGGGTCGAAGGAGCGTCGCCTCAAAGCCAAGCAGCGACGCACCGACGTCACGAGCCTGCGCCGCCGACCTCGCGACGACTGAGTCCGCGCGGCAACCAGCTCTCGATGCCGTCGAGCAGCGCGTATGTGCTGGCCGGCGAGCTCGGGCGTGCGGCCGGAGATCATGCCGCGGCCTTCGCCCGCTACGAGGAGATCATGCATCCCTACGTCGCGACTGCCCACACGCTGGCTCCCGGTGGTGTGGACGGCTTCCTTCCGCGCGGTCGATTCATGCTCCGGATGCGGGTGTTCACCGCTCGGCTCATGCACCACTGGCCGATGCGACAGATCGTCGCGCGGATGCTCGACAAGTCCGAGGCGATCGAGCTCGCGGACTACGCCTCGACCTCGGTCACTGTCGCCTGATCGCGGTCTCGTCGCCGTCGATCGGCTCCGCGCGCAGCGGTCCGAGGCGGTCGACGTCCGGAAGGGGCGGCCCTGATCTCGGGGGCCGCGCCGCAGTATCAGCCCCGCCGACGCGGCTGCTGCGTTCGGTGAGCGCGACGAGGGCCAGGTGGCGATCGGCGGTCCAGCACACGAGCCGTCCGCGCTGGTCCTTGGTGCGGGACAGGATGTCTGCGTCGGCCAGCAGTGTGAGGGCTCGATGGGCGGCCGTGGTCGAGACGCCGTGGCGCTCGGCGACCGAATCGAGCGTCAGGACCGGCTCGGCCGCAAGGTGCTCCAGGATGCGGAGGGCCACGGAGTCGCGTCTCGGCACGGCAGGCGCGAGGCCTTGCGCGCGGCGGTAGGTGATGAAGTCGGCCTTGATCTGTGCGTCCAGCGAGGCGATGTCATCCGCGAGGCGCACCGCGTTGGTGGCGGCGATCTCAGTCGCCCTCGCGAAGCCGAGCACCCATTCGTCGAGGCGCGGAGGGTCCGCTCGGAAGGCCGAGAGGCCGGCGATGTATGAATCCGTATCGCCGGCGAAGACGGTACTGATCGGGATCAGTGCATGGCGCACGGCATCCGCACGTCGCAGTACCGTGTGGATGAGCGCCCGCCCGGTGCGCCCGTTGCCGTCGATGAAAGGGTGGATCGTCTCGAACTGGGCATGGGCGATGGCGGCACGGACCACGGCATTTCCTGAGGTCTCGGTGAGGAATCCGGCAAGGTCGGACACCAGTCGTTCCACCTCGGACTCGGGCGGGGGGATGAACTCGGCGCGCAGGGGGCTCCACCCGGCTCCCCCGACCCAGTTCTGCTCCGTCCGGAGCCCGCGCTCGAGGGAAGGCTCGATCACGTGTTGCAGATCCTCGATGTCGGAGACGCTGATGACGTGACGGTGATCTGCGAGCGTGTCGATCGCGTCTTCGGTTGCGCGGACGTTGGCGATCACGTCGAGCGCGACGCGGGGACCGTGATGGAGGAGCTCGGCCACCGCGAGGCGCTTGGGTGTGATGCGGTTGCCTTCGATCCATGATGACGAGATGCTCTCCGACCGGATGAGCAGGTGGTTCAGATAGGAGGATCGGGAGCCGATGCGCTCGTCGGCACGCGCGAGTACGGTGAGGGCGTCTTCCGCAGCGGCCTGGGCGTCGGGGCCGATCGGAGGGAGTGCAGACCCGAGTTCATCGGGGATGTAGGCGCGGTAGCGTCCGGCCGCGCGGTCGCGTCGGCTCAGCTGACCGTACCCGGTCGGGTTCCACAAGCGTTCGACGAAACGTGCCATGGTCGCCTCCTAACGTGGGCGACCGTGTCGCTTGATTAACTTTAGCGCATCTAAAGTTAATCAAGTCCGGAGTTCGGCGATCTTCGCCTCGATCGGCGCCCAGCCGCTGTCGAGCAGCCGGAATCCTGCGTCCAGGGTGCCGAGGGGGTCGTCGCTGTCGTTGACGAGCAGCTGCATCTGCAGCACGAACCGGGCGTAGACACGGATCTCGGCGATCGGGTCGGCGAGACCGAGTTCTTCGGCGATGGCGTCGGCGAGCGCGTCTTCGTGCCGGAGCCACATCTTCGCCGCGTAATCGCGCAGTGCCGGCGTCTCGTTGAGGAAGCGCAGGAACACACGGGTGACGTCGTTGCCGTGCTCGTCGACGTTCGCGCGGAGCTCGGCCGTATAGAAGTCGTGGATCGCACGGTTGATCGTGGTGCCCGTCGGCCGGTCTCGGACGGTGGAGACGAGGCGGTCGCGCTGCTCGTCGTCCTCGTCGAAGACGAGGGCTTCCTTCTGCGGGAAGTGCGCGAAGACGGTGGTGGGGGAGACGTCGGCGGCGTCGGCGACCTCGCGGATGCTCACGTTGTCGAAGCCGCGCTCGAGGAACATCATCGTCGCGACGTCGGAGATCGCCTTGCGGGTCGCGGCCTTCTTCCGTTCGCGGCGCCCGAGGGGCTCTGGGGTCGTCATGTCCTCACCTTATCGTGAACCGACCACAAAACTGGCTTGACACCAAAACTGGTATCGCTACACTTTCGGTATGACTTCACCTAACCCCCTCACGCGTCGGGAACAGAACCGCGCGTGGATCATGCTCATCGTGCTGACGATGCTGACTGTCATCGGGATGACGGTCGTCCTCCCCGTCCTGCCTTTCGTGGTGCTGCAGTACGTCTCGCACGAGAGTGACCTCGCCATCTGGGTGGGCGTGCTCGAGGCGGTCAACGGGCTCTGCGCCTTCCTGGCCGCACCGTTCCTCGGCCGCCTCTCCGACCGGTTCGGCCGTCGACCCGTCATCATCGTCGCCGCCTTCGGGGCCGCGTTCTCGATGGCGCTGTTCGGCATCGGCGGCGCGATCTGGGTCCTCGTCCTCGCCCGCGTCATCCAGGGATTGACGGCCGGCGACCTGCCGGCCCTCTTCGCCTACCTGGCCGACATCACCCCGCCCGAGCAGCGTGCCAAGCGCTTCGGCCTGCTCGGTGCGCTGTCCGGCATCGGGACCATGATCGGCCCGGGGATCGGCGGTCTGCTCGCCGCCGTGAGCCTCCAACTCCCGGTCTTCCTCACTGCCGCGGTCGCCCTCACGATCGCGATCCTCAGTATCTTCCTGCTCCCCGAGAGCCTGAAGCCCGGCAACCGCATCGCCACGATCAAGCTCCGTGACGTGCAGCCCTTCGCGGTGTTCAAGGAGGCGTTCGGACGCAAGGAGCTGCGCGGGCTCATGATCGGCTTCGGCCTGCTCGCCCTGCCGTTCGGCTTCTTCGTGAACAACTTCAGCGTGCTGGCGCTCGACTCGATCCAGTGGGGGCCGACGCAGATCGGACTCCTGACCGCGGCGGTCGGCATCATCGACATCCTCATCCAGGGCGTGCTGCTCGGCATCCTGCTCCCGCGCATCGGGGAGCGCGGTGTGATCGTGAGCGGCATCGTCACGCAGATGATCGGCCTCGCAGCCCTCGCCATCGTGGCGTCGATCTTCGCCCAGCCGTGGGTGTTCATCGTCGGCGCCCTCATGCTCGCCGCCGGCCAGGGTGCTTCGCAGGCTGCGATGGACGGCGCCATGTCGAACGCCGTCGGCGACGACGAACAGGGCTGGCTCGGCGGGGCGACGCAGTCGCTGAACGCGGCCATGGGCACGGCGGCCCCGCTCATCGCGGGCGCGCTCTACGCACTGGTCAGCCCCGCCGCCCCGTACTGGCTGGGCGTCGCGATCATGATCGTCGCCGTGGTCGTGGTCAGCCGCGCTCACATCGCGAACACCGCCAAGCGCCCTGGCGGTGCGGGCGCGGATGCCCCGCGGGAGCCCGTCGCGTCGCGTGAGCCGTCGGCTGGTGTATTGACAGATTGATACACCACGGGCAGACTCTGTATCACCTGAGTGATACACGGAGGCAGAATCATGGCGGGGATCGCGCTTGTCGGATACATCGTTTGCGTCGCGGCGGTGGTCGCCGTCGTGTGGTTGGTCGTCCGTGGCCGTCCACGGCGAATCGAGCCGCTGGCGGCATCCGTCCAGTCGCTTCTCGACGCGGCCAGGCGGCGGGCGGTGATCGCCGTCGTCTTCTCCGGCGCCGTGATCGTCGCCCTCTTCCTGGCCGGGTCCTTCCTGCAGTCGTTGGTGGGACTTCCGATCGCTCTCGCCCCTGCCCTGGGCGGCTCTGCGGGCTTGCTTCTCTACTCCGCCACCCCGCCTCGTGCGGTCGTGGTCGCCTCCGGCGCCGCACGCGAGGCGTCCCTGACACCGCGGACGCCGTTGTCGTTCGTGCCCCCGCTGGGAGCGGGCCTGCTCGCGGCGGCCGTGATCCTCCAGGTCGCGTTCCTCATCTTCACGGGGGTGACGTCGAGTCCGGACGGATCGGGCCGCTACCGGACCATCGCCTTCCAGACCGCGGACTCCGCCAGCGCCAGCAGCCCCTACCCCGGTTGGTTCTATGGTGTTCCTCTTCTCGTGGCGACGGTGGTCCTCGTGGCAGCCACGTTCCTCGCGCTCTGGCGCGTCAGCTCCACACCCGCACTGCCCCAGCGCGAGCGCGCCGACGTGGATGCCGGCTGGCGGCGGGCGACCAATCGGATCATCCTCGCCGTCGGCGGCGCGATGCTCCTGCTCCAGTTCGGCGGTACCGCCCTCCAATCGGGGTCGGCGATGCACAACACCTATTTCGAAGGCGTCCCCCCGATCTGGGACGTGCTCGGTCAGACGCTCGCGGGAGCGGGACTCGTCCTGATGATCGGCAGCATCGTCGTCCTCACGCTCGCCACGCTCTGGGCCTTCACGCTCCCGGACGCGGCGCTCGCGGCCGGAGCACCGGCCGGTCCGCGGAACGCCGAGACCGCGCCTGCGGGGCTGCCTCGATGATCACCTTCGATCCACAGAGCAGCGTCGTCCCCTTCGAGCAGATCCGCGGGCAGATCACCGACCTGATCCGCTCCGGGGACCTCGCCGACGGCCAGAGACTGCCCTCCATACGCCAACTCGCCGCCGATCTGCGCGTCGCGGCCGGGACGGTGGCGAAGGCCTACGCGACCCTCGAATCCGAAGGTCTCATCGAAACCAGCAGAACTCGAGGAACCCGAGTCGCGCCGGGGAAAGCACATCCTCCAGAGGTTCAGCGTGCGGCGAAGCGCTACGTGAGCACCATCGGCGATCTCGACCTCGACCAGGCCCTCAGCGCCGTCCGGACCGCCTGGCTCGCACTGCACCCCCAGACGCCCGCGGCGCACTGAGCCGATCCGGGGCCTTCGGGCGTCGCGTGGTTTCGTCAGCGGACATCCGCCGGGTGCGCGACCGGGCGCGGGAGTTCCCGCAGCCGCACGATCGATGCGAGCAGCTCTTCGGGGGAGGTGCCGAGACTCCCGAGCGCCTCGGCGGCCGCCGCACTGAACCCGCGGGTGTCGATCGGCAGGCGAGCGACGTTCGTGACGAGCCCCTTCTCGTTCGTGACCCAGTTGCCGGCCGAGGCGTGCCAGGCGTGCGCGGTGAGCATGGTCGTCGTGGTCCCGCACAGCGACACGTAGGCGACGTCACCGGACTTCGCACCCTTCAGGGCGGCGTTCAGCAGGAAGTCGACCTGCCAGAGGTTCGTGAGGAACGCATCCCGCAGTGCCTCCGGGTAGGGGGTCACGCTGCGGGCGAGGCCGATCAGGATCCCCTCCGGGTCGCGCAGCGGCACACTCGTCGCGACCTCGCCGGCGTAGGCGACGTCGAGGAAGCCGAGCGGATGCCCCGGCTGGGGGTGGAAGGCGAACTCGCCCCTCGCGGCGCGAGCGCACTGCTCCGCCACCCGGTCCACGTCGCGGAGGATGAGATCGACCGGCACGCCGTCGACGATCAGCCAGGCGCCGCCGTCGACCCATGGACCCCAGCCGCCCCGTTCGGCGATCTCGACGGGCGCACCCGTCCAGCTGCTCGCCACACGCCCCAGGCCCGCGCGGTCGACGTCCGCGTCGACATAGAGACCCAGGTCGATGTCGGAGTCCGGGCGATGCGTGCCCCGGGCTCGGCTGCCTCCGAGTGTGACGGCGCGCACACCGGGCACGCCGGTGAGTTCGTCGGCCATGGAGCGGAGGCGGTCTTCATCGAGCACGACACCGATCGTACTCACGTCGTGCCCGCCGGGTGCGGGGCGGGTGATATCCGGAAATCCGCATCGCGTTGTGTTATCCGGAAAACGTAATAGTCAGTCCCTTCCACCGCCGCGGACGAGCTCGAGTCCGGCCCCGGCGAACTGCCGCAGGGTGGCATCCGGCAGGAACGCCCGCGTGAGCGCGCCGCCGATGCGGGTGAGATCGCTCTCGTCGCGGAACAGGAGGTACATGGTCTCGTAGCGCGGGTGGAACTTCTGCTTGAAACGGTGCAGTGAGCCGAAGCCGTAGACCGGCTCCAGGGCATCCGCCAGCCGGTCGCTGAGCGCGGCGATCACTCCGGCATCCGGCGGATAGTCGTGGGCGAGGGGAGCGCCGGAGAGCGACATGATCTCGGCCCCCTCCTCGGAGAACTGCTTCGCTGAGGATCCGATGAGATATTCCATCACCGGGCCGAACCCGCCGTCGCGGCGCCGCATCAGATCGAGCGTCCACCCGCGCACCGCACCGTCGCCGCCGTACACGGGCAGCCACGAGAGGAACCCGTCGATGTCGCCGTTGGGGGCGACGGCCAGCGCGAGGCGCACCTCCGGGTCCTCCGCCTCATCGAGCGTGCCGAGGGTGAAGCGCATCTCCGGCAGATCCTTGTCGCCGACCCAGGCTTCGGAGATCGCCCGCAGCTGCTGCTGCACACCCCAGGACTCGGCCTTCAGGTGCGTCATCCGGAAGGTCATGTCGTCGCGGCCGGCTCTGTTGAGTGAGGTGCGCACGGAGTTCCACCGCTTACCCGTGAACTCCAGCCCCGGCAGGTCGACGATCGTGTCGTCGGCCACGACGATGCTGCGCCAGGTCGAGGGCACGGCGGCCCGGGTGGCCTCATCGGCGCTGAAGAAGCACGGCACGAGACCTGCCTGCTCAGCGGTGCGGATGAACTCCGTCACGGCCTCGGCGCGAGAATCCGCCGGGCCGATCGGGTCGGCGAGCGCCAGCGCCACGCCGTTGCGCCGCTGGTACGCGACGATGCCGCCGGTCACCCGGGCGTAGCTGTTGCCGTCCCAGGTCGTCATCCACGACAGCGTGCCTCCGCCGTGCGTGCGCAGCTCCTTCTTCATGTCGTCCGCCGTGGGGGAGGGCTGGATGCCGAGCTTCGTCTTGCGCCTGGCCCCGAACGCCCGGCGCACCCAGATGAGGTAGACGAGCATGACCAGCCAGAGGAAACCGTTCGCCAGGGAGAGCTCGGTCTCGCCGTCCCAGCGGAAGTCGACCTGGGCCTGGCTGAAGACGGTGATGAGGGTGAGCACGAGCGCCGCGACCAGGACGTTGAAGAGGCCGAGCAGCAGTGCGAGCACCCAGGTCCAGCGGCGGCCGCGGCGCAGACCGTTCACGAGCACCAGGATCACGACGACGTCGATCGCGAGGTCGATGAAGCCACCCGATGCGGGTTCGGTCGGGCCGAACGGGCCGTCGGTGGGGAGGAGGGTCGTGATGATCTCGACCGCGCCGAGCACGAGGATGGCTATCACCGCGATCAGCCTCTGCTCGCGGACGGTCGTGTGCCGCACGCGCAGCGAGCGGTCGACCACGAGGATCAGCAGCACGGCGAGCAGGTGCTCGAGGTCGGCGATCTTGCCCCAGAACAGCATCGCGATGAACACGAAGCCGAGCAGGATCAGCCAGCCGCGCACCCGCCACGGTGGGCGGAACAGTCCGACGGCCGCGGCGATGCAGGCCATGGTTCCGCCTGATGCTCCGACGTCGAGCGCCTGCGCCTGGGTCGTGGCCCACTCCCAGGGGAACTGCGAGAGCAGGAGGAGCAGCAGCGCGGTGGCGAAGATCGCGAACAGCTGACCGATCCAGTAGTACGCGAGTGCGACCCGCGATCCGCGCCGGAACTCCAGGTACGCCATGCCCCAGAAGCCGGCGATCGTGAACACGTAGACCCACGGCTGGTTCACGAAGAACGTGCCGGTCAGCGGGGTCCACCACTTGCCGTCGACGAGGTTCGGCAGACCGTAGGCCACGGTCGAGAACAGCTTCGTGTCCTCGAACGGTGCCCAGAGCCCGTTCCAGGCGACCCCGACGATGAGGATGAGCAGCGCCATGATCAGCGTCGCCGGGATGCGGCGGACGACGGCGATGGCCGGGCGGGGCGTGGGGGAGCGCTCCTCAGTCATGCGCTCAGCGTAGCGAGGGGACTCCGTGCTGTGGCTACTCGCCGCGCAGCACCCGGCGGAGCTCCGCGATCTCGTCGTTCGTCATGCCGCCGCTGCGCAGATAGCCCGAGACGTCGCCGTGGTTCGCGTCGATCCACTCCAGGGCCGCCTCGATCGCCGAGGCGGGAGACTCGGTCGCCAGCGTCTTGAGGGCGGGAGTGAGGGGGACGCCGAGGGAGGTGATGAGTCCGGTGAGCGCCTCGGCGAAACCGAGAGCCAGGTTCTTCTCCGTCTGCGTGTAGTCCTCGACGATCACCTCGCGCGGCACACCGGCGACCGACAGCAGGATCGCCGCGGCGAGTCCGGTGCGATCCTTGCCCGCCGTGCAGTGGAACAGCACTCCGGGACGTTCGGTGCGAGAGGCGGTGAGCACGGTGCGCGCGACGGTCGCGAACTGCGCGGCGCTCGCCTCCAGGATGGCCTCGTACAGTCCCTCCAGCGTCGGCACCTGCTTCAGCACGTCGGCGACCTGGGTGACCGACAGGCTCGCGCCGCCCGCCGCGGGAAGCAGCTGCTTCACCATCTCGTCCATGGCGCCGCCCTGCATCGGCAGGGGCAGCAGGGTGACGGTGCCGTCTTCGGGAAGCCGGTCCGCCGCGCGGGAGCGCTCGCCGTCGGTGCGCAGGTCGATCACGGTCCCGATGCGGAGGTCGACGAGTTCCTGCAGCCCCTCGTCGGTGAGCCCTGCGAGGGCGTCGGAGCGGAAGAGGAGACCGGAGGCGAGCGTTCCGCCGCCGGTGAGCGGGAGCCCGGTGAGCTCTCGAGCGTTGTGCGTCCCCTGCAGAATCGACGTCAGTTCCATGGTCGTCCGGGCCCTCTCCCTGATTTTGGTCTCAGCGTATCGGGAGTGCACATCCGGCGTTCTCACCGTTTCGGGGTGGGCGTGGACGTTTCGTCCTGTGCTGCACATATACAGGTATGGACCGAATCGAGGAGAACGAGATGCGCGGCATCGGGGATGACGATCTGGACCGCGCGCTGCAGGTCGCGGGCGAGCTGATCGCGCCGCGAACGCCGGAGCTGGAATGGGAGCTGGCGAGGCTCTCGGTCGCGACGAGAACGCGTGGTCGGCGAACTCGCTCCCATCGGGTCGGAGCGATCGCGGCCGCCGGTGGTGTCGCCCTCCTGTTGGCGGGCGGCGCAGCGGCCGCGGCCACAGGCCTCTGGCGGCCGTGGGCGGAGACGCCGGACGGGACGTTCACCTATGTGCTGCCCAGCGGGATCGAATGCGAGGAGCGGGTGGGCGAGATCACGGCAGAGAATCCCGAGGTGCGCGCGGCGATCCAGAGCATCTTCCGGGACACCGACGTCGTCGCGGCGGCCGATCCCGCGCAGTGGGAGCGTCGGCTGGAAGCGCAGCCCGACGTCACCGAGACCGCCCGCTCGTGGATCGAATCGGGCCGCTCCACCCTCCCCACAGTCGACGACGTCATCGCGCAGATGGCCATGTCGCGCGCGGTGAATGACGTCGTCATCACCGAACTCGAGGAGCGCGGGTTCGACCCCGAGCGGCCGGACAACATGATCGCCTCGAGCGGGCAGGCGATCTGCACGGAGGAGGGCCGGTGAACCCGGTGTCGGGAGGGGGCGCCCGAGCCCGTGCCCTCGATTGCATCTCGGCATGCTCGCCGGATCTGCTGGCGTATTTCGAACGGAGAACGGCGAGCGCTGACGCCGCCGATCTCCTGTCCGAGACGATGCTCACGGCATGGCGGCGTATCGACGACCTGCCGAAGGACGACATCGAGGCGCGGATGTGGCTGTTCGGGGTCGCGAGGCGGATCCTCGCGAACGCCGAACGGGCATCCGTGCGGCGGTGGAAGCTCGCGGAGCGACTGCGGGGCCACCTGGCCACCCATCCGCACACGCACGACGATGCCCAGGCGATCGATGTGCGTGATGCGGTCCGCCGGCTCCCGGACGATCTGAGGGATCTGATCGGGCTCGTGCATTGGGAAGGCTTCACGCTCGAGGAGGCGGCGCGCATCATCGATATCCCCGCGTCCACGGCGAGGGGGCGGTATCGGAATGCTCGGCGCCGGCTCGCTGACATGCTGCTGTCGCCCGAGGCTGCCGGCTCAAGCGCCTCGGTCTCCGAGGGCGCCTGAGCCGGCGTGCCGTGTCAGCCGTTGACGGCCTTCTCGATCGCCTGCTCGAGGTCGTCCCACTCCTGCAGCTCGACCTTTCGGCCGTCGACGAAGAACGACGGGGTGCTGCTCACCTCGAGCTTCTCGCCGTCGCTCTTGTCGGCCTGCACGCGTTCCGCGGTGGCGGGGTCGGCGATCGCGGCGTCGTAGGCAGCCATGTCGAGGCCCAGGTCCTCGGCGAAGCCACGGAACACCTCTGGTGTCTCCTCGGGCTGCTCGCCCCACTGCGCCTGGGTCTCGAACAGCCGGTGGTACATGTCCTCGAATCGATCCTGCTGCGCCGCCGCCTCGGCGGCGAGGGCGGCCTGGGTGGAGTTGATGTGCCCCGGCAGCGGGAAGTAGCGGACGACGTAGGTGATCTCGCCGTCGAACTTCTCGCGCAGCTCTTCGACGATCGGGTAGAACGCCCCGCACGCCTCACACTCGAAGTCGAGGAATTCGACCACGGTGACGGCGCCCTCGCCGCCGTCGTCGAGCACGTGCGAGTCGGTGCGCACGGTCTGCCGCTCCTCGCCTTCGGGTGGTGCGGTGGTCGCCTTCTGGTTGAGGGCGAACACGATGCCGACGATCAGCAGCACGATGGCGACGGCGATGGCGATCAGGGTCGCTTTGACAGAGTTCTTCATGGGGTCTCCAGACACAGGGGTACGACGGGGAAGGATGCCGCGAGAGGCGGCTCGCTGCACGCGTCGGGGTCAGGTGCGGGAGATCGAGAGCTGTGTCAGGGAGAGGGCGGGGACGACGAGGCGCGGGCCGGCACGGCTCGGCGACGTCAGGCGGGGAGCGCGGGTGCCGAGGGGCCGGGAGCCCCGACCGCGGAGCCGGAGGAACAGCAGCACCAGTGCGACGCCGCACAGCACGGCGAGCACGCAGACGCCGATGTCGGAGGAGAGCACATCGACGGCGGATGCGCTGTCGGGGCCACCACCGGCGGCCACGGTGTCAGTCGGAGACGAGACGCCGGACGCGAGGCAGAGGGTGGCGTGCACATCGGCCGGGCCGTGGGAGCTGGACCAGGCGCCGATCACCAGCAGGAGCGCGAGGCCGACGGCGGTGATCGCGCGGGCGATCAGCGTCCGATCAGCCCGCGCTCGCAGCATCCGATCCGGCGGTGAGGGCAGCATTTCCCGCGCAGTCTAGCAACGGTGCCTCTGTCTCTCCGGGGCCGGGCCACCGCTGACACGCCTACACTGGAGGGGTGGCGAGACTACTGATCGTCGGCGGCTTCCTCGCCGCCGTGTTCTGGGTGTACAGCATCGTCGATTGCGCAGTGCAGCCGGCGACGCGGCACCGGGGTGTGTCCAAGGCCGCCTGGATCGCGATCGTGGTGCTCCTCCCCGTGATCGGTGGAATCCTCTGGTTCGTGATCGGCCGGCGCCGTGCGAACGATTCCGGTACCCGCCCCGTCATCGCGCCGGACGACGACCCTGCGTTCCTGCGCAGCATCAGCAAGACCGAGCAGGATGCCCGCATCCGCCGCCTCGAAGAGGAGCTCGCCCGTCTGGACGAGGAGACCGACGAGCCTCCCGCCTCGGACCCGCGCCCGTGACGGCGTCGCCGGCGATGGAGGCCGCGGCTTCCCTGATCGCCGACCTCGTCGCGAACGGTGTGCGCGACGTCGTGCTGTCGCCGGGCTCGCGCTCGCAGGCGCTCGCGCTCGCCGCCGTGCGCTTCGCCGATGACGGGCACGTGCGCGTCCACGTGCGCATCGATGAACGCGTCGCCGGGTTCACCGCGCTCGGGATCGCCCGGGAGACGGGTGTGCCCGCTGCCGTGATCTGCACCTCCGGCACGGCCGTCGCCAACCTGCTTCCTGCGGTGCTGGAGGCTTTCCACGCCGGTGTCCCGCTGCTGCTGCTGACCGCCGACCGTCCGCCCGAACTCCGCGGCGTCGGAGCGAATCAGGCGACGCGCCAAGAAGGTCTCTTCCACCCCTGGGTGCGTGACCAGATCGATGCCCCGGTGCCGGGGGACGGTGACTGGGCCGGGCTCGCCGAGCGTGCTGTGGCGGGCGCGATGGGCGCGCGCGAGGTCGATGGCGCGCTGCCCGGCGTCGCGGGCCCCGTGCACCTCAACCTCCCCGCCAGGGAACCGCTCTCGGGCGACCTCACCGCGATCACGGCAGCCCCGGGCGACGCGCCCCGTCCGCTCGCGGAGGAGCCGTTCGCACTCGAGCGCGGTCCGCGCACCGTCGTGATCGCGGGCGCCGATGCGGGAGCGGATGCCGAGGAGGTCGCCCACGCAGGAGGCTGGCCCCTGATCGCCGAGATCGTGAGCGGTGCGCGCTTCGGGCGACAGGTCGTGCACGGCTACCGTCGGCCGCTGTCGCGCGACGAGCTCGGCGGGCGCATCGAACGGGTCGTCGTGCTCGGCCACCCGACGCTCAGCCGTGAGGTGGCAGCACTCCTCGCCCGTGCGGATGTCGACGTGATCGCGGTGCGCGGGGGCGGGGAGGATCTGAACCTCAACCACCGCACCCGTGCCGTCGGCGCCGTATCCGTCGCCCCCGGCCCCGCCGATCGCGCCTGGCTCGGCGACTGGCTCCAGGCCTCGGCTGCCGAGGTCGTCGACCTGAGCGAGGACGCCCCCGACCCCGACGGGTTGGCCTCCACCGACTTCGCCGCCCGCAGAGAAGCCGTCAAAGCCGAGCTCGACGCCGTCCGCCGCCCGCTCGACCGTGCACTCCTGGTCGACGCCGTGTGGCGGGCCACCTGGCCGCACGACCGGCTGGTGTTCGGCTCTTCGCGGCTGGTGCGCGTCGCCGATCAGGTGCTCGGCGGCAAGAAGGTGCCCGTGCACGCCAACCGCGGACTCGCCGGGATCGACGGCACCATCGCGACGGCGACCGGCATCGCACTCGCCAGTCAGGCGGCCGGAGCCCCCGGTGTGACGAGGGTGCTGCTGGGTGATCTCGCCTTCCTGCACGACGTCGGTGCGCTGCTGCTGCCTCCGGACGAGACCGAGCCTCGGCTCCAGGTCATCATCGGCAACGACGGCGGCGGCACCATCTTCGATTCCCTGGAGGTCGCAGGGTCCGCGTCGCCGGCCGACCTCGATCGCGCTTTCTACACCCCGCACACCGTGCGCCTGGAGCACCTCGCGTCGGCCTACGGCTGGGAGTACCAGAGGGTCACGACCCGCACGGCGCTCGACCAGGCGCTGACCACTCCGCGCGGCGGCCGTCAGATCATCGAGGTGCCGCTGCCGCGTTGACTGGCAGGATGTGCGTATGGACGCGCACCGCTGGACGCAGACGCTACGAGTGGGCGAGGGATTCCGCCTCGCCGATCTCGACCCCGACACCAAGCCCGGATACGTCGGCGGCAAGTCGCACGGCGCCCGAGAACTCGCGGCGGGGCTCGAGAAGCTGAACGATCTGCAGGAGAGGTTGTTCGCCGAGAGCCGGGTCGGGGTGGCGAAGGATGCCGTACTGCTGGTGCTGCAGGCGATGGACTCGGCCGGCAAGGGCGGGATCGTGCGGCACGTGGTCGGCGGGGTCGATCCCCAGGGCGTCGCGCTCGCCGCGTTCAAGGCGCCGACACCCGAGGAGCGCAGCCACGACTTCCTGTGGCGTATCGAGAAGCGTCTGCCGGAGCCGGGCTTCATCGGGGTGTTCGACCGCTCCCACTACGAAGACGTCCTGATCGGCAAGGTGCGCGAGCTGGCGGACGCCGCGGAGATCGAGCGCCGGTACGACGCGATCAACGAGTTCGAGGCCCGCGTCGCGGCATCCGGCACCCGCATCATCAAAGTCATGCTGCACATCTCGCCCGAGGAGCAGAAGGAGCGGCTCATGGAGCGGCTCGAACGCCCGGACAAGTACTGGAAGTACAACCCCGGCGATGTGGACGAGCGGATGCTGTGGCCGCAGTACATGCAGGCGTACCAGACCGTGTTCGACCGCACCTCCACCGAGGCGGCCCCGTGGCACGTGATCCCGGCGAATGCCAAGTGGTACGCCCGCCTCGCGGTGCAGGAGCTGCTGCTCGCAGCCCTGGAGGACATCGACCCGCAGTGGCCGGTCGCCGACTTCGACGTCGAGGCCGAGAAGAAGCGCCTCGCCGCGAGCTGAGCGCGCTCAGGCCAGCGCGTCGACCAGCGGCCGGAACTTCACCCGCGTCTCGAGCAGTTCGCTCTCGGGGTCCGAGCCCGCGACGATCCCGGCGCCGGCGTATGCCGTCACCGCGATCTCCCCGGATCCTGCCGTGAACTGTGCGCAGCGCAGGGCGATAGCCCATTCGCCGTTGCCCGCGGCGTCCACCCAGCCGACCGGGCCGGCGTAACGGCCGCGGTCGAAGGGCTCGAGCTCGCGGATGGCGGCGATGGCCGCGGGCGTCGGGGTGCCGGCGACGGCGGCGGTCGGATGCAGCACCTGCACCAGGTCGAGCGCCGATTCGCCGTCGGCGAGCTCGCCCTCGACGTCTGTCGCGAGATGGAAGAGGTTCGGCAGCTTCAGAAGGAAGGGCTGCTCGCTCGCGGCCAACGCCCGGGTGTGCGTCCGGAGCGAGGCGAGCACGCTCTGCACGGCGTACTGGTGCTCGTCGAGATCCTTCGTGCTCGAGGCGAGGTGGGAGGATGCCGCGGTGTCGGCGTCCGCATCCGCTCCCCGGCCGATGGTACCGGCGAGCACACGAGCGGTCACGGTGCCGTCGTGCACCGTGACGAGGGTCTCCGGGCTCGCGCCGATCAGCCCGTCCACGGCGAAGGCCCAGGTGTCGGGGTAGCCGGTCGACAGGGCACGCACGAGACGGCGCAGGTCCGACCCGGCCGGGATGCTGCCGGTGAGGTCGCGCGCGAGCACGACCTTGCTCAGCTCGCCGTCGGCGATGCGGGTGAGCGCGCGGCGCACCGAGTCCTGGTAGCCCTGCGGGCTCTGGGCGCCCGGTCCGACGGTGCCGGCCCAGTGCGGACCGTACGGCTGGGTCGCGAACGGCTCCTCGGAGACGGGCGATGCGGCGAGGCGGATGCGGGTCTCCCAGAAGCGATCGCCGTGGCGCCCGAGCACCTGACTCGGCACGACGAGCACGCTGTCGGCCGCCGACTCCTCGTCGAAGGCGAACGCGCCGAAAGCCACCAGCCCGCTGCCGGGCAGGTCCACGGGGTCGGAGATCTCGGCCTGTGCCACCATGCCTCGCCAGGCGTTCGCGAGCGCCGCAGTGCGCGACAGTCCGGCCGCCGACGGCTGACGGACCTCGGCCAGCGGTTCGCCGACCGCGACGATGCCGTCTCCGCGCCGCAGCCAGGCGAGCGGGCGGGCGGGATCCGCGTAGGCGAGGAGGTCTTCGACCGGGTCGATCTCTCGGGTCTCCACGATCAGGTGGGTGGTGTGCACGCATCCAGCCTATGCCGCTCTCACGGCACGGATCTGCGCCGACGTAGGGTGAACGGATGAGCGCTGCACGCCCCGCACCCGGCACCGAGATGGTCTTCCAGTGGCGCAAGTGGGACGGGTCGCCGCACTGGCGGCACGAGTGCGTGTATCTCGGCGCCGACGAATGGGGCGACTGGATCGGGCAGCCGGTGGGTTGGCACAGCTTCCGGCCCGGGGCCGAGTTCCATGCGGGCGGACCCAACGTCACGCTCGTTCCGGCGAGCGGCGACCACGCCGTGACGGTGAACCGTCGCCACCGCCGCGGCATGCGGATCTACATCGACCTGGGGTGGGACATCCACTGGTCCGACGACCCGCTCCTCGCGACCGGCATCGACATGGACCTCGATGTCGTGCGCGTGGCCGGGGCCCGGGGCACCTGGGTCGACGACCGCGACGAGTGGGCCGAGCACAGCGTCCGCTACGGCTATCCCGTCGACGTCATGGAGCATCTCGAGACGCTCGCGCTCGACCTGGAGGATCGGGTGCGCGCGCAGGTCGTACCGTTCGACGATGCCACCGCCGATCCGTGGCTCGACCGCCTCGAAGCCCTGGGCCTCGCGCCTAGACTGAACGCGTGACTTCGAACGAGAAGAACCGCGCCGACCTCGGCAAGGACCCCGCCCGCGTCAGCGGCATGTTCGACCAGGTCGCCGCCGGGTACGACCGCACCAACACGGCCATGACCTTCGGCAACGACGTGCTGTGGCGCGCGGCGACCACCCGTGCGGTCGCCCCGAAGCCGGGGGAGCGGATCCTCGACCTCGGGGCAGGTACCGCGTCGTCGTCGGCGTCGCTCGCCCGCAGCGGCGCCGAGGTGGTCGCGGCCGACTTCTCACCGGGGATGCTCGAAGAAGGCCGGCGTCGCCACGGTGCGACGCGCAACCTCTCGTTCGTGCAGGCGGATGCCACGGCGCTGCCGTTCGCGGATGCCGAGTTCGACGCGGTCACGATGTCGTACGCGCTGCGCAACGTCAACGATCCGAAGAAGGCGCTGCGCGAGCTGTATCGGGTGACCAAGCCCGGCGGCCGGCTCGTGATCAACGAGTTCTCCACGCCTCCGGGGAAGCTGTTCCGCGGCGCATACCGGTTCTACAACGCGCAGGTGCTGCCCCGTGTCGCCCGGGTGGCAGGCACGAACGGCGACGCGTATGACTACCTGAACGAGTCGATCCGCGAGTGGCCCGACCAGAAGAAGCTGTCGGCCTGGATCCGCGAGGCGGGGTGGGGCGACGTGGCCTATCGCAACCTCACGTTCGGCATCGTGGCCCTGCACCGAGCGCGCAAGCCCGCGTGAGCGCCGCGCACGCAACTGCGGCATCCCGGCGCAGGTAGGCTGGGACCGTGACTTCGAGCCCCATCGCCCCGGGTTCACGGCTGGCCAGCCGTCTGGGGTTCAGCGACCGCGTGTTCATCGGCCCTGCCGCACGCAAGGTCGCGCGCGCGATCGAAGACGGCCTCGAGCTCGTCGAGACCGGCCTCGCCCAAGACGTCCGGGTCGCCGACCCGCTGGCCGATGCGGCCAGCCGCTATCTGTACGAGGCGGGCGGCAAGCGCATCCGTCCCGTGCTCACGCTGCTCGCCGCCCAACTCGGCGACGGCAACACCTCCGAGGTGATCGATGTCGCCAAGGCGCTGGAGATCACCCACCTGGGCTCGCTGTATCACGACGACGTCATGGACGGCGCCGACCGCCGTCGTGGCGTGCCGGCGGCGCATGCCGTGTGGGGCAACAACATCGCCATCCTCACCGGCGACATCCTCTTCTCCCGCGCCAGCCAGCTGATGTCCCGGCTCGGTGAGCGCGCCATCCGGCTCCAGGCCGACACGTTCGAGCGCCTGGTCCTCGGTCAGATGCACGAGACCCTCGGGCCGCAGCAGGACGACGACCCGATCGCGTTCTACATCCAGGTGCTCGCCGACAAGACCGGCTCTCTCATCGCCGCCGCCACGCAGGGCGGTGTGATCTTCTCCAACGCGCCGAGCGAGTACGAGGAGCCGCTGCGCGTGTACGGCGAGAAGATCGGCGTCGCGTTCCAGCTGCTCGACGATGTGATCGACCTGTCGGCCAAGCCCGAAGAGACCGGGAAGGTGCCGGGTACCGATCTCCGCGCCGGCGTCCCGACCATGCCGTACCTGCTGCTGAAGGCCGAGCCCGATGACGCCGCCGTCGACCTCGCGGCGCGCATCGATGACGGGGTGGCCCTCATCGCCGATGGCGCCGACCCCGCGATCCTCGACGGCCCGCTCGACGAGCTGCGCGATCACCGGGTGACGCAGAAGACCCTCGAACTCGCGCACGCGTGGACGCGGGATGCCGTCGACGCGCTCGCACCGCTGCCGCGTGGCACCGTGCGCGAGGCGCTGACCCGATTCGCAGAGACCCTCGCCGAACGCTCCAGCTGATCGCGCGCGACCGTCGGGTCGCGCGCCGGTTGCGTCGGCATACGAAAGGACCTCCCATGACCAAGCTCAGACTGGCCATCGTCGGTGCGGGCCCCGCCGGCATCTATGCCGCGGACATCCTGCTGAAGGCCGAGCGCAAGTTCGACGTCTCGATCGACCTCTTCGAACAGCTCCCTGCTCCGTACGGACTCGTGCGCTACGGCGTCGCCCCCGATCACCCTCGTATCAAGGGGATCGTCAACGCGCTGCGAGACGTGCTCGACCGCGGGGACATCCGCCTGTTCGGCAACGTGCGCTTCGGTGAGGACATCACCCTCGACGACCTGAAGAAGCACTACAACGCCGTCGTCTTCGCGACCGGCGCGATCCGCGATACCTCGATGGACATCCCGGGGATCGATGCGGTCGCCTCCTACGGTGCCGCCGACTACGTCAGCTGGTTCGACGGACACCCGGACGTGCCGCGCGAGTGGCCGCTGGATGCCGCATCCGTCGGTGTGCTCGGCAACGGCAACGTGGCGCTCGACGTCGCGCGCATGCTCGCGAAGCACGCCGAGGATCTGCTCGTCACCGAGGTGCCGGCCAATGTCTACGAGGGCCTCAAGGCCAGCGAGATCACCGACGTGCACGTCTTCGGTCGCCGCGGCCCGGCGCAGGTGAAGTTCACGCCGCTGGAGCTCCGCGAGCTCGGCGAGCTGCGCGACGTCGACATGGTCGTCTACGACGAGGACTTCGACTACGACGAGGCCTCGAAGGATGCGGTCGCCAGCAACAAGCAGGTCATGGTGATCGACCGCATCCTGCAGTCGTGGCGCAAGCGCGACTCGGTGAACAATGCCGGGGGCACGGCCTCGCGCCGTCTGCACCTGCATTTCTGGGCGCGCCCTGTCGAGGTGCGCAAGGACGAGAACGGCCGCGTCGCGGCACTCGTCTACGAGCGCACGCAGCCCGACGGACAGGGCGGCGCGGTGGGAACCGGGGAGCTGCGCGAGGTGCCGATCCAGGCGCTGTACCGTGCGATCGGATACTTCGGCTCGCCCCTTCCCGGTGTGCCGTTCGACAAGAAGCACGGCGTCATCCCGAACCGTGAGGGCCAGGTGCTCGCGAAGGACTCCAACGAGCGGGTCTCCGGCATCTACGCGACCGGGTGGATCAAGCGCGGCCCGGTGGGTCTGATCGGGCACACGAAGTCCGACGCCATGGAGACCGTTCGGCACATCATCAACGACCAGGGCTCCTGGTGGCACCCGGAGGACCCCTCCGAAGAGGCCGTCGTCGAGCTGCTGCGCGAGCGCGGCGTGCGCTGGACCGATCTCGAGGGGTGGCACCGTCTCGACGAGC
This sequence comes from Microbacterium sp. Mcb102, assembly GCF_024519805.1. Taxonomy (NCBI): domain Bacteria; kingdom Bacillati; phylum Actinomycetota; class Actinomycetes; order Micrococcales; family Microbacteriaceae; genus Microbacterium; species Microbacterium sp. Mcb102. The sequence goes on along the minus strand of NZ_JALJRG010000002.1, from coordinate 213,507 downwards.
ACGAGATCTCTCTTGGTGCTCCCGAGGAGCGCGCCCGCGTCAAGGTCGTGCCGCGCGACGAGATGGTGCGCGTCTCCCGGGGCGAATAGGAGGTTCGCCTCCGCCGTCCCCGGTCTCGTCGGCTAGCCTGGCGACGACGGGGGAGGAATGCATGACCGAATGGATCCGGGATGTGCTCGGCGATGAGTTCCAGCAGCTGACCCTCGACCTCGGCACCGATGAGCAGGGTCCGGTGGTGGCCACCCTGGTGCGCGCGCTCCCGGCCGAGCCGGACCTCTGGAACCGCATCCGTGGACGGTGGCCGTTGCTCGACGGCGTCGACGTGCTCTACGTGCACGGTTGGTCGGACTACTTCTTCCAGAAACGGCTCGCGCGTTTCTGGACCTCGCGGGGTGCCCGCTTCTTCGCGCTCGATCTCCGCAAGTACGGTCGCAGCCTCCGCGACGGACAGACGCCCGGCTACGTCGCCGACCTCGCCACCTACGACGAGGACATCGGGGCGGCGCTGGAAGCGATGGGACGGGGGCAGGGCGGAATCGAGTCGTCCCGGCGTCTGGTGCTGCTCGGACACTCGACCGGCGGGCTCGTCCTGAGCCTCTGGGCGTCTCGTCATCCTGGTGCGGCGGATGCGGTGATCCTGAACAGCCCGTGGCTGGAGTTCCAGTTCGCGCCGGCGCGGGCGGCGATCGCGCCCATGGTGGAGCTGCAGGCTCGCATCCGGCCCATGGAGGCGGCGCCGCAGGTCGACCTGGGCTTCTACACCCGTGCTCAGCTGGAGGTCGCCGACCCGGATGATCCGATGGAGGTGAATCCGCTCTGGCGCCCCGCGCAGACCATGGCGGTGTACGCGGGCTGGTTGCACGCGATCCTCTCCGGGCACAAGGCCGTGGCCGCAGGACTGGGGATCACGGCTCCGGTGTGCGTGTTGCTCTCGGCGCGGTTCGTGCCCCCGACGCGGTGGTCGGAGGAGCTCACCAGCGCAGACTCCGTGCTCGTCGTCGACGACATCGCGCGCGCGGCGCTGCGGCTCGGGGCGAGTGTGACGGTGGAGCGCATCGACGGTGCGCTGCACGACGTCTTCCTCTCGCGCCACGATGCGCGCGAGGACGCCTACCGACGCCTCGAGCGTTGGGTCACGGGCTGGTGCGCGGCGATCTGATCTCGCGTCACAGGTAGTACATCGTCCGGACGAGGCGCTCCGCCTCATCGCCGTCGCCGTCGCGGACGGCGCCCGCGAAGGCGATGTACACGTCGCGCATCCGAGCGCGGTCCGTCACGGGGACCACCCAGTCGCGGAGGTTGCGGAACAGAACCATGCTCGCGTCCTCCATCAGTGTTCGGTGCTGCGCGTTCCCGCTCCGATCTCCGAGATACGAGAACACCGCCCATCGCGCGTCCGAGGTCGTCTCGGGGTGTTCGAGGGACGCGTGCATCGCGGCCACGAGGCGCACGACGTGATCGCGCTGCGCGTCGCTGATGCGCGGCACGGCCAACCGGGCGGCTATCGCCGCCTGGTACCCGGCGAACTCGAGCGACTGCGCGATCGTCTCCGACGTCACCTCGGTCACCTCCGTGTACCGGCTCGGATACATCGTCACCATCCCCAGCCGCTCCAGACGCTGAAGTGCTTCGCGAACGGGAGTTCGTGACACGTGCAGCTCTTCGGCCACGTCGACGTCGCGGATGCGTTCGCCGGCTTCGATCGTGCCCTCGATGATCTGTCTGCCGAGGTGGTGGAACACCTCTTCGGCCAGAAGCTGCTTGCTCTCGCCGACACTCGTCGATCCGATAATGCTCATGGACCTGCCCCCAGTTGCCCTTCATTTCCCGAGCATCCCCATGATTCGCCCCGGGTGGGCCACCGCATCATGAGGTCGCATCGGTTTCCAACACGATCTACGCCTGTCGACGCGTGTGGGGGCACACGGCTGTCGGCGACCTCTCCAGTCTTGGCCACTCGGGCCGGTATTCCGGTATGCGATCCTACTGCGCGGCTCCGGAAGACCGAAGTCGCGCCCGCGGGCAGACGAAAGGCCCCACTCGGTCTTTCGCCGAATGAGGCCTTTCGTCGTACAGGCGGGAGGTTCGCCTAGCGGTAGTTGATGAACTGCAGGTCGAGATCGAGGTCGGCGCCCTTCAGCAGCGCGATGACCGACTGCAGGTCGTCGCGGCTCTTCGACTGCACGCGCAGTTCGTCGCCCTGGATCTGGCTCTTGACGCCCTTGGGGCCCTCGTCGCGGATGATCTTGTTGATCTTCTTCGCGTTCTCCGAGGAGATGCCGTCCTTGAGCGTCGAGACGATGCGGAACTCCTTGCCGCTGGCGAACGGGTCGCCCGACTCGAGGCTCTTCAGCGAGATGCCGCGCTTGATGAGCTTGGACTGGAACACGTCGAGCACGGCCTTCGCCCGCTCCTCGGTGTTCGCGATGATGAGGATGCTCTCGCCGCTCCAGGCGATCGACGCACCGGTGCCCTTGAAGTCGTAGCGCTGCTCGATCTCCTTGCGGGCCTGGTTCAGGGCGTTCTCCGCCTCCTGGTGATCCACCTTCGAGACGATGTCAAATGAGCTGTCAGCCATGGTTTCATCCTACTCAGGGGCTGAGCGCGTAGACATTGTCGGAGATCCTGGTGGCTCCGTCCGGAGTGGGGTAGTCGTCCGGCACCGTCGTGAAGTGGCCAGCCGGTCCGCTCATCTCCACCGGGCCCCGCTCCCCGCCGCAGCCCATGCCCCACTCGTCCTCGTCGCGGTAGGCGAGTACGCAGACCGTCGACGGCTCGACGCCCCGCAACAGCCAGATCGAGCTGCCGGAGTGCTCGCCGACCAAGCGCGCCGACGAGAGGTCAGCGACGTCGCCCGAGTCCTGCTCGACCACCCCGTCCGGCACGCTGTCCGCAGCCTCCGCGTCTCGATCCAGCACGGCGTAGTTCGTGGCGAACGCGGTGCAGCCGCTCAGGGCGATCGCCGACAGCGTCAGGAGGAGACCCGCCGCTGTCCGCGCGACGCGAAGGGAACGATCCGTCATGCCTCCAGTCTACGAGCGCTCCGTCTCGCGTCCCATGGAAGCGTTTTCACAATGCTTGCCTCCATTCAGCCCGGTCACGGCTTGGTATCGACGCTCGCTGTCGTTGCAAAAGCCACCGCGTTCGATGCATACTGTAAGCGCTTGCAGTCTGTGCAGGCCACCAGCACCGAGAGAGGCACACACCAATGAAGGTGAACAAGAGGGGCATCGCCGCCGCAGGCGCGATCGCCATCGTTTCGACTCTGACGCTTGCCGGCTGCTCCGCAGGGACCAGCGGCGACGACACCTCCGACTCCAAAGGCAGCGGCAAGCTGGTCGTCTGGGTCGACGCCGAGCGCGTGGACGCGCTGCAGACCGCGGCGGACTCCTACGAGGACAAGACCGGCGTCAAGGTCGAGCTCGTCGGCAAGTCGGTCGACGACATGAAGGACGACTTCATCCAGCAGGTGCCGACCGGCAAGGGCCCCGATGTCGTCATGGGTGCGCACGACTGGCTGGGCGAGCTCTCGACCAACGGCGTCGTCGCGCCGATCGAGCTCGGCGACAGCTCCGAGGACTACCTTCCGGTCGCGCTGCAGGCCGCAACGTACGAGGGCACCGTCTACATGCTTCCGTACGCGGTCGAGAACATCGCCGTGCTGCGCAACGCCGACCTCGTCCCGGCCGCCGCGACCAGCTTCGACGACATGGTCTCGAAGGGCACCTTCGTCGTCGAGCAGGGCACCGAGGGCAACCCGTACCACCTGTACCCGTTCCAGACCGCGTTCGGTGCTCCGGTCTTCGGCACCGACGACTCGGGGAGCTATGACCCCACCGACCTGCAGCTCGGCAGTGCGGGCGGCTTCGCGTTCGCCGACTGGCTGGGTGTGCAGGGCGCCGCAGGCGTGCTGAACACCGACGTCGACGGTGAGATCGCCAAGCAGCAGTTCCTCGACGGCACGGCAGCCTTCTGGCTGACCGGTCCGTGGAACGTGGGCGCCGCAACCGACGCCGGCATCAACGTCGCGATCGACCCGATCCCGAGCCCGACCGGTGAGACCGCTTCGCCGTTCGCCGGCGTGAAGGGCTTCTTCGTCAGTTCCGAGTCGAAGAACAAGGTCGCCGCGAACGACTTCCTCGTCAACTACATCGGCACCGAAGACGTGCAGCTCGAGCTGTTCAAGGCCGGCAACATCCTGCCGGCGCTCACCGCAGCCGCCGACACCGCGGCGTCCGACCCGATCATCGCCGGCTTCCAGGCCGTCGGCGAAGACGCCGTGCCGATGCCGGCCATCCCGGCCATGGGCGCGGTGTGGGAGTTCTGGGGCGTGGCCGAGGCCGCGATCATCAACGGCGCGGACCCGAAGACGACGTGGCAGAAGCTCGTCGACGACGTGACCGCCGCGATCAAGTAACAGCACCCACTGGCCCTGCCAGGGTGGACGCTCCGGTCCGCCCCGGCAGGATCATGACGAGGACGACATGACAGACATCGACGAGCGCACTGCTCCTCCGACCCGACGCCAGCGACAGGCCGCGAAGATCGCCGAGGCCGCGTCCGGCCCGATCGGCTGGATGCTGCTGAAGATCCTCCTGCTGGCCGTCGTCGACGCGATCGCGCTGTACGCGGCGTTCGTGCTCTTCGCCCACCAGGAGTGGCTGATCCTCGGCATCGTCGTCGTAGTGGCCGTCTTCGTCAACTACATCTACTTCTCCCGCAAGCGCATCGCGGCGAAGTACCTCACGCCGGGCATCATCTTCCTGATCCTGTTCCAGGTGTTCACCCTGCTCTACACCGGCTACATCGGTTTCACGAACTACGGCACCGGGCACAACGGCACGAAAGACCAGGCCATCTCCTCGCTCCTCGCGTCGGCGCAGGAGCGGGTCGAGGACTCTCCCACCTATCCGGTCACGGTCGTCGAACAGTTCGGCACCTATGGTCTCCTGGTCACCGACCCGGACTCCGGCGACGCGCTTCTCGGCACGGCCGAGCAGCCGCTCGAAGAGGTGGACGCGCAGTTCGAGGGCGGACAGGCCGTCGCGGTCGACGGCTGGACGACGCTCCAGCTGGCCACCGTGTTCACGCTCTCCGAAGAGCTCGAGAAGCTGTCGGTTCCCTTCAGCGATGACCCCAATGACGGCGCCCTGCGGGCTCCGGACGGCCAGAAGGGGTATCTGTACGTCTCGACGCTCGAGTACGACGCGGCCGCCGACACCATCACCGACACCACCACCGGCACGGTCTACTCCGACACCGGCGAGGGAGCCTTCACCGCCGATGACGGCGAGCAGCTGCTCCCGGGGTGGCAGACCACCGTCGGCTTCGACAACTTCGTGCGCGCGGTCACCGACTCCTCGATCCGCGGACCGCTCATCGCCGTGACGCTGTGGACCTTCGCGTTCGCGTTGATCTCGGTCGCCACGACGTTCTTCCTCGGGCTCCTGCTCGCGCTGGTCTTCAACAACACCCGGATGCGGTTCCGCAACGGGTACCGGATCATCCTGATCCTCCCGTACGCGTTCCCTGCGTTCCTGTCGGCGCTCGTCTGGGCCGGCATGATGAACGAGAGCTTCGGCTTCATCAATCAGGTCATCTTCGGGGGAGCGGACATCCCGTGGCTCACGGATCCGACGCTGGCCAAGGTGTCGGTGCTGCTGGTGAACCTGTGGCTCGGATTCCCCTACATGTTCCTCGTCTGCATGGGCGCCCTTCAGGGCATCCCGGAGGACGTGAACGAGGCCGCCGTCATGGACGGCGCGAACCCGTGGCAGGTCTTCCGCCGCATCAAACTGCCGCTGCTGCTCGTCACGGTCGCGCCACTGCTGATCTCGTCCTTCGCGTTCAACTTCAACAACTTCAACCTGATCTACATGCTCACCAAGGGCGGACCCCGCTTCAGCGACGTGTCGATCCCGGTCGGGCACACCGACATCCTGATCTCGATGGTCTACAAGGTGGCGTTCACCGGGCAGACCCGCGACTACGGACTGGCTTCGGCATTCACCATCCTGATCTTCATCGTGGTCGCGACGATCTCGATCATCAGCTTCCGCAAGACCAAGGCCCTCGAGGAGCTGAACTGACATGAGCACCGCCAGCCCTGCCGCCGCCACCGCCGCCACCACCGCCTCGAAGACCGATGAGCGCACACCCGGCCCGCGTCGCCGCAGCTTCGGCGCCTGGTTCGCCGATACCGGATGGCGACACCTCGTCGCGATCGTCGTGAGCGCCTTCGCCCTGTTCCCCCTTCTGTACGTCGTGTCGGCGTCGCTGAATCCGAAGGGGACGCTGACCGGATCGAACCAGCTGTTCTCCGCGATCGGGATCGACAGCTACGTGCGCATCCTGAGCGACCCGCAGAACCCGTACGGCACGTGGTTCCTCAACACTCTGCTGATCGCCGTCGTGACCGGGGCGGTCACGGTCTTCATCGGCGCCTGCGCGGCATATGCGTTCTCGCGCATGCGCTTCGCCGGGCGCCGTGTCGGGCTCGTCACGATCGTGGTCGTGCAGATGTTCCCGCAGCTGCTCGCCGTGGTCGCGATCTTCCTGCTCATGTCGACCCTGGGGGACTGGTTCCCCGCCATCGGGCTGAACACCCACACCGGCCTGATCCTGGTGTACCTCGGGGGAGCGCTCGGCGTGAACACGTACTTGATGTACGGGTTCTTCAACACCATCCCGAAGGAGATCGACGAGGCCGCCCGCATCGACGGCGCCGGTCACGCGCGCATCTTCTTCACCATCATCCTGCGCCTGGTCGCGCCCATCCTCGCCGTCGTCGGACTCCTCTCCTTCATCGGCACGGTCAACGAGTACGTGATCGCGAGCGTGATGCTCGTCGACGTGGAGCAGCAGACGCTCGTCGTCGGACTCACCAAGCTCGTGGCGAATCCGCGCTACGCGGACTGGTCGGCATTCTCGGCCGGCGCGGTGATGGCCGCCATCCCGGTGATGATCCTGTTCCTCTTCCTGCAGAAGTACATCGTCGGCGGTCTCACCGCGGGGGCGACGAAGGGCTGACCCTCGGTGGGGTTCACCCGCGGGGGCCGGCGTCGCCGGTAGCGTGCATGGCATGGTAGCTTGTCATGCATGACAGCTGATGTCGGATCGCAGATGCGCAAAGGGGTGGTCGAGTACTGCGTGCTCGGACTCCTCGCGCGTGAGCCGATGTACGGCTGGCAGCTGGCCGATGCACTCACCGGCGCCGGACTGATCGCCAGCATCGGCACGCTCTACCCGCTGCTGGGACGGCTGCGGGACAACGGCTGGGTCAGCACGTTCGACCTGCCGTCGGAGAGCGGGCCCGTGCGCAAGTACTACCGGCTCACCGAGTCGGGTACCGAGCAGCTCGAGCGCTTCCGAGTGCAGTGGACCCCGTTCGCCCGTGTCGTGACGGGCATCGTCGGAGAGGGACGACCATGACAGAGACGACAGCAGACACACTGCGCGAGGAGTATCTCGCCCGGCTCGACGAGGCGATGCGCGGGCTCCCGCACGGCGTCGCGTCGGACATCCGTGGCGGCATCGTCGAAGAGCTGCAGGACCTCGACGCCGCGGATACCGCCGCGCGGATCGCTCGGCTCGGTGATCCGGTGGCCATCGCGAGGGAGGCGCAGGACGAGGTGCCGGCGAATCCCGCGATCGTGGTCGCTGCGCCGGTCGCGGCCCCGCCCGCGCCCCGACCGCCGGCGACCTCGACGCGCGGTTTCGCGATCGCTGCCGCGCTGACGCTGAGCTTCGGCGGTTTCCTCGTCCCGGTGCTCGGCTGGTTCGTCGGCGCGGTACTCGTCAGCATCAGCACCCTCTGGAAGACGTGGGAGAAGGTCGTCGCGATCATCGTGCCGTTCGTCTTCGGCGCGGTCTCGTTGTTCCTGGTGCAGTTCATGAGCTTCGTGGAGTTCAGCTCGACCGGCAGCTCGTCCGGCACCGGCACCCCTGCCGATGAGGTCGTGAACAACCCGCTGCTGCCCGGCTTCAGTGCCTGGCACGTCCTCCTTCTCCTCGGGTTCCTCCTCATCCCGGCGTCGGGTCTCTGGCTGCTCTGGCGGCTCCGGGGGCGCGTCGCTCGCTGAGTCACGCCCCGCCACGCCGCGTGCATGCTCGGCGTTGCGCCCGGCCAGTATCCCGGTCGGGCCATACCGTGGAGACATGGCACGGGTGGCGGGGCGCAATCTGGCGATGAGCTGGTTCGCCGGCATCGTGTGCGCCGGAATCATCGGGGCGCTCGTCTGGCTGTCCCTCCCGATCCTTCCGACTCTCGCGGAGTTCGCGGGAACCGCGCTCCGCAACGCCCTTCCCTGACGGCTCGCGAGGGGACGCCGACGCGTGTATCCCGACACGTCGGCACGCCTGCGTCGACGGTCGTCGGCCCGGCGGTACCCTCACAATGCACATATCCGATGAGAGGCGCACCCCATGAGTGACCCCGACGCTCCCCAGCCCGAGAAGCCGACTGACGTCGACGACGTCGTCGGCAGCGCGAACGCCGGTCTCGACGCCGCCGCCGCGGCGGGTGCGGATGTCCCCGGTTCCGCCGATGCGCCGGACCACAAACCGGCAGACGCCGTCGACGAGAAGATCGTCGACCCCGATCTCGCCGCGTTCGAAGCCGCGGAGCGCGACCACCCCGGAACGTTCGCGTCCCCGCCTCCCGCCGTCACTCCGGCACCCATCGTCGAGTCGCGCGAGACCGCGCGCGACGTCCGGGCGGAGGCCGACGCGGAGACCGAATCCTTCTACCCGGAGCCGATCGTGGGCGAGCCCGTGCCGTTCGGGCACGAGCAGTCCGGCCTGGCCGGGGCCGCCTACGCCCAGTACGGTGACGACACCGAGACACGCATCGTGCCGTCGGAGCCGCTGATCGGTGCGACGGGTGTCGCCGCGGCAGCGCAGCCTCAACCCATCTTCGTGCAGGCTCCCGAGCCGCCCCGTGACCGCGGCAACCGCGGCACCGCCGGCCTCATCGGCCTACTCGCGACCCTCGTTTTCGCCGTGCTGTACCTCGGCACGGCGCTGGGTCTCGGCGCGATCGCCGGCGAGGTGAACGGCGAGAACATCGGTGAGGCCGCGCTGGCACCGCTGATGACCTGGGGCTACTGGACGCCGGTCGTCGTCTTCTTCCTCGGCTTCTGGCTGCTCGGCGCGATCATCAACCGCGGCCGCTGGGGCCTCTGGGTGGTCTTCGGCATCATCGTCGGCGTCATCGCCTATGCGGGCCACATCCTCGGACAGCTGTTCGAGGCGCCGTTCTGGAAGCTCACGTCGTCTCAGGGCCTCGACCTCGTCGGCGAGCAGCTGCTCGCCCCGCTCGCCATCGCCGCATTCGTGTTCGCGCGCGAACTGACCATCTGGTTCGGCGCATGGGTGTCGCGCAGCGGCGCTCGCAAGACTGAACTGAACGCCGAGGCGCAGCGCGAGTACGAGCGCACCCTCGAAGCCGGTCCGACGCTGTCGAGGTAATCACGAACTCCACCACGCCGAACCCCCGCGGGCCCGAGTCCGCGGGGGTTTCGGCTGTCCTGGCCGTGGTGCTCGCGACGATCGGCTTCTTCGCGCTCGCGGTGTTCGGCCTGGGGGCCCTGAGTGTGGCCACCGATACCGACATCATCGCGGTGCGAGGGTTGGGGCAGGCACCGGGCGCCGTCGGGATGCTGGCGGCGGTCGCGGTCTTCGCGCTCATGCTGTGGTCGACGCTCCGTCGTGGCCATCCCTCCTTCGTGGCGACGATCGCGATCGCTCTCCTCGCAGCTCTGGCTCATCTCGCGGCGGTGTGGATCACGGTCGTCCTCGGCTCGTCCGACTTCGTGATCGCGACTGCGGTGGCGGGGGATCTGGTCCGCGGTGGTGCGAGTGCGGTGCTGGTGGTCGCGGGGCTGATAGCCGGCTGGGGTGGCATCGCCCTCCGTCGCACTCGTGCCGCGCATCCGCGCTGGCCCTGGGAGCGCGAAGAAGACGAGGAGTGACGCGGCCGCCCCGCCGCGATGCGCGAAATCGCGGTCACGACGGGCGGCGCGCCGTACGCTGGTGGGGTGGAGCGCTCATTGGAGACGCAGGTGGACCAGGCCGTCGAGGCCTGGTTGCGCTGGGTGCCGCGCTGGGAGCCGGCGACCCACCGCGGTCGCGTCGCGCCATGCCGCCGCTGTCTGGGATCGCCGATCCTCTCGGCGGCGGGAATCGGTGCGAACACCCCGCACGGTGTGCAGCACGGACTCTCGACGCGCATCAAGACCATCGTCGATCACGCCGTCGCGGACTACACGGCACGGAATCTCCCCATGCTGCAGCGCGAGCTCGATCAGCAGGCCGCCCGGAACCGCGCCCGCAGCTACCGCCCTGCCGAAGACCTCGATCCGGAATTCGACGGCCTCCCGCTCGACCCCGAGCCGGTTCCCGGCGCGCCGTTCCTCTTCACCATCGCCGGGCTCGCCGATGACTCCGCCGCGGAGCTGCCGGCGTTGCCACCTCTGACCGAGGAAGCCAAGATCGCCCTCCGGCAGGAGGTCGCCCTCGCCGACGAGTACGCCAATATGGTCGGGCGGGAGATCTGCGGCATCCTGCTTCGCCACCGGATCTACATCCAGGCGGCCATCTCCCAGCACGTGGAGCCGCAGATCGAGGCACTGCTCGCCGAGCTGACGGAGTCGCTGGATTCGCCGTTCGACCCCGACCTGCCGTGATGCTCCGAGCGCCGCTCCGCCGTCACACCGGACTTGCGTTCATTTGACCACCACGTTACGCGGCATTACACTTGACAAGGTGTGTGCACGTCTTGACGTGCGCACTGGGCGTCGGCACCATGCCGGTCCGCCCCCACGGCATACCCACCACACCAAAAGCGCGTCGATTCCGGCGTGCCGGTGGGTCATGATGTGAAACCCATCACGCTGTCACCGTGCAGCACTATGAGGAGAGAACGTGCCAACCATTCAGCAGTTGGTTCGCAAGGGTCGCTCGCCCAAGGTCACCAAGACCAAGGCGCCGGCGCTCAAGTCGAACCCGCAGCAGGCCGGGGTCTGCACCCGCGTCTACACCACCACCCCCAAGAAGCCGAACTCGGCGATGCGCAAGGTCGCTCGTGTGAAGCTCCGCAACGGCACCGAGGTCACCGCGTACATCCCCGGCGAGGGTCACAACCTCCAGGAGCACTCGCTGGTGCTCGTCCGTGGCGGTCGTGTCAAGGACCTCCCCGGTGTGCGTTACAAGATCGTCCGTGGCGCCCTGGACACCCAGGCAGTCAAGAACCGTAAGCAGGCTCGTTCCCGCTACGGCGCGAAGAAGGGTTGAGTTAGATGCCTCGTAAGGGACCAGCCCCCAAGCGCCCCGTCGTCAACGACCCGGTATACGGCGCACCGATCGTCACCTCGCTGGTGAACAAGATCCTCGTCGACGGCAAGAAGTCGCTGGCCGAGTCGATCGTCTACGGCGCCCTCCGCGGCGTCGAGGCGAAGAACGGTCAGGACGCCGTCGCCACGCTCAAGAAGGCGCTCGACAACGTGCGCCCGACCCTCGAGGTCCGCAGCCGCCGCGTCGGTGGCTCGACCTACCAGGTGCCGGTCGAGGTCAAGCCTCACCGCGCCAACACGCTCGCTCTGCGCTGGCTCGTGAGCTACGCGAAGGGCCGTCGTGAGAAGACGATGACCGAGCGTCTGCAGAACGAGATCCTCGACGCGTCGAACGGCCTGGGTGCCGCGGTCAAGCGCCGCGAGGACACGCACAAGATGGCCGAGTCGAACCGCGCGTTCGCTCACTACCGCTGGTAACCAGCTTCGCCCGCCCTTCGGCCACTCGCCGAAGGGCGGGCACCCCCTCTTCGCAGTACGACTGCTCCAAAAGATAAGGACACTCCTGTGGCACAAGACGTGCTCACGGACCTGAGCAAGGTCCGCAACATCGGCATCATGGCGCACATCGATGCCGGCAAGACCACGACGACCGAGCGCATCCTGTTCTACACGGGCGTCAACCACAAGCTCGGCGAGACGCACGATGGCGCGTCGACCACCGACTGGATGGAGCAGGAGAAGGAGCGCGGCATCACGATCACGTCTGCCGCCGTGACCTGCTACTGGAACAAGAACCAGATCAACATCATCGACACCCCCGGCCACGTGGACTTCACGGTCGAGGTGGAGCGTTCGCTCCGCGTCCTCGATGGTGCCGTCGCCGTGTTCGACGGCAAGGAGGGCGTCGAGCCCCAGTCCGAGACGGTCTGGCGTCAGGCCGACAAGTACAACGTCCCCCGCATCTGCTTCGTCAACAAGATGGACAAGCTCGGCGCGGACTTCTACTTCACCGTCGACACCATCATCAACCGCCTGGGTGCCAAGCCCCTCGTGATCCAGCTGCCGATCGGCGCGGAGAGCGACTTCATCGGCGTCGTCGACCTGGTCGAGATGCGTGCGCTGGTGTGGGCCGGAGACTCCAAGGGTGACGTCACGATGGGCGCCTCCTACGAGATCCAGGAGATCCCGGAGAACCTCAAGGAGAAGGCGGCGGAGTACCGTCAGCAGCTCCTCGAGACCGTCGCCGAGACCGACGACGCGCTGCTCGAGAAGTTCTTCGGTGGCGAGGAGCTCACGGTCGCCGAGATCAAGGGCGCGATCCGCAAGCTGACCGTCGCTTCCGAGATCTACCCGGTGCTCTGCGGCTCCGCGTTCAAGAACCGCGGCGTCCAGCCGATGCTCGACGCGGTCGTCGACTACCTCCCGAACCCGCTCGACGTGGGCTCGATCGAGGCACACGACCCGAAGGACTACGACACGATCATCGAGCGTCACCCCGACGCCAATGACCCGTTCGCAGCCCTCGCGTTCAAGGTCGCCGTGCACCCGTTCTTCGGTCGCCTCACCTATGTGCGCGTCTACTCGGGTCACCTCGAGTCCGGTTCTGCGGTCATCAACTCGACCAAGAACAAGAAGGAGCGCATCGGGAAGATCTTCCAGATGCACGCCAACAAGGAGATCCCGGTCCCCTCGGTCACCGCGGGTAACATCTACGCGGTCATCGGTCTGAAGGACACCACCACCGGTGACACCCTGACCGACCCGGCAGCTCCGGTCGTCCTCGAGTCGATGACGTTCCCCGAGCCCGTCATCGAGGTCGCGATCGAGCCGAAGACCAAGGCCGACCAGGAGAAGCTGGGCGTCGCCATCCAGAAGCTCGCTGAGGAGGACCCGACCTTCCGCACGGAGCTCAACCCCGAGACCGGTCAGACGACCATCAAGGGCATGGGCGAGCTTCACCTCGACATCCTCGTGGACCGCATGAAGCGCGAGTTCAACGTCGAGGCCAACGTCGGCAAGCCGCAGGTCGCGTACCGCGAGACCCTGAAGAAGGCCGTCGAGAAGCACGACTACACGCACAAGAAGCAGACCGGTGGCTCCGGCCAGTTCGCGAAGATCCAGTTCACCATCGAGCCGATGGACCTGGACTCCGAGAAGACCTACGAGTTCGTGAACGCCGTCACCGGTGGTCGCATCCCTCGTGAGTACATCGGTTCGATCGACGCCGGTTTCCAGGACGCGATGAACGTCGGTGTGCTCGCGGGCTACCCGATGGTCGGCGTCAAGGCGACCATCGTCGATGGTGCGGCGCACGACGTCGACTCTTCGGAGATGGCGTTCAAGATCGCGGGCTCCATGGGCTTCAAGGAGGCCGCTCGCCGTGCCAACCCCGTGCTGCTCGAGCCGCTGATGGCCGTCGAGGTCCGTACTCCTGAGGAGTACATGGGCGACGTCATCGGCGACCTGAACTCGCGTCGTGGCCAGATCCAGTCGATGGAAGACGCCGCAGGCGTCAAGGTCGTCCGCGCTCAGGTCCCGCTGTCCGAGATGTTCGGCTACATCGGCGACCTGCGCTCGAAGACCTCGGGCCGTGCCGTCTACTCGATGGAGTTCCACAGCTACGCTGAGGTTCCCCGCGCAGTGGCCGACGAGATCGTCCAGAAGACCAAGGGCGAGTAATCGCTCTTCTGGGCTCCCCGCGGCGCCGAGCACCGCGAAGCGCCGCGGGGTTCCCAGGTCACCTACAACTTCACATTCCCTCTCTACTAAACTGAGAACCTAACCCGTAGAGAACCGGTCGCAAACCAGTGCCCGGTCACCTTTACAACGACGTCCTGAGGAGGACCCAGTGGCTAAGGCCAAGTTCGAGCGGACCAAGCCGCACGTCAACATCGGAACGATCGGTCACGTCGACCACGGCAAGACCACGCTCTCCGCAGCGATCTCGAAGGTGCTTGCTGACAAGTTCCCGTCCGACACCAACGTGCAGCGTGACTTCGCTTCCATCGACTCGGCGCCGGAAGAGCGCCAGCGTGGAATCACCATCAACATCTCGCACATCGAGTACGAGACCCCCAAGCGCCACTACGCTCACGTCGACGCTCCCGGCCACGCCGACTACGTCAAGAACATGATCACCGGTGCTGCTCAGATGGACGGCGCGATCCTCGTGGTCGCCGCCACCGACGGCCCGATGGCTCAGACGCGTGAGCACGTGCTGCTCGCCAAGCAGGTCGGCGTGCCGTACCTGCTGGTCGCGCTGAACAAGTCGGACATGGTCGACGACGAGGAGATCCTGGAGCTCGTCGAGCTCGAGGTCCGCGAGCTGCTCGCAGCCCAGGGCTTCGACGAGGACGCTCCTGTCGTCCGCGTCTCGGCTCTCAAGGCTCTCGAGGGCGACGAGAAGTGGACCCAGGCGATCCTGGACCTCATGCAGGCTGTCGACGACAGCGTTCCGGACCCGGAGCGTGACCGTGACAAGCCGTTCCTGATGCCCGTCGAGGACGTCTTCACGATCACCGGTCGTGGAACCGTCGTCACGGGTCGCGCCGAGCGTGGCACGCTGGCCATCAACTCCGAGGTCGAGATCGTCGGACTCCGTCCGACCGTCAAGACCACGGTCACGGGTATCGAGATGTTCCACAAGCAGCTCGACGAGGCCTGGGCCGGCGAGAACTGTGGTCTCCTGCTCCGTGGCACGAAGCGTGAGGACGTCGAGCGCGGTCAGGTCATCGTCAAGCCGGGTTCGGTCACGCCGCACACCGACTTCGAGGGCACCGCGTACATCCTGTCCAAGGACGAGGGTGGGCGTCACAACCCCTTCTACACGAACTACCGCCCGCAGTTCTACTTCCGCACCACCGACGTCACCGGCGTCATCTCGCTGCCCGAGGGCACCGAGATGGTCATGCCCGGCGACACCACCGACATGACGGTCGAGCTGATCCAGCCGATCGCCATGGAGGAGGGCCTCGGCTTCGCCATCCGTGAGGGTGGACGCACCGTGGGCGCCGGTACGGTCACGAAGATCGTCAAGTAAGCACCTGCTTCCTCGCAGAGGGGTCGGACCTTCGGGTCCGGCCCCTCTGTGCTTTGTGTCGTGTCGGGAGTTTCCTCTCCGCGCCAAGACGTGCACAATGATCTCGTCGGCCTCTCCGTCGACGCACACCTGAGAAGGGGATTCACATGGGTATCGATGACGCGGTGAACAAGGGCAAGGACCTCTACGAGCAGAACAAGGACAAGATCGCCGAGGCCGTCAAGAGCGACCAGGCCGAGGACATCAGTGACAAGGTCCTCGATGGCGTCGCGGACTTCGCGAAGAAGATCGCCCCGGGTGCAGCAGACAAGATCGACGAGATCCGGGACAGCGCGGACAAGGCCGTCGGCAACGAGTAGCAGCCCCGCACTCTTCGAGCGGCGATCCACCACCGGGTGGATCGCCGCTTTCGTATGCAGAGGCACGCCCCCGTTCGATCTAGTGGTCGTCAGATGTGGCGGATTCGCAGATGTATCGAGTAGGATCGTCTCGACCGCCTGGGGATCTTGCGGTCGGGGAAGCCGAAGGGGTTCGGTTTCCCGAAGCACGCGGGCTTTCCGCGTTGAAACTGGGGATAAGCGATCTTGGGGATCATCGTGCGACGCGCGCACTCTGTGCGCCTGAGCGTCACCCTGCCTGCGCGGCGGGTCTTCCGCCGCGCCCTCGAACGAGGAGTTCGGCGTCCCTTCACGCCGGGCTACTCGCGTTCGGTGTGCCCCCTCGCACTGAACGCCCTCCCCAAGCGGGGCGAGGCATGGGGATGCCTCGCCCCGCTATCTCCTTCCTTCTGAGCCGGATTTCGACGTCGGTCACCGCCTCGCTGAGAGGCGCGACACGCCCGGGTTTGCAGAAGTGAAATCAGCCGTGGCAGAATAGACAGGTTCGATATTCCGTCGCCGCTGTGCGTGCGCCGGATCACTGCCAGGGCAGTGCATAGACGGCGGTTCCTCATGGGGGCTGCAGGGTTCTAGGCCGCGGGTAGCAGAACACACACCCCGACACCCTTCTCACCGAAGGGTTCGCCGTGCGCGGCGGAGGTCGGGCATCCGGTCGCCTCGCGGCGTCCGGCTGACAGAAGAACAGTGGTGCAGCAGATCGACTCGTGAGAGCCGTTCTCGTGCCGAGGCGCGAACAGCGCCGACGTGCGTCCAATGCCCCAGGGCCACCCGGTCCCGGACGGTATGACGCCTAAAGAGAGAGAGCAGACAATGGCGGGACAGAAGATCCGCATTCGCCTGAAGTCGTATGACCACGAGGTCATCGACACGTCCGCACGCAAGATCGTCGACACCGTGACCCGTGCGGGTGCGACCGTCGTCGGACCCGTGCCCCTTCCGACCGAGAAGAACGTCGTGTGCGTCATCCGGTCGCCGCACAAGTACAAGGACAGCCGCGAGCACTTCGAGATGCGCACCCACAAGCGTCTGATCGACATCGTCGACCCGACGCCCAAGGCCGTCGACTCGCTGATGCGTCTCGACCTGCCTGCCGATGTCAACATCGAGATCAAGCTCTGAGGTCGGACATGGTTGACATCAACTCCAAGATTTCCAAGGGCATGCTGGGCACGAAGCTCGGCATGACCCAGGTCTGGAACGAGAGCGGCAAGCTCGTTCCCGTCACCGTCATCGAGCTCGCCTCGAACGTGGTCACGCAGATCCGTACGCCCGAGAAGGACGGCTACAACGCCGTGCAGATCGCGTACGGCCAGATCGACCCGCGCAAGGTGAACAAGCCCCTCACGGCCCACTTCGAGGCAGCCGGCGTCACGCCGCGTCGTCACGTCACCGAGATCCGCACCGCGGACGCCGGCGACTACAGCCTGGGCCAGGAGCTCACGGTCGACGGCACCTTCGAAGCCGGCCAGCTCGTCGACGTCGTCGGCACGAGCAAGGGCAAGGGCTTCGCCGGTGTCATGAAGCGTCACAACTTCAAGGGCGTCTCGGCTTCGCACGGTTCGCACCGCAACCACCGCAAGCCCGGCTCGATCGGCGCATCGTCGACCCCGAGCCGCGTCTTCAAGGGCATGCGCATGGCCGGCCGTATGGGTGGCGAGCGTGTGACCGTCCTCAACCTCACGGTGCACGCCATCGACATCGAGAAGGGTCTGCTGCTCGTCAAGGGCGCTGTCCCCGGTGCTCGTGGCCGCATCGTCTATGTCCGCAACGCAGTGAAGGGTGCCTGAACATGGCTGACTCCACTCTCGCGCTCGACGTCCTCAAGGCAGACGGCAAGAAGGCAGGCTCCATCGAGCTTCCCGCCGCGCTGTTCGACGCCAAGACGAACATCCCGCTCATCCACCAGGTCGTCGTCGCGCAGCTCGCGGCGGCTCGCCAGGGCACGCACTCGACCAAGCGTCGTGGCGAGGTCTCCGGTGCCGGCCGCAAGCCCTTCAAGCAGAAGGGCACGGGTAACGCCCGTCAGGGTTCCATCCGTGCGCCGCACATGACCGGTGGTGGCATCGTCCACGGGCCGAAGCCGCGTGACTACTCGCAGCGCACGCCCAAGAAGATGATCGCGGCCGCCCTGCTGGGCGCGCTCAGCGACCGCTTCCGTGGCGACCGCATCCACGCCATCGAGTCCTTCGGGATCGACGGCACGCCCTCGACGAAGACCGCGGTGAACTTCCTCACCAACGTCGTCTCGTCGAAGAACGTGCTCGTCGTGATCGAGCGCAACGACGACGTGACGCTGAAGAGCATCCGCAACCTGTCGAACCTGCACGTGCTGACGTTCGACCAGCTCAACGCATACGACGTGCTCGTCTCCGACGACATCGTCTTCACCCAGGCCGCGCTCGAGGGCTTCATCGCCTCCAAGTCCGGCGCCAACCAGGAGGTCTCCGCATGAGCGAGCAGGCATCTGTTCTCCAGACGGCCCTGAACAAGGACCCGCGCGACATCATCCTGAAGCCGGTCGTGTCCGAGAAGAGCTACGGGCTCATCGATGAAGGAAAGTACACCTTCCTCGTCGACCCGCGCGCTTCGAAGACCGAGATCAAGCTCGCCATCGAGAAGATCTTCGGCGTCAAGGTCGCAGGGGTCAACACCCTCAACCGCGTCGGCAAGGCTCGTCGCACCCGCTTCGGCACCGGCAAGCGCAAGGACACCAAGCGCGCCATCGTCACCCTGAAGTCGGGCACCATCGACATCTTCACGGCAATCGGCTGACCCGGGGGATAAGGACAATAATGGCTATTCGCAAGTACAAGCCCACGACCCCGGGCCGTCGCGGCTCGTCGGTGGCTGACTTCGCCGAGATCACTCGATCGACGCCGGAGAAGTCGCTGCTGCGCCCGCTCTCGAAGACCGGTGGTCGCAACAACCAGGGCCGCATCACGACCCGTCACATCGGTGGTGGCCACAAGCGCCAGTACCGCGTCATCGACTTCCGTCGTAACGACAAGGACGGCGTCAACGCCAAGGTCGCTCACATCGAGTACGACCCCAACCGCACCGCGCGCATCGCGCTGCTGCACTACTTCGACGGTGAGAAGCGCTACATCCTCGCTCCGGCGAAGCTGAAGCAGGGCGACATCGTCGAGTCGGGTGCCGGGGCTGACATCAAGCCGGGCAACAACCTCCCGCTGAAGAACATCCCCACGGGTACCGTCATCCACGCGATCGAGCTCCGCCCCGGTGGCGGCGCGAAGATGGCACGTTCGGCCGGTGCATCCGTCCGTCTCGTCGCCAAGGACGGCCCCTACGCCCAGCTGCGTCTCCCCTCGGGCGAGATCCGCAACGTCGATGCGCGCTGCCGCGCGACCATCGGCGAGGTCGGCAACGCCGAGCAGTCGAACATCAACTGGGGCAAGGCCGGCCGCATGCGCTGGAAGGGCGTCCGCCCGACCGTGCGTGGTGTCGCGATGAACCCGGTGGACCACCCGCACGGTGGTGGTGAGGGTAAGACCTCTGGTGGTCGTCACCCCGTCTCCCCGTGGGGCCAGGCTGAGGGTCGTACCCGTCACGCCAACAAGGAAAGCGACAAGTACATCGTGCGTCGTCGTAACGCCGGCAAGAAGCGTAAGTAGGAGTAAGAGAAGATGCCTCGCAGTCTTAAGAAGGGCCCCTTCGTCGACGATCACCTGCTTCGCAAGGTGGTCGTGCAGAACGAAGCCGGCACCAAGAACGTCATCAAGACCTGGTCCCGTCGGTCCATGATCATCCCGGCCATGCTGGGTCACACGATCGCGGTCCACGACGGACGCAAGCACATCCCTGTGTTCGTGTCCGAGACCATGGTCGGTCACAAGCTGGGCGAGTTCGCGCCCACCCGCACCTTCCGCGGCCACGAGAAGGACGACAAGAAGGGGCGGCGCCGCTAATGGTCGAATCGATCGCACGCGTGCGACACATCCGCGTGACCCCTCAGAAGGCTCGTCGTGTCGTCGCGCTCATCAAGGGCAAGCAGGCCCAGGAGGCTCTGGCGATCCTGAAGTTCGCACAGCAGAGCGCCAGCGAGCCGATCTACAAGCTTGTCGCGTCGGCCATGGCCAACGCGCAGGTCAAGGCAGATCGCGACGGCGAGTTCCTCGACGAGAAGGACCTGTACGTGGCCAACGCGTACGTCGACGAGGGCACCACGCTCAAGCGTTTCCAGCCCCGTGCACAGGGTCGCGCTTTCCAGATCAAGAAGCGCACGAGCCACATCACGGTCGTGCTCTCGACGCCTGAGGCAGCTCCGGCCGCCGCGGGCGACAGCAACAAGAAGGCGAGCAAGTAATGGGACAGAAGGTAAACCCGTACGGCTTCCGTCTCGGCATCACGACGGACCACGTCTCGCGTTGGTTCTCTGACTCGACGAAGCCGGGTCAGCGTTACGCCGACTACGTCGCCGAGGACATCAAGATCCGCAACCTGCTCAAGACGCAGCTCGACCGCGCCGGTGTCTCGAACATCGAGATCGAGCGCACCCGTGACCGCGTCCGCGTCGACATCCACACCGCCCGTCCGGGCATCGTGATCGGTCGTCGTGGCGCCGAGGCCGAGCGCATCCGCGGCGACCTCGAGAAGCTCTCGGGCAAGCAGATCCAGCTGAACATCCTCGAGGTCAAGAACCCCGAGGCTGACGCTCAGCTCGTCGCACAGGGCATCGCCGAGCAGCTGTCTGCTCGCGTGGCGTTCCGTCGTGCGATGCGCAAGGGTCTGCAGGGCGCTCAGCGCGCCGGCGCCAAGGGCATCCGCATCCAGGTCTCCGGCCGCCTCGGCGGCGCCGAGATGAGCCGCTCGGAGTTCTACCGCGAAGGTCGTGTGCCGCTGCACACGCTGCGCGCGAACATCGACTACGGCTTCTACGAGGCGAAGACCACCTTCGGCCGCATCGGCGTGAAGGTCTGGATCTACAAGGGCGACCTGACCGCCAAGGAGCTCGCTCGCGAGCAGGCCAACGCACCCAAGGCTCGTCGTGACGACCGTGGTGGCGACCGCCGCCGTGCCCCGCGCAACGAGGCACCTGTCGCAGAAGGAGCGTCGGCATAATGCTCATCCCCCGTAAGGTCAAGTTCCGCAAGCAGCACCACCCGGGTCGCTCGGGCCAGGCAACCGGCGGCACGAAGGTCTCCTTCGGCGAGTACGGCATCCAGGCTCTGACCCCCGCTTACGTGACGAACCGTCAGATCGAGTCCGCTCGTATCGCGATGACCCGTCACATCAAGCGTGGTGGAAAGGTGTGGATCAACATCTACCCCGACCGTCCGCTCACGAAGAAGCCTGCCGAGACCCGCATGGGTTCCGGTAAGGGTTCTCCCGAGTGGTGGGTCGCCAACGTCAAGCCGGGCCGTGTCCTCTTCGAGGTCGCGGGTGTCGACGAGGAGCTCGCTCGCGAAGCTCTGACCCGTGCAATTCACAAGCTGCCGCTCAAGGCACGCATCATCAAGCGCGAGGAGGGCGACGCGTAATGGCGATCGGCACCAAGGAGCTCGCCCCGGCAGAGCTCGATACATTCGAAGACCAGCGCCTCGTTGAGGAGCTGCGCAAGGCCAAGGAGGAGCTGTTCAACCTCCGTTTCCAGTCGGCCACCGGCCAGCTGGAGAGCCACGGCCGCATCCGCGCCGTCAAGCGCGACATCGCGCGCCTCTACACCGTGATCCGCGAACGTGAGCTGGGCATCCGTGCGACGCCCGCTCCGGTCGAGGCTCCGGCCAAGAAGGCGACCAAGTCGAAGGCGAAGAAGGCGGACTCCGCCGACGACGCCGTGAAGGAAGAGGCTGAGTGATGGCCACCAAGAAGGAAGCGACTGTGGAGACGCAGGCCGCAGGACACGAGTCGTCCGAGCACGACGTCCGCGACTCCGCTGCCCGCGGTTACCGCAAGGCACGTCGCGGCTACGTCGTCAGCGACAAGATGGACAAGACCATCGTGGTCGAGGTCGAGGACCGCGTGAAGCACCCGCTTTACGGCAAGGTCATCCGCCGCACCTCGAAGGTCAAGGCGCACGATGAGGCGAACTCCGCCGGCATCGGCGACCTGGTCCTGATCAACGAGACCCGCCCGCTGAGCGCCACGAAGCGCTGGCGTCTGGTGGAGATTCTGGAGAAGGCCAAGTGATTCAGCAGGAATCCCGACTCAAGGTCGCCGACAACACCGGCGCCAAGGAGCTCCTCACGATTCGTGTCCTCGGTGGCTCGAAGCGTCGTTACGCCGGTCTCGGCGACACCATCGTCGCTACCGTCAAGGACGCGATCCCCGGTGGCAACGTGAAGAAGGGCGACGTCGTCAAGGCGGTCATCGTCCGCACCAAGAAGGAGGTCCGTCGTCCGGACGGCTCCTACATCAAGTTCGACGAGAACGCCGCAGTGATCCTGAAGAACGACGGGGAGCCCCGCGGCACCCGTATCTTCGGGCCGGTCGGTCGTGAGCTTCGTGACAAGAAGTTCATGAAGATCGTCTCGCTGGCGCCGGAGGTCATCTAATCATGGCGAAGATCAAGAAGGGTGACCTGGTTCAGGTCATCACCGGTGCCACGCAGGAGCGTGGCGGCGACCGTGGCAAGCAGGGCAAGGTCCTCGACGTCCTCGGTGACAAGAACCGCGTGATCGTCGAAGGCGTGAACTACGTCACCAAGCACACCCGCGTCGGACAGACGCAGCGTGGCACCAAGACCGGAGGCATCGAGACCGTCGAAGCCTCCATCCACATCTCGAACGTCGCACTCGTCGACCCTTCGACCAAGAAGCCGACCAAGGTCGGCCACCGGGTCGAGGAGCAGACCAAGGACGGCGTCAAGCGCACCGTCCGCGTGCGGTACGCGAAGAAGAGCGGTAAGGACCTCTGATGAGCACCGACACTGCCGCGCCGGCTGGCAAGATCCAGCCGCGCCTGAAGCAGAAGTACAACAGCGAGATCAAGAAGGCTCTGCAGGACGAGTTCGGTTACGCGAACGTCATGCAGATCCCCGGACTGGTCAAGGTCGTCGTGAACACCGGTGTCGGCGAGGCAGCTCGCGACAGCAAGGTGATCGATGGTGCGGTCGACGACCTCACCAAGATCACCGGCCAGAAGCCGATCGTCACGAAGGCCCGCAAGTCCATCGCGCAGTTCAAGCTGCGTGAGGGCCAGGCCATCGGCGCGCACGTCACCCTCCGCGGTGACCGCGCGTGGGAGTTCGTGGACCGTCTGGTCTCGCTGGCTCTGCCCCGTATCCGCGACTTCCGCGGTCTTTCGGGCAAGCAGTTCGACGGCAACGGCAACTACACCTTCGGTCTCCAGGAGCAGAGCGTGTTCCACGAGATCGATCAGGACAAGATCGACCGGGTTCGCGGTTTCGACATCACGGTCGTCACCACCGCGAAGACGGATGACGAGGGACGGGCACTGCTCCGTCACCTCGGCTTCCCGTTCCGCTCGGAAGACGCACAGGCGTGACCCTTCGACAGGCTCAGGGACCCATGGGTTGCTGAGCCTGTCGAAGTACTCGCCGACATGCACCTACAATTGAAGATTGCGTGTCATCGCAGGCCGTCTGTCGTGTAACGGCAGCCGGAACCTCATGAACAAAGGAAAACAACAATGACAATGACAGACCCGGTCGCAGATCTGCTGACCCGTCTGCGTAACGCGAACTCGGCGCACCACGATTCCGTGACCCTGCCGTCGAGCAAGCTCAAGACGAACATCGCTCAGATCCTCCAGCAGGAGGGCTACATCGCCGGCTGGGAGACCTCTGACGCTCGCGTCGGACAGAACCTCACGCTGACGCTGAAGTACGGCCCCAACCGTGAGCGCTCGATCGCTGGTATCAAGCGCGTCTCGAAGCCCGGCCTCCGCGTCTACGCGAAGTCCACCGAGCTCCCCACGGTCCTCGGCGGCCTCGGCGTGGCCATCCTGTCCACCTCCTCCGGTCTTCTCACCGACCGTCAGGCTGAGCAGAAGGGCGTGGGCGGAGAAGTTCTCGCCTACGTGTGGTAATTCGAAATGTCGCGTATTGGACGACTTCCCATCGACGTTCCCGCGGGCGTGACCGTTTCGGTCGCAGGCCGCGTGGTCTCGGTGAAGGGCCCCAAGGGTGAGCTCACCCTCACGGTGGCCAACCCCATCGAGGTCGCGGTCGAGGAGAACCAGGTTCTGGTCTCCCGTCCCGACGACGAGCGCGAGTCTCGGTCGCTTCACGGCCTGACCCGCACGCTCATCAACAACAACATCATCGGCGTGACCCAGGGCTACACCAAGGGTCTCGAGGTCGTCGGCACCGGTTACCGCGTGCAGCAGAAGGGGAGCTCGGTCGAGTTCGCCCTCGGCTTCTCGCACCCGGTCCTGATCGACCCGCCCGCCGGCATCACGCTCACGGTCGAGGGCACCACCAAGCTCACCGTCAGCGGGATCGACAAGCAGGCTGTCGGCGAGGCAGCCGCCAACATCCGCAAGATCCGCAAGCCCGAGCCGTACAAGGGCAAGGGTGTGCGCTACGCCGGCGAGAACGTGCGTCGCAAGGCCGGAAAGAGTGGTAAGTAACCATGGCTCTCAAGTCAAAGTCTGACGCCCGCGCGCGTCGTCACGCCCGCCTTCGCAAGAAGGTCGTCGGCACCGAGGTGCGTCCGCGCCTCGTCGTCAACCGCTCGGCCCGCCACGTCTTCGTGCAGCTGGTCGACGACAGCAAGGGTCACACCGTCGCGTCGGCTTCGACGCTCGAGACCGACCTGCGTTCGCTCGAGGGTGACAAGACCGCCAAGGCCCGCAAGGTCGGCGAGCTCCTCGCCGAGCGTGCGAAGGCTGCCGGCGTTTCCGAGGCAGTGTTCGACCGTGGCGGCAACCGCTACGCCGGTCGTGTCGCCGCCATCGCCGACGGCGCCCGCGAAGGGGGTCTGGCACTGTGAGTGACAACAAGGAGAACGAAGTGACCGAAGCGGCAGCTGCCACTTCCGAGACGGCTGCGGGCACCACGCAGGCAGAGCCGGCTCGCGATCAGCGTGATGGCCGCCGCGGTGGCCGCGGTGACCGCAACCAGGGTGGCCGCGACCGCAACTCGCGCGACCGTGGTGACAACCAGTTCCTGGAGCGCGTCGTCACGATCAACCGTGTCTCGAAGGTCGTGAAGGGTGGTCGTCGCTTCAGCTTCACCGCCCTCGTGGTCGTCGGTGACGGCAACGGTCTGGTCGGCGTCGGCTACGGCAAGGCCCGAGAGGTCCCCCTGGCGATCTCGAAGGGTGTCGAAGAGGCCAAGCGCAACTTCTTCCGAGTTCCGCGTGTCGGCAGCACCATCCCGCACCCCGTGCAGGGTGAGGCCGCCGCAGGTGTGGTCCTGCTCCGTCCGGCCGCTGCCGGTACCGGTGTCATCGCCGGTGGTCCGGTCCGCGCCGTGCTCGAGTGCGCCGGTATCCACGACGTGCTGTCGAAGTCGCTCGGCTCGTCGAACACGATCAACATCGTGCACGCGACGGTCACGGCCCTGAAGCAGCTCGAGGAGCCTCGTGCGGTCGCCGCGCGTCGTGGCCTCGAGTTCGACCAGGTCGCCCCTGCCCGCCTCGTGCGCGCAGAGGCCGAGGCCATCGCCGCACAGAAGGTAGGTGCCTGATGGCCGCGCGACTGAAGGTCACGCAGATCAAGTCCAAGGTGAGCGAGAAGCAGAACCAGCGTGACACGCTGCGCAGCCTCGGTCTCAAGCGGATCGGTGACACCACCGTCCGCCCCGACGACGCGCAGACGCGCGGTTACGTCAAGACCGTCGCACACCTCGTCAAGGTTGAGGAGATCGACTAATGGCTGAGAAGAACGAGGCCGTCGAGGCTGAGAAGGCCCCGAAGAAGGCTGCAGCTCCCAAGGCTGCCGCTGAGAAGAAGCCCGCCGCGAAGAAGGCTCCGGCCAAGACCGCTGCGTCCGCCGCCAAGGCTGACGCTCCGGCCAAGAAGCCGGCCGCCAAGAAGGCTGCGCCTGCGAAGGATGCTCCGGCATCCCGCCCCGGCGTCCTGAAGGTGCACCACCTGCGTCCGGTCCCCGGATCCAACACCGCCAAGACTCGCGTCGGCCGTGGTGAGGGCTCCAAGGGTAAGACCGCCGGTCGTGGTACCAAGGGCACCAAGGCGCGCAACACCGTTCGCGTCGGCTTCGAGGGTGGGCAGATGCCGCTGCACATGCGCACCCCGAAGCTGCGCGGGTTCAAGAACCCGTTCCGCGTCGAGTACCAGGTCGTGAACCTGGAGAAGCTCGCGGAGCTGTACCCCAAGGGTGGCGATGTCACCATCGGCGACCTGGTCGCCAAGGGTGCCGTTCGCAAGAACGAGAAGGTCAAGGTTCTCGGAAACGGCGACATCGCCGTGAAGCTCACCGTTTCGGTCGACAAGGTCTCGGGTTCTGCCGAGCAGAAGATCGTCGCGGCGGGCGGATCCGTCAAGTAACCGCAAGATGAGAGGGGCCGGAGATTCTCCGGCCCCTCTCGTCGTTTCACACTCCGAGACCTCGCTCTGGGGCCGCATCCGGCGGGCCTGGTATCGGTGACGAATTCCGGGAACCCCGGATTGCGTTACCCTGGTCTTTCAGCCGTCCTTCGGGAATCGGCAACTTTTCAGGAGGAACGTCCTTGTTTAGCGCCATCGCGCGGATCTTCCGCACCCCGGACCTGCGTCGGAAGATCGGTTTCACCCTCGCCATCATCGCGATCTACCGTCTCGGCTCCAACGTCCCTGCGCCGTTCGTGAACTTCCCGAACGTCGAGGAGTGCCTCGCGGCGAACGCGGGCACCGACGGCCTGCTCGGACTGGTCAACCTCTTCTCCGGTGGCGCGCTGCTGCAGCTGTCGATCTTCGCGCTCGGCGTCATGCCGTACATCACGGCGACGATCATCACCCAGCTCCTTCGCGTGGTGATCCCGCACTTCGAGGCGCTGCACAAGGAAGGACAGGCCGGTCAGGCCCGTCTGACCCAGTACACGCGGTACCTCACCATCGCGCTCGCGCTCCTCCAGTCGACGACGCTCGTGACGGTGGCGCGAAGTGGCCAGCTGTTCGGATCCACCGATCTCGCCGCCTGCCAGCAGTTGCTGACCAATGACGTGTGGTGGGCGCAGCTGCTCATCATCATGACCATGACGGCCGGTACCGGTCTCATCATGTGGTTCGCCGAGCTGGTCACCGAGCGCGGCATCGGCAACGGCATGTCGCTGCTCATCTTCACCTCCATCGCCGCGACGTTCCCCGGTGCCATGGGCCTCATCTGGCAGACCAAGGGCTTCGAGGTCTTCCTCCTCGTGCTGCTGGTGGGAATCATCGTCATGGGGCTCGTCGTCTTCGTCGAGCAATCCCAGCGACGGATCCCCGTGCAGTACGCCAAGCGCATGGTCGGTCGCCGCACGTACGGCGGCACCAACACGTACATCCCGATCAAGGTGAACATGGCGGGTGTGATCCCCGTGATCTTCGCGTCGTCGCTGCTGTACATCCCGGCTCTCATCGCGCAGTTCAACACTCCGCAGGACGGATCCACGCCGCCCGAGTGGGTCAGCTGGATCACCGCGAACTTCACCACGGGCAACAGCCCGGTGTACATGGCCGCCTACTTCCTGCTGATCATCGGCTTCACCTACTTCTACGTGGCGATCACGTTCAACCCGGTCGAGGTCGCGGACAACATGAAGAAGTACGGCGGGTTCATCCCCGGCATCCGTGCGGGTCGCCCGACCGCCGAGTACCTCGACTACGTGCTCACCCGCATCACGCTCCCGGGCTCGCTGTACCTCGGTCTGATCGCGCTCATCCCGCTGATCGCACTGGCCACGGTCGGCGCGAACCAGAACTTCCCGTTCGGCGGCGCCTCGATCCTCATCATCGTGGGTGTGGGTCTCGAGACGGTCAAGCAGATCGACGCTCAGCTGCAGCAGCGACACTATGAAGGGCTCCTCCGATGACAGCATCCGCACGTCTTCTCATCGTCGGCCCGCAGGGCTCCGGCAAGGGCACGCAGGGCGTGCGCATCGCCGAGTCCTACGGCATCCCGGTCGTCTCGACCGGTGACATCTTCCGCGCGAACATCAAGGAGGGGACGCCGCTGGGCCAGCAGGTCACGGCGATCCTCGACAAGGGTGACCTCGTTCCGGACGAGCTGACGAGCGAGATCGTGCGCGACCGGCTGTCGCAGGACGACGCAGCCCACGGGTTCCTGCTCGACGGGTACCCGCGCAACACTGCGCAGGTCGCCCACCTGGAGTCGTTCCTCGCGGGGCGGGGGGAGTCGCTCGACGCGGTCATCCTCCTCGACGTGCCACGTGAGGAGAGCCTGGAGCGTCTGACGCTCCGCGCCACCGAGCAGGGCCGCTCCGACGACACCCCGGAGGCCATCGGCCACCGTCTCGACATCTACGAGCGGGAGACCGCTCCGATCATCGAGGTGTACGGTGCCAAGGGCATCGTCGACCGCATCGACGGTACCGGCGCTCTCGACGACGTCACCGAGCGGATCACGGCGGCTCTGGCCGCCCGCGGCCTGCGCCTCGCGGCCTCCGCCTCCTGAGATGTTCCGCCGGTCGATCTACAAGACCCCGGCTCAGCTGCGAGCGATGGTGGAGCCTGGGCTCATCACGGCCGCAGCGCTGGATGCCGTCCGCCCGCTGATCAAGGCCGGCGTGACGACCCTCGAGCTGGACGCGATGGCCAGCCGCACGATCCTGGCCCGCGGCGCGGAGTCGAACTTCCAGCTGGTGCGCGGCTACCATCACACGACGTGCATCTCGGTGAACGAGCAGGTCGTGCACGGGATCCCGGGTGAGCGCGTGCTGCAGCCCGGCGACATCGTCTCGGTCGACTGCGGCGCGCAGTTCAAGGGCTGGAACGGCGACAGTGCGATCACGGTCGTGGTTCCCGACCCGGAGCGGCCGGAACTGGTCGCGCAGCGCGAAGAGCTCTCCCGCGTGACCGAGGGATCCATGTGGGCGGGGATCGCCGCGATGGCATCCGTCTCGTCGATCGATGAGATCGGCGCGGCCATCCAGGACTACATCGAGGCTCAGGGCCCATCGGCGGTGTCGGGGGACCCGTACGGCATCCTCCGTGAGTATGTCGGGCACGGCATCGGCCGCAAGATGCACGAAGCCCCCAGTGTCTTCAACTACCGCACGCCCGACCGTGGCGAAGACGTCAAACCCGGTCTCGTGCTCGCGATCGAGCCGATGGTCACCGCGGGTGGGGATTCGACGTTCATCGAGGATGATGACTGGACCGTCACGACGGTCGACGGCACGGACGGCTCCCATTGGGAACATAGCGTCGCCCTGCATGATGGGGGTATCTGGGTGCTGACTGCGCCCGATGGCGGAAGAGCCGGACTCGCTCCATTCGGAGTCGAGCCTCGAGAGATCGGAAAGTAATGGCAGCGGCGAAGAGCAACACCAACTGGTTCGCGATCGGCGTCTCCATCGCCGTGGTCGTGGTGCTGGTGGCGATCGGTGGACTCGTGGTGTTCCTCAACAACCAGGCCACCTCGCCCGGCGCGGCACCGAAGGCCAACGACACGTTCAATTCAGAGACCGGTGCGATCTCGTTCGGTGACGGCGAGGACACTGTCGCGGTCTTCGTCGACTTCCAGTGCCCGATCTGCGCCAGCTTCGAGGAGCAGTACGGCGAGCAGCTGGAAGCCGCTGCCGCCGACGGTCGCATCACCCTCGAGTACCACCCCATCGCGATTCTGGACCGCTACTCGCAGGGCACCGAGTACTCGTCTCGCTCCGCCGGCGCGGCCTTCTGCGTTGCGGAGTCGAACCCGGATCTCTACCTCGACTACTCCAAGACGCTGTTCGACAACCAGCCGGCAGAGAATTCCGCGGGTCTCACCACGGATCAGCTCGCCGACTTCGCATCGCAGGTCGGCGCTGACGATGCGGTCTCGTGCATCACTGACGAGACCTATCGCAAGTTCGGAGCGGCGCAGGCGAAGGCTCATGAAATCGGGGGCACGCCGACCATCGAGGTCAACGGCAAGCGCCTCGACCTGCAGGCCGGCGAGATCACCGAGATGGAGAAGCTGATCGGTTGATCCGACAGCTGTCCGCCACGGGCGGTCAAGTTGCCGGATGACTCCGGAGCGTCTAACATAGATCTTTGGTGCTTTGCGCCTTGATTCGGCGTGTCCGTCGGCGCAGCACCACAAACCCAATCACCCACCGCAGATCGACCGATCTGCAGAAGCGTCAGCGAGGCTATGGCTAAGAAAGACGGTGTCATCGAGATCGAGGGCGTGATCTCCGAGGCTCTGCCCAACGCGATGTTCCGCGTTGAGCTCAGCAACGGACACAAGGTCCTTGCAACGATCTCCGGCAAGATGCGGCAGAACTACATCCGTATCATCCCCGAGGACCGTGTGGTCGTGGAGCTCAGCCCCTACGACCTGACCCGCGGCCGTATCGTCTACCGCTACCGCTGATCGGTCGAGAAGTAACGGCCTGCCCCTGCCTGGGGCGGTACGAAGACAGCGAACAGGAAACATCATGAAGGTCAACCCCAGCGTCAAGCCCATCTGCGATCACTGCAAGGTGATCCGCCGTCACGGCCGCGTCATGGTGATCTGCAAGAGCAACCCGCGTCACAAGCAGCGCCAGGGCTGAGTCCCCGGCGGGCCCGCCGATCCGCTCGACGGGCCCGAGCTGCGCGGCATCGCTCACGCACATCTCATAACTGAAAACACAACGGCAGGATCAGAACCCGCGGAAGCGGGGGACACCTCGGGGCGGAGGCCCGGGCACCGATCCTGTTCCACACCTCCACAACACCCAGGAGAACCGCATGGCACGTCTTGCCGGCGTTGACATCCCGCGCGACAAGCGCGTGGTGATCGCCCTTACCTACATCTACGGCGTCGGCCGTACCCGCTCGGTCGAGATCCTCAAGGCGACGGAGATCGACGAGAGCATCCGCGTGAAGGACCTCAGCGACGACCAGCTGATCGCCCTCCGCGACCACATCGAAGGCAACTACAAGGTGGAGGGTGACCTGCGCCGCGAGGTTGCAGCAGACATCCGCCGCAAGGTCGAGATCGGCTCCTACGAGGGCATCCGCCACCGTCGTGGTCTCCCGGTCCGTGGTCAGCGCACCAAGACCAACGCCCGTACCCGCAAGGGCCCGAAGCGCACCGTCGCAGGCAAGAAGAAGGCCCGCTAAGCGCGGCCCCAGGGACTAGGAGAACACTTTCATGGCTGCACCCAAGGCCGCCGCGCGCAAGCCGCGCCGCAAGGAAAAGAAGAACATCGCGCTGGGCCAGGCCCACATCAAGTCGACGTTCAACAACACGATCGTCTCGATCACCGACCCGTCCGGGGCTGTCATCGCCTGGGCATCGTCGGGTGGCGTGGGCTTCAAGGGCTCCCGCAAGTCGACCCCGTACGCCGCCGGTATGGCTGCCGAGTCCGCAGCCCGCCAGGCCGCGGAGCACGGCGTCAAGAAGGTCGACGTCCTCGTGAAGGGTCCGGGATCCGGCCGCGAGACCGCGATCCGCTCGCTGCAGGCCGCAGGCCTCGAGGTGGGTTCGATCCAGGACGTCACCCCCCAGGCGCACAACGGCTGCCGTCCGCCGAAGCGTCGCCGCGTCTGATACGCGCCTCGAGCCGCTCGGCCCATTCGTGGTCCGAGCGGCTCGACGCCCGCGTACGGGCATCGACTTCCACAACTCAAAACCTCACCCCACCACATGTCATATAGCGGGCATGTGATCGAAAGGAACACAGAGTGCTTATTGCACAGCGTCCCACACTGACCGAGGAAAAGATCGTCGAGAACCGTAGCCGGTTCATCATCGAGCCTCTGGAGCCCGGCTTCGGTTACACGATCGGCAACGCGCTGCGCCGCAGCCTGCTGTCGTCGATCCCCGGTGCTGCTGTCACCAGCGTTCGCATCGACGGCGTGCTGCACGAGTTCAGCACCATCCCCGGCGTGAAGGAGGATGTCACCGAGATCATCCTCAACATCAAGCAGCTGGTCGTCTCCTCGGAGCGCGACGAGCCCATCACGGCGTACCTGCGCAAGACCGGTTCGGGCGAGGTCACCGCCGCCGACATCTCGGCTCCGGCCGGTGTCGAGGTGCAGAACCCCGAGCTCGTCATCGCGACGCTGAACGAGACCGCGAAGTTCGAGCTCGAGCTCACGATCGAGCGTGGCCGTGGCTACGTCTCGGCGACGCAGAACCGCAACGAGTACGCCGAGGCCGGTCAGATCCCGATCGACTCGATCTACTCGCCGGTCCTCAAGGTGAGCTACCGCGTCGAGGCGACTCGTGCCGGTGAGCGTACCGACTTCGACAAGCTCGTCCTCGACGTCGAGACCAAGTCGGCGATCAGCCCCCGCGACGCCGTCGCGTCGGCTGCGAAGACGCTCACCGAGCTGTTCGGTCTCGCCCGCGAGCTGAACGTCGAGGCCGAGGGCATCGAGATCGGCCCGGCGCCGGTGGAGGCTGTGAACTCCAGCGAGCTGTCGATGCCGATCGAAGACCTCGACCTGTCGGTCCGCTCGTACAACTGCCTGAAGCGTGAGGGCATCAACACTGTTTCGGAGCTCGTCGCCCTGTCGGAGACGCAGCTCATGAACATCCGCAATTTCGGCCAGAAGTCGGTCGACGAGGTGCGCGACAAGCTCATCTCGCTCGGTCTGTCGCTCAAGGATTCGGTGCCCGGTTTCGACGGCGCCCACTTCTACGGCGGCAGCGAAGACGAGTCCTTCTGAAACCCGACCTTTCTGACCAGGAGTTAGACGATTATGCCCAAGCCCACTAAGGGTCCCCGCCTCGGAGGCGGCCCCGCACACGAGCGCCTGATGCTTGCCAACCTCGCGGCGGCGCTCTACACCCACAAGTCGATCAAGACGACCGAGACCAAGGCCAAGCGCCTTCGTCCGCTCGCCGAGCGTCTGATCACCTTCGCCAAGCGTGGCGACCTGCACGCGCGTCGTCGCGTGCTGTCGGTCATCGGTGACAAGGAAGTCGTGCACATCCTGTTCTCCGAGATCGCACCGCTCGTCGCCGAGCGCGAGGGCGGCTACACCCGCATCACGAAGGTCGGCAACCGCAAGGGCGACAACGCTCCGATGGCCGTGATCGAGCTCGTTCTCGAGCCCGTCACCCCGAAGGCGAAGTCGACCAAGAAGGCTGCTGCTGCGCCGAAGGCCGAGAAGGCGGAGAAGCCCGCCGAGGTCGTCGAGGAGACCCCCGCTGAGGAGGCTCCCGCCGAGGACGCAGCCGAGGCCGGCGCCGAGTCGCAGGCCGAAGGCGAAGCAGCCGAGGCTGCCGCTGAGGACGCTGTCGAGAAGAAGTCCGAGTAAGCACTTCGCTCACGAAGAAGCCCGCCGCCCCATTCGGGGTGGCGGGCTTCTTCGTGTGCCGGGCGGTGGGCCGCGGCGGGGTCATATCACGGTGACGGGGGAGTGACCGAGACGACGATCGAGGTCATCGCGTCACTGGCGTTGATGTAGCGATGCGGCTGGCGGGAGTCGAAGGTGATCGACTCGCTGCCCACGATGATGTACGTCTGCCCCGCGATCTCGACGGTGAGTTCCCCGCTGATGACGAAGACGCACTCGGTCGACGGGTGGCCCCAGGGGTGTGCGGAGCTCGCGGCCCCCGGGGGGATGTCGGCGGTGAGGACTTCGAGGTCGCCGCGTCCCGGCGTCAGTCGCTCGTAGACGAAGCCCGCGTCGGATCCGCTGAGTCGATGCCGGGCGCCCGGCCGGCTGACGGACACGTTGGGGGCATCCGGATCGCTGAACAGCGTGGCGATCGAGGCTTCGAACACCTGGGCGAGCTTGCGCAGCGAACCGAGACTCGGGTCGGCCGAGCCGCTCTCGATCTGGCTGAGCATGCTGACCGAGAGGCCGGACAGGTCGGAGAGCTGCCGCAGGGTGAGACCCTTTGCGGCCCTGAGGGATTTGAGGCGTTCGCCGAGCACGTGATTCATCGATCCTTTCGATCGAACGGATGACTGTTGCATGTTCGATTTCAATGTGATTGTATCTTTTAATCGGATTGAAAATCTCGATCAGATTGAAATCCGCTCCCCCGAACGCGCGAGCAACCGGATCAACTTCCCAGAACTCTACTGCGTCCTGCCCCCTGATCACAGGAAGATCGACGATGACTTCATCCTTCGCGAAACCCCTCGCACTGGCCTCATCTCTCGCCGTCGCCGCACTCGTGCTCGCCGGTTGTTCAGCTTCATCGAACAATGCAGCCTCGGGCGGCGGTGGGACCCTCACGGTCGACACCTCGTTCGTGCTGAAGACCCTCGACCCGGGACTCGTCTACGAGCAGACCGGCAACATCATCGTGCACGCGCTGTACGACACGCTCGTGACGTACGAGGGCTCCGACGTCACCACTGTCGTGCCGGAACTCGCCAGCGAGTGGGTGCAGTCCGACGACGGCACGACCTGGACCTTCACGTTGAACCCGGACGCCACGTTCGCCGACGGCTCCGCGGTGACCGCGGAGGACGTCGTGTTCAGCCTCACGCGCCTGCAGAACCTCAAGGGGTCCTCCTCCCAGACCGTCGAGGGGCTGACCTTCGCCGCGGACGGTGACGACACCGTCGTCGTGACCAGCCCGACCCCGAACCCGAACGTCCCGGTCGTCCTCGCGATGCCCGCGGCGAGCATCCTGAACGCCGAGGAGGCGGAGAAGCTCGGCGCGACCGACGCGGCCGATGCAGCCTCCGCGGACACGATCGGCACGCAGCTCGACGAGGTCAGCCTCGGTTCCGGTCCGTACAAGATCAAGAGCTACGACTCGAGCTCGAAGGTCGTGCTCGAGGTGAACGAGGACTACTGGGGCGACGCCCCGGCCTACTCGCGCGTGGTCGTGCAGAACGTCGACGTCCAGAACCAGAAGCTCACGATCTCGCGCGCCAAGGCAGACGAGATCGCCCTGGATCTCTCCGGTCCACAGGCGGCCGAGCTCTCTGACGACCTCCAGGTCTCCGGGGTCGCCGACACGTCGTACTTCCTCAGCGTGAACCAGGACCCCGCCGTCTCGGAGATCACCTCCAACCCGGCGTTCCTCGCGGCTCTGCGTGCCAGCGTCGACGGCGCAGGCATCGCTGAGATCTTCGGTGAGGGTGCGACGGCCGCGGCCGGTCTCGTCCCGCCCGCATTCGGTGGCGCGCTCGACGAGTCCGAGGTGCAGCCGCAGGACATCGAGAAGGCGAAGTCGCTGCTCGAGGAGGCGGGCATCTCCTCGCCGAAGGTGAACCTCGTCTACCCGGCGATCACCTACCGCGGCGTCGACCTCGGCACCATCGTCACGAAGGTGCAGCAGGACGCGAAGAAGGCCGGCATCGAGATCGAGCTGCAGCCCGAGCCGATCAACGTCTTCCTGCAGTCGCAGTCCGAGGGTAAGAACGAGATCAACTTCTCGCCGAACAGCCTGAACTACCCGGCTGCGGACTCGCTCGTGAACAACATGGCACCCGGTGCGTCGACCTCGACGCGTGCGGGATGGACCGTGGAGCGCGCCGACCCGCGAGCCGTCGAAGCCAGCGACGCCGTGAACGCCGAGGTGACGCCGGAAGGCCGTGCCGAGGCGATGATCGCCTGGCAGAAGGTCATGAACGAGACTTCGCCCTTCGTAGTCCTCGCGAACAACGCCGGCATCGTCGTCGCCACCTCGAACCTGGTCGATGCGTCATACACGCCGGCAGGCTGGACGGTCGACCTCGCGGCCATCTCCGCGAAGTAGTCCGCCGCGGTCGGCCGCCTGTCCCTCCTGTCGGGCGGCCGACCTCCGGTTCTCACCACCTCACCGAAGGCGAACGAGCAATGCCAGCCCTCCTGCAGATGATCGGCCGCCGGCTGATCAGCGCGATCATCCTCCTCTGGGGGGTCACCGTCGTGACCTTCGCGCTCATGACCATCGTCCCCGGGGACCCGGCCGCCGCGAACCTGTCGCAGCAGGCCTACGACGACCCCGAGCTGCGTGCCGCGTTCGAGCAGAAATGGGGGCTGGACCAGCCCATCTGGGTGCAGTACGGCCGCTACATCGCGAACCTCTTCCAGGGTGATCTCGGTATCTCGCAGCAGACCCACCGCCCGATCACCCAGGACCTCGCGCAGTACATCCCCGCGACGCTCGAGGTGGCGCTGCCCGCCATGATCCTCGCGATCGTCATCGCCGTCGCGCTGGGCATGATCGCCGCCACCCGCAAGGGTTCGGCCATCGACGGCGGCATCCGCGGCGCGTCCCTCGTCGGGCTCTCCACCCCGCCGTTCTGGTTGGCGCTGGTCGCTCTGTACGTCTTCTTCTACGCGCTCGGACTCGTCCCCAACGGCGGGCGACTGAGCAACGAGTACGACCCGCCGCCCACCGTCACCGGCATGTACTCGCTCGACGCCGTGTTCGCCGGGCAGTGGGACGTGTTCGCCGACGCCGTCTGGCACCTCATCCTCCCCGTCGGCATCCTCACCGCGCTCACCGTCTCGGGCCTGCTGCGCTTCGTGCGCTCCGCCATGATCGAGGTGCTGGACGCCGAGTACATCCGCGCCGCCACCGCCAAGGGCCTGCCGGCGCGGACGATCACCTGGCGCCACGTCTTCAAAGCGGGACTGCTGCCGGTGCTCACGGTGACCGGGCTGATGTTCGCCTCGCTGCTCGGTGGCGCCGTGCTCGTCGAGCAGGTGCTCTCGTGGCCGGGGCTCGGGCAGTACGCCTACAAGAGCGCCCTCTCGCTCGATCTGCAGGCGATCCTCGGCGTGACGCTGTTCATCGCCGTCGTCTACACCTTGATCAACCTCCTCGTCGACGTGCTCTACACGATCGTGGACCCCCGGATCGGAGCGAAATGACCATCCTGTCCTCCGACCGGCTCGCCGTCGCGAAGGAGCCGCGGCGTCGCGGATTCCGTCGCAGCCGCCGGTTCACACCGCGCACCTCGTTCTGGACGCCGGTGACGGTGATCTCCTTCGGCGTGATCGCCGCGTGGATCCTCGCGGCGCTCCTCGCCCCGGTCATCGCGCCGTACGACCCGCTCGAGACGAGCGGACCGTTCCTGGACGCACCGTCGGCCGCGCACTGGATGGGGACGGACGACCTCGGTCGCGACGTGCTGAGCCGTGTCATCTACGGCGCCCAGCTCTCGCTGCCACTCGCCCTCGCCATCGTCGTGTTCTCGCTGCTCGTCGGCGGCACCGTCGGCCTCGCGGCCGGGTACTTCGGCAAGGCGGCGGACAACGTGCTGATGCGCGTGGCCGACCTCGTGCTCGCGTTCCCGCAGATCATCCTCGCCATGGCGGTCGCCGCGGCCTTCGGGCCGAGCGTCGGAAATGCCGTGCTCGCCCTCGTGATCGTCTCCTGGCCGCTGTACGCGCGGATCATCCGCAGCTCGGTGCTCAGCGTGCGCGAGCAGGAATACGTCTTCTCCGGACGACTGCTCGGGTCGACGACCCTGAAGTCCATCGTCAAGGACGTGATCCCCAACAGCGCCGGCCCGGCGCTCGTGATGGCGACGATCGAGCTCGGCAACGCCATCCTCATGCTCGCCGCGCTGTCGTTCCTGGGCCTCGGCCCCCGGCCCCCGGCTGCGGAATGGGGTGCGATGATCGCCCTCGGGTCGCAGAACCTCGGGAACTGGTGGATCAGCCTGTTCCCCGGCCTCGCGATCCTCACGATCGTGATGGCCTTCAACCTGCTGGGAGACGCCGTTCAGGACTACCTGGATCCGCGCTCACGGAATGCGAGGAAGCGATGAGCGACGCGACGCTGCTCTCGATCGAGGACCTCTCCGTCGTCATGCCGACGCCGGACGGCGAGATCGAGCTCGTGCACGACACGAGCATCCGGATCGGACAGGGTGAGGTCGTCGGCCTCGCCGGCGAGAGCGGCTCGGGAAAGAGCATGACGGCCTCGGCGGTCATGGGCATCCTCCCCGAGGGCGCGACCGCCTCCGGCCGGGTCCTGTTCGAAGGGCGGGATCTGCTGGCCCTCAGCACCCGGGAGCTCAACGAGGTGCGCGGCAACCGCATCTCGATCGTGTTCCAGGACCCGACCGCCGCACTGCACCCGCTGCTGCGGATCGGCACGCAGATCACCGAGCACCTCATCCACCACACCGGCGTGAGCCAGAAGCAGGCACAGGCGCGAGCGATCGAGCTGCTCGATCTCGTGCGCATCCGTGACCCGCGCCAGGCGATCACGGCGTACCCGCACCAGTTCTCCGGAGGCATGCGCCAGCGCGCGGCCATCGCGATCGCGCTCGCGTGCGAGCCCCGCCTGCTGATCGCCGACGAACCCACCACCGCGCTCGACGTCACCGTGCAGGCCGGCATCCTCCGTCTGTTCGACCGCCTGGCGCGCGAGACGGGAGTGTCGATGCTGTTCATCACGCACGACCTCGGGGTGATGAGCGCGATCGCCGACCGCACCTACATCTTCAAGGACGGCACCGTCGTCGAGCATGGTCCGACGAACGAGATCCTCAACACCCCGTCGCACGAGTACACCCGCGCGCTGATCGCATCCAGGGCGCAGTCGCTCGCCGCGCAGCGCACCCACCGAGGAGGCGCACGATGAGCGCGTTGGAGATCGACGACGTCGTCGTCACGCACCGCCGGCGCGGTGCCCCGCCCGTGCACGCGGTGAAGGGCGTCTCGCTGACCGTCGAACGCGGCCAGATCGTCGGACTCGTGGGGGAGTCGGGATGCGGAAAGTCATCGCTCGCCCGGGTCGCCGTGGGGATCGACCGTCCGACCTCGGGCACTGTGCGCTTCGACGGAGAGCCGCTGCATCCGCTCACGATGCGCCGCCGCCCGAGTCGCGACCGCGGGCTGCAGATGGTGTTCCAGAACCCGTACGCCTCGCTGAGCCCCCGTCGCTCGATCGGAGCGCAGCTGCTGGACGGTGCCCCCGATGCGCTGGAGCGATCCGCCCGTGCCGCCGAGGTCTCGCGACTGCTGCGACTGGTCGGGCTCGACGAGTCGGCCGCCTCTCGCTACCCCACCCAGTTCTCGGGTGGTCAGCGGCAACGGCTCGCGATCGCCCGTGCGCTCGCCGCCCAGCCCAGCGTGGTCGTCGCCGATGAGCCGGTCACGGCCCTCGACGCCTTCTCTTCGGCGCAGATCGTCGAGTTGCTGCAGGGCCTCGTCCGCGAGCTCGGCATGGCGATGCTGTTCATCTCGCACGACCTGTCGTTGGTGCGGGCCATCGCCGACGAGACCGCGGTGATGTACGCGGGTGAGATCATCGAGCGCGGTCCCAGCGAACAACTGTGGCAGCACGCGCAGCACCCGTATACGCAGCGCCTCATCGATGCCATCCCGGAGATCGGCCCGACGAAGCGGCTGCCGGGCAGAGAAGAAGACCTCGCGGAGGCCGTCGCGGCCTCCGCCACGGGAGGAGAAGCATGATCACCATCGCCGAGGACCGCCGCGTCCTCCTCACCCGAGCCCGCATCTTCGACGGGCGCTCCGAGCACCTGCGGGACGGGCTCGACATCCTCGTCGACGCCGACGGAGTGATCGCTGGGCTCGGCGCCACCGGCACCCTGGATGCCGGCGACGCACGCGTGATCGACCTGGCCGGACGGGTCCTCAGCCCCGGGCTGATCAACATGCACGTGCACCTGGGGCTCGCGCTTCCCGGGACGGCCGGGGCCGAGATCGCCTCCAAGGGCGACCCCGACCTGCTGCTGGTGATGGCCGACAGTGCCCGACGCACCCTGCATGCGGGTGTCACGACCGCGCGGCTGGTCGGCGAGAGCCGCTACCTCGACTTCGCCCTGCGCCGCGGGATCGACGCCGGGATCGTCGCGGGCCCCCGGCTGTACACCGCCGGACACGCGCTGTGCTGCACCGGTGGGCACGGGTGGGAGTCCGACGCACTGGAGGGCGACGGCGCCGACGACCTGCGCCGACTGACGCGCCTGCAGATCCGTCACGGCGCCGACCTGATCAAGGTCTGCATCTCCGGCGGGATCGCGGGAGAGCACGAGCAGATCGACACCCCGCAGCTGACCGACGACGAGATGGCCGCCGTCATCCAGACCGCGCACGACTGGGGCCGCAAGGTCACCGCGCACGTCGGACCGTCCGAGACGCTGCGCCGTGCCATCGAACTCGGCCTGGACTGCGTCGAGCACGGCTACGAGCTGACCCGCGAGGTCACCGACCTGATGAGCGAGCGCGGCGTCTGGTACGTGCCGACCATCACGGTCAGCCGCTGCGAGGAGTTCTTCGACGCGCAGGGCGTGCCCTCCTGGATGAAGGAACGCGCGCTCGGTGCGGGCCCGCGTCACTGGGAGAGCCTCGAGAACGCGATCGCGAGCGGGGTGCGCATCGCCATGGGCACCGACATGCCTCCCGCCGCGGACTTCGACGGCACGACCGCGACGGTGCGCGAGATGGAGTTCATGGTCGACGCGGGAATGACCTCGCTGGACGTCATGCGCTCGGCCACCTCGTCCGCGGCGGAACTGCTCGGAGCTGACGACCTCGGCGTCGTCGAGGTCGGTGCCCGCGCGGACTTCATCGCCACGGACACGGATCCGACAGCGGATGTGGCCGCGCTGCGCGGAATCGACTGGGTCATGCAGGGCGGCGCCGTGCTGCGGGACGACCGGGCCGGGCGGTGAACACCCCCACCTCGGGCACCTCGACCGCGCGCATCGCCGACGAGTACGTCGCGACACTCGCCGACCACGAGCCGGCCGCCGCGCAGGCGCTGGGCGTCACCGCTCAGGATCGGCTGCCCGATCTCAGCGCCGACTGGGCGGTCGAACGTCGCGCGCTCGCCGTGCGCACGCGCGACGCCCTGGCGACCGTCGAGCCGACGACGGAGGATGCCGCGCTGCACGCCGCTCTTCGCGAACGCATGGACAGCGACATCGCCCTGTTCGACACCGGTTTCACCGCACGGCTGCTCGCACCGCTGGCGACACCGGTGCATCTGGTGCGCGAGGCGTTCGACGACGTCACCGTCACGGATGACGCCGCCGGCGACGAGATCATCACCCGCCTGTCGGCGGTGCCGCGGGCGCTGACCCAGCTCGACGGCCGCCTGAAGTGGGCGCGCGCGGCGGGGGAGCGCGGCGAATTCATCGGCACCGGCATCGCCGCGGAACGGCAGGTGCGTGAGGTCGCGGATCAGATCGCGGGCTGGATCGACCCCGACGGAGTCGACTACTTCCGCTCCCTCCGCGCGGCAGATCTGTCCGCCTCCCGCCGCATCGCCCTGGATCGTGCGGCACTCGCGGCGACCGACGCGATGGCGGGCTTCGAGCGGATGCTGCGCGACGAACTGCTGCCGCACGCGCCGCAGCAGGATGCCGTGGGCGAGGGCGTCTATCGCGCGACCGCGCAGAGCTTCCTCGGCACCGAACTCGACCTCGACGAGGTGTACGACTACGGCTGGCACGAACTCGATCGACTGTGGCGGCAGGCGCGCGGCGTCGCGGGGGAGATCCTCGGCACCGGCGCGCCGGCAGACGTCTCGGTCGCTGCGCGCACGCTCGCGCAGGACCCGGGGCACCGCGTCGATGCGGACGACGTCGTCGGCTGGTTGCGTGATCGCCTGGACTGGACCCTGGATCGGGTCGACGGCACGGCCTTCACGCTGCCCGCGGACGTGCGCGATGTCGACATCGTTGTTCCGCGGGCCGCGAAGGGCGTCGTCTACTACACGCCCGGAGCGCCCGACGGCTCGGTGCGCAGCAAGATCGTCTGGACGATCCCCGCCGGAGCGACGTCGGTGCCGACCTGGCAGGAGCTCACGAGTCTCCATCATGAGGGCGTCCCCGGCCACCACCTCGAGCATGCGGTGAACCGGGCCAATGCGTCCCTGCACCCCTGGCAGCGCTACCTCTGCGAGATCCACGGGTATGCCGAGGGCTGGGCGCACTACTCGGAGGCCCTGTCGGACGAGCTGGGTCTGCTGCGCGATGCCCCGGAACGGCTGGGGATGCTGCTCGGACAGCTGTGGCGCACGGTGCGCATCGTCGCCGACATCGGTCTGCACACCGGCCGGCCGCTGCGGCGCAACGAGGTCACCGACCAGACGGAGTGGACGCCGGCGATCGCCCGCGACTTCCTGGTGCACTACGGCCTCGTCGACCCCGTGACCGCGCGGTTCGAGGTGGACCGCTATCTCGGCTGGCCGGGCCAAGCCCTGGCGTTCAAGGTCGGCGCGAAGCTCTGGGCCGAGGCGCGTACGGCGAGCACCGCATCCACTCTCGACTTCCACACCCGGGCACTCGCGCTCGGACCGATGGGGCTCGCGCCGCTGCGCGAGCGTCTGCTGCAGGATCTGACGAAGGAACACGCATGACCGCCACTGCCGAACTCGAGCACTTCATCGTCGACCTGTACGAGGACCTCGCCGACCGTGCCGCGTTCGATGCGCGCCTCGCCGACGACGTGACGGTGTGGGAGACGCCCTGGCCGACGCTCATGCACGGCATCACCGAACTCGACGAGCTGCGGGGGCCCGCAGCCGACCCCGAAGAGCGCCGGCGGACCCTGCCGAGCGTCGTGCCGACCGGCATCGTCACGAGCGACTTCGGTGACACCGGGGTGATCCGGTACGTGCTCGAGGTGCGCCCTGCGGCGGGCGAGCCGCTGGTCGAGCTCGTGCGCGTCACGGATGTGGTGCGTCGTGACGCCGACGGATGGCGGATCGTGCACCACCACGCCCAGGACATGCCGGTCGAGTGAGTCGCACGAGTCGGAGCAAGGAGAGACAGATGGACCGCAACTCCGTCGACTGGCACGGGTACATCCCGGCGATCACCACCCCGTTCACGCGCGAGGGGGAGCTGGACCCCGTCGCGTTCGAAGGGCAGATGCAGTGGCTGGCCGCGCAGGGGATGCACGGCGTTATCCTCGCCGGCACCTCCGGCGAGTGGTTCAGCATGACCGAGGCCGAACGGGCAGAGCTCTTCACCCTCGGCGGCCGGTTCCGCGCGGACATGCGGGTG
Source organism: Microbacterium sp. Mcb102 (assembly GCF_024519805.1). Classification (NCBI taxonomy): domain Bacteria; kingdom Bacillati; phylum Actinomycetota; class Actinomycetes; order Micrococcales; family Microbacteriaceae; genus Microbacterium; species Microbacterium sp. Mcb102. The sequence goes on along the minus strand of NZ_JALJRG010000002.1, from coordinate 170,826 downwards.
ATCGGCGGCTGCAACGCGTTCACGGCGGCCGAGGCGATCCGGCACGCGCACGCGGCGGAGGAGGCCGGGCTCGACGGTATCCTCGTGACGCCGCCGCCCTACATGGTGCCCACCCGCGAGGAGATCGTGGCCTTCTACCAGGAGGTCTCCGACGGCACATCGCTCCCCGTCACCGTGTACAACTGGCCGCGCGGCTGCATCGTCGACCTGAGCCCGGACCTCCTGAGCGAACTGGCCGACATCGAGAACGTCGTGGCGATCAAGAACTCCACCGGCGACTTCCGGGCTTTCCTCGACGCCATGTATCTCGTGGAGGATCGCGTGCGCTACTTCGGTGTTCCGACCAACGCGCTGGGGGCAGACCTCGCAACCCTCGGCCACGGTGACGGTCTCATGGGCTCCGGAGCCCCGCTCGGCAACGACCACCCCGGCTTCTGGGATGCGCTCGCCGCGGGGGATCGGGCGCGGGCGATCGAACTCGGCGCTCGCGATCGCGTGGTCATGACCAGCTGGTTCGGGCCGGACTACGGTGCGCAGTTCGGAAACCAGCAGGCGATCATGAAGACCGCTCTGCGCCTGCAGGGCGTTCCGGCCGGTTTCGTCCGCCGCCCCCTGCTCGAACTCTCGACCGAGCAGGTCGACCGTGTCCGCACCACGCTGGAGGGGCTCGGCATCGCGACCGTGCCGTTGTCGTGACCATGCGGTACGACGCGGTCGTCATCGGCGGTGGCCTGCTCGGCGGGGCACTGACCTGGATGCTGGCACGCGAGGGCGCCTCCGTACTGCTGCTGGAGAAAGACCAGTTGAACCAGCACGCCTCCGGCCAGAACGCCGGCAGCCTGCACTTCCAGCTCGAGTATCGGATGGTCGAGAACGGGTGGGAGTCGGCGCGCACCGCCGCCGCAGCCATGCCCCTGCATCTGGATGCCGCCGAGGCCTGGACGCGGCTGGGAGATGAGCTGGGCGAATCGGTCGGCGTCGTGCAGCGCGGCGGCTTCATGCTCGCGGAGACGGCGGAGCAGGTCGCGGTGCTCGAACGCAAGGTCGGTCTCGAGCAGGAGTGGGGGCTGGATGTCACCCTCCTCGACGGTGATGAGGCGCGGCGCATCGCGCCCTACCTGTCGGAGTCGGTGCTCGCCGCCGCCTTCTGCCCGATCGAGGGCAAGGCCGAGACGCGCACCGCGGGGCCTGCTCTGGTGCGGGGTGCCGTGAAGCTCGGCGCAGAAGTCCGCACGCACACCCGTGTGACCGGGCTCGAGCGCGACGCGCGCGGCTGGAAGGTGACCGCCGCCGGTCCGGACTCGACGTTGAGCATCCACGCCGACACGGTGATGATCGCCGCGGGGGTGTGGACCACGGACGTGGGTGCCCTCGCCGGGGCGGACCTGCCGACCATCCCGCTGGCTCTCATGATGAGCGTGAGCGCGCCGGTCGAGCCCTTCATCGGACACCTGATCCAGCACGCCGGCGCCAAGCTCTCGCTCAAGCAGACGAAGGACGGCACGGTGCTGATCGGCGGGGGGTGGCCCGCGGCACTCAGCCGCCGCGCGGGCTCCCCGGACCTGGAGACGCGTCCTCGCCTTCTCCCGGAGTCCATCGTGGGCAACGCCCGCGCGGCGATCGGCGTGGTGCCGGGCACAGCCCGACTGCCCATCGTGCGGTCCTGGGCGGGGACCACGACGGTCACGCCGGATCAGCTGCCACTCGTGGGAGAGGTGCCCGGATGCCCGGGGATGTTCGTGGCCACCGGCGGATCGGCCTTCACACTCGGGCCGAGCTTCGCCCGTTCCCTCTGCGACCTGGCCGCCGGTCGCACACCCCACATCGACCTGCGGCCCTACGCCCCGGACAGATTCGGAGTCATGGCATGAACGACCAGCCCCTCGCCGATCGCGCGGTGCCGCGGCGACTGGATGTGTCCTTCGTCGTGGACGGTCGGTCCGTGCGCGCTGCGGCGGGGGAGACCGTGGCGGCGGCGATGCTGGCCGAGGGCGAGCGGTGCTTCGCTCGGCGGGGCGGCGAGCAGCGCGCGCCGCTGTGCAACATGGGCACCTGCTTCGAGTGCGCGATCACGGTCGACGGCGTGCCGATGACGCGGACCTGTCTGACCACCGTCCGCGACGGCATGAACGTGCGGACCGACGCATGAGCGCCGACCTCTACGACCTCGCGATCGTCGGGGCAGGACCGGCCGGTCTGGCCGCGGCGCTGCAGGCGCATGCGCAGGGTCTCCGGACGCTCGTGATCGACGAGCAGCGCGCGGCGGGGGGACAGATCTTCCGTCAGCCGCCGACCGAGTTCGACGAGCCGGTGCGGTCTCCGGTCGGGTATCCCTGGGCGGCGGATCTGCTCGCGGATGCCGCCGCGGCGACCGGCATCGACTGGTGGTTCGAGTCGACCGTGTTCGGCGTGCTCGATGCGCGCTCGACCGGGCGCGACGATTTCGAGGTGCTGGTCACGGGCCCTCAGGGTTCGCGGCGCGCGCACACGCGGAGGCTGCTCGTCGCCACCGGCGCCTACGACATGCCGGTGGCGATCCCCGGATGGACGATGCCTGGCGTGCTGATGGCCGGCGCGGCACAGGGGCTCCTGAAGGCACAGCATTTGCGGGCAGCGGGTCCGGTCGTGCTGGCGGGTTCGCATCCGCTGATGCTGATCGTGGCTGCCCAGCTGGTCCGTTCGGGGGCTGAGGTGACGGAGGTGGTCTTCGCCCGCGGACTGCCCTCCGTGCGCGAGCTGTTCCTCGCCGCTCCGGCCGTGCCCGGGCACGTGCGCCTGCTGGCCGAGCTGGCAGGCTGCGTGCTGACCCTCGTGCGGCACGGAGTGCGCATCACGACGTCGACGGTCCCCACGGCGATCGTCGGCGACGGTGGTGTGAGCGGCATCCGACTGGCGAAGGCCGACCGGGCGTGGCGCGTGCGCGGACCCGAGCGCGAGGTCCCGGCGCGGACCGTCGTCCTCGGGTACGGGTTCCAGGCCTCCACCGAGCTCGCGCGTCAGCTCGGATGCCCGGTGCGATGGGACTCCGCTGCCGGCGGATGGCTGGTGGACGTCGACGGGAACTTCGAGACGGGCCTGCCAGGGGTCTTCGTCGCGGGCGAGCCTACCGGTGTCTCCGGGGCCGAGCAGTCACGGGCGGAGGGGGCCGCGGCTGCGGCGGCGATCGCCGCCGGTCTCGGCAGGCCCGTCGACGCCATCCGTGCTCGCGCGATCGAACGGGACCTGCGCCGCTCCCGACGGTTCGCCGCGGTCGTGCAGCGGATGTTCGCGCCCGAGCGACCCGGCCTCACGGCGCTCGCCTCCCCGGCGACGACGGTCTGTCGGTGCGAAGGGATCCCGCGATCGGACATCGACGGATTCCTGCAGGCGAACCGGCATGCCGACACCGTGGATGCGGTCAAGCTGAGCTGCCGGACGGGCATGGGGCCCTGCCAGGGTCGGTACTGCGAGACGACCGTGGCCGGTGCGGTCGCGGCGGCGCGCGGGGGAACGGTCTCCGACGCCGGTCGCTTCGCCGCCCAGCTGCCCGTCAAGCCGGTGTCCCTGCAGACGTACGCCGACCTCTTCGACGCGGACTGAGCGAGGTCGGCGCCCGGGTGGGCGCCGACCGGCGTCAGCGGACCCGCAGATCCTTGCGGAGGATCTTCCCGGAGCTCGACTTCGGGATCACCTCGATGAATTCGACCTGTCGCACCTTCTCGTGCGGGGCGACATGGGCGGCGACGTGCGCCATGACCGCATCCGCGTCGAGGTCAGTATCCGGCTGCCGCACCACGAACGCCTTCGGCACCTCCTGGCCGTCGTCGTCGAGGGCGCCGATCACGGCGGCGTCGGCGATGGCGGGGTGTTCGAGCAGCACCGCCTCCAGCACGGCGGGGGCGACCTGGTACCCCTTGTACTTGATGAGCTCCTTGAGCCGGTCGACGATGCGATAGATGCCGTCGGGGGTGACGGTCGCGACATCGCCGGTGTGCAGCCAGCCGTCGGCGTCGAGCATCTCGGCGGTGGCATCGGGGCGATTGAGGTATCCGACCATGACCTGCGGCCCGCGCACCCACAGCTCTCCCGGCTCGCTGGCGCCCTCGGCGGGCACCGGCACGTCCTCGCCCGATTCCGGATCGACCAGTCGTGCCTCGGTGTTGGGCACGAGTGGGCCGATGGCGGAGCGGTCGATGTCGTCGCGCGTCTCGGAGGTGAGGTTCACGGCGGGGCTGGTCTCGGTCATCCCATACCCCTGGGTGACGATGCAGTCGAGCCGGCTCGCCACCGCCGACGCCAGCGCGCCGTCGAGCGGAGCGGCTCCGGAGAAGATGACCTTCACCGGCGAGAGATCGTACTGGTCGACGATCGGATGCTTCGCCAGTGCGACCGCGATCGGGGGCGCGACGAACACCCAGGTCGTCCGATGCTCGGCGATGATGCGGAGGAACTCGGGCAGATCGAACTTCGGCATCGTGACGAGTCCCGCGCGCTGGCGGAGCGCGAAGTTCAGCAGCACGGTCATCCCGTAGATGTGGAAGAAGGGAAGCACCGCGAGGAGGCGGTCGCTCGCGCCGACGCCGAGAACGGGTCGGCACTGCGACACGTTGGCCACGAGGTTCCGATGCGTGAGCATCACGCCCTTCGGTCGTCCGGTCGTGCCGGAGGAGTAGGGCAGGACGGCCAGGTGCGTCGCGGGATCGAACGACACCTCGGGTGCGGGATGCCCCTCGCCCAGCAGCGCCGGCAGCGATGGATGGCCCTCCACTCCGTCGAGGACGATCACGTGATCGGCCGCGAAGCCGAGCTTCTCCGCAGCCGCCAGAGCCCCGGGGAGCAGCGGTGAGACGGTCACGAGCCACGTCGCCCCCGCATCGGTGAGCTGATTCGCGATCTCGTCCGCGGTGTAGAGGGAGTTGATGGTCGTCGCGGTCGCCCCCGCGCGGAGGATGCCGTGGAACACCGTCGCGAACGCGGGGATGTTCGGGCACAGCACGCCGACCGTGGTCCCCACGCCCACCCCGCGGGCGGCGAGGGCTCCCGCGAAGAGGTCGATCTGCCCGACGAGCTGCCGGTAGCTGGTGGTCGCTCCGCTCACCCCGTCGATCAGTGCGATCGAGTCGAGCTCGGTCTCGTCGAGCCCGCCGAAGAGGAACTCGTGGATGGAGACCTCGGGGATCTCCACATCGGGGTAGGCGCTGCGAACCATGAGATCTCCTTCGATCCGGGATGCCGACGTCGTCGTCGAATGCGATCCAGTGTCGCACACAACGGCACCGAGTCCCAGGGCCCGGAACAGGTCAGACCGCGCCGTGCAGCCGGTACCGCGTGCTCGGCCGACCCTTCGTCGAATAGTCGAGCGTGCGGATCGCTCGACCGGCGCTCGCGAGGTGCTCGAGGTAGCGTCGCGCGCTGACCCGGGAGATGTCGAGGTCATCCCCGATCTCGGTCGCCGAGGCATCGGGGCGGGCCGCAAGTGCCGCGACCACGCGATCGAGCGTCTCGGCGCTGAGCCCCTTGGGAACGCCGAAGCGCTGACGGAACGCGATGATCGCATCCGCGGCCTCGACGCGGCGGACGACGTCGTGGAGCTCCGTGTGATCCCGGAGCAGCAGAGTCGCCCCGATCTCGCCGCCGTCCGCGTCGCTGCCGGTGCTCCGGGCGACGAGCACGTGCGAGCCGACGATCACGGGCCTCCCGGCCGCCTCGCCCTCGCGGAGCACGGTCGTCAATTCGTCGCCTAGCACCTCCGCGGCCGAGGCACCGTCGAGGTCGGCGGCATCCCGGCCGAGGAAGCGCGCGGCCGCGTCGTTGACCAGGGTGATCCGTCCCGCTCCGTCCACCGAGATCACGCCTTCGCTGAGCCCGTGCAGTGTGGTCTCCTGGTTCTTCACGAGCGCGGCGATCTGATGGGGCTCGAGCCCGTAGATCCGACGACGGATGATCGACGTCACCCATGCCGAACCGAACACCCCGAACACCGCGGCCGCGAGCATCGCCGAGATCAGCCAGACCAGGTTCGCGGTGAACTCCTCGTTGAGCTCCGATTCGAGGATCCCGACCGACGCGGTGCCGATGACGGTGCCGTCGTCGTCGCGGATCGGGACCTTGACCCGCCAGGACGTGCCGAGTGTTCCGGTCTGCGTGCCCACGTAGACCTCGCCGGAGAGGGGGATCGACGGGTCGGTGGACACCTTCTCCCCGATGCGCTCCGGATTCGGGTGCGAGTAGCGGATGCCGTCCTCGTCGGCCACGACGACGTACGCGAGGTCGGATGCCTCGCGGATGACCTCGGCGATCGGCTGGATGGTGGTCGAGGGCTCCGCATCGTCGAAGGCGTCGAGGACGGTCGGCAGTGCGGCCACCGACTGGGCCACGGCCTGCATCCGGTCCTTGTAGGCCTCGCGGAGCGCCTGCTCCTGGAACGCGCCGGCCACGATGCCGGTCGCCAGGGTCACCAGGAACACGATCAGCGCCTGCAGCACGAGGAGCTGCACGCGGAGCGTCATCTTCGAGGCCACCACCTCCCCATTCTCACGCGTCGTCCCCGGCCTCGCGAGCGGGGGACGACACCGTCTCCGACCAATAGTTCCGAAACTCCGACCAATGGTTTCCGAAGCTTGAGCGCGGCCATCCGTCCTCACAGGGTGGACGGACAGCAGCACGAACGCTCAAGGAGGAGCGCACATGAACAACGCACGCATCGCCACCCTGACCGCACTCGCGGCAGTGGCCGCATTCACCCTCACCTCATGCGCCGGAGGCAGCGCGGCGAACGACGGCGGCGGCGGTGAGACCGAGGTCGCGGCCGTCACCGACGTCTCGATCGTCGTCCCCGCGGACCCCGGCGGAGGGTGGGACCAGACCGGCCGTGCCCTGTCGCAGGTGCTCACCGAGGAGGACATCGTCGGCTCGGCGCCCGTGACCAACGTCGGCGGCGCCGGCGGAACCGTCGGCCTGGCGCAGCTCGCGAACGAGAAGGACCCGAACACCCTCATGGTCATGGGACTCGTGATGGTCGGCGCCGTCGAGACGAACGCCTCGGCGGTGCGGATCGAGGACACGACGCCGATCGCCCGCCTCACGGATGAGCCGCTCGTCGTGGTCGTCCCGGCCGATTCGAAGTACGACACCCTCGAGGATCTGGTGGAGGACATCGCCGACAACGGGCAGTCGGTCACGATCACGGGCGGCTCGGCGGGAGGGGCCGATCACATCCTCGCCGGGCTGATGCTCGAGGAGGCGGGCCTCGACGGTGCGGAGATCGCGGAGAAGCTGAACTACACCCCGAATTCCGGCGGGGGAGAGGCGGTTCCGCTGCTCATCGGCGGCAAGGTCGCTGCGGGCATCTCCGGCGTCGGCGAGTTCGCCCAGCACGTCGAGAGCGGCGACCTTCGTGCGCTGGCGGTCTCGAGCGAGGAGCCGGTCCCCCAGCTTCCGGACGTGCCGACCATCACCGAGGAGGGCTACGACGTGGTGCTCACCAACTGGCGCGGCGTGATCGCGCCCGGGGGCATCTCGGACGGGGAGAAGGACGAGCTGGTGCGTGTGATCACCGAGTTGCACGAGTCCGAAGCCTGGACCGATCAGTTGGAGACCAAGGGCTGGGCCGATGCGTTCCTGGTCGGCGCGGAGTTCGACGACTTCCTCACCGGGGACATCGAAGAGGTCACCGCGACTCTGAAGAACATCGGGCTGGTGCAGTGACATGACGGTCCCCGCATCGTCGGGGACCGAGGAGCGGGGCGTGCGAGACGGCCATGACGGCCGGCTCGCACGCCGTGCTCCCTCCGTCCCCCTCGGCGAGCTCGTGTTCGCCGGCATCATGGTCGCCCTCGGCGTCTTCGCCGTGGTCGGCATCTTCCTGATCCACGTCCCGGTCGGCATGAAGGCAGGTCCCACGGTCTTCCCGATCTTCGTCTCGGTCATCCTGCTCGCCTCCGCGGTCGCCGTCCTCATCGGCGTGCTGCGCGGGGAACGCGGCGGGGCCGAGGAGGCGGAAGACATCGATCAGAGCCTCCCGACCGACTGGGTCACCCTCGCCAAGCTCGCGGGACTCGTCGTCGCGCACCTCCTCCTGATCGAGCCGCTGGGATGGGCCCCCGCGGCCGCCCTGCTGTTCGGCGGAGTCGCCTGGTCGCTGGCCGCCAAGCGGTGGTGGATGGCGTTCCTCATCGGCATCGCCGTGGCCCTCGTGATCCAGATCGTCTTCGGCGGTCTGCTCGGACTGTCGCTGCCGTGGGGTCCTGCTCTCGGCTGGCTCGGAAGGATGTTCTGATGGACAGCTGGACCCTGCTCCTGGAGGGATTCGCGACGGCGCTGCAGCCGCAGTACCTGGCATTCGCCTTCCTCGGCGTCTTCGTCGGCACCGCGGTCGGCGTGCTGCCGGGCATCGGCCCCGCGATGACGGTGGCGCTGCTGCTGCCCCTCACCTACACGCTCGATCCCGCCGCGGCGCTGATCACCTTCGCCGGCATCTACTACGGCGGCATGTACGGCGGCTCGACGACGAGCATCCTCCTCAACACCCCAGGGGAGTCGGCGTCGATAGTCACGGCGATCGAGGGCAACAAGATGGCCAGGATGGGGCGCGGCGCGGCCGCGCTCGCCACCGCGGCCATCGGATCGTTCATCGCCGGCACCCTGGCGACGCTCGGGCTGACGCTGCTGGCGCCGCTGCTCGCGCGGTTCGCGGTGAACCTCGGTCCCGCGGACTACGTGGCCCTCATCGTGATCGCATTCATCACGGTCGGCGCACTGATCGGCAGCTCGATCTCGCGCGGCATGCTCTCGCTCGGGGTCGGCTTGTTCCTCGGGCTCGTCGGCACCGACTGGCTCTCGGGGCAGCAGCGCTACACGCTCGGGCTCCCGGCACTGTCCGACGGCGTGGACATCGTCCTGGTCGCCGTCGGTCTGTTCGCGGTCGGGGAGACGTTCTACATCGCCGCGCGGCTGCGACACGGCGGCGTCGATGTGATCCCCGTGACCCGCGGATGGCGCTCCTGGATGACCAAGGCCGACTGGCGCCGTTCGTGGAAGCCGTGGCTTCGGGGGACCGCGATCGGCTTCCCGATCGGCACCATCCCAGCCGGCGGCGCGGATGTCGCCACGTTCCTGTCGTACGCGACCGAGCGCAAGCTGTCGAAGCACCGCGACGAGTTCGGACGCGGTGCGATCGAGGGCGTCGCAGGCCCCGAGTCGGCGAACAACGCGGCCGCCGCCGGTGTGCTGGTGCCGCTGCTCACGCTCGGCCTTCCGACGACGGCGACCGCCGCGATCATCCTCACGGCGTTCCAGTCGTACGGCATCCAGCCGGGGCCGCTGCTGTTCGAGAGCCAGTCGAACCTGGTGTGGGCTCTCATCGCGAGCCTGTACATCGGCAACGTCATCCTGATCGTGCTCAACCTGCCGCTCGTGGGCATGTGGGTGAAGCTGCTGCAGATCCCGCGGCCGTACCTGTACGCGGGCATCCTGCTGTTCGCGGTCTTCGGGGCGTACGCGCTGCACAGCTCGCCGACCGACATCGTGATCCTGTTGATCGTCGGCATCCTCGGCTACTTCATGCGGCGGTACGGCTACCCCGTGGCGCCGCTGGTGGTCGGGATGATCCTGGGGCCGATGGCCGAGGAGCAGCTGCGCAAGGCGCTGCAGCTGAGCCAGGGCGATCTGAGCACGCTGGTCCTGCAGCCGTTCGCGGCGATCGCCTACGGGGTGCTCGCGCTCCTCATCGTCGGCGGGCTGTGGCTGCGTCGACGGCAGCGTCGGTACGAGCAGGCGCTGACGGAGTCGATCTCGGTGCCCATCAAGGCCGACTCGGAGGTCTGAGTCCGAGACGGTGGGTTCGAGAGGGGAGGAGGCCGCGAGTAGGCTGATCCGGTGAGTGACGTACAGGCCCCCGCGCGAGGGCCTCGCGCCTACGCAGCGTTCATCGGGATCGGCCTTCTCGCCGGTCTCCTCTCCGGACTCTTCGGCGTCGGCGGCGGCACGGTGATCGTCCCGCTGCTGGTGCTCCTGCTGCACTTCGACCAGCGCCTCGCGGCGGGCACCTCGCTCGCGGCGATCGTGCCCACCGCCAGCGTCGGCGTCATCTCTTACGCCGCGACCGGTTCGGTGGCCTGGATCCCCGCCATCATCCTGGCGGCGGGCGCCGTGGTGGGTGCGCAGATCGGCACCCGCCTGCTGCCGCGCATCTCGCAGACCGCGCTGCGGTGGGGCTTCGTCGGCTTCCTCGTCGTGGTGATCGTCAGCCTGTTCCTCGTAATCCCCTCGCGGGACGCCGCCTTCGAACTCTCCTGGCTGACGGGCATCGCGCTCGTCGGGGTGGGCGTCGGCACGGGAATCCTCGCCGGGCTGATCGGCGTCGGCGGCGGCGTGATCGTCGTCCCGGTGCTGACGCTGGCGTTCGGTACGAGCGACCTCGTCGCCAAGGGCACCTCGCTGCTGATGATGATCCCGACGGCGATCTCCGGCACGGTCGGCAACCTCCGCAACCGCAACGTCGACATGCTCGCGGCGGCCCTCATCGGCGTCTCCGCCTGTACGACGACTGCGCTCGGAGCGTGGCTGGCGACCATCGTCGACCCGACGCTGGGCAACATGCTGTTCGCGGCATACCTCGTCGTGATCGCGGTGCAGATGGCGATCAAGGCCGTCCGCGGGCGCAAGCGCGGCTGAGAAAGCGTGGATGAAGGGATCTTCATCCACGGCTCATGTGGGCATCATGATCGACGGGCATCATGGGGTCATGACCACCCCCCGACGCCTTCTCATCACCGGCGCGCTGATCGCGATCCCGGTCGCCTTCGCCGTGGGGAGTGTGGTGCTCGCACAGATGCCGCCCTCGCCGCAGCTCCCGTCCGAACCGGTGTCGGTGCAGCTCGCGACGCCGGTGCCGAGTGAGAAACCTGCACCTGCGCCCGCACCGGCTCCCGTCGTTCCTGCTCCGGCGCCCGCACCGCCGCCGGCGCCTGCACCCGCGCCGGCCCCACCGGCCGGTGACGACGACGATGATGACGGCGGCGGCGACGATGACTGACGCCCCCACCCTGCCTCTCGACCTCGGCGAGCCCGTCGTTCCGGCTCGTTCGGAGACGCGCGTGGTGCCGCAGGGGCACGCCGCCTCCGGTGCTCCGCTGCGCACACTGCGCCGGCGCACCCTGCCCGCCCGCTGGCGGATCACGCTGTGGATCATCCTCAGCACCGCCATCACGCTCCTCGCCGTCGGGATGATCGGCCGCAGCATCTTCCTTGCGGGGGTGGAGCAGTCGGCCAACGCCGAGATCGAACAGGAGGCCGCCGAGTTCTCCCGATTCGCGGAGGATGCCGCGGCAAGCGGCCACACCACGGCTGAGGAGCTGGTCGGCGAGTACGTCGACCGACAGTCCGTGCACGAGGACGAGGTCGTCATCGCCACCGTCGACGGGGCGGTGGTCGCGGTCGCGAACGGCCGTGTGGAGGCGACGGATCCCTCCACGCTCTCGGCCGTGCCCGGCGGGGAGGAGCTCGTGACCGCGCTGCTCGGCGAGACCGCGGCCTCCGGTGCGATGGACTCCCCGGACGCGGGCCCGTTGCGTTGGGGCCGCCTGGACTTCACGACCGGTGATCGCGACGGCGCGGTCCTGATCGTGCAGTACACGCAGGAAGCCAGGTCGCAGGTCGATGCCGGTTTCGCCACTATCGCGTGGGTGGCGCTGATCGGCATCCTGCTCAGCTCCGGCGTCGCCTGGCTCGTGGCCGGCCAGATCCTCGCGCCCGTGCGTGAGGTCTACCGGGTGGCCCGCGATATCGGCGAGCACGATCTCACCGCGCGAGTGCCGGTCGAGGGGACTGACGACATCGCCGCCGTGGCCACGACCTTCAACCAGATGCTCGACCGTCTCGAAGCCGTGCACGCCACGCAGCAGCGGTTCGTCGACGACGCAGGGCATGAGCTGCGCACCCCGATCACGATCGTGCGCGGGCAGCTGGAGCTGCTCAGCGAAGATCCCGAGGAGCGCGCGGCGACCCTGCGACTCGTGAGCGACGAGCTCGACCGGATGAGTCGGATCGTCACCGACCTCCTCGTGCTCGCCCGTGCGGAGCAGCCCGACTTCGTGCGGGTCGCGAACTGCGACATCGCTGCCCTCACCCTCGACATCGAGGCCAAGGCACAGAACCTCGGCGATCGTCGGTGGCAGCTCATGGAGGTGGCGGAGGGTACGGCGGCTCTCGATCCTCAGCGGGTCACGCAGGCGGTGCTCCAGCTCGCGGCGAACGCGGTGCAGGTCACCGAGGTGGGCGACCGCATTCTCATCGGCTCGCGCTTCGACGGCGACGGGACAGAGCGCCGGCTGCGGTTGTGGGTGCGCGACTCCGGTCCCGGCGTGGCCGCCGCGGATGCCGAGCGCATCTTCGAACGCTTCGCCCGTGGCGACAGCACCGGTGCGCGTCGCGGGTCGGGGCTCGGACTCGCGATCGTGCGGGCGATCACCGACGGACACGGCGGTTCGGCCTGGGTCGACAGCGTGTTCGGCGAGGGCGCCACCTTCGGCATCGACCTTCCGGCACCCACTACCGCGCGGCTCGACGCCGCGGCAGAGAGGAGCGAGTGAGATGCGCAGCATCCTCATCGCCGAAGACGACCCGCACATCACCTCGTTCGTCCGCCGGGGCCTGCGAGCGGCTGGCTACGAGACCGCCGAGGCGGCCGACGGGCACACCGCGCTGCTGATGGCTCGCAGCGGCATGTTCGACCTCGTGCTGCTCGATATCGGGCTCGGCGGCATGGATGGCTTCGATGTGCTGGCGAACCTTCGCGGTGAGGGCGTCTCGACCCCCGTGATCATCCTCACCGCGCGCGACTCGGTCATCGACACCGTGCGGGGCCTGGAGGGTGGGGCGAACGACTACGTCACCAAGCCGTTCCAGTTCGCCGAGCTCATCGCGCGCGTGCGGCTGCGGATCGGTGACGGCGAGGGTCGTGCGGCGGGCCCCGTTCTCACCCATGATGACGTGCGCGTCGATGTGCGGGCCCGCACGGTCACGGTCGACGGAGACATGCGCGAGCTCACCTCGCGGGAGTTCGCCCTGCTCGAGGTGTTCCTGCAGAACGCCGGTCAGGTGCTGTCACGCGACCAGCTGATCGGGCATGTCTGGGGGATGGACTTCGATCCGGCCTCCAACGTGGTCGACGTGTACGTGCGCGCTCTGCGCGGCAAGATCGGTGTCGACCGCATCGAGACCGTGCGCGGGGCGGGATACCGATTCCGATGAGTGATCACACCGACACCACGAGCCCGGCGGCCGAGACGACGACGGTCGAGCGCACGCGCTTCGCGACGATGCCGCCCGAGCGACAGGGGCTGCCCGTCGGACGCCGATCCGAGCGCCCTCGACTCGGACGCGCGAGCATCCTCCGCCTGGTCGCACTCGGACTCGTGCTGGTCGCCGGGGCCGGGATGGTCCTGGCCGCGCTGACGCGGTCATCCGGAGACAGCGCGCCGACCTTGCCGATCGCGGTGACCCTCACCGTCTTCCTGCTCGCCGTGTGGGCCTGGACCTCGACGCGGCTCGACGACACGCTCGTCGCCTTCCTCGCGGCGATCGCCTTGATCGTCACCGGGGTGCTGCCGGCGAGCGACTTCTTCGCCTCGCTCGGCGACGAGACCATCTGGCTGCTCATCGGCGCCTTCGTGATCGCCTCCGCCGTGTCGTCCTCGGGCCTCGCCCTGCGCGGCGCCTCCCATCTGCTGCGGTTCGCACGGGGACCTCGGAGCCTCTTCCACCTCACGACGGTCGCGCTCACGCTCACCGCCTTCGCCGTGCCCGCGACGTCCGGGCGTGCGGCGCTCGCCGTACCGGTGTACACCGCGGTCTCGGTCGCGCTTCCCGGACGCGAGCGGGTGGTCCGCGCCCTCGCCCTGCTGATGCCGACCGTGGTGCTGCTCTCGGCCGTCGGATCCCTGCTCGGCGCGGGAGCGCACATCGTCACGGACCAGCTCCTGCGGGCAGCAGGCGAGGCGGGGTTCACCTTCCTGAGCTGGCTCTGGCTCGGGCTGCCGTTGGCGATCTTCTCCTCGCACCTGGCCTGCGAGATCATCCTCTGGCGCTTCACCCGCCGTGCCGACCGCGCAACCCCCCTGCGCATGGATGCCGCAGAGATCGGCCGGTCCGCATCGACCGCAGTGACCGGGCCCCTCAGCATCCTGGAGCGGCGGGCAGCCGTGCTGCTGGGCGGTGTGATCCTGCTCTGGGCCACCGAGCCGCTGCACCACCTGTCGCCGGCCCTGGTCGCGCTCCTCGGAGCCGTCGCCGCCGTGACGCCGAGGATCGGGTGCCTGACCTTCCCCGCCGCGATCAAGCGGGTGCCGTGGTCGCTGCTGCTGTTCCTCGCCGCGACACTGGCGCTGGCATCCGCGCTCACCACCACGGGAGCCGCGGCCTGGCTGAGCTCCTCGGCGCTCGCCCCGCTGCGTGGACTCGGTGCTGCCGGGGCCGTCGCCTTCGTGCTCGTGGTCATCGCGATCTCGACCGCGGCTCACCTGCTGATCCCGTCACGGTCGGCGCGCTCCGCCGCGATCATCCCCGTCGTGATCGCGCTCGCTCCTGCCCTCGGCGTCTCCCCGATGGCTGCGGCCTTCGCCTCGACCGCCGCGGCCGGTTTCTGCCACACGCTTCCCAGCTCGGCAAAACCGGTCGCGATGTTCGCCGACCCCGACATCGTCAGTGGCGGCTTCACTCCACCCGATCTCCGTCGGCTCTCGGCGCTGCTGGCGCCCGCGATGTTCGCGCTCGTCGCGGTCTTCGCGCTGTGGATCTGGCCGCTGATGGGGCTGCCGCTGCTGCTCTGATCCGCGGCATCCGCCCCGTAACACCCGCTTCACTCCGTGTGCGCCGCCGGTGCACCGGTGCTCGTCGTGCCCGCACCACCGGGCATTCGTCGCCCGTTCGGGCGCAGAAGGAGGAACCATGTCGATCCACACCCCGCAGCGCATCCTGGTCGCACCGAGCGGATTCAAGGAGAGCCTGAGCGCCGAGGCCGTCGCCCAGGCGATCGCCGCCGGCGTGCGTCGGGTCATCCCCGGCGTGCAGGTCGACGAGTACCCGGTGCCGGATGGCGGGGAAGGTACCGCCGCCGCGCTCGCCGCCGCCACCGGAGGGGAGCTCATCGCGGCACGGGTCACCGGTCCCGTCGGCGACCCGGTCGATGCGCACTGGGCACGGCTCGGAGGACGCGCGGCGGGCACGGCCGTCGTCGAGATGGCATCCGCCGCCGGACTGCGACTCGTGCCGCGTGACCGCCGCGACCCCGGCGAGACCACCACTCGCGGAGTCGGCGAGCTGATCGCGGCGGCTCTGGACGCCGGGGTCGAGCGGATCGTGGTCGGCTGCGGCGACTCCGGTACGAGCGACGGCGGTGCCGGGGCGCTCGAAGCGCTCGGCGTACGCATTCTCGATCGCGACGGCGTGCCCCTCGCCGCGGGCGGTCGACACCTTCGAGATGCGGCGGGCCTCGATCTCGCAGGGTTGCACCCTCGCATCGGAGAGATCGAGATCGTGCTCGCGTGCAACATCCACAACGTGCTGTGCGGGCCGCGCGGTGTGGCACGGGTGTTCGGCCCGCAGAAGGGAGCGACGCCGGAGCAGGTGGACGAGCTCGCGACCGCCCTGGACGTCTGGGCTGGTCTGCTCGAGGAACAGAGCCCGTTCGGCGCGGCGATGGACGTGCGCACCGGCGGCGGCACGGGAGCATCCGGCGGACTCGGGGCTGGGCTGGCCGCGGTGCTCGGTGCGCGTCTCGCCCCGCGCTTCGAGGTGCTGCTCGACAGCGGTCTGCTGCCGGAACCGCTCGACGAGCTGATGGCGGTGGCCGACCTCGTCATCACCGCCGAAGGTGCCATCGACTTCCAGACCCCGCGGGGCAAGGTGCCGGCCGAGATCGCGATGCGGGCCCGGGTCGCCGGCGTCCCGGTGCTCGGCATCGCCGGGTCTCTCGGGGTCGGCGCCCCGACCGTGCACGACATCGGCATCGACGCGATCGCCTCGATCATCACCGTGCCGATGCCTCTCGAACAGGCCGTCGAGCACGGCGAGGCCCTGCTGCGCGACGCCGCGGAGCGCAGCATGAGGATGGTCCTGCTCGGATCGGCCATGTCGGCGCGGGCGGCCTGAGCGCTCCTGCGCCTGCCATGTCGGCTGAACGTCGGCCGGGCCTCGGTAGGATCGAGGGGTGGCAGTGAACCAAGAACTGGTCGGCCGGGAGTTCCCGCCGACGGCCCCCTACCTCGTCGGCCGCGAGAAGGTGCGCGAGTTCGCGCGCGCCGTCTTCGCCGATGCTCCGCAGCACACCGACATCGAAGCGGCCCGCGCGGCCGGCTTCTCCGACGTCGTGGCGCCGCCGACCTTCGCGATGGTCATCCAGGACCTCACGCTCCAGCAGCTGCTGGCGCAGGAGGACTCCGGCATCGTGCTCGCCCGCACGATCCACGCCGAGCAGCGCTTCACCTACACGCGACCGATCGTGGCGGGCGATGAGCTCACCGCGCAGCTGCGCGTCACCGGCATCCGGATGATGGGCGGCAACGCCATGATCACCAGCGAGGCCGCGATCACCGACGCTGCGGGCGACCATGTCGTCACGGCGACGAGTGTGCTGCTGGTGGGCGCCGAGAGCACGGACGAAGGGAAGGCCGCCTGATGGGCTACACCGTCGGAGACGTGGTCGCCGAGCGCACCGTGCATCTCACCCGCGAGTCGCTCGTGCGCTACGCGGGAGCGTCCGGAGATTTCAACCCCATCCACTACCGTGACGATGTCGCCGCATCCGTCGGGCTTCCCGGCGTGCTCGCGCACGGCATGCTGACGATGGGCATCGCCTCGTCGGTGGTCGTCGCCGCCCTCGACCCGGCCGCGAAGATCCTCGACTACGGGGTGCGCTTCACCAAGCCGGTCGTCGTCGACCCGGTCGATGGTGCCGACATCACCGTCGTCGCCACGGTCGGCGCGGTCGATGAAGAGGTCGCGCGCATCGACCTCAAGGTCACGTTCGGCGAGACCACGGTGCTCGTCAAGGCGCAGCTGCGCGTCGCCGTCTGATGAGGACGCTCTGATGCGGGAGATCGAGCCGGTCCGCCTGGCCGAGCTGACCACGCTGCGCACGGGCGCCGCGCCCGAGCGGATGCAGGAGGCGACGACGACCGCCGGTCTGATCGAGGCGCTGCGCGACACCTGGGCGCGCGGCGACGAGTGGTTCGTCCTCGGGGGCGGCTCCAACCTCTTCGTCGGCGATGAGCCCTTCGAGGGCACCGTCATCCGGGTGCGCACCGAGGGGATCGAAGAGATTCCTTCGCCGCACCCGGGTCGCATCCGTCTGCGCGCGCAGGCCGGGCACTCCTGGGACGACCTGGTCGCCTATGCGGTCGCGCACGGCTACGCCGGCCTCGAGGCCATGAGCGGGATCCCCGGCACGGTCGGCGCGTCCCCCGTGCAGAACATCGGCGCATACGGACAGGAGATCCAGGAGACGCTGGTCGAGGTCGAGTTGATCGACGAGTCGACCGGCGTGGTCTCGACCGTTCCCGCGGCCGAGCTCGGATTGGGTTTCCGCACCTCCGTCCTCAAGCACCACCACGGCAGCGTGCCGCTGCGACGTGCCGTGATCCTCTCCGTCACCGTCGACCTGGCGATCGCCGGTGAGCGCGTGGTGCGCGGCGAGCAGCTGCGTCGGGCGCTCGGGCTGACCGATGAGACACCGGTTCCGCTGAGCTGGGTGCGCGAGCGCATCCTCTCGACCCGCGCGTCGAAGGGCATGCTGCTCGACGACGCCGACCCCGACACCCACGGCGTCGGCTCGTTCTTCCAGAACGCGATCGTGACGGCCGCGGTGGCAGGCGCACTGCCGCCGGAGTGCCCGCGCTGGCCGGTGGCGCCCGATCTGGATGCCGTGACCGTGATCCCGCTCGCGTCCTACGACGGGCAGGTGCCGCTGTCGAAGCCGACGACCGTCTCCGACGTGAAGGTCAGCGCAGCCTGGCTGATCGAGCAGGCGGGCATCCGCAAGGGGTTCAAGCTTCCGCGCTCGCGCGCTTCGGTCTCGACCAAGCATGCGCTGGCGCTCACGAACCGCGGCGGCGCGACCGCGGGCGAGGTCGCCGAGCTCGCGCGGTTCATCCAGAGCCGGGTCCACGCCGAGTTCGGTCTCGTGCTGCAGCCGGAGCCGGTGCTGGTCGGCGTCGACCTGTAGGGCGATCGTCCTGTGGGGCGTCGTCGGTCGCGGCTACACTCGCGGCATGAGCGGACTGATCCCGTACCTGCTGTTTCCCGGCAACGCCGCAGAGGCGCTGCGTCACTACCGCTCGGTGTTCGGCGGTGAACTGCAGCTGCTCGACTACGCCACGGCGGGCCGGCGTGACGGACCCGGCGATGCCGTCGCGCACGGCCAGCTGAGCGGGCCGGTCGAGCTCGCCGGCGCCGATGCCGGAGCCGACGACGACGCCGTGCAGATGAGCGGCATGTTCCTCTCACTCCTCGGCACGGCGGATGCGCTGACCCTCACCGGCTGGTACGACAAGCTCGCGGCCGACGGCCGAGTGATCGACGCCCTGCAGAAGCGCCCGTGGGGAGACTTCGACGGCACGCTCGTCGACCGCTACGGCATCCGCTGGCTGATCGGCTTCCAGCCCGAGGACTGATCACGCCGCGAAACCCGAAGGCCCCCTCCCGTCTGTCGACAGGAGGGGGCCTTCGGTACGAGCGGGGTCAGGCGAACAGGCGCTGCAGGCGCTGCACGCCCTCGAGCAGCTGGTCGTCGCCGAGGGCGTACGACATGCGGATGTAGCCCGAGGGGCCGAAGGCCTCGCCGGGAACGACCGCGACCTCGGCCTGGTCGAGGATGAGGTCGGCGAGCTCGAGCGAGGTGGTCGGCGTCACGCCGCCCCAGGTGCGACCGAGCAGACCCTGCACGTCGGGGTACACGTAGAACGCGCCGAGCGGGTTCGGAACCACGAGGCCGTCGATCTTCGACAGCTCCGACACGATGAGCTGGCGACGGCGGTCGAATGCCTGGCGGAACTGTTCGGCCTCGTCCTGCGGTCCGTTGAGGGCGGCGATGGCAGCCTTCTGGGCGACGTTGTTCACGTTGCTGGTGAGGTGCGACTGCAGGTTGCCGGCGACCTTGATGGCGTCGGCCGGTCCCACCATCCAGCCCACGCGCCAGCCGGTCATGGCGTAGGTCTTGGCGACGCCGTTGACGAGGATCGTCTGCCCGGCGACCTCGGGCACGGCCTCGACGATCGAGGTGGCCTTGACGCCCTCGTAGGTGAGGTTCTGGTAGATCTCGTCGCTGATGATCCAGATGCCGTGCTCGAGTGCCCACTCGCCGATGGCGCGGGTCTCCTCGGACGTGTAGACCGATCCGGTCGGGTTCGAGGGCGACACGAACACGAGCGCGGTGGTGCGGGCGGTACGAGCGGCCTCGAGCTGCGCGACCGTGACCTTGTACTCCTGATCGGCGCCGGCGAAGACCTCGACCGGGGTGCCGTCAGCGAGGCGGATGGCTTCGGGGTAGGTGGTCCAGTACGGCGCGGGCAGCAGGACCTCATCGCCCGGGTTCACCACGGCCTGGAAGGCCTGGTAGACGGACTGCTTGCCGCCGTTGGTGACGATGACCTGGCTGGGGGAGACCTCGAGGCCGGAGTCGCGCAGCGTCTTCGCGGCGATCGCCTCGCGCAGTGCCGGAAGACCCGGAGCGGGCGTGTACCGGTAGCTCGCCGGGTCGGCCAGCGCCTCGGCTGCGGCATCCACGATGAACTGCGGCGTCGCGAAGTCGGGCTCGCCGGCGGCGTACGAGATGACGTCCTTGCCTTCGGCCTTGAGGGCCTTGGCCTTGGCGTCGACCTTGAGGGTCGCGGACTCGGCGATGGCGGACAGCTTGCGGGAGAGAGGAGCGCGTTCGGTCACGACTACGAGCGTACTCGGCTCGATGCGGTGGGAGCGGTGTGGGATATCGCCAAGATCCGAGGTTCTTTCGGGTTCGGAAGGTCAGCGGGCGGCGAGCCCGTGCGCCTGGGCGACGGCCGGGAGCGTGATGCGTCCGCCCTGCACGTTCAGACCCGCGGCCAGCGCCGCGTCTTCGGAGGCCGCGCGCTCCCAGCCCTTGCCGGCGATCGCCGAGACGTAGGGGAGGGTCGCGTTCGTCAGTGCGCGGGTCGCGGTCTCGGGAACCGCGCCAGGCATGTTCGCGACGCAGTAATAGATCGAGTCGTGGACGGCGAACGTGGGGTCGTCGTGCGTGGTCGGACGCGAGCCCTCGAAGCATCCGCCCTGGTCGATCGCGATGTCGACGAGCACGGAGCCGGGCTTCATCGCGGCGACCATGTCGTCTGTCACGAGCTTGGGGGCCGCGGCACCGGGGATGAGCACGGAGCCGATCACGAGGTCGGCGGCCTTGAGCTCTTCGGCGATGTCGTAGCGACTCGAGGCGCGGGTCTCCAGCGCTCCGCCGTAGCGGTGCTCGAGTTCGCGCAGACGCGGCAGCGAGACGTCGACCACGGTCACCTTCGATCCGAGACCGAGCGCGTTCGCGGCGGCGTGCTCTCCGGCGACGCCGCCTCCGATCACGACGGTCTTGGCGCGCGGAGTGCCGGCGATACCGCCCAGCAGCATCCCGCGTCCTCCTTGCGAGCGCAGCAGCGAGTGCGAGCCCATCACGACCGAGAGCCGCCCGGCGATCTCGCTCATCGGCACGAGCAGCGGCAGGCTGCGGTCGGGCAGCTGCACGGTCTCGTAGGCCACGGCGGTGGTCCCGGCCTCCACGAGCGCCGTGGTCAGGGCGCGGTCAGCGGCGAGGTGCAGGTAGGTGAAGAGGGTGAGGTCCTCGCGCAGGAACCCGTACTCCTGCGCGATCGGCTCCTTGACCTTGATGACGAGGTCGGCGTCGCCCCAGGCCTCGGCGGCGGTCGCCACGATCTCGGCGCCGGCTGCGCGGTAGTCATCGTCCGTGATGCGCGAGCCGAGGCCCGCGCCGGACTGCACGAGCACCCGATGTCCCTCGTGCACCAGCCGGTCGGCGCCGGCGGGCGTGAGGGACACGCGGTTCTCGTTGTTCTTGACCTCGGTGGGGACGCCGATCTTCATTGATCCTCCTGGGTTGATGCGGTGCGGCACCAGGATCGCAGAAACATCGATGGAACAACAGAATCACTGAAGATGATTCGTGGAGACGCGCCATCGTGAATAATGCTTCGTATGGAGACGACTTCAGGAGCCTCGGAGCCGAACACTGTTCGGGCGCCCGCCCTCGACGCGATCGACGCGCGGATCGTGCAGCTGATGACGGCCGACGGGCGTATGACCAACGCCGAGCTCGCCGGTCGCCTCGGCGTCGCGCCCTCGACCGCGCACACCCGGCTGCGGGCTCTCGTCGACCGCGGCGTGATCACGGGGTTCCATGCGAGTGTGGACGAGCGGATGCTCGGAGCCGGGCTCCAGGCCGTGATCGGCGTCACGCTGCGCCCGAGCGGACGGCGCGAGAGCATCGTGGAGTTCGCGGACCGTGTGCGGGTGCTGCCGCAGGTGATCCAGGTCTTCTTCCTCGGAGGTGACGACGACTTCCTGCTGCACATCGCGGTCGCCGACTCGTCCGAGATGCGCGAGTTCGTGCTCGAGCATCTCTCGGCCCAGAGCAGCGTCGCCTCCACTCGCACGAGCATCGTGTTCGACTATCACCGCAACTCGGTCGCGGCGTCGTTCCGCTGAGGAGGGACGCGGCCCTCAGCGCACTCCGAGAAGGGTCGCCAGGCGGGAGACCGCCTCGTCGACGAGAGTGTCGTCGAGATTGCCGTAGCCGAGCACCAGGGATTCCGGATGCCGGTCGCCGACCTCGTATCGGGCCAGTGGAGTGAGCGCCAGGCCGACCGCAGTGCCCGCTGCGGTGATGTCTGTCGCGGATGATCCCGGCGGAAGCGGGAGCACCAGGTGCATGCCTGCGGCGATGCCGGTCACGCTCAGCTCGGGCAGGACGCGTTCCAGCGCATCGAGCAGGCGCTGCCGCCGGCGACGGAACCGAGTGCGAGACGATCGCAGGTGCCGTTCGAGATCTCCGCGCGTGATGAACTCCGCGAGGGCGGCCTGATCGATCAGCGAGGGTTGAGCCGTCGAGACCGGGGGAGCGACGTCCGGCGGGAGCAGCATCCATCCGAGCCCCAGCGCGGGCGACACGGACTTCGACAGCGAGCCGATGAGCGCGACGCGGTCCGGCGCGAGGCGCTGCAGGGCGGGGACGGGTCGGCGGTCGTAGCGGAACTCGGCGTCGTAGTCGTCTTCGATCACCAGGGCGTCGTGCTCCCGTGCCCAGCGCACGAGCTCCTCGCGGCGGGCGGGTGTGAGTGCCGCGCCCAGGGGGAACTGATGGGCGGGGGTGACGAGCGCGACCCTGGCTCCGGTGGTCGACGCGAGCGCGACCAGCTTTCCGGTGTCGACGCCGTCGCCGTCCACGGGTACCGGAACCGGGTGCAACCCGTTCTCCTCCGCGACGGTGCGCAGCCGCGGCCAACTCGGGTCCTCCACGAGAATCGCCCGGTGGCCGCTGCTGTGCAGTTCACGGGCGAGCATTCCCATGCCGTCGGTCGCGCCGTGGGTGATCGTGATCCGACCCGCGTCGGCGACGGCGTGCCGAGACCGGGAGAGGTACGCGGCGACCGCGTCGCGCGCCGCTGCGTAGCCGAACGGGTGAGCGGCGGCGAGGTCGTGGTCGGGGAGCGTGGCGACGGCGGCGCGCAGGGCAGCGGACCAGCGCGAGCGCGGAGTCGCACGCAGATCAGGGATACCGGGTCGGAGGTCGTGCCGTGCGCGCACAGCGGGTGCGGCGATGAGCGCCGGCGAGGCGGACGACGTCTGCCACGATGCGCCGCCGCCGCGTTCAGCCACACGCGTGGCCGAACCGGTCCTCGCCTCCAACACACCCTCGGCCACCAGCTGTCCGTACGCCTCGGTCACGACCCACCGGGAGACTCCGAGCGTCTCCGCGAGAGCACGGCTGGGCGGTACGGCGGCGCCGGGGGAGAGTCGTCCCTCGTCGATCGCGCGGCGCAGTGCGTTCTCCACGCGGTCCCGCAGCGGTGGTCGAGCGCCGGTACCCTCGGCCTCGAGGTCGAGGAGCGTCTCCCACGCGAGAATCGGTCTGGTGTTCTGCATCGTGATTGGAGTGTATCCCCGAGCCGATCTGTTCCTACCGTGGAGTCATCCCCCCGAGAAAGGACCACCATGCAATACCGCACCCTCTCCGATGGCCGCACCTCCTTCGACGTCTCGACCCTGTGCCTGGGAGCGATGAACTTCGGCACCCGCACCGACGAGGCCACCTCACGCGCGATCCTCGACCGTTTCGTCGAGTCGGGCGGCACGTTCATCGACACCGCCAACAACTACAGCCTCTGGGCGGGCGGCGACGGCCGCGACAGCGAAGACCTGCTCGCGCGCTGGATGGGCGACCGCGGCAACCGCGAGGCTCTCCGCATCGCCACCAAGCTCGGTGCCGCGCAGAAAGATCCCTCGAAGCCGCTGTCGAACACCCCGCCGACGAACTTCGAGGGACTCTCGGCCGAGGTCATCCGCCGGCAGGCGCCGGAGAGCGCCCGCCACCTCGGTATCGACCACATCGACGTCCTCTACGGCCACGTGGACGACCGCGATGTGGCTCTCGCCGAGACGGTCGGTGCCTTCGGGGAGCTCCAGGCAGCGGGGCTCGTCGGGATCACCGGCATCTCCAACGTGCCGACCTGGCGCGTGGTCGAGGCGCGGCAGGAGGCACAGCGCCAGGGCATCGCTCCCTACGGCGTCGTGCAGCAGCAGTACAGCTACCTGTACCCCGCGCCGCGCATCGGACGAAACAACTTCGTCACACCCGACCTGCTCGACTACGCCGCATCCACGGGTACCACCGAACGTCCGCAGCTCGCCATCACCGTGTACTCCCCGCTGCACCAGGGCGGGATCGCGCGACTCGACAAGCCGCTGTGGGGCGGGGTCGATCACCCGACCAGCCACGCCCGCCGTGCGCTGCTGCACGAGATCGCGGCCGAGATCGGTGCGACGCCGAATCAGATCGCGCTCGCGTGGCTTCTCGGCGCCGAGGTTCCCGTGATCCCCGTCGTCGGGGTGTCGTCTCTCGCGCAGCTGGAAGAGGCGCTGGGTGCTGCCGACCTGGTGCTGGACGACGAGGTCCGCGCGCGCCTCGACGCCGAACCGGGCGATACGCGCTGAGCAGTCTGGTGGATCAGGCTCCGTACGAGGCCGGCAGCGAGCAGTAGTCGGCGAACCGCCGCACCGGATGCTCGGGGTCGCTCACGTCGACGATCGACCCGGCGACCGTGTGCGGTGGCTCGTCGCCGGCCAGCTGCCACACCGCGTAGTTCCACATGCCCCTCGTGCGCTCGCCGAGCAGACCGGCCGGCCCCGAGACGAGCAGGATTCCGTCGTTGGTGGGGTCTTCGCGGAACGTGGTGACCACCGCACGCACACCGGATTCATCGCCCTCGGCCGAGTGCTCGCGGATGACCTGTTGCCCCGCCTTCGTCAGCGCCGCTGCGAGGTCGTCAGCCGCCCGTCGTGAGCGATCGGCATCCGCTCCGGCGACCGCGAGCAGCCGGCGGCCGCGAGGGTAGAAGTGCAGGAACTCGGTGGCGATGTCCGCCCA
This sequence comes from Microbacterium sp. Mcb102, assembly GCF_024519805.1. Lineage (NCBI taxonomy): Bacteria > Bacillati > Actinomycetota > Actinomycetes > Micrococcales > Microbacteriaceae > Microbacterium > Microbacterium sp. Mcb102. The sequence goes on along the minus strand of NZ_JALJRG010000002.1, from coordinate 146,177 downwards.
GACGTCGGTCATGTCTCCAGGCTACGCCTGCCTGCAGGCGCCGGCTCCGGACGCGGAAGAGCCCCCGGACCGCGGCATCCGCCGCCGTCCGGGGGCTCGTCCGCGCGCTCAGTCCTCGTCGACCAGGAACCGGCTGTACGCGCCCAGCGTGAGGAAGGTGGGGAACTCCTCCTGCAGAGCGACCTCGCGGAAGATCTCCGCGGCATCGTCGAAGCGGTCGCCGTGGCTGCGGGTGGCCTGCGCCAGCACCTGCGTGATCAGCCCCTCGATGTACTCCGCGGTGATGGGGGTGCCGTCCTGCGTGGTGCGGTCCTGGTGGATCCACTGCCACACCTGCGAGCGGCTGATCTCGGCCGTCGCGGCATCCTCCATCAGATTGTCGATCGCGACCGCGCCGAGTCCGCGCAGCCAGGCCTCCAGGTAGCGGATGGCGACCGAGACGTTGTCCCGCACACCCTGCGCCGTGATCGGCCGACCGATGTGCAGGTCGAGCAGATCACGGGCCTCGACGTGCACGTCGTCGCGCTGGCGGTCGACCTGGTTGGGGCGGTCGCCCAGCACCGCGTCGAACTCCGCCTGAGCAGTGGGGATCAGGTCGGGGTGGGCGACCCAGGTGCCGTCGAAGCCGTCGCCCGCCTCGCGCTTCTTGTCGGCCGTCACCTTCTCGATCGCGCGGGCCGTCACCTCGGGGTCGCGGCGGTTGGGGATGAACGCGCTCATGCCGCCGATCGCGAAGGCTCCGCGCTTGTGGCAGGTCTGCACGAGCAGGTCGGTGTACGCCCGCATGAACGGCACCGTCATCGTCACCTCGCTGCGGTCGGGAAGCACGAAGCGTGCTCCACGGCCGCGGTAGTTCTTGATGATCGAGAAGATGTAGTCCCAGCGGCCGGCGTTCAACCCCGCGCAGTGGTCGCGCAGCTCGTACAGGATCTCGTCCATCTCGAACGCGGCCGGCAGGGTCTCGATCAGCACCGTCGCGCGGATAGTGCCGTGCGGGATGCCGATGTACTCCTCGCTGAACGAGAAGACGTCGTCCCACAGCTTCGCTTCCTCGCTCGACTCGAGCTTGGCGATGTAGAAGTAGGGGCCGCGGCCGCCGTCGATCAGTGCCTGCGCGTTGTGCAGGAAGTAGAGGCCGAAGTCGACGAGGGAACCGGACGTCGACGTGCGACGACCGGCGCGGTCGATGAAGGCGATGTGCTTCTCGGGCAGGTGCCACCCGCGCGGACGCATCACGATCGTGGGCGTGCGCTCGGCCGTGACCCGGTACTCCTTCCCTTCCGGGGAGGTGAATGACAGCTCGCCGCGGATCGCATCTCGCAGCGACAGCTGCCCCTCGATCACGTTCTTCCAGGTCGGGCTCGTGGCATCCTCCTGGTCGGCGAGCCACACGCGGGCCCCGGAGTTGAGGGCGTTGATCGTCATCTTCGGATCGGTCGGCCCGGTGATCTCGACGCGGCGGTCCTCGAGACCGGGACCGGCACCGGCGACCCGCCAGTCGCGGTCGTCACGGATGTGTGCCGTGTCTTCGCGGAAGCGCGGGTCGTGCCCGTTGCCGATCTCGAAGCGGCGCCGCATGCGGTCGGCCAGCCGGTCGTGCCGGCGGGAGGCGAACCGGTGGTGCAGCTCGGTGAGGAAGGCGATGGCCTCGGGGGTGAGGATCTCCTCGTAGCGGTCGCGGATGGGTCCGGTGACTTCGATCGCCGGGCCCTGCTGAGTCGTCTGGATCGGAGCCGTGGTCGGGGGAGCGGTGGGAGTGGTCATGATCGTGAGTCCTTCAGTTGGTGTCGAACGATGCGACAAGAGGGGCCACGCGCGCGGAGGGGGCGTGGGGATCAGTGGAACTGCGCGGCTTCGGTGGAGCCGGCGAGGGCGAGGGTCGCGCTGTCGGGGTTGAGCGCAGTGGAGATGACGTCGAAGTATCCGGTGCCCGCCTCGCGCTGGTGCTTGGTGGCGGTGTAGCCGTGGGTCTCGGCGGCGAACTCGGCTTCCTGCAGCTCGACGTAGGCGCTCATGGCGCGATCGGCGTAGCCGCGGGCGAGATCGAACATCGAGTGGTTCAGAGCATGGAAGCCGGCCAGGGTGATGAACTGGAACTTGTAGCCCAGGTCTGCCAACTCCTGCTGGAACGTCGCGATCTCGGCGTCCGACAGGTGCTTCTTCCAGTTGAAGCTCGGTGAGCAGTTGTAGGCCAGGAGCTTGCCGGGGAACTCCGCGTGGATGGCGGCGGCGAACTCGCGTGCCAGCGTGATGTCGGGCTCCCCCGTCTCGACCCACAGCAGGTCGGCGTAGGGGGCGAAGGCGAGGCCGCGGCTGATGACCGATTCCAGACCCGGGCGGATCCGGTAGAACCCCTCCGTCGTGCGCTCGCCGGTGGTGAACTGCTGGTCGCGTTCGTCGACGTCGCTGGTGAGCAGGTCGGCGGCGAGAGCATCCGTGCGGGCGATGATGACGGTCGGCACCCCGGCGACGTCGGCGGCCAGGCGGGCGGCGTTCAGGGTGCGGATGTGCTGCTGGGTGGGCACGAGCACCTTGCCGCCGAGGTGGCCGCACTTCTTCTCGCTGGCCAGCTGGTCCTCCCAGTGGATGCCGGCGGCGCCCGACTGGATGAGCGACTGCGCGAGCTCGTAGGCGTTGAGCGGTCCGCCGAAGCCGGCCTCGGCGTCGGCGACGATCGGGGCGAGCCAGTCCTGCGTGGTCTCGCCTTCTGCGTGCTCCAGCTGGTCCTGGCGGATGAGCGCGTTGTTGATACGGCGCACGACCGCCGGGACCGAGTTCGCGGGGTACAGCGACTGGTCGGGGTAGGTGTGACCTGCGAGGTTGCCGTCGGCGGCGACCTGCCATCCGGAGAGGTAGATCGCCTTGAGCCCCGCCCGCACCTGCTGCACGGCCTGGCCTCCGGTGTAGGCGCCGAGCGCACGGACGTAGTCCTCGGTGTGCAGGAGGTTCCAGAGGTTCTCTGCACCGCGGTGCGCGAGCGTGGAGTCCTCTCGGACCGAGCCGCGGATGCGGATGACATCTTCGGCGGAGTAGGTGCGCTCGACGCCGTCCCAGCGGGGATCGGTGTCCCAGATCTCCTGGAGCTCGGCGGCCGTCTGAACCTGGTCGCCGGCTCGCAGACCGGCGGGGCGGGGCGTCGGGGTGTTGGCGGTGTTCGTCATGGTGTCTCCTCGGTGGATCCGGCTGCGGTGCCGGTGTGGCGTGGTTCCACTGTGCGTGAAGTTCGGGACGTCGAACGACCGATACCGGAGAGAAGATCGCTCGAAATTCTGTTTCTGTGACAGAATCTGCCGCATGAGCATCGACGCAGCTGCAGAAGAGACCGACGCCCTCACGATCGGTCGTCGAATCCGCCGGCTTCGCACGGCGAAGGGCATGACCCTCGACGACCTGGCCTCCGCCGTCGATCGGGCGCCGAGCCAGATGTCGATGATCGAGACCGGCAAGCGCGAACCCAAGCTCACGCAGCTGCAGGCGATCGCCCGCGCGCTCGGTGTGACGCTCGACGCGCTGCTCGAAGGGGAGCCGCTCGACGAACGCAGCGCGATCGAGATCGCCCTGGAGCGCGCGATGAAGGGGCAGACGTTCCAGGCCCTGGGCATCGAGCCGTTCCGTATCGCGAAGAGTCTGCCGACGGATGCGCTGAAGGCCCTGCTCGCGCTGCACGGGGAGATCGATCGGCTCAAGGACGAGCGGGCCGCGACGCCCGAGGAGGCCAGGCGGGCGAACGTCGAGCTGCGGCACCTGATGCGCAGGCAGGACAACCACTTCGCCGACCTCGAGGCCAAGGCCGCCGAGATCCTCGCCGCGGTCGGCCACCCCGGCGGCCCTCTGACGCAGCGCACCGCATCCGAGATCGCGGCCTACCTCGGCTTCACCCTGCACTACGCGCCAGACCTGCCGCAGACCACCCGCAGCGTCGCCGACCTCGCGAACGGCCGGCTGTACCTGTCGAGCAGCGTGCCCGCGAAGGGTGATGCCCGCACCGCGGTGCTGCAGGCGCTGTCGAGCCGCATCCTCGGGCACTCCGAGCCGCGCAGCTATGCCGAGTTCCTGCGTCAGCGCGTCGAGACCAACTATCTGACCGGTGCGCTCCTCATCCCGGAGGCGCATGTCGTCCCGGCGCTGAAGGATGCCAAGCAGCGGCGGGCGATCTCGATCGAAGACCTGCGCGATGCGTACTCGGTGTCGTACGAGACCGCCGCGCACCGCTTCACCAACCTTGCGACGCGGCACCTCGACATTCCGGTGCACTTCCTCAAAGTGCATGAGTCGGGCACGATCACCAAGGCGTACGAGAACGACGACGTGAACTTCCCGACCGACCGCCTCGGGGCCATCGAGGGGCAGATGTGCTGCCGCCGGTGGACCTCGCGCGTGGTTTTCGACGAGGACGACCGCTTCAACCCGTACTACCAGTACACCGACACCGGCAACGGCACGTACTGGTGCACGGCGCGGGTCGAGTCCTCGAGCGAGGGGCTGCACTCGGTGAGCGTTGGTGTGCGCTTCGACGACACCAAGTGGTTCGTGGGGAGGGACACCCCGCACCGCGGCGTCTCGAAGCACTCGGTCGAGGTGTGCTGCCGCCGGGCTCCCGCCGAGTTGGAAGACCGCTGGCGGGAGAACTCCTGGCCGAACGTGAAGACGCCGCGCACGCTGCTCGCGACGCTGCCGACCGGCGCGTTCCCCGGGGTTGACACGACTGATGTGTACGAGTTCCTGGAGGCGCACGCGCCGCAGTGAGTTCAGAGAGTCCCCGCTGTTTCGTCAAAAGTTAGTTTCATCTTGCTTAGTCAATCTTGACTATGTTACTTTCGACGAGCCATCAATGACGAACGGCCGAGAAGGGACCCTCATGGCTACTTCCTCTGCGGAAACCCGATTCCGCATCACTGCCACCCTGACGTGCGTTCTCGCCGCCACGCTGACGCTCGGAGCATGCTCCGCGCAGACGCCAGGCGGCGATACCGCCCCCACGAGTGCGAGCGACACCGACGCCTGCAAGCGGAATCAGGATGCCGGCACCATCACCTACATCTCCGGCTACGGCTACTCCGCCAGCGCCGGACAGCTCGACGTGTTCCTCGCCGAGGAGCTGGGCTATTTCGACGACCTCTGCCTCGATGTCGAGATCAACGCCTCCGGTGCGAACGGGCAGCAGCTCGTGGCATCCGGTCAGGCGCAGTTCACGGCGCTCGGCTCCGCATCCGACGTGATGCTGGCCGCGGCGAACAGCAAGAACCTCACGGCCGTCGCCACCTACGGCACCACTCCGCCGTTCTCCATCTTCGGTAACGAGAAGCTCGAGAGCCTCAAGGACCTCGAAGGTGGATCGCTCGGGTACTTCATCAACCTGACCCCGATCGCCTCGGCCATGCTCGACGAGGCCGGCGTCGATGTCTCGAAGGTCGAGATGGTCAAGATGACCAACTACGACCCGACGGTCGTGGTGCGCGAGCAGGTCGATGCGATCGTCGGCTATGCCTCGAACCAGCCGCAGTCGCTCAAGGCGCAGGACCTGCCGTTCAGCGAGTTCCTCCCGGCCGACCTCGGCGTCGAGGGCACGTACAACGTGATGGAGGTCAACTCCCGCTTCCTCGACGAGCACCGCGAGGTCGCCGCCGACTTCATGCGGGCGAGCCTCAAGGCGCTGCAGTACTGCCTCGACGAGTCGGATGCCTGCATCGACAAGCTCGCGAAGCTGGCCGAGGACAACAACCAGGGCGCCGCGTTCCCGCGCGACCAGCTGGCCCGCACCTGGGAGGTGGAGTCGGCCTGGGTCCGCGAGAGCGCCGGTGGCAACCCCGGTGTGCAGAACGAGTCGATGTGGGAGCCGGAGTACGCGCTCGTCGAGAAGTACGGCGACGTCAAGGACCTGCCCGCGATCGCCGACATGATGGACGCCGATCTCGTCGCCGACCTCTACGACGGCGACACCCTGATCTGGCAGGCCGAGTGATGTCGGTCGCACAGGGAGCAGGCGTCGAAGTCAGGAACGTCTCGAAGTCCTTCGGCGTCGACGGCGCGAAGGTCACCGTGCTCGACGATGTGAGTCTCACGATCGGCATGGGCGAATTCGTGTCGGTGATCGGTCCGAGCGGCTGCGGCAAGTCCACGCTGCTCAAGGTGGTCGCCGGTCTCCTCGACGCCGACTCGGGCACCGTCACGATCGACGGCGAGAGCGTCACGGCAGCGTCCCGAGACAAGAAGATCGGCCTCGTGCCGCAGTCCCCCGCACTGCTGCCGTGGAAGACCGTGCGCGAGAACGTCGAACTGCCGGTGCGCATCAACGCCAAGGCGAACACCGGGCGCGCTCTCCGCGATCCCGCGGAACTGCTGTCGACGTTCGGACTCGGGCAGGCGATGACGAAGTACCCAGGGCAGCTGTCCGGCGGCATGCAGCAGCGTGCCGCGATCGCCAGGGCATTCGTGTTCGACCCGGCCATCATGCTGATGGACGAGCCGTTCTCGGCGCTCGACGAGATGAATCGTGACCTGCAGCGCATCGCCCTGCTGGAGTTCTGGCAGTCCAACCGCAAGGCCGTCATGTTCGTCACGCACTCGGTGCCGGAGGCGATCATGCTCTCCGACCGCATCGTGGTGATGGCCGCCCACCCCGGGCGCATCGCCCAGGTGATCGACGTGAACCTGCCGCGGCCGCGCGACGAGCAGTCGTATGCCACGGAGGAGTTCCGCGAGATGGAAGCAGTCGTGCGCGATGCGCTGCGCGCGCAGACGGAGAAGGCCCATGTCTGAGCTGACGATGAGAGACACGACCGCGACCCTCGCGACCGCCCGTCTGAAGGCCCAGCCGCGCCGTGGCGTTCCGCCCTGGCTGCGCTGGGGGTCGTGGGGACCCACCCTGATCACGTTCGTGATCGCCGCGCTGCTCTGGCAGGTCGTGGCCTGGACCAACCCGTACGTGCTCCCGACGCTGGAGGCGATCGGCGGCAGCCTCGTCGACGACGCCGGCATGTACTGGTCGAACTTCCTCGTCACGCTGCTCGAAGTGGTGGTCGGAGCCTCCGCCGGCATCCTCGCCGGTTTCCTGCTGGCCGTGGTCATGGCCGAGTTCCAGATCATCGAGCAGGCCGTGATGCCGCTCGTGATCATCGTGATGGTGACCCCGATCGTGGCGATCGCCCCGGCGCTGGTCGTGGCCTTCGGGTTCGGCATGGTGCCGAAGTTCATCGTGACGGGGCTCGTGGTCTTCTTCCCGATGCTCGTGAACTCGCTGGCGGGTCTGCGCGACGTCGACCAGAAGGCGCTCGACGTCTTCAAGACGCTGCATGCCTCGCGGTGGGAGATCTTCCGGGAACTGCGATTCCCCGGCAGCATGCCCTATGTGTTCGCCGGGCTCCGCATCGCCCTGCCGCTCGCCGTCGTCGGCGCCGCGGTCGCCGAGTTCGTGGCAGCGGGACAGCAGGCCGGTCTCGGCTCGCTCGTCACCACCTCCGCCGCCCAGGCGAACCTGCCGGTCACCTGGGCCAGCATCGCCCTGCTGTGCCTGCTCGGTGTGCTGCTGATCATCGTCCTCGCCCTGGTGCGCAAGCGCGTGCTCTGGTGGAGCGACGGCGAGGTCACGGCCAAGGGCTGACACGGCATCCGGATCCCGGGGCGGGCGCTCCACCCGCCCCGGGGTTCCTCCGGCGTGCCCGGAACCACTCGAGAACGACCAGAACCACCCACAAGGAAGGCACCCGCACATGACCGATCAGAACACCGTCAAGCAGCTGCGCCTCGGCCTCTTCGAGAACGCCCAGGCGAACGACTCCGGCACCGCCACCTGGCGTCACCCCGACAACGGGCGCTACCTGTTCGACAAGCTGGAGTACTGGCGCGACACCGCACGCATGGTCGAAGACGCCGGGTTCGACTTCCTGTTCCTCGCGGATGCCTGGGGCTGGGCCGACGTCGCGGGCGAACGCCCCGACATCTGCTCCGTCGAAGGGCTCGATCTGCCCCGCCTCGACCCGGCGATCATCCTCGCCGCCCTGATCCCCGAGACCACGCGGCTGGGTCTCGTCGCCACCGGCTCGACCCTCCTCGAGCCGCCCTACTCGTTCGCGCGCCGCATGGCGACACTCGACATCCTCTCCGGCGGACGCATCGGCTGGAACGTGGTCACCACGGGCACGGCCGACACCGCGGTGCAGGGCTTCGGGGTGCCGATGGTCGGTCATGACGAGCGCTACCTGATGGCCGACGACTTCATGCAGGTCGTCTACAAGCTGTGGGAGCAGGCGTGGGAGGAAGGGGCGCTGGAGCGCGACAAGTCCGGCCGTTTCGCTGACCCCTCCAAGGTGCACCGCATCGCGCATGACGGCCCCTACTTCCGTTCGCACGGCTACGGCAACACCTCGCGCTCGCCGCAGGGCACCCCGGTGCTGTTCCAGGCCGGGGCGTCGCCCGCCGGCCGGGAGTTCGGAGGCAAGCACGGCGAGGCGATCTTCGTCGGCAGCGGCTCGGTCGAGCAGCTCCGCGCGCACTCCTCGGCGATCCGGGAGGAGGCCGTGAAGAACGGCCGCGGAGCCGACGAGGTCAAGATCATGTCGGCGTTCGCCGCGATCGTCGGCAGCACGGAGGAAGAGGCGCGGCGCAAGTACGCCGAGGTCGCCGACGCGCAGAACCCCGACGTCACCGTCGCCTCCTACGCCTGGTTCACCGGCCTCGACCTGTCGGCGTACGCGCCGAACACGCCGATGTCCGAGCTCAGCACCGAGCTGTCGCAGACCCAGGTCGCCCGTTTCGCCGACAAGACCGTCGGCGACGTGCTCGGAGACTGGCACGCGCACGGTGTCGGCGCCCGCCCGATCGTGGGCACCCCCGAGCAGGTGGCTGACCGCATGATCGAGCTCGCCGACGGCGCCGACCTCGACGGATTCCTCTTCGCCCCCGTGATCCCGCCGGCGTCGACCGTCGACTTCATCGAGCACGTGCTGCCGATCCTCAAGGAGCGCGGCGCGATCGTCGAGCCGTCGTCGGAGCCGCAGTCACTGCGCGAGCGCCTGATCGGCACGCCGACCGCGGCGCTCGCCGATTCGCACACCGGATCGCAGTACCGACGGACGATGTCGCGTGTCTGACACCCTCACCGGTGTCGCCGTCGTGGGGAGCGCGAACCTCGACCTCGTGGTCGAGGTCTCGCGCCCCCCACGCGTCGGCGAGACGCTCCTCGGACGAGCCGGCGGACGCTTCTCCGGCGGCAAGGGACTGAATCAGGCCGTGGCGTCCGCCCGCAGCGGGGCGCCCACGAGGTTCTGCGCGGTCGTCGGAGACGATGAGGCCGCCGACGTGCTGCAGCAGACGCTGACGGAGGCCGGAGTCGTGGCGGCCCTCCGCCGCAGCGCCACCGCTCCGACCGGAGTGGCGCACGTGCTCGCCCTCGACGGCGGGGACAACAGTATCGTCGTCGCGGCGGGTGCCAACGCCGATCTCACCCCGGAAGACGCGGTCGGCGGGATCGCAGGAGCCGGGGTCGTGCTCGCGCAGCTGGAGGTGCCCGTCGAGAGCGTGGCCGCAGGGTTGCGTGCGGGGCGCGCTGCCGGCGCACTGACGATCCTCAACGCCGCCCCCGCGCATGCCGCGACGATCGGGATGCTCGCCGACGTCGATGTTCTCGTCGTGAACGAGACCGAGTGCGTCGAACTCGGCGGCGTCGACCGACTCCATGCGGCCGGTGCGCAGACGGTCGTTCTCACGCAGGGTGCCGGGGGAGTGACGCTCCATCGCTCGGGAAGCGATCCCGTGCACGTCGCCGCCTTCCGGATCGATCCGGTGGACACGACGGGAGCCGGCGATGCCTTCTGCGGTGCGCTCGCCGCGGCGCTCGCCCAGGGAATGGCGATCGAGGACGCCCTGGTCAGAGCCTGCGCGGCAGGAGCCGTCGTGGCTCAGCACCGCGGGGCGACCACGCCGCAGTTGACGCCCGGATCGATCGCGGCGTTCGTCGACTCGCGCTGAGCCGCTACTGCGAAGGGGGCGTGGCGGGCGATGCGACCTCTTCCGCCTCGCCGGCGAACGTGTACTCACCCCCGCGCAGGCGCTCCAGCAGGTCGAGCAGCCACTGCTTCTCGGCGGTGAGGCGGGCGGTGGACAGGTCGAAGATCTCCCGCACGTACTTCGGTGTCGTCTCGGAGCGCAGAGTGTCCTGCACGTCGAAGCCGTTCTGGGTGATGATCGCGTCGCTCTTGATGAGGCGGTGCTCGAGGCCGGCGATCACCTCCTGGCGGCTCAGCACGAACATGAACGAGGCCACGGTCATGATGGCCTGGGTGTCGAAGGCTGCGACGTTCCAGAGGTTCTCGCGCAGCATGCGCTGGAGCTCGACCTCGCCGGCCGGAGTGATGCGGTAGGTCGTGCGTGCCGGGCGCTTGCCCTCGGCTTCGGTGCCGCTCTCGGCGATGTAGCCGTCGACCTCGAGGGCGCGCAGGGCGTTGTAGATCGAGCCGGGCTGGATGTGCGCCCATTCGTCGACGTGCCACGTCTTGAGCTCGCGGCGGAGGAAGTAACCGTGCACGGGCTGGAACTGCTTCACGGCGCCGAGGACGACGAGGCGGGTGGTCGACATGCCCCTCATGCTAACGGCTGGTGTCCACATTTTTATTGTTTGCATGATCAAACTTGTCTATTATGAGTACTAGTCAAAGTTGACTAACGAAAGGAAGCCGAAATGACGACTGCCGTGACCGACGCCCTGCCGCGCGACCTCGCCCTCCGCCGGGCGTTCTCGGTGTATCCGACCGGCGTCGTAGCCCTCGCCGCGCATGTCGATGACCGTGCTGTCGGGATGGCGGTCAACTCCTTCACCTCGATCTCGCTCGAGCCCGCGCTCGTCGCGATCAGCGCAGCGCGTACGTCGAAGACGTGGCCCGTGCTGAGGGCGGTACCCGAACTCGGTATGAGCGTGCTCGCCGCGCACCACGAGCCTCTGAGCCGCTCGCTCTCCGCCCGCGAAGGCGACCGGTTCGGTGGCCACGAGTGGCACCGAACCGAGGGTGGGGCGGTGCTCATGTCGGATGCGGCGCTCTGGCTCACCTGCCGCCTGCGCAGCACGTTCGACGGTGGTGATCACGAGATCGCGTTGTACGAGATCGCCGACATCACCCTGTTCGAGGACGTCGAGCCGCTCGTCTTCCACCAGAGCCGCTATCGGTCCATCGCGGGCTCCGAGAGCGTGTGAGTACTCCGCCGCTCACGACCATCGTCGGCGTGGTCGTGCCCGGTGATGGTCGGGGGCGCGAGCTCGGCTTCCCGACGGCGAACCTGGCGCTGGACCACAGCGACCTGCCCGCCGATGGGATCTACGCAGCGTGGACGCGTATCGACGATGACCCGGAGGTCTGGCAGGCGAGCGTGAGCGTCGGGACGAATCCGACTTTCGCAGGCGACCGGGAAAGGCGGGTCGAGGTGCATCTGCATGATGTGAACCTCGATCTGTACGGTCGGACGCTGGCGGTGACGCTCGTCGCCCATATGCGCCCGACGCTGCACTTCGAGGGGATCGATGCGCTGGTCTCGCAGAGCGAGGCCGATGTCAGCCGCTGTCGACGGCTTCTGACCGGTCGCGATCGGGATGGAGAGCGTACGAGCCCGACGGGCGGATGATCTCCGTGATCGGCTCTGGTGCAGATCGAGTACTGTTTTACATTTCACTCCTGTGGTACTTTCTCCGCATCACCGACGATCCGGAGGAAAACCCATGCTCGCCCGCAAGAAGACCGCTTTCTTCACGTCCGCCGTCGTGGCACTCACCCTGTCACTGACAGGTGTGTCATCGGCTCATGGCGCCACCGGCTACTCCGCGCCCGAAGCTGCGGCTGCGACGAGCGCCGGGGTGCAGGCCGCGGGCGACGAGGCCGACCTCGATCCTCGCCTCGCGTCGTCGACCGACCTGGAGCTGCTGCTCCTTGTCATGACGGGACGCGGAGCCCTCGCCGATGCGCACCCCGAACTGATCGCCGAGCTCGGCATCACTGTGTCCACACAGGCGCAGGCCGACGCGATGGCGGCCGTCGCCGCGCAGTTCCTCACCGTCTCTCCCGCATTCTCCGCGACATGGGCGCCCGCGATCAGGAGTACCGACCCGGCCGTGAGGGATCAGGGCATCTCCGGATTCATGACGGACTTCATGGCTTACGTGATGTCGCACTGCCGACCCTCGTGCACCGTGTGAGCGGTCGGCCCCGACCGCAGCGGATGCTCACTCCGACGAGGTGCCGCGCGGCAGTTCGTGCCGGGTGCCGCCGTCACTGCGGCGACGCCCCGTCGGAGGAGGGCCCTCGTCGGACAGCACGGTGCGGGGGACGCTCCAGCGTGCCGTGGTTCCGCGCTCCGTCCGCTGATCCAGTGTGAAGGTGCCGCCATGCAGCGCCGCACGTTCGGCGAGGTTCTCGGTCCCTCCGGGGTCGCCGAGGGACTCCGCGATCCCGTCACCGTCGTCCTGCACCGAGACGATGACCTCGCTCTCCGAGACGGCGACCGTGACGGCGCAGGTGCTGGCCTGGGCATGGTGGGCGACGTTGGCGAGCGCCTCGCGGATGACGGCGATGACGTCATCCGCGAGCTTCCCGGTGACGACCGGATCGACCGGCCCCACGAAGGTGATCGTCGGCGCGGACGGCAGCGCGGGAGTGAGTTCGGTGATCACGTCGAGCGCGCGCCGGCGCACAGGACGGTCTTTTCTCTTCACCCGGCGCGTGCGGAGCGAGAATATCCCGGAGCGGATGTCGGTGATGGCCGCGTCGATCTCCGCGACGTGCTGCTCGAGTTCTTCGGCGTGGGCGGGGTCGGTGGCAGCGAACGCCTGCAGGCTCATCCCCGTCGCGAACAGCCGCTGGATGACGTTGTCATGCAGGTCGCGGGCGATGCGGTTGCGCTCTTCGATGATGTCGAGGTGCTGCCGATCCTCTCGAGCCCAGGCGAGTGAGGTCGCGAGACCCGCCTGGGCGACGAAATCGGAGATCGCGTCGATCTCGCTCGGGGAGAAGTCGCTGCCGGATGCCACTCGCGTGACGCACAGCGCCCCGATCGCATGCCCGGCAGCCACCAGGGGGACGGCCACCGTGGGCCCTGCGGCATCCTGGTCTCCGGCCAGGCTGGCGTGGGTGTCCTCATCGGTGAGGCTTCCGCTCACCACCCTTCCGCTGGCGATGGCGTGCGCGGCGACCGAGCTCGCCGCCGGGAGGACCCCGTGTTCGTATGCGGCGGACAGCGGTCCGCGGGCAGCGTCGATGCGGAGACGGTCGGCATCCACGTGGACGACGATCGTCACCAGGTCGCAGGCGACCACGTGAGTGACGCGCTCGGCCATGACGTCGAGGATGTCCTCGCGCTGAGGGGTCAGGAGCACGGCGCTCACGTCCGAGAGCGCTCGATTCAGTCGCTGCTGGCGACGAGCCTCTTCGGCCGCGCGGGCGTTGTGGATGGTGATTCCCGCGGTCGCGGCCATCGACTCGATGAGCTCCTCATCCTCGAGCGTGAAGACACCGGTTCGCCGATTCGACAGCACGAGGACGCCGCACACCTCGCCGTGGCTTCGGACCGGGACCCCGAGGAACCCCTCCATGGCAGGGTGATGCGGGGGGAAACCCGCGGACCGAGGGTCATCGCTCATCTGGTTCAGACGGATCGTGCGTCCGCTGTCGACCACCGCGCGGAACAGGGTCCCCGGCTCGGGCGGATCGGCGATCGCGGCCGCACTTCGCTGGTCGATGCCCACGTGGATGAATCGCTCGACAGCGCCGGCCGCGTCGATCACGATCAGCGCGCCGTATCGGGCTTGGATGAGGTCGGCGGCAGCTCGGACGATGCGTGTGAGAATCCTGTCGGCGTCGAGTTGGTCCGACGCGTCCGGCGAGAAGTCGACGAGACCGCGGAGCTGGCGGCGGGTGGCGAGGAGCCGAGGTGCGCGTGTCACGGGAGCGTCGTCCCCGTCGTCCTGCTGGGGGCCGGGCGTAATATGCGTCTGTCGGCATCTGTCCTGCATCCCTCCACCTTCCCCGGAGACCGACCCGTCTGCAACGCTCAGCCGGTATATGGCAGGCGCGTCGCCGGCAGGACTCCCGCTGCCGGAGGCCCGCTTTCCCGATCGAGCGGGGACCATGGTCCCGGCCGAGGCCGCGAAACGCCCGTTACGGTGCGAGAGACGTGCCTGGGCAGACCGGGCGGGCGAGCAGGCAGGAACGGGAGAGTGCGGGCATGACCTCAGTGTTCCTGGTCGACGACCATGAGATGGTGCGCAGGGGTGTCGCCGCTGTGATCCAGGCCACCCCGGATCTCGATGTCGTCGGTGAGGCGGGGGGCTACCGGGAGGCGACGAGGCGGATCGCGGCCACTCTTCCCGATGTCGTGGTCCTCGATGTGCACCTGCCGGACGGCAGCGGAATCGACCTGTGCCGGGCGATCCGGCAGAAGCATCCGGGGATGCGGTGCCTGATCCTCACGGCCTACGACGACGACGACGCGGTGATCGCGGCCGTGATGGCGGGGGCGGACGGGCATCTGCTCAAGACGGTGCGCGCTGCGGACCTTCCCGAAGCGGTGCGTGCCGTCGCTGCCGGACGTCGGCTGCTCGATCCCGCCACGGTGCGTCGGGCGACGGGCCAGGTCGCCTCGGGGTCGGCTGATTCCGCTGATCCCCGGTTCGCGTCCTTGACCATGCGCGAACGGCAGATCCTCGCTCTCATCGCCGACGCCCTGACGAACCGTCAGATCGCGGACCGGCTCGGTCTCGCCGAGAAGACGGTCAAGAACTACGTCACCTCGATGCTCGGGAAGCTGGGTTTCACCCATCGGACGCAGGCGGCGGTCTTCGAGCTCTCGCGGATGCACGACGAAGGCTGACGCGCGGACGCGGATCCTCCCGGCGGGAGGCCGAGGGACGAAGGGCCCTAGAGCGCTGCTGTCTTCTGAGTGAGGGTGGCAGAGGACGATCTGGAGTCAGGCGAAGGGACGAGACGGTGAGCATTGCGATGCACAGCGACGCCGTGGGACTTCGGGCGCGAGGGGTGGAGGGCGGAGCGAACGACGATGGGGGCGTTCGCCCGGTGATGGGGACTGCGTGGGTGGCCGGGGGAGCCGTCCGAGCGGTTGCGGGGCTGTGCGGGTGGCTGTGGGAGCTGCGCGGACGGCTGTCCGGGGTTGCGGATGGCGGGGGCGCCGTCCGGGGGACGTGGACGGCTGTGGGAGCGGTCCACGGACGAACGGATGGCTGTGGGGAGCTGTTCGGGCAGCGAGGGGCGGGCAGGCCACCCGCCCCTCGTTGGTCGTCCGCGAGTCGCGCGAAGTCAGTCCCGTGCCGTCTGCAGGAGGGTCCACAGTTCAGCCCGTGCGGGAAAAGTCGAGAGGTCGATGTCGAGCAGGCCTCCGGCCTGAGCGATGCGGGACCGCAGGGTGTGCCGATGCACGCCGAGTGCCGTCGCCGCGGATTCCGCCTTGGCATCGTGCTCCAGCCAGGTGCGCAACGAGCGCTCCAGCTCGGCGCCGGTGCGGGCATCGTGCTCGCGCAGCGGCGCGAGACGTGACTCCGCGACCAGGCGGGCCTCATCGGTCGCCAGCGCGGTGAGGATGCTGGAGCCCACCGTCTCGGAGTATCGTGCCGCCCCGTGCGTTCCCTGCTGGCGAAGAGCCGTCAGTGCTTGCGCGTGCGCCCGGGCGAACGAGTCGTACCCGTCGGGATCGGAGACGCCGATGCGGATGCCGAAGCGCGTGGCGACCTCGTCGAGCAGTGCTTCCTCGCCGGCGGAGACGCACATGGTCACGCCGTCCTCGGATTCGGCGAGGAAGACGGGAGTGCCGTGCTCGGAGCGATGCCGCTCCCACCATTCGCCCAGCGGACCGGCCGGGGCATCCGCGGCGACGGCCACGATCACCGGAGCGGGGGGCAGGCCGCCGAGCACTCTCCTCGCCAGCGTGGGATCGTCGGCGAGCAGGGAGCCGAGGAGCTGGGCGTGCAGGCGCCGCCGGCTCCGTGCGAGCTGCTCGCTCTGCTCCATCGCGAGACCTGCCATCGCGATCACCGACGTCACGACCGACCGGGCTTCGGGATCGAGCGCATCGAGTGCCAGCGCGATCACCCCTCGCAGATGCCCTCCGCGGCCCACGGTGAACAGCATGAACGCGTGCTCGCCGAGGGTGAGCGACTGACTCGCTTCCAATCCGCGCGTGAGGATCTCCATCACCCGCCCGCTCAGGGCGTCGAGTAGCTCGGCATGGAGGCGGTCGCGCGGGTGGGCGGCGACGACCGCGCCCGCGGCATCGAACATCCCCGCCCAGACGTCGAGGCGTCGTCC
Organism: Microbacterium sp. Mcb102; assembly: GCF_024519805.1. Classification (NCBI taxonomy): domain Bacteria; kingdom Bacillati; phylum Actinomycetota; class Actinomycetes; order Micrococcales; family Microbacteriaceae; genus Microbacterium; species Microbacterium sp. Mcb102. The sequence goes on along the minus strand of NZ_JALJRG010000002.1, from coordinate 129,882 downwards.
GAGTTCCGCGATGGTCGCCTCGAGCCCGCTGGGGCGGAGAGCTGCGAGGGCGAGGGCGCGCTGGGTGTCGAGCGCCCAGGAGCGCCGGGCGTACGCCTGAGCGGCGATCGCCTCGGAGTGGGCGCGGGCCACAGCGATGAACGGCGTGCGATACGGCACCGCGAACAGTGGCATCCCGTGTGTGGCGCACGAGGCGACGAGCTCCTCCGGAATGCCCGATCGATGGACCTCGGTGCCGAAGCCGAGCCCGAGGACGCCCCGGTCGGCGAGGCGTCCCACGTAGGTGTCGATATCGATCGCCCGGTCGAACTGCGTACCCGTGGTCAGCAATGCCAGGTCCTCGGAGAGGAAGGGGGTCGGGTCTGCGAGGTCGGAACTGTGCACCCAACGCAGCGGGCGGTCGAGAGCACCCTCGGGCAGGTCCTCCTCGAGCGGTACGAGTGCGAGCCCGAGGTCCCGACGGCGCAGCAGCGCCCGCAGAGTCGGCTGCTCCGGTTCGGTGGCGGCCATGAGGAACCTTTCCGCTGTACAGTCGGGCGAACCCTTCGCCTAGATTGTACAAGTTGTCTAGTGCGGCGGCCTCCGTTGCCGCCGTACGCTCGCGAACATGGCACTCCTCGACACCGCAGCCCCCGCAGTCCCTCTCGGCGGACCCGACCTCCCGCAGGAGCGTCGCCTGGTCACGGACCTCCCCGGACCTCGCTCGGCCGAGATCCTCGCGCGCAAGGCGGATGCCGTCGCGGCCGGTGTGGGGCACACCGTGCCGATCGCGGCCGTGGCAGCCGGCGGCGGAGTGATCGTCGACGCGGACGGCAACTCGCTCATCGACCTCGGCTCCGGTATCGCCGTGACCACGGTCGGCAACGCGCACCCCAAGGTCGCCGCAGCCGTAGCCGCGCAGGCCGCGCAGTTCACGCACACCTGCTTCATGATCTCGCCCTACGAGTCGTACGTCGGCGTCGCCGAGGCCCTCAACCGCGTCACCCCCGGCGACTTCGCGAAGAAGAGTGCCCTGTTCAACTCGGGTGCGGAGGCCGTCGAGAACGCGATCAAGATCGCCCGCAAGCACACCGGACGTCAGGCGGTCGTCGCCTTCGATCACGGCTACCACGGCCGCACGAACCTGACCATGGCGCTCACCGCCAAGTCGATGCCGTACAAGAGCGGCTTCGGTCCGTTCGCCCCGGAGGTGTACCGCGCTCCGATGTCGTACCCGTTCCGCGATGGGCTCGACGGAAACGAGGCCGCGGCCCGCGTCATCCTCCAGCTCGAGAAGCAGATCGGCGCCGACAACCTCGCCGCGGTCATCATCGAGCCGATCCAGGGCGAGGGCGGCTTCATCGTCCCGGCCGACGGTTTCCTGCCGGCGATCGTCGACTGGTGCCGCGCGAACGGCGTCGTCTTCATCGCGGACGAGGTGCAGACCGGATTCGCCCGCACCGGGCACATGTTCGCGAGCGAGATCTTCGGCATCGAGCCCGACCTGATCACCACGGCCAAGGGCATCGCCGGCGGTCTCCCGCTCGCGGCCGTCACCGGTCGCGCCGAGATCATGGACGCCTCGCACTCCGGCGGCCTCGGAGGTACCTACGGCGGCAACCCGATCGCCTGCGCCGCCGCCCTCGCCTCGATCGATGTGTTCGAGAACGACGGCGTGATCGAGCGTGCCCGTGAGATCGGGGCGACCCTCACGCAGCGTCTCACCGCGATCCAGCAGAACGACCCGCGCGTCGGCGACGTGCGCGGCCACGGTGCGATGATCGCCGCTGAGTTCGTCGACCCCGAGACGCAGGCCCCGGATGCCGCTCTCACGGCCGCCGTCGCGAAGGCGTGCATCGCCCAGGGCGTCGTCGTCCTCACCTGCGGAACCTACGGGAACGTCATCCGCTTCCTTCCCCCGCTCTCGATCGGCGACGATCTGCTGAACGAAGGACTCGACATCGTCGCTGCGGCGCTCGCCGCGGCCTGACACCCCTGTCCGGTCGCGACCCCGATCGGGGGATTTCGGGTCGCGACCGGCACTGTTTCACCCAACGAAGGAGTTGCAGATGGCTGAGATCACACGCGACGTACTGATCATCGGTGCCGGAGCCGCAGGGCTCACGGCGGCGAACGACCTCCGCAAGGCCGGCCTCTCGGTCGCCGTGCTGGAGGCCCGTGACCGCGTCGGCGGGCGCCTGTGGACCGACGTGATCGAGGGCGCCATGCTCGAGATCGGCGGCCAGTGGGTGTCGCCCGACCAGGACGCGCTCAAGGACACGATCGAGGAGCTGGGGCTCGAGACCTACAGCCGCTACCGCGAAGGCGACAGCGTCTATGTCGGCCCCGACGGGAAGGCACACCGCTTCACGGGCGAGATGTTCCCGGTGGCGCCGGAGACCGAGGCCGAGATCGCCAGGGTCACCGAGATCCTCGACGCACTGGTCGCCGAGATCGACCCGGACCGTCCCTGGGCCCACCCCAGCGCCGAGGACTGGGACACGATCACCTGGGACGCCTGGCTGCGCTCGCAGACCGACGACGACGAGGCCGTGCGCAACCTGGCCTTCGCCACCGGTTCCGCGATGCTCACCAAGCCCACTCACGCCTTCTCACTGCTGCAGTCGCTGCTGATGGCCGCGTCCGCAGGTTCCTACTCGAACCTCGTCGACGCCGACTTCATCCTCGACAAGCGAGTGGTCGGCGGTCTGCAGCAGGTTCCGCTGCGCCTCGCTGAGCGCCTGGGCGACGACGTGCTGCTGAACCAGCCAGTGCGCGGCCTCGAATGGTCCGACACGGGTGTCGTCGCCACCACCGATCAGCACACGGTGCGCGCCCGCCACGCGATCCTCGCGCACGCGCCGGTGCTCTACAGCCGCATCGCGTTCGACCCTCCGCTGCCGCGCCGACAGCATCAGCTGCACCAACACCTGTCGATGGGCTTCGTCATCAAGGTGCACGCCGTGTACGACCGGCCGTTCTGGCGCGAGCAGGGCCTCAGCGGCACCGCCTTCAGCCCGTACGAGCTCTCGCACGAGGCTTATGACAACACCAACCACGGCGACGAGCGCGGCACCCTGGTCGGCTTCGTCTCCGACGCCAACGCCGACGGCGTGTTCGAGCTGTCGGCCGAGGAGCGCAAGGAGCGCATCCTCGAGTCGCTGTCGCACTACTACGGACCCGAGGCCAAGAACCCGGTCGTCTACTACGAGAGCGACTGGGGCAGCGAGGAGTGGACGCGCGGCGCCTACGCCGCGAGCTTCGATATGGGGGGCCTGCACCGCTACGGCGCGGACCTCCGCACGGCGGTCGGCCCGATCCACTTCGCGTGCAGCGACATGGCCGGCGCCGGGTACCAGCACGTCGACGGGGCGATCCGCATGGGCCACCTCGTCGCATCGAACATCGTCGACGCGAGTCGCGACGCCGGCGCTGTCGAGAGCGGCAGCTGATGACCGGCTCGGTCGTCGTCGGATACACGGCGACGGACGCGGGAGCGGATGCCGCGGCACTCGGCGCCCGGCTCGCTCGCAGCCTCGGTGCGACCCTGCACCTGGTGATCGTGCTGCCGAACGAGGGCACGCGCAGCGCGGCAGTCCCACCGGAGCGCGCGTACGAGGAGCACATCAAGGCGCAGGCGCGGCAGTGGCTCAAAGACGCCGTGGTCCGGCTCCCGCAGGAGCTGACCCGCAGCGGTCACGTGCGCTTCTCCGAATCGTTCGCCGAGGGCCTGATCGCCGCCGGCGAGGAATTCGGCGCCAGGGTGATCGTGATCGGCGCGGCCGGGGGCGGCATCTTCGGACGCCACCGTCTCGGCAGCGTCGCCTCCGAGCTGCTGCACTCGTCGACCATTCCGGTGGCGCTCGCGCCCGTGGGCGCCGCCCAGCAGGACGATCACGTCCTGCCGCGCGTGACGGTCGCCGTCGGATCCCGACCCGGTGCCGACGCCCTCCTCGACGAGGCCGTCGCGCTCGCCGGAGACAGCGGTGTCGACCTCCGGCTCGTATCCCTCGTTCCGTTCGACGTTCCCCCCGGACTCGACACCGGAGCGATCCGCACGGTCGGCGACACCCACGGTCAGGAGGTGCTCGCCGTCGCCGCCGAGTTGCTGCCGGACGGTCGCACGGCCGCGGTCGAGAGGGCACCGGGCGACTCGGTCGAAGACGCCGTCGCCCATCTCTCCTGGCTTCCCGGCGAGGTCGTCCTGGTCGGCTCCAGCCGGCTGGCGCAACCGCGTCGTCTGTTCCTGGGCTCCACGGCAGCGAAGATGCTGCACGAACTGCCCGTTCCCATGATCGTCGTCCCGCGTACCCGCAACGAAGCAGGAGACCGCTGATGAGCAGCACGAACCGGGCGACGGAGCCCGAATCCGGTGTCACGACCGGCATCTCCACCAAGGGCCTGAGCGCCGGAACGGTCGGCCTGATCGGCGCGGTCGTGATCGGCATCTCGTGCATCGCCCCCGCGTACACCTTCACCGCCGCCGTCGGCCCCACGGCATCCGAGGTCGGGGCGCAGATCCCGGCCATCATCCTCGTCGGCTTCATCCCGATGCTCCTCGTCGCCTTCGGCTACCGCGAGCTCAACAATCGGATGCCGGACTCCGGCACGTCGTTCACCTGGGCGGCCCGAGCGTTCGGACCGTGGGTCGGCTGGATGGCCGGCTGGGGTCTGGTCGTCGCGACGATCCTGGTGCTGTCGAACCTCGCCGGGGTCGCGGTCGACTTCCTCTTCCTGCTGCTGTCGCAGATCACCGGGAACCCGGAGATCGGCGACCTCGCCGGTGTCACCTGGATCAACATCGGTGTCTGCCTGCTGTTCATGCTCGGTGCGACGTGGATCTCGTATCGCGATATGCAGACGACGCAGAAGCTGCAGTACTGGCTCGTCAGCTTCCAGATCCTGGTGCTGGTGTTCTTCGCCGTCGCGGCCATCGTGCAGGCGGTGAACGGCAACGGCTTCGACTACCAGCCGTTCGACCTGAACTGGTTCAACCCGTTCGCGATCTCCTCCTTCAGCGCGGTCGCCGCGGGCCTCTCGCTCTCGATCTTCATCTTCTGGGGCTGGGATGTCACCCTCACCATGAACGAGGAGACCAAGGATCCGGAGAGGACACCGGGTCGCGCGGCCACCGTCACGGTGCTCACGATCGTGTCGCTGTACCTGCTGCTCGCGGTCGCGATGATCATGTTCGCCGGCGTCGGCACCGGGGCGCTGGGGCTCGGCAACGCGGACATCCAGGAGAACGTGTTCTTCCACCTCTCCGGCCCGATCCTGGGGCCGCTCGCGTTCCTGGTGTCGCTGGCCGTTCTGACCAGCTCCGCGTCGTCGCTGCAGTCCACGTTCGTGGGCCCGGCGCGCACACTGCTGGCCATGGGGCACTACGGTGCCCTGCCGAAGGCGTTCGCGAAGGTCAGCCCCCGCTTCTTCACGCCGGGGTACGCGACCATCATCTCGGCGATCGTGGCCTCCGCGTTCTACGCCGTCATGCGCGTCGTCAGCGAAGACACGCTGTGGGACACGATCCTCACGCTCGGCATGATGATCTGCTTCTACTACGGGATCACCGCGTTCGCGTGCGTGTGGTACTTCCGCAAGCAGTGGTTCGACTCGACGAGGAACGTCTTCTTCACGTTCCTCTTCCCGCTCGTCGGTGGCGCGATCCTCGCGGTGCTGTTCTTCACGACGCTGATCGACTCGATGGACCCGGAATACGGTTCCGGATCGCAGATCGGCGGGGTCGGCATCGTCTTCATCCTCGGGATGCTGATCATCGTCGTCGGCATCGCGGTCATGATCTGGAACGCGGTCCGCCGGCCCGCCTTCTTCCGCGGCGAGACGCTGGGCATCGACGCACCGCCCAGCCGACGCAAGCGCGCATAGCCCTCCTCACAGAAAGAGAATCATGAGCACTCAGACCGAACAGGCGCTCCTCGACAGCATCCCCACCGGCCTCTTCATCGGCGGGCAGTGGATCGACGGCGAGACCGGCGGCACCTTCGACGTGCAGGACCCGGCGACCGGCACGGTGATCCGGACGATCGCCGACGCGACGCCGGCCGACGGCATCCGTGCCCTCGACGCCGCGGTCGCCGCTCAGGACGAGTGGGCGGCCACCGCCCCGCGCGTGCGCAGCGAGATCCTCCGCACGGCGTTCGACCTCGTGCAGGAGCACAAGGAGGACCTGGCGCTGCTCATGACGCTCGAGATGGGCAAGCCCCTCGCCGAGGCCCGTGGCGAGGTCGTCTACGGCGGCGAGTTCCTGCGCTGGTTCAGCGAGGAGGCCGTGCGCATCAGCGGTCGCTACGGCATCAACCCCGAGGGCACCGGCCACATGGTCGTGTCGCAGCGTCCGGTCGGACCGTCGTTCTTCGTGACGCCATGGAACTTCCCCTTCGCGATGGCCACCCGCAAGATCGCTCCGGCACTCGCGGCCGGGTGCACGGTCGTCATCAAGCCCCCGGCGCTGACTCCCTTGACGACGATCTTCTTCGTCTCGCTGCTCGAGAAGGCAGGGCTCCCGGCGGGCGTCGTCAACGTCGTGCAGACGTCGAAGTCCAGCGCGCTGTCGGCGCCGATCATCGCCGACCCGCGGCTGCGCAAGCTCTCCTTCACCGGATCGACCGAGGTGGGGCGCAAGCTCATCGCCCAGGCGGCCGAGGGCGTGCTGCGGGTGTCGATGGAGCTCGGCGGCAACGCGCCGTTCGTGGTGTTCGACGACGCCGACCTGGACAAGGCCGTGGAGGGCGCGCTCGCCGCGAAGTTCCGCAACATCGGCCAGGCCTGCACCGCAGCCAACCGCTTCATCGTGCACAAGGACGTCGCGGGTGAGTTCGCCAAGCGTGTCACCGAGCGCGTCAACGGCATGAAGATCGGTCGCGGTACCGAGGAAGGTGTGGCGATCGGACCGCTCATCGACGCGGATGCCGTCGCCAAGGCGGGCGAGCTCGTCGACGAGGCCGTCGGTCGCGGTGCGACTCTGCTCGCCGGTGGCAAGGCCGTCGAGGGCACCGGCACGTTCTACGAGCCCACCGTGCTCACCGACGTCGTCGCCGGCAGCGCGATCCTCCGCGAGGAGATCTTCGGCCCGGTGCTCGCGATCGCGACCTTCGAGACCGAGGACGAGGCCGTACACCTGGCGAACGACACCGAGTACGGGCTCGTCTCGTACGTGTTCACCGAGAACCTGCAGCGCGGCCAGCGGATGATCGACAAGCTCGAGACGGGCATGATGGGTCTCAACGTGGGCGTCGTCTCCAACGCCGCCGCACCCTTCGGCGGAGTGAAGCAGTCCGGCGTCGGACGCGAGGGCGGGTTCGAGGGCATCCACGAGTACCTGTCCACCAAGTACACGCTGATCCCGGTCTCCTGACCGAGCAGCCAGAGGAGGAGAGAACATGACCGACTACGCCGTCATCAACCCCGCCACCGGAGAGACGCTGGCGTCCTTCGACACCTTCACCGACGCTCAGATCGAGGAGGCGGTCGCCGCCGCCGACGAGGCCCACCGCGAGTGGTCCCGTTCGTCGACCGTCGCTGAGCGTGCAGCCCTCGTCCGCCGCGCGGCCGAGCTGCACCGCGAGCGTCGGGAGGAGCTCGCCGACATCTTCGTGCGCGAGATGGGCAAGCCCCGCGAGGCCGCCCTCGGGGAGGTCGACTTCGCCGCCGACATCGCCGAGTACTACGCCGACCAGGCGGAGTCGATCATGGCCGACCAGCCGATCGCGATCCTGGGGGAGGGGTCGGCCATCATCCGCCGCTCCTCGCTCGGCCCGCTCGTCGGCATCATGCCGTGGAACTTCCCGGCGTACCAGATCGTGCGCTTCGCGGCTCCGAACCTGATCGTGGGCAACACGATCCTGCTCAAGCCCGCGCCGCAGTGCCCGGAGTCCTCGTCCGCGATCGAGGCGATCTACCACGATGCCGGCTTCCCGAAGGGTGCCTACCAGAACGTGCTCGCCACGAACGAGCAGATCGCGACGATGATCGCCGACCCGCGCGTGCAGGGCGTCTCGCTCACCGGGTCCGAGCGTGCCGGGGCCGCCGTCGCCGAGATCGCCGGTCGCAACCTCAAGAAGGTCGCCCTCGAGCTGGGCGGGTCCGACCCGTTCATCGTGCTCTCGACAGACGACCTCGACGCGACGGTGCAGGCCGGCGTCGACGCGCGCCTCGACAACAACGGTCAGGCGTGCAACGGCGCCAAGCGTTTCATCATCGTCGACGGGCTGTACGACGCGTTCGTCGAGAAGTTCACGGAGAAGATGGCCGCCGTCGAGGCGACGGATCCGACGCTCGACGACACGGTCCTCGGACCGGTGGCCTCCGAAGCCGCGGCCGAGAACCTGCAGAAGCAGATCGATCAGGCCGTCGAGCAGGGCGCGACGCTGCTCACCGGCGGCACCCGCGACGGAGCGTTCTTCGCGCCGACCGTGCTCACCGACGTGACGCCCGAGATGAACGTGTACCGCGAGGAGCTCTTCGGTCCCGCAGCCGTCGTCTACCGTGTGGCGGACGAGGACGCGGCGGTCCAGCTCGCGAACGACACCACCTTCGGCCTCGGCTCCTACGTCTTCACGACGGATGCCGAACAGGCCGAGCGCGTCGCCGACAAGATCGAGGCGGGCATGGTCTATGTCAACCTCGTGCTGGCCGACAGCCCCGAGCTGCCTTTCGGTGGCGTCAAGCGCAGCGGCACGGCCCGTGAGCTGGGCCACCTGGCCGCCGACGAGTTCGTCAACAAGAAGCTGATCCGCATCGGCTGACGCGAGCAGGTCGGGGGCTCGCGCCCGGAAGGAGATCTCGCGGAATGAAGGAGCGGATGCCGCATCCACTCCTTCACACCGTGAGATCTCCTTCCTTTCGTGCGACCTCGGAGAGGTGGTGCGTCCTCCTGTCAACGCCCGAGCCGCCGTCGCTGCTCGGGCGTAGGGTCGAAGCATGGCCAACGTCGCTGAGAACATCGTCAAGACTCTGCACGCCAACGGGATCGACCGCGTTTACGGCATCCCGGGCGACTCGCTGAACGGCTTCACGGACGCGCTGCGCAAAGACGGCACGATCCGCTGGGTGCACGTGCGGCACGAAGAATCCGCCGCCTTCGCGGCCGCCGCGGATGCCGCCACCACGGGAGAGCTCGCGGTCGTCGCCGGCTCGTGTGGTCCGGGCAACCTGCACCTCATCAACGGCCTCTACGACGCCAACCGCTCGCGCGTGCCCGTGCTCGCGATCGCCGCGCATATCCCCACCACCGAGATCGGCACCGGGTACTTCCAGGAGACGCATCCGCAGGAGCTCTTCCGCGAGTGCAGCGTCTACGTCGAGTACGTCGCCGACCCGAAGCAGATGCCGAGACTGCTCGAGATCGCCATGCGCGCGGCCATCGAGGAGCGCGGCGTCGCGGTGCTCGTGATCCCGGGCGACGTCGCCCTCGCCGACATCGCCGACGACCGCGCCGTCGTGATCGAGCGCGCGCTGCCTGTGGTGGTACCCAACCCGGCAGAGCTCGAGAGGGCAGCCACTCTGCTGAACGCCGCGAAGAACGTGACGATCCTCGCCGGTGCCGGTGTCGAGGGTGCGCACGACGAGGTCATCGCCCTCGCCGACAAGTTGGGCGCTCCCATCGTGCACGCGCTCCGCGGCAAGGAGTTCATCGAGTACGACAACCCCTTCGATGTCGGGATGACGGGCCTGCTGGGCTTCGCCTCCGGCTTCCGCGCCATGGAGGCCGCCGACGCCCTGCTGGTGCTGGGCAGCGACTTCCCGTATGAGCAGTTCTACCCGGACCACGCCAAGACCATCCAGGTCGACATCCGCGGCGCGCAGCTCGGCAAACGGCATCCGCTCGATCTGGGGCTGGTCGGCGACGTGCGTGCGACGGCCGACGCGCTGCTGCCGCGAGTGGCGAGGAAGGACGACCGCGGCCATCTCGATGACGCGATCGCGCACTACCGCAAGACGAGGAAGAAGCTCGACGAGCTCGCCGTCCCCGCCAAGGGAAAGCGCCCCATCCACCCCCAGTACCTGGCCCGACTCCTGGACGAGCATGCTGCCGACGACGCGATCTTCACCGCCGACGTGGGATCACCGACCGTGTGGGCGGCGCGCTACCTCTCGATGACGGAGCAGCGTCGCCTGATCGGCTCCTTCACACACGGCTCGATGGCGAACGCCCTGATGCACGGCATCGGCGCGCAGGTCGCGCATCCCGACCGTCAGGTGGTCGCGCTGGCCGGCGACGGCGGGCTCGCGATGATGCTCGGCGAGCTCCTCACGCTCACGCAGAACAAACTGCCGGTGAAGACGATCGTGGTCAACAACTCCTCGCTGAACTTCGTCGAGCTCGAGATGAAGGCGGCGGGCTTCGTCACGTACGGCACCGGGCTGGAGAACCCGAGCTTCGCCGCGATCGCCGAAGCCATGGGGATCTTCGCGCGTCGTGTGGAACGCAGCGAAGACCTCCCTGATGCTGTCCGCGAGGTGCTCGCGCACGACGGCCCGGCCCTGCTCGACGTCGTCACCGAGCGGCAGGAACTCTCCATGCCGCCGGCGATCGAGGCCGCGCAGGTCAAGGGGTTCGCGCTCTATGCGATCCGCACGGTGATGTCCGGCCGCGGCGACGAGCTCCTCGACCTCGCGAAGGCCAACTGGCGCCAGCTCTTCTGACCCGCAGGTCAGCTCTGCACGAGGGCCCGCACCTCGGCCGCCTCACCGTGCCGCCCGAGCGACTCGAGCACGTTGCCGAGCTCGAGGGCTGCGACCTGGAGCAGCGGAGGGTGGTCGGCGGCGTGGTCGATGGTGCTGCGGTAGAGGGGTACGGCATCGGCTGCGCGGCCGTTCCCTGCCAGCACGCGGGCGGCGAAGAGCTCGGAGCCGCCGGCCGAGCCGAGGTCGCCGAGCGCGGCGAACCCGTCGGCCGCGGTGAGGGCGGCGGCAACCGCTTCGTCGATCCGGCCGAGCTCGGCCAACGCACGTCCGCGGGAATCGGTGACGTCGGCGAGGAGCCACTCGGCCTCGTGCTGCTGTGCGAGGGCGGCGACCTCGTCGAAGAGCGCGAACGCGCGTTCGTCGCCGCGTCCGCCGTACGCCTGGCCGAGGCTGTGCAGCACTTCGCTCAGCGCCCCCACGGCCTCGGGTGCGCGCCGCACGGTTTCGGCGGCGGACTCGAGCAGTTCGATCGCGTCGTCGTGCTCGTCGAAGCGGGCGAGGATCTTGGCCTGCTCGGTCATGGACATCGCCTGGTCGGCGTGTTCCTCTGCCTGTCCGAAGAGCTCGGAGGCGTAGCTGTGAGCACCGACGGCCTGGCCGAACTCACCGGCCGCGCTCAGTGACCGTGCCAGCATCGAGGCGGTCATCGCGCGCGAGCCGGCGGCCACTTCCGCTTCCTCCTCGCGCTGCAGGACGTCGCCGAACAGCTCTGCGGCCTCTTCGGCGTCGCCGGCGCGCAGCATGACCCTGGCGAGTCGGAAGTCCACGCCGGTCGAGTCGCCGTCGCCTTCGCTTGCGATGTGCGCGGCGAGACGGTAGCGGGAGACGGCCTTCTCCGGTTCGTCCGCGTCTTCCCAGAGCGCCCCGGCGAGCAGGTGCGCATCGCCGAGAGCGCGGGTCGCGCCCAGTTCCGCGAGCAGCCGGCATACCTCGTCGGCGTCGGCAGCGCCCTCGGCATAGCTGTTGCCGCCGCCGCGCACGCGAGCCCTGGTCTGCAGGGCCTGCGCGCGATGCCCGGTGCTGAGGTCGTCCTGCGAGAGGAAACGGTCGAGCAATGCGGTCGCCGCCTCCATGTCGCCCTTGCGCAGCACGGCCGAGATCGCCACCAGAGTCGTCGTGTTCGCGAGCCGCGTGTCCTCCGCCTCCGCGAAGGAGCGCGCGGCGAGCTCGGCGAGGTCCAGCGCGGCGTCCGCCTCCCCGGCCTGCAGGTGAAGTGCGGCGCGGCTGAGGGCCAGGTCGCCGCGCGACCAGGCGGGCAGCGACGCGGCGTCGGCGATCGCGTCCTCGAGGTCGGCCGTCGCCTCTGGTGTGTCGATCCCGAAGGTTGCGAGGCCCAGACGTTCCTCCAGCGCGGCCTGCTCATCGCGCCCGGCGGCGCGGAGCGCGGCGATGCGCTGGGGAAGCAGCTCCAGGGCTTCGTCGGCGCGTTCGAGGGCGATGAGGATCCCGAGGCGCATGGAGAGCAGCTGGGCGCGCTTGTACGGGTCCTCGACCTCGAGGGCGCGGGGGAGGGCGTCGAGGGTCTCGTGCTCCGCACCGAACTGGGCGAGCTGCATGGCGCGCTCGAACCACCCGTCGGCGTCCACCGGAGCTGTCGAGGGGGCAGGGGCCACGAACGCATCCGAGCGGATCGGCACGTCGTACTGCTCGTCGGAGAGCGCACGCATGCGCCCCAGGCTGCGTGCGTGGCCGTCGGTGCCGTCGCGCTCGTCGAACGCGGTGGCGATGCGGTCTGCGGCCGTCCAGGCGGACGCCGCGAGTTGGGCGGCGCTCCAGCGGCCCTCATGCTCGCCGAAGAACGGCACGAGCGCCGGCGAATCCGCTCCGCGTACCGGGGTGTCGCCGTGGCCGGCAGCCGTGACGCGGTCGAGCGCGACGGCGAGGGCGGCGAGGGCGGCGAAGTGCGCGTCGACGTTCAGCCCGTCGTGGGCGAGCCAGGCGATGTGCTTCTCGACGAGTGCGAGCGCACGGGCCTCGTTCCCGGTGAGCGCCGCGAAGACGATGTTGTTGGCGACGATGCGCAGGTTGTCGGGGTTGTCCTTGGCCAACCGGTAACTGCGCAGGTGCGCGGTCTTCGCCTCGTCGAAGCGCCCGGCGCGGAGGTAGGGGAGGAGCACGCGGGAGAGGGCGTGCTCAGGCTCCTCTCCGCAGGAGAAGCCGCCCTCGATCATCTCTTCCACCAGGACGATGGCCTCCGCGTCGCGGTCGGTGTCCGCGAAGAAGCCCGCGATCTGGCTCCGACCGCAGGCGTCGCAGTGGCTGTGGTCGTCGCGCGGTGTGGCTTCCAGCTGCACCCGCAGCGTCTCGGCTTCGTCCATGCGTCCGGCATCCCAGGCGTCCTCGAAACGGGCGGTGAGCACACCGCTCAGGCCGAGGCCACCGGCGCGGTAGTGCTTCTCCATGTCGTCGAGCACGGCGGCGATCTGGTCCTGGGAGAACGCCGGCGAGGAGCGCAGAGACGCCGCCATCCACTTGAACTGCCACATCAGGTCGGCGCCGCCGTTGTCGAGGTCGGCGGGGAACCGCTGCGGGTCGGCCTCGTGGTGCGCGAGGCACCAGGCGAACGAGTTCAGCATCACATCGGTCGCGCCGCCCATGTTCGCCGAGGCCGTCTGCCGCATCCGCGCCTCGTACTCGAGTCGCTCGTCGCCGATCTCCACGGCCAGCGCCACCGCCTCCGAGACCAGGGCCTGCTCGGCGGGCCCCCACGGGGTGCGGTCGATCTCCTCGATCAGCTGCTGGAAGCGCTTCTTCGGACGTGCCATGGGGAACCCTTCGGTGGGATGTGTCAGCGGACGTCGCCGAAGGGGATCTGGTCCCCTTCGATGCCGGCTGAGAGGGAGACGAGGTCGGCGAGCGCGCTGGTCATCAGCGCACGATCGGCGTCGGCGAGCGGATGGTGTCCGGCGAGCAGCGCCTGGATGTACAGGAGCTGCACGGTGCGGGCGAAGACGGCGTCGTCCTGCACGCGCACCAGGGCGCGGACCACCCGGTTCGACCAGTTCAGGCACAGGCGCGCGCGGAGGTCGTCGTCGCGGGCCGCGGACAGGGTCTTGTCGATGCGGTCCAGCACGCCGCCCCACAGTGCGCCGGTGACACCCTTGGTGCGGCCGCGGTCGATCGCGCGCAGCACCTCCGGGTCGGCGACGTAGAGCCCGGCGAGATCGGCGCGGTCGATCGAGCGCACGACCACGGAGCAGTCGGATGCGGCGAGCACGGCGCCCGCGCGCGTCTCCAGCGCCACGGCGGCGTCGCGGTCGTCGAGTGGGGGCGGATCGAGGCGGTCGAGCTCTCCGGTGACGTCGACCTGCTCGACGGTGACGTGCGGGTACAGGTCGGGCAGCATCCGGATCAGGTCGGCGTCGTACAGGTATCCACCGTTGACGAGCACCTCTCCGGCGGGGGAGATGCCGGCCACCTGACGGAACTCGTCGACGGTCTGCGCATAGCGGATGTGCGGGTATCGCTCGACGAGGTCGCCGACCCGCACCGTGCCGTGCGTGGTCTCGACCGTCAGCCAGCGGGAGATGAAGTGTGCCAGCTCCTCGTCGTGGCGTACGAGGGACTTGAGTCCGACCTCGTGCACGGCGACGAACTGAGCGAGGCGATGCGGCTCGCTCAGCCCCAGCTCCAGGACCCAACGGCGGATGCCGGCGCCGAGCTGCGCGCGGACCCGCTCGAGCGCCGCGTCGTCGACGAGCGACTCCCTGCTCGCGGTGGGGGCGAGCCCGGTGGAGTCGACCACGGCGCGGACGAAGAACGCCCATTCGGGGAGGACGTCGTCGACGCGCTCGGAGAGCAGCATCCGTCCCAGATACATGCGCGTCGCCTGACGTGCGCCCGGCGGCGGAGCGTAGGGCAGCACGTAGGCGAGGCCGCGGGTGCCGGTGGCGGGCTCGCTCAGCTCGATCACGTCGAGCGGACTCGCTCCGAGGAGGTCGCGCCCGTACTGCACGGCGGACTCCGGGTCCTGGGTGGCGTCGAGGAACGGCGCGTCCCTGGTGATGTCGATGTCGCCGCCGGCGGTGTCGATCGTGACCCGCACGGGCAGGAACTCGCCGAACGTCGTCGCGAGCTCGTGCACGGCGGTGGGACGCAGCAGATCGTCGGCGTCGAAGCGCGGCACGAGGTGCACGCTGGTGCCGATGGGGAGCTCCTCGTCGATCTCCGCCACCTGGAACGTTCCGTCGGCGCTTCCCGTCCACTCGACCGAGGCGCCGCCCCGGGCGCTGCGGGAGCGGATGACGATGGTGTCGGCGACCATGAAGCAGCTGAGCAGACCGATGCCGAACTGACCGAGGTAGTCGCTGCGCGGGAGGTCGAAGATGTCGCGCTTGGAGCTGCGCCCGACGGTGGCCAGCAGATCGGCCACCTCGGTGACCGTCAGGCCCACGCCGTCGTCGCGCAGGACGAACTCGCCGTTCTCCGCGGTCAGCGGGGTGATCCGGATGCGTCCGCCGCCGCCGTCGACCTCGCGGCGTGCAGTGATCGCGTCGCGGGCGTTCTGCAGGAGTTCCCGCAGGTACACCCGTGGACTGGAGTAGATGTGTCTGCTGAGCAGATCGACCACTCCGCGCAGATCCACCTGGAACTGCTGCACCTCAGCGCTCACCGGCGCTCCCTCCTCCTGCATACGCTCGCTGAGCCTAACAAGAACACGCCTTCGCGATCCCGGTTCGGCGCCACCGGATCGATGCCGTATGCTTGTGGGGCAGTTGTTCTCTGCATTCTTTCGCCATGCCTGGGGTCTCCCGATCACAGTCACGGTGGCAGAGTGGAGAGAGAACCCCGAGACCTCCCGGTCTCTAGGGCGGTAGCTCAATTGGCAGAGCAGCGGTCTCCAAAACCGCAGGTTGCAGGTTCGATTCCTGTCCGCCCTGCGCGTCAGCGCAACGCTGACACACGAAAGGTACATTCAGGATGGATCAGGACGAACCGCGCGGCGAGGTCGTCGCGGCCGGCGCCACCCGCGAGAAGAAGGGCAACCCCTTCTCACGGTTCTTCGGGGGTATCGCCCTGTTCATCCGCCAGGTCATCGCCGAGCTCCGCAAGGTCGTCACCCCGACTCGCAAGGAGCTGTTCAAGTTCACCCTGGTGGTGCTCGTCTTCGTTCTGATCGTCATGGGCATCGTCTACGGCTTGGACACGCTGTTCGCGTTCTTGACGCACTGGGTGTTCGGAATCCCTGGCTGATGACCCCCGCGGCTCGCGCCGCAGCTATGGAGAAGAAACAACGTGTCTGAACGATATTCCGACGACGCCGACTGGGCGACCGCCGCAGAGCAGTCCAGCGAGGAAGACGAAGCCCAGGAGGGCAACGTCCTCGCTGAGGAAGAGCTCTCGGCCACCCCGGCCGAGCACATCGCGGTTCACGTCGAAGACGAGGACGGCGAAGAGGATGACACGGCTGACATCGACATCGACATCGACGACCCGGAGGCGGACGCGATCGTGAACGACGCTCTGAACCTGGACGAAGCGGCTGAGTCTGAGGCTGCCGCTGAGGTCCTCAACGAATCTGTGGCCGAAGAGGCCGCCGACCTCGACGCGGCTGCGGCCGACGAGGTCACCCCGTACGACGGCCCCGAGCTCGGTGCGGACGACGTGCAGGGCGACGAGGACTCCTCCGCCGATGAAGTTGACGAGGACGCCGAGGAAGACCCGTACGAGGCCTTCCGCATGGACCTCCGCATGCTCCCGGGCAAGTGGTATGTCATCCACTCCTACGCCGGCTTCGAGCGCAAGGTGAAGGCGAACATCGAGCAGCGCAAGTCGACGCTCGAGGTCGAGGACGAGATCTACCAGATCGAGGTCCCGATGGAAGACGTGGTCGAGATCAAGAACGGCCAGCGCAAGATGGTCACCCGCGTGCGCATCCCCGGCTACGTGCTGGTGCGCATGGAGCTCACGGAAGACACCTGGTCGGTCGTGCGTCACACCCCGGGTGTCACCGGCTTCGTGGGCAACGCCCACAACCCGACGCCGCTGCGCTTCGAAGAGGCCTTCAACATGCTGAAGTCGCTCGTCGAGGTCAAGGACGTCCCCACGGCCAAGAACATCGCGTCGAAGGGCGGCGTCGCCGTCGCTCGTCCGCTGCCGGCCGAGGTCGACTTCGAGGTCGGCGAGACCATCACGATCAAGGAGGGCTCGTTCGCGGGTCTTCCCGGTTCGATCAGCGAGATCAAGCCCGAGAGCGGCAAGCTCACGGTCCTCGTCTCGCTCTTCGAGCGTGAGACCCCGGTCGAGCTGTCGTTCGACCAGGTCACCAAGATGGTCTGACACACATCCTGAGAGCGGCCGTCCCTTTCGGGGCGGCCGTTCTTGCGTTCGCTCCCTTCTTGCGAGGGGCCAGAACACGCCGCAGCACGTCGGGCGATTGCGGCGTGTCTTGGCTCCTCGGCTCGGCATGACGCGGCGTTCGTGCTGTGCGGCAGCATCAGGTAGACTTGTGTGGTTTGTGTGCCGCTACGGCGTGCGCAGAGACGACCACGATCCGGAAACGCCGGATCTGTGGGAGAAGCGGATGCTCCGGCATCCGATTCGATGAAAGGAAAGAGAATGGCACCGAAGAAGAAGGTGACCGGCCTGATCAAGCTTCAGATCAACGCCGGTGCAGCCAACCCGGCGCCGCCGATCGGCCCCGCGCTCGGTCAGCATGGCGTCAACATCATGGAGTTCTGCAAGGCGTACAACGCCGCGACCGAGTCGCAGCGCGGCAACGTCATCCCCGTCGAGATCACCGTCTACGAGGACCGCAGCTTCACCTTCGTCCTGAAGACCCCGCCGGCGGCGGAGCTCATCAAGAAGGCCGCAGGCGTCCCCAAGGGCTCCGCGACCCCGCACACCGTCAAGGTCGCGAAGATCACCAAGGACCAGGTCCGCCAGATCGCCGAGACCAAGCAGGCCGACCTGAACGCGAACGACATCGAGGCCGCGATCTCGATCATCGCCGGCACCGCCCGTTCCATGGGCATCACGGTCGAGGGCTGAGGAGAATAATCATGGCTACCAAGTCCAAGGCTTACAAGGCTGCCGCCGAGAAGATCGAGGCAGACCGTTTCTACACCCCGACCGAGGCAGTGGCCCTCGCGAAGGAGACCGGCTCGTCGAAGTTCGACTCGACCGTCGAGGTCGCGCTGAAGCTCGCGGTCGACCCCCGCAAGGCAGACCAGATGGTGCGCGGCACCGTCATCCTGCCCCACGGAACCGGTAAGACCGCCCGCGTCATCGTCTTCGCCACCGGCCCCGCGGCCGAGGCAGCGATCGCCGCAGGTGCGGATGAGGTCGGCGGCGCCGAGCTCATCCAGAAGGTCGCCGATGGCTGGACCAACTTCGACGCCGCAGTCTCCACCCCGGAGCTCATGGGCCAGGTCGGTCGTCTCGGAAAGGTGCTCGGACCGCGTGGTCTGATGCCGAACCCGAAGACCGGAACCGTGACCCCGAACCCGGCCAAGGCCGTCGAGGAGATCAAGGGCGGAAAGATCGAGTTCCGCGTCGACAAGCACGCCAACGTGCACTTCGTCGTCGGCAAGGCGTCCTTCACCGCAGAGCAGCTCGACGAGAACATCGGCGCAGCGCTCGAGGAGATCGTCCGCCTCAAGCCCTCGAGCTCGAAGGGCCGTTACATCCAGAAGGGTGCGGTGTCGACCACGTTCGGCCCCGGCATCCCGCTGGACGTCAACTCCATCTGAGTCTGACTCGCAGAAACGCCCCCGGGTTCTCCCGGGGGCGTTTCTGCGTTGTCGGAGCGGGGCCGGGGTGGCAGGATGCCGTGATGGGCACTGTCGACGACTATCTCGAAGAACTCGTTCCTGCGGATCGTGACGCGATCGACCGCGTGTACGCGGTCGCACGTCGGGAGGCTCCGGATGCCGAGCAGGGCAAGGGCTACGGAATGCCGGCCCTCGTCCACGCCGGGAAGCCGCTGCTGTCGGTGATGCGCGCCAAGAAGCACATCGGCATCTATCCGTTCAGCCCCGATGCCGTCGCGGCCGTGGCGGGAGCGCTGGAGGGTCAGCCGGGTGTCAGCGTCGACAAGGGGACCATCCGGTTCCAACCGGAGCATCCGATCCCCGATGGCGTGCTCGAGCAGCTGGTCCGGGCGCGGGTGGCGCAGATCGACGGCTGATCGGTCAGCCGCCCAGTACCGGCAGCACGAGACTGATCGCGATGGCGATCATGATCACGGCGATCACCGCATCCAGGATGCGCCAGGAGCGCGGCGTACGCAGCCAGCGTCCCAGATAGCGCGCACCGAACCCCAGCGCCGTGAACCACAGGATGCTGGCGGCCATGGCGCCGCCCGCGAACAGCCAGCGTTCCTCGCCGTGAGTGGCTGCGATCGAGCCGAGCATCAGCACCGTGTCGAGGTAGACATGCGGGTTGAGCCACGTGAGCGCGAGCGTGGTCAGGACGACAGGCGCCAGCCGGGCGCGGGTGAGGGTCGCCGTCGCGCTGCCCGGCGTCGCCGCGGCCGAGTCGGCGGCATCCGCTCCGTCCACCTGGAGCTCTTCGCCGCCGCGCCAGGCGCGGCGCGCGGCCAGGATGCCGTAGCTCAGCAGGAACAGCGCCCCCGCCCAACGTGCCACGACGACGAGCCACGGGGCGGCCGACAGCACGAATCCGAGGCCCGCGACGCCCGCGGCGATCAGAGCGGCATCCGACAGGGCGCAGATGATCACGACAGCCCACACGTGCTCGCGGCGGATTCCCTGGCGCAGCACGAAGACGTTCTGCGCGCCGATGGCGACGATGAGGGAGAGGCCGAGTCCGAGGCCGGCGAGAACGGTGAGCATGGCTCCAGCCTAGGAATCTCGCATCGTGAAGAGAAGCGAAGATTCCTACCGAACCATTAGCATCGCTTATGTGAGGATCGACCCGGAACTCGCAGCCACGCTCGCCGCGATCGTCGACGAGGGCACGCTCGACGCCGCTTCCAGGCGACTGCAGATCACGCCGTCGGCGGTGAGTCAGCGCCTGAAGACGCTGGAGCAGCAACTCGGTCGGATCCTGGTCGTGCGTACGAAGCCCGCGCAGTTGACCGAGGCGGGGGAGGCCGTCGTCCGCCTGGCCCGCCAGATAGCTCTGCTCGAGCACGACGCGCTCCTCGGCGTGGGGATCGACGAGGTCGCGGAGAGCCGGCGGATCAGCATCCCGCTCGCCGTGAACGCCGATTCGATGGCGACGTGGTTCCTCGCGCCCCTCTCCCGGCTCGCGGCCGGCCACGACATCGACTTCGATCTGCACCGCGACGACCAGAACTTCACCGCCCGGCTCCTGGAATCCGGTACCGTGATGGCCGCGGTCACGAGCGAGGCCGCGCCGGTCGCCGGATGCTCGGTGTCGCCGCTCGGCGTACTCGAATACCGGGCGATGGCGGAACCGGGGTTCGCAGCGCGCTGGTTCGCCGACGGAGTGACGGCGGAGGCCCTGAGGGCCGCACCGTTCGTCGACTTCGACCGGCGGGACACGCTGCAGCACGAGTGGCTCCGAGCGATGTCCGTAAGCGAGGCGGGGGTGCCGCGGCACTACGTTCCGGCGTCCCATGACTATGCGCTCGCCGTCGGGCTCGGGCTCGGGTGGGGGATGGTCCCGCTCCTGCAGGAGTCCTCCGGGCTGATCCCGTTGGGCGGCCCGACGCTTCGGGTCCAGCTCTACTGGCAGCAGTGGAACCTGCGCTCAGAGCTGCTCGACACCATCGCTGCCGAGATCGCCGCCGAGGCACGTCGGGTGCTCGGGGAGACGCCCCTCACTCCGAAGCGATCGCGTCCGGGCTCGCGCCCGAAGCGAGGGCGTGCAGCAGGCGGGTGAGGCTCCCGATGTCGGCGAGGCTCCAGTCCTCGAGCGTGCGGAGCAGCCGGCCTTCCTGAGGGAGCCGCGCGGCTGCGAGGCGCTCTTCCCCCAGGGGCGTGAGCTGCAGCAGGAAGGAGCGCCCGTCGGCGGGATCGGTCGAGCGTTCGACGAGATCGAGCTCCTCGAGCTCGCGCACCATCCGACTGACCTGCCCCTTGTCCAGCAGCATCCGCTCGGACAGCGACGACACCGTGACGGTCTCGCATCGGGCGATCGTGGTGAAGATCTTGTACGCGCCCGGCAGCAGGCCGGGACTCACGCGGTTCGCGTTCTCCGAGATCACCCGACGGAAGTGCGTGATCAGTTCGCCGAACTGCGCCTCGAGGGCGCGCACTGCAGCGGCCCGCGCCTCGGGGGTGTCGG
Source organism: Microbacterium sp. Mcb102 (assembly GCF_024519805.1). NCBI lineage: Bacteria > Bacillati > Actinomycetota > Actinomycetes > Micrococcales > Microbacteriaceae > Microbacterium > Microbacterium sp. Mcb102. Next base: position 108,984 of record NZ_JALJRG010000002.1, on the reverse strand, counting down.
AGAGGTGATCAACGTCCGGCATCGGCGGCTGCATCGTCGTGTGCGTCGCGTGTGCGACCGGCCACGGTGACGGTGCCGGTCGTCGGTGCACCGGAGAGCGCCGTGGCATCGGCGATCGCGACGTCGGCCGCGTCATCGACCGGGGTGGCATCGTCGTCTGCGGCCGAGTCCGCCTTCGCCGCATCTGCCTGTGCCCGTTCGGTGGTCGTCATCGTGGTGAGCGGACGGTTCGGCAGGAACAGGATCGCGATGAGGCTGATCACCGCGAGCGGGATGCCGATCACGAACGCGTGCGAGATGGCCTGCGCGTAGAAGTCCTCGATGATCGAGCGCACCGGTTCCGGAAGCAGCCGGACCTCGGGCAGCGTTCCGCTGGAGAGCTGCGCGGCGACATCGGCGCCCTTGTCGCCGAGCTGGGCGATCGCCGCCCCGATGCGCTCCTTGCCGTCGCTGAACAGGCTGGTGAGACTGTTCGCCAGTACGGCGCCCATGACCGAGACCCCGACCGTGCCGCCGAGGCTGCGGAAGAACGTCACGCCCGAACTCGCGACACCCATCTCACTCGGCTTCGCGACGTTCTGCACGATGAGGACGAGGTTCTGCATGGTCATGCCGACGCCGGCGCCCATCACGAACATGTAGATCGAGACGAGGGCGAAGTTCGTGTCGTAGTGCAGCGTCGACAGCATGACGGAACCGGCGATCAGCAGCACGGAGCCGAGGATCAGATAGCCCTTCCACTTGCCGAAGCGGGTCACGAGCTGGCCGATGACCATCGACGAGATCAGGAGCCCCGCCATCATCGGCAGGGTCATGAGGCCGGCCTCGGTGGGCGTGGCGCCACGGGAGAGCTGCATGTACTGCGCGAGGTACACCGAGGTGCCGAACATCGCGACGCCGATCGAGATCGATGCCAGCACCGACAGGGTGAACGTGCGACCGCGGAAGAGCGTGAGAGGGATGAGGGGCTCGCGGACCTTGAGCTCGACGATGATGAAGGCGATGGCCGAGACGATCGCGCCGCCGACCATGAGCACGGTCTCGGTGCTCCACCAGTCGAACGTCGAGCCGGCGTTCGTGATCCAGATGAGGATCAGCGACACCGCGGCCGAGAGCAGCACGATGCCGACGTAGTCGATCGAGACCTTGCGGGTGCGCTCGGTGCTGATATGCAGCGTCTTCTGCAGGATGATCAGCGCGGCGACGGCGAAGGGGAGGGCGACGAAGAAGTTCCAGCGCCAGTTCGCGACGTCGGTGATCCAGCCGCCGAGGAGCGGGCCGCCGACGGTGGCGACGGCCATCACGGCGCCGAACAGCCCCATGTACCGGCCGCGCTCGCGCGGGCTGATGATGTCGGCCATGATGACCTGGCTGAGGGCGGCGAGCCCGCCACCGCCGATGCCCTGGATGGCGCGGAAGGCGATGAGGGTGTTGGTGTCCTGCGCGAATCCGGCCGCCGCAGTCGCTCCGACGAAGATGACGATCGCGATCTGGATCAGGAGCTTGCGGTTGAAGAGGTCGGCGAGCTTGCCCCAGATCGGCGTGGAGATCGCTGTCGTCAGGAGGGTCGCGGTGATGACCCAGGTGTATGCGGCCTGGTCGCCGCCGAGGTCATGGACGATGACCGGCATCGAGGTGGAGACCACCGTGGTGGCGATCATCGAGACGAACATGCCGAGGAGGAGCCCGGTGAGGGCTTCGAGCACCTGGCGATGCGTCATCTTGACGGGGGAGTCCGTGGTCATGCGAGACCTTTCGCGGTCGGAAGGACGGATGCTGCGACAGCTCTGGCGCGCGCAAGATGGTTGAACTGCGTCAACTATATGGGAATCGTTGATCTACGTCAACCATTGTGGCGGGAAATGCGGTGCGCGCGATGTGCCTCGGACGTGCGCGAAATCGCCTTGTTCTGGGGGAAGGCGTCAGTGAGGATGAGGGCACGGCGGGGATGCGGGGCCTCTGCGAGGCGGTCGTTCTCAGGCATTCACGCGATCGCCTGATTCCTGAGGGGGACTCCGATGGCTACCAAAGACACGCAGCGCAAGGTTCTCGCCGTCCTGGCGGGCGGACTCGTCCTCGGAGTGGGGGTGGCCGTCACACTCGCCGCGTGGAACGACTCCGAGTTCGCGAACGGCACCTTCACCGCCGGATCCTTCACGTTCACGGGCTCCACCGACGGAACGACGTTCAGCGAGCACGCGACCGACGACGCGGCAGCTTCGCTGACCTTCGAGCTCAACCCGACGAACCTCAGCCCGGGCGACGTGGTGTACGCGCCGTACGCCCTGCGTCTCGGCGGCACCTACGACGCCACGCTCGACGCCGTCGCTCCCGTCGGGGCAGGCGACTTCGTCACCGCGGGCAAGCTGACCTACGACGTCGTGTCGACGGGGACGACCTTCGGCTGCGACGAGACCGCGTTCGCCGCGGGAACCGCGGTGCCTGCGACGATGACGCCGGGCACGGACGTCAACCTGTGCATCCAGGTCACCGCCGCCTCCGGTGCGGGCGGGATCGAGCAGGGCGACACGGGAACCGTCACATGGCAGTGGAACGCGACCTCGGTGCAGCCGTAGCGCCCACCCGCCGCTCGTTGCGCGCGTCCGTTCGCCCGCGGCCCTCGCGTGCATTTCGGCGCGTGCGGGCCCTGCTCGCCGGCGGGCTGGTGCTCGGCGTCGGCGCGACGATGACGATCGCGGCGTGGACCGACCAGGAACTCGCGACGAGCACGGTCAGCGCCGGGAGCTTCTCGATCGTGTCACGGTCCGATCAGGGGGCATTCGCGTCGCACGGACCCACCGAGACCGTGCTCACCGTGCCTCTCGACGCGACGGGCCTCTACCCCGGGGTGAAGAAGGCGGCGTATGTGCAGGTGCAGGCGTCGGGCACCCTGGGTGGCACGGTCAACCTCACCGCCGTCGCTGTGACGAACAACGCGGGCACGGCGCCGACCGGAGCAGACCTCGCGCTGCAGAACGCGATCAGGGTCAACATCGCCGTGGTCGCTGCACCCGCCAACTGCACGACGACGGCGACCGCGACGGCCGCTCTGACCGCGGTTCCCGCGCTTCCCGCGCAGACACTCACCGTGACCCCGCTCAACACGATCACGTATTGCATCGTGCTCGAGCTGCCCTCAGATGCGACCGGAACGGCGCAGGGCGGCACCGTGAAACCGACCTGGACCTTCACCGGAAGCACGAGCTGAGAGACGACATGGCCACCATCGCACGCGGCGCCCGCGCAGTGGGACGCGGAGTGCGCGAGGTGCTGCTCACTCTGGCGGCCATCGGCGGTGTGATCTGCATCGTGCTCGTGATCATGGCCTTCACCGGTGGCTATTCGCTCATCATGTTCAAGACCGGGTCGATGGCGCCGACCATCCCTGCTGGATCCGTCGCCCTCGTGCAGAAGATACCCGCCTCCGACATCGCGGTCGGTGACGTCGTGACGGTGGATCGGGATGCAGCCCTGCCGATCACGCACCGCGTCACCGCGGTCGAGCCGGCGGATGCGGGCGACATGCGCACCCTCACCATGAAGGGTGACGCGAACGACGTCGAGGATCCGGCGCCGTACATCGTGTCCGACGTCCGCATCGTCCGTGGCTCGGTGCCCGCCCTCGCGAATGTCATCGTCTGGTTCGGCAGTCCGTGGGTGCTCGGCGGGGTCACGCTCGGTGCATCGCTGCTGGTCGTGTGGGCGTTCTGGCCGCGGAGGGAGCGCGTGGCGCCGGAGGAATCCTCCGACGACGTCGAGGGTCCAGCGGCTCCGGACGCGCTGGTCGCGGCGGGGGCCAGACGGAGGGATCGGCGCCCATGAGACGCCTGAGCGTCGGAGTCGTCGTGCTCTTCATGCTGCTCGGCTCGGCGGCCCCTGCGTGGGCGTCGCCGACGACGGAGATCATCCAGGGGCGCATCCTGCGGCTCGTCTCGGTGGCGGACTGGGAAGCCGCCGGATCGCTGCTCCCCGGGCAGCAGGTGCGGTGGGATGTCGCCGTCAGTGCTGTGGCACCGGATCCGGGGGTCGTGACGATAGCCCTGAGCGCCACCGGCGAAGCGCCGCTGGTCCTCGACGTGTCCATCTGTCTGCGCGCCTGGGAGGGGAGCGCATGCCCCGGCGGTGCCGTGATCGTGCGCTCGGCATGGCAGGTGCCGCGCGACGGCGGCGAGGTGCGGCTCGGCGAGGTCGCCGACACCGACGTCGCGCACGTCCGGCTTTCCATCGGGCTCGGCGAAGAGGCGGCGGGCTCGACGACCCTCCGCCTCCATGCCAGCGGCATCGGTGAAGACGTGATCGTCGGTCCCGGTGGAGGCCTGGCAGCGACCGGTCCGACGCCGCTGCCGCCGTGGGTGCTCGCCGGTGCATCGGCGCTGGTCGTCGTCGGTGTCCTGCTCGTCGCTCGTCGTCGTGCCGTGGCGATCGGTGTTGAGCCGCGTGAGCCCGGCGGTGTCCGATGAGTCCCGAGAAGCGTCTGCGGTCGGTGGGCGCCGTGCTCGGGATCTCGCTGCTGATCGGGGTCGGCCTCGCCCCGACCGTCCCGTCGACCGAGGCGGCATGGACGGATGCCGAGCGGGCGACCGCGACCGGAACCTCGATCAACGTCCCGGAACCCATCGCCTCCGCATCTCCCGGCTGCGTGGCGAGCAGTGGACTGCTGGGCGCCAACCCGAAGGTGACCATCTCCTGGCGGGCACCGGCCGCCGCGACGGGGTACGACCTGACGAAAGCCGAGTTCGGGCAGATCGTCAATCAGGGCCTCCTCGAGCCGATCCTGAGCAACCTCCTCGGGAACGTCCAGACGACGGGGTCCGCGGCTGCCTACGTCACCGTCATCGACGGGGGCCTGCTCACGGGGCTTCTGGGAGCGACGAAGACCTTCGGGATCCGCTTCACCGGGCCGGGCGGGTGGAAGTCCGACTGGCTCGTGGCGAACGCGACCATGGGATTGCTCGGCGCGAACCCGCAGTGCACGATGGGCATCGCAGCCAGCTACTAGGTCGAAGCCGAGAGGTCAGTCGGCGAGTGCCAGTGCGCGGAACGCGTCGCGTTCACGGAGCTGCTCGCGGCGGCTGGCTGCGGCATCCTCCGGAGTGAGGCTCGGGACCTGCCGGCCGGTGGTGCGCCGGTAGAGCTCGTCGATGAGGTCGGTGGCGAGGCCCACCAGCTTGGCGATCTCGCGGTCGTCGCGGTCGATCCATACACAGCGCGGCTCGTCGTGGATCGGGGAGAAGTCGACGTGCTCCTCCCAGACGAACAGTGTCCGCTCGGCGCCGAGGACGTGCTGCTGCCACCAGATCTGGCGGAGGTAGGTGCGCGGGATGCCGCGGAACGCCTTGTTGGTCGTCTTGATCTCGGCGAGCTTCACTCGCCCCTCGGCGTCGACCGCGATGCCGTCGGGCGTGGCCAGGTGCCGGTGCTCGACTTCGGCGCGGAACAGGGCGGAAGACGGGAGGATGCCGTGGGTCGCTGCCACCCACGCCGCGATCTCGGGCTCCCGCCGCCGGCCGTGATCGGTGTAGGCGTTGCCGACGAAGCGGGGGCCTCCGCCGAGCTTGGAGTCCGCCGCGCGAGCGATCGACTTCTCGGAGGTGAGTCCGGCGACGTCGGTGGCGGTGATCCCCCGGGAGCGTGCGCGCATCCACGCCACGCGGTCGCGAGAATCCGCGACGATGCGGGCGGCGAGTTCGGGGGTCACCCTTCGACCCTAACCCCGCCCGCCGACCCTCCCTCGCACACACGCCGCCCTCCCGCCCCCGCATCCCTCGCCCTCCCCTTCCGCCCGCCCTCCCCTTCCGCCGAGTGCACGGCTTGATGCCGAGCGCACGGCCCGTTCACGCGTGTAGCCCGTGCGCTCGGCAGCATCCGGTGCGCTCGCGGTGTGGCACTCGTCCTGCACAACGAGCCGGGGGCAGCAAGAAGAGGGGAGAGGGTGGGGAGGGATGCCGGGAAGGGGGACGGCGGAACTATTGGGCATGCCGACGACAACTGTGCCTGTCCTCACCCAGCTCGTCCGATCGCGGGCAGATCTCTTTCTGAACGGGTGGACGGATCGGAGGATCGCCGCCGCGCTGCAGAGCGGAGTGCTGTTCAGCATCCGGCGAGGGTGGTTCATGGACACCGCCGATCGGGAGTCTCTGCGGCCGGAACAGCGGCACCACGCGCACGTCATCGCTGTGGCCCGAGATGCGAGCGGTTCCGCGGTCATGTCTCATGCGTCGGCGGCCGTGCTGTGGGGACTGCCGCTGTACGCGATGCGCCTCGCCCGTGTCCATATGACCACTCCGTCGCCGCGGAGGATCTCGAGTGCGCCGGACGTGTTCCGTCATGTCGCGCCGCTCCCGATCTCCGACGTCACAGTGCGCAGCGGCATCCGGTGCACCACCTTGTCGCGTACGGTGTTCGATCTCATCCGCGCATTGACGCCGCCCGCGGCCGTGGCACTGGCGGACGCTGCGGAGCGGCAGATGGCGGAGCGGCAGTGGGAGTGGGACATGGATGCCGTCCTCTCTTGGCGTCGTGAACTTGCGGCCAGGTTGACCGCTGCCGGGGGAGCGCGGGGGATCCGTCAGGCGCGGTGGGTCGCGGACTTCGCCGACGGGCGGGCGCAGCTTCCCGGTGAGAGTGTGAGCCGGTTGCATCTGCACAGACTCGGCTTCGCCGCCCCGGACCTGCAGGTGCCGGTGGACGGGCCCGGCGGCACTCGCTACTTCGTCGACTTCGGGCTCGCCGATGTCCGCAGTTTCGGAGAGTTCGACGGCAAGACGAAATACCTCGACGAGGCTCTGCGCTCGGGTCGCACGCTCGAGCAGGTCCTGCTCGCGGAGAAGCAGCGTGAGGACTGGATCCGGGGTCGGACGCAGTGGCGCTTCGCCCGATGGGGGTCGGAGCACATCGGGTCGCCCGCCGCCCTCGCCGCGCGCCTCGCCACCTTCCACATCACTCCGCCCTGACCGTCGCCGCCCCATCGAGACGCCGACTGTGCGGCCCGCCGCCGAGCGCACCGCGTATTCACGGCAACAACCCGTGCATTCGTCAACAACCCGTGCACTCGGCGAAGAGGGAGGGAGAGGAGGGGGAGGGGGAGGGAGGGGGATTTGGGGGAGAGGAGCGGGTGAGGTAGAGTTGTGGCAACCGAAGACCGCTGGTCATCAGGCGTGCGCAATCACGCCGGATCGAAGCTCTGCACAGCAGGGGCCCGCGCAGGACACGAACTTCTCAAAGCTCCGTGCGCTTGCGCCGGAGCTTTTTTCTGTGCAGGTGGTCCAGGTCGGCGCCCCACCACCGTGCGGCGCCTCGTACACACCAAGGAGTGACCATGGCGCAGAAGGATGCATCGGTCGCCGAGCTCACGAAGTCATTCGAGAACTCGAACGCCGTCCTGCTGACCGAGTACCGCGGTCTGACGGTTGCCCAGCTCAAGGAGCTGCGCAACAGCATCCGTCAGGACGCTGAGTACGCCGTGGTGAAGAACACGCTGACCAAGATCGCCGCCAACAAGGCTGGCATCTCCGCGCTGGACGACGACCTCAAGGGTCCGTCGGCTGTCGCGTTCGTGCACGGTGACTTCGTCGCCACCGCCAAGGCTCTGCGTGACTTCGCCAAGGCCAACCCGCTTCTCGTGATCAAGTCCGGCATCTTCGAGGGCAACGCCCTCACCGCGGACGAGGTCAACAAGTACGCCGCGCTCGAGAGCCGTGAGGTTCTGCTGGCGAAGGCTGCGGGCATGATGAAGGCGACGATGGGCAAGGCTGCCGCCACCATCGATGCTCTTCGCGAAAAGCTGGAGACCGCAGAGGCCGCGTAAGCGACCTGCGATCTCGTCTACAAACCCCATCTATCTAGGAGATACATCATGGCTAAGCTCACCACTGAGGAGCTGCTCGAGCAGTTCGCCGGCCTGACCCTCGTCGAGCTCAACGACTTCGTCAAGGCGTTCGAGGAGAAGTTCGAGGTCACCGCTGCTGCTCCCGTCGCCGTTGCCGGTGCTGCGGGTGGCGCAGGCGCCGCTGAGGCTGAGGAAGAGAAGGACTCCTTCGACGTCATCCTCGAGGCTGCTGGCGACAAGAAGATCCAGGTCATCAAGACCGTCCGCGAGCTCACCTCGCTGGGTCTCGGCGAGGCCAAGGCTGTCGTCGACGGTGCCCCGAAGGCTGTCCTTGAGGGCGCCAACAAGGAGACCGCCGAGAAGGCCAAGGCTGCTCTCGAAGAGGCAGGCGCCACGGTTACCCTCAAGTAATCGCGACGCTCACGCGTTTCTGATCGAAGGCCCCGGGTTCGCCCGGGGCCTTCGTGCGTCTCCGGCGCTTTCCGCGCAGGTCAGCGCGGCGGAGCGGTGGAGTTGCGCACCACGAGGGCGGATGCCGCCGACACATGTTCGAGCGGAGCATCCGGCCTGTCGATCCGCTGCATCAGGAGGCGCACGGCCTCGTGTCCCTGTTCGCGGGGCGATTGCCCGATCGTGGTCAGGGCGAACATGTCGGCGTGCTGATGGTCATCGATGCCGACGACGCTGAGTTCGGTAGGCACCGCGATGCCCAGGCGACGCGCGGCGATGATCGCGCCGATGGCCGCCTCGTCGCACACTCCGACGATCGCGGTCGGGCGGTTCCGACGGTCGCCGAGCAGACCGGCCGTCGCCGCGTAGCCGCCCGGCATTGTGGGAGTGGCGCCCGCGACCCGCGCGTGCTCGGTGAGTCCCGCGGCACGCAGCGCGCCGCGATAGCCGTCCAGTCGCCGGGCGTCGCCGAGGCTCAGCGCTTTCCCGTCGGACGCGCCGCCGACGAAGGCGATATCGGTGTGACCGAGTTCGACGAGATGCTCGGTGGCGATGCGGGCTGCGGCGGCGTCGTCGATGGAGACGGCAGTGGATCCTTCGCTGTATGGACCCACGCTCACCAGCGGACGCCCGGTGAGCTGCAGGCGTTCGAGCTCGCGGGCGCTGGGCTGGATGTCCACGGCGATGATGCCGTCGAATCGTCGCCCGGGAAGCACGTTCTCGAACAGCCGATCTCGCATCTGCGAACCTTCGGGCACGCCGTAGAGCGCGAGGTCGTAGTCGAGCGTCAACAGAGATTCCTGGATGCCCGCCAGCAGTTCGGCGAAGAACCAGCGGTCCACGGGCGGCATCACGACGCCGACCGTCTGCGTGCGACCGGTGGCCAGGCTCGTCGCGGAGGAGTGCGCGACATACGACAGCTCGCGCGCCGCATCCGTGACGCGGGCACGGGTGTCCTCCGAGACATAACCGCGCCCGCTCAGCGCACGGCTCGCGGTGGCCTTCGACACCCCGGCACGCGCAGCGACGTCCGCGATCGTGCTCATCGGTCCTCCTCGACCTGATCACGCGGTTGCGTGGGTGGCGGCGCGGTCGCCGCGCCGGGTGACAGCGTAGTCCCCGAAGCGCTCAAAAGGAACCGGTTCCACACTGTGCGCGAGGGAGCGCTCCCATCGACGGCGTCGATCTGAGTCGAATGGTTGTGAGCTTGTGACCCTTCCGTGTTGTGCCGGGATATCGATCGCCAGTAGGTTGGCCTGGAATCGGTTCCCTACCGGTGCCGCGGGGTGGCATCGCATCAGGTGGGACCCTGTACTCGAAGAGGAGAATTCACATGGCTCTGTCACAGCGTTCCCGGCGTTACGCGCCGCTCGCCCTGCTGGGGGTCGCGGGCATCGCGCTCGCCGGATGCGGGGCTCCCGGTGGGACCTCCGGAGGCGGCGGTGGTGGCGGCGGAGACAACACCGTCACGATCTACGGCACGATCGTCGAGGGCGAAGCAGAACTCCTCGCGGAATCCTGGGCGGATTTCGAGAAGGAGAACGACATCGAGATCAAATACGAGGGCAGCCAGGACTTCGAGACGCAGCTCGGCACCCGCGCACAGGGCGGCAACCCGCCCGACATCGCGATCTTCCCGCAGCCCGGACTGTTCGCGGACTACGCGTCGCGTGACCTGCTGAAGCCGGCTCCGGAGGCGGTCAAGAAGAACGCCGAGGAGTACTGGACGCAGGGCTGGGTCGACTTCGGCACCTACGACGGCACGTTCTACGGCGCACCGCTGATGGCGAGCGTCAAGGGGTGGGTCTGGTACTCGCCGACCAAGTTCGCCGAGTGGGGTGTCGAGGAGCCGACCAGCTGGGACGAGCTGCTGACGCTGACGCAGACCATCAAGGACAAGAGCGGCGCCGCCCCGTGGTGCGCCGGCTTCGAGTCGGGCGTCGCGACCGGCTGGCCGGGCACCGACTGGATCGAAGACCTCGTGCTCCGCAACGCGGGCCCCGACGTCTACGACCAGTGGGTCAAGAACGAGATCCCCTTCACCGACCCGCAGATCAAGGAGGCGTTCGACGCCACGGGTGAGATCCTGCTGAACCCGGAGTACGTCAACGCCGGCTTCGGCGACGTGCGTTCGATCAACTCCACCGCATTCGGTGACGTGGCCGCGAAGGTCGCGAGCGGCGAGTGTGGGCTGACCCACCAGGCCTCGTTCCTGTCGGGCTTCTACCCCGAGGGAACGAACTTCGCCGAGGACGGCGATGTCTGGGCGTTCCTGACGCCGAGCCCGAACCCGGACGAGACGCTCATCACCGGTGGTGGCGAGATCGTCGGTGCATTCAGCGACTCCGAGGCGACGCAGAAGGTGCTCGAGTACCTGTCCAGCCCTGAGTGGGCCAACAGCCGTCTCGCCCTCGGTGGCGTGACGTCGGCCAACAAGGGTGTCGACCTCGACGTGGTCGAGGACCCGATCCTGCAGGAGTCGATCAAGCTCCTCCAGGACGACTCGGTGACGTTCCGCTTCGACGGTTCGGACCAGATGCCCGGTGCTGTCGGCTCCGGAACCTTCTGGAAGGGCATGGTCGCCTGGATCAACGGGACCTCCACCGATGAGGTGCTGACCCAGATCGAGACCGGCTGGCCTTCCAGCTGATCGGATGAGGAGGGCCGCCCCGCGGGGCGGCCCTCCTTCTCACACCCGGTCCACGCATCGCCGCGCCGACCGTTGATCAGCTCCGTCTCATGAAGGGGAATCCATGAACGCGACTGTGTTCTTCCAATGGATCGGGACACTCCCGCCGATCCTCCAGGCACTCGCCGTGGTCATCGCGTTCGCGGTGGTCGTGGTGGTGATCCTGCTGCTCGTCGATATCGCCCCGCGCAAGGGCGCTCTCTACACCGGCATCCGCCTCGCGATGTGCCTGCTCATCCCGCTCGCGGTGATGTGGTTCTTCAACTCCTATTACTGGGCGATGGGAGTCGCGGTCGCCGTCGGTGCACTGTTCTTCTTCCTGGACTATCGGTCCCGCGACGGCGCGGGCTACCTGATCCAGCTCGTGGCCTTCATGGCCCCGGCGATTCTGCTGCTCCTCGCCGGCCTCATCCTGCCGTCGATCCAGACCGTCTATGCGTCGTTCTGGAACTCGACGGGCAGCGACTTCGTCGGGTTCTCCAACTATCTCTGGATCTTCACCCAGTCCGACGGCGTGACCTCGGTGATCAACACGATCGTGTGGGTGCTGCTCGTCCCGACGCTCTCCACGATGATCGGCCTCGGGTACGCGGTGTTCATCGATCGGACCCGTGGGGAGAAGATCTACAAGCTGCTGGTGTTCATGCCGATGGCGATCTCGTTCGTCGGTGCCAGCATCATCTGGCGCTTCGTGTACGCCTACCGCGGCCCGGAGTTCGAGCAGATCGGTCTGCTCAACCAGATCCTGGTCTGGTTCGGCGGTGAGCCGCAGCAGTTCCTGCTGAACAATCCGTGGAACAACCTGGCGCTCATCGTGGTGCTGATCTGGGTGCAGACCGGTTTCGCGATGGTCGTGCTCTCGGCGTCCATCAAGGGCGTGCCGGCCGAGCTGCTGGAAGCGGCGGAGCTCGACGGCGCCAACGCCTGGGAGCGTTTCAAGTCGGTGACGATCCCGTCGATCCGTCCGGCGCTCATCGTCGTGCTGACCACGATCTCGATCGCCTCCCTGAAGGTGTTCGACATCGTTCGCACGATGACCGGTGGAAACTACGGCACGTCGGTGCTGGCGAATGAGATGTACACCCAGTTCTCGAAGTTCGAGGCGGGTCGCAGTGCTGCGCTCTCCGTCATCCTGTTCATCCTGGTGCTGCCGATCGTCATCTACAACGCACGCCAGATCAAGAAGCAGCGGGAGATCCGATGACCGACACCGTGAAGACAGACGCCGACGACAGCACGCGGGCCATCACGACCGCGGGCCGGTTCGAGGCTTCGGCCGGTCGCACCCGCAAGCGTCTCAGCCGGCCCTGGGCGAGTGTCGCCGCGATCATTATCGCCGTCATCTGGACCGTTCCGACGCTCGGCCTCTTCATCTCGTCGTTCCGCGACCGGGAAGCGATCGAGACGACCGGCTGGTGGACCGTGTTCACCGACCCCCGGCTGACGCTCGACAACTACGCGGCGGTGCTGCAGTCCGGCACCACGCAGCTGACGATCCTGGAGTCCTTCTTCAACTCGATCGTGATCACGATCCCAGCGACGCTCATCCCGCTGATGATCGCGGCGATGGCGGCGTATGCGTTCTCCTGGATCGAGTTCAAGGGTCGCAACGCGCTGTTCATCTTCGTGTTCGCGCTGCAGATCGTGCCGATCCAGATGGCTCTGGTGCCTCTCCTGTCATCGTTCTCCCGAGGGATCAACCTGTTCGGTGTGCAGGTGACGGAGGGCCTCGACGTCGCCGGCGGCTATGCGCAGGTGTGGATCGCCCACACGATGTTCGCGCTGCCGCTCGCGATCTACCTGCTGCACAACTTCATGTCGGAGATCCCCGGCGAGATCATCGAGGCCGCGCGCGTCGACGGCGCGTCCCGCGGACAGATCTTCTTCCGCGTGGTGCTTCCGCTCACGATGCCGGCGATCGCGTCCGTGGCGATCTTCCAGTTCCTCTGGGTCTGGAACGATCTGCTCGTGGCGCTCGTGTTCGCCGACGGTGCCGCCTCTCCGATCACGAAGGTGCTCGCCGAGATCACCGGTCGCGGTGAAGGCTGGTACCTGCTGACGGCCGGCGCATTCGTATCGATCATCGTGCCGCTGATCGTGTTCTTCGCGCTGCAGCGGTACTTCGTGCGGGGCCTGCTGGCGGGGTCGACGAAGGGCTGACGCTTCGGAAGACACAGGGGGCCTTTCGTGAGAACGGATGCCGCGGGTGGGCGAAACACAGCCCCGCCCGCGGCATCCGCGCGTCTACCCTGAAGTCATGAAGTACGCAGACTCGATCGTCGACCTCGTCGGCGACACGCCCCTCGTGAAGCTCACTCACGTCACCGAGGGCGTCGCGTGCACGGTGCTCGTGAAGCTCGAGTACCTGAACCCGGGCGGGTCGTCGAAGGATCGCATCGCCGCGCGCATCATCGATGCCGCCGAGGCCTCCGGCGACCTGAAGCCCGGCGGCACGATCGTCGAACCCACCAGCGGCAACACCGGAGTGGGCCTGGCACTCGTCGCCCAGCAGCGCGGCTACAAGTGCGTGTTCGTGCTGCCCGACAAAGTGGGCGACGACAAGATCGACGTGCTGCGGGCCTACGGCGCGGAGGTCGTGGTGACGCCCACGTCGGTCGCGCCGGAAAGCCCGGAGTCGTACTACAGCGTCAGCGACCGACTCGCCCGTGAGATCCCCGGCGCGTTCAAGCCGAACCAGTACGAGAACCCCAACGGTCCGCGCAGCCACTACGAGACCACAGGGCCGGAGATCTGGCGCGACACCGAGGGGCAGGTCACGCACTTCGTGGCCGGCGTCGGCACGGGCGGCACGATCACGGGGACCGGGCGCTACCTCCGCGAGGTGTCGGAGGGGCAGGTGCGCATCGTCGGCGTCGATCCCGAGGGCAGCGTCTACAGCGGCGGCACCGGTCGTCCCTACCTCGTCGAGGGCGTCGGGGAGGATATCTGGCCGGGCGCCTACGACCCGACCATTCCGCACGAGATCGTGGCGGTGGGCGACGCGGACTCGTTCGCGATGACGAGGCGGCTCGCCCGCGAGGAGGGGATCCTCGTCGGCGGATCGAGCGGCATGGCCGTCGTCGGCGCCCTGCGCGTCGCGCGCGAACTGCCCGCAGATGCCGTGATGGTCGTCCTCCTCCCCGACGGCGGTCGCGGCTATCTCGGGAAGATCTTCAACGACGGATGGATGCGCTCCTATGGGTTCAGCGACGTGGAAGAGGGGGAGACCGTCGCCGACGTGCTCGCCGCGCGGCCATCGCGCCAGGGCGAGGGTATCCCCGACCTCGTGCACGCGCATCCGACCGACACGGTGCTCGAGGCCATCGGGATGATGACGCAGTACGACGTGTCGCAGCTGGTCGTGCTCAGCGCCGAACCGCCCGTCATGATGGGCGAGGTCGTCGGCACGGTCGACGAGAAGGGGCTGCTCGACCTGCTGTTCCGGGGCGAGGCGAGCGCGACCGATGCCGTCGGAGCGCACGTGGGGGAGCGGCTCCCGCTCATCGGCATCCATGCCTCCGTCGCCCAGGCGAAGACAGCGCTCGCCGACGCCGATGCCCTGCTGGTCACGGAAGACGGCAAGCCGCACACGGTGCTGACGCGACAGGATCTGCTCGGGTACCTCTCCCGCTGAGCGCTCCGACGGCGGATGACCCCGGGCGTAACGGGAGGGCCTCCGCTGCGGGGGCGGTCGTAGGCTGAGGGCATGTCCGACCACGCCTTCGCCACTCGCGCCATCCATGCAGGACAAGCTCCCGACCCGACGACGGGGGCGATCATCCCGCCGATCTACCAGTCCTCCACGCACGTGCAGGACGGCATCGGCGGCTTCCGCGAGGGCTACGAGTACAACCGTGCCGGCAACCCCACGCGGTCGTCGCTCGAGACGCAGCTGGCCGCGCTCGAAGGTGGCGCGAGCGCACTCTCCTTCGCCTCGGGTCTTGCCGCCGAAGACGCTCTGCTGCGCGGCATCCTGAAGCCCGGTGATCACGTGCTGCTCGGCAACGACGTGTACGGCGGGACCTATCGGCTGCTCACCAAGGTGCTCTCGCCGTGGGGAATCGACACGACGACGGTCGAGCTCTCGGATGTGGATGTGCTCCGCGCCGCGATCCGCCCCGAGACGAAGATCGTGTGGCTCGAGACGCCGAGCAACCCGCTGCTGAAGATCGTCGACATCGCTCTGATCGCCGAGGTCGCACACGAGTCCGGTGCGATCGTGGTCGTGGACAACACGTTCGCCTCGCCCGCGCTGCAGCAGCCCCTCGCGCTCGGCGCCGACCTGGTCGTGCACTCCACGACGAAGTACCTCGGCGGTCACTCGGACGTGCTCGGGGGCGCGGTCGTGTTCAGCGACGACCGCTACTTCGATCAGGTGAAGTTCCAGCAGTTCGCGGTCGGTGCCGTCTCCGCGCCCCTGGACGCGTGGCTCACCACGCGGGGTATCAAGACGCTCGCGCTGCGGATGCGGCAGCACTCCGAGAACGCGCAGGCGATCGCGGAGTGGGCGGCAGCGCGCCCCGAGTTCGCGCAGGTGTACTACCCCGGACTCGCGGCACACCCCGGTCACGAGATCGCCGCTTCGCAGATGAGCGCCTTCGGCGGGATGCTCTCGCTCGGGCTCGCCGCGGGCGCCGATGCCGCACGGGCCTTCGCCGAGAGCACCTCGCTGTTCCAACTGGCCGAGTCGCTGGGCGGAGTCGAATCCCTCATCGGGTACCCGCCGGACATGACCCACGCGTCGGTGCGTGGCACCGAGCTCGCCGTTCCGGAGAACGTCGTGCGGCTCTCGGTCGGCATCGAGGACATCGGCGACCTGCTCGCCGACCTCGAGCAGGGTCTGGAGCGCATCGCGCGCTGACCTCCCGCCCGGAGCCATCGCGGGGGTGGGGTCGGGTCGGCGGTAGCATGGGTTCTTCCCCTGGCGAATCGATTCGACCACGCACCCCGAACACTGGAAGGACGTCGTGTCCGACGCTCCCCGCACTGACTCCATCCCCACCGCGCGACCCGACGGGTCGGACGCCGTTCCGGCCGCAGAGCCCGAGCGCACCGCCACCGGCAGCACCCGCACCTCCACCGCCACCGGCGCCATCCGCACCCTCGGCGCGAACCCGGCGACGGCGCCCATCATGCTGCACCCGGGGGATGCGATCTCCCTCGGTCGCCGGACGCTGTACATCATCCTGCTCGGCGCGCTCACGGCGCTCGGGCCGTTCACGATCGACCTCTACCTCCCCGCCTTCCCGGTGCTGGAGGAGGACTTCCAGACCACGGCTGCGGCGATCCAGCTGACCCTCACCGGCACGATGATCGGCTTCGCCCTCGGGCAGCTCGTCGTCGGTCCGCTCAGCGACAAGGTCGGCCGCCGGGTGCCGCTGATCGCGGTCACCGCCCTGCACGTGCTCGCCAGCGTCGGAGCGGCCTTCGCTCCGGACCTCGGCCTGCTCAGCGCCGCGCGCGTCCTCATGGGCGTGGGAGCCGCGGCCGGTGGCGTCGTGGCCATGGCCATCGTGCGCGACCTGTTCGGCGGACGCCGCCTGGTCGTCATGCTCTCGCGTCTCGCGCTGGTGTCGGGCGTGGCCCCGGTCATCGCGCCCCTGATCGGTTCGTGGCTCCTGACCCTCATGCCCTGGCGGGGGATCTTCGTCGTCCTCGCCGCCTACGGCATCGTGATGCTGGCCTCGGCGATCCTGTTCATCCCGGAGACGCTGCCCGTCGCCCGCCGACAGGACCGCGGGGGCGCGACGATGCTGCAGCGCTATCGCTCGGTGCTCTCGGATCGGGTCTTCCTCGGTGTGCTGGTGATCGGTGGCATGACCTTCTCGGGGCTGTTCTCCTACCTCTCGGCTTCGCCGTTCCTGTTCCAGGTCACGCACGGACTCGATGCGCAGCAATACGGCCTGCTCTTCGCCGTGAACTCGCTCGGCGTCGTCGCGGGCGTCCAGACCGCGTCTCGTCTCGCCGCCCGGTTCGGACCGCAGTGGGTCATGGCCTACTCCACCGCCGTGCTGCTGCTCGCCGGCGTCGCGATCATCGTCACCGACCAGCTCGGGCTCGGACTCTGGGGAACGGTCATCCCGCTCTTCGTGTTCATGACCGCCTGCGGTTTCACGTTCCCCAACGTGCAGGTGCTGGCGTTGGACCGCCACGGGAAGGCGGCCGGCACCGCGGCCTCCATCATCGGCGCGACGAACTTCGGTGTCGCCGGGCTCATCTCACCGGTCGTCGGATGGCTCTCCCACGACGCCGGGATCACCGCGACCACCATGGCCTCGGTCATGGTCGGCTGCGCCGCCATCGGCATCCTCTCGCTCTGGTTCGTCGTGCGTCCGCGGACCGTCGGGATGCTCAATCCCTGATCGGCAGGGCCCCGTCCCGCAGAATGGGACGATGGACAGGCGGATGCTGCTGTGGTGGGGAGTGGGCCTCCTCGCGCTCGCGACGGTGCTCGGTGCCCTGGTGGTGTTCGTGTATCCGGAGACGCCCGGCTTCGACCACTGGTGGAACGAGACGGTCGCCGGCATCCGGGGTGACTGGCTGCTGCAGTTCGCGCTGGTCATGGACTGGATCGGCGGCGGCTGGGTGGCGATCCTCGGGGTGCCGCTGCTGGCGATCCTCGTGCTCGTGCTCGCACGACGCTGGCGTGGTGCGGTCTTCGCGGCCGTGTGCTTCGCCGCGAGTGCCGGTGCGGTGCAGCTGCTCAAACAGCTCTTCGGAAGAGCGCGCCCGGAGGACATGCTGGTGGTGAGCGACTACGGCTCGTTCCCATCCGGCCACACCGCGAACGCGGCGACGATCGCGCTCGTGGTCTGGGTGCTGTTCCCGCGGGTCTGGACCGCGATCCTCGGTGTGCTGTGGGTGCTGGCGATGGCGCTCTCGCGGACATTCCTGTCGGTGCACTGGGCCACCGACACGCTCGGCGGTGCGCTCGTCGGCGCCGGCGTCGTGCTCGTGCTGGCGGCCTGGCTGCTGCCCTGGGTGCAGCAGAAGAAGTCCGAGGTAGAGGCGCCGATAGGCTGAACCGGACCGTTCAGTCAGAGGAGCCTTCGTGTCGCGCATCCGTCCCTACCGCCCCACCGATCGTGCCGCGCTGTACGAGATCTGCGTGCAGACCGCCGACGCGGGCGGGGATGCGACCGGCATCCTCTCCGACGACTCGCTGTGGGGCGACCTGTTCGCCGTTCCCTATGCCGAGCGGCATCCCGACCTCGCCTGGGTGGTCGAGAGCGACGACGAGCGCACCATCGGGTACATCGTGGCGACGGACGACACCGACGCGTTCTATACCTGGTTCCGCGACGAGTGGTGGCCCGGGCTGCAGGAGCGATACCCCCGGTCTGCGGAGCCCGCGACCCGGGAGGAGCGGATGGTCGAGTACGGCTACGAGCGAGCCCCTGGCATCGAGCCGAACGCCGCCGAGTACCCCGCCCATCTGCACATCGATCTGCTCCCCGAGACACAGGGGCAGGGGCTGGGGCGCGGGCTCATGGAGACCCTGTTCGCCGAGCTGACCCGCCGCGGGGTGCGCGGACTGCACCTGGGGATCGATCCGAACAACGCTGGAGCGGCCGCGTTCTACGAGCGGCTCGGGATGACGCGCCTACCCGCAGCGCCCGGTGGGCAGATCTACGGCGTGCGCTTCGACGGCTGAGTGAGCCGGGGGCGTATCCCGGCGCTCGCTCCTCCCCGAATCCCCGTACTGGAGAGAAACGCAAGAAGGGCCCCCGCTGGCGCGGAGACCCTTCTTGCGTTTCTGGCGGTGACGGCGGGATTCGAACCCGCGGTTGCTTGCACAACACACGCTTTCCAAGCGTGCTCCTTCGGCCGCTCGGACACGTCACCAGGAACAACCTGTCCATCCTATCCGATCGGGGGAGGGTGGCGTGACAGAGCCGTGACGCGCGGCCCTCGGCCGGTCGCGAGGATGCCGCGGGCAAAATATTGCATGTCACACGTCAGCTGTATAGCCTCAGATGAGGACAGATCGTGTTCGATCAACGTCCTCGTCGTCTGGGGGAGAGTATGCAGGACAGCGCGACCACGGCATCACGGCCGAGCCACCGCACGGCCACTGCTTTCGAGCAGTACGTCAGCGGAAGGCGGGGAATCGTCGAGGGCGCCGTGTTCTTCCTCGAATCCGGAGACCACATCGAGGAGGTGCTGCACGCGGCGGAGCCCTGCGACATCGTGATCGCCCCCTTACGACATCCCGATCCGCGGACCATTGCGTACGACGGTTCCTTCCTCGAACCCGGCGATGAGATCACCCTCGGCGGGCGCCACACCTTCGAACTGCAGGACTACGTCGCTGTTCCCTTCACCACCTTCGCCGGTCCGACCGTCGTCCGGCAGTTCTCGGCAGTGGGGATCGCCGCCTTCCTGAGCGATGCCGACACGGCGCGGAACTCCGGCGTCTTCGTGGGTCAGCTACTGAACACGGAAGTGCTGTTGGATTCCTGGGCCTCCTCTCTCGCGGCGGACCTCATCGGCGACTCACTCGGTCGGGTCCACGTCACGCGTCATGGGGAGTATCGAGACGGGCCTGACGGGCTTCTGCTCGGGAGCGTGGGCGATGAACGGGCCGATATCGAGGCGACGGCCGCGGCGGGAACAGGGCGAGGGCGCTCGTTTGCCGAGGTCGTCGACCCTCGCGTCCTCGAGGCGGACCTCGACGACCGCCCGTGGTTCGGGCGGTATCTGGCGGCTCTCGATCTGATGCGAGGGTGGGAGGGCGCACCGCCTCGTCCTGCCATCTCCGGATTCGGCCGCCACCTTGTCGCGGTGCTCGACGAGGGTGGGGCATATCCCTCGATACTGGCTGCCGATGCACCCTTCCTCGTTACAGGGGACGGCGAGGAGTACATCCTGGTTGATCGAGTGAGCCACAGACGTCTCCGACTCGGAGTCGATTCCGCGAGGGCTGCGGAATGCCTGATCGCGACCTCGGAGGAGTTTGAGGCGACGGCCCTGCTCGCCACCGAACTCGGCACGCGGGTGAGCAGGGTCGCTCCGCTGGTGCGTGCGCTGCAGGACAGGTTTGCGGCGACGGGATTCGACGTCACCGGCTACCGGCGGCACGGGTCATGACGCGCGACGAAGAAGGGTCGGTCGATATCGAACGCGTCGGAGCCCGGGCACTGCGTGAATGGATCACCGGAGTGCGCGATCAGCACACGCGGGTGTACCTCGTGGATGTCGGAGCCTCGGCACGGAACCTGGACGCGGTGACCAGTAAGGACGACGTCATGCTGTTGCCGACAGGAAGCGATCCGTACAGAGGACCTGCCACGGCCGTCCGTTACAACGGCGCACTGCGCGACCTCGGAGACGAGCTGTTCTTCGGAGAACGTGGAGTCGAACTCCAGGACTATTCGGCTGCGGAGTTCGTTCAGATCGTCGGCCCCACTGCGGTGTGCTTCTTCGATGAGTCGAGCTGGCGCGCCTTCCTCGATGACGCTGAAGTCGCCCGACGGACGGGCATCTTTCCCTCGACTCTGCTCGACCCCCGGATTCTTCTCGCGGACCGCAGAGCGCTTGCCGACCCCCGCGGACTGGAGACTCCGAGCGCCATCCGCTTGAGTTCCGTTGGCAGAGTGAGCATCGGTGTGCGCGGCGCCGACATCGGCCATGTCGATGACCTGCCGGCGGTGCTCACGATCCCGCTTCCGGGTGTCGCCGCGTGGGACGACATCGCGCCCAGAGATGTGCTCCTCGCCGACCTCGCGAATCGGGAGTGGATCGGTCGATACCTCCAGGCGACGGATCTCATGAAGATGCTCCGGCTTGCCAACGGTGCGGCGAGAATCACGGGATTCGGCTGGTCCCTGGTCGACGACAACCTCTCCGATGCCGAACCGCCCATCCGCGATCCATTCCTGCTCGAGACGGCAGACGGTTTCATACTGGCCGACCCCACCACACTGCGTCGCCAGCTGCTGTCGCCCATGACTGCCACGGTGGTCGCCGTCGCCCAGACTTCCAGCACGCTCGCCCTCGCGGCTGAGCGGGTGGCGCGAAAACTCGGCATCTCTATCTCGGAAGCGGAGACCCTGTGCCGTGCAGCCCTCGCAGCTCTCGGCGTCCACTCCGGCAGACGCGCTGCCGCCGCACCACGCCCCACGGGAGTCGACGCATGACCGACCCGCACGCGCTGTGGACCTCGATGCTCCCGGCCGACGTCACCTTCGCGCCTGACCGAGTGGCCGTCGGCGCGTCAGGAAACCGCATCGAGTTCGCTGACGGATCCACGCGCCTCTGTGCGACGAGCGGGCTGTGGAATGTCCCCCTCGGCTTCGGCAACGCTGCGGTGACCGAAGCGGTGAGCAGAGCGACACATGATGCCTCGTACCTGTCCCTGTTCAGAGCGCCGCACAGGTATGCGGAAAACGCGGCGGAGGCTCTCATCGAACTGGCGAAACCGAGCAGGTACCGCCGTGTCATCTTCTCGACGTCGGGCGGGGCGGCGAACGATGCCGCCGTGAAGCTGGCGCGACAGTACTGGGTGCAGAAGGGCTCCGGGTCCCGATCGCTCGTCGTCGGACTGAAGGGTAGCTATCACGGCACCATGTACGGCAGCCATGCACTGAGTGGCGATGAACTCCACCAAGCGGTCTATTCGGTCGATCGCAGATCGGTGAGGCACGTGTCGCACAGCGATGACGGGGAGGAGCTGGCGACACTGCTCTCACGCGAAGGGTCGCGGGTGGCCTCGGTCGTCGTCGAGCCCGTCCTGGGCAGCGGCGCGTACGCGCTCTCAGATGCCTTCGTGCACCGTCTTCTCGCTTTGAGGGAGGAGTACGGGTTTCTGATCGTCGCTGATGAGGTCGCGACGGGATTCGGCCGCACCGGGACGATGTTCGCTACCGACCGCTGGGCGGCCGCGCCCGACGTCCTCATCCTCTCGAAAGCACTGACGAACGGCGCGATGGGCGCCGCAGCACTCCTTGTCGGGCATCGCGTGGCCTCCGAGTTCGTCCGAGGAGGCTGGACGTTCATCCACGGCGAGACGCAGGCGGGGACACCAGGGTGTTCGGCGGCGATCGTCGCCGTCATCGAGGAGCTGCACCGCATCGACGTGGAATCGGTGACCATGTCACTGGCAGACG
Organism: Microbacterium sp. Mcb102; assembly: GCF_024519805.1. NCBI lineage: Bacteria > Bacillati > Actinomycetota > Actinomycetes > Micrococcales > Microbacteriaceae > Microbacterium > Microbacterium sp. Mcb102. Next base: position 86,909 of record NZ_JALJRG010000002.1, on the reverse strand, counting down.
AGTTGTCACAGCTCACGACACGATTGGTGTCGGACGGCATCGTCACCGGGGTCACGGGACGCGGCTGCTTTCTCGGGCTGGAACTCTGCGACCAGGATGGGAATCCGCTCTCCGGTCCCGAGGTTCTTCGCGTCGTCTCCGCGGTCGCAGCGAACGGCGTCCTTGTGCAGCCGGGGCCGAGCTCCATCGAACTGATTCCGGCGTACGGGTTCACTCCCGGGGAACTCGTGGAAATGGATACGGCGGTGCGTGCGGGTGTGGCGCAGTCACGGGAGACCTCCGCATGAATAGGGGCTTTGCGGGGCGCGTTCCCACGCTATGGCACGGAAGCGGGATCGCACGGGAGACGGTGGGGCGCCTCACGGCGGGACGGGAGACCTTGGTGATCGCTGATGCGGCCGTCACGGTTCCCTTCCTGGACGACGGCAACGCCAGGATGATCGACATCGACGCCCTCGCCTCAGACGTCACGACGGTGGTAGCCATCGCGCGCGAGATCGTTCGCCGCCCTCCACGCGTCATCGTGGCAGTCGGTGGAGGGAGCGTACTCGACGCCAGCAAGCTCGCCGCGCTCGCGCTCGCCCAGGGGCGGGTGTTCGACTACGCCGTCGAACATGCGTCGAGGGCGCCACTGACATTCCTGCCCGATGCTCCGCCGCCCGTCGACATCGTCACCATGCCGACTACGCTCGGCACCTCGTCGGAGACGAACAGTGTCGCCATCCTCAGAAACGAACACGGCAATCGCCTCATCGTCGGGCGCTCCCTGAGGCCGCGTCACGCCATCATCGATCCCTGCAATTCGGTCACCCTCCGGCCGACTTCGGTCAGGGAGGGAGCGCTGGAGGCGTTCCTTCGCCTGGCAGGGGCGTCGACGAGTCCGGGAAGGAGTGCGAGGGCGAACAGCGACGCCGTCACGCTCGGTAGGGCACTCCTCGAGACCGCCGCTGGTCACTCGGGTTCCCCCATGGGAAGGTTGCGCGTTGCGCGTCTGAGCGCAGCGACCCAGCGCACCGCAGCGCTCAGGGGCCCCGACCCCTACAGCGCCCGTCATTGGTACCTGGCGAACGAAGTCGCGTTCGTGCTCGGGGTTCGCAAGATGGTCGCGACGGCTGGCATCATCGCTGCCGTGTGGCGGCGAATCTGCTCGGGTGAGTCACGCTGGGGGGATCGTGAGAGCCTCCAGGATTTCTGGGCCGGGGTCACCGCCGGGACCGGGTTGCCTCTCGATCCGCCCGCCGGCGCGGCTGCGCTCGTCGACGGGTGGGGGATCCCGTGCCCGGCGAAGCCGACGGTTGACGAGATCGGTCGCATCTCCACGGCCACCGAGAAAGCGTGGGGGCATCGCCAACCGATGCTTCGCGGACTTCTTGCGGCGGACTTCCGTGATGTGCTCCGCGATTCGTGCTGGAACGCTCAGCCCGTTGGCACCCCCATGCCAACCTCTCACGTTCGACATGAAGGAGGTGAATTCAATGAACAACGGTGTTGAAAGGCAGATCTGCTTTCAAGAACTCGACGAAATGGAAGCCCCCAGCTGGGAGAGCTTCTATGAGGGCGCGATCGGCGCACTGATACTCATCGGAATCGGCGCAGCCGCAGCGACGTGATCTCGTCGACCCGATGAGGGTGACGAAACGAAAGGAGGAAATATGCAAGCCACGATGCCGAAGCTCGAGTTCACCGAACTCGAGGCCATGGAAGCGCTGAACGACGGCGAGGACTTCCTGCGGGGATTCGCCGCGGGCGTCATCATCGGGATTCTCGCGCTGACGTAGTAGTCGTATCCGACTACCGATTGAGGAGGTACCAAATGCTGACGAGATCGCTGGAATTCCAGGAACTCGAACAGATCGACGCACCACTCGAATGGTGGGAGCACGCGGGCTACATCATCGCCATCATCGGCGGTGCGGCAGCGATCGCAACCTGACCGAGGGGTGCGGGCGGACCACACCCGCCCGCACTCCACTGCTCACGCTGAGAGGCCATCGAATGCCAGGACTGATCACCGAAGCCATGCAGGCGCGACTCGACCTGGTCGGGGCGCGTCCCCGGGAACAAGACCTGTACGAGGGGGAGGGCACCGACTTCTATGAGCGACTCGTCGGCCCCGACCGTGCCGAGATTCGAGAGATGCTGGCACTCGCGAGAGATGCCGCGGGGCCTGTACTCGATCTCGCCGCGGGAAGCGGGAGAGTGACGATCCCGCTGGTGAGATCCGGCAAGCGAGTCACCGCCATCGACCTTTCGGACGACATGCTCGCCCACCTGCGACGCGCCTTGCCGGAGCGGTCGGCCGTCGAGTGCATCGTCGCGGACATGCGTCACTTCTCGCTGGAGGCCCGGTACGAGCTCGTCATCATCGGCGCGACGTCCATCACCTTGCTCGATCACGAAGGAAGGTCGCTTCTCTACGCGAACGTGCGGCGTCACCTCGCGCCCGGCGGCGTCTTCGCCTTCACCGTCGCCGCAGGTGCGTCTGCGCAGAGTCTCGCCGTGCCGACAGAGCGTGAGATCAGAGTCCCCGGTAGAGGCCAAGACGACATCTATCTCTTCTCCCAGCAGGTGGAAGCGGACGGCGCGGCGCGGGTGGTCAATTGGGTCCGTGCCTCAGACGTGACCCCTGGCGGCGAAGTCACCGTCCTCACCAGCCGATTGCAGCTGCTCAGCCACGAGGTTCTCGCGAGAGAACTCGTCGAAGCCGGCTTCCACGAACCTGCCGTATCTCCTGTTCGAACGCACCTCGGAGCGGAGATCCTCCTTCTCAAGACGTCGTGGGCGGGGGCCTGGGGAATGGCGGATGGCGATGTTTCCGACTAGTTCCCTTCGGAGGAGAAAGAGCTCCGCACCAGCACCGCTCACTGCAGACACGTGTCCGCTTCTGTCGACCGGAGTCACGTTCGTGGGAGTCGGCGATGAATCGACGGGGATAGCAGTGCTGCACGGCGTGCCTTCATCCAGGGTTTCGCGGCCGGTCGTCGACCTGCTGTCGGCGATGGACGGCACGACCTCGCTTCACGATCTGCATCTGCGCTTCGCCGCATCCGAGTCCTCCGAGAGCTTCCTCCAGCTGGTCCAGCGTTTCCGCGCCACGGGGCTGCTCGAGGGCGACACCAAGCTGCCGCCCGGTCGGCTGACCTATCGGCCCCCGTTCACGCTGCAGATCGCAACCCTTCGTGCGGCCGCCATCTTCGGTCGACTGCACCGTCTGATCGCGCCCCTCCCACGCCGGGCGATCCTGGTATCCGTTGCGGCCGTGCTCAGCCTGGGGTTCATGGCGGCCATCCTTCAGGCGAGAGAGCTGCTGAACGTCGTCACCACGCCCATGCCTTTGGGGGCGATCGTGGTTCTCGTCGCCGTCCTCGCGTGCCTCACCCTGCTCCATGAGAGCGCCCACGGCCTCACACTCACGCGCTACGGCGGCAGGCCCCGGCGCGCCGGCGTCATGCTCTTCTATCTCGCTCCCGCCTTTTTCGTCGATGTGACGGATGGCTGGCGCCTGCCTCGCCGTCGGCAGCGCGTGGAAGTCGCTCTTGCCGGACCCGCCGTGCACGCCGTGGTCGCGGCGATCGCACTCACGGCGGCGCTGGTGGCTCCGCAACCGGTCGTCCGCGAGACCCTGCAGATCCTTGGTCTCTCCTGCACAGCCATCGTCCTCGTCAATCTGATCCCGTTCGTGCGGTTCGACGGGTACATCGCGCTCATGAGTGCGCTGGACGAGCCGAACCTCAGGAATCGGACGATTCGCGACGGAGCGAACTTCCTGACAGGCCTCCTCTTCGGCGGACGGCGCATGAGCAAGAGCGTGAACACGTGGTGGAGCGTGCCGTTCGGCCTCGCGAGCCTCATCGCACCGATCACGCTGGTGCTGCTCGCCGTCACACGCGCGGTCCGATCTCTGGCCGCGGGCGGACCAAGTCTCGGGATGTTCGTGGTGGCGCTGGAAGCCGTCGTCGTGCTCGTCGGGATGGGGCTTTTATGGAGGGCCCTGCACCGGGTGCTCCGGTCAGGTGTGTCGCGACTGCGCTTCATCTCGGTCTGCGCCGCGCTGGGTGCGATCATCGTGATCGCCGGAGCCGTGATCCCCGTACCGATGACCGCCACCTTCGGCTTCTCCACAGAAGGCGGTCGGGTGGTCCTTGTCCACGCCGACGGGCAAACGGCAGTGGAGGTGCGCGACGGGACCCCTATCGTGCTCTTGAGCAGCGGCATCCTGGGCAGCCGGCAGGTCGGTGAAGGAACCGCGAGACCGCAGCGACCCGAGCCCACGAGGGTGCCGCTCGATGCTCTGGTTCCCGCCACAGCGGCGGGCGTGTCGGTCTCGGCCGTGTCCTTCGCAGAAGTGGATGTATCCGACAGAGGCGGGAGCCCTCCCGAGGCCGGGCAGGCGAGGTTCGATCTCGGAATGGTGAGTCTGTGGGAGTTCCTCTGGGCCACCGGCGTGATGCAGCCACTTTCGGCATCCCAGAACGAGAAGTAGAAAGAGGATCAAGATGAACGACCAAGCAATCGAAGTCCGAGCGCTCACCAAGCGATATGGGAACCGGACGGCCGTAGAAGAGCTGTCGTTCGCTGTGCCGCGCGGTTCCATCGTCGGTCTGCTCGGTCCCAACGGCGCGGGCAAGTCGACGACTCTGCGCAGCATCGTGGGCCTGCTCGCGCCGACCAGCGGCGACAGCCTCATCGATGGTGCCCCGTTCACCGCACTCGACAACCCCGCATCCCACGTCGGCGTGCACATGGACGGCTTCGGCTTCGAGCTCGGGATCACCGCGAGACGGCATCTGGAGATATCCCGACTCGCGGCCGGCGCATCTACCGGCCGGGTCGACGAGGTCCTGGAGATGGTCGGACTCGCCCCAGACGCCCGTCGCCGTGTGAAGACCTATTCGACGGGAATGGCCCAGCGGCTCGGACTCGCTGCTGCTCTCATCGGTTCTCCGCGCACTCTCATCCTCGATGAGCCGGCGAACGGGTTGGACCCCGACGGCATTCGATGGCTCCGCCGGTTCCTCCGCGGCTTCGCGGAAAGCGGCGGCACCGTCTTGATCGCCAGTCATCAACTGGCCGAACTGGAACAGGTCGTGGATGAGGTCGTCGTCATCAAGCGGCGCGCGCTCTACGCCGGGCGGCTCGGCGACCTCGTAACGAGCGACCGCGATTCTCTCGAGAGCAAGTACTTCGACCTGGTCGAAGGAGCACCCGCATGAGACGAGCCATTCGGAGCGAGGTGCTGCGCGCGGCGAGCGGCCTCTCCATTCTGCCCGTCTACTTCATCGCGCTCCTCATGCCCCTGTTCGTTCTCTTCTCCGACGGCTCCCGCTTCGATGTCGCCGGCGTCGAGGCTGGCGCTGCCACGACCCGGCTCCTGGAGCCGCTTGCCTGGTCCGCCATCGCCGCGGCGTTCGCCGGGGCATACGGTGTCACCCGCGAGTACTACTACGGCTCGATGGACAGAACGCTGACCGGCGTCGGATTTCGTCGCGCATTCACGGGAAAGCTCGTCGCCGGTGCCTTTGTCGCGAGCGCACTGTCAGTGTGCATCTTCGTGCTGTGGACGGTGGGGGTGCACTTCCTTCTCGCTCAGAACGGACTTTCGCTCGTGCTCACCCAGGATGCCTGGCAGATATATGCGGGAGCTCTGCTCGGTTCCGTGCTCGGTGCCTTCGTCGGGGGCGCCGTCGGATGGATCACACGGAACTACTATGTGACGGCGGCTCTCGTTCTCGCCATCCCGATGGCGGTGGAGTTCGCGCTGCTGCGGAACGCACCCGAGCTGGCGCGGTTCTCGCCCGGGTTGGCTCTTGCCGCACTGAGCGTTCCCGGGTACCAGGACCAGCTGCTCGAGTTCATCCCCGCCCTCACTGTCGCGCTCGCATGGGCTGTCGGCCTGGTCGCGCTCGCGTGGTACCGGAGACGAAGGGCCGCCTCGTGATTCTGCGGGCTCTGCGCGCTCAGAGCCGGAGTTTCGCAGCCGACGTCGTCCTCCTCTGGAGCGCGGTTGCGGCATTCGTGATGTCGCTCTCCCTGGCGACGAGTGTCCCACCGGAGTTCGCGGCTGCGCCTGCTGATGTCCGCGAGGCGCTCATGGCACCCTTCGGGGCAGTGCTCGCGACCTATGGGGCAGTCGTCGCGGCTGTTTACGGTTCCTTCCGGTACACCGTCGACCGCCGAGATGGTGTCATCGCGCAGCGTCTGATGCTCCAGCCTCGGTGGGTGATCTTCCTCACCCGAATGCCCACCGCTGCCTTCGGCGGTGCGGTCGTCACTCTCGCCGGCGTGGTGGGGGGTCATATTGCGCTGATGATCGCCATGGGCGGCATTCCTGTGCAGTGGTCATCGGTCGGCCCCGTCGTTGCGCTCGGCGCTGTCGCGGGCCTCTGGGGAATGGGGCTCGGGATCGTCATCCAGACCCATCTGGTGGCTTTGTTCGCCGCGTCCATGTCGATGGCGGCGGCGATGCTGGTGGCGCCCTTCTGGAGTGCGGGCGCCGTCTACCTTCCGCTTCTCGCAATGCTCGAAGCCCTTCAGTTCGACATCACCGCCCTGGGAGTGGAACCGAAGGACAGCCTCGACACATGGCTGGCCGTGCTGGTGGTAGCAGGGTGGGTGGTGGCGGCACTCGGGGTTGGCGCAGTCGCGTTTCTGAAGCGCGACGTGAAGTAGCGCGGCCGGGACCGGCTCTGAGCGGGTTCCGCCCACCACCCGCACCCGACGTAGGATTCCTGGGTGGCAACCCCCAAGATCGTCCTCTTCTACGCGTTCACGCCCCTCGCCGACCCCGATGCCGTGCGCGTCTGGCAGCGCGACATCGGCGAGGCGCTCGGGCTGCGCGGACGACTGCTCATCTCGAAGGACGGGATCAACGGCACTCTCGGTGGTGACATCACGGTCCTGAAGAAATGGCTCCGTTCCTTCCGCTCCTACGCGCCGTTCGCGGACGCCGACATCAAGTGGAGCGAGGGGACGGGGCTCGATGCCGAAGGCCGCAGCCTCGACTTCCCGAAGCTCAGCGTCAAGGTGCGTGACGAGATCGTGTCGTTCGGAGCCCCGGGAGAGCTGCGTGTCGACGAGCACGGCGTCGTCGGTGGAGGCACCCGCCTGACCCCGGAAGAACTGCACGCGCTGATGGACGAACGCGGCGACGACGTGGTGTTCTTCGACGGCCGGAACGCCCTCGAGGCGCAGATCGGGCGGTTCCGCGGCGCGGTCGTGCCCGACACCGAGACGACCCGCGATTTCGTGCAGCTCCTCGACTCCGGCGCCTACGACGACCTGAAGGGCAAGCCGGTCGTGACCTACTGCACCGGCGGGATCCGCTGCGAGGTGCTGTCGAGCCTGATGACGGCGCGCGGTTTCGGCGAGGTCTACCAGCTCGAGGGCGGCATCGTCCGCTACGGCGAGAAGTACGGCGATGACGGTCTCTGGGACGGCTCGCTGTATGTGTTCGACGGCCGTGGCTCCGTCGATTTCTCCGACCACGCGCGGGTCATCGGCGAGTGCGTCGGCTGCGGGACGCCCACCAAGCGCACCGCCAACTGCCCCGATCTCTCCTGCCGCTCGCAGTTCGTGGTGTGCGAGGCGTGCGTCGCCGTGCCCTGCACGGCTCACGCCGCCTGAACGCGGGTTCGACCGACCCGAGCCGACCCGAGCCGAGCGTCCCGGAGCCCTGCCGTCAGACCGCCGCTCCCGGCTCGGCGGCTCGCGGAGCGTACAGCGACCGCGGCAGCAGTGCGGCGCGCACCCGGGTCGGTCGGTCGACGCTGTCGCGCAGCTGCGCCAAGACCTGTCGCAGCGGCTCGGAGAGATCTGCCGATGCCTCGCCGGACCGGGCGTAGTTGGACCGCTCGACGGCATCCGTGAGTCTACGCATCGCCGCCGCATCGACCTGGTTCGACCGCACGAGACCCGCCGCACGCACACGTGGGGTCTCGGCATCGGACACGTCTTGTTGGAGGTCGATCAACGTGTCGCGGAGCTCGGCCCAGGCCGCCGCGGAGTCTCCGCCTCGCGCTCGGCTCATGCGACCGCGGCGCTCCACGACGCGGATGAGCGCCGGCAGCAGGAGCAGCACGACGGCTCCGAGTGCGGTGAACACGAGCGGCATCGCGTCGAGGCCACGCTGTGCGTCGCCGTCCGCCGAGTCGCTGCCGGCGTCTTCGCGGTCCACCTCCGGCCCCGAGGTCTCTTCACTCTGCGGGGCCGTGGTGGGGACGGGGACGGACGGGTCTCCGGAGCCACCGCCCTGCGTCACTCCTGCGCGGAAGGCGGTCGGCACGCCCAGGGAGGCGGTCGGTTCGAAAGGAACCCAGCCGACGCCGGGGAAGAGCACCTCCGGCCAGGAGTGCAGCTGATCGCTGGTCACGGAGAACACCGATTCCGTGCCCCGTTTCTCGTCGGTGAGCGCGCCGGGCAGGTAGCCGACCACGATGCGCACCTGCATCCCCAGGCTCTCGGCCATCAGCGCGAAGGCTCCGGCGAAGTGCACGCAGTACCCCTGGCGCTCTTCGAGGAACTGCGCCACGGCCTCCGCACCCGTGCCGTCGAAGCCCTCCTGCACCGGTGTCTCGAGGGAGTATGCGAACTGCGAGCGGAACCAGTTCTGCAGTGCCACGAGTCGGTCGTAGTCGGTGCTCGCAGCCGCGGTCACGTCGGTGGCCGTCTCGGCGATGATGCCCGGCAGTTCCACGGGCTCCGCCTCGGGATCGTCGACGGGGGGCGCGGCGTCGATCGCGCGGATCTGCTCGAGCGTCGGGATCAGGCGGGACGAGGTGACGGTGTAATCGTTGCCGACCGCATCGGCGCTGCGGGAGAAGAGCGTGCGGTTGTCGGGGGAGACCCGCCACGATCCGCTGAGTCCCTGCACGTCGGTGGCCGGATACGGCACCGGAAGCCACGAGCTCGACATGCGCAGCACCCGGATGGAGGTGTTCTCCTCCTCCGTCGCGATCTCCTCACCCCACTCCGGGGCGCCGAAGCCGTCGTCCTGCGACTGCAGGTCGCCTCGGTCCGGCTGCCAGACGCGTCCGTCGAATCGGGAGAGCGTCGTCAGCCGCAGGTAGGGGGCGGTCTCGCCGTCCGCCGCCACGGTCAGCACCTCGACCGGGTTCGGTTGGCGCAGGTCGTCACCGAGGCGCAGCGATGCGTCGACCGTGACGCCGACGCCGGTGCCGGCCATGCTCGTGGCGACGGGCAGCGCGGGTGCGATGGCCACGGTCGTGACCAGCGCGGCGGCCCCCAGCGCGACGGCGAGCGAGGTCGACGATCGGCGAGGCGATTCCGGATGCCGGCGCGCGGTGTAACGGAAGAGGAGCAGGGCCATCACGCCGTAGAGCACGAACCAGATCACGTTCGTCTCACCCAGGGTGACGATCATCGGCACCGCGCCGATGGCGCCGGTCAGCAGCGCGGCCAGCACGGCCGAGCGGTGCGCCACGAGCTGGTCGAGGAGGATCGCGACGATCGCGAAGCCGGCGCCCATCGTGGCGGCGAGCCCGGGCGAGGCGTCGAGCGGCGCGGAACCGAACGCGACCTCCTCGAAGGCCGCGGCCCCGAGGGCTCCGAACACCGCGAGGGTGGTCGTCGTCGGGACCACCCCGAAGATCGCGGTGTCACCCGCGACGAGCAGCGTCACGGCGCCGATGGCCACGACGATCTGGGTGAGGAGGGTGCCGGTGTCCCGGACCCATGCCGCCCGTCGGCGCAGCAGGTGCCGCAGCAGCATTCCCGTGCCGGCCACGACGATGACCACGACGAGGACCGTGCCCGACCAGGTGCCCGGAGAGATGACCGACGTGTACGGCCACGTCGCCACCAGCGTCGCCGCAGCCGCCATCGCACCGGGGCCGACGACACCGGTCGTCTCCTCACGGTCGCGATGCCACCGTGGCGCGGTCGGCGCGGGGGCGGCCGCGGTCGCGGGTGACTGCTCAGCGCGGAACATCGCCGACCCCGATCCGCGCCGAGACGGCATCCTCCCACGCCTCGGCGATGTCCTCGCCGATCTCCACGACCGTCCAGCCGTGCGGGACGGAGGCCTCGGCGGCACCGGGCAGCAGCTCGGTGCTGAACAGCATCGGGGCGGTGGCTCCCGCCGGACGCAGCAGGGCGGCGTCCTCCTCATCGAGGCGCCCGGTGATGAAGACCAGCGGGCCAGGAGGCGTGCCGCCGATGAGCGACGCCAGGTCCCGGCTCTCGCCGCGGGGGGTCACCATCGCCAGCGCCACGAGCAGTCCGTCGCGGTCGTCTTCGTGCCCGCGCAGGGCGCCGAGCAGAGTTCCCGCGCCGTCGATCACGTCGACGCTGTAGCCCTCGGACGCGAGATGGATGGCGGCGGATGCGCACAGGGAAACGGCAGTCTCGAAGGCCGGATCGGCGTGGACGCCCGGCGCGTCCCAGTGGCGACTGCTGCGGTCGAGCACGACGACCGCGTCAGGGCTCGACTCCTCCTCTTCCTGACGCACCATGAGCTGCCCACGGTGTGCGGTCGCCCGCCAGTGGATGCGACGCATCGAGTCGCCGGGGATGTAGCCGCGCGGTGACAGGTTGTCGCTGCCCTGCCCCAGCCTCGTCGACGAGGTGTGCGCGGTTCCTCCGGCGGCTCCGACCCGCACGGCGAGCGGGGCGAGGGCGAAGACCTCGGGCACGACGGTGACGCTGCGGGTGTCGCCGAACGGCTGCTCGCGCTGCGCCAACCCGAACGGATCCACCGTGCGCAGCATGAGCGGCCCAAGCGGCCAGACGCCGCGTCGGACGCCGGTGATCAGGTAGGTGAGCTGACCGGTCTCGGGCGGGTACTCGCCGCCCGAGTCGCCGGTGACGGCGTCGGGCAGCACGTCGTGCCACAGCCCTCGCGGCACGCGGAGCGCACGCAGCGTGAAGCGCACCGTCACCCTCGAGGTCTCCGACACTGTCAGCAGGTCGGTGGAGATCTGACGGGTGACCGTCCCGGAGCGGCGGGGGGGGCGGACGGCGAGGAGTGAGAACAGCGTGAGGGCGGCGAGCAGCACCCCGATGTAGAGCAGGATGCGGGCGCCGAGGACGTTGGCGGCGATCATGCAGCACAGCGCCGCGATGAGCGCACCGGCGCCGCGGCTGGTGAGGGATCGGCGTCGTCGCATGAGGGTCTCGGTCAGGAGCGGGTCGCGACGGGCACGCGCACCCGCTCGACGATCTGGGTCAGCGCGGTTTCGACGGGCTGCGCGCCGGCACGGTGGGCACCGCGCGCAGGCAGCAGGCGGTGCGCCAGCACGGGGATGAGCAGTGCGGTGATGTCGTCGGGGATGACGTAGTCGCGTCCGTCGAGCGCGGCCCACACCTTCGCCGCCCTGATCAGCTGCAGCGTGGCGCGCGGGCTCGCGCCGAGGTGGAGGTTCGGATCGGAACGGGTCGACTGCGCGAGGGCGACCGTGTACTCCTCCAGCGCGGGGGCCACATGGACGGAGCGTGCCCACGCGATGAGCTGCGAGATGGACGCCGCATCGGCGACGGGCGTCACCGCGGCGAGCGGGCTCACCACATCGCGCTGGCGGAGCATGAGAGCTTCGGCTGCGGCATCCGGGTATCCCATCGAGATGCGCATCATGAAGCGGTCGCGTTGCGCTTCGGGCAGGGCGTAGGTGCCCTCCATCTCGAGCGGGTTCTGGGTCGCGACGACCAGGAACGGCTTCGGGAGCATGTGCGTGGCGCCGTCGACCGTGACCTGTCCCTCCTCCATCGCCTCGAGCAGCGCGGACTGTGTCTTCGGGGAGGAGCGGTTGATCTCGTCGGCGATCACGATGTGGGCAAAGACCGCGCCGCGCTTGAACTCGAACTCCCGGTCGACCGGGTTGTAGACCGAGACGCCGGTGACGTCGCCGGGAAGCAGGTCGGGGGTGAACTGGATGCGGCGCACCGTCGCGTCCACGCTCGCGGCCAGTGCCCGCGCGAGCATCGTCTTGCCGACGCCGGGTACATCTTCGATGAGCAGGTGCCCCTCGGCGAGGAGGCAGACGAGCGCGCTGCGCACGGCATCGGGCTTGCCGTCGATGACCTGGCCGATGGAGCCGAGGATCGCGGAGGTCTGCGCGGCGAACCGCTCGGCGTCGATCGTCACCGGGACCAGGGGGGCGTTCTCGGGCATGCGTTCCCTCTCACATCGGCGCTGCGGTGCGCGTTACTCGATCGTAACCCTGTGGAGGGGGTATCGCTCTGGCAGGTTCCCCTGAGCTCGCCGCCATCCGCGGTGACGGTTCGAACCACCCGGCGCATCGGGTTAGGATGGTTGACGGCTCTCCGCGTGGCGGCATCCAGGCCAATTCCCCCAGGGCGGAAACGCAGCAAGGGTAACCGGGCTCTGCTGGGTGCGCGGAGGGTCACTTTCTTTTTCTGCGGGTGATCCGCCGGACGCTCAGTCGTCTCCTGGCTGCACCTGCGACAATCATCCGGTGACCGTCACCCCGCCGCTGAAGACGCAGCATCCGCTCGGCCGTTTCGCCTCGCCGGTGCTCCTGCTCGTCGCGATGTGGGTCGTGCAGTTCGCCGATGCGATCCTGCCGGGGTCTTTCACCGGCTTCGGGTTGCGGTCGTGGGATGTGTCCGGTCTCGGTGGCATCGTGCTCGGTCCGCTCCTGCACGCGAACTGGCAGCATCTCATCGGCAACTCGGTGCCGTTCCTCGTCCTCGGCTGCCTCGTCGCGGTCGAAGGAACCCGCCGATTCTGGGCCGTCACGGCGATCGTCGCGGTCGTCAGCGGCATCGGCACGTGGCTCTTCAATGCTCCCGGCACGCTGACGGTCGGCGCCTCCGGACTCGTGTTCGGCTACTTCGGCTACGTCGTGATGCGGGTGTTCGCGCCGGGCCGGGTCGCCCACCGGATCCTCTACGCCGTCATCGCGTTGATCGTGCTCGCCCTGTACGGTGCCACGATGCTGGCCGGGGTGTTCGGCGTCGCCGAGGGGATCTCGTGGCAGGGTCACCTCTTCGGCGCGATCGGTGGCGGGCTCGCCGCCCTCATCGGCCGTCGCCCGCGAACAGAGCGCGGAGCGCTCGCGGCATGAGTCCTCGACGCGCGGCGTCGCCGGCGAAGCGCAGGCGGGCGACGACGAAGCCGAGATCGAAGCGGAAGAGCACGGCGCGGCGGCGCAAACCCGGCACGCGACGGCAGGCGGCGATCCGGCTCCGCCGCCGGAAGATCCTGCAGCGGGTGCTCGTGTCGACCACGGCCGTCCTGGTGCTCGGCGGGCTGCTGGCCCTCATCCCGCTCGGGCTCGCGCACGACCCGGCGCCGATCTGCATCGACGAGCCGCAGACGTTCCCGGAGGCGGGCATCGAGGGGTGGAGCGGAGAGCAGCTCGAGAATGCGGCGACCATCGTGCGCACGGCGGCCGGGCTGGGCTTCCCGCGAGAGGGACAGATCCTCGGGGTGATGACCGCGATGGGCGAGAGCAGCCTGCGCAACATCGACTACGGCGACTGGGAGACGAGCGGGTTCACCAACCCCGACGGCTCGCGCACCACGAGCATCGGGCTGTTCCAGCAGCAGGACTGGTGGGGGAGTGCCGAGCAGCGGATGGACCCGGCGACCGCCGCGACCCTGTTCTTCGACCGTCTCGGACGGCTTCCCGACTGGCAGAGCATGACGCCTTCGCACGCGATCCATCGGGTGCAGATCAACATGGACCGCGACTACTACTCGCGGTTCCAGGCGGATGCCACGGCGGTCGTCGACGCGCTGTCGGGCCCGTGCGAGTGACGCCGGCGCAATAGTTCCGGTGGGATGCCCGATGGGTTCACGGATGCCGCGCCTATGCTGAAGCCGTGGCGCAGAGCATCTACATCACCTCGGCCGAAGGCCATACCGGAAAGTCGACGATCGCCCTCGGGGCGCTCGACGCCTTGATGCGCGTGTCGCCGCGGGTGGGGGTGTTCCGTCCGATCGCGCGATCCGTCACCGAACGCGACGACATCCTCGAGCTGATGCTGGCGCACGACGGCGTGCAGCTCGACTACGAGGACTGCATCGGCGTCACCTACGACGACGTGCGCAGCGATCCGGAGGCAGCGCTGTCGACGATCGTCGCGCGGTTCAAGGCGGTCGAGGCGCAGTGCGACTCCGTGGTGATCATCGGCAGCGACTACACCGATGTCGCCAGCCCCGCCGAACTGGGCTTCAACGCGCGTGTCGCCGCCAACCTGGGGGCGCCGGTCATGCTCGTCCTCAGCGGTCGTGATCAGCAGCGCCAGGCGGAGCAGCTGGGCACGACGACCGCTCGCGCAGCCGCTGCCGTCGGACAGATCGCAGAGCTGGCGCTGTCCGAGCTCGCCGCCGAACGGGCCGAACTCTTCGCGGTCGCCGTGAACCGGGCGGACCCCGACGCGCTCGACGCCGTGATCGATGCCGTGCGTGCGGTCCTCCACGACGAGCGCACGCCGGTGTGGGCGATCCCCGAGGACCGTGCGCTGGTCGCCCCGTCGATCCGCGGCATCCTCGCAGCCGTCGACGGGAAGCTCCTCAAGGGCGACGACGACCGGTTGGCGGCGGAGGCGCTGACGATCGTGGTCGCCGGGATGTCGATGGTCAACGTGCTGCCGCGGCTCACCGAAGAGGCGGTCGTGGTGATCCCCGCCGACCGCACCGAGGTGCTCCTCGCTGCGCTGCTGGCCGACTCGTCCGGCACCTTCCCGCGCATCGCCGGCATCATCCTGAACGGCCCCTTCCCGCTGCCGGAGCCGATCCTCCAGCTGCTCGACGGATTCGCCTCCACGGTTCCGATCATCACGACCGACCTGGGCACGTACGACACGGCGGTGCGGGTGATGGGCGCCCGCGGCCGGATCTCGGCCGATTCCCGCAGCCGGTACGACCGCGCGCTCGGCCTGTTCCAGGCGCATGTGGACATCGCCGAGCTGACCGAGAAACTCGGGCTCGCGGAGTCACGGGTCGTCACACCGTTGATGTTCCAGTACGGGCTCATCGAGCGTGCCCGGTCCGACCGTCGCCGCATCGTGCTGCCCGAAGGGGGAGACGACCGCATCCTCCGCGCCGCCGCCACGCTGCTGGCCCGGGAGGTCGCCGACCTGACGATCCTGGGGGACGAGGCCTCGGTGCGCGCGCGGGCCGTCGAGCTCGGCGTCGACATCGCGGCGGCCCAGGTGCTCAGCCCGACCGACCCCGAGCTGGTGGAGCGCTTCGCCGCCGAGTACGCGCGACTCCGCGCCCATAAGGGCATCACGCTCGCCCAGGCGGCCGACACCGTGACCGACGTGTCGTACTTCGGCACGATGATGGTGCATCTCGGCCTCGCCGACGGGATGGTCTCCGGCGCCGCGCACACGACCGCGCACACCATCCGCCCGTCGTTCGAGATCATCAAGACGAAGCCGGGGGTGAACGTCGTCTCGAGTGTCTTCCTGATGGCGCTCGCCGACCGTGTGCTCGTGTACGGCGACTGCGCCGTGATCCCCGATCCGACGAGCGAGCAGCTCGCCGACATCGCGATCTCCTCCGCGACCACGGCGCGCCAGTTCGGGATCGATCCGCGCGTCGCGATGCTGTCGTACTCGACCGGAGAATCCGGCACCGGCGCCGACGTCGACAAGGTGCGCGCGGCGACCGCCCTCGTGCGCGAGAGGGCACCGGAGCTGCCGGTGGAGGGCCCCATCCAGTACGACGCGGCGGCGGATGCGGCGGTCGCCAAGGCCAAGCTCCCCGGCTCCGCCGTGGCCGGACGGGCGACGGTGTTCGTGTTCCCCGACCTCAACACCGGCAACAACACCTACAAGGCCGTGCAGCGATCGGCGGGCGCCGTCGCCATCGGACCGGTGCTGCAGGGGCTCAACAAGCCCATCAACGACCTCTCCCGCGGCGCCCTGGTCGACGACATCGTCAACACCGTCGCGATCACCGCGATCCAGGCGCAGGGAGAGCACGCATGAGCGCGATCCT
This sequence comes from Microbacterium sp. Mcb102, assembly GCF_024519805.1. Lineage (NCBI taxonomy): Bacteria > Bacillati > Actinomycetota > Actinomycetes > Micrococcales > Microbacteriaceae > Microbacterium > Microbacterium sp. Mcb102. The sequence continues at coordinate 70,981 of NZ_JALJRG010000002.1, read as the reverse complement.
GGTGATCAACAGCGGTTCGTCGTCGCTGAAGTACAGCCTGATCGACATCGAGCAGGAGAACCTGCTGGCGAGCGGGCTCATCGAGCGCATCGGCCAGGACGCCAGCCCGGTCGCGCACACCGTGCGTCCCGAGTCCGACGGCACGGCCATGCCGACGATGCTGGACGCGACGTATCGCGACGAGCGCCCGATCGCCGATCATGCCGCCGCCTTCGAGATCATGCGCGCGCAGTTCGCCGCGCACGGCCCGTCACTCGAGGAACACCGCCCGGTCGCCGTGGGGCACCGCGTGGTCCACGGGGGCGCCCGCTTCTACGCCCCGACGTTGATCGATGCCGATGTGGAGCGGCAGATCGATGAGCTCGCCGTGCTCGCGCCGCTGCACAACCCCGCGAACCTGGCCGGCATCCGCGCCGCCCGCGCCGTGTTCGATCAGGTTCCGCACGTCGCCGTCTTCGACACGGCGTTCCACCAGACGCTCCCGCCCGCCGCGTACACCTACGCGATCGACGCCGCGCTCGCCGCCGAGCACCGGGTGCGCCGCTACGGCTTCCACGGCACGAGCCACCAGTATGTGAGCGAGGCCGCGGCGGCGTTCCTCGGCCGCGACCTCGGCAGCCTCCGACAGCTCGTGTTCCACCTCGGAAACGGGGCGTCGGTGACGGCGATCGACGGCGGTCGCTCGGTCGAGACCTCGATGGGACTCACTCCGCTCGAGGGCCTGGTCATGGGCACCCGCTCCGGCGACATCGACCCCGCCGCGCTCGTGCACCTGTCGCGTCGTGCCGGCCTCTCGATCGACGACCTCGACTCGCTGCTCAACACCCGCAGCGGGCTGGCAGGCCTCGCCGGTCGGAGCGACATGCGCGACATCCTCGCCGGGGTGGAGGCGGGGGACGACGCCGCGATGCTCGCCTTCGACGTGTACGTGCACCGCCTGCGCGCCTATGCCGGCGCGTACATCGCGCAGCTCGGGGGAGTGGACGTCATCTCCTTCACCGCCGGCGTCGGCGAGAACGCGGCGCCGGTGCGGGCGGCCGCGATGGCGACCCTAGGATTCGCGGGTGTGGAGATGGATGCCGCCCGCAACGAGGCGAGGGAACGCGGCATCCGGCGCATCTCCACGAGCACCTCACCGGTGACGGTCCTCGTGGTGCCGACGGATGAGGAACTGCAGATCGCCCGGCAGACGGCCGAACTACTCTGATCCGTCCGCCGGGGTTACCTCCTGAAGCGCCACCGCATTACGCTTGCACAGTGGCACGGAGAGGTGCCGGCCCGACGATCGCCCTTCTCCTGGAGGCTCTGTGCCAGAAGCACTGCCCGACCTGTTCCACGCCGACGGCGTACTGTTCGACCTCGACGGCGTGCTCACTCCGACCGCCGAGGTGCACATGCGCGCCTGGAAGGTCGTGTTCGACGACGTGTTCGCCCGCTGGGGCATCACGTCGCCGTACACCGATGCCGACTACTACGACTACGTCGACGGCAAGAAGCGCTACGACGGAGTGGCGAGTCTGCTGCGCAGTCGCAACGTCGAGGTGCCCTGGGGCGAGGTCGATGACGACCCCTCGGCCGAGACCATCTGCGGGATCGGCAACCGCAAGAACGCCGCCTTCGCGCAGTCGCTGCGCGGGCAGGGCATCGCGCCGTACCCGGGCTCACTCGCGGTCGTCGAGGCTCTGCATGCCGCCGGCATCCCGCTCGGCGTGGTGTCGAGCTCCAAGAACGCCGAGGAGGTGCTGGCCGCCGCCGGCATCCGCTCCTTCTTCCGGATCGTCGTGGACGGGGTCGTGGCCGAGCGCGACGGTCTCGCGTCGAAGCCCGCCGCCGACATGTTCGCCGCGGGCGCGGTGGCGCTCGGTGTCGACCCGGCCCGCTCGGTCGCCGTGGAGGATGCCACCTCCGGGGCCGCTTCCGCCGCTGCCGCCGGCTATGCGAGCGTGATCGGCGTCGACCGCGGTGCCGGTGCCGATGCGCTCCGTGCCGCCGGCGCCACCGTCGTCGTCGACGACCTGGCCGTGTTCGTCCCCGATACCCGCACCGACATCCCGGAGACCGCATGATCGACCGCGACCGCTTCCCCGTCGACCCCTGGCGACTGATCGACACGCACTACTCGGAGGAGGGCGTCGGCGAGACGCTGTTCTCGGTCGGCAACGGCTACCTGGGCCTGCGCGGCAACCACATCGAGGGCCGCGGCGCGCAGGAGCACGGCACGTTCATCAACGGGCTGCACGAGACGTGGCCGATCCGGCACGCCGAGCAGGCCTACGGTTTCGCCGAGGTCGGGCAGACGATCGTCAACGCTCCCGACGCCAAGGTCATGCGCGTCTACGTCGACGACGAACCCATCTCCCTCGACGACGCCGACGTGCGCGAGTACCGCCGCACGCTCGACCTGCGCACCGGAGTGCTGGAGCGTCACGTGGTCTGGGAGACCCCGTCGGGCAAGCGTGTGCGCATGCGTGACGAGCGCATCGTGAGCTTCGAGGAGCGGCACCTCGCCGTGCTGCGGCTCGAGGTCGTCGTCGAGAACGCCGATGCCCCGGTCACCATCAGCTGCCAGCTGCTGAACCGCCAGGACGGTGCGGGCGTGTACGCCGGCACTCCGATCGGCACGAAGGCCGCTGCCTTCGATCCTCGCAAGGCCGAGAAGATCGCCGACCGCGTGCTGGAGCCTGCCGAGCACTGGCAGGACGGGCTGCGCTCCGCGCTGTCGTACCGGGTCGCCGACTCCGGGATGACGGTCGCCGTCGTGGCCGACCACGTGGTCGAGACCGAGAACGAGTACAACGCCCGCACGCTCGTGGAGCCCGACATCGCGAAGAACGTGTTCCGCGTGCAGGCGAAGGCCGGCGTCCCCATCACGGTCACGAAGCTCGTCAGCTACCACACCTCGCGGGGCGTACCGCCGCGTGAGCTCGTCGATCGCTGCCGTCGTTCGCTCGACCGCGCGGCCGATGAGGGCGTCGAGACGGTCTTCCAGCGTCAGCGGGCCTGGCTCGATGCGTTCTGGGAGCGCAGCGACGTGCAGATCGGTGGCCGCGACGACCTGCAGCAGGCCACCCGGTGGTGCCTTTTCCAGCTGGCTCAGGCCTCCGCCCGCGCAGACGGCGCCGGCGTCCCCGCGAAGGGCGTCTCCGGGTCGGGATACAGCGGACACTACTTCTGGGACACCGAGATCTACGTGCTCCCCTTCCTCACCTACACGACGCCGCGGTGGGCATACAACGCACTGCGGGCGCGGGTGAAGATGCTCCCGGCTGCGCGTCGCCGGGCCGCACAGCTCAACGAGGCGGGGGCGCTCTTCCCGTGGCGCACCATCAACGGCGAGGAGGCCTCCGCGTACTACGCGGCCGGTACCGCGCAGTACCACATCAACGCCGACATCAGCTTCGCGCTCGGCAAGTACGTGCGCGCGACCGGTGACGAGGAGTTCCTCCGGCGCGAGGGCGCCGACATCGCGATCGAGACCGCGCGGCTGTGGGCGACTCTCGGCTTCTGGCGTGCCTCGCGGCTGGTGGAGGAGGCGGATGCCGGCGACGGGATCGAGACCTTCCACATCCACGGCGTCACGGGGCCCGACGAGTACACCACGGTCGTCAACGACAATCTCTACACGAACGTCATGGCGCGCTACAACCTCCGCTACGCGGCGAAGATCGTCCGCGAGATCAAGGAGAGCCACCCCGAGGACTATGTGAAGCTCGTCGATCGCACGGGGCTCGGCGTCGGCGAGGCCGAGGCGTGGGACCGCGCGGCGGAGGCGATGTACATCCCCTACAGCGAGGGCCTCGGCATCCATCCGCAGGACTCGCTGTTCCTCGAGCGCGAGGTCTGGGATCTCGCCAACACGCCCGCCGAGCAGCGACCGCTGCTGCTGCACTTCCACCCGCTGGTGATCTACCGGTTCCAGGTGCTCAAGCAGGCGGATGTCGTGCTGGCGCTGTTCCTGCAGGGGAACCACTTCTCGCCCGAGGAGAAGAAGGCCGACTTCGATTACTACGATCCGCTGACCACGGGCGACTCGACGCTCTCGGCGGTCGTGCAGTCGATCCTCGCCGCGGAGGTCGGGTACCAGGATCTCGCGCAGAGGTATTTCGAGCAGTCGCTGTTCGTCGACCTGCACGACCTGCACCACAACGCGGCCGACGGCGTGCATGTGGCCTCCGCCGGTGGCGTGTGGACGGCGCTGGTGTGCGGTTTCGGCGGCATGCGTGACTATGCCGGCGACCTGAGCTTCGATCCACGCCTGCCGGCCGACTGGCCGTCGCTGTCGTTCCCGCTGCAGTGGCAGGGATCCACGCTGCACGTCTCGGTCACCAAGGACGAGCTGCGCGTGCAGGTGCGCAGCGGCCCCCCGGTGCCTTTCAGCGTGCGGGACACCGCGTATTTCGCGACCGTGGAGGACGAGGTCGTCGTGCCGCTGGCGGATCAGGGACCGCTGATCCCCGGGCGTCCGACGCTGCGGCAGTTCGCCGACGCCCGCCGCGACGACGGCACCCGGATGTCGGCATCCGTCCCCGTCATCACCACCGCCATCCCGGTGATCGAGTCGACCGATTGACGCTGCCGGACGCCGTGGATCGGCCGACCCGCCGAAGGTCGGCGGCACGCCGTAGGCTGTTGAGGTGACCACAGCCCTCTACCGCCGCTACCGCCCCGAGACGTTCGGCGAGATGATCGGGCAGTCCCAGGTGACCGACCCGCTCATGACGGCGCTGCGCGGCGATCGGGTCGGCCACGCGTACCTGTTCTCCGGCCCTCGCGGCTGCGGCAAGACGACCTCGGCGCGCATCCTGGCGCGCTGCCTGAACTGCGCCGAGGGGCCGACCGACGTGCCGTGCGGCGTCTGCCCGAGCTGCGTCGAGCTGTCGCGCGCCGGCGGGGGATCGCTCGACGTCGTCGAGATCGACGCGGCCAGCCACAACGGCGTCGACGACGCCCGTGACCTGCGCGAGCGGGCGACCTTCGCGCCCAGCCGCGACCGGTACAAGATCTTCATCCTCGACGAGGCGCACATGGTCACCCCACAGGGGTTCAACGCGCTGCTCAAGCTCGTCGAGGAGCCCCCGGAGCACGTCAAGTTCATCTTCGCGACGACCGAGCCCGAGAAGGTCCTCGGCACGATCCGCTCCCGCACACACCACTACCCGTTCCGTCTCGTGCCGCCCGCAGCGATGCTCGAGTACGTCGAGAAGCTCTGCGCTGAAGAGGGCGTGATCGTCGAGCAGGGCGTGCTGCCGCTCGTCGTCCGCGCGGGCGGCGGCTCTCCGCGAGACACGCTCTCGCTGCTCGACCAGCTCATCGCCGGATCCGACGCACCCGCCGGTTCCGAGACCGTCACGGTCGGCTACGCGCGTGCCGTCTCTCTGCTCGGCTACACGCACGGTGCCCTCCTCGACGAGATCGTCGACGCGCTCGCCGCCGGAGACGCCGCCGCCGCGTTCCCCGCCATCGACCGTGTCGTGCAGACCGGTCAAGACCCGCGGCGGTTCGTCGACGACCTGCTCGAACGGCTGCGCGACCTGATCGTCATCGCGGCCGTCGGTGCCGGCGCTTCGGCCGTCCTGCGTGGGATCGCCGAAGACGACCTGCAGCGCATGCGCGGCCAGGCAGAGGTCTTCGGTGCCGCGCGCCTGTCCCGCACCGCCGACGTGGTGAGCGCAGCCCTCGACGACATGTCGGGGGCGACATCCCCGCGCCTGCATCTCGAGCTCATGGTGGCGCGTGTGCTCGCCAGTGCGACGGATGCTGCCGCTGCGGCGCCGGCGGCTCCCCCTGCCGAGCGCGCCCCGGCGCCCACGCGGCCCACGGCAGCGTCGGCGCCTGTTTCGGCGCCTGCGGCCTCGGTGCCCACTCCCGCTCCATCGGTGTCGGACACGCCACCTGCGTCCGCGCCTGCCGTCGCCACACCCGCGGCGCCGAGTTCAGCCGGGGCCGAGGCGCCCGCGCAGGAAACGACCGCGACCGAGCCTGCTGCCGCCGAACCGTCTGCCACCGAACCGTCTGCCACCGAACCTCCCGCTCCTCGAGGACCGGTCACGTTCGACAGCATCCGTGCGTCCTGGCCCGCTGTCCTCACCCGGCTCGAAGGCATCAGCCGCACATCCTGGCTGCTGGCCACGGCCGTGCAGCCGCTCGCCTACGTCACTGACACCGAGGTGCTGACGCTGGGCTTCACGAGCCAGCACGACGTCGCAAAGTTCAAGGGCACGACCCCCGGTTCCGGTCCCTCCGACCACCTGCGGTCGGCGATCGAGCACGAGCTCGGGGTGCGGGTGAAGTACCTTCCTGCACCGATGCCTGCCGGTGGTGCTCCACGCCAGTCGGCGGCATCCGGTCCCTCGGCGCCCGCCGATTCCGCTGCCGCATCGGAGCCTGCGTCAGCGAGTTCCTCCCGCTCGCAGGTCCGTGGCTCGTCGGCATCCGCGGTGACCGAATGGGCGGTCGCACCGATCCCCACCGCGCAGGAAGAGCCGGCGAGCGCCCCGCCCGCGCCGTCTTCGCCGCTCCCCGTCGACGAGGAGCCCGAAGAGGTCGAGGCAGCGGCATCCGCTCCCGTCCCGCCATCCGATGGTGCGGTCGATCGTGACGAACCTCCGCTTCCGGGCGACGATGAGGCTCCGGCCTTCGATGACGAGCCGCCCTACGATCCTTCGTACGAGCCGCCGGTCTCGCGGCAGCCTGCTCCGCGGGAGCCAGTGCCTCCACGGGCTGCTCCTCAGCAGCAGCCCGCCCCGCAGGCGCAGCGCGCGGCAGCAGCCCCACCGGTCGTCATCGAGCGCGCTCCTTCGGTCGGGGGAGTTCAACGCTACGGCGAGGCCGTGATCCGCCAGGTGCTCGGCGCGACGTTCCTGCGTGAAGAGCCCTACGAGCCCCCGACGAGGTTCAACTGATGTATGACGGCATCGTTCAGGAGCTGATCGACGAGTTCGGTCGCCTGCCCGGCATCGGCCCGAAGTCCGCCCAGCGGATCACGTTCCACATCCTGCAGACGCCGACGTTCGACGTCGCCCGTCTCGCGGAACTCCTCAGCGAGATCCGCACCCGTGTGCGGTTCTGCGAGATCTGCGGCAACGTCGCCGAGCAGGAGCGGTGTGCCATCTGTCGCGACCCGCGCCGCAGCCAGACGCTGATCTGCGTGGTCGAAGACGCCAAAGACGTCGCGGCCATCGAGCGCACGCGCGAGTTCCGCGGGCTCTACCACGTGCTCGGCGGGGCCATCAGCCCCATCGCCGGCGTCGGGCCCGACGACCTCCGCATCGCGCAGCTCATGACGCGCCTCGCCGACGGCACGGTGCAGGAGGTCATCCTCGCCACCAACCCGAACCTCGAAGGGGAGGCGACCGCGAGCTATCTGAGTCGGCTGCTCACGACGATGCAGATCACGGTGTCCCGGCTCGCCTCCGGGCTCCCGGTCGGCGGCGACCTCGAATATGCCGACGAGGTCACCCTCGGTCGTGCCTTCGAGGGCCGGCGCATCCTGTGACCCCGAACGCGGGCTTCTCGCGTCGTGGCTGGCTTCTCTTCGGGGCCATGGCCCTGCTGTGGGGCGTGCCGTACCTGTTCATCAGCGTCGCGGTCGAGTCGTTCTCGCCGCCCGCGATCGTCGCCGGGCGCACTCTCATCGCCGCCCTGCTGCTCCTGCCGTTCGCCATCCGCAGCGGCGCGCTTCGGGCTGCGCTGAAGCACTGGCCGTGGGTGCTGGCCTTCGGCGCCGTCGAGATGGCCGGTCCCTTCCTGCTGCTCGGACATGCCGAGATGACGCTTCCCTCCGGCATGACCGGTCTGCTGGTGGCGACGGTTCCGCTCTTCGCCGCGCTGATCGCTCTCGGCGGCGGCGACCGTGGGGTGCTGCGGCCCACTCGCGGAATCGGCCTGCTCGTCGGCTTCATCGGCGTCGCGATCGTGGTCGCCGGTCCCGGTCTCTTCGGTGGCGAGGTCAGCCTGCTGGCGGCCGGCGAAGTCCTGCTGGTGGCGGTGCTCTACGCGATCGCCCCGTTCATCGTGGCGCGCAAGCTCAACGACGTCCCTTCGCTGGGCACCATCACCCTGTCGCTGCTCATGATCGGCATCTTCTACCTCCCGATCGGTCTGCTCACGCAGCACGAGGTCCCCACGCTGCCCTCGATCGCCGCGCTCCTCGCGCTCGCCGTGATCTGCACGGCCGTAGCGTTCCTCGCGTTCTTCGCCCTCATCCGCGAGGTGGGACCGGTGCGCGCCCCGCTGTTCACCTACGTGAATCCGGTGGTCGCGATCATCCTCGGGGCGATCGTCCTCGCCGAGCCGCTGACGCCCGGGTTGCTGCTCGGGTTCCCGCTGATCATCGTCGGCTGCTGGTTCGCCGCCACCGGTGGCCGTCTGCGTCCGGTCTCTCCGCAGGCGCTCCCTCCCGCACTCTGACCCACGCGCGCCCCGTGACACATGCACAACGGGGCATACGCGCCGATCGTAGAATGAGCGTGGGCGGATCCGCCCGACATCCCAGGGAGTGATCGTGGCCCTCATCGTGCAGAAGTACGGCGGCTCGTCCGTCGCCGACGCAGAGAGCATCAAGCGCGTCGCCAAGCGCATCGTCGACACCCGTCGTGCCGGTCACGACGTCGTGGTCGCGGTCAGCGCCATGGGCGACACCACCGACGAGCTCCTCGAGCTCGCCAACGAGGTCGCCCCGATTCCCGCGCCGCGCGAGCTCGACATGCTCCTCTCCAGCGGAGAGCGCATCTCGATGGCGCTGCTGGCCATGGCGATCCACTCGATGGGCTTCGAGGCGCGCTCTTTCACGGGCAGCCAGGCGGGCATGATCACCGACTCGCAGCACGGTGCCGCCCGCATCGTCGATGTCACTCCCGTGCGTCTGCGCGAGGCTCTCGACGAGGGGGCGATCGTGATCGTCGCCGGATTCCAGGGCTTCAACCGCGACACCCGCGACATCACCACGCTCGGTCGCGGGGGGTCGGACACCACGGCCGTCGCCCTCGCCGCCGCGCTCGACGCCGACGTGTGCGAGATCTACAGCGACGTGGACGGCATCTTCACCGCCGATCCGCGCGTGATCCCGAAGGCGCAGAAGCTCGATCACGTCTCGAGCGAGGAGATGCTGGAGCTCGCCGCCAACGGCGCCAAGGTGCTCTACATCCGCGCCGTCGAGTACGCGCGCCGTCACGGGGTCCTCATTCACGCTCGGTCGACGTTCTCGTCGGCCGAGGGCACGTACGTTCTGGGCGAGGGTATGAAGAACCCTCGCGAAGCCGAGGGAGCAGTCATGGAAGAACCGATCGTCGCCGGGGTCGCCACCGACTTCAGCCAGGCCAAGATCACGGTCGCGGGCGTGCCCGACGTCCCCGGCAAGGCCGCCGAGATCTTCAAGATCGTGGCCAAGTCCGGCGCGAACGTCGACATGATCGTGCAGAATGTCTCGGCCACCGGGCGCACCGACATCTCCTTCACCGTCCCCAAGGCGGATGCCGCGGCAGCGCTCAAGGCGCTGGCGGGGGATCAGACCGAGGTGGGCTTCCAGAATCTGATCCACGACGACCAGATCGGCAAGCTCTCCGTCGTCGGTGCGGGTATGCGCACTCACTCCGGCGTTTCCGCGACGCTGTTCGAGGCGCTCTCCGCCGGCGGCATCAACATCGAGATGATCTCGACGTCCGAGATCCGCATCTCGGTGGTCCTGCGCGACACCGACCTGACCGAGGCCGCGCGCACCGTGCACACCGCCTACGGACTCGACGGGGATTCCGACGCCACGGTCCACGCCGGCACCGGACGCTGATCTCTGCCATCCGCCTTCGCTTTCCTGCCGACTGTGCGGGCGTGTGCAGCGTGGAAGCCGCATCGCCTCGGACCGCGGTAGACTCACCGAAACCCTGACACCGGCGCCAGGCGCAGCATCCGCATCCCGACGCCGCGCCCGAAGCCTCGTACGCCGCACCGCACGACGCCAAGGAACATCATGACCCGCATCTCCGAATCAGGACTCTCCGTCGCCATCGTCGGCGCCACCGGCCAGGTGGGCACCGTGATGCGCGAGATTCTCGCCGAGCGGTCGTTCCCGATCCGCGACCTGCGCCTGTTCTCCTCCGCACGTTCCGCCGGCACCGCGATCGAGTTCGGTGGGGCGACGGTCATCGTCGAAGACGTCGAGACGGCGGATGCCGCGGGCATCGACATCGCCCTGTTCTCCGCCGGGGCCACCGCGAGCCGTGCCTACGCGCCGCGTTTCGCCGCTGCCGGTGCCGTGGTCGTCGACAACTCCAGCGCTTGGCGTATGGACCCCGAGGTTCCGCTCGTCGTCAGCGAAGTGAACCCGCACGCGATCGATGAGCGCCCCAAGGGCATCATCGCGAACCCGAACTGCACCACGATGGCCGCGATGCCGGTGCTGAAGGCGCTGGATGCCGAGGCCGGCCTCGAGCGTCTGATCGTGTCGACGTACCAGGCGGTCTCCGGCTCCGGCCTCGCCGGTGCGCAGGAACTGCTCGGCCAGGTCGAGGGCGTGCTCGCTCAGGGTGACACCCTGCGTCTCGTGCACGACGGCTCGGCGGTCGACTTCCCCGAGCCCGAGAAGTACGTCGCACCGATCGCGTTCGACGTGATCCCGTTCGCCGGCAACCTCGTCGACGACGGCGACAACGAGACCGACGAGGAGAAGAAGCTCCGCAACGAGAGCCGCAAGATCCTCGAACTCCCCGGCCTCCGCGTGGCGGGCACGTGCGTGCGCGTCCCGGTCTTCACCGGTCACTCGCTGTCGATCAACGTCGAGTTCGCTCGGGACATCACGCCCGAGCGTGCCCGCGAGGTCCTGAGCGCGGCTCCCGGCGTCGTACTCGACGAGGTTCCGACCCCGCTGCAGGCGGCGGGCAAGGACCCGAGCTTCGTCGGCCGCATCCGTGCCGACCAGTCGGCAGCTGAGGGCAAGGGTCTCGTCCTCTTCATCAGCAACGACAACCTGCGCAAGGGTGCGGCGCTGAACGCCGTGCAGATCGCCGAGGTCCTCGCGGAGCGTCTGGTCATAGCCTGACGGTATCCCCGCCATGTCGAACCGGTCTGGCAGGGTCGGACGCATGGTCTGCGACCCCGTGCCCGCGAACTAGACTGGTTCGGTGACAGAAAACGTCGATGTCGTCCTGATCGGCGGTGGCATCATGAGCGCCACCCTGGGTACTCTCCTGCATGAGCTGCAGCCGGAGTGGAAGATCGTCGCCTTCGAGCGACTCTCCGATGTGGCTCAGGAGAGCTCGAACCCGTGGAACAACGCCGGCACGGGGCACGCCGCCCTGTGCGAGCTGAACTACATGCCGCAGCAGGGCGACGCTCCGCTCGACCCGGCGAAGGCCGTGTCGATCAACGAGCAGTTCCAGCAGAGCCGTCAGTTCTGGTCGTCGCTGGTCGAGAAGGGTGTGCTCGACGCGCCGTCGACGTTCATCAACGCGACTCCGCACATGACGTTCGTCCGCGGCGAGAAGGATGTCGCCTACCTCAAGGCCCGCTACGAGGTGCTCAAGGAGCAGCCCCTGTTCGCCGGCATCGAGTACAGCGAGGACTCCCGCGTCATCAACAAGTGGGCGCCGCTGCTCATGCAGCAGCGCCGCAAGGGTGAGCCGTTCGCCGCGACGCGCGTGCCGGCCGGCACCGATGTCGACTTCGGAGCCCTGACGCACCAGCTCTTCGACCACCTGACCGAGTCGGGTGTCACGCTGCGCACGAACCACGAGGTGCGCAGCCTCAAGAAGCAGAAGGACGGCGGCTGGCTGGTCAAGTACCGCACCACCATCGGTCGCACGCCGAACGAGATCAAGGCGCGCTTCGTGTTCGTCGGTGCGGGTGGCTGGGCGCTCAAGCTGCTGCAGAATTCCGGCATTCCTGAGATCAAGGGCTACGGCGTCTTCCCGATCGGCGGCCAGTTCCTCAAGACCACGAACCCGAAGGTCGTCGCGCAGCACAAGGCGAAGGTCTACTCGCAGGCATCCGTCGGCGCTCCGCCGATGTCGGTTCCGCACCTCGATACCCGCGTCGTCGGTGGTGAGTCCTCGCTCATGTTCGGGCCGTTCGCGACGTTCAGCCCGAAGTTCCTCAAGAACGGATCGATGCTCGACATCGTCTCGCAGGTGCGCCCGCACAACCTGCTGCCGATGCTGCAGGTCGCGGTGAAGAACCCCGATCTGATCACGTACCTCGTGGGTGAGCTGCTGAAGAACCACGCCAAGAAGGTCGACAGCCTGCGCACGTTCATGCCGACGGCCAAGGACGAGGACTGGACTCTCATCGACGCCGGTCAGCGTGCTCAGGTCATGAAGAAAGACCCGAAGAAGGGCGGCATCCTGCAGTTCGGCACGGAGATCGTCTCATCGGCAGACGGATCGATCGCCGGGCTCCTCGGTGCTTCTCCGGGAGCTTCGACCGCTGTCCCGATCATGCTCGAGCTGCTCAAGGCCTGCTTCCCGGACGAGTATCCGCACTGGGAGCCGGAACTCCGCGCCCTGATCCCCACGTTCGGCGAGAAGCTGAACAAGGATGCGGCGCTGGCGGAGCAGTACACCGAGGCGACCGCCGCCACCCTCGGCATCAACGTCTGAGTCCGGACCGTGGCGAAGCTCTACTTCCGCTACGGCGCGATGAACTCGGGCAAGTCGACCTCGCTGCTCCAGGCTGCCTACAACTATGAGGAGCGCGGCCAGCACGTGCTGCTGGCGAAGCCCGCGATCGACACCAAGGGGGCGTCCGAGATCGAGAGTCGGCTCGGCGTCACCCGTCCGGTCGACTTCCTGATCGGCCCCGACGACGACGCGCGAGTGCTCTTCGCGGAGCACCGTGCGCGCATGCAGCATTCGTCGGACGACGAGCTGCTCCCGGCGGGACCCACCGATGTCGCCTGCCTTCTCATCGACGAGGCGCAGTTCCTCACGCCGCCTCAGGTCGACGACCTCTTCCGCATCGCGGTGGAAGACGGCATCCCGGTGATGGCGTACGGGATCCGCAACGACTTCCTCACGCATGCTTTTCCCGGCTCCGCGCGACTGCTCGCGATCGCGCACTCGTTGGAGGAGCTCAAGACGATCTGCCGCTGTGGGCGGAAGGCCGTGTTCAACGGCCGGGTCGTCGGCGGGCGCTTCGTGTTCGACGGCGATCAGGTCGCCATCGACGAGGGGGCCATCGGGTCGGCCTCGCCGGAGCTGACGACGTACGAGTCCCTGTGCGGCACCTGCTACCTCCAGGAGTCCGGCGGACGCCTGGGCTGATCGCCCGGCACCCGGCCCGCAGCGCGTGCAGCGGGGCGATCGAGCGCGCTCGTTTGCGTGGTCTGACCACACGCGCTAACCTGTGGTCAGACCACAGGAGGACCGATGAGCGACCAGCCGGCGCGCGCCTGGCAGCTCGTGCTCGAGCACATCGAGCGCGACCTGCTCGACGGCCGACTCGGGCCCGGTGACCGTCTGCCGTCGGAGCGAGATCTCTCGACCGAGCTCGGCGTCGGCAGGTCCAGCGTCCGCGAGGCGTTCCGCGTGCTCGAGGTGATGGGACTCATCCGCACCGCGACCGGTTCCGGTCCGCAGTCCGGCGCCATCGTCATCGCCACGCCGACCGGTGGCATGTCGGCGCTGCTGCGGCTGCAGGTGGCGGCTCAGGGTTTCGCGCTGGATGATGTCGTGCGCACCCGCCTCGTCCTCGAAGACGCGGTCGTCACCGCCCTGGCCACTTCGCCCGATCGCGACACCGCACGAGCTCATGAGCTGCTCGAGGCGATGGATGCCGTCGGCCTGTCCGCCGGGGAGTTCCTCGCCCTCGACGCCCAGTTGCACCTCTCGCTTGCGGAAGCGAGCGGGAACACCGTCATCGCCGCGATGATGGCGGGCCTGCGCTCCTCGATCGAGTCCTACGTGCAGGCGGGGGCCGCGGCGATCCCGGACTGGGCGGCGATGGCGACCAGGCTCCGCGCCGAGCACCACGCACTGGTCGCCGCGATCGATGCCGCCGATGTCGAGGCTGCTCGAACCCTCGTCCGCACGCACATCACCGGCTACTACACGTCCGCGGGGCTCACCCGCGACATCCATCCCCAGAACTGAGAGGCACATCATGGTGCAGCGCCAGCTTCCCAACCCCGTCGAACTGCTCGATCTCATGAAGTTCAAGAAGCCCGAGCTCGATGGCCGCAAGCGCCGCCTCGACGCCGCGCTGACCATCGACGATCTGCGTCTGATCGCCAAGCGGCGCACTCCCAAGGCCGCGTTCGACTACACGGACGGTGCGGCCGAGGGCGAGCTCTCCCTCACCCGAGCGCGTCAGGCTTTCCAGGACGTCGAGTTCCACCCCGGTATCCTGCGTCCGGCACCCGATGTCGACACGAGCACCGAGATCCTCGGAGGTCCGTCGGCCCTGCCGTTCGGCATCGCGCCCACCGGGTTCACGCGCCTGATGCAGACCGAGGGCGAGGTCGCCGGAGCCGGTGCGGCCGCTGCCGCGGGTATCCCGTTCACACTCTCCACTCTCGGCACCACGTCGATCGAGGGCGTGAAGGCTGCGAACCCGGACGGGCGCAACTGGTTCCAGCTGTATGTGATGCGTGATCGCGAGATCTCCTACGAGCTCACCCGACGCGCGGCCGCGGCCGGCTTCGACACCCTGCAGTTCACCGTGGACACCCCCGTCGCCGGTGCTCGTCTGCGCGACAAGCGCAACGGCTTCAGCATCCCGCCGCAGCTGACGCTCGGCACGATCATCAACGCGATCCCGCGTCCCTGGTGGTGGTTCGATTTCCTCACCACCCCCAAGCTGGAGTTCGCGTCGCTGAGCACCACCGGCGGCACAGTCGGCGAGCTGTTGGATGCGGCGATGGATCCGACGATCAGCTACGACGACCTCGCCGTCATCCGCGACATCTGGCCCGGCAAGATCGTGATCAAGGGCGTGCAGAACGTCGAGGACTCCGTGCGTCTGCGTGATGCGGGCGTCGACGGCATCGTCCTGTCGAACCACGGTGGGCGCCAACTCGACCGCGCGCCCATCCCGTTCCACCTGCTGCCCGAGGTACGGCGGGCTGTCGGCGACGACTTCACCGTCATGATCGACACCGGGATCATGAACGGCGCCGACATCGTCGCCGCGGTCGCTCTCGGCGCCGACTTCACGCTCATCGGTCGCGCGTATCTCTACGGGCTCATGGCCGGTGGGCGCCAGGGCGTCGACCGCACGATCGCCATCCTGCGCAGCGAGATCGAACGCACGATGCGGCTGCTGGGCGTCTCTTCGCTGGCCGAGCTCGAGCCGGGTCACGTCACCCAGCTCACCCGTCTGGTGCCGGTCGCCCGCGCGAACGCCGGGGCGCGCACGCACTGATCGCGTCGGCCGCGCGGTGGTTTCGCCGTCTCAGGACTGCGGGGCCACGGCGCGCGCACGCGGCGGCCACGGGATGAGCATCGAGGTCGAGCGCTTGTACTCCGCGTAGGCCGGGTACTTGGATGCGGTGATCGACTCCGTGAAGATGGTCGACCCGATGAACAGCACCGTCAGCAGGGCGGGACCGACGATGGTCGGGTTGAGCGCCCCGCCGACGAAGCCCGCACCGCCGGCGACCGCAGCCGTCGCCCCGAGCGCGTAGAACGCCCACCACTGCGCCTGCTCGAAGAAGAAGTTCGGGTGGCGGCTGAAGCGGAACAGCCCGGTCGTCAGGAACCCCGGGGCGAGCGTGCCCCCTGCCTCTTTCTTGCGCTGGTGGAAGCGCCACTGCTGCTGATCGGCAACGGTCTCGCCGAGGAGGAACCCGAGGAACGCAGCGACGAACAGTGCATCCCACCCGGTAAGGGCTGCGGGATGCTCGGCCGCGACCAGGGCGGGCAGCGTGATGAGCACGAGCAGCGTCATCTGGTAGCCGATGATGAACAGCACGTTGAAGACCTGGAACTGCCACGGGCGCATGCGCCCGCGCAGGATCGCCCACCGGTAGTCCTCCACGCCCGTGTAGCCGCCCTTGCGCGCGAAGTTGAACGTCAGGCGTGCGCCCCAGACGGTCGCGAGCACCCCCATGAGTACGACACGCACGGAGCCGTCGCCGTGCGCGAAGGCGCCGGCCACGAAGATCCACACGTAGACCACGGGAACGATCGACCATGCCCGGTCGACCCACGAGGTGTCGCGTGTGATCAGGGAGAGGATCCAGCACACGGCGCTGGCGACCGCGGCGGTGATGACGACGATCAGCAGGGCATCCATGACGCCATGTTAGGACCAGGGGGCGGCAGAACGTCGCAGGACGCCCCCGAGGTCAGAGCGTCCGCAGGAGGCCGTCGAGCTTGTCCGCAGTGTCTTCCCAGCCGTCGACGGCCACGGACGGCACTCCGATGGCAAGGACCGGGTAGTCGTTCCCGCCCTCGTCGAGTCGGTCGCCGTAGAACAGCATCGCGGTGAGAGGGATGCCGGTGTGCTCGGCGAGCTGCCGCATCCCGAAGGCCTTGTCGATGCCGGCCTGGGTGATGTCGATGGATGTCGATCCGCCGGAGCGGACCTCGAGTCCGGGAAGGCGAGCGGCGACGGCGGCACGAAGAGCCGCGCGCTTGGTCCCCGTGGGATCCCAGTCGTGCTTCGCCTCGCGCGGCGCGCGCTGCCCCAGTGCGGAGAAAGTGATCTGCGAGCCGCGGTCCTCGAGGATCTCGCCCCAGGGCTCGGCCTCCCACAGCCCCAGGTGCTCGGCCTCTTCGCGCAGCGCCGTCAACGCGGCCTGCTTGTCCTCGTCGCTGAGGTCGTGCGCATACACCGGTGTGAAGTCGGTCCCGTCGTGGCGGAGGTAGCGCGTACCGCACGTCGGCAGCAGGTGCAGGCGGGCGAGGTCGGCGGCATCCGCATCGCCGAGGCGCGAGAGCACCTGACTGCGGAACTGCGCCTCGTTGCCGCCGGAGATGATGGCGACGTCGACCGAACGCAGCAGGCTGCGCAGCAGCGCGGCGATGCGTGGGTCGATCAGCCCCTTGGAAGGGGCGAGCGTGTCATCGAGATCGAAGGCGACGAGTGTGGGCACGGTCATGATGTCTCCAGCCTAGAAGGTGGCCGCTGGGAGGGTCGTGAAGCAAGCAGCAGTGTGCAGAGGACGGCGAACACGACGCCGACGAGCGCGCCGGTCGAGTTCGCCACGACGTCGGTCACGGTGGCCGCCCGATGCGGCAGCGCCACGCGCTGCGCGGTCTCGATCCCGAGCGACAGCAGCGGCCCGACCAGCAGGGCGAGCGGCCACACCCGGCGGGGGAGCAGGACGAAGGCGAGGATGCCGACGGGCACGAACACCAGGATGTTCGCGATGATCTCGAGTCGAGTGAAGTCGAGCGAATCCCAGCCGAGGCGGTGCGCGGCGTGGAGGGTCAGATCGAGGAGATTGGGCATGACCTGCTCGACCCGAGACGGTGTGAGGGTGAGAGCCGCAAGGCCCAGGAGGAACGGGATGCCGAGAGCGAGAGCCCACACGCGGGTGAACCGGCGCGGGGGCGGAAGCAGAGATCCCATGCTTTCCCTTCCCCTTCTGCGTGTTCCCCATACAGAGAAGGCCGCCCCTGTGGGGGCGGCCTTCCGGTGTCACTGGTCGGGGTGACAGGATTTGAACCTGCGACCTCTTCGTCCCGAACGAAGCGCGCTACCAAGCTGCGCCACACCCCGTTTGCAACCCTCCGAGTCTACAGGGAAATGCTCCGTGCGCCGAATCGAGCCGGCGATCAGTCCCGCGCGGTGAGCGTGAGCAGCGTCGCCTCGGGGCGGCAGGCGAAGCGGACCGGCGCGTAGATCGAGTGTCCGCAACCGGCGCTGACGTTGAGCGGCACCGTGCGGCCCTCGTGCGACCACGTGCTCAGTCCCTTGGCCTGCTTGAGGGGGATGTCGCAGTTGGCCACAAGGGCGCCATAGCCGGGGAGGCACACCTGGCCGCCGTGGGTGTGGCCACCGAGGATCGCGTCGGCGCCGAGATCCGTGAACCCGTTGAGCACGCGCTGGTACGGCGCGTGGGTGACGCCCAGCATCGGTGTGCCGGCGTCACGCGGACCGAGCGCGCCGATGGCGTCCGGCAGCACGTCGAGGCGGTCCCAGTCGCGGTGGGCGTCGTTCACGCCGAAGAGGTCGACCGCTGTGCCGGCGAGGGTGAGACGCGCCGCGGCGTTGTTCAGGTCGGTCCACCCGAGCTCGTCCGTGAAGTACCGGTCCATCGCCGCGGTGTCGAGGTGCTCCGGCTCAGGCTGCTTCTTGGACGGCCCGAGGAAGTAGCGCAGAGGGTTGCGGGGAGACGGAGCGGTCACGTCGTTCGATCCGTGCACGAACACCCCGGGGATGCCCGCGAGCGGGTCGAACGCGCGGCGGATGCCTTCCAAGCCGTTCGCGTGCCCGAGGTTGTCGCCGGTGTTGACGACGAGGTCCGGCTTCAGTTCGGCGAGCGAGGCCAGCCAGTCCTGCTTGCGGTGCTGCCAGGGCGCCATGTGCGCGTCCGACACGTGCAGGATACGCAAGGGGGCCGAACCGGGAGGGAGCGCGGATGCGGTCGCCTCGCGCACCGTGAACAGGTAGCGCTCGATGCCGATGCCCCAGACCGCTGCGGCCGCACCGACGGCCCCCACCGCGCCGAGCGCGATGAGGGCCGGGTGCGCAGCGCCGCGAGCGGTCACTTGCACGTCACGGTGACGGCGGTGGACTTGCTGGTCGCCGTGCCTGGTGCCGGGTCCGTGGCGGACACCACCGCGGTCGGCGGGTTGCACGAGTTGTCGATGGCGATCGACGTGAATCCCGCAGCGGTGAGCGCTGCCGACGCATCGGATCGAGACATACCGACCAGGCCGGCGGGAACGGTGGTGCCCTGGCCGTTGCTGGGCGAGATCGTGATGGTCGACCCGCCTGCGGTCTGTCCCTGCGGGTCCTGCGCGACGACGACGTTCGTGGGCTTGTCGCTGTCGACGGCGGCACCGACGGACACGCCGAAGCCCCGGCTCTTGAGAGTCGACTCCGCCTCTTCGACGGTCATGCCGACGACGTTCGGGACCTCGGTCATCACCCGTCGGGTGAGCTTGTCATCCGGACGCGGGAAGTCCTTCCCCCCGTACGTCGCGTTGGCGGCTGCCTGCGCGGCCTTGGCCAGCGGGTAGCGCATCCCGTTGAGCTGGTAGTTCCCTGCCCACTTCTGGTAGATGTCCGACTGCCCCTTCCAGCGTCCCGCCCAGACCGCCGTGGCGACCTCGGTGCTGGACTCGATCATCATGGTGGACCAGCGGTCGTGCGTTCCGGTCTTGCCGATCAGCGGGGTCCCGTCATAGGGATTCGCGTCGCGACCGGTTCCGCCGTCCATGACGCCCTTGAGCGCGTAAGCGGCGGTTGCGGCGACCTCAGGCGAGATCACGCCGTCGGTGCACGATGCGGCCGGGAGCTCGCGCTCCGCGCCGTCGGGGCCGACCACGCGGTCGATCGCTCGCGGGGTGCAGTACTTGCCGCCGCTCGCGACCGTGGCGTAGGCGTTCGCCATGGCGATGGGGGAGATGTTCTTCGGGCCGAGCACGTCGTAGGGGACGTTCTCGTCGGTGACCTTCTTGCCGCTGGCGAGAGTGACACCCATCCGATCGGCAACCTGGTTGATCTCGCAGATGTCGAGCTTCGAGGCCATCGCGAAGTAGCCGCTGTTCAGTGACTGTCGCGTGAAGTCCATGACGCTCGCGGTGTAGCCGCCGCCGCCGCCGAAGTTGCCGATCTCCTTGGTGTTCGCGGTCTGCGGGCTCTCGCAGACGGGGATCTTCAAGTTCGTCTGCACACGCCCGTTGAGCACCTCGTTGACGGAGTGCCCCTTCTCGAGCCAGTCGATCAGCGTGAACAGCTTGTACACCGAGCCGACCTGGAAACCGCCGGAGTTGCCGTGCTTCTGGTCGCCGGCGAAGACGAGCGAGGTCTTCCCGAGATCGTCGGTGGTGGTCTCGTCGAACTGCGTGTTCTGCGTGATCGACAGGATGCGACCGGTGCCGACCTCGATCGAGACGCCGGCAGCGCCGAAGTAGTCGTTGTCGTAGTTCGCCGGGACGATGTCGCGCATCGCCTGTGCGGCCGGATTCTGAATGTTGTAGTCCAGCGAGGTGTAGATCTTCAGGCCGCCGCGACGGAGCAGGTCGGCGCGGTCCTGGGGAGTCTTACCGAATGCTTCGTCGTCGAGCACGATCGACCGCACATACTGGCAGAAGTAGGCGTTGACGCCGGCCGCCGCACAGCCCTGCGTGGGCTGCTTCAGCGTCGGTGTGATCTCGGAGGCATCCGCCTCGTCGTACTGCGCCTGGGTGATCTTGCCGTCGGCGAGCATGCGGCCCAGCACGTAATGGCGACGGTCCTTTGTGAGCGAGTAGCCGCTGTCGGCGGTGTTCAGCGCCTCACCGGCCTCGTTCGTCGTGGTGCCCTGCGGCATGTCGATGCGGTACGTGTTGGGGTTCTGCACGATGCCGGCCAAGGTCGCCGCCTGCGCGACCGTGAGCTTCGCGGCACTCGTGCTGAAGTAGTACTTCGATGCGGCTTCGATGCCGTACACCGTGCCGCCGAAGTTCGCGATGTTCAGGTATCCGAGCAGGATGTCGTTCTTGGAGAAGTCCTTCTCGACCTGGATCGCGTAGCGCATCTCCTGCAGCTTGCGTTCGATGCCCTCGTTACCGCTGGCGTTGGTCGCGTCTTCGAAGCACTTGCGCAGGTCGTCCGTGTAGGTCTCGGAGGCGCGGTCGACGTCTTGCTCGCACTCCTGGATCAGCACGTTCTTCACGTACTGCTGGCTGATCGTGGAAGCGCCTCGGCTGGAGGTGCCGCGCACGTTGTCGACGAGCGCCTTCACGGTCGCGCCGAGGTTGACGCCGCCGTGGCTGTAGAAGCTCTTGTCCTCACTGGAGAGGATGGCGTCGTACAGCACGGGGGCCACCTGCTCGTACGTGACCGGGATGCGGTTCTGCTCGTAGAAAGAGGCCAGCTCGACCGGCTTGCCGTCGGGGTCCGTGGCGTAGATCGTCGACTGCTCCATCGGTGTACCCGGGTTGAGGTTCTCGGGGAGCTGGTCGAAGAGAGTCAGTGCCTGGGCGCCGGCGAGACCGGTCATGGTGAGGACGGGCGTGACGCTGGCAGCGACCAGGAGGCCGGCGACGGCGCTCAAGCCGACGAGCCCGACGAGACCGCCGAGCACGCCTCTCACCGTGCGATTCTTTTGGGGCATACGCTTGATCGTAGGGGAGTTCCCTGAATACCACCTTTGACGAGCCGGCCCGCAATCACGGTGTCGCGCCCCGATCGACAGGAGTGCCATGACCACGTGGGAGTACCTCACCACGCCGCTGCTGATCCACAACACGGCAGCCATCCTCAACAACTGGGGCAAGCAGGGCTGGGAGCTCGTGCAGGTCGTGCAGGGTCCCGAAGGCGGTCTCGTCGCCTACCTGAAGCGTCCGGTGAACGCGGATGCCTCCGCCAACGCCGGTCTGGCCGCGGCGGAGCAGGCCGCCCGTCAGTTCGAGGGAGGCCAGGCATGAGCGTCTCCGCCCGCCTCGCCGAACTCGGCATCGAGCTGCCCGCGGTCGCCGCTCCCGTCGCCGCCTACGTCCCGGCGGTCGTGCACGACGGTCTCGTCTACACCTCGGGCCAGCTCCCGTTCGTCTCCGGTGCGCTCCCTGCCCTCGGCAAGGTCGGCGCCGAGGTCTCGGCGGAAGACGCGAAGGCGTATGCGCGCACCTGTGCGTTGAACGCCCTTGCCGCGGCAGCGGATGCCGCGGGCGGCGTCGACCGCATCGGCGGAGTGCTCCGCGTGGGCGGCTTCGTCGCCTCCGCCGCAGACTTCACGGGGCAGCCGGGCGTCATCAACGGCGCCAGCGAGGTCCTCGGCGAGATCTTCGGCGACGCCGGGCGTCATGCGCGTGCGGCCGTGGGTGTGGCGGAGCTTCCCCTCGGCAGCCCTGTCGAGGTCGAAGTGACCTTCATCCTCGCCTGAGCATTCGGCCATCCGGCACGTCCGTGCCGCACACGAAGAACGCGCCTCCCCGGATCGGGAAGGCGCGTTCTTCGTCTACGGGGGAGTCCTACTTGACCTGCGCCGAGATGATGCTCATCACCGCGGTGTCGGCCAGCGTCGTCGTGTCCCCGACCTCGCGGCCTTCGGCGACGTCACGCAGGAGACGTCGCATGATCTTGCCGGAGCGGGTCTTCGGCAGCTCGCCCACGATGTACACGTCGCGCGGGCGGGCGATCGCCCCGATCTGCTCTCCGACCCACAGGCGCAGCAGCTGGGCGAGGCCCGCGGGCTCGTGCTCGGCGAGGTAGCTCTCCTTGATGATGACGAAGGCCACCACCGCCTGTCCGGTCGTCTCGTCCGATGCGCCGACCACGGCGGCTTCAGCCGTCGCCTCGTGCGCGACCAGCGACGACTCGATCTCGGCGGTGGAGAGACGGTGCCCCGAGACGTTCATGACGTCGTCGACGCGGCCGAGCAGCCACAGGTCGCCGTCCTCGTCGAGTCGGGCTCCATCACCCGCGAAGTAGTAGCCCTGGTCCTCGAACTTCTCCCAGTACGTCTCGCGGTAGCGCTCCGGGTCGCCCCAGATTCCGCGCAGCATGCTCGGCCAGGGCTCGGTGATCACGAGGAGTCCGCCGTTGCCGTTGCCGACCTCGACACCCTGCTCGTCGACGACATCGATCGAGATCCCCGGAAGCGGAACCTGCGCGGATCCGGGCTTGGTCTCGGTGACGCCGGGGAGGGCCGAGACCATGATCGCTCCGGTCTCGGTCTGCCACCACGTGTCGACGATCGGCGTCTTGCCGGCACCGATGACCTCGCGGTACCACATCCACGCCTCGGGGTTGATGGGCTCACCCACCGAACCGAGCAGTCGCAGCGACGACAGGTCGAACTTCTTCGGCACGCTGCGGCCGATCTTCATGAACGAACGGATCGCCGTCGGCGCGGTGTAGAAGATCGAGACCTTGTACTTCTCGATGATCTCCCACCAGCGGCCGGGGTGCGGGGCGTCGGGCGTGCCTTCGTAGAGCACCTGGGTCGCGCCGTTCGCGAGCGGACCGTAGGTGACGTAGCTGTGTCCGGTGATCCATCCGATGTCGGCCGTGCACCAGAAGACGTCGGTCTCCGGATGCAGGTCGAACACGTACTTGTGCGAGTACGCGACCTGGGTGAGGTAACCGCCCGAGGTGTGCAGGATGCCCTTGGGCTTCCCGGTGGTGCCCGACGTGTAGAGGATGAACAGCGGGTTCTCCGCGGGGAAGGCCTGGGCCGTGTGCTCGGCGGACGCCGCGGGAACCACGTCGTGCCACCACAGGTCGCGTCCCTCGACCCAGTCCACCTCGTTCTCGCCGCGCCGGACCACCAAGACATGCTCGACGGTCTGCTGCTCGCCATCGCCGCGGTCGGCGAGCGCCTGATCCACCGCCGGCTTCAAAGCGGACACACGGCCCTTGCGGTAGCCGCCGTCAGCGGTGATGACGAGCTTCGCTCCGGCGTCGTCGATGCGTGAGCGGAGGCTGTCGGCGCTGAATCCGCCGAACACGACGGAGTGGATCGCACCGACGCGGGCGACGGCGAGCATCGAGGCGATCGCCTCGGGGATCATGGGCAGATAGATCGCGACGCGGTCGCCCTGGCCGATGCCGAGCCCTTCGAGGACGTTGGCGACCCGCTTGACCTCTGCGGTCAGCTCGGCGTAAGTGATGCGCCGGGAATCCCCGGGCTCACCCTCCCAGTGCAGAGCGACCCGGTCGCCGTTGCCCTCTTCGACGTGCCGGTCGAGGCAGTTGTACGCCACGTTCAGCTCGCCGTCGTCGAACCACTTCGCGAACGGCGGGTTCGTCCAGTCGAGAACCTGCGTGAACGGCTTGTGCCAGTGCACCAGGTCGCGGGACTGCTCGCCCCAGAACGCCTCGCGATCGGCAGCGGCGCGCTCGTAGAGTTCGGGCGATGAGATGGTCTGGGCGACGAATTCCTCCGACGGTGCGAACCGCCGGGTCTCGTCGAGAAGGTGGTCGATCTGGCTGCTCATCGGCAGGCGCTCCTTTGCGGCATTCGGGTCGTTCGAACCTGGCCGTGGGGGTGGACGGCGCGGTCAGGGTGAATCTATCCGCGGGGCCACACATCGCATACTGCCGAAAGTCGGTAGTCGCACCGGTTTTGTCAGGACGGTTGCCTTGCGTACACTCGACGACAGCCGAAATCTCATTCCGGCCTTGGCATGCCCGATTCCCCCAATCGTGCATCGCCGTGGGCGGCATCTCATTCCCCCCGTGAGATGCCGCCCATTCCGTTGGGAGCGCTCCCGTTCGCGGCGTCCCGGACCTCTCCGCCTCCTGCACCGGCCGACGACCACGAGTCTTCTGCACAGTGCCTGAGCCGCGTTGGCGTATCCGATCGCTCGCGCCGTCCCGGCCGCTTACCTTCGCGGTATGCCCGATTCCTTCGTCATCCAGCCCCGTGGCGCGGCACCGGTGACGGGCGCGATGGATGCCGCTCCCGAGCCGCTGCGCCTCGACCCCGCCTTCGGTGCGCTCATCGCCCACATCGACGACGCCGTCACCGATGTCTTCGTCAACGGCCCGGCGGGTCTGTTCGTCGACCGAGGCAGCGGCGCCGATCCTGTGAGCGGATGGCGGGCGTCGGAGCGGGAGGTCCGCGACCTCGCCGTCGCCCTCGTCGGTCTCGGCGGGCGCCATCTCGACGACCAGGCCCCGTGCGTCGACGTCCGTCTCGATTCCGGCATCCGCGTGCATGCCGTCCTCGCTCCGGTGTCCACGATGGGCACCGCGCTCTCGATCCGCATCCCTCGGGTGCGGGCGGCCGACCTCGAGGCGCTCGCTGCGCTCGGCTCCTTCGGCGCACGTCAGCAGGCCTGGCTCCTCGGGCTCGTGGCCGAACGGGCCAACATCCTCATCACAGGCGGCACCGGAACGGGCAAGACGACGCTCCTGTCCGCGCTGCTCTCCGAGGTCCCGGCGACCGAGCGCATCGTCACGATCGAAGATGTCGCAGAGCTCCGTCCGCGCCACCCGCATCACGTCGCCCTCGAGGCGCGTCAGGCGAATGTCGAGGGAGCGGGAGGGATCACGCTGGCTCGGCTGGTGCGCGAGTCACTGCGGATGCGGCCGGACCGTCTGGTGGTGGGCGAATGCCGCGGGGAAGAGGTCCGAGAGCTGCTCACCGCGCTCAACACCGGACATGACGGCGGCGCCGGCACGATGCACGCCAGCGGGCTCCGCGATGTGCCGGCCCGGCTCGAGGCCCTCGGTGCGCTGGCCGGGATGGATGCAGTCGCCCTCGCGCGGCAGGCGGTGAGTGCGTTCACGGTGGTGCTGCATCTCCACCGTGCTCCCGGGGGCGTCCGTCGGATCCGGCAGGCCGGACGACTCGTGATGGCGGGCGACCGGTTGGACATCGAGGAGGTCACGCCGTGGTGATCCGGCGACGCCCTGCGCCCCCTGCGAGTGAGACGGGGGCGAGCGATGCCGCGACCTCGGTGCAGACCCTGGCCGTCCTGCTGCAGGCGGGAGCGGTGCCGGTCGTCGCCTGGCGGCACCTCGCCGACATCGGCGACCCGCATGCGCTGGCCGTGACCGAGCGGGTGGAGGGAGGCGTTCCCCTGCTCGACGCCATCGAGGCCGAGGGTGGGGCCTGGGTCGACCTCGCGGCCGCATGGGAGATCGCCACCACGGTCGGTGCTCCGCTTGCCGAGGTGCTCCGGATCATCGCCGAATCTCTGCGCGACGCCGCGTCCGCCGCCGACGATGTGCGCATCGCACTCGCCGAGCCCGCGGGAACAGCGCGCCTGCTGCTGTGGATGCCGCTCGCGGGACTTCTTCTCGGGTTCGCGCTCGGCTTCGACACCGTCGGCGTCATCGTCGGCAATCCGCTCGGTGCCGCCTGCGTGGTCACGGGCCTTCTCCTCGTGCTCGCAGCTCGGCTGTGGACGCGGCGGCTGCTCCGCCGCGCTGCGCCCGAGCCTGGCACGCCCGGGATGCGAGCCGAACTGGTGGCCGTCGCGCTCGCCGGAGGCGCCTCCATCGACCGCGCCCTCCGTCTGGTCGCCGAGAGCTCGGCCGGCGGGGGGACCGAGGAGGGCATCCGATCCGTGCTCGAGCTGTCCCGAGCAGCCGGCGTGCCCGCGGTGGAGCTCCTTCGAGCGTCCGCAGCGCAGGATCGGCATGCCGCGCGGGTGCACGGCCGCCTGCGTGCGGCGAAGCTCTCGACACGACTGCTCATCCCGCTCGGTGTGTGCACCCTGCCTGCGTTCCTCCTGCTCGGTGTGGCGCCGATGCTGCTCAGCGTCCTGGCCTCGACACCGCTGCCCCTGTGAGCGACGTGCCGAGCGACCCGCTGAGACCGACCAACCGATGCGAAGGCATCACAGAGAAAGAGGTACATCATGATCCGCATCCCCCGACTCGACCGGCGCCGCGCGGCTGCGCTGTTCGGCGACGACACCGGCGCGGCCACGGCCGAATACGCGATCACCACGATGGCCGCCGTGGCGTTCGCAGGGCTCCTGGTCGTCATCATGCGATCCGACGAGGTTCGCGGCATCCTGACGGATCTCGTCCGGCGAGCCCTCACCGTGTCCTGATGCGCCCCCGGAGGAGCGGCGCCGGTCGCGCCGGGGCGGGGGAGCGAGGCTCCGTCGCCGCAGAACTCGCTCTCGGGCTGCCCGCCGTGGTGCTGGCGCTCCTGCTCGGTGCGGGCGCGCTCGGCGCGGCATCGCGCCAGGTGGCGCTGCAGGACGCATCGGCGGATGCGGCACGTCTCCTCGGCCGCGGCGAGGGGGCGGACGCCGCCCAGCGCGTGGTGGGCACGGCCGTCCCCGGCGCAGGGATCTCGTCTTCGCACTCGGGTGACCTCGTGTGCGTCACGGCAACCTTCGAGGCCTCGATCGGCGCGCTGGTGCGGCTGCCCCTCCGGGCGTCGAGCTGCGCGCTCGACGGAGGCCGCTGATGGCGGGCACGGCGGTGGCCGCGGGGGTCCTGGTGGTCGCCGCTGCACTGTCTCTCGGGCTGGCCGCCGTCGGCGGAGCGGCGGTGACGGCGCAGCGCGCGGCCGGGGCTGCCGATGCCGCGGCGCTCGCCGCAGCCGATGCCGCGAACGGTGCCGTGCCGACCGCAGCGGAGCCGTGTGCGCTCGCCGCGCGGGTCGCGGAGGCGGCGGGCGCGGCGCTCACCGGCTGCTCTCTCGAGGGCTTCGTGGCGACCGTGGAGGTGCAGGCGGCGTACGCTGGACTCGCAGCCGTCTCCCGAGCCCGTGCCGGGCCACCCGAGGGACAGTGACGGCCGTGCGACCTCACTCACTGTGAACGACCCCACACAGTGGTGTGTATGGTGTGCTTCGAAGAAAGGACGCACCCTTGGCTGAAGGCAAGAAGCTCGTCATCGTCGAGTCCCCGACGAAGATGCGGTCTATTCAGGGATACCTCGGCGACGGCTATGAGGTGCTCAGCTCCGTCGGCCATATCCGCGACCTCGCTGACAAGAAGGACATCCCGGCTGCCGACAAGCAGGCCTACGGGAAGTACTCCATCGACATCGACAACGGGTTCGACCCGTACTACGTCGTCTCCGATCGCAAGACGAAGACGGTCGCAGAACTCAAGCGCGCACTGAAGAGCGCCGACGAGCTCCTGCTCGCCACTGATGAGGACCGCGAAGGCGAGGCGATCGCCTGGCACCTGCTCGAGACGCTCAAGCCCAAGGTCCCCGTCAAGCGCATGGTGTTCCACGAGATCACCAAGGACGCGATCCAGGCGGCAGTCGGCAACACGCGTGAGCTCGACCACGACCTCGTCGACGCGCAGGAGACCCGCCGCATCCTCGACCGCCTGTACGGCTGGGACGTCTCGCCTGTCCTCTGGTACAAGGTCAAGACCGGCATCTCGGCCGGACGCGTGCAGTCCGCCGCGACCCGCCTCATCGTCGACCGCGAGCGTGAGCGCATGGCGTTCACCTCGGCCGAGTACTGGGACGTCGACGCGCAGGCAGCCGCGACCGGCACGTCGTTCAAGATCCGCCTCGTGCGTGTCGACGGCGGCCAGCTCGCCCGCGGCACCGACTTCGACGACGACGGAAAGCTCAAGAAGGCCGTCGTCATCCTCGATGAGGCCACCGCCGCCGCGCTCGCCGAAGCGGTCGACGCCGTCGGCGCCGGCAGCGTCACCAAGGTCGAAGCCAAGCCGGGCACACGCAGCCCTTATGCGCCGTTCACCACCTCCACGATGCAGCAGGAGGCGGGACGCAAGCTCTCGATGGGAGCCAAGCAGGCGATGGGCGTGGCCCAGCGGCTGTACGAAAAGGGCTACATCACTTATATGCGTACCGACTCCACGTCGCTGAGCACCCAGGCGGTGCAGGCGGCGCGGAGCCAGGCGGTGGCCCTCTACGGCGACGCCGCGGTGCCGCTGAAGCCGCGCGTGTACAAGTCCAAGAGCAAGAACGCGCAGGAGGCGCACGAGGCGATCCGTCCCTCGGGAGACACCTTCCGCACGCCCGCCTCTCTCTCGTCCGAGCTCGACCGCGACGAGCAGCGCCTCTACGACCTCATCTGGAAGCGCACGGTCGCCAGCCAGATGTCCGACGCGAAGTACGAGACCACCACGGTCACGATCGCCGTCGACGCCGCGGGGAAGAAGGCCGAGTTCACGGCCTCCGGAACCGTCTACACCTTCAAGGGCTTCCTGGAGGCCTACGAAGAGGGTCGCGACGAGAAGCGCGGCGACGCGGATGCCGCCGAGAATCAGTCGCTGCCTGCCGTCGCCGTCGGAGATCAGCTCGCGGTGTCGGATGCGGAGGCCAAGGGGCACCGCACCACGCCGAAGCCGCGCTACACCGAGGCGTCGCTCGTGAAGGTCCTCGAAGAGAAGGGCATCGGCCGTCCCTCGACCTTCGCCTCGATCCCCGAGACCATTCTCGACCGCGGTTATGCGGTCAAGCGCGGACAGGCACTCGTGCCGACGTGGCTCGCGTTCAGCGTGGTCCGGCTGCTCGAGGAGCACTTCGCCGAGCTGGTCGACTACGACTTCACCGCTGCGCTCGAGGACGACCTCGACACGATCGCCCGCGGCGAGCAGAACCGCGTGGAATGGCTCAAGTCGTTCTACTTCGGCTCCGACTCACACGTCGGCCTCCGCCAGGTCGTCGACAACCTCGGCGAGATCGACGCGCGTGCCCTCAACTCCACCCGCATCACGGACACCGCCACGCTGCGCTTCGGCAAGTACGGTCCGTACCTCGAGGTCGCCGACCCGGAGAACCCCGACGCCAAGCCGCGCATCGTCAATGTGCCGGAAGACCTCGCGCCCGACGAGCTGACCGCCGAGAAGGCACAGGAGCTCATCGACGCTCCCGTCGCGGGCGACCGTGTGCTCGGGGAGAACCCGGAGAACGGCAAGATCGTCGTCGTCAAGGACGGCCGGTTCGGACCGTACGTCCAGGAGAACGACCCGGTGTCCGAGGACGCAGCGGTCGACGAGACGACCGGCGAGGTCGTCGAGGCCCCGAAGCCGAAGCGCGGAGCGAAGAAGGAGGCGGCCCCGAAGCCGCGCACCGCATCGCTGTTCCGCTCGATGTCGGTCGACACGATCGAGCTCGACACCGCGCTCCAGCTCCTGAGCCTGCCGCGTGTCGTGGGCGTCGACCCGGAATCGGGAGACGAGATCACGGCCCAGAACGGCCGCTTCGGTCCGTACCTGAAGAAGGGCACCGACTCGCGGTCGCTCGAGAGCGAATCGCAGATCTTCGACGTCACGCTCGAGCAGGCGCTGGAGATCTACTCCCAGCCGAAGTACGGTGCCGGTCGTCGTGCATCCAGCGCACTCGCCGAGTTCGAGGCCGACCCCGTCAGCGGTAAGCCGATCCGCATCCGCGACGGCCGGTTCGGTGCCTACGTGACCGATGGCGAGACGAACGTGACGATTCCGCGCGGCCAGACGGTCGAGGACATCACATTCGAGATCGCCGTGCAGATGCTCGCCGACAAGCGTGCCAAGGGCCCGGCTCCGAAGCGCGGTGCGGCCAAGAAGGCGCCCGCCAAGAAGGCGCCGGCCAAGAAGGCCGCCGCCAAGAAGCCCGCAGCCAAGACAGCGGCCAAGTCGACGACCGCGAAGAAGGCCCCCGCGAAGAAGACCACGGCGGCGACGTCGGCCGCACGGTCGGCTGCGGCGAAGAAGGCTGCGGCCACCCGTGCGGCGAACGCCGCCGCGAAGGCAGCGGAGAAGGCGAGCTCGTGACCCCAGGTCACGGGGTGTGGATCACGCTCGAAGGCGGAGACGGCTCTGGCAAGACCACGCAGTCGAATCTGCTCGCGGAGTGGCTCGAAGGCACCGTGCGCACGGTCGTGCGCACGCGCGAACCCGGCGGCTCCGAGGTCGGGCAGCTCATCCGTGACATCGTGCTGCATCATCGCGGTGACATCGCGCCGCGCGCCGAGGCACTGCTCTACGCGGCCGACCGCGCGCACCACGTGGCGACGGTCGTGCGACCCGCACTCGACCGCGGGGATGTCGTGCTGCAGGATCGCTACCTCGACTCGTCCGTGGCGTACCAGGGCGCCGGCCGTGTGCTCGATGCGACCGAGATCCGCGAGCTTTCGCTCTGGGCGGCCGAAGGCGCGCTGCCCGACCTGACCGTGCTGCTCGACCTCGACCCCGCTGCGGCCCGCACCCGCCTCGACTCCGCCGACAAGCCGTTCGACCGGCTGGAAGCAGAACAGGCGGAGTTCCACGGGCGCGTCCGCGACGCGTACCTGGCCCTCGCGGCGGCCGAGCCCGAGAGGTTCCTCGTCCTCGACGCCGCCGCAGCGCCGACGGTGATCGCGGAGCAGATCCGTGCGCGGGTCGGCGCACTGCTCGGCTGACCTGCGCGAGCGACACCCATGCCGTCGGCGTCGGTGGTCGCGATTAGGCTGAGTGCATGGCCCGCACCGTTCCTCCTCCTTTCCCGTGGGCGGACGTGTGGGGGCAGGATGCTGCCGTCGACACGCTCCGTGCGGCGGCATCCGATCCGGGTGCGCTCTCGCATGCCTGGCTGATCACCGGCCCGCCCGGATCCGGCCGTTCGACTCTCGCGTACGCGTTCGCGGCCGCTCTGGTCGCCGACCACCCCGAAGATGAGGCGGTGATGCGGCAGGTCTTCGCGGGCACCCATCCCGATGTTACGGCGCTCCGCACCGACAAGGTGATCATCACGATCGCCGAGGCCCGCGCTCTCGTGGAGCGCTCCTACTTCGCACCCTCCGCGGGTCGGTACCGCGTCATCGTCGTCGAAGACGCCGATCGCATGGTCGAACGCACCTCCAATGTGCTGCTGAAAGCACTCGAGGAGCCGCCCGAGCAGACGGTGTGGATCCTGTGCGCGCCCAGCGAGGCCGACCTGCTGCCGACGATCCGCTCCCGGGTCCGCTCGCTGCGACTGCGGGAGCCGGATGTCGCCGATGTGGCCCGGCTCATCACCCTGCGCACGGGGGCCGATGAGGCCGTCGCCGAGCAGGCGGCGCGGCATTCGCAGCGCCACATCGGGATGGCGCAGCGGCTCGCCACCGATGACGCGGCTCGGCGTCGGCGCGACGAGACCCTGCGGTCTGTCATCGGCGTCCGCGGTGTCGGCGATGCGGTCGATGTCGCGGGTCGGATCATCCAGGCCGCGACCGAAGACGCGAAGGCCCTCACGGCGGAGCGCGACGCGCACGAGCGGGCTTCGCTCCTGCGCACGATCGGAATCGCCGAGGGGCAGGCCGTGCCGCCGGCATTGCGCACACAGCTCTCGGCGCTCGAAGACGATCAGAAGAAGCGCGCCACGCGCAGCCTGCGTGACGGCATCGACCGCGTGCTCACCGATCTGCAGTCGCTGTTCCGCGACGTGATCATGCTGCAGTTCGGCCGCGGCGACGATCTCATCAACCGCGAGCTGCGCCCCGAGCTGGAAGGCCTCGCGTCGGCCTGGCCTGAGGCCCGTACCCTTGTCGTACTTGACCACCTTGCCGAGACGCGGCAGTCGCTGGAGCGCAACGTCGCTCCGCTGCTCGCACTGGAGAGCTTGCTCGTGACGATCACGAGCGGGAGGAAACCGTGAACAACCGATCGACTTCCCGCTTCCGTCGCGCCGCCGCGGTCATCGCCGGCCTCGCCGCGGCATCCGTCGCCCTCTCGGGCTGTCTCTACGCGATGATCCCCGAGCAGTCGTCGCGGCCGGCGACGACCATCGTCCCCGACACCGACGGGGTCGCCGAAGACCTGCTGCCCTTCTACTCGCAGGAGCTGGAGTGGACGGACTGCGGCCCCGGCTTCGACTGCACTGAGGTGACGGCGCCCCTCGACTGGGAGAGCCCGGGGGCCGGTGACATCAGCCTGTCGGTGATCCGCCATCGCGCGCAGGGGACCCCCGTCGGCTCCCTGTTGACGAACCCGGGCGGACCCGGATCGAGCGGTGTGGAGCTCGTCCAGAGCAGCCTCGACTTCGCCGTCGGGCCCGATCTCATCGAGAACTACGACGTGATCGGCTTCGACCCGCGCGGAGTCGGGGGCTCCACCGCGGTGACCTGCTACGACGCACCGGAAATGGACGACTACCTCTACGGCATCCCGTCCGCCGCCCGTGGCACGGCGGAGTGGGAAGCCGAGCTGCTCGACGCGCACAAGTCGTTCGCCGAGGCATGCGAGGCGAACAGTGACGGCATCCTGCCGCACATCACGACGGTCAACTCCGCCCGCGACATGGACCTGATCCGCGCGGTGCTGGGCGACAAGCAGCTCAACTATCTCGGCTACTCCTACGGCACTTTCCTCGGCGCGACCTACGCCAAGCTCTACCCCGAGAAGGCCGGACGCCTGGTGCTCGACGGCGCCATCGATCCGGCGGTTCCGGGGCTCGAGGTCGGGGCGACTCAGGCTCTGGGCTTCGAGTCGGCGCTGCGCGCCTACATGCAGAACTGTCTCGACTCGGGGAACTGCCCCTTCAACGGCACAGTGGACGAGGCGATGGCCGATCTCGGGGCGCTGCTGGCGAGCGTCGACCGCACTCCGCTCGAGAACGGCGATGGGCGGATGATGGGCGCGGACTCCCTGCTGACGGGGATCATCGCCGCGCTCTACGCCCAGGAAAGCTGGGACATCCTCACCCAGGCCCTCGATGAGGCGCTGCAGGGAGACCCGACCACGGCGTTCCTGCTCGCCGACTATTACAACAAGCGCGGCGATGACGGGGTCTATACCGACAACTCCACCGAGGCCTTCCGTGCGTACAACTGCATGGACTACCCGGTCGAGGACGACCCGGCCGCCGAAGCCGCGATCGAGGCCAAGATCGCCGCGGGCGCGCCGACCATCGCCCCGTACTGGACCGGACCGGACTCCTGCGAGGTCTGGCCCTACCCGCCCACCGGCACGCGCGGCGAGATCGCGGCTGAGGGTGCAGGACCCATTCTCGTGATCGGCACGACGAACGATCCGGCGACGCCGTACGAGTGGTCCGAGTCGCTGGCGGACCAGCTCGAAGAAGGGGTCCTGATCACCCGCGTCGGCGAGGGCCACACCGGGTACAACAAGGGCAACGTCTGTGTGGACGACGCCGTCGAAGCGTTCCTGCTCGACGATGTGGTGCCCGAAGACGGCCTGCGCTGCGAGTGAGGCGGGCTCGATTCGCGACCGGGCACGAGACAGGGTAATATCGGTGATCGCGCCGCTCACGCGTCGCACGCCGCTTTAGCTCAGTCGGCAGAGCATTTCACTCGTAATGAAAAGGTCGTCAGTTCGATTCTGACAAGCGGCTCCGAAGGCCCCGTGATGTGAAGAACATCACGGGGCCTTTCCCGTTCCAGCGGCGTACCCTCGAATCATGAGCAGAGCGCTTCTGATCGTCGATGTGCAGAACGATTTCACGGAGGGTGGTGCACTCGCCGTGACGGGCGGTGATGCGGTGGCCGCTGCCGTCACGACATTCCTCGCCGCGCATGCCTCCGACTACGCGGTGATCATCGCGTCGCGGGACTGGCATGACGCGCAGGGAGACAACGGCGGACACTTCGCCGGCACGCCCGACTTCGTCGACTCCTGGCCCGTGCACTGCGTCGCGGGCACGGAAGGTGCCGACTACGACCCGCTCCTGGTGACGGATGCCGTGACGCACCATGTCCGCAAGGGACAGGGCAAACCCGCGTACTCGATGTTCGAGGGGGAGACGGAGGCTGGTGAGACCGTCGGAGCGCTCCTCACTGCCGCGGGAGTGCTCAGTGCCGATGTGGTTGGCATCGCGACCGATCACTGCGTCCGGGCGTCCGCGCTCGACGCGATCGCGCACGGCGTCCATGTACGGATTCTGACCGACCTCGTGGCCGGGGTGGCTCCGGAGCCGAGCGAAGCGGCCCTCGCAGAACTCGTGCACGCGGGTGCGGAACTGGTCGAGAGCACCGACGCGTGAACCGCAGCGTCCTGCTGCTTCGGGCTGTGAACGTCAGCGGACGCAACAGCGTGCCGATGGCACGGTTGCGAGAGGTGCTGGCGACCGACACTGATCTCGCCGACGTGTCTACCTACATCGCGAGCGGCAACATCGTCTGCGCGACCCCGAAGAACCCGGAGGCCGCGTGCAGCGTCGTCCGCTCGCTCATCCATGAGGAGTTCGGGGTCGACACTCCGGTCATCCATCGAACGCACACGCAGTTGGTCGCGTCGGAGTCCGCTCAGCCCTTTCCCGAGGGTGACGTGAAGTTCGTGCACGCGATGTTCCTCGAGGGGACGCCCTCGGCGGGGGCGGTCGAGGCGCTGGGGAGACGACTCCTGCCGGAGGAGCGTCTGGAGCTCGTGGGGAACGACCTGTGGATCGACTACGGGAGTGGTGGAGTGCACTCCACGAAGCTCACGAAGGGGGTGCTGGACCGTGCGCTGGGCGTGGCCGGGACCGCCCGCAACCTCCGGACGACGCGCACACTCATCGAGCTGACGGCGTGACGGAGTGACGGAGTGACGGAGTGACGGCGCCGGAGATCGTCGAGGCCTGAGTCTCAGCCCTGGACCCCGCCGGTCTCCGTGCTCAGCGCGGTCGGCGGCGTGTGCGGGTGCGACTGCAGGTCGACGCGGCGGGTGCCGCATCCCCCGCACCGCACGTAGAGGATGACGCCCTCACTCGTCGGATGCCGCGACTCGACGAGCCATGCGTGCTCATGGGACGCGGTTTCGGGCCGGATGCGGGGGATCGGGAGCGTGTTCTGCGAGGTCATGTACCCAGCGTGATGTAATGGTCTTATGCATCTCAACCCTTACGGCGAATATGCGGTGCTCCTGGCCGCCTCCCTCGCCAACGACTGGCCGTCCGACCGTGCCGGGATCGAGGAGCGCACCCTCGAGCTAGGCATGACGCAGACGTTCCCGCCGGCTGCCGACGACCACGAGAAGATCAGGGCGGTCATCGACGACTGGCTCACGATCGTCGACGAGTCTGACCCCGACGCCCGGGCTCTGCTGCTGAACGCCCAGCTCGCGGCCGCGGCCGCCTACCCGCGGCTCACGAACCACGACGGGGAGGGCTGGCACCTGCACTACCGCGACGACGTGCCGTCACTGCCGTACGTGCTGCGGGCGATCATCAGCCTCGGCACATCGCTGCATCTCGTGACCCGAGGGATGAGCAGGCTCGGGAGGTGTCAGGCCGCACCGTGCACGAACGTCGTCGCGGACGTGACCCGCAACGGCCGCCAGCGCTTCTGCTCCGTGCGCTGTGCGAACCGCGCGGCCGTCCGACGGCACCGGGCGCGGGCCTGACACCGCTGCTCAGGCGGTCTGCCCGGAGTGCTTGCCCTCGCCGATCTCCTCGACGAGCTTCGCGTTGAAGGCGGGCAGGTCGTCGGGCGTGCGGCTGGAGACGAGGCCCTCGTCCACGACGACTTCCTCGTCGACCCAGGTCGCCCCGGCGTTGCGCAGGTCTGTCGTCAGGCTCGGGTAGCTGGTGAGCGTCCGGCCGTCCACGACACCGGCCTCGATGAGGATCCAGGCGCCGTGGCAGATCACGCCCACGGGCTTGTGCTGCTCGAAGAAGGACCGCGCGAGGGCGATCGACGGCTTGTCGAGGCGCAGGTGGTCGGCGTTCACGACACCGCCGGGGAGCACGAGCGCGTCGAACTGGTCGGCCGACGCGTCGGAGGCGAGGAGATCCACGGCCTGCTCGTGACCGTTCTTCCCGGTGATCGCGGCGCCGTCCGGGGCGATCAGCGTCGCGCTCGCGCCCTCGGCGGTCACCGCATCCCAGGGGCTGGTGAGCTCGCTGTCCTCGAATCCGTCCGTCGCCAGGAATGCCACTCGGTTGCCGGTGAGAGTCATGGTTCGTCGTCCTTTCGTGGAGGGTCGTCCGCGGGGAGCGGACGAGTAGACCCTCTCCCGGGACACCCGAATGTGGGAAGGGGGTGGCCACTGCGAGGAGCCGGTGATACAGGAGAAGCCGTCGTCTCCGGAGCGCTCCCCTCGGAATCCGCTGCGGCGGCAGTAGCATCCAGACATGCGCGTTCGTCCTGCTCTCGTCCTCCTGCCGATGCTCGTTCTGCTCGCGGCCTGCGCCCCCGAGCCGGCTCCGAGCCCGTCGCCGTCGACGTCGTCGACCTCTGCGCCGACATCGCCCACTCCCACGCCGTCTGAGACCTCCGCGCCGACCCCGGACCCGACGGAGGCCGCCTCGGAATTCTCCGGTCCCCAGCTCGTGAATCTCTGCACCGAGAAGACGCGCAGCCTGGCACCGGACGCGACCTACTACGCCGACATGGCGACCACCGAGTGGCTTGCGGAGAAGTCCCTCTGGTTCGTCGTCATCCCCAAGACACTGGACGGCCAGGACAGCGTCGCGGTGTGCGCGATCGGCGGTACCCCGAAAGCCCCGACGTTCGAACTCGAAGGCGAGACGCTGCCCAGTGGCGTGGCCGACATCCGCTCGGAACTGCTGGCGGGCGAGCACGACGGCGAATCCTGAGACAGGTGCCGCCGCGCTCACCCTGCGGTGGGCCCCGTGGGGCTCGAACCCACGACCCGCGGATTAAAAGTCCGATGCTCTGCCAACTGAGCTAGAGGCCCCTGCTCAAAGTCTAGTGCGCACGACGAGGGGCCGTCGGCGACAGAACGTCGCCGGCGGCCCCTTCTCCTTCCCGGGTGGCTCCCCCTACCCCGAGAAGGCCGCGTGCCGGGTCCTCCTCCCGGCCATCCCGTGCTTAGGAAGCCGGGGGCATCAGGACCGTGTCGATCAGGTACACGGTCGCGTTCGCGGTCTGCACTCCACCACAAACGACCTTGGCGTCGTTGACCATCCAGTCATCGCCGCTGCCGGTGACTTCGAGCTCGGCACCCTGGACCGTCTTGTGCATGCCCTCGATGTCGGCCGGCTCGATCTGGCCGGGGACCACGTGGTAGGTCAGGATCGAGCTCAGCGTCTCGCTGTCGGTCTTGAGCGCCTCGATGGTGGCCGGGTCGATCTTCGCGAAGGCGTCATCCACCGGTGCGAACACGGTGAACTCGTCTCCGTTGAGCGTGTCGACGAGGTTCACGTCGGGGTTGAGCTGTCCGCTCACCGCTGCGACCAGCGTGGTCAGCATCGGGTTGTTGGATGCGGCGACGGCGACCGGGTCCTGGGACATGCCCTGGATCGATCCTGCGCCCTCCGGCACAGCTTCGGCGTAGGCGGCGCAACCGGGGCCCACGAGGTTCGCGGCCGGGTCCATCTCCTCCATCGGCGTCGACTCCGACGTCTCCGGAGTCTTGGGCTCGGTGGACTCCTCCGTGGTGCTGCCGCTGCCCATCGAACAGGCGGAGAGCAGGAACGCGCTCGCCAGGCCGAGGGTGATGGCTGCGGTGACCTTCTTCTTGGTGCTGAACATGTCGAGCTCCTTCAGAACTGAGCCACGGCCTCTCCGTGGCGTCGAGGGCTGTTCGGAGCACCTTCGAGATCGGATGGGAGAAATCTCAGAAATCTCTCAGATCGATCGAATCCAATCCGTTGTCGTCCCCGGAGCGAACAGCTCCCGACAGAAGTGGGGACCTCATGGACCTGATCATCATCGGCCTGCTCGGCGGGCTCATCACCGGCATCTCGCCGTGCATCCTGCCCGTGCTGCCCGTGATCTTCCTCACCGGGGGCGCCCAGTCCGCGCGGTATGAAGACGAGGTGGTGCCCGCCAGGCGCAGCCGCCCGTACTTCGTGATCGCGGGGCTGGTGCTGAGCTTCACGCTCGTCACGCTCGGCGGCTCACTGCTGCTCGGTCTGCTGAATCTGCCGCAGGACATCATCCGCTGGGTCGGCATCGCGGTGCTGATCATCATCGGCGTCGGGCTCATCGTGCCGCGGTTCCAGCACATCCTCGAGCGCCCGTTCCAGCGGTTCGGTCAGCGCGAGGTGAAGAACCGGGGGAGCGGCTTCGGCGTCGGCCTCGCGTTGGGTGCGGTCTTCGTGCCGTGCGCCGGCCCCGTGCTGGCCGCCATCATCGTCGCCGGCTCCACCGGTCAGATCGGCATCGGAACTGTGCTGCTCACCGTGTCGTTCTCGATCGGCGTGGCGGTGCCGCTGCTGATCTTCGCCCTCGCCGGCCGCAGCGTCGTCGAGCGCATCCGCTCCTTCCGCTCGAAGGAGCGCGGGCTGCGCATCGCCGCCGGCATCGCGATGATCGCGCTCGCCGTCGGGCTCGTGTTCAACGTGCCCCAGGCGCTGCAGCGTCTGCTGCCCGACTACACGGCTCCGCTCCAGGAGCAGATCGCCGACTCCGACCAGGTGAAGGACGCCCTCGATCTCGGCGGACTCGTCAACGAAGAGAACAAGGATCTCGACAAGTGCACCAACGGTGCCGAGGAACTCGAGTCGTGCGGAACGGCGCCGTCGATCAAGGGCATCCAGGAATGGCTCAACACCCCGAACGGGGAGGCGCTCGACCTGAAGGACCTGCGCGGTCAGGTGGTGCTGATCGACTTCTGGGCGTACTCGTGCATCAACTGCCAG
The DNA here is from genome assembly GCF_024519805.1 of Microbacterium sp. Mcb102. NCBI lineage: Bacteria > Bacillati > Actinomycetota > Actinomycetes > Micrococcales > Microbacteriaceae > Microbacterium > Microbacterium sp. Mcb102. The sequence goes on along the minus strand of NZ_JALJRG010000002.1, from coordinate 32,014 downwards.
CGTTCGCTCCCGCACGTGGTCGCCTGGGATGAGGCATACCGCGATGCGGGCCTGCAGGTGATCGGCATCCACTCTCCCGAGTACGCGTTCGAGAAGGACCCGGGCAATGTGGCGGCCGGCGCGCGAGACTTCGGCATCGAATACCCGGTCGCCCTCGACAACAACCTGTCGACGTGGACGAACTACCGCAACCGCTACTGGCCCGCCCACTACCTGATCGATGCAGAGGGAACCGTGCGCCACATCTCGTTCGGAGAGGGCAACTACGCCGCGACCGAGTCGATGATCCGCGAGCTGTTGAAGGACGCGGATCCGTCCGTCGACCTTCCCGGCGCGACAGACGTCGAAGATGACACACCCGATGTGGGGTCGACGACGAGGGAGACATTCCTCGGTTCGTCGAAGGACGTCAACTACGGCGGCGACGGCGACTACCGCTCCGGCACCAACGCGTACACGTTCCCGAAGGATCAGCCGGCCGACAGCTTCGCGCTCGACGGCGACTGGACGATCGAGACGCAGTACGCGACGCCGGAGGGTGATGACGGACGCATCAGCCTCGAGTATCACGCCGCCGAGGTGCGGGTCGTGGTCGCCGGGACGGGAGACATCGAGCTCCGACGCGACGACGGATCGACGGAGACCATCGCGATCGACGGCACTCCGCGCTCGTACGAGCTGCTCAAGCAGACCGACATCGCCGAAGGCACCCTCACGCTCGACGTCCCGCCCGGAATCCAGGTCTATTCCTTCACATTCGGGTGACGTCTGCACGGGTACGGAGAGGAGATGCGGCATGCTTGTGGAGATGGTCATCGATGGAATGGACGTCCCGGAGGACGGCGCGACGCAGGATGCTGTCGGCGACCTCCTCGTGCGCGTCGCCGACGGTGATCAGGCTGCCTTCGCGGCCCTCTACGACGCCCTCTCCTCCCGCGCCTTCGGGCTGATCCTCCGCGTGCTGGTGAACCGGGCGCAGAGCGAGGAGGTCCTGCAGGAGGTCTTCCTGGAGATCTGGCAATCCGCTTCCCGCTTCGCTCCGAACAGAGGTCAAGGACGAACGTGGGTCATGACGATCGCACATCGTCGGGCCGTCGACCGGGTGCGGGCATCGCAGTCGAGCGCCGACCGCGATGTGCGGGCCGGATTCAAGGACATCGGTGTGGCACACGACAGCGTCGCAGAACAGGTGGAGCTGGGAATCGAAGGCGAGAAGGTCGTCGACGCGCTCTCGGGGCTTCCTGAGGTGCAGCGCGAGGCACTCGTCCTCGCCTACTACGGCGGTTACAGTCAGAACGAGATCGCGGCTCTGGTGGGCGCGCCGCTGGGGACGATCAAGACACGGATGCGAGACGGGCTGACCCGTTTGCGCACGGCGATGGGGGTGACGGCATGAACGAGAGAGAGTTCGCAGAGCTCGCGGCAGGTGCCGCCCTGCACGCGCTGTCGGCAGACGACGAGCGCCGTTTCCGTGACGCACGCGCCGCGCACCCCGAGTGGCAGGCCATCGTCGAGGCGGATGCCGGTGCGGCCGGGCTACTCGCCGAGACGGCCGCGACGGTCGATCCGCCCGCGAGCATCCGGTCCGCCCTGCTCGCGCAGATCGCCGTCACGCCACAGAGAATCGAGTCGGACGGCGACGAGCCGCGTGCGGCCGCTCCGGCACCGGAGAGCTTCACGACGGAGGAGGCCGCCGCCGAATCCCCGAAGCCGCGCCGATGGACTCGCACGGTGTTCGCGTTGGCCGCGTGCCTCGCCCTCCTCGTCGGCGTCGGCATCGGCGCAGTGGCTCTGAATCAGCAGCTGAACCGCCCCGCGAGCGTGGTCGCCCTGCAGGAGATCGAAGCGGCGGGAGACGCCGAGCAGGCGACGGTCGCGCTCGATGACGGCGGAACGGCGACGGCGCACTGGTCGGGCTCGGTCGGCAAGGCCGTGCTCGTGGCCGACGGGCTCCCGAATCCCGGGGAGGGCGAGACATACGAACTCTGGTTCGTGCGCGGTGACGCCCCCGTCTCGGCAGGCGTGTTCGATGTCGACGGCGGTGAGGCGACAGCCCTGCTCGATGGCGACATGCAGGCAGGAGATGCGATCGCGGTGACCGTCGAACAGGCCGGCGGCTCGCCGACGGGGCAACCGACGTCTGACCCGGTGATCGTCATCCCCACGGCCTGAGCGTCGCCGATCGCGCGTACCCTGGAGGGATGCCTGAGCAGCACCACCGCCCTGTGCGCCGACCGTCCTCCTCCTTCGACAACATCGTCGGCGCGCACGATCCCGCCGAAGAGACGCGGGTCGCACACGCCACGGCATCCGCTCTGCTGACGCGCGTCCGTGCGGACGAGAGCGGTGCCAGCGCGGAGCGGCTCGTGGCATTCACCTCCGAGCACGGCATCGACGAGATCGCGGAGCTGTGGTCGAAGGCTCCGTCCCGCACGCTTCCCGGCGCGCTGTGGCGCCTGTACGTGCTGCAGCTCGCGATCCACGCCGACGCCCGCACGGCCGCGCTGCTCTACGACCGCGGTCGGGTGGAGCTGGCCTCGGCCGATGTCGTGATCGCCGGCGCTCCGGTGCCGGCGAGCCCTGACGAGCTCGTCGCGCTGATCGACACGATCCTGCGCGGGGCGTTCCGCGGGGACTTCGCGGTGGCTCTCGACCGCGCCGCCGCGTTCTGCCGGGTGCAGGCTTCGGGGGCGACCCACTCGGCGGACGACTACGAGCCCACCGAACCGGCGCGAGCCAGCGAACTGACCACCCGAGCGCTGCGACTCAGCAGCTATGCGCAGGATCTGGCGGCCGCAGCGGTGCTGTGGCGCACGGGGGCTCTCAGCTGACGGACACGCTCCGGCGGGCCGCCGGTCCTGCAGAAAAGGGCCCGGACAAAGAAAAGACCGGGCCGCAAGAACGCCTCTCGGCGGAAGGCCGCTCGTAGCGGCGAAAAATGGAGCCCGGGGTTATGCGGCCCGGCCACTCAATTGTAACGCGATGCGGCGGTGGCTATTCCCGCCCTCTAGGCTCGGATCATGACCGGGCGTTTCGCACTCATGATCGATCCCGTGCCCGCCGAGGAACAGCGCTCCGACTACGCCGACACGCTCACGCAGGTGGATGCCGCGGCCCCCGCGCTCAGCGTGGGAGAGCTGAGCACGCAGCGCGGTGACGGCGTGTTCGAGTCGATCGGCGTGGTCGACGGGCATGCGCAGGAAGTCGTCCCGCACCTCGAGCGGCTCGCGCACTCGGCACGCCTGTGCGACCTTCCGGTGCCGAACCTCGCGCAGTGGCGCCAGGCCATCGACCGGGCCGCGGCACAGCTCGGTGCGGGCGAATCCGTGATCAAGCTCATCCTCAGCCGCGGCGTCGAGCACGGGCCCACGCCGACGGCATGGGTGACGGCGGCGCCGGCAGCCGACTTCTCCGCCGTGCGGGAGACGGGCGTGCGCGTCGTCACCCTCGACCGCGGATACGACCTGGGCGCGGCCGAGCGGGCGCCGTGGCTGCTGCTGGGCGCCAAGACCCTCTCGTACGCCGTGAACATGGCTGCTCTGCGTGAGGCGCACCGGCGCGGGGCGGACGACGCGATCTTCCTGTCGAGCGACGGCTTCGTGCTGGAGGCGCCGACGGCTTCGCTGATCCTCCGGTTCGGCGACCGCTTCGTCACCCCCGCCCCGAACGGCGGCATCCTGCACGGCACGACCCAGCTCAGCGTGTACGACCATCTCGCGGCACAGGGTTTCGACGTCGGCTACGACCGCATCCCGGCGACGGATCTCCCGCAGGCGGATGCCGCGTGGCTCGTGTCGAGCGTCCGCCTCGCTGCGGCGATCACCGCCGTCGACGATGTCTCGCTCCCGGTCGACGCCGCCCTCACCGCCGACCTGAACCGCTACCTGCTCTCCCCGCGCGACTGAGCGTCGAGGCGTCGCCGACACGCGAGAGGGTCCGAGAACCGAAGATCCCGAACCCTCTTCCGTCAGCCTCGACTCACCCGAAGCGGCCGGAGACGTAGTCCTCGGTGGCCTGCACGGACGGGGTGGTGAAGATGCTCGTCGTGTCGTCGTACTCGATGAGCTTGCCCGGCTTGCCGGTGCCGGCGATGTTGAAGAAGGCCGTCTTGTCGGACACGCGGGACGCCTGCTGCATGTTGTGCGTGACGATGACGATCGTGAACTCGTTCTTGAGCTCGCCGATCAGCTCTTCGATCGCGTAGGTCGAGATCGGGTCGAGAGCCGAGCACGGCTCGTCCATCAACAGCACCTCGGGCGACACGGCGATCGCGCGGGCGATGCACAGACGCTGCTGCTGCCCGCCGGACAGGCCGGATCCCGGGCGGTCGAGCCGGTCCTTGACCTCGTTCCACAGGTTCGCGCCGGTGAGTGACTTCTCGACCAGGGCGTCCTGGTCGCTCTTGGACATGCGGGTGTTGTTGAGCTTCACGCCCGCGAGGACGTTCTCCTTGATCGACATCGTGGGGAACGGGTTCGGCCGCTGGAAGACCATGCCGACCTGACGACGCACGAGCACCGGGTCGACGCCGGGACCGTAGAGGTCTTTGCCGTCGAGCAGCACCTCACCTTCGACGCGGGCGCCGGGGATGACCTCGTGCATGCGGTTCAGGGTGCGCAGGAACGTGGACTTGCCGCACCCCGAGGGGCCGATGAAGGCGGTCACGCTGCGCGGCTGGATGTCGAGGGAGACGCCCTCCACGGCGAGGAAGTTGCTGTAGTAGACGTTGAGGTCGTTGACTTCGATGCTCTTGGACACGTGGATTCCTGTTCTGAGTGGTCGGGCGCTCAGCGGCCGGAGACCTTCGGGGCGAACCACTTCGCGATGAGACGCGCGAGCAGGTTCAGGACCATGACGATGAGGATGAGGGTGAGGGCGGCGGCCCACGCGCGCGCGACGGCGGCGTCGGGGCTCGTGCCCTGATTCATGTACTGGTTGTAGGCGAACACCGGCAGCGTCATCATCTGGCCGTTGAAGATGTTCAGGTTCATGCTCTGGGTGAAGCCGGCGGTGAGCAGCAGCGGCGCGGTCTCGCCGATGACTCGGGAGATCGCGAGCATGACCGAGGTCATGATGCCGGCGATCGAGGTCGGCAGTACGACCTTCAGGATGGTCAGCCACTTCGGAACGCCCAGGGCGTAGGACGCCTCGCGGAGCTCGTTCGGGACGATCCGCAGCAGTTCCTCGCTGCCGCGCACGACCACCGGTGTCATCAGCACGGCGAGGGCGAGGGCGCCCATGAAGCCCATCGAGATGCCGGGCTTGAAGATCAGGGCGAACGCGGCGTAGATGAACAGACCGGCGACGATCGACGGGATGCCGGTCATCACGTCGACGAAGAACGTGATGGCCTTCGCGATCTTGCCGCGGCCGTATTCGACGAGGTAGATGGAGGTCATCAGACCGATCGGCACCGAGATGACGGTGGCGGTCAGGGTGATGAGCACCGTGCCCCAGATGGCGTGCACGATGCCGCCACCCTCACCGACGACGTTGCGCATCGAGTAGCTGAAGAACTCGGCGTCGAACCGTTCGACGCCGTTGGCCACGACCGTCCACAGCAGCGACACGAGGGGAAGCAGGGCGATCAGGAAGGCGGTGGCGACGAGCGCCGTCATCAGTCGGTCGATCGCTTTGCGACGGCTCTCCGCGATCGAGGAGATCACCGTGATGATGACCATGTAGAGCAGGATGCCGACGATCGCTGTGCCGACGATGTTGAAGTCGGCGAGGCTGGATCCGGCACCGGCGGCGGCGACCCCGAAGATCGCGGCGGAGATGGCGAAGGATGCCGTGAGCAGGGCCCACGGCGCCCACGTCGGCAGCTTGCCGGAGGTGAGCGAGGCCGCGTTGGCCGATGCGGGGGGAGCGGAGGTGAGGGTGGTCATGTCAGTTCGCTCCCGAGAACTCGGCGCGGCGCGCGACGATCCAGCGCGCCAGCGCATTGACCGCGAAGGTCACGACGAAGAGGATGAGGCCGGTGGCGATGAGCGTGTTGACACCGGTGCCGTGCGCCTCCGGGAAGGCCAGGGCGATGTTGGCGGGGATCGGCGTCGGGTTGGTGGCGGTGAGCACCAGGAAGCTGACGACGGCCGAGGGGGAGAGCACCATGGTCACGGCCATGGTCTCGCCGAGCGCTCGTCCCAGGGCCAGCATCGCGGCGGACACCATGCCACCGCGGGCGAAGGGGAGAACCGCCATACGGACCATCTCCCAGCGAGTGGAGCCGAGGGCGAGTGCCGCTTCTTCGTGGAGCTTCGGTGTCTGCAGGAAGACTTCGCGGCAGATGGCCGTCATGATCGGGATGCACATCACCGCGAGCACGAGGGCCGCGGTGAGGATCGTCTTGCCCGTCGACGAGACCTGGCCGCCGAAGAACGGGACCCAGGAGGCGTTCGTGTTCAGCCAGGCGTAGATGGGCTGCAGCAGGGGAGCGAGCACCAGCCCGCCCCAGAGGCCGAACACCACGGACGGCACGGCGGCGAGCAGATCGATGACGTATCCGAGGAAGGCCGCGAGCCTCCGGTGCGCGTAGTGCGAGATGAACAGGGCGATGCCGATGGCGATCGGAGCGGCGATGAGCAGGGCGATGAACGAGGCCCAGAGCGTGCCGAAGACCAGCGGCCACACGTACACCCAGAAGGATTCGCCCTTGAGGATGTGGTTGTCGCTGGTGTCGAGCTGGAACGCCGGGAGGCTCTGGATGAAGAGGAAGGCGGCGACGAGCGCGAGGACGATGAGGATGATGATCCCCGCCCCGAGCGCGGTGCCGGAGAAGACCCGGTCTCCGAGTCGCTGCTTCGCCTTGATCGGTGCGGGCGGCGCTTTGGCCGGTGCCGGTGTGGGCGCCTGCGCGGTCGTGCTCATGATCTCCCTGTTTCGGGCCGGGTAGATGTGGATCGGATACTGACCGGGAGGTGCCCCCGCGCCCGTCGGGACGCGGGGGCACCGCTGTCAGTGGATCGGCTGGATCAGCCGACCTGGATCAGGTCGATCGCGGCCAGCACCTGCTCGCGCAGGCCGTCCGAGATCGGGGCGCTGCCGGCGTTCTCCGCGGCGGCATCCTGGCCCTCGGCACTCGCGATGTAGGAGAAGTACTCCTTCACGAGCCCCGCGACGTTGCTGTCCTCGTACTGCTCGCAGCCGATGAGGTAGCTGACCAGGGCGATCGGGTAGGCGCCGTCCGCGGCGGCGGACGGGTCGACGTCGAAGACGAGGTCGGCCTCGCCGCGGCCCTCGGCCAGCGGCGAGCCCTCGACGAGCTTCGAAGCGGCCTCCGCCGAGTACGGGACGAATTCCTCGCCGACGCCCACGGCGACCTGGCCGAGGCCATCGGCCTGCGATGCGTCGAGGAACCCGATGGCTCCGTTGCCGGCCGTGATGGCCTGCTTGACGCCGGAGGTGCCCTGTGCGGCCTCGCCGCCCTGGATCGGCCACTCGTCGGAGACCTCATAGGTCCAGACATCGGGTGCCGTCGCGCTCATGTACTTCGCGAAGGTCTCCTGCGTTCCCGAGGGGTCGGAGCGGTGCACCGGCGAGATCGCCAGGTCGGGGAGCTCGACGCCGTCGTTCAGCGCGGCGATCTCCGGCGCGTTCCAGTTGGTGATCGTGCCCGCGAAGATGCCCGCGATGGTGGCGGCATCCAGGTTCAGGGCGTCGACGCCTTCGAGGTTGAAGGCGACGGCGACGGGCGAGATGTAGAGGGGGACCTCGACGATGTCGTCCGTGGTGCAGGCGCCGAAGCCGCCGGCGGCGATCTCCTCATCGTTGAATGCGCGGTCGGAGCCGATGAAGTTGCTGCCGCCCTCGAGGAAGTTCTCACGACCGGTGCCGGAGCCCGTGGGCTCGTAGTTGACGGTCACGTCGGGGTTGGCGGTCTGGAACGCGGCGACCCAGGCCTCCTGGGCGGCGGCCTGCGAGGAGGCGCCGGTGGCGTCGATGGTGCCGGAGAGCGTGGACTCGGCAGGAGCCTCGCTCGAGCCGGTGCCGCCTTCGTTCGCGGCGCAGCCGGCGAGGGCGAGAGCGGCCACGGCGCCGATGGCGCCGATTCGTGCGATTCGGGAGATCTTCACTGTGGATCCTTCGATCTTTGATGGGTGGGGCCCGGTGCAGGGCACACAGTGACGCTAGGGGCGACGGTTAACGAGACTCTCCCGAGCAGGTGAACGGCAGGTGAACGACGGGCGACTCTCTGGGGCGCTCCCGCGAGAAATCAAGGAAGCGTCAGACCTTCGGGACGTGGGTCTCGATCGCGATGATCCCGGATCCGGGATTCGTGGAGGAGAGGTGGACGACCGAGAACGCGGCCGGCTCGAGGTCTGCGGCGCTGCTGAGATACGACCCGTGGATGGTGCCGGTGGCCAGCGCGATCTCCGAGAGCAGGCCGGGCAGCACCGGGCCGTGGCTGCACAGCACGGCCGGCTTGCCGGCGCGGATGCGGCGTCCGACGACCGAGCGCAGATCGGACTCGCCGTCCTCCCAGGCGTCCTGGCTCATCTTGTCGGTCTTCACCGGCTTGCGATCGAGTGCACGGGCGAGCGGGGTGATCGTCTCGACGCAGCGCACCGCGTCACTCGTCACGATCCGGCGCACTCCGAAGGCACGCAGCGGTCCCACGATCGACTTCGCCTGCTTTCGACCGCGCTCGGTGAGCGGCCGGGAGGCATCCGATCCGTCCCACTCCGAACGGGGCGTGGCCTTCGCATGCCGCAGCGCGATCACGGGGAAGGTGCGCAGCACTCCGTCGTCGACGAGGTTGGCGAAGAAGTCGAGGATCTCGAGGTCGACGGGGTAGCTCAGCCGCGCGCGCGCCTTCTTCACACTGACCCACTCCAGCGCGGCGATCTCGCGGTTGGGCACGAACGTCGACTCCCGGATGGCGGAGTCCGTCGCTTCCGCTGCCCAGTAGTGCACGACCTTCTGCTTCTGGGACGCCAGGTGATACCGGCTCACACCGACCGACACCCCGAGCGAGACGCGGATGCCGGTCTCTTCGTGCACCTCCCGGACGGCGGTCTCGGCGAGCATCTCTCCGGGGTCGACCTTGCCCTTGGGCAGCGTGACGTCGCGGTACTTCGTGCGGTGGATCAGGAGGATGCGCAGCTTGCCGTCGACGAGTCGCCAGACGACGGCTCCCGCCGCGTACACGGCCTTGTCCGCCCACTTCGACCCGTTCGCGGTGTCGGGTGGGAGCTGCAGCTGCCGCCCGGTCATCGCACCGCCCGTGCGCGGCGACGCCGCTGGATCAACCCCATGGTCTTATCCTGCAGGTCGATCAGGGGCTTGCCGTCCGCGTCCTCGGCGTGGCGCTCCCAGACTCCACCGGCACCCAGGTGCCACGAGGTCGTCCCGGCATCCATCGCCAGGTCGAAGAACGTCTGCAGCTCCTTCAGATGGGCGGGGTCGGTGACCCGCACCAGCGCTTCGACGCGACGATCGAGGTTGCGGTGCATCATGTCTGCACTGCCGATGTACACCTGCGGGTCGCCGCCGTTCTCGAACGCGAAGATCCGCGAATGCTCCAGGTAGCGGCCGAGGATGCTGCGCACGGTGATGTTGTCACTGATGCCGTCGAGATCCGTACGCAGGCTGCAGATGCCGCGCACCCAGACGTCGACCTTCACTCCCGCAGCACTCGCGCGGTACAGCGCGTCGATGATCTCCTCATCGACCATCGAGTTGACCTTGATGCGGATGTGCGCGGGCACGCCCGCTTCGGCGTTCTTGCGTTCGGCGTCGATCTGGCGGACGAGGCCCTTCCGGAGGTGCAGAGGGGCGACCAGGAGCCTCTTGAACTTCTTCTCGATGGCATAGCCGCTGAGCTCATTGAAGAGTCGGGTCAGATCTTTGCCGACCTGCGCGTCTGCGGTGAACAGGCCGAAGTCCTCGTAGATACGGCTGGTCTTCGGGTTGTAGTTGCCGGTGCCGACGTGGGAATAGTGCTGGAGCTTGCCGTCTTCCTCGCGGATGACGAGCGCGAGCTTGCAGTGAGTCTTCAGCCCGACGAGTCCGTAGACCACGTGCACGCCGGCCTTCTCGAGCTTGCGCGCCCAGACGATGTTGTTGGCCTCGTCGAATCGGGCTTTCACCTCGACGAGTGCCAGCACCTGCTTGCCGGCCTCCGCGGCGTCGATCAGCGCCTGTACGACCGGGCTGTCGCCCGATGTGCGGTACAGCGTCTGCTTGATGGCGAGCACGTGCGGGTCACGGGCGGCCTGTTCGAGGAACGCCTGGACGCTGGTCGTGAACGACTCGTACGGGTGGTGCACGAGCACGTCCGACTTGCGGATCGCCTTGAAGATGTCGGCGCGGTTGCTCGATCCCGCGGGCTGGAAGGCCACGGCCGTGGTGGGCAGGTGCGGCGGATACCGCAGGTCGGGTCGGTCGATGCGGGACAGGTCGAAGAGGCCGCGCAGATCGAGCGGGCCGGGGAGGCGGTAGACCTCCAGGTCGGTGATGTCGAGTTCGCGGACCAGCAGGTCCATCGTGACGTCATCCATGTCGTCGGTGATCTCCAGGCGGATCGGCGGACCGAACCGGCGACGGAGCAGCTCAGCCTCGAGCGCCTGGATCAGGTTCTCGCTCTCGTCTTCCTCGATCTCCACGTCTTCGTTGCGCGTGAGTCGGAACGCGTGGTGATCGAGCACCTCCATGCCCGGGAACAGGTCGCCCAGGTGGTTCGCGATGAGCTCCTCCAGACGCAGGAAGCGCTTGATCTCGCCGCCGCCGGGTACCTCCACGAAGCGGGGGAGCATGGGCGGCACCTTGAGGCGCGCGAACTCCTGCCGACCGGTGCGCGCGTTGCGGATGCGGATCGCGAGGTTCAGCGAGAGGCCGGAGATGTACGGGAACGGGTGCGCCGGGTCGACCGCCAGCGGCATCAGCACCGGGAAGACCTGGGCCTGGAAGTACTCGGACAGCGCGGAGCGCTCGCCGTCGGTGAGCTCCGACCAGTCGGTGATCTCCACGCCGGACTCGGCGAGGGCGGGGCGCACCAGCGAGATCCACGCGTCCGCATGGCGGAGCTGCAGGGCGTGCGCCTCGCGGGAGATGTCCGCGAGCGCGTCGACGGGGGAGCGGCCGATGTTGGTCGGCACCGCGAGCCCGGTCATGATGCGCCGCTTGAGGCCCGCCACGCGCACCATGAAGAACTCGTCGAGGTTGCTGGCGAAGATCGCCAGGAAGTTGGCCCGTTCGAGTTCGGGCAGCGACGGATCCTCGGCGAGCTCCAGCACGCGCTGGTTGAAAGCGAGCCAGCTCAGCTCGCGATCCAGGTAGCGGTGGTCCGGGAGCTGGGAGTCGGGGGACTCGATGGCGTCGAAGTCATCGTCTTCGGCGTCTCCGAGGCCGGCGTCGGCGAGTGCGGGATCGATCATGGGGTACATCTAAGCACCGCCGGGTGACGCTCGTGTGAACAGCGTCCGTCCTCACCCGGCTGCGGCGATGCTCTCGTCCTCGTTGACGTTGAAGCGATAGCCGACGTTGCGCACCGTGCCGATGATCTGCTCCTGGTCGCCGAGCTTCGCCCTGAGCCGTCGCACGTGCACGTCGACGGTGCGGGTCCCGCCGAAGTAGTCGTAGCCCCACACCTCGCTGAGCAGCTGCTCCCGGGTGAAGACGCGTGAAGGATGCGTCGCGAGGAAGTGCAGCAGCTGGAACTCCTTGTAGGTGAGGTCCAGCGGTCTGCCGCGCAGCTTCGCCGAGTACGACTGCTCATCGATCGTGACTCCGGAAGCCTGTACGCGTGCGGGCTCGGCGACGTCATCTCGCCGCGCGAGTGCGAGACGCAGTCGTGCGTCGATCTCGGCAGGGCCGGCGGTGACGAGCAGGACGTCGTCGATGCCCCAGTCGCCGGAGAGCGCACTCATCCCTCCCTCGGTGACCACGAGGAGCAGCGGCGCGTCCTGTCCGGTCGCGCGCAGCAGGCGGCACAGCGACTTCGCCGCCACCAGGTCATGACGACCGTCGACGATCACGACGTCATACTCCGGGGCGTTGACCAGCTGCGCGGTTTCCGCCGGAATCTGGCGCGCTTTATGGCTCAGCAACTCGAGAGCGGGCAGGACCTGCTCCGAGAGCGGAGCGTTGGTCAGAACCAGGACCAGGGCCACGCGCACTCCTCACCGACGGGCGATCGACGCCGTGCCGCCATGATACCGGGAGCCGATGCGCAACAATGGTGTCATGACGGAACCAGCACTCGCACCGCGTAACGCTTTCGTCGGTGTGATGGTCGTGTGGGCGGTGGCGTTCGTCGCCACCGTCGCGATCGGCATCTTCGTGCCGGAGGAATGGCGCGTGCCCTGGATGCTGGTCGGCTTCGGCGGAGTCGTTCTGCTCTCGTTCGCCGTGCAGCTCTGGTACGGGCGCACGCAGGGTTTCATCTTCCGGGTGGCGAGCAGCGTCACGGGCGCCCTGCTGTTGATGGGCCTCATCTCGATCGGTTTCGGGTTGGCCGCACTGATCCCGTCCTGACGTCGGCCCGGCGCGGTAAGGTGGAGCACATGGACCTCATGGCGCTCGAAATCTTCTTCATCGGCCTGCTGGGCCTCGCGAGCCTCGCTATCGTCTTCGTCTCGGCAGTGGTGCTGCGCAACCTCTTCCGCGGCCAGCGCTGACGCGATCGTGATCGAACTCCCCACCGACCTTCCCGCCGACCTCGCCCCGCTCGCGTGGTTGATCGGCGTGTGGGAGGGCACGGGCGTCATCGACTATCCGGTGGGTGATGAGCGTCTGCAGGGCGAGTTCACGCACCGGGTCAGCTTCAGCCACGACGGCGGCCCGTTCCTCAACTACTCCGGCACCGCGACCTTCCTCGCGGAAGACGGCGCACCGTCGACTGCGCTTCTCGCCGAGACCGGTTTCTGGCGGCTCGCTCGCCCGGCCGCGCCGGCGGATCCGGGTCCCGCACTGCTCCCGCCCCTGGCTCCCCCCGTCGCACGCACGGTCGACGATGTCGAGGAGCTGCGCGCACCCAGCGGCGGCTTCCCGATCGAGGTGTCGGTCGCTCACTCCGACGGCGCACTCGAGCTCTACATAGGCGAGATCAACGGACCGCGCGTCGACATCGGCACCGATGCCGTGGTCCGCAGTGCCGGTGCGAAGGTGCACACCGCCTCCTCCCGCATGTACGGCCTGGTCGACGGTCATCTGCTGTGGGCATGGGATGTCGCGGCCCTCGGCACCCCGCTCCGTTCGCACGCCTCGGCCCGGCTGGCCAAGGTCTGACGTGTCGGGCTTCGGCGAGCTCGACGGTGTCGTGTCCGATGGCGATCGGATCATGCACTTCGGTGATGCCTTCCGCGAGCAGCGGCGTCTCGCCGAGGGGGCGGCCCTCGCCCCACTCGGCGACCGGACGATCATCGAGGTCTCGGGCCCGGAACGGCTGACCTGGCTCGACTCGATCACTTCGCAGTCGGTGGGCCGTCTCGCTGCCGGCGAGAGCACGGAGCTGCTGGTGCTCGACCCGCAGGGGCGCGTGGAGCACGCGGCCGGCGTCCTCGACGACGGCACATCCACTTGGCTCCTTGCCGACGCCGGCGATGCCGATGCACTCGCGGGCTGGTTGACCCGCATGAAGTTCCGCACGCAAGCCACGGTCGACGTGCGATCCGACCTCGCGCCGATCGGCTACATCGACGGAGGTGCGGTGGCCCCGACGGCATCCGCCGCAGCGTTCGCGCCGAACGGCAGCCCGCTGATCTGGGCCGACCCCTGGCAGCGGATCAGCAGCGGGGGACACCAGTACGCCGAGGTCGCCGAGCATCCGGCTGCGGATTACGCGTGGCGGGTCGCGATGCTGAGCGCGGACGCGGCGGATGCGCTCGCCGCATCGCTCGACCGCGATGCTCTCGCCGGGCTCCTCGCCGCCGAGGCGTTGCGCATCGCCGCCTGGCGTCCGCGGTGGAGCACCGAGGTCGACGAGCGCTCGCTGCCGCACGAGTCCGACTGGATCCGCAGTGCCGTGCACCTGAACAAGGGCTGCTACCGCGGACAGGAGACGGTCGCCAAGGTGCACAACCTCGGACATCCTCCGCGCCGATTGGCCGCGCTCCATCTCGACGGCAGCGACGCCGTGCTTCCTGAGCCCGGAGCAACGGTGTTCGCGGGGGATGACGAGGTCGGCCACATCACGTCGGTGGCGCGGCACCACGAAGACGGGCCGATCGCGCTCGCCATCCTGTCCCGTCGCGCACCGGTCGGCGATCTCGTGGTGCGTGCTGACGGCATCGACATCGCGGCGTCCCAACAGGTGATCGTGCCGGCGGATGCCGGTGCCACGGCAGACATCCCGCGCCTCACTCGACTGTCTCGTCGTCCGTCTGCGCCCGATCCGCGCGACGCCCCCGCTGCGTCCTGAGGCGATGGGCGTCGCGCGCTACTCGGCGTGATGTGCCTCCGTGGCGCGGAGCGCCGCGAGCTGCTGAATCCTCGGTCGGGCCACGAGCCACCCGGCGATGAGTGCGGGGATGATGACGATCAGACTGGCGACGGTCCAGGTCCCGGTCGGGTAGTCGAACGCCATGAGGACGATGACCGTCGCGAGGAAGGCGAGCGTGAGGTAGGACGTGAAGGGCGCGCCGAACAGTCGGAAGGCCGGGCGCTCGAGCCGACCCTGCTTCGCAAGTCGATGCAGCTGGAGCTGGCAGAGGATGATCGTCGCCCACGCGGCGATGATCCCGAGCGCCGACATGTTCAGCACGATCTCGAAGGCATCGTCGGGTACGACCGCGTTCAGAAGCACACCACCGAGAGCGAACAGCCCGGTGAAGACGATGCCGGCGACGGGAACGCCACGCTTGCTCATCCGGCCGGCCACCGCCGGGGCGGCCCCGGAGGCGGCGAGCGAATGGAAGACCCGGCCCGTGGAGTACAGGCCGGCGTTGAGGCCCGAGACGGCGGCGGTGATGACGACGAAGTTCATGATGCTGCCGGCCACGGCGCCGACCTCGGGCCCGCCGACGTGTGAGAAGAACGTCACGAAGGGGCTCTCGCCGGCCTGGTAGACGGTGTACGGCAGCAGGAGCGCGAGCAGCAGCACGGAGGCCACGTAGAAGACTCCGATGCGGAGGATGACCGAGTTCACGGCGCGGGGCATGAGCTTCTCGGGGTTCTCTGTCTCGCCGGCAGCGGTGCCCACAAGTTCGATCGACGCATACGCGAACACGACTCCCTGCATCACGATGACCGCGGGGAGCACTCCTTCCGGCATGAAGCCGTTGTGTTCGGCGAGCATCGCCAGCCCCGTCGCGCCTTGATCCGTCTTCCAGCCGGCAGCGAGGAACACGATCCCCAGGACGAGGAACAGCGTGAGCGCTGCGACCTTCACGATCGAGAACCAGAACTCCATCTCGCCGAACAGTCGCACGGAGACGAGGTTGAGTCCGACCACGACGATGAGCGCGATCAGAGCGAGAAGCCATTGCGGAAGCACGTCGAAGACCGACCAGTAGTGCACGTACAACGCGACGGCCGTGGAGTCGACGATCGCCACCATGCCCCAGTTGAGCAGGTAGAGCCAGCCTGCCGCGAACGCCAGTTTCTCCCCGTAGAACTCCCGCGCATACGAGATGAAGGACCCCGACGACGGCCGATGGATCACGAGCTCACCCAGAGCTCGGAGGATGAAGAATGCGAAGACACCGCACACCAGGTACGACACCGCGAGCAGGGGCCCTGCGGAGTGCAATCGTCCCCCAGCACCCATGAAGAGCCCGGTGCCGATCGCGCCCCCGAGCGCGATCATCTGCAGGTGTCGCGGTTTCAGGGCGGTGCGATATCCCCTCTGCTCGTGCGAGAAGTCCTGAACTGCGGTTGCGACGTCGCCGAGGCGCTCACGCCTGTTCTCCTGTGCCGCCGCGGGATCGTGCTCCCGTGGGGGATCGGTGATCGCCATTCAATCTCCTGTCCTCGGAGTTCTGCAGCCACTGTGCTGCCGACCTCGGCGCATGCGAACGCCAGCTAACACGTTACATGTTGCTGTGGGGCCACAGTGTGCTCACCGGAATGCCGCATGACTACATCCGGCAGCGGTTTGCTCAGGGGGCGACGGCCGCCCACGGCAGCGTGAGCTCACCCAGCCGCCAGCGTGTCCGTCCGCCGAGCACCGGCCACCCCTGCGCGCGAAGAGCTCCCACCGCGGCGAGGAAACGCTGTGTGGCACCGAACGTCGACAGGGGTGCGGCCCGCTCCCACTCGCGGTCGAGCTCGACCAGCAGTGCGTGGATGCGTTCCCCCGGGATGTTGCGGTGGATGAGCGCCTTCGGCAGCCGTTCCGCGACGATGCTCGGCCTCTCGAGGTCGGCGAGCCGCAGCGAGATCGTGAAGCGCAGCGGCACGGCGTGCGCATCGACGTCGATCCAGCTCGAGACGCGGCCGATCTCATCGCAGGTTCCCTCGAACAGCAGGCCGCCGGGGGATAACCGTGACGCCATCCGGCCCCACGCCTCGGGGACATCCCCTTCGTCGTACTGGCGCAGCACGTTCATGGCGCGGATCACCGCGGCTCGTCGTCCGCCGGGGAGGGGGACCTCGAAGCCGCCTCGCGCGAACGAGACCGGCAGGTCGGCCGCGAAGGGTGTGTGCCCCGCTCGGACCTCGGCGAGCTGGGCATCGGCCGTGGCCACGCGCACCGGATCGATCTCGAGGCCGCGCACCTCGACGTCGTCGCGCACCCGGACCAGACGCGTCGCGAGTTCGAATGCCGTGACGCCGCTGGCGCCGTAGCCCAGATCGACGACCAGTGGATCGGATGCTCGGTGCAGGGTATCGCTCGCGGCGATCCAGCGGTCGTTCCGCCGCAGACGGTTCGTCCCCGTGGTGCCGCGGGTCGGCCGGCCGAGGGGAGATGACGCCATGTCTCCATCCTCCCAGCATCCGAATCGAGCGTCGGCGCCGGCCACGGATAAACTGGCGACATGACTGCGACGCGCACCCTCATCCTGCTCCGCCACGGCCGGAGCGAATGGAACGAACTGAACCTGTTCACCGGTTGGGTGGACGTCCGCCTCAACGCGCAGGGCGAGAAGGAGGCACGCCGCGGCGGCGAGCTGCTCGCCGAGTCCGGCATCCTCCCCGATGTGCTGCACACCTCGCTGCTGAGCCGTGCGATCCAGACGGCGAACATCGCGCTCGACGCCGCCGATCGTCTGTGGATCCCGGTGACCCGGTCCTGGCGGCTCAACGAGCGCCACTACGGTGCTCTGCAGGGCAAGGACAAGGCGCAGACGCTCGAGGAGTTCGGTCCCGAGCAGTTCCAGCTCTGGCGCCGCTCGTTCGACGTGCCGCCGCCCGTGCTCGACGACGAGAGCGAGTTCAGCCAGGTGGACGACGTCCGCTACGCGGGCATCGACGGCGAGGTGCCGCGCACCGAGTCGCTCAAACTCGTCATCGACCGTCTGCTTCCGTACTGGGAGAGCGCCATCGTGCCCGACCTCGAGGCCGGCAAGACCGTGCTCGTCACGGCGCACGGCAACTCGCTCCGGGGTCTCGTGAAGCACCTCGAGGGCATCAGCGACGACGACATCGCCGAGCTGAACATCCCGACCGGCATCCCGCTGGTCTACGAGCTGGACGAGAACAACGTGCCCACCGGCCCCGGTCGCTACCTCGACCCGGAGGCTGCTGCTGCCGGTGCCGCCGCCGTCGCGGCCCAGGGCAAGAAGTAAGAGCCTCCGGAAGGACGAAGCCCCCGATGCGACCGCATCGGGGGCTTCGTCCTTCCGGGGCGCGGGTCAGGCGTGCCCGAACTCTTGCTGCTCGAGTTCCTGCTGTTCGACGGCGAGGGGAATGTCCTCCTCCTCGACCGCCCAGTCGCCGGTGGCGAGGTAGACGACCTTCTTCGCGACGGCCACCGCGTGGTCGGCGAAGCGCTCGTGGTAGCGGCTGGCGAGCGTCGCGTCGACGGTGGCCGTGGCCTCACCCTTCCAGTTGTCGCTGAGCACCTTCTCGAAGACCGTGGCGTGCAGCTCGTCGACGTCGTCGTCCGCGTTGCGGATCGCGTCGGCGAAACGCAGGTCCTGGGTGCGCAGCAGCTCCGAGAGCGTACGCGCGACCTCGACATCGAGCTCGCCCATCTTCACGAAGGTGCCCTTGAGCCCCTTCGGGATGGCCCGCTCGGGGAAGCGGAGTCGGGCGAGCTGGGCGATGTGCTCGGACATGTCGCCCATGCGCTCGAGTGAGGCGCTCACGCGGAGTGCGGTGACGACGATGCGCAGGTCGCGGGCGACCGGCTGCTGGCGGGCGAGGATCTCGATGGCCTGCTCGTCGAGGGCCACGGCCAGCTCGTCGATCTTCGCGTCGTCCGCGATGACCTCTTCGGCGAGGGCCACGTCGCTGGTGGCGAAAGCCCTGGTGGCCTTGTCGATGGAGACCGTGACGAGGTCGGCGATCTCGACGAGGCGATTCTGGAGGTCCTCGAGGGACTGGTGGAAGACTTCGCGCATGTTGGGGCGCAACCTTTCATTCGGATCTCGGCTGAGTCAGCGCGAGAAGGCGGGTCGTCCGCACAGGAGCAGGTCTGTGCTCCCGCACAAGCCCGAAGCGATTGTCTGCTTCGAAGGTTAACGAACGGTGCCCAGCACGTGAATAGTACTTCTCCTGTTCCCCCCAGGGCGCGGAAACCCGCCGGACGGACGGTGAACGCACTCTACGCTTATGACATGACCTTGCCGCAGCTCGCGCTGTCTTCGCTCGCCATCGGGCTGGTGATCGGCGTCGGCCTCTCTCTGCTCGTGGTGTGGGCCTATCGGGCGCGGGCCCGGGTTCAGGAAGAGACGTCGCTGGCGATCCCTCCCGGCATCACCGATGTGCTGCACAGCATGGACGACGCGGCCGGAGTGGTCGACACGTCGGGGCTGGTGCTCGCAGCGTCGGACGCTGCGAGCAGGTTCGGGATCGAGGTCGGCTCGACGCTCGACAATCCGGAGCTGCGTCAGCTGGTACGCGGGGTCAGGACGGCCGGCGGTACGGCCACCGAATCGATGCGCATCACGCGAGGCGGACTGAGCCTCGATCCGCGACTCGTCTCGGCTCGTGCGAGCGCGATCGGCACCCGCCTGGTCCTGTTGATCATCCGCGACGTCACGGAGCAGGAGCGGCTCGATCAGATGCGTCGGGACTTCGTCGCGAACACGAGCCACGAACTGAAGACACCGGTGGGTGCGGTGAGCCTCCTCGCCGAAGCGATCGAGTCCGCGGCCGATGACCCGGCGCAGGTGCGCATCTTCGCCGCCCGGATCTCGGCGGAGGCGGGTCGGCTCGGACAGCTCACCGGACGCATCATGAGTCTCTCCCGGCTCCAGGCCGAAGACGGTCTGACCAAGGTGGGACCGGTCGCGATCGACGAGGTCATCGCCGCCTCCATCGAAGCCCATGTCGTGCAGGCCGACTCCGCGGGCGTGGAGCTCGCCAGGGGAGGCGACCGCGGCGTCTGGGTGCGCGGTGACGCACAGATCCTGATCGAGGCCGTCGGTAATCTGATCGCGAACGCCATCGTCTACTCGCCCCGCGGTTCGCGCGTGGGAGTCGGCGTCCGGGCGGAGGACGGCGTGGTCGAGATCGCCGTCTCCGACCAGGGCATCGGTATCGCCGAGGCCGATCGGGAGCGCATCTTCGAGCGTTTCTACCGGGCCGATGAGGCTCGTTCCCGGCGTACGGGAGGCACCGGACTCGGGCTCTCCATCGTCAAACACGCCACGCAGCGCCACGGCGGGGAGGTGCGGCTGTGGTCGCGCCCGGGCCGAGGATCCACCTTCACGATCCGACTTCCTCGGATCGATGCCCCCGATCACGCCGACACGGGCAAGAAGAGCAAGAAGAAGCGTGCGCGCAAAGCGGCCAAGGCTGCGGCATCCGCGCGCGTTCGAAACGGAGAGAGAGCATGACCCGAATCCTTCTCGTCGAAGACGAGCCCGACCTCGCCGACCCGCTCGCGTACCTGCTGCGACGTGAGGGGTACGAGGTGGAGATCGCGGAGGACGGCCCCGGCGCGCTCGCGGCTTTCCGGGAGCGGGGCGCCGACATCGTGCTGCTCGACCTGATGCTGCCCGGGATGCCCGGCACCGAGGTGTGCCGGCAGATCCGCTCGACCTCGGCGGTGCCGATCATCATGCTGACGGCGAAGGACTCCGAGGTCGACATCGTGGTGGGACTCGAGCTCGGGGCGGACGACTACATCACGAAGCCCTACTCGTCCCGCGAACTGCTCGCCCGCATGCGCGCCGTGTTGCGGCGGGGGGTGCAGGCCGACAGTGAACTCGACGAGCGTGTGCTCGACGGCGGCAGGGTCTCGCTCGACATCGACCGGCACACCGTCTCGGTCGCCGGTGAGCAGATCAACATGCCCCTGAAGGAGTTCGAGCTGCTCGAGGTCCTCATGCGCAACTCGGGGCGAGTGCTCACGCGCGGTCAGCTGATCGATCGGGTCTGGGGGAGCGACTACTTCGGTGACACGAAGACGCTCGACGTGCACATCAAGCGCATCCGCTCCCGCATTGAAGAGAACCCGAGCGAACCCGTGATGCTCGTCACCGTGCGGGGTCTCGGATACCGCTTCGAGGGCTGAACACCGAAGAGGCCGGCGCCCCGTGGGGTGCCGGCCTCTTGCGTGTTCCGTGCGGAGGGTCAGTCCGCAGGCGCCGGAGCTGCCGTGTCGGTCGGCATCGGGGTCGGAGTGGGTACCGACTCCGAGGGGACCAGGTCTGCGTAGTAGGGGAGCGAGCCGTCGAGCACGGGCACCTCGGCCTTGACGCCCGTGGAGTCGCCCGACTGGAAGTGCATTTCGACGGTCGCGCCGGGCATGGTGTCGAGGCCGACGATGCGCAGCGGCTCCTCGTCGGCGCCGAGGCTCACCGTGCCACCCGCCGGAACGGTGACGGTGAACGGCTCGCTGTCCGCGAGGGCGATGGTGAGCGTGGCGCTCTCATCGGTCGGGTTGACGATGCCGGCGATGAAGTTGCCGACCGAGCCGTCGTCGGTGGCGATGACGAGGGCGTTGCGCACATCGATCGGGCCGTCGGCGTCGGAGATGTTCACTCCGTCGGAGGCCGCGTACTCGGTCTTCGTGGACTGAGGAGTGATGAATGTGCACCCGGTGGCGCCGAGCAGAACGAGAGCGCTGAGCGCAGCAGACGCAACAAGGCGCGATTTCACGGGTCCTCCTGAGGTCCGGCGGGATGTCCGCATCCATTCTATGGGTAAGTCGTGACGGCCCCGGGGCCCAGGGGGCGCGAACCTTAGCGCATCTCCCCTGTGGTATCCTTGAGGTTGCCGAAAGGACACGTTTTTATGCTTTTTGAGGTTGGCGAAACCGTCGTCTATCCCCACCATGGCGCTGCGACCATCATCGAGGTCAAGGAGCGCATCATCAAGGGTGAGGCGAAGAAATATCTGAAGCTCAACGTCACCCAGGGCGATCTCATCATCGAGGTTCCTGCTGAGAATGTCGACCTGGTCGGCGTTCGCGACGTGATCGGAAAAGAAGGTCTCGATCATGTCTTCGAGGTGCTGCGTGCACCCTTCACCGAAGAGCCCACCAACTGGTCTCGTCGGTACAAGGCGAACCTCGAGAAGCTCGCCTCCGGAGACGTCATCAAAGTGAGCGAGGTCGTCCGCGACCTGTGGCGCCGCGACCAGGACCGCGGCCTGTCCGCGGGGGAGAAGCGGATGCTGGCGAAGGCTCGTCAGATCCTCATCTCCGAGCTCGCGCTCGCGGAGAAGACCGACGAGGACAAGGCGGGCGCACTGCTCGACGAGGTCCTCGCCTCCTGAGTTCTCTGCGAAGGGGCGGATGCTTCGGCATCCGCCCCTTCGTCGTTCCCGCCACACGGTAGCGTGAGACGGTGACTCTGCTTCCCGTACCCGACACCGCGATCATCGTCGTCGCCGCCGGTTCCGGCACCCGGCTGGATGCGGGGGCGCCGAAGGCCCTCGTCGGAATCGACGCGCACTCGATCCTCCGCCACGCGCTCGACGGCGTCTTCGCCGCGGAACCCGCCCAGGTCATCGTCGTCGCACCGGCCGGATACGAAGGTGACGCACTGGCGGAGCTGGATGCGGCGGCAGGCGATCGACGCGACCTCGGCCGTGTCGTGGTCGGTGGCGCGACCAGGCAGCAGTCCGTCGCTGCAGGTCTCGCCGCGCTGTGGGGCGATGTGAAGACGGTTCTCGTGCACGATGCGGCTCGCGCCCTGACTCCTCCGGCGCAGATCGATGCGGTCGCTCGGGCCGTCGTCCCGGGGGAGGGCGTCATTCCCGTGCTGCCCGTTGTCGACACGCTCAAGAAGGTGGCGGGGGGCGCGGTGGTCTCGGCCGTGGACCGTTCCGAGCTGGCTGCCGCGCAGACACCGCAGGGGTTCCCCCGTGCAGAGCTCGAAGCAGCCTATGACGCAGCGCTGACCGCCGGCATCGAGTACACCGACGATGCGGCTCTGTTCGCCGCCGCAGGACACCGGGTCCGGCATATCGAGGGTTCCAGCCGCGCGTTCAAGATCACTACTCCCAGTGACCTGGAACGTGCGCGGCACCTGCTGGAGGCATCGGCGCCGATGGCACGCCCGACCTCGTCGGTGGACATCCCGGGTATCCCTCGCGTCGGCATCGGCACCGACGTCCACGCCTTCGGCGGCGACGGGAACCTCTGGCTCGCCGGCCTCGAGTGGCCGGGGGAGCAGCCGCTCTCCGGGCACTCCGACGGCGATGCGGTCGCTCACGCGGTGGTCGACGCGCTCCTGGGGGCGGCGGGCCTCGGCGACATCGGCGAACACTTCGGCACAGCCCACCCCGAGTACGCAGGCGCCCATGCCGACGTCTTCCTCGCTCGTACGCGTGAGCTGCTCGCCGAATCCGGATTCGTGATCGGCAACGTGTCCGTGCAGTTGCAGGGGAATCGGCCGCGCTTCAGCCCCCGACGTCACGAGGCGGAGGCGTTCCTGTCCGCGGTCCTGGATGCTCCGGTGTCGGTCACGGCCACGACGACCGACGGTCTCGGCTTCTCCGGACGCGGCGAGGGCATCGCGGTGACCGCGATCGCCCTGGTCGTGCCCGACGTTGCGCGCAGCACGTGACGATCGCCTGAGAAACCCCCCGATCCATCGGCAGAACGTCACAACCTCCGTGAATCGTCCACGCGGGGCGGGCGCTCAGCAGTCCCCGAGTAGGCTTGACCGGTGACCCTCCGCCTCTACGACACCCGCGCACAGCTGCTGCGCGACTTCGTGCCTCTCGACCCCGAGAACATCACGATGTACGTGTGCGGACCCACCGTGCAGTCCGGGCCCCACATCGGGCACGTCAGAGCGGCGCTGAGCTTCGATCTCCTGCGTCGCTGGCTCGAGCACCGGTACGGGCGGGTCACCTTCGTGCGCAACGTCACCGACATCGACGACAAGGTGCTCGCCAACGCGACGGACGGCGAGCCGTGGTGGGCGCTTGCGTACCGAATGGAGAGAGAGTTCACCGCCGCATATGCCGGTGTCGGAATCCTGCCTCCGACGTACGAGCCGCGAGCCACGGCATCCGTTCCTCAGATGCAGGAGCTGATCGCGCTGCTGATCGAGCGCGGACATGCCTATCCGGCTCCCGACGGCTCCGGAGATGTGTACTTCGACGTGCGCTCGTGGTCCGAGTACGGCTCGCTGACGCATCAGTCCCTCGACGCCATGGAGGCGGCCGAGGATGCTGACCCCCGCGGCAAGCGGAACCCGCAGGACTTCGCCCTCTGGAAGGGCACGAAGCCGGAGGAACCGGCGGATGCGACATGGGTGTCGCCGTGGGGCGCGGGGCGGCCGGGATGGCACATCGAGTGCTCGGCGATGTCGAAGCGGTACCTCGGTGCCGAGTTCGACATCCACGGCGGCGGGCTGGACCTGCGCTTCCCGCATCACGAGAACGAGCTCGCGCAGTCGACGGCCGCCGGCGACGGCTTCGCCCGGTACTGGGTGCACAACGGGCTCGTGACCGTCGCCGGACAGAAGATGTCCAAGTCGCTCGGCAACTTCACGCTGGCGGCCGATGTTCTCGCCGCGCATGACTCACTGGTGGTGCGCTACGCACTCGCTGCAGCGCACTACCGTTCGAGCCTCGACCTCGGCGAGTCGTCGTGGACCGAGGCCGAGGCGGCGCTGGGCCGTATCGGCACCTTCATCTCGCGGGTCCGTCGCACCCTCCCCGGGGAGCCGGACGAGGCGGGGATCGGCGAGGTCCCCGAAGCTTTCGCCCTCGCGATGGACGACGACCTCGGCGTGCCTCAGGCGATCGCCGTGCTGCACGAGACCGTACGACGCGGGAACACCGCGATCGACGAGGGGGCGCACGACGACGCCTGGGCGGCATTCGTCGGAGTGGATGCGATGGTCCGCGTCCTCGGATTCGATGAACTCATGTCGGCCGGGGGAGACCTCGCGGAACACCGGACTCTGGACGCTCTCGTCCAGACGATGATCACCCAGCGCGCGCAGGCACGCGCTGACAAGGACTGGGCGGCGGCGGATCGCATCCGAGACGCGATCGCCGCCGCAGGAATCACGCTGGAGGACACTCCGGCCGGAACTCATTGGAGTATCGATGGTTAAGCCACAGCGCCCCGGCGCGAGCAACGGCAAGAAGAAGGGCCCCACCAAGGGCACCGGCGGACTCGGGCGCAAGGCGCTCGAGGGCCGCGGGCCGACCCCGAAGGCGGAGGACCGCGCGTGGCACCCCGCAGGCAAGCGCAAAGCCGCAGCCGAGCGATACGCCGCGTCGGGCGGCAAGGGACGCCCCGGCGGCAGTCGTCCGGGGTCCGGCGGCGGTGCGAACCGTGCGCCGAAGGCCAAGGCGGGGGACGACACCGAGAATGTCACCGGGCGCAACTCCGTCCTCGAGGCTTTGCGGGCGAAGATCCCGGCGACGGCGTTCTACATCGCGCAGCGCGTCGAGATGGACGACCGTGTGAAGGAGATGCTGGCGATCGCCACGAATCGCGGGATCCCCGTGATGGAGGTCACCCGTCCGGAGCTCGACCGCATGGCCGGCTTCGACGGCGTGCACCAGGGCGTCGCGATCAAGGTGCCGCCGTACGAGTACGCCCACCCACAGGATCTGCTCGAGCAGGTCATCGACAAGGGCGAGGTCCCGCTGTTCGTGGCGCTCGACGGCATCACGGACCCCCGCAACCTGGGCGCGATCATCCGCTCCACCGCGGCGTTCGGTGGGCACGGCATCATCCTTCCGCAGCGCCGCTCGGCCGGTGTCAACTCCGCCGCCTGGAAGACGAGTGCCGGAGCCGTCGCACGGACCCCCGTCGCGCTGGCCACCAACCTCACCGCGCAGCTCAAGGAGTTCAAGAAACAGGGGGTGTTCGTGCTCGGCCTCGACGGCGACGGCGACGTGTCGCTCCCCGAGCTCCAGCTGGCTGATCGTCCTGTCGTGATCGTGGTCGGCTCGGAGGGCAAGGGGCTGTCCCGTCTGGTCTCCGAGACGTGCGATCAGATCGTCTCGATCCCGATCTCTGCGGCCGCTGAATCCCTGAACGCCGGCATCGCGACCTCGGTCGCGCTCTACCAGGTCGCGTCTCTCCGCGCCGCGAAGAACTAGACCGCCCGAGGAAAGGCAGATCATGGCCCGTATCATCGTGCTCGGAGGGACCGGCTACGCCGGTCGTCACATCGTCCGGGAGGCGGTGAGTCGCGGCCATGCGGTGATCGCGATCTCCCGATCGGAGCCCACCGAACCGGTGGCGGGAGCCGCATATCTGCAGGGTTCCGCCCTCGACCTCGATCCGATCGCGGAAGCGTTCGTCGGGGCGGATGCCGTCGTGTCGGCGCTCTCCCCTCGCGGCGACATGGAAGATCGTGCGCTCGAGGCGCTGTCGAACGTCGTCGACCGGGTCGCGGGCACCGAGACGCGTCTCGGTGTCGTCGGCGGTGCAGGTGGCAGCCTGGTGGCCCCCGGCGGGCCGCGTCTGTTCGACCAGGATTTCCCTGAGGAGTACAAGCACGAGGCGCAGGTCGGCATCGACTCCCTCGCGCTCCTCGAGGAGACGGAGGCCGACCTCGACTGGTTCTTCATCCACCCCGCTGAGGTGTTCGGTCCCTGGGCCGAAGGCGAGCGCACCGGGCACTATCGCGACGGCGGCGACGTGATCGTCCGCGATGCCGACGGCAAGTCGTTCATCTCCGGCGCGGATTTCGCGGTCGCCGTGGTGGACGAGATCGAGCAGGGCAACCACCACCGAGAGCGGTTCACCGTCGGCTACTGACGCCACGACTTTCGGCGACCGCACGGGCTATCGCTGAATGCACGGCTCGCTGACGCACGCATGCGGTGTGCTCGGCAGTAACCCGTGCACTCGGCGCCCGCGGAGGTGTCAGACCAGGTCGCGCCAGTCGATGTCCTCATCGTCATCGGCCACCGGAGTCGCACCGGTGACGACCGGCAGGCTCATCGTCTCGGTCGGCGGGCCCATGATGGTCGCCTCGTCACGCCGGTGTCGCAGCACTTCGTTGATGTAGCTGGTCAGCACTTCGGCGAGCGGCACCGAGCGCCCCTGCGCCTGCGAGAGGTACCAGCGGTGCTCGAGCACCTGGTGGAAGACCTCGGCGGGCTCCAGCTTGGCTCGTAGCTCGTATGGGATCGCGCGCACCACCGGCTCGAAGACACGGGTGAGCCACTCGTGCGCGTACATCTCCTCGTCCGCCCACTGCTTCGTCGAGCGGGCGCGGAACTCGTCGAGGTCGTTCAGCAGGCGCCGCGCCTGGTTCTCCTCGACGTCCAGCCCCGTCAGACGGATCAGGCGGCGCTGGTGGTGACCGGCATCCACCACCTTCGGCTGGATCTCGACGACGGTGCCGTCCGCGGTCGTCGACATGGACATCTCGTCGATGTCGAACCCCAGGGCGTTGAGGCGCTCGACCCGCTCCGTGATGCGCCAGGTCTCCGCCGCCGAGAAGGACTCCTGGGCGGTGAGCTCGGCCCACAGCGATCGATACGACGAGACGATGCCGTCGGCGATCGCCACCGCGTCCACACCGTGTTCGAGGCGACCGCCCGCGGCGAGGTCCATGATCTCGCCGGCGATGTTCGTGCGGGCCAGGTCGAGATCGTAGGCGCGCTGACCGTCGGTCAGCCCTTCCTCGTGCAGCTCACCCGTCTCCGCATCGACCAGATACGCGGCGAACGCGCCCGCGTCGCGGCGGAACAGCGTGTTCGACAGGGAGACGTCGCCCCAATAGAAGCCGACGTTGTGCAGCCGCACCAACAGCAGGGCCAGGGCATCGACGAGGCGGGTCGCGGTGTCGGGGCGCAGTACCCGCGTGAAGAGCGCGCGATAGGGCATCGAGAAACGCAGGTGAGAAGTGACCAGCGCGGCCGGAAGAGCCTCGCCGTCGGCATCCGTACGCCCGGCGATCACCGCGACCCGGTCGACGCAGGGCACGTCGAGGCGGGCGAGATTGCCGAGCATGTCGTATTCGCGCTGGGCCATCTCCGCCGTGGTCTCCTTCACGGCGATGACCCGGCCGGAGAGGTCGGCGAAGCGCACGAGGTGGCGGGAGAGCCCCTTCGGGAGCGACACGATGTGCTCCGACGGCCACTTCGCCAGCGTCGTGGACCAGGGGAGGGACAACAGCCCCGGATCGATCTTGCTGGCGGTGATCCGCAGCGAATCCTGCATGATGCTCCCTGGTCGAGGTGGGACAGAAAGAGACGCGGCGCAGGTGACCGAAGTCAGCCTGCGCCGCGTCTGTGGATCCGATCAGGCGGAGACGACCGGCTTGTCGTTCAGGCGCTCGCCGGACTCGATGTCGAACGCGTGCACGTGGCCCGGGTTCGCAGCGAGCGTGACCGTCTCGCCGGCGTTCGGGTGGCTGCGACCGTCGACGCGGGCGACGATGTCGCTGCGCTTGCCGTTGATCTCGGTGTGGCCGTAGAGGTAGCCGTCGGCGCCGAGCTCCTCGACGAGGTCGACGACGACGGGGAGGCCCTTGCCGTCGGCCGGTCCGACCGTGATGTCCTCAGGGCGCACGCCGACCGTGACCTGGCTGCCGTTCGCGCGGCCGACGGTGTCGCGGTCGAGCGGGACGACCTCGGACCCGAAGCGGATGCCGCCGTCGGCGAGGTCGGCCGCGAAGAGGTTCATCGCGGGCGAGCCGATGAAGCCGGCGACGAAGACGTTGTTCGGCTTCTCGTACAGGTCGCGCGGGGAACCGACCTGCTGGAGCAGACCGTCCTTGAGGACCGCGATGCGGTCGCCCATGGTCAGAGCCTCGGTCTGGTCGTGCGTGACGTAGACCGTGGTGACGCCGAGGCGACGCTGCAGCGAAGCGATCTGCGTACGGGTCTGCACGCGGAGCTTGGCGTCGAGGTTCGACAGCGGCTCATCCATGAGGAACACCTGAGGCTGACGCACGATGGCGCGACCCATGGCGACGCGCTGACGCTGACCACCCGAGAGGGCCTTCGGCTTGCGAGTCAGGTAGGGCTCGAGGTCGAGGAGCTTGGCGGCTTCGAGAACTCGGGATGCGCGCTCTTCCTTGCCGACGCCGGCGATCTTGAGCGCGAAGCCCATATTCTCGGCGACGGTCATGTGCGGGTACAGCGCGTAGTTCTGGAAGACCATCGCGATGTCGCGGTCCTTCGGCGGGACGTCGGTCACGTCGCGGTCGCCGATGAGGATGCGGCCGGCGTTGACCTCTTCGAGGCCGGCCAGCATGCGGAGGGACGTGGACTTACCGCAACCGGAGGGACCGACGAGGACGAGGAACTCGCCGTCACCGACCTCGAGGTTCAGCTTGTCGACGGCCGGACGGGTTCCGCCGGGGTACAGGCGGGTGGCCTCGTCGAAAGTCACAGATGCCATTGTCTTTTCTCCTTCACCGGCAGGTACGTGCCGGACGATCCGTAGTGATGAAGCGGCGGGTGACCCCGCCGTGACCCCTCATTGGGTCGGGATCAGTATGACATGAACGGCGGTACCTGGGTATTTCTCAGCCTCACTGACTACCATCGAACTCGGCCGCGCGCAGCGGCGATCGTCGCTCGGCGGCGGTCGGGGCCAACCCGGACCCCCGTTGAGACTCACAGAGGAACGATGTCGAGCGACGAAACGCCGAACGTCCCGACGCCTCGCAATTCCCGCGAGGCCGTACGGGAGAAGGCTCAGAGAGTGCACGCCCAGCAGTCCAGGGCGCGTCTCATGCGACGGATCATCATCGGCGCGGTGGCGCTCGTCGCGGTGGGTGCGATCGGCACCGCGGTGACCCTCGCGGTGTCCTCCCAGGTCACCAAGCCGCGGCTCACGCCGACCGGCATGGAATCGGATGGCGTGGTCGTCACCGACCTCGAGTCGTTCGCGGGAACCGGCGCGGTGCCGGAGACCCCGTCTCCTGAGGCGACCGACGCCGGCGAATCGGCCAGCCCGACGCCGGAGCCGACGGCGTCCGGAAAGGTCGACATCCACGTGTACGTCGACTACCTGTCGCCCGACGCCGGGGAGTTCGAGCGTGCAAACGCCCGACAGCTCGCCGGTTGGATCGGCGAGGACGCGGTCACGGTCAGCTATCACCCGGTCGCCCTGCTCACCGCCAGTTCCAACGGAACCAAGTACTCGCTCCGCTCGGCTGCCGCTGCGGCCTGCGTCGCCACGCACTCGCCTGCCCAGTTCTACGCGTTCAACCATGACCTGCTCGACGACCAGCCCGAGGTCGGCAGCGACGGCCTCTCCGACGAGGACCTCGCGAACCTCGCCGGTGCTGTCGGCGTCGACAACGCCAAGGCCGTGCGGTCCTGCATCGAGGACGGCGACTTCGTCGGCTGGGCGAAGGAGGCGACGACCAGGGCCCTGGACGGACCGCTCGCCGGCTCCGACGACCTGGTGCTGACGGCAGCGCCGATGATCGTCGCGAACGGCGAGGCCTACGTCGGGGCGCTGGACGACCCGGCCGAGTTCTCGCAGTTCGTGCTCAGCGTCGCGAGCGATGCCTCGCGTGCGACGTCGACGCCTTCGCCCACCACGACCCCGTAGGTCGAAGCCGGGTCGATGCCATCGCTAAGCTGGTGGCATCCGCCGACTTGGCGCAATTGGTAGCGCACCGTACTTGTAATACGGGGGTTACGGGTTCGAGTCCCGTAGTCGGCTCTTCTGAGATCGGATCAAACAAAGAGAAGATCGCCACAAATCCGCGGCGATCTTCTCTAGGTCCACGGCAGGTCGGGAGCAGGCTCGCGAGAGCTCTGAGGTTCGCTGAAACCTGTTCGCGCTACGTGTACGCCAGAAGCTCAATTCAGAATCGGCGTTGCGCGCCCCGATTGGACGGAGCGAGCTAGCCTGTCACTCCTTGGTAGTTGGTGAGTGCGCGCCCCCACTTTTCTAGCGTCACGTTGGCGGTAGGCGTGACTCGTAGGAACAACCGTCGGTCGGCGGGGACTGCGAGTTTCGTGCTGTGCGTGACGCGAACCTCGCCGGACGCGTTGCCCTCGAACTTCTCCTCGTACCAGAGTGACACGCCCCCCGTGGCGACGGTCTGGACCGCGAGGCTCACGGTTACGAACGAGTCGGCGTAGAGACCGGTGAAATGCATCGGAATGTCCAGGTCGTACACGCCGGGACCCCCAGCGGCGAGATTCGTGTCGCCGGGGGCAGCAGTCGTGGTGACGACACCGTTGAACGTCGCAAAATAGGCAGTGTTCGCAGCGAAGTTGAGCGGCAACGTGGCTTGCTTATGGTTGTAAAAGGGCATTTGTTCCTCAGGTGGCTCAGGTGGTTGTGGCGTCGTGCTGGCGAGCGGCGCGTCGTTGATGAACGGGTCAGGGTCGATGGCGACGTTATTACGGTGGAGCTCAATGTGCAGGTGGGGTCCGTAGGAGTTCCCGGTGTTGCCGACGCGGCCGATGTAGTCCCCCCGCTTCACCGGCCCGGTGCCCACGCGCGTGCCTGGCGTCATATGTGCATAGATTGTGCGATAGCCGTCGGCGTGCTGAATCCAGACGCTCTCGCCGTAAGCGCCGTCAGTGCCGCTCACTCCGCTAATGATGATCGTGCCGTCAGCGACCGCATGAATCGGCGTTTCATTGCCGGGTGTGTAGTCGATGCCAGCGTGGCCACTGGGCCATTGACCTGTGAATCCACGCGAACGCCCTGAACGGAACGTAAACGGATATCCCCATGTAACGGCGGCGGAGGCCCGTGACGGGGTTAGCAACTCTGTGCCGACCGCAGCGGCCGCGAGTACGGAAGCCGATGCAGCTATGAATGTGCGCCTCGACACCGGAGATTCCCTCGCCCCTCCCTCGACCTGGCTCCGACTTCGCTCATTCGCTGGTGGACTCATGCGTTTCCATTCTCTCGGGGACGTGCGCTCGGATCCCAGGCTCGAGCCTGCTCTAGCAGAGGCGGTCGAGGAGCTATCCGACGTCGAATTCGGCCGGGTATATGGAAACCAAGCCCGGGCAAATCTCGGTGATCTGTGGCCGTAGCCCGCCCGGACCCCTCATCGCACGCATTCAACCTATCGAGGTCAAACACGCGAGTCTGTAGGCCGAAAAGGGGACAGCGCTGCGCTCAGCGTTGCTGCTATGGTGACCGCGCAACGTGCGGAAAAAGAATGCTCGGATCGATCGGAGCCGTCGTGCTGGTCGGCGTTTCGGTCCTGGTCGGTGTGTACGCGTCGACGGCGAGCGAACGTCGAGCGCATCTCATCAACCGCGGCACCCTGCCGATGGGTAGGCAGCTCTGCCCGTCAGGCTCGACGACCGGACAGACGTGCCGGTACTTCGTTCTATCGACGAACCGCCTGGTTTCGATCAATGTCGACGGCGTCCTCGTTTGGACCGGACATCTCACCTTGATGCGCCAAGACAGTGCTGGCGGCCCGGGCGCGGAAACCAACGGCTTCCATGGCGGTGATTCGGGTGGGCTTGCTATTACACGGACGGCTCTGGCGGTGATCGTCGCAGGGGAATGTCAGCGCTTACGGAGGGTCGGCCTACTGAGTAGTTGGTCTTCTGAGCAGCACCGTTATTGCCGTTGAGCAGCACTGTGTCT